>NZ_QHKS01000022.1 GCF_003353175.1 Paraburkholderia lacunae | reverse complement strand
GGTTCGATGAGCGGGGTGTGGAAACGGGGTTAGGGTGAGGTTACTCGGGCACCGCCAGACGAAAGGGGCGGCAACAGACAAACCGAACCTACCGCTACCGCGCCACATCTCGACTCTACCGGTTATCGCTCCCGGTGGTCGGCGCAGACTGGCACTCCCTTCACCTGAAGGGAGATCGTCATGGAAGCGACTGCCATTGTCAGCACCAGCATGTGGGACGACCGGCAACCTGCAGTCTGCGAGACCTTTCCTCTGTCCGGCATCGAGGTTTACGTGCCGTGAGCATGTTCTGCGTGATCGTCGCGGTTTCCCCGGTTCGCGCGGAGCGCGTCGCGGCCTCGGCGCAGGCGAGTGCCGCGATGCCGTCCTGGAGGGTGACCGGCATGGCAGCCTCATCCTTGACGGCTTGGACGAAAGCGGCCCATTCCGCTTCGTAAGCACGCATGTAGCGTTCGAGAAAGAAGTAGACCGGTTTTGCGGAAAGCGTGCTCCTCCGATACCGGCGTCAGCCCGCTGCGTCAGTGACGATTCCGATGGATGCCGGAACGGGTTGAACGAACCGCCTGAGGATGAGCACTTGTCGAATCTGTGCCGCGGGCGCGGCACGTTGGGGCGCAATGTTCCCGTCGGAACCCGATGAACTGTGCGTCAGCTCCACCAAGGTATCGGCAAAGTGCCACTATTTCCTGGATTCACACGCCATGCGCACCGCCAGACCTGTCAAAACGCTCCCCATCAACCAACGTTGCACCAATAGCCACAGCGGGCGTCCAGACAGAAAGGCAGATATCGATCCGGCCATCATGGCGATAATCGCATTCACAGCGAGGCTGATTGAAATCTGAACGCTACCGAGCGCCAGCGACTGGGTGAGAACGCTGCCATGTCCCGGCGTAATAAATTGGGGAAGCAGAGACAGATACATGACGGCGATTTTCGGATTCGCCAGGTTAGTGATAAACCCCATGCTAAAGAGCTTTCTAGGGGTATCGACCGGTAGGTCGCGCACTGCGAACGCAGACCGTCCCCCAGGCTTAACCGCTTGCCAGGCAAGATATAGAAGGTATAAAGCCCCGCCAAAGCGAAGCGTGTCGTATGCGTAAGGTACCGCAAATACGAAAGCCGTAATTCCGAATGCCGCGCAGAGCATGTAGAACACAAAGCCCAGAGCAACGCCTCCCAACGAAATGAGGCCTGCGCGTTTACCTTGGCAAATTGAACGGGAAATCAGATAGATCATGTTTGGTCCAGGCGTTAAAACCATTCCCAACGCTACAAGACCGAACATGAACAGATTTGCAAAATCAGGCATAACCCCTCTCCAAAGATAGTAGGTAATGCCCAGGCGCGCGGCGGCTAAAGACCTCATGCTCCCCGATAGTGCCCTATCTGTATGCGCCAGTCACATGAGAACGAAGATTATTGCACGGGAAAAAATTTATGCGATAGAAGATGCGGTTGAGGGACGCTTCGTAAGAGCCCGCTGTTGCGGAATTTGAGCGGCGGCTCCGGGCCGGCCAGGGTCGACCGCATCACGCAGGGGGCGGGCCAGAAGCGGCCTCTGGCGCAATTCATGTCGCACTCGTTTCGACGTCGGATCAGCGTTCGACACCCGTCATTTGGCCAGGCCATCAGCGCACGATAGAGAAGGGCAAGACGCGGCTGGATTCCGGGTCGTCTTGCACGACGCATCCACGCGACGCCCGCCGTGCTTCGCCGCGCGATGATTACATGGGATGTAATTGGCGCAAGGAACGAGCGCCGCTACTCTTCGGCTGTCGCGCCACCATTCCGGTAGCGCTCACCGCCAAGGCGATACCATGTCCAGCTATCCCGTTCACACGATCGAATCTGCTCCCGCGCAATCGAAGCCCGTGCTCCAGCAACTTCTACAGGCGTTCGGCCTGATCCCGAACATCGCCGCCAAGATGGCCGCTTCACCGGTGCTGATCAACGGGTTCATCGGCCTGTTCCAGCGCGTGCATGCGAGCAGCCTGACCGAGCCGCAGATTCAAACGTTGTTGCTGACCAACGCAGTCGCGAACGCCAGCGAATGGCCGGTCGCGTTTCACACGGCGCTCGCGTTGAAGGAGGGCGTGCATCCCGCCGACGTCGACGCGATCCGGCACGGCATCTTGCCTGATGACGCCGGACTGGCCGCACTATCGGCATTGGCGCGCACGCTGATAGAAAAGCGCGGCCGCCTGGCCGAATCGGACCAGAGACGCTTCCTCGAAGCGGGGTTCAGCGCCGAGCAGATACCGTTCGCCAGCATGAGCCGTTTCCGGCGATCGTCATGGATCGCCACTGGAACGTTCTGATGACCAACGAGGCCGCGCCGCGCTTCTTCGACTGTTTCATCGACATGGCCTCGCGCGAAGGTCCGCGCAACATGCTGCATCTGATCTTCGATCCACAGGGCATGCGCCCATTCGTGGCCGATTGGGACACGGTCTCGCGAAGCTTGCTGCAGCGCGTATATCGAGAATCGGTCGGTCACATGGTCGATGCCGGCACCAGGCGTCTGCTCGACGAGTTGCTTGCCTATCCAGACGTGCCGCGCGACTGGAACACGCATCAGGGGCCGCCCGCCGCGCCCACGATGCCCGTCATTCCGCTGGGTTTCGTCAGCGAGGGAGTCGTGCTTCGATATTTCTCGATGGTCACGACTGTGGGCGCACCGCAGAACGTCGTGGCGCAGGAACTACGCCTGGAATGCATGTTCCCCGCCGATGACGAAACCGAAGCACGCCACCGGCAGTTGCTCGCGGTACATCAGAAACATCACTGACCCGCTGGCGGATGTTCCGATGTGCCCTATGACTGCGAGGCGAATGATAGAAATTCGCGCGCAGCTTGCTACACCCCCACCTACACCGGAATGTCGGTCATGGCCGGCATTGCCCTCGCCGGCATTGCACTGGTCTGGTTATGTGCACCTCCGCGTGTGCGCTGAACCGCCTTGGGGAACGCTTGGGCAACGTTGGTCGCAGATCATCCTCGCTGCGTCAGCCGCATCACTTTGTCCTGACCGGAATCCATCGTCGGCACCGTCGGTCGCGACGCTGACACCGTGGGCGCTGCGCTCAGGCCGAATACGCGAGGTTGACGTCGTGATCCGGATTCAGCAACCCTTTACAAGGAGGCGACCCATGGCCAAGCTCAGGCTTCCCGCTCAAGTGGCAGCGTTACCGTGCTTTCACGCGCTTACGTTGGACGAGATCATTCGCATGCTCTCCTTACTGCGCGAGCGGTACCTGGTGCTCGTCGGCCAGCGTCAGAATACCTTCACGCCGGTTGAAGGCGGCTACAACGTGAGCACCGTGGAGTTTGGCCCCACAGCGATGCGCTTCGTCTACTACACCAACGGCCGGCAGGTCATCCTGATCGATCTGCAGGTGATTCGGAACATGACGCTCGACGCCCTTCACGACTTCCTGGTGATCACGCGCGTTCGGTATACCGAGGAGCCGATCGAGGAAGGATGGATGTCCTCTTACTGCAATCCTTCCGGACTGCAATACGCCGCGTCGTCGAGCCTCAAGACCGGAAAGGTCGTATCCGCCGAGTACGGGATCGTACCCGAGGAGCCACAAATGGAGTACGACGGGCCGTGGGTGAGTGGAGGCAGCGACGTGAGTAACGCGCAGGCGATGGATCAACAGATCGTGCCGCTGCTCATCCGCGACCACGTCGTCAATAGTCCACAAGGTCCAGGAATCTTCGTCAACCTGGAACTCACGCGAGCCGGGGTACCCGGGCGGAATAGCCTGACAGCGACGCTCGGAAATGCGTTTCAGTAGGGTGACGTAGCTGGATCACGCATCGTCGTGCGCTCACGCGGCAGTAGACAAGGGCAGGCGTCGAACAACACGAATAGCCGATCGAACTATATCTATACGAAAGTCGGCCTGCCGCCAGGTAACAGACGTGCTATCTGTCAGTCGGATGCGCGGACGAATCCCGGGCGGGGCTGACTCTCGAACTGCGGCGTGCCAGACCGCGGATTCAAGTTCGACTCGCGACAGTCGACGTCAGCATCGTTCCAGATTCGCACGGCATCGCGACAACCGGCCTATTTCAACTTGCTAACGCGTACTCGTCAGAGCGACGATAAAGTCAAGAAACACTCTTGTCTTGGCCGGCATGTGGTGCCGGGATGGATGGTACGCATAGAGCGGGAAGCGCTCATCCGGCCAGTCTGGGAACAGATTAATGAGCTGTCCCTCCCGGATCAGGTGCTCGGCTCCGAGCAGAAGCATCTGCGCGACGCCGGAGCCAGCCAGACACGCGTTGAGGAGTGCGCTCGGATCATTCACCGTAAGCCGTCCATTCGTTTCGACAACAAGCTTTTTGCGCTTGCGATGAAACTCCCACGGATACGGCTTTCCGGTTTCCGGGTTCCGGAATTCGAGGCACCTGTGCACCCCGCGCCCCAGCTCTTGTGGCTCCGCTGGCCGCCCTCGGCGAGCGAGGTACAAGGGCGAGGCGACAGTGACAATCGCGGTGTCAAGGAGCTTGCGCGCAATCAGACTGGATGAGCGAGGTTCGCCGAATCGCAAGGCCAGATCGAAGCCGTCCATGATGAGGTCACCGAGCTGATCTCTCGCCATGAACTCGAGTTCAAGCTCAGGATGCGCATCCATGAATTCGTCGAGCTTCGGGCCCAGGATGATTCGCGAAAAAACCGGGTCAAGATTGATTCGCAGCTTCCCGCGCACTGTCGCGGCTGCCGCCGCTTCCTCCATTCCCCTTAAGTGCGGCATGACCTGCTCGTAGAACCGTCGGCCCTCTTCAGTCAGGGAAACGGCGCGGGTCGTCCGATTGAAGAGCCGTATTTTTAGCCGCCTTTCGAGTCGAGCGATTGCCCGGCTCACCCCAGGTGGCGACATACCCATCACTTCGGAGGCGGCAGCGAACGTCCCCGCATCGACGACGGCAGCAAATACGCTGATACCGCTAGAGAGATTCTCGCTGGACGATCTCATTGGCGCTGCTTCCCGGTCATTTAATGGTCAGAAGACGTTCAGTCGAACGCCAACATAGCACGCGGGACGGCTTCGACTCATTAGTAACTGTCAGTCATTTTACAAGTGTCATTCGTGTCATTTAGTTTCTTGTCGTGTTTACCCACAATGCATCCCAACAGGAGGTTCAACCTCAACGACCCAAAGGAGCATCGCCATGAATACCCGCCGTCTCGCACTTGCCATCGCGGCAGCCATCGCCTTTCCCGTCGCTGGATACGCTCAGGAATCCAGCTCGACTGTCACTCGTGCGCAGGTGCGCGCAGAGCTCGTACAACTGGAAAGCACGGACCGGGTGGGCAAGCTTGTTGAGGCGGTGACCGATCAGTCACTGGAGGTCTACTTCCGGGAGCACATTTTCATGCCGCTCGGCATGAGCAATTCGGGATTTCTGATCAGCGGTGCGCAGAAGCGGCGAGTGGCAACAATGCACAACCGGCAACCCGACGGATCGCTCAAGCCCGCTCCGTTCGAGATCAACCAGCGGCCCGAGTTCTTGATGGGTGGCGGCGGTGCATTCAGCACGCCGCGCGATTACATGGCGTTCCTGCAGATGCTCGTGAACGGTGGGACGTACCGCGGCGAGCGGGTCCTGCGTGCCGACACCGTTGCGACGATCTTCCAGAATCAGATCGGAGATCTTCAGGTAACCGAAATGAAGACGGCGCAGCCGGCGTGGTCGAACAGCTTCGACCAATTTCCCGGAACGCCTCACAAGTGGGGGTTCTCTTTCGACATCAACACACGGCCGGGTCCGCATGGCCGCAGCGCGGGCAGCATCAGTTGGGCGGGACTGCTGAACAGCTATTTCTGGGTTGATCCGGTCAGGAAGGTGGCCGGCACGCTGTTCACGCAGATCCTGCCGTTCTACGACCCTCGTGTGGTGGATCTGTACGGACAGTTCGAGCAGGGGCTGTATCACGGCTTGCAGCACGCCTGAGCAACGGCCAGCGATCGGAACGCATCTATCTACGCAAGGAGAAACTGCAATGTATGCAATCACAGGGATAACAGGAAAGGTCGGCGGTGCGGTGGCGCGCACGTTGCTCGCAGCGGGCCAGCCGGTAAGTGCGGTGGTACGCGATGTCGCTCGGGCACGTTCGTGGGCTGAGCGCGGGTGTGAAGTGGTGACAGCGGACATGGACGACGCGGCGTCCCTTGCCGCTGCTTTCGAGGGCACGCAAGGCGTCTTTATTCTGCCGCCGTCCGAGTTCGACCCGTCGCCGGGCTTTCCCGAGGCACGTGCTGTCATTGACGCCGTACGCGGGGCGCTTCAGTCGGCGGCATCAGCCAAGGTTGTTTGCCTGTCGACGATCGGCGCGCAGGCCACCGAGACCAATCTGCTCATGCAACGTACGCTGCTGGAGCAGGCGCTTCGCGATTTACCGATGCCCGTGACATTCCTGCGTCCCGGCTGGTTCATGGAAAACGCCGCATGGGACGTTGCGCCGGCTCGGGACAATGGGATGATCCGCAGCTTTCTGCAGCCGCTCAACAAGGCTGTGCCGATGGTCGCGACCGCGGACGTTGGTCGCGTTGCCGCACAACTGCTCCAACAAACGTGGCGCGGCGCGCGTGTCGTCGAGCTGGAGGGGCCGCGACGTGTGAGCCCGAACGATCTGGCCGAGGCATTTGCCCAGGTGCTCGGTCGTCCGGTGCGAGCGGAGGTGGTGGCGCGCGAAACATGGAGCGCGCTGTTCCGGTCCCAAGGCATGAAGGAACCGTTGCCGCGTATGCGCATGCTCGACGGGTTCAATGAAGGCTGGATCGCCTTCGAAGGCGAGGAAGCCGACATCGTCAAGGGCGAAGTGGAACTGGAAACCGTTCTGCGAGGCCTCGTCTCGCAGGCGGCCTAACGCGGGCGCAGCCGGTGACGTGCGCGCGCAGCACAGGTCGTCGTCGGCCACATGTGGGCCGAATCTGCCTGGCAGTTGGCGTCCGCAGGCGAACGCCGCGGGTTACCTTGAGGGACGGATGCGTGGCCTTCGATGGAGCGACGCGCTTATTACGACGCAAAGCGAAAAAAGGGGACAAAGATTGCGGACGTTGAGACTACCTGCGTTCTCGGTCAGAGGGGGGCTGAGCTCCAGCGCTGCGACGTGGGTGCTGTTGCAGCAGGTGCTGTTGCGCGGCCTCGTGGCGGTGAAATTTCTCATGATCGGCCGAATTCTCGGGCCGGAGGCGATCGGCAGCGTGAGCGTCGCATTGTTCGCGGTTGCGATCGGCGAAGCGCTGTCGGATACCGGTCTGTCGCAGGCGGTCATCCAAGGCCCGGTTGCGCCGACGCGTGATGAACTCGGCTCCGTCTGGACGACGCTCGCCACCCGCGGCGTGCTGGTCGGCGCAGTGCTGGTCGCGATCGCGCCATTGATGAACAACCAGTTCCATCTGGGCGGTGCGCTGCTGCTGTTGCAACTCGGGGCGCTCCTGCCGCTATTGCGCGGTATTGCGTCGCCGTCGTATTACGTCATGCAGCGCGAGCGGCGCTTTCAGCATGTGGCATGTATCGAGGTGTCGGCGGCATTCCTCGATTGCTGCATCGGCCTCACGTTAGCGCTCTCCGGCGCAGGCGCCTATTCGTTGCTGATCGGGATGATTGTCGGCGAATCACTGAAGACCACGCTTACGTGGGCCACGATGAAACCGCGGCCGCCGATTCGTCTGCGCTGGTCGGGCATTGGTCATTACATCAACTTCAGCCGCTGGATCTGGGCGGGAAGCGTCGTCAATCTGGTGCTCAACCAGTTCGACAAGGTGATGGTCGGCAAACTGTTGGGACCGGCGCAACTGGGCGCGTATCAGATGTCGTCGCGGCTTGCACAGATGCTGCTCGCCGATGCGGCGATCGCCATGTCCCAGTATCTGTTCCCGACGTTCGCCGCGCGTCATCGTGCCGATCCGCAAGCCTCTGCGCGTCTGTTCAAGCGCTCTATCGGTGTGATCGCACTGGGTCTTGCGGTGGTGGTGGTCGTGCTGCGGCTCGCCGCGCCAATGCTGTTCTCGCTCGTCCTCGGACCGGCGTGGCTGCCCGCCGTGCCGCTCTTCAAGATCTTCGTTATCAACATGGCGATTGGTGCGCTGATCGCGGTACTCGTGTCGTATCTGCGCGCGGTCGGCGACGCGAAGGCGACAACGCAGGCGTCGGCGATCGACGTCGTCGTGCTGCTCGTTTGCGTGCCGCCGGCGACCCACTTCTGGGGCGTGACGGGCATCGCGTGGGCGCTGACGTTGGGACTGAGTTCCGCTGCGGCGTGGATGGCCTACCGAACGACGAGGGTGGTGCTATGACGCGGATTCTGCACAGTATGCGGCTCCTCGCATCGGTCAAATGCAGTGGAAGGAATAGAAATGACGCCAAGCTCCAATGAACTGCCTTTCAACAGGTACCAGTCCAATGTCCACTCACAGAATGGCGAGGACGGCGTAGTCGCTGAAATAAACAGACGCTTGAATGTAAGCGCTGATGCCGACAACTGGTGTGTGGAGTTTGGTGCGTGGGACGGGATACATTTAAGCAATACGTTCCAGCTTGTGGAGCGAGGCTGGAACGCCATTTATATCGAGGGTGATAGGGAAAGATACAACGACCTCCTGACTACAGCCGGGAAGTACCCAAAAATAATACCGGTCAACGCTTTTGTGGCGCGATTTTCGGCCGATGAGCTTTCGCTTGATTCCATCCTCGGTAAAACTGAGATTCCGGCTGAATTTACACTGCTCTCAATCGACATAGATTCATACGATTGCGACGTATGGGAATCTTTGAAAAACTACACGCCAAAAATCGTCATTATTGAAATAAACTCGAGTGTGCCGCCTGGGGTGGTGTGGAGGCACAGCGAAAAAACCAAAGGGAACACATTTTCTGCCACCTGTCGTGTGGCGGAGAAGAAGGGCTATACGCTTGTTTGCCATACAGGAAACCTGATTTTTGTTAGAGACGATCTGATAGAAAAATTGAATATTGACAAACGCTATATTGACTATCCTGAACTGCTGTTCCAGTTCGATAGCGTATGGGTGCCAAGCAATATGTTTCCTGAGCCGCGAGCGATATCCCTGATAAAAGAATTCGCCGTAAGGCTGACCCCAAAACCGCTTTTGCCTATTGTGAAAAGGACTTATCGGGCAATTGTCGGAGTGCCTCGCTGACTCGGCGTACATAGTCGCTCGCTTTACGTAGTGGCCATATACGGATGGTGGCCCGCCGGTCAAAGCGAACATTCGAGCGGCGGCTGCGCCCAGATAACGGACCGCCGTGCGTAGATCCTGTTCGGTGCGTTGTCGGCCATAGCCGTCATTGGGATGAGCTGGGTTCTACGTCAGCAATGTGGCAGATTGCTGACGATGGCGGCATCGAGCAACCCGGTGGCAGCATCCTGCATTAGTGCGCTCACACTCCCGACCTTAAGCGGCCCTTCGACTCGATGCGAGCGCTATGGCAGCTTCCAAACTGGAACTGCCAGGGGGTTTAACTCAGGCGATGACCTTCTGCTCCCCGGCAGCCTGCTCGCGCATGCGACGGGCTTCGTCGCGCAGGAACTGCTGGTAATCGTCCAGATCGCCGTCGAAGGGCTCGACGCCACCCTTGGTGACGAGCCAGAACTCGTCACATACCGTGCGCAGCAGGGAACGGTCGTGACTGACCAGCATCACTGTGCCTTCGAATTCGTTGAGTGCCATGCCTAGCGCTTCGCGTGTGGCCAGGTCCAGGTGGTTGGTAGGCTCGTCGAGCAGCAGCAGGTTGGGGCGCTGCCACACGATCATGCACAACACGAGCCGCGCCTTTTCGCCGCCGCTCATCGTGCTGACCGCCTGATGGACCATGTCGCCACTGAAGTTGAAGGTGCCGAGGAAGGTGCGAAGCGATTGTTCGGTGCCACTCTGGCCGGGGGCACGCATGTGCGCCGGCGTGTCCTTGGCAAGGCTGATCATGTGTTCCATCGGCGTGTCGAGAGGACGCAGCACGTCGAGTTCCTGCTGTGCGAAGTAGCCGATGTTCAGGCCTTTGCCTTCGCTGATTTCGCCGGCAATCGGCGCCAGCTCGTGCGCCACCGTCTTCACCAGAGTGGACTTGCCTTGGCCGTTGGCGCCGAGAATGCCGATGCGCTGCCCGGCCAGCACGGATCGGTTGATGCCCCGCACGATGACCGTCGGCGGCGTGCCCGGCGGTGCGCCGGTCGGCGCCGCGTAGCCGAAGCTCGCGTCCAGCATCGACAACAGCGGGTTCGGGACGTTGAGCGGCTCCTTGAACTCGAAGTTGAACTCTGCGTCGGCAAGCACTGGTGCGATCTTCTCCATGCGTTCGAGTGCCTTGACCCGGCTCTGCGCCTGCTTCGCCTTCGAGGCCTTGGCCTTGAAACGGTCGATGAATTTCTGCAGGTGGGCGATCTTGTCCGCCTGCCTGGCCATCGCGGCCTGCTGCAACACCAGTTGCTCAGCGCGCATGTCTTCGAACTTGCTGTAGTTGCCGCCATAACGCACGAGCTTGGCGTTGTCGACGTGCACCGTCACCTGCGTCACCGCGTCGAGGAATTCGCGATCGTGGCTGATCACTACCAAGGTTCCTTGATAGCGCTTGAGCCACGCTTCCAGCCAGACCAGCGCGTCGAGGTCGAGGTGATTGGTCGGCTCGTCGAGCAACAGCAAGTCGGACGGGCACATGAGCGCGCGCGCCAGTTGCAGTCGCATGCGCCAGCCGCCGGAGAAACTGTTGACCGGCTGGCTAAGCTGCGCAGCACCAAAGCCAAGGCCCAGGATCAGCGCTTGGGCACGTGCGGGGGCATCATGTGCACCGGCGTCGTGCAGGGCCATGTAGGCGTGCGCCATGCGCATGCCATCGTCGCTGGCCTCAGCGGCGGCTACTTCAGTCTGCGCAGCCAGCAGTACGGTGTCACCCTCGATTACGAAGTCGGTCGCACTCTGCTCGGTCTCCGGCATCTCCTGCGCGACCTGGCCCATCTTCCATGCAGCGGGAATCGAGAACTCGCCGCCGTCTTCGTGCAGCGTGCCGTTGAGAAGGCCGAAGAAGGATGACTTGCCGGCGCCATTGCGGCCGACAAGGCCAATCCTTTCGCCGGGGGTGAAGGTGACGGAGGCGCGGTCGAGTACGACATTGACGCCGCGGCGCAGCGTGACATTACGGACGGAAATCATAAGGAGCTACTTCGGAGAGGATAGGCATGATAGCCGACCGGACGTACAGGGCTGTCTCTTTTCTGGCCGCACGAGTGAAGAGTCGCTTGCGCTTTGCGGCGCCCTCGGCCACAAAGCGAGGCGGGCACTGGCGCACCGGGCGTTTCGGCTGCGGGGCCAGCGAACAGACGGTGAGTGACGGTTCCTGGCCTGTAGCACGCATCCGACGTGCACACAGGGGGAGGCGGTCCTCCGCGGCCAGAACAAAATCAGACTCCGATCAATCAATTGGAGTCCGCCATGGAAACCAAGCAAACTCGGGAGCCTTGGAACAAAGGCAAGTTAATCGGGCAAAAGCCACCGCTGAAGCCGAAAGAAATCTGGGCAATACGGATTCATCTCCAGAATGCCCATTCGGTTCGCGATCTGGCGCTGTTCAACGTCGCAATCGATAGCAAGTTGCGCGGCTGCGATCTCGTCAATCTCCGTGTGTGCGATGGTCTGACGCTTGATAAAGGAGCGGCGCACTACAGTGCCGGGTGATACACTGATTGCATCGCTTCCAGTCTTCTCTCATGCCTGTCGTCCATCGGAGTTCGCGTTCACGGGCGGCACCCGATTCCCGTCTACTGCCTGGTTAGCTTTCTCCCCTTTCCAGAGGAAGCGATATTCCGTCTCCGGACGCCGATTCCGCTAGCTGCGCCGCCGCGATAGTTGCTCCATCCCGACCTGTGCGGCGCGCTGTGCATCGCCATTTCGTTTGCGGCAATCGCCCATTTGCCACGCGCTGGGCGGTTCCCGGCTACTTCTCGTCATGGCCCACACCTTTGGACTACATCATGAGCGAGTACGTCAGAACTTACAGAGGGTTGGAGATTTATCCCCTCGTCTATCCCCACATTCCTCGGGGTGCCGTTGGATCATACGACCACGGCGCTGGCTTCGACGCTGCTGTCAGGATATGCCGCCGAGGCACCAACGACACACTGACGGCCAGCCGCGTATTTCGGGTTCCACATCGTGCGCCGTTTGGCGAGGCGGGCAAGGCGCGCAAGGCGTCGAGCGACTATGCGGAGCGCCTAATTGATGGGCAGGTCGACGGGCAGTCGGTGCGCGATCTATGAGCGGGCCGCAAGACCGTGCAATCGACGAGGAGACACGAATGCAGCAATATAAGCTTGAGGCGGAGAACTATGAGGTCGCCGCATCGTTTCGTCGGACGATGGGTGGCGTTGTCCCGACGTTGAAGGTGATCCGTCTTTCCGACAAGCGGGTTATCTATCCGTTTCGCGGCTGCGCAGACATGCCCCTATGCGAGGATCCACAGAGCGCGAAGAACTTCGCCGAGGTCTACGGCTGGAAACTCGTGAACGGCGATATTGCGGTTCCAGAGTAATCTGACGGCCCACCGTCGAGCGCCGCCGCGTACGGCTATCGGGCCGCATCGACGTGCGGCCAAACGGGTAGGCAAGGGCCATGGATTCACTACTGTTAACAGCTACCCGCGTGCACACGTTCTCGCAGGATGCGATGCTGACGAGCGCGAGCGGCTTATCTCTTTTGCCCGCGAGAAGCGGCTACTCTTCGTGACGAGCCGGCACGTCCTTATTGACGAGCAGAGCGGCCATTACCCGGCCAGAATCGAAATCGAACTGCACACCGATCCGGCGAACCTCGGTGCTTCCACCTGGTTTTCAGTCCCGCTTTATGTCGACCGGCGAGCCGTCTGGCGACAAGGCTGCGATGCAGGCGGTGCGATCGATGTGGCTGCTGTCGAGCTGCAGGAATCGGCGTTGCCGGATACGATGGCTTATCGGACCTTTACCCAGGCGCACCTGCCGGACCTGGACGAGGCCGTTGAGATTGGCAGCCCGCTTCTCGTGGTGGGGTATCCGCTTGGCTTTCATGATTCGCTTCACCATCTGCCGGTGGTTCGGCATGCTGTTGTCGCGTCTTCGTTCGGCTTGAGATTCCAGGGAAAAGGGCAATTTCTGACCGACGCGCGAACGCATCGGGGAACCAGCGGAGCCCCTGTTGTCATCGCAGACAGCGGACAGTTGAATACGCACGATGACGGACTGCACTGGACGCTGCTCGGCGTCCGTTCGACGCGCTACGATATCGGTGCGCGCGACACTGAGCATGACGAGGCGCTTGGCCTGAACTGCGCGTGGTATGCAGACATTCTGTTGAAGCTCACTGAACGCTGACGACCCATGGCGTGGTGAAATGCACTGCATTCCTCACTATCGTCTTCTTTGCGCCGGACACGATAAAATCCGGCGACGTGGCGTTTGACCCGCGCAGAAACGTAGCTGTGACACATACAGGTGAAGACCTGCATAGCCAATAGAACGCCATCTGGACGTAGATTGCAGCCAACCTCGGGCAGCCCCTTTTCCCGCGGACGCTGCCTTTAACGCGATGCGCTCTGCAATCGGTTCGGTGATGCGGGCTTAGGGCATGAAGCGGGAAACCGTCAAGCTCGCGGCCGGCACTCGGACGCCGGGTGCCGCAGTACCTGACATTGCGTGGACGATAGCGATGCGCGGCTCGCGTGCAAGCACGAAAACGATGCCCTGCGTGAGCAGGTCGTCGCGGGGAAGCCGGCTAGACGCCAGGTTCCCTCTTCGTCCCGTCACGATTTAGTTTGCTTTTCGACGGGTTTGAGCGCATGGTGAAGTGATCCCGATGTACCTGGCCGCCCTTTTTTCGCATCCGGACAGGCATGATTCCATGACGGTCAGTAGCGCTTAAGGAGCGCGCACCATCATGACCATCCCCACCATCGAATACAGAGGGTACGAGCTACGTGCGTACTCTCATCAGGTATTCCCGCTGCATCGTGACCCGTATGCCAAAGGTCCGAGGCAGTTCTCATCGATCGTGCGAATCGACACCATTCCGTCCAGCGAGGTCAAGGCCCGGCGCTATGCAACGTTGTTCGACACGGTAAGTCCCACCACCGCGGACGACGCCATCGAGCTCGCGATGCAATACGGCAAAGACATTATTGATGGCAAGGTTGAGGCGACCGGACTCTGACACGCCGAATGCCAGTCAGTCCACAGCGCGAGTGGAGCAGGTCATGCAATATCCGCTTTATGTGCACCGCGACGGCGATACCGGCTTTCGTGCCAGTTTTCCCGATTTTCCCCGAGCCGCTGCGCGTGGCCATTCGTTCGATGAACTGAAACGCAATGCGCAGGAGGTCGTCGAATTGATGTACGACCGCAGCGAGCAACTCATACCCGCTCCCACCTGCAGTACGTCGGAATTGCAATCGCTCGACATGGACGATGGCCGTGGGATCTGGATGTTCATCGAGATCAATCTGGCGCGGGTTACCTCGAAAACCGTGGGCGTTCAATTCAGTCTGCCCGAGAGTCTGCTTCAGCGAGTCGATGCTGCAGCAAAAGAACGTCGCTTGACGCGCGCCACGTTCATTACGCTGGCTGCCGTACACGAACTTGAGACCCGAGACGAAGGGCAATTGTCCTGTACGCCGGTTTCCCGGTGGGTGTTCGTGGACGGATGACATCGCTCGCGCTACGACGGGCATCAGGAATCAAACCCGAACTTACGATGTGTCGCGTCGTCCCGACTATCGAGGGTGGCGCCAACCGTCTGTTGGCGAACCAGTTTTTTCCACAGTAGGAGTGCATCATGATCGATGACCAGGTAAATGCCGAAGAACTGGCAGAAAGCAGGAGAAAGAGAGAGGCCGCAGCGAACGCAACGGATGATGGCATGGCGGTGGCTCCGGAAAATGAAAAGCCAATCGTCGAAGCGACTCAAAACAGAGCGCCGAAGCAATGGGTCAGGCACGCAAGAAAATGGCTGGGTGCTGGAAGCGGCTTTATGCGACCTTGAACGTCGGTGACTCATAAGGAAGATATTGTTCCGCCCTGAGACGGCGGAAGCGGAAGAACCGGCGAAGCGTCGGTTTTTTTCTGTGGCGTGGCATTGTCCCGGCACGAGGGCCCGAATGGGAGCTCGGACGTCAGATCCGCTGGCACAGGTATTAGAAGAACGGGCACGGTGCCATACCGCGATCCAGGCGAGGCAGCATGGATTCGACGTGAAGCCGCACGCGTGAAGCCTTCCGCGGCTCGTGTGACAAGTTCGGGGCGCCCCACACCCTGTACGGTAGCGCGCAGATATGTCAGCCCGGCCGGTACAGACTCGATCCGTGACACCAAATCAACTCTGCAAGGATCCCGATGTCGAGCGACCAATTCGAACGAGACCTGACGCATCTCGAACGGATCATTCCGTTACTTGTGCACGGAAATCCCCTCGCGCTAGCGTACTGGCGGCGTCGCGTTTCGTCGCTATCGCCGCAGCAGAGTCTGCTTCCCGATGGAACCAGGCGTGTAACCCGACTGCTTAACGTATTCGATGAAGTCGAGCGTGCATTGATATCAGGCAAGGTCACCGCCCGACGGTCACCGGGATGAACCTCGACGCGTTTACGTCTCGGTCGCAGCGTCGTCAAATCCGGCAACAGGCGCTCGAACTCCCGCTTCATCATGGTGCAGCATTCGCAGACATACCTAATGTAGCAGGGTGCTGCGGTGACGCCTCACAAGACGGCGTAGACGGGTTGGAGTAGTGGAATGGGGCCTGCTAACGATGGGATGGCGGGCGAAGTGAATTTCCGCCCTCATCGCATCAGATCACCGAGACCCTATCACTCCTTTCCGCCACCGTTGATTCCGCTTCCACTTCGCCATACCTGCTTTCCCCGCTCGGAGAGCTCGCCGCAACTATGCTCCGCGTCGGCCTCCGTCCCCTCTATCGCCATTTCGCCGCCTGCCTGTTCCTGCGCCTTCTGCTTCTGCCCGTGCCGCGCTGCCACGGCTTCATCGTGCGACCTGCCTGCGTAATTCATGGTCATTTCGCCAACTCCTCAAAAACAGTCTTTGCAACCTGCCAATCTGCCGAGCGCATGTCATTTCTCAAACGACAGTCCCAATTGCTTGCGTAGCCTGTCCAATACATGGTGTTCACCCATCCAACGGATCTCCCGCTTCCGCAGAAGGCTGCGTCTGTATCGCCGCAGCGACACGCCGAACATCAGCGCCAGCCCGACCGCGATGCCCCACATTGCGTACGTCATATCATCCTTTTCAATCTGTTCTCGCCTTACTTCAGGCGACAGACCGCGCGATAGAGAAATAGCACGCGCGCGCCCCAGCGCTTCCAAAGATCATGTTGAATCACTCAGTGCTTATGGCGCATCCAGTCCCGGATCGGATGCGTGTCCAGCCAACGGGCAACCGGCTCGCTTTTGTGTTCCCGCCCGTACCGTATCGCGGCAAATATCGCGACGCACAGCACCACCACGATCCCCACTACAAAACTGATCATTGACTGGCTCATGGCAGCCTCCCTTGAGGTCAGAACCATGCTTATATTTTAGGTGACCAGAGAAATAGCAGGAGCCATCTTCATTCAACGCTCCTTGTTTCGCGCGAACCTTGTCGCGCAGTTGCATAGTGCGATACGGGTGCGCCGCTACTCAGCGGGTCCAAGGATGACGTCAACAGCGGCCTGGCCGGCGATCTCCGAAACAAGGTAGGCCCAGCGGCGCGAAAACGGACCGCCTCGTATCTTGATGCGCTCGCCGAGCGCCACCACCCCGGGGGGCTTGATGGGTCCTTCAATGCGAAACCAGACGTCGAACATGTCCGCCGACGTGGGCAGCAGATCCACGTGAATCTCGAATCCGCGATAATTAACGGTTCGTTGCATGAATATCTCCAATTCCAGCGCCACCGCAAGACGGGCAAATCAATGGGCAGGATGTCTTTCTCGGCCATCGCCCTCAGGCGCACATCGCCCGCATCGCGCGCGGTGGCCGCTGGCGCGAGATCCACGTCAGAAACAATCTGGCTCTTGAGTTTGCCGCAGGTAAAGTCCACCGGCGTCACAACCCGAACATGGCGTCCGCTTGCCGATGTCATCCGATGAATTCAGTTCATCGCGACGAGCGGTGGAATCAGACTTCGATCCCGAGTGGGTGACTCCAGGCAAGCGCCGCACGCGCGCGCAGTGAGATGGCGTCAAGGCGCTGCCTCTTCGTCGCAGGCGGATTCCTCCAGCGCGAGGTTGACACCCGGCACGCAGCGAGCTCGTGATCTCGTGGCGCGAGCGCCGATTTGGCCACGTGAGCTGCTGTTTTCGGCCCGCACAAGGCTGTTGTCTGTTGCTTGGCACCGCGAGTATTCGTCACTATCTGGCAAACGTGCGCTGGACGTACAGCACAATGTTGAACGGCTGCCCCTTAGCTCAAGCGTCGGCTATTTGGCTTGCTCGGCCGTGTTATGGATGGCCTGGCCGCCCTTCGAAATGTCTTCGCCCGCACCCGCAATGGTGTTGCAGCCCGCGAGGAGAGCGGTACAGGCGATCAGAAACAGAGCAATGAGTCGCGTCATGTTGTCCTCCTTTCACAGATTTTTGGCGGCGGCAGGCGGGGGCGAGCCGGCACATGTATGGGCGCTGCGCACCTATCCGGGCCAGTGCAGATCCTCCGTACGAGTCTGATCGTAGGCGAGACGTTGGCCAACTACGGCGTCGAATCCACGCTCGCTTCGCAATCCCGCCTGAACTGTGGCACGAATGACCGCTGCACCTGGCCGCTGCTGCTGAGCTGGCGTTTGGACGAACGGCCGATTCAGGCTACCTTGCTCTGAATGCAGCACAGGCGATGATGCCCCCTGATCGCCATCAGAAGCCAAGCGGCGTCGCCCCCTTAAGGTGTGCAGGGCACTCCAGGAAGCCGGGAATTGGCGGACCCGGAAGTATTCTCGCGACAGGTCTGTAGCTCATGAAATCGAATATCGATTCTGCGGACCGCCGACATACTGCTTCTTTGCGATTTCGAGAACCTTTTCGCGTAACTCGTCAAAGGCACCAAGCACCGACCGCTCGTCGGATCCAACGCCAGGTTGCAGATTTCTGAGCATGGCGTCGTCGACCATGAAGGTGATTTCGCGCGAATTGTCGTACCCCCAGAAACACACGCAATGTCGGGAGGCATCGTAGCTACGGCTGGGGTTGGGAAATTGAAGCACGGCAATCAGCTTTTCGCGCACACGGCCGAGTAGCGCCACTTACTGGCGTTGGAGTCGATTGTGGCGTAAGCGACGCGTCTTTTCTCTGCTCTCAGAGCATCCGCTGTGTCGAGTACATGAGCACGCATCCTGCGTTCGACGGCGTACTCGCTCTCGCTGCCAATGGCAGCCGAAGCAGGTTTGAGTTGCGATCGCATGATGGTGCCCCGAAGCTGGAGGTCGCTCATGGGCGACCAATGTCTCCACTGTATACCCTTTGGCTGGCAGCGACGTCTTTATTTACCTGAACCCCCTGGAGTTCAGTTTTCCGAAACGTTTAAACATGTCGACCCCGAAGAATTCGCTCGGACGGCGACCGCCGTATGTAGCCGACACCATTCGATTGACCACCAGTTGAGCAGGTGTCGGCTGCTCAGCACCGATCGCCTCTCATCAAACGAAATGAAAATGACCCAGAAACTGATTGCCAATATGTTGGGCGTGCGCGGATCCGGTGTAACCGGGGCCGCACTGAAACTGCAGGAAGCTGGTCTGATCCGCTACAGCCAAGACCCCATCGAGGTATTAGACAGAACGGGACTCGAAAAGCGTGTGTGCGAATGTTACGGCGGAGTGAAGCGCGAATTCGACCGGCTGTTACCCGCTTTGAAAGCGCTATAGAGATGGCGTGAGCTTGTCTCGGCGCAATTTCAATTTCATGCAAGGGTCAGGATGGCTAGCAAAGACAAACGAATGACCGCTGTGTGGCCGCTTTGCGCAGCCCCATGACATCACTGAAACGGCCTCTACGAGTCGAGTGCCGTCAGTGCCGACGGCCGCAGCCCGGCCAGACGCAACCGGTGGGCCGGAGACGAAGCGGTTCTACCTAGTGCGGCTTGAATATGCCGCTTTTGTCCGAGTACCCGCGTGGCCAGGTCATCTTTCACCTGCACTTCGATAGCAATCGAACCCTCATTCCGGCCTGTTGAAGACGCCCGCTTCGAGATCTTTCGTGAAGTGTTGTAGCCAATCGCTTTCGTCGCCGATCACGTATTCCTTCGTAACCTGCGTCGATAGCCGGGCTATCGTGACGTAGCCCTGTAGACCAAGGTTCTCGTCACCTTTCGGGTCCGTCGTATCTGTTTCCAGAAGAGCGAAATCGCCTTCTGCCAAACCACTGCGCGCCAGGGTCGCTAGAAAGTCTTTGTGTTCATCCGGTTCGATCAGTCGCATGTTCGGCCCCCTTGTGTTCAACGGAGACGTCGTGGAGCCCTATCGTTACGAGGACCGACGACACCCGCTCAAGTGTGGAAATCTGCGCACCGCACCCATGAGGTACGCGTCGTAATCGCCACCGTATCGGTGCTGTCAGGAAGCCAGCGTCATTATTGCTTGCCGTTCTATCGCTTAGGCCCTTTCATGCTTTCCGACTCCATGGCCGCATTCCGTTCCTCGCTCGCCTCGATGGGTTCCATCGCTTCGTCAACCGACGCCATTGCGCGCTCGGCGGCAGCTTTCGTTTCGTCTGCCGGGGCATCGAATTCGTCGTTGCCGTCACCCGGGGGCTGCAGCATGTCTTTGAGCATCGCGTTTAGTTCAGATGTATCCCACGGCAGGCCACGCTGCGTTCGGACCTTTATGTAATGTCTTACTTCCGCGTCCTGTTCCGCGGTAAGTGGCAGCCCTCGGAAGGTGCTTGTAGGGTCAGAGTTTGTCATGGCTTTCTCCTGCTTCGATTGCTCTTTCAGTGTAGCCCCATTGCAACCATGAAAGCCGTAATAGCAGGGCGCTTGTGCCCGCTCTTGAAAGGGACCGGATGCTGTGGCAACGACAGGCAGTACAGGTTCTGATTGGCATTGTTGCCGGTGTCCTCGTCGGACATTTCTACCCTGACATCGGTTCTCAACTTAAACCACTCGGTGACCTGTTCATCAAACTGATCCGGATGCTGCTTGCCCCGATCATTTTTGCATCTGTTGTTGTCGGCATTGCGCGCATGAACGACCTTCATGAGGCCGGTCGCGTTGGCGTCAAGGCGGTCATTTACTTCGAAATTGCCTCAACGATTGCTCTCGCGGTTGGCCTTGTCGTCGTGAACGTCATCAAGCCGGGCAGTGGTATGAACATTGACCCCGCGCACATCGACAGTTCGTCCATTTCTACCTATACCCATGCGGCACAGCAGCACGGGATGCTTGAGTTCTTCATGAGCATCGTTCCGAACAGCATTGTCGGAGCGTTTGCGAATGGAGACATCCTGCCCATCATCTTCTTTTCGCTTCTGCTCGCAATCGCTCTCGCCAGACTTGGGCCCCGCACTGCGCCGTTCGTCGACATGCTCGACATGTTCCTCCAGGGCATGTTCGGTGTCGTGCGAATCGTGATGTACGTCGCGCCCATCGGTGCCTTTGGCGGCATGGCCTTTACCATCGCGAAGTACGGCATTGGCACGCTGGCATCGTTCGGCCAGCTGATGCTGTGCCTTTACCTGACCTCGATCTTCTTCGTGGTCGTTGTGCTTGGCCTGGTGAAGCGGATGAGCAGATTGTCGCTGTGGAAGTATCTCCGCTACATCAAGGACGAAATCTTCATCACGCTCGGTACAGCTTCGACTGAAGCGGTGCTCCCGCAGATGCTTATCAAAATGGAGAAGCTGGGTTGTTCACGGCCCGTAGTCGGGATGGTGTTGCCTACGGGCTATACCTTCAATGCCGACGGTACGGCGATCTACCTGACCATGGCCTCAATGTTTGTTGCGCAAGCGATGAATATCCACCTGACGATCTGGGATCAGTTGCTGCTTCTCGGCGTGTTGCTGCTGACATCCAAAGGGTCCGCGGGTGTAGCCGGAGCCGGATTCGTCGCGCTGGCTGCCACGCTGGCCTCGATGCATAAAATCCCCGTGTCTGGACTAGTGCTGTTGCTAGGCGTTGATCGCTTCCTCAACGAGGCCCGCGCGGTGACGAACCTGATCGGCAACGGAGCTAAAGTCGAAACTGGTGTACGAGGGAGTTGAGGCGGGAAGTTGAAGGCGGTGGCGGTTTCAGCTGAGAATCTGATTGTCGAAGTCGGAAACCAGCGAACAACAAAACCATCCACCATGAGCAAGTTTACGGAAAAAAAGGTCATCGGTCTATCGGGTGTCAGTCTCGGCCTGGACGAATTGGTCCGTCAAGGGGCGCGGCAAGTGATTCAACAAGCGGTTGAAGCGGAGCTGGCAGAACTGATGGAGCGGTTCGCGAACGTCAAGACCATGCACGGTCAACGCGCCGTGGTGCGCAATGGCTATTTGCCGGAACGCGAGGTGTTGACGGCGGCCGGGCCGATTGCGGTGAAAGTGCCGAAGGTGCGCGATCGCTCGGGATCAGGCGTGAAGTTCAATTCCTCGATCGTGCCGCCGTATGTGAGGAAGTCACCACGTGTGAGCGCCGCGCTGCCGTGGCTGTATCTGAAGGGCATTTCCACTGGCGACATGAGTGAGGCGCTGAGCGTGCTGCTGGGCGACGATGCCAAAGGTTTGTCGGCAAACGTGGTGAGTCGCCTGAAAACACAATGGGCCGACGAGCATGCCAAGTGGAGCCAGCGTGATCTGTCGAAGTCCCGCTACGTGTATTGGTGGGTTGACGGCATTCATACCGGTCTGCGTAGTGAGCACTCGGACGGCCAGTGCCTGCTGGTGATCATCGGCGTGAGGCCGGATGGTCGCAAGGAGCGTGTGGCAATCGGCGACGGGTATCGCGAGTCGAAGGCGTCCTGGCAGGAGTTATTGCTCGATCTGAAGTCGCGTGGCTTGCAGTGTGGTCCGCTGCTGGCCGTCGGCGATGGCGCAATGGGTTTCTGGGCCGCATTGGAAGAAGTGTTTCCTGCGACGCGAGGCCAGCGCTGCTGGTTCCACAAAATGGGCAACGTCCTGAATGCACTGCCGAAGTCACAGCCAAAGCAGATCTGCAGGCGATCTGGATGGCCGCCACGCGCACCGACGCGTATGCCGCGTTTGACCGTTTCGTGACGGTCTACGCGGCGAAATATCCGAAGGCAACAGAGACGTTGAAGAAGGACCGGGAAAGCCTGCTGGCGTTTTACGACTTCCCGGCCGAGCACTGGCAGCATTTGCGCACCACGAATGCGATTGAATCGACGTTCGCGACGGTGCGCCACCGTACGACGCGCACGCGCAACTGCGTGTCGCGACCAACCTTCCTTGGTCTGGCATTCAAGCTGATCGAGGAAGCTGAGAAAACCTGGCGCCGCATTAACGGCCCCGAACAGATCAAGCTGCTGCTGAAGGGCATTGCCTTCAGGGACGGCGAACCGGTGCAAGACGATCGACCGGTTCAGCAGAAACTCGCCGCCTGACGTCGCCGGCCATCAACTGCCCATACACCAGACTTGACCTTATCTCCTGCACTTGCCGGAGGACGTCTTGTCGTCGTTGGACAAAATCGGTTCCGGGACGACGCAAGCCTAGCTCGGTCGTGTGGCGCGACAGGCCAATCATTGCTAACCCGGTCATTCGACGAGTTGGCCCGGTCTATCGAGGCAGAACTGTATCTGTCTCAGTGGCGGCTCATAGCGATAATGGGGTACATCGTTAGCAATGTCGTTAATAAACCGAGGAACCCAATGAATCGCCGCTACGTTACCGCTGATGTATTCACCGACGAGAAATTCAAAGGCAATCCGGTCGCGATCGTACTCGATGCCGCTGGCTTATCAACCAGTCAGATGCAGGCAATCGCAAGCGAGTTCGCTTACAGTGAAACGACATTCGTGTTGCCTCCCCGCGATGCCGCCAATACTGCCTGGGTGAGAATTTTTACGCCGAGCCGCGAGATACCCTTCGCCGGACACCCGAACATCGGCACGGCATTTGTGCTCGCCGCAAAAGCGGCGTCCGGTCGGGATCCGTTGCCAGATCTGCTCGTCTTCGAGGAGTTAGCCGGCCTGGTTCCTGTCAACCAGCTGAAGGAGGGTGGGGCCGTGGTCGGCGCTGAGCTTATTGCGCCGGAACCGTTGGCGCGACTGTCACATGTCACCGCAAGCGAGGTGGCCGCGTGTCTCTCACTCACCCCTGACGACGTCCGGACCGATGCTCATCCGCCCCAGGTCGCCTCTGTTGGCCTTCCATTCCTCGTCGTTGAACTTGCTTCACGCGATGCTCTACGGCGGTGTGTGCCGAATCTCGTGGCGTTCAGAGGCTTGCTTCCGATTGACGGTGCCGTGTCCATCTACGCCTATACGCGCGATATCGACCACGCAAGCCCCGGAACTCACTGTGACCTGGAGGCGCGGATGTTCACATCGCGCATGACGGAAGACCCGGCCACGGGCAGCGCGACAGCGGCAACGGCGGCACTCATTGCTCAGATCCGGGGTTTAGAGGAACTGTCGTTGTGCGTCGCCCAAGGCGTGGACATGGGGCGCCCGAGCATCCTGTTCGCGAAAGTGGATACGCATGGTGGTCATGCAAGGGTGCGTGTCGGCGGCAAATGCGTTAGCGTGATGGAAGGGGCGTTTCAGCTCCCGGGCGACCACTAGTTAATCGTTGGCCAGCGTCCGCTATCGAGAAAGTCGAGCGTCTCTTGCGGGGCGGCTACGGCCTGCCGCGTCGGGTGAGCATTGTCTTTCTCATTTGATCCCTCTTTTTTCCTATTCCGCAAAGACTTCCTGCAATGTCCGCAGCGTGTCCAACAACGTTTTATCGGCCACAGAGCCTTCTTTCTTTACCAAGCGCGCTTTATCTACTGCGCGAATCTGATCTAGCAGGATCAAACCCTGTTTGCCCTTGAACGTCACTGGAATCCGAAAGGGCGCCGAGCGGCCCTTCGAAGTCATCGGTGCGACGATAGCTGTCCGCAAGTGGTCGTGCATTTCAGGGGGCGAAACAACAACACAAGGTCGCGTTTTTTGAATCTCGCTGCCGAGCGTCGGATCGAGCGCGACTAACCAGACCTCCCCGCGCACTACCATGCAAGCTCCGCGTCGTCGGCGTTCGGGAATTCGCCCATCACCAGCGCATCGTCGCCACTCTCGGCAAGAGCCTTGCTCGCTACCGCCCAGCCTTCGCGGCTCTTATGCCTCGGGCGTCGCAGCACAATCGCGTCGTTTTCGACTTCCATTTCCACTTCGTTCTCCAGTCCCAATTGCGCAAGGACGGGCTTCGGAATCAGTACGCCCTGCGAATTTCCCATTCTGCGAATCGTCGTTCTCATAGACCCCTCCCAAAAAAGTAATAACAATGTTATCCCTAAAAAAGCAGAAGTGTCAACACAATGTTATTACTTCCCACCATCCAGGTCACGTCTCCGCAATTAGCCCGGCGGCGGTCCGTTGGTAAGCAACTCGTGAGGGCCGTTCTGGCCGGTTGATTGAGGTTTTGGGTAATTTGGTGTCCCCCAAATTATTGCGCACACCAAAGTGGACAAGACGTGGGACGAGCGCGCCGCAGGCGGCGTATATAAGCGGCCGAACTTCCCGGCCGAGTTCAAATGGTCGTGATGTGATGGACGACTCTCGCCGGTCAGCATCATTCAGAGCAAGGTTCGTGAGGTTAGTGCCGTATATGCCGCCGCGTGTGGCGTGTGAGACCTATGCCGGCTCTGGCGACCTTCAGACGGTCGAGTTCGCGCTGCCTTACGTCACTGATAAATCGACCCGACAGCGCCAGGACAATGGCTGCTTCCTACCGTTGCGGACCACTCCGGCCGGCATACCGTAACAGGCTGTGCGGTGACTGGCGCGGCTTGCTCTTCGGTTCGCGACGCCGGTTCATGTGACGGCTTTGTCGCGGTAAGAAACGAGGGGTGAGCGAGATCGTTATGCGAAGTACAACTTATGTTGCGAAGCCGTAGAATCGATCGGCGGCGCGCGGATGGGTTCCGTGAACCCATTTCATCTACCCATCCGCAATCGTGCGCGCCAGTTCGATGCCGGCCTTGTCTACGGCGTCAATCCCGACAATTTCCCGGCGGGCAGAATCTCGGCGACCTCGCGCCACCACCGCTCGCCTCGGTGCGGCGCGGCCAGATCCAGCCGCTCTCCCATGCGCGGCGTCGCGAGCGGAATGCCGTGCGCGGCGGCGAGCCCCATCACGCGCTCGAACGGTTCCTGCCAGCGATGCATTGCCAGATCGAATGTGCCGTTGTGGACCGGTGTCAGCCAGCGGCCGCGCAGATCGAGGTGCGCCTGTATGGTTTCGTCGGGCTGCATGTGGACGTATGGCCATTGGGCGTCGTAGGCGCCCGTTTCGAGCAGCGTCACGTCGAATGGACCGAGCCGCTCGCCGATGGTCCTGAAACCGTCGAAGTAGCCTGTGTCGCCGCTGAAGAACACGCGCAGATCGCCGTCGACGATCACCCACGAGGCCCACAAGGTGCTGTTGCCGTCGAAGAGACTGCGGCCGGAGAAATGCTGGGCCGGCGTCGCTGTCAACGCCAGACCGTCGATCTCGACCCCTTGCCACCAGTCGAACTGGCGGACCTTCGACGCATCGATACCCCACTCGATCAGCCGGTCGCCAACGCCCAGCGGCGTCAGAAATACGCTCGTCGTACGGGCTAGCGCGAGCACCGTCTCGCGGTCCAGGTGGTCGTAGTGGTCGTGCGACAGAATCACGCCGCGCAGCGGCGGCAAGTCGGCGAGCGCAATGGGCGGTGCATGAAAACGCTTTGGACCGAAGCGCCGGAACGGCGATGCACGTTCGGCGAAGACCGGGTCGGTCAGCCAGAACTGTCCGCGCAGTTTGAGCAGCATGGTCGAATGCCCGAGGCGATACAGGCTGCGATCAGGCGCCGCTTCAAGCTGTTCGCGCGTCAGCGCATCGACGGGCAGGGTGCTGGCCGGCGCAGTGCCGTCCGGCTTCCTGAACAACACATTCCACGCGATGCTCAAGGTCTTGCCGATTCCTTCGGCGGGACGCGGCTTGACGTTGCGAAAGCGCTCGCCGTCATGCTGAACTGAGGAGTCGAACAATTCGCGCCCGCGTCGCGCTGCTGTCAAGCCCAAAGCGCGGTGGATAGAAGCGGTGAACGATGTCATGTAAGCCGTCCCGAAACGGAAAGTAGACTGTGGAGTGTAGTTTGTTATCGAGAAAAGTAAACCGCCTGGTGTAAAATTTAGTGATGAATACCCGTGCCAGTCCGCTACGCCTGACCGATCGCAAGCGCGCCGCCGTAATTGGAGCGGCCATCGAGGAGTTTCTCGCCGCCGGCTTCGACGCGACCAGCATGGACCGCATCGCCGCCCGCGCGGGCGTTTCGAAGCGTACCGTCTATAACCATTTCCCGAGCAAGGAAGCGCTATTCGCGGCGATCCTGCGGCAGTTGTGGGACTCGAGCGACACCGGCGAGGCACCCGCTTACTCCGACTCTCAGCCGTTGCGCGCGCAGTTGCTCCAGTTGCTATTGAAAAAGCTGAGCCTTTTGAACGACGAGGCATTCCTGTCGCTCGCGCGCGTTGCGATCGCGGCAGGCATTCATTCGCCTGAGCGCGCGCGCGACATGGTGGCCCGCATGGGCGAGCGCGAAGAAGATTTGACTGTGTGGATACGTGCGGCCGCTGCTGCTGGCCGCCTCAAGACATCGGACCCGATGTTCGCCTCGCAGCAGTTGCAAGGCCTCGTGAAAGCGTTCGCTTTCTGGCCGCAGGTGACGATGGGGCAGCGTCCCCTCAGCAAAGCCGAACAAAAGCAGGTCGCGGAATCCGCTGCCGATATGTTTCTCGCACGCTATGCGTGAGTAGTGTGTGAGCGGACGCGGCAATCCGGCGCAACAGCGCCCCGCAAACGGGATTACACTTCAGCCGCATATCAGGCCGCGGGCACAGCGGCCACAGGAGACGTAATGGACCTCTTCATGTCGATGGAAGCGTTCGTGAGGGCCGCTGAAGCGCAGAGCTTCGCCGGTGCCGCGCGCCAGTTGGGCGTCGCCAAATCGGTGGTGACCTCGCGCGTCAAACAGCTCGAAGACCATTTCGGCGTGCCGCTGTTTCATCGTTCGACGCGGGCCGTGCGCCTGTCGGAACTCGGCGAGACTTACTACCGCGAATGCGCCGAACTGGTCAACAAGGTTCACGATCTGTCCGGACGTTCGCGCGGCGATCCGCAAGCGCTGGCCGGTACACTCAATGTGCACGTGCTGCCGGGCTTCGCGCTCGGGCATTTTTCGCAGACGCTGATCGAATTCCGCGCCGCGTACCCACGCGTGGAATTCGTCGTAACTGTCAGCGACCGGGTCATCGATCCGGTTCAGGAAGGCTTCGATCTGGCGCTGCAGATCTATCCGCCGGCGTCGAACCTGCTGGTCGAGCGGCGTCTGTTTCCAGTGCGCGGCGTGCTATGTGCAGCGCCCGGCTACCTGAAGGAAGAGCCGCTGATCGAAACGCCGCTGGATTTGCTGCGGCACGACTTCGCCCGCTATTCGTACTACCCGTGGGGCGACAAGTGGCCGCTGATGCGCGGCAACGAGTGCTTCGAAATCGCGCTGAACCCGGTGCTGAAAACCAATAGCGTGCATCTGCTGCTGGAGTTCGCGCGAGCCGGCGCGGGCGTGGTTTATTTGCCGACCATGGTCGCCGCCGCCGATCTGCTGGAGCATCGCCTCGAACGCGTGCTGCCGGAGTACGCGGCGCCGCCGCTGTGGCTGTCGGCGGTGTATCCCGCCTCGCATCGCTCGACCACCAAGGTCAAGGCTTTCGTCGACTTCCTGCGCACCCGCTATCTGCGCGAGCCGCAATGGGACAAGGCGCTCGGCATTGCGCCGCCGGACGACGAGACCAAAAGCGTCGGCGAGGAACTGGCCGAAGACTGAGCTCAGCCGGACCCCCGTCCGCCCGGGTTCGCCGCCAGGTAGTTTCCCTGGCGGGATTTTGCTGCACTCAGGGTTCGCGTTTCCCGACCCTCGGAACATTGCTGTTGCGCCTGGCGCCACTTAATCTTCGATGCAAGCAACGCACATTCGTAGATCAACTGGAGGCAGACATGCAACAGACCTGGTTCGGCAGCCTGGACAACTATCGGAAGGGCTCCATCGAAATCATCAAGGGCAAACCGGAGCATTACGCCATGTCGAATGTGTTCGACGTGGCGAGCCGCGCCGAGCCTTATGAGAAAGTCGTCGTCGGCAAGAATCTCAAGTATGTGATCGAGACGCTGCGCGCGGAAGGTTCGTCGCCGTGGTTCGCTGCGTCGCATGACGAGTTCGCGGTCGTGCTCGACGGCGAGATCGACGTCTACTTCATCAAGCCGTCGGACGGTCCGCTGGTCGATGCGCAGACCGAAGGCAGCGTGCGGCTCGAAGGCCAGCCGGCGGGACAGTCGATGGGCTACGTGCGGCTGCGCCGCGGCCACCAGGCGCTGCTGCCCGCGGGCGCCGCCTACCGCTTCGAAGCGGTGAAGAAGGGCGTGCTGCTCGTGCAGACGATCCTCGGACGCTATTCGGTCGAGAAGTGGGCCGACATCTGCATCCACTGATTCCCGCTACACGATCGATCCTCTTCTGGAGCCCGTCATGGACAAAGCCAGTACCCTGCAAAACGTTACCGCGAGCGAGGCCGATCCGGTCACCGGCTATCGCGTGTTCCGCCTCGGCGATTTCGAATTCAGCCGCGACGCCTATTTCGCCACCGTCAAATGGCCCGCCAAAGGCCAGATCCGCTCGCACCAGATGCACGCCGACGACTTCCTGCGCGCGATGATGCGCGATGTGGCCTGGGGCTTCTTCTACGGCTGGGTCAACTTCGACGAAGTGATCGGCACGCGCAATCACTACGGCAAGGTCGACATGTACGCCGGCGCGTATAACGCGAACTTCAAGGAAGCGGGTGTCGACCACATGCAGCAGTTCGACACCCCGCTCATCATGGCGACCTTCAAGGCGATTCTGAAGGACTGGGTCAACGAAGGCTTCGATCCGTTCGCCGCACCCGAAGAAACCGGCTCCGCATTCGGCACGAAACACGGCGACAACATCGCCGCGATCGAGCGCACGCGGATCGCGACCCGGCGCATGCCGGGCCTCGAAGGCGACTCGCCGTTGCGCGACGATCTGCCGGTCAACCGCCAGTTCGCCGACGTCGACCAGGATGAACCCGAGATTCACGCGCAGCCCGGCTTCGAGAACGCGCTTCATGCGTTCAGCCTCTTCAAGTATCTGTCGCGCTCGGACGTAACGTGGAATCCGTCGGTCACTTCCGTGTGTCAGCAGAGCCTGTTTTGTCCGACCACCGAGGAATTCGTGCTGCCGGTGTTTCATGGCAACGACCGCGTCGAGTGGTTCCTGCAACTGTCCGACCAGATCATCTGGGATGTCGCGGATAAGGACAGCGGCGAGCCGCGTGCGCGCATCACGATGAACGCGGGCGATATCGCCGCGATGCCGGCCGACATTCGCCATAAGGGCTACTCGCAGAAGCGTTCGATGCTGCTGGTGTGGGAAAACGCCACGCCCGATCTGCCCAAGCGCTACGAAAGCGGCGAACTGCCGCCGTATCCGATCCAGATGTAACTCGCCGGCATTCCCCCCGATCGTCGATCGAACGGCGCCGGACTGCCGGCGCCGCGGGGGATGTCACGTCCAGGTTTTACTTGCGCGGGACTGATATGCAAACGCAACTCTTCATCGGCGGCCGCTTCGTGCCGGCCGCCAACGGCGAAACGCTCGCCTCCCTCAATCCGCACGACAACTCGGTGATCGCCGAAGTTGCGATGGCCGGACCCGCCGATGTCGACCGCGCTGTGCAGGCTGCGAAAGCGGCGTTTCCGAAGTGGAGCAAGCTTGCCGCGATGGAGCGGGGGCGCCTGCTGCTCAAACTCGCCGACGCGATCGAAGCGAACGCCGACGCGCTCGCACGCCTCGAATCGCTCGACACGGGGCATCCGGTTCGCGACACGCGCAATCTCGACGTGCCGCGCACCGCGGCCACGTTCCGCTATTTCGGCGGCATGGCCGACAAGTTCGAAGGTTCGGTGATTCCGGTCGAGCAGGGTTTTCTGAACTACCTGACGCGCGAGCCGGTGGGTATCGTCGGGCAGGTTGTGCCGTGGAATTTTCCACTGATGTTCACGAGCTGGAAGATGGCGCCGGCGCTCGCGGCGGGCAACTGCGTGATCATGAAGCCCGCCGAACTCACGCCGCTGTCGAGCCTCGCCATCGCGGAACTGATGGCTGAAGTGGGCTTTCCCGAGGGTGTCGTCAATATCCTGCCGGGTCTCGGTCATGTAGCCGGCCAGTACATCGCCGAGCATCCTGAAATCAGCAAGATCGCCTTCACCGGCTCGACCGCGGTGGGCCGCAAGATCGTGCAGGCGTCGAGCGGCAATCTGAAGAAGGTGCAGCTCGAGCTCGGCGGCAAGGGCGCGAACATCGTGTTCGGCGACGCCAATATCGACGCCGTCGTGCAAGGCTCGGCGTTCGCGATCTTCCACAACCAGGGGCAGGCGTGCATCGCCGGCTCGCGGATGATCGTGCATGAATCGATCGCCGATGAAGTGCTCGAGAAGTTCACCGCGTTGAGCCGTACGATCCGGATCGGCAATCCGCTCGATCCACTGACCGAAATGGGCCCGCTCACCTCGCGTCAGCACCGCGACCGCGTGCTGTCGTTCGTCGATGTGGCGCGTGAGCAGGGTGGCCGCGTGCTGGCGGGCGGCAAGGCGCCGGACGACGCTGCGCTCGCGAACGGCTGCTATGTCGAGCCGACCATCGTTGCAGCGAAGCCGGAGCATCGGGTGTCGCAGGAAGAGGTATTCGGTCCATTCATGACCGTCACGACCTTCCGCACCGACGAGGAAGCGCTCGCCATCGCGAACGGCACCGAATATGGTCTCGGCGCCGGCCTCTGGACCCGCGATCTGCAACGCGCGCATCTGCTCGCTCGCGAGATTCGCGCCGGCATGGTGTGGATCAACTGCTACAAGCGCGTGAGCCCCGCTTCGCCGTTCGGCGGCGTCGGCGCAAGCGGCTATGGCCGCGAGATGGGTTTCGAAGCGATGCGCGAATACACGCAGCCCAAGTCGGTGTGGGTCAACGTGGATGCGCAGATTCCGCCTTACTACCCGCGCTGAACCGCCATGAAACCTTTCATCTACAACGGCTTGCCGGCGCGCGTGATCTTCGGTGCGGGCAGTATCGACCAGCTCGATCGCGAGATCGGTTTGCTCGGCGCGACGCGGGCGATCGTGCTGTCCACACCGCAACAGCGTGGCCAGGCCGAAGCGCTGGCCGCCAGTCTCGGCGCGCGAGCGGCGGGCGTCTACGCCGAAGCCGTGATGCACGTGCCGGTCGAAACCGCTCGCGCGGCACGCGAGTTTGCGGCACAGGTCGGCGCCGATTGCGCGATCGCGATAGGCGGCGGTTCGACCACGGGTCTCGGCAAAGCGATCGCACTCGAAACCTCACTGCCGATCATCGCGATACCCACCACCTACGCCGGTTCCGAGATGACGCCGATTTACGGTCTCACCGAGGGCGGGCTCAAGAAGACCGGCCGCGATCTGCGTGTGTTGCCGAAGACGGTGATCTACGACCCCGCGTTGACGACGTCGCTGCCGCCGGGGTTGTCGCTCACGAGCGGTATCAACGCGATCGCCCACGCCGCGGAAGGGCTCTATGCGCAGGACGCGAATCCGATCATCAGCCTGATGGCGGAAGAGGGCATCCGTGCGCTCGGCGAGGGTTTGCCCCGCGTGATCGGGCAACCGGGCGATCTCGCCGCGCGTGGCGATTGCCTGTACGGCGCATGGTTGTGCGGCGCGGTGCTCGGCAGCGTCGGCATGGCCTTGCATCACAAGCTGTGTCATACGCTCGGCGGCACCTTCAATCTGCCGCACGCGGAAACCCACACGATCGTGTTGCCGCATGTGCTTGCCTACAACCGCGAGGCCGCGCCTGACGCGATGCAGCGTATTGCGCGCGCCTTGCACGCCGACGATGCCGCGCAAGCCGTGTTCGACCTCGCTCGCGATCACGGCGCACCGACCGCGCTGAAAGACATCGGTCTCAGCGCAAACGATCTCGACGTCGCGCTCGGTCTCGCGTTGAAGAATCCGTACTGGAATCCGCGGCCGGTCGAGCATGCGCCGCTGCGGGCGTTACTCGAAGCGGCTTTCGACGGGCGACGACCGGCTTAGCGCGCTCGATCCCATTCATATAAAAACTTCAGGAGACAACCATGGACGCACATTCCTTCGATGCGAGGCGCCGCCGCTTCGTCACACTCGCGGCAGGCGGCGTGTTCGCCGCCACGGCCTCGGCATTCTCGCCGCTGGTATTCGCCGCCGGCCCGCGCACGCTGAAAATCGGCTACGTGTCGCCGCAAACCGGCCCGCTCGCGCCGTTCGGCGAAGCAGACCGCTTCACGATCCAGCAGATGCAGACGGTGCTGAAAAACGGCATCGCGATCGGCGGCAAGACGTATCCGGTGTCGATCGTCGTCAAGGACAGCCAGTCGAATCCAAATCGTGCCGGCGAGGTCGCCAACGATCTGATCCTGAAGGACAAGGTCGACATCATGCTGGTGTCCGGCACGCCCGAAACCGCGAATCCGGTCAGCGACGCGTGCGAGCTGAACGAGCTGCCGTGCGTGTCGACGGTGGTGCCGTGGCAGCCGTGGTTCTTCGGCAGAAAGGGCGATCCGAAGAAGGGCTTTCGCTTTACCTATCATTTCTTCTGGGGACTGGAGGACGTGATCGCCGTCTACACCGGCATGTGGCAATCGGTGCAGACCAACCACAGCGTCGGCGGCCTGTTCCCGAACGACGGCGACGGCAACGCATGGGGCGACGCAAAGCTCGGCTTTCCGCCGGTGCTCGCACAAAAAGGCTTCACGCTGAAGGACCCGGGCCGCTTCCAGAGCATGACGCAAGACTTCTCCGCGCAGATTTCGTCGTTCAAGCAGGCGAACGCGCAGATCGTCACGGGCGTCGTGATCCCGCCGGACGCGAAGAATTTTCTGGTGCAGGCGCGCCAGCAAGGCCTGAAACCGAAAGTCATTTCGATCGGCAAGGCGCTGCTTTTTCCGACCTCGATCGAAGCGCTGGGCGATCTCGGCGAGGGCCTCTCCACCGAGGTGTGGTGGTCGCCGTCGCATCCGTTCAAGTCGTCGTTGACGGGGCAAAGCGCGCGGCAGCTCGCCGACGACTACGAACGCGTCACCTCGAAGCAATGGACTCAACCGCTCGGCTTCGCTCATGCGTTGTTCGAAATCGCCGTCGATTCGTTAAAGCGCGCGAAAGACGTCGATTCGAACGAAGCGATTCGCGACGCGCTGGCGTCGACGAAGCTCGATACGCTGGTTGGGCATGTCGCGTGGGGCAGTGGGCCGGTGAAGAATGTCGCGAAGACGCCGCTGGTGGGCGGGCAATGGCGCAGTGCACAAGGGGCGGGACAGAAGCATCGCTTCGATCTCGCGATCGTCAACAACCAGCTCGCGCCGAGCGTGCCGCTGTCCGGCCCGCTCAAGCTGATCGCGTGACTCGATAGCGGAGAGCGGCGATGAACCCAGTTCTCAGACTAACCGGCGTATCGAAGCGCTACGGCGCGCTGCAAGTGACCGACGACATCAGCTTCGCCGTCGAACGCGGCGAAACCTACGGCATCCTCGGCCCGAACGGCGCCGGCAAGACCACGCTGTTCAATCTCGTCAGCGGCGACGTGCGGCCCGATCAGGGCAGCGTCGAATTCGACGGCGCGGATGTGAACCACTTGCCGCCGCATCGGCGTTGCGCCGCCGGAATCGGCCGCTCGTATCAGGTACCGCGGCCGTTCGGCGGCATGACGGTGTTCGAGAATCTGCTGGTCGGCGCGACTTTCGGCGGTGAACTGGCCGAGCACGCCGCCTACGGCGTTTGCATCGACGTGCTCGAACGCACCGGCCTCAAAGCCCGTGCCAACCAGTTGGCCGGCACGCTCGGGCTGCTGGACCGCAAGCGCCTCGAACTGGCCCGCGCGCTCGCAACCCAGCCGCAGCTGCTGCTGCTCGACGAGATCGCCGGCGGCCTGACCGAGCCCGAAACTCACGAACTCGTCGACGAGATTCGCCGCGTCAAGGAGCGCGGCGTGACGATCGTGTGGATCGAGCACGTCGTGCATGCGCTGCTCGCGGTGGCCGACCGGCTGCTCGTCATCAACTTCGGCAAACGGCTGGCCGAAGGCCTGCCCGCGGCCGTGATGGACGACCCCGAAGTGCGGCGCGTGTATCTCGGACTGGAGGCATGACCATGTCGGCATTACTGGAGACTCGCGCGCTGAGCGCGTTTTACGGCGACTTCCAGGCGCTGTTCGGCATCGACGTGACGGTCGCGCCGGGCGAGGTGATCGCGCTGATCGGCTCGAACGGCGCGGGCAAATCGACCTTCCTGAAATCGGTGGCGGGTCTGCTGCGCCCGCGTGCCGCCGCACAGATCCTGTATCGCGGCGAGCCGATTGGCGGCGCGCCTGCGGCGGGCATCGTCGGCAAGGGCATTGCGCTGGTGCCGGAAGGGCGGCGCCTGTTCGCGAGCTTGAGCGTCGAAGAAAACCTGCTGCTCGGCGCGTTCTGCAAACGGCCGGGGCGCTGGAACCTGGCGGGCGTCTACGCGTTGTTCCCCGTGTTGCAGGAGCGCCGTCATCACGCGGCCACCGCGTTGTCGGGCGGCCAGCAGCAGATGGTCGCGATCGGCCGCGCGCTGATGAGCAATCCCGATCTGCTGATGTGCGACGAACTCTCGCTCGGCCTCGCGCCGGTGATCGTGCGCGAGATCTACGCGGCGTTGCCCGCGATCGTCGCGGGCGGCATGAGCGCGATCGTGGTCGAGCAGGACGTGCAACTGGCGCGCCGTGTGTCGTCGCGTTTCTATTGCTTCCAGGAAGGACGGGTGTCGCTGGCGGGCATATCGGCCGAGGTGTCGGACGAGGCGATCACGCAGGCGTACTTTGGAGCGGTGGCATGACTACGTTCATCAATATCGTCGTGCAAGGCGTGCTGCTCGGCGCGCTGTACGGGCTCTTCGCGATGGGGCAGTCGCTGGTGTTCGGCGTGATGCGGTTGACCAACACCGCGCATGGCGATTTCATCGTGCTGCTGGTGTTCGTGCTGTTCGCGTTGACGAGCTTCGCCCATCTGCCGCTTGCCGCGGCACTCGTGCTGCTGCTCGTGATCGCTTTCGGCGCGGGCTATGCGGTGCAGTACGCGATCCTCAACCGGGTCAGCAGCCGCGATCCGCTGCCTTCGCTGATCGTCACGTTCGGTTTGTCGATCGTGATCCAGAACGTGCTGCAACAGGTGTTCTCCGCCGATCCGCGTTCGGTCGCAACAGGCAGCTTCGAGTCGAAGAGCATCACGCTCGCGGGGGGCATCACGCTGGGCTATCTGCCGCTCATCACGCTGGCGGCGACGCTTGCGCTCGCCTTCGCGATGCAGTGGCTGTTCGGCCGCACGCCGCTCGGCCGCGCATTTCGCGCCACCTCGGACGACCGCGAAATCGTGCAGCTGATGGGCGTCTCGTATCGCCGCACCTATGCGCTGGCGATGGGCATCGCCTTCGTGCTGATCGCGCTTGCCGCCGCGCTGTATTCGATGCGCACCGCGGTCTCGCCGACCGACGGCCCGGCGTTGCTGCTGTACGCGTTCGAAGCGGTGATCATCGGCGGGATGGGCTCGTTCTGGGGCACCTGCATCGGCGGCATCGCGCTCGGCATCGCGCAGCAGGTGGGCTTTTATTTCGACCCCGGCTGGGGCATCTGGCTCGGCCACGTGGTGTTTCTCGGCGTGCTGGTGGCGCGGCCGCAGGGCTTGCTGCCCAAAACTGCATAGAGGTTCGACATGACCATGCAATTGAACATGCCCGCAGCGGGTTTCGAGGTTCGGCGCGCGACCCGTGCGAGCCGGGTGGCGGCGATCGTGCTCGTGATCCTCGCGCTGGCGGTGGCGAGCGCGCCGTGGTGGGCCGGGCGCGACGCGCTGCGCGACTTCGTGCAGCTCGCGTCGTATCTGGTGTTCGCGTTGATGTGGAACCTGCTGGCGGGTTATGGCGGGATGGTGTCGATCGGGCAGCAGGCGTTCTTCGGAATCGGCGGCTACGGCATGCTGATCCTCGCGAACTGTTGCGGCATCTCGCCGTTCGTCGCCGTACCGGTCGCGGCGCTGATTGCGACGATCGTCGCGATTCCCGTATCGCTGGTGGCGTTCCGGCTGGAAGGCGGCTACTTCGCGATCGGCACATGGGTGATCGCGGAAGTGTTCCGGCTGACGGTGGCGAACGTGTCGGTGCTCGGCGGCGGCTCCGGCACGAGCCTGACCGCGCTGCAGGGCGTGCCGCGCGCGCTGCGCGAATCGCTGACGCTTTGGCTCGCGCTGGCCATCGTCGCGGCGGCGCTCGGGTTGCTGTATCTGTTCCTGCGCTCGAAAGCCGGCCTCGCACTGACCGCGATGCGCGACAACGCGGTGGCGGCCAGTAGTCAGGGCGTCGACGTGAAGCGCGCGCGGCTGATCGTCTATCTGGTGTCCGCGTGCGGTACGGCACTGGCCGGCGGCCTGTATTTCGTCGGCAACCTGCGCATTTCGCCCGATGCCGCGTTCTCGGTGAACTGGACCGCGTTCGGCATCTTTATCGTGATGATCGGCGGTCTCGGCACGCTGGAAGGACCGATCGTCGGCGCGCTGATTTTCTTCGTGCTCAATCAGTTTCTGTCCGACTTTGGCACCTGGTATCTGATCGGGCTCGGCGCGCTGGCGATCGTCGTGACGATGTTCTTTCCGCAAGGGCTGTGGGGCTTCGTGTCGCGCCGCTACGGCCTGCAATTGTTCCCCGTGGGCCGGCGCGTCGTATTTCCCGACGCCGGTCCGTCTCAGCAACCCTCGCCAGGCGGAGCGACCGATTCGCTCGACGCGCCGTCGGCGGCACATCGCGCATGAGGTCGATGATGAACGACGAAACCATCCATCCGCTTACCCAGAATGTGCTCAAGACGTTTGCCGGCTGCACCGATCCGCGCCTGAAGCAGATCATGACCGCGCTGGTCGAACACCTGCACGCGTTTGCCCGCGAAGTCGAACTGACCGGCGACGAATGGCGCCGCGGCATCGAATTTCTCACCGCCACCGGCAACAAGTGCAGCGGCATCCGCCAGGAATTCATTCTGCTGTCGGACACGCTCGGCCTGTCGATCATGGTCGATGCGATCAACCACGGGCACGAGGGCGACACCACCGAGAGCAGCCTGCTCGGCCCGTTCTATCGCGAGGGCGCCAGGAACGAAGCATTCGGCGCCAACATCGCGCGCACGGAAGGCGAACCGGCGCTGATCCACGGCCGCCTCGTCGACGAGCGCGGCGCGCCGGTGGCCGGCGCGCTGATCGAGGTATGGGAAACGGCGAACAACGGCATGTACGAAGGCCAGGACCCCGATCAGCCCGAAAGCAATCTGCGCGGCAAATTCCGCTCGGGGCCGAACGGCGAATACGCGTTCAGGACCATCAAGCCGACCAGCTATCCGATTCCGACCGACGGTCCGGTCGGAAAAATGCTGATGGCGACCGGCCGTCATCCGATGCGGCCTGCTCACGTTCACTTCCTGATCGAGGCGCCCGGCTACGAAACGCTGACCACTGCGCTGTATTCCGCCGGCGACCCGTATGTCGAATCCGATGCGGTGTTCGGTGCGAAGCCGTCGCTCGTAATCGACTACGTGCCGAACGATAACGCGGCAGCCGCCAAAGAGTGGGACTTGCCGAGCCCGTTCTTCGAGGTCCAGCGCGACTTCGTACTGTCTGAACGGCGTGTATGAGGAGGCAAGGCGATGAACGTGGCGAGTCCCGAATCTCGGGCGGGCTTCCTGTGCGCGCTAGGCGACATTCCTGACGGCGGCGCGCTTGAAATTGCCGCTGAGCAATCCGGCGCGCCAGGCGTCGTCGTGTTGCGCCGCGGCGACGAGGTCTGGGCCTATCGCAACATGTGTCCGCACTTTTCGATTCCGCTGAACTACGAGCCGAACACCTTCTGGGCCTACGACGCCGAATTGCTGATGTGCGCGCATCACAGCGCGATGTTCCGCTTCGAAGACGGCTTGTGCATCGATGGCCCGTGTGAGGGCGCGGCGCTCACGCCGGTCGCCATTCGCATCGAGCAAGGGCAAATATTCAACAACGAATGGAGGAGATAGGCATGAAGAGAACGAAGCCAAAGCGGCTGGCGATAGCGGGCTGCACGTTTGCGATCATCGCGCCGGGCATCGCAAGCGCGCAAAGCAGCGTGACGCTGCAGGGCGTGATCGATGCGGGTGTCACGTATGTGAACAACCAGCATGGCGGCGCCGCGACACTGTTCGACAGCGGCGTGCTGTCACCGGATCTGCTGACCTTCAAAGGCAGCGAAGACCTGGGCGGCGGCAACAAGGCGATCTTCGAACTGACGTCGCAATTCGATCTGGGCAACGGCGCGACGATTCCAGGTGCGGGACAGATTTTCAACCGCACGGCCCTGGTCGGACTTGCCAACGACCGCTTCGGCTCGCTCACATTCGGCAACCAGTACGACTTCATGTTCGAGACGCTGACGCTCGGGCTCTATGACGGCGCGTTCCTGTTCGGCGGTATCTACGATTTTCGTCAGGGGCCGTTTACCGCACTCGGCGTGCCGAACAATCCGACCGGATCGTTCGATTTCGACCGGATGGCGGGCGCGACCCGCGTGGCGAATTCGGTCAAGTACCGCAGCCCGGATATCTCGGGTTTCACGTTCGGCGCGCTCTATGGATTCGGCGGCGTGCCCGGCTCGTTCTCCTCCGACTCGACGATGAGCTTCGGCGCGAACTATGCGAACGGTCCATTCGGAGTCGGTGCGGCGTATGTCGAAGTGAAGTACCCGCAACTCGGCAACGGTCACGACGGCATTCGCAATTTTGGTTTTGGCGCGCACTACAACTTCGGTAGCGTGCTGGGGATGTTGCTGTACACGAACACCAAAAATACCGCGAGCGGCGCGAGGATCGATGTGTACAAGGGCGGCGCGTCGTGGACGATCTCCGGGCCGTGGACGCTCGGCCTCGACTATGCGTACATGAAAGGTAACGACGTGCTCCTGAACAACAAGGCGCAACAGATCACGACGGCGCTGCAGTACAGCTTTTCGAAGCGCACAACCGCGTATGTCGAAGCGATCTATCAGCGCGCGAGCGGTGATGCGGCCGTGACGCGGGCGTGGATCAATGGCTTGCTGCAACCGGACGGCGCGGCGAGCAACCGGTCGCAGACGCTCGCGCGGATTGGTTTGCGCACGAGTTTCTGAGGTTTTGTTGAACAAGGCCGCGCAGCAGAGAGCAGATGGGCGGCGCGTTAAGCGCCCGACCTGCTCACTTTCGTCAGCGGCTGAGGGGGCAGATGTGAAAACGACAGTCTGCTTCCCGTCAACTGCTCAGGACCGGCCGGGTCCAGCGATAGACGATTTAAATACTGTCGGAGTCTCTGCTGCGTCGGCCTGGTAGAACCCGGGGAAACGTTCGAACTGCCGTTTCGCGTCGGCCGGATCGACACCTTCTTTCAGCACTGCGCTCGAAAACCCGGTTCTTTCCATCTGCACGAGCTGGTCTATCAGGACGTCGCCCGTCGCGCGTAAATCGCCCTTGAAGCCGAGCCTGCGGCGCAGGAGATAGGCCTGACTGTACGCGCGTCCGTCGGTGAAGTGTGGGAAGTGCAGGTCGATGCGCGCCAGCTGTTCGATCTGCCCGGCAAGTGCCGTCGGGTCAGCGTCGTTGGCGAGCTGAACAGGGTTCGTGACGCCGTCGGCGAGATGCTCTGCCGTCGTCAATATTCTCAGGCGAATACCGTTTGTGTTTGTCACCGGGACGCCTCCGCCTTTCGTCGAGCGTCGTTGGCTGCGACTTTGAACGGTTCCAGTCCGACACGCTTCAACGTTTGAATAAACGTCTCCCGTGTTCCGCCGGTGTTTCGAATATCGCGGTAGGTGGCGAGAATCGCCTCGATAACGTCAGGAACCTCGGATGCGGAGAATGACGGGCCGATGACCTTTCCAGCCTGGGCGGCGCCGCTCGATTGCTTGCCGTCCGAGCCGCCGAGGGTCACCTGGTACCATTCCTGACCGTCCTTGTCGACGCCGAGAATACCGATGTGACCGCTGTGATGGTGACCGCACGAGTTGATGCAGCCGCTGATGTGCAGATCGACTTCGCCGATGTCGTCGAGTTCGTCCAGGTCCTGGTATCGTTCGGTAACGGCCTGCGCAACGGGAATCGAACGTGCGTTGGCGAGGGCGCAAAAATCGCCGCCGGGGCACGCAATCATATCGGTGAGCAGATGAACGTTCGCGCTTGCCAGGTCTGCGTCGCAAGCGGCTTTCCACAGCGGGAACAGGTCGTCGACATGGACCCACGGCAGCACGATGTTCTGCGTATGCGTGATGCGCGCTTCACCTGCGGAAAAGCGCCCGGCCAGGTCGGCGACGATATCGAGCTGATCGGCCGACGCGTCGCCGGGTGCCTGAAAGAGGCGTTTGAACGACAGCGTGACAATACGCATCGCCGGATGTTTGTGGTGCGCGACGTTGCGCTGCAGCCAACGGCCGAAACGCGGATGGGCCTGCGCTTGCGCACGCAGGCCTGAACTGACGGTCTCGTCGCTCCGGTGTATCCGGCTGTTCAGGCCGGGTGGCACGAACGAGGCACTGACGCGGTCCAATTCGGCTTGCGGGATGGTGTGCGGACCACCGTCGCGTTCGACTATCTGGCGGAACTCCTCGTCTACCTCGTCGATATATCGTTGACCCTCGGCCTTGACCAGAATCTTGATGCGAGCCTTGTATTTGTTGTCGCGCCGGCCGTAGCGGTTGTAGACCCGCACGACCGCCTCGATGTAGTTCATGATTTGATGCCACGGCAAAAAGTCGCGCAGCACGACGCCAAGCATGGGCGTGCGGCCCATCCCTCCGCCTGCTGTCACCCGAAAACCCAGCTCGCCTGCGTCATTTTTTTGGAGCCGCAGACCGACATCGTGCCAATCCGTCGCGGCCCGGTCCTCGGTCGCGCCGGTGATCGCGATCTTGAACTTGCGCGGAAGAAACGCGAACTCGGGATGCAGCGTCGTCCACTGGCGCATGATTTCAGCAAATGGCCGCGGGTCGGCAATTTCATCGGGTGCAACGCCTGCGCGTTCGTCGCAGGAAATGTTGCGAATGCAATTGCCGCTGGTCTGAATGCCATGCATGTCGACGCTGGCGAGCAGGTCCATCACGTCCGCTGACTTCGATAGGGGAATCCAGTTGAACTGGACGTTGGTGCGCGTGGTGAAATGCGCGTAGTGCGTCGGCAAGTGGGGGGTCCCGAGCTTCTTTTGTGCTTCGCAGGCAAGCCGATATATTTCGGCCTCGGGCTCATCGTAGTCCCGCGCAATCCGGGCCAGCATGCGCAACTGCGCGCTCGACAGTTCTCCGTATGGGACGGCCACGCGCAGCATCGGCGCGTGCCGTTGCACATACCATCCGTTCTGAAGACGGAGTGGGCGAAAGTCGTCTTCGCTGAGTTTCCCGGATTGCCAGCGCTCGAGCTGGTCGCGAAACTGCGCAGCGCGGCTGCGCACGAATGATTTGTCAAACTCGGTGTACTGGTACATGGTCCGGGGCGTCTGCGGCCACACTTCCGATGGAACTCGACGTCGTGAAGCCAGGCTTGGTCAGTGGCCAAAGATAGAGGCAACGGCGCTCGCCGAACAGCAGCAGATACCGACTAAAACGCGCTAGCAGATGGCGAGCGAGGTCGCAGCTGCGCAGCCGGCGGCAGCAGCAGGGGAGACTGCTGCGCCGGAATTGTTCGCAACTGCTGCTGTTTTGCGCGGCCTGCCCGGCTCAAACTACGGCATGAGATGAAGCAGTCCTACCTTGGGAGGTGATGCCATGAACCTGTTGAAAATGACGCGAATCGTGCTGTGGAGTTTCTTTGGCGTCCGCCGGGGCGCTTCGCATCAGAGCGACATGGCGGCCGTCAAGCTGCCCCTGTTGCCGGTAGTCGCAGTCGTGCTCGCCGGCGGGTTTGGCGCGACGCTGTTTGCCCTCGCGAAACTCGCGGTCAACGTCGCACATTGAGAGTGCTGGGCATGCGGCAGGCAGGCGCGCCGGCAGAGACAAGCGGTCTGTCACGCGTGGCTCAGTCGCAGGCGCGCTCGAGCAGCGAACCTAGCGTTTTGACGGCATTCTCCATCCTGTCGCCCCAGGGATGACCGAAATTCAATCGGACGTGGTCCTGGAACGCGTGCGTTGCGGAGAAGACTGGCCCCGGTGCGATGCTGATACCGCTCTCTATCGCGAGGCGGTGCAGCGTCATCGCATCGACACGCGACGGAAGTCGAACCCACAGAAAATAGCCTCCGGACGGCAGTGTCCAGCGCGCATCGTCGGGCATCCAGCGGCGCAGCGCACTATCCATTGCGGCCAGCTGGATGCGAAGCGAGCCGCGCAGTTTGCGCAGATGCTTGTCATACCCGCCGTGCTGAAGATAGTCCGCTATGCCTGCCTGGGCCGGGATGCTGGCCGATAAAGTGGTCATCAACTTCAGGCGCTGCACCTTGTCGGTGAAACGGCCCGCCGCTACCCACCCAATGCGGTATCCGGGTGCGAGTGTCTTTGAAAATGAACTGCAGTGCATCACGAGGCCTTTCTTGTCGAAGGCCATGGCCGGCAGAGGGGAGGCCGCTGCATGGTGCAACTCGCCGTACACATCGTCCTCGATGAGCGGCACATCATGCTGGGCAAGAAGTTCGACCAGCGCTTTCTTCTTGTCCTGCGGCATCGCCGCGCCGGTCGGATTCTGAAAGCTGGTCATGAACCAGCATGCTCGAATGGGGTGCTTGTCGAGGGCGTCCGCCAGCGCCTGCAAATCGACGCCTGAAACAGGGTCGACCGGAATCTCCACGGCCCGCAGGTCAAGGCGCTCGATGGCTTGCAACGCCGCGTAAAACCCCGGTGACTCGACGGCCACGACGTCTCCCGGACGCGTCACCGCCATCAAGCACAGGTTGAGCGCTTCCAGAGCGCCATTGGTGACGACAATTTCTTCCATCGGTTGGGCAATGCCCATCCCCATGTACCGCAACGAAATCTGACGACGCAGCTGCTCGTTTCCCGGTGGAAGGTCGGCCACCGTACTCCATGGGCTGATCAGTCGGCTTGCGTGCGCGAGCGATTTGGCGAGGCGCTGAAGTGGAAAAAGCTGCGGAGACGGAAACGCCGAGCCCAAGGGAACAATGTCGGGATGCTTCGCCGCCTCGAGCACCGAAAAGACAAGGTCGCTGATTTCGACCTTGGCCGACTCCAGCGTGGGCGGAAGGCGTGTGCTCTGCCGCTGTTCAGGCGCCGCGCCTGGCGCCACGTAGTATCCGGAGCGCTCGCGTGCCCGGATCAGGCCCCACTCTTCAAGGAGATAGTAGGCTCGAAACACGGTCGACTGGCTGACGCCGTGCTGCGTCGTGAGTTGTCTCAGCGAGGGCATGCGGGAGCCGATGGGACGGCTACCCGAGCGGATTTCGTTGGCCATGGTGGTGGCCAGCAATTCGAAGCGTTTCATTTGACGGCCGTGGTTCGACTGCCTTCGTCACGTGAAGGATTGCGGCCAGCCTGTCTTGGACAGCCGGGCCGTCGAGCAGGCGATGTTGCCTTGAATGAGGCCGATGGGCAAGTTGTCGCGAATCGAACCGCTGGGCGTCGACGCTGGAGCGGCGGTTCCCCGCGCGGGCTATACGCCGACGTGCCTAACGTGGCTCAGGCGTCTCATGCGTCTCATGCGTCGATGGCCCGATCCGATGCTCGTCGCAGACGATTGCCGTGAGTAACATGGGAATGACCTGGTGCACAGTCGCGTCGCTGCCGGCCTGGCGCACGCGTGTTTCCACTGTCTCGACCGGCCCCGACACCACGGCGCCATAGAGCGGCGCTGCGATCGCAGCGCCGCTTCCTTTCCTGAAGATCGTGTCGTCCCGCTGGTAACCGATGACGGCATAGACGCGAAAGCCGAACACCGTCAGATCGGTGCCGTGAGCGGGCCGAAACGCATTGACCGAATTATTCTCGACACGCATCGGATTCGAATCGATGAATTGCCCGTTCTCCAGAGACATGATGAATGCGTGAGGATTCGATCTGCAGTCGAACTCGCTATCGAGCGGATGGGCGTGCGCCACCACCGGCCAGAGGGTCGCGCGCAGCGCAGTGAGCACGACTAGAGCGATGCGAAGGTGCGTTTTCATGCCGGATGGGCGAGAACCAGGTCCGGTCGCTCGCCGACTCGTGTCGGAAATGACAATTTCTCATATCCGCCGGATTTGTGCCTTCGCGAAGTGTGCGCTGACGCTCGTTGCGGGTCAGCTCGAGGAAGCGGGCGCGAACAAACGGAAGCGGGTGTATTGGCGACGCAGCGGCTCCGTCTGCTTGGCGGCCCCACGTCGGACTATCCGTCGCCCTATACCGCGCCGAACGTGACGTGTGGCGTTGCTGGTTGACGGTTGGCGGGGCAGAACGCGCCGGGGTTCGCACAACTCACTCGGTTCGATGCGGAACGTCGTTCGGGAAAGGGTACGGCGCATGAGGGCCCGGCCATTCCGCTGCCGGGGGGCCACGCAAGGCATCGCAGCCGGCGAGACTGGCCAGAAAGCTGCACGTAAGCAAGCCGGCACAAACGAGCCATATCGTTGATCGAGCGTTCATCGCCCACCTCCTGCCTGTGGCGCAACTGCTTGACGTCGTGCGTGAGGACTTTGATCAATTCAAATAGTAGCGGGTGCTGCCGCGTGCTGCCATGCGCCCGAATGTCATTGCCTCTCCCGATCCGCAGGGCATGAAAAAAGGCGGCGAACGGATAAAATCCGCCGCCGCCAATTGGAGCACTTCATTCACTGGAACCGCTGCGAGGATATCTCCCCGGTTAGAAGCGCGTGCGCACGCCCGTGGTCAGCTCGAGCTGGTTGGTGGCGCCGAAGGTGCTGCCAACCGTATAGCCGCCGTGCAGCTTCATGTAGTCGCCGGCCAGATACACTTCGGTGCGCTTGGACAGGTGATAGAAGATCGAACCGTACAAGGTTTCCTTGAAGCCGTTGTGGAGGGCCGAGGTCGGATCGAACGCGCCGATGTTGGCGTTCGGAATATTGCCGTCGCCGTTGTACGCGGCGTTGTGCACGCGCATCTGCTGGTAACCGAGCTCATAGTCGAGCGGACCCTTCGGCGACAGTTTGAGCGACACCGTCCAGGCGTTGTCCTGACGCTGGCCCAGCGCGCCCTGATTGCCCAGGTAACGGAAGTAACCCGCATTGGCGCGCAGGATACCGAACGTGTAGTTGCCGCCCACCGACCACGTCTGGTTGGTAATGCCAACGCGATTCACGTGGCTGTAGAAACCCGACACGTTGAATGGGCCGCCGTTGTAGCCGAGCGCCGCCTGATACGTGGAGTTGGAGCCGAAACTGGTCGAGTTGCCGAACGCGTAGCCCGCGCTGGCAAAAATGCCGTTGCTGAACAGTTTCTTCCAAGCGAGGCCATTGGTATAGCGCGTACCGGTCGGACCGGCCGCGTAGAAAATCATCTGCTTGAAGTTGTTCGAATTGGTCCAGCCGCCTTCTTCCGTCGTCAGTTTGGCGCTGCCATATGCATCACCATAAATGGTTGCCGCGTCGCGGGCGATCGTGTTCTGGAAGCCAGCCGTGATCTTGCCGAACGTGTCGTTCTCGATACCGACCCATGCATCACGGTCGAAGATCTGGCCCGGATCTTCCATCTGGCCGTTGGCGACCACGAATTCGCTCTCCAACCGGAAAATGATCTTCGTGCCGCCACCGATGTCTTCCGCGCCCTTCAGGCCCCAGCGGCTGCCGCTGAACCACGGTTCGCCGTCGTTGCCCATGCCGATGACATGATTACCGTTCGCATCCGCGTGCGTGCGGTAGGTGGGGAAGCTCAGGTCCATCAGGCCGTAGAGCTGGACGCTCGACTGTGCATGTGCGCCGGTCGCCGCGAAAGCGCCTGCCGTGGCGGCCAGTGCCAGATACTTTTTCTTCAAGATCGTCTCCTCAGATTACTACGTTGAAATTTTCTCTTTAGCTGCCTGCTGCGCCCTTCACCCGGCGATCCGGAAGACGGTGATGGTCAACTGATGAGTGCAATCCTAGTGACTTCAATCCTTCACGCTCCTTTCCCGTATCACTTGTACAACTAAGTGAAATCACTGATGTACGGCATTGCGCATGTTTCTGCTAGAACGCATCCTTGCTGCGCAGGATGTAGCCAAGACCACGCAACGTCATGATCTGCGCGCTCGACGTGCCGAGGTGCTTGCGCAGACGGTGGATATAGAGGTCGATGGCGTCCGCGCTCAGCTCGCCGCCGAGACCGGACATGCTCTCCATCAAGGCCGCCTTCGAGACCGTCTTGCCCTGTCTTGTCATCAGGGCCTCGAGAATGGTGTGCTCGCGGCGTCGCAACAACAGTGGCGTGGTGCCGAGAAGGAATGCGCGCGTGCCGGCCAGGTATTGCAGATCGCCGCAAACGAGGACGTCCGGCATGCCGCCCGCTTGCCGGCGAATCAGCGTCTCGATACGCGTGACCAGTTCACGAGCATCGAATGGCTTGACGACATAGTCGTCAGCACCCGCGCTGAAGCAATCGAGCTTGTCGTCCGTCGAGCCATACGCCGTCAGCATCAACACGGGCACCTTGTCGCCGCGACGGCGTAAGCGCGCCAGCACTTCTTTTCCGTCCATGCGGGGCAGGCGGATGTCGAGTAGCACTGCGTCGTAGCGTTGAGCCGCGAGCACCCCATCCGCGCGTTCGCCGTCGGGGACGCAATCAATCGTGAAGTTCTGATTGCGCAGCAAGTTGACAATCCAGTGTGCGAGTTCAGCGTTGTCTTCCACGAGCAGCAGCTTCATCGCGTTTCCTCACTTGCGCGACGCACGGGCAATCCGTGGCGGCGAGGCTCATGGACTCGACATCCACATCACGGGCGAACACGCGGCCGGCTTCACGCACACACTGGAACGCATTGCCGGGGACCACGAAGTTGCCGGTACCAGGGCGGTACCGGCATGGCATCGGGGTCAGACGGCACGCGACCCGCAACAACGATCGGTAAGCGCCGGTTTATTTCGCGCTGACAAACTCGTTGGTATAGGTTTTCCCCAGTTCGACACGCTTGCCCTTGACCGACGGATTGAACGCCGACAGTACCTTGAGCACGGTTGCCGGGCCGTCGGCCGGCATCTTGCCGTCCGCCGTGTACATCGGCAGCGACGCCTTCAGCGCGCTCACGTAGAGCGGCTTGTCCTTCTGGTAGTCGTCGGGCATCTTCGCGGCGATTTCTTCCGCGCTGTGCGTGTGGATGAACTGCATCGTGCGAACGAATGCGTGCGCCAGCTTCGCGGCTTCAGCCTTGTGCGAATCGGCCCATGCCGACTGCACATACAGGCTCGACGCCGGGTAGGTGCCGCCCAGCGCCGCCTTGGTGCCCTCGACCGAGCGCATGTCGACCAGCACCTTGGCGTCGCCGGACTTCTGCAAGGCCGACACGGTGGGCTCGGTCGTCATGCCCGCGTCGATCCGGCCTTGCTTGATTGCCGCGATGAAGCTGGCGTCGGCGCCCACCGGCAGCATCGTGTATTCGGTCGACTGGATGCCGTGTTGTCCGGCGAGGTATTGCGTGAGAAAGCTGGTCGATGAGCCGAGGCCGGTGACGCCGAGTGTCTTACCCTTGACGTCGGCCATCGATTTGATCGTGTCGGCGGCCTTGGTCGATACCAGCTCGACCTCGCCCGGCACCTGCCCGAACACCACGATCGCCTTGACGTCCTTGCCCTTGGTTTGCAGGTCGATCGTATGGTCGTAGAAGCCGACCACCGCCTGGACCGCGCCAGCCAGCAGTTCGTTTTCAGCGTCGACGCCGGCCGGCTGCGACAGCAGTTCGACGTCGAGCCCTTCGTCCTTGAAATAGCCGAGCTGTTCGGTCAGGCGTGCCGGCAGGTAGATCAGCTTCGTGATGCCGCCCACCATGATGGTGATCTTGCCGCTGTCCGCCGCGGTCGCCTGCTGCGAGGCAAGGCCGAAAAGCAGGCTGGAAGCGATGGCGATATGGCGCAGCGTGCGAAAGCTCGAGGTCATCGATAGTCTCCGTTATTGTTTCTGGCAGCGGAATGCCGCCCGTCTGTCTGCTTTGACGGAGCGATTCTAGGCGAGCGAATCCTTCCCAAGGCTTTCACGGAGGTCCATGCCCGATACGGGATTTCCACTAGCAGCCGCTTGAGTTGACCCACGCTCACGACTTCACTCGAACGATGGAATAGCGCGATCGCTCGGTTCGTTTAGGCGACTGCGCAGGCGGCTGGATAGGCGGCCGATTCAGCACCTGCGGCACGAGACTCTCACCGTGCCGATTCGTAGCGGCCGGTTGATTTCCGCTCAACCGCGCGGAGCGTCCGCGGCCGGCCAGACGCCCACGCATGCCGGGTTGGGGTCCGCGATCCTTTCGCGTGACGTAAAGTCCTCCCTTTTCAGGCCGTTAGAGCGGAAAGAGCACCGCTCTCGCCGCCGACCTTCCGGAACACCACGACGCCCCCGTCCACCGCACCCATGCACAAAGCAGCAGCCCAACCAGCTAACTTGTCCCGCGCCGAACTCCGGCGTCTCATCGTGGCGATCGTGATCGGCAACGGTTTCGTTGCGTACGACTTCACTGTGTACAGCTTTTCGGCCGTGCTGATCGGCAATCTGTTCTTTCCGTCCGGCAACCCCGTGTCGTCGCTGCTGCTCTCGCTTGCCACCTTCGGCGCGGGCTTCGTGATGCGCCCGCTCGGCGGGATCATGATCGGCCACATCGCCGACAGCCGGGGCCGCAAGGCCGGCATGACCGTCTCGCTTGCGCTGATGACGCTCGGCACGTGGCTGATCGCGTGCCTGCCCACCTATGCGTCGATCGGTCTCGCGGCGCCGGTGCTGATGGTGCTCGCGCGGCTGATGCAGGGGCTCGCGGCGGGCGGAGAGATCGGGCCGGTGGCGGCTTCGCTGATGGAGTCGGTTGCGTACCGGCACCGCTGTTTCGTGGTGAGCTGGCGCGGCGCGAGCCAGGGCGCGGCCGCGTTCGCCGCCGCGCTGGTCGGCGCGAGCACCACCGCGCTGCTTTCTCCCGAGGCCATGCAGAGCTGGGGATGGCGCATTCCGTTCGTGCTGGGCGGCGGCCTGATTGGCCCGGTCGGCTGGTATCTGCGCCGCCGTATGCCGGCGGCCCGGCGGCAGTCGATTGGACGGCTGAATCCTGGGCGCCTGTTCGTCGAGTACACGCGCCCGCTCGTCTGCGGCATTCTGATGACGGCGGCGACTTCGGTGACCATCTATCTCACCGTGTTCTACATGCCGTCCTACCTGGTGCGAACGCTGCATCGGCCGCCGGCGATCAGCCTGCTGACCGCCTGTCTCTCGGGCCTCGCGATCTTCGTGGTGACGCCGCTGGTAGGGCGTGCCGCCGACCGGTTCGCGAGCCGCAAGACGCTCCAGTACCTGTTTTTCGTGGCGTCACTGGCGGCGGCATGGCCGGTCTTCTGGATGCTGACCCACGGCGTGAGCGATCTCGCCGCGCTCGTCATCATCACGGCGTACGTGGCGCTCGCAGTGAACAACGAGGGTGCGATCATGGTGCTGATGATGGAGGCCTTTCCCGCGCATCGGCGCGCGGCGAGCCTTGCCGTGATCTTCGGTGTTGGCGTTGTCGTGTTCGGCGGGTTTTCGCCGTTCTTCGTCACATGGCTCATCAATGTAACGGGCAACCCGATGATTCCTGCGTGGTACGTGATGGCCGCCACCGGGCTCACGCTCGTCGCGCTGAACCGGTTTCCCGAGCGGGCGCCGGCGGAGGAGCCCGCATACGCTGCACAGCCGCCGGCATGATGCGCCGGTTCAGTCGCTACGCCGCATTGCGATGCGTCAGATCCCATGCGAGCGCACGCATGTCCTGCGGGCTCATGTCGAACGCGCGGCGAAACGCGCGGGTGAAATCCGATGGGCTCTGGAAGCCGAGCCCGTAAGCGATTTCGGTGATCTGCAGATGCGGGAAACGGACCAGTTCGTCCGCCGCTTCCCGCAGCCGGCGATTGCGAATGTAGGCGCCGAGCCCGCCGTCGGGCTCGAACCAGCGGTAGACCGTGGCGCGCTTCAGTCGCAGCGCTTCGACGATACGGGTCGGCGTGAGGTCGCCCTGGTGCAGATTGGCTTCGACGTAACGCCGGACCTGTCCCATTACCGCGGCCTGCAGCGCGGCGCGGCCCTCGCCTGTCAGGCGCGATTCCTTGCGAAAGGCCGCGATCAGAAGCTGGGCGCCGGCATTCAATGCGGCGGTCGCGCTCTGAGCGTCGAGCGTCGGTATTTCCCTGGCGATGGCCGCCATGTGATCCATGACGAGGCTGGTCAGCGGCGAGCCCAGTGGGAGGATGCGGCCATGCAGCGACGCGCCGTCACGAAGCTCCTCGTCCACGATCGCCGCCGGCAGGAACAGACTCAGCAGACGACAGGCGGGCCGCTCGGCCCGAAACGGCTGATTCATATCGAATGCGACGATGCCTTGCACCGAGCCCGGATCGCTGCGTTTCTTGCGCATGCCGGTCACGTTGCCGATTTCGCCTTCCACGAACAGCTGAAAGGCGTAATCGCGGCGCGTGTCGGTGGACACTCGCGCCACCGAGCGTTCGAGCACCAGTTTCTCGGTGCGGCAGTCGGTAAACGTCATGCCGCCCACCGCATATAAATCGATGTCGCCGCGGAACCCCCCGGCGACCTGCTGCTTCGACGGCGGTACGTCGACTACGTGGCCCACGCGCTTGCGCCAGGCGAGCAGTTGCTCGTCGGCTGCCAGCGCGCGTGTACTGAAGCTGCTCGTCGTGATGACCGGGCGCGGCTCGGCTGCGGCAGCGGTTGCGTCGGCCACCGGGCTATACGGCAGTGAGCGCTGGTTCATGAGCCAATTGCAGCGAGCGAAGAATACGGTTGGGGCAAGACAGCCGCGGCAGGCGAAATATTTACGCCTGGCCGTCGGGAACTGAGACGCATGGTAAAGCCTGACAAAAAAGGCGCGTTATCGTAGGACGATTAGATGCAGATCGTTTTCACTGATGGCGCGGCGAGTCATTGTATCCGCTGTATCCGCGCCCCGTTCTGAAAGCGCAACTGCGCGTTGACAAGAGTGCCGCCTCGGCATGCGCGGCGCAATAAGGGCGAGCTAGCCAGGCATCGCCCGTCTGGCCAGGTTACGGGGTGCGAGAAAATGAGCGGCACGATCAATCGACCGACCGCGCGGCGCGGTGGGCGGCTTCCAGCCAGTCTGGTGGACAGCCAGTTGGAGCATCTGGAGAGCATGGTCCAGTACTTGACGCGTGGGGACGCGGATAGTGCGCTCGACCGGCTCGACCACGAGTATTGGGAAAGGCGCATTCGTGCACTGCAAGAAACGCACGATCTGATTGCCAGCCAGCAGCGTCGTGTAAGCAAGCTTCTCGACCGGCTCCAGAGGTAAGCGGGTATCGGGATGCGGCGTAGCACTACGGTGTGAATATGCAGTGAATACGCTGACAGAGTAGTTGCGGTAAACGGGGTTAGTAGCGGGGAGGCCACATCGATGCCGCAGAGCATCGGCACGTCGACGCCAATCGCGACCGGATCCGTGTGCGGCGCCGATCGTGACTGGATCGGCGTGTTTTGCGCACTATCCCGATCACCTTTGGTTGACCCACGTGTCATATGAATCAACGCGCATCGCCGCGAGCCACCAATCCGCGTCCGGCTCCCTGCGCAGCGGCCCCGGCTCGCGTAACCGCGCCGCCCGGTCTCCGGAGGCCCTTGAACTTCAGGAGAGGCGCTTCGATGAATCGCCACGACAGAACGGCGATCGCCAACGAAATCAGAAACGAAGCCACAATCCCCGCAACATGCGCCCACCCCGGCACGGCGCCGCCGAAAAGAGCCACCGCATGATGATTCCGCGTCAAATCCGGAATGAGATTGTGATAGAGATAAAACCCATAGCTGATACGCCCAAAACTCACGAGCCAACGGGTCTCGAGCAGACCCATGATCACAGCGCTCCGGCAGCAGGCAATCGAACACACCAGCGCCGCGATGCAGGCACCATACGCCGCGGAAACAGCGGTCAGCACAAGCGGACTCGTCAACTCGCTCCACACGGGCTCGGTCGCGCAGAACCCGACAACGCATGCCGCCAGCGCGATTGACGTCACGCCATGTCCCAGCACGGCCCGCAAGCGGTGCGCGTCTGCGGCGATCATCAGGCCGCCGATTCCGCCGAGCGCCAGCATCCAGAAATTGGTCAACGGATGCGTGTAGATCGTGATCTCCTGCCAGTGCGCCGCGCGCATCGCGAGCAACGAAGCGAGTCCCACCACCACGATTACCGCACACACCGCCCCATGCCGCCGCGCGGCGATCAGCAACATCAACGGCGCGAACACCAGATAAAACTGCTCCTCGATCGCAAGGCTCCAGAGATGTGAGTAACGCCCCGGCCAGTAATGCAGCACTGAACCGATCCAGAAGTTCGACAGATAAGCAAAATGAAACGGCATGCCGCCAGCCAGTTCGGGATCCGCCATGCCGAGCGTCATCAATACGCACATCACCGCGAGCATCAGGTAGTAAATCGGGAATATGCGCAGCGTGCGGCGAAACAGGAAACGCTTCAGCTCGGCGGCAAAGCGACTGCCGTTGCGTTCAATGCGCGCGCGTTGCTCGGACAGAATGCCGATAATCAGAAATCCGCTCAGCGCGAAGAAAATCCATACGCCCAGATGGCCGATTTCGCCGATATCGCCAAACAGGCGGTGCTGAAAAAACACCATCAGGACCGCAAGCGCACGCAGTCCGTCGAAGCCGGCAATCCTGTTGTTCATGAGGTCGTCTTCCAGGGACAACGGCGGTGCGCGAAGCGCCGCCGTTCAGGGCGATAGTGGAAGGGCCGGAGCGCATTGCGACGGCCAGTCGGCAATGGCAACTAGAGGACGCCGCAAGGACGCTCAGCGATCCGGCCGATCGAAGATCGGCCGGCGGCGTATCCGGTCCACAAGAGTGGCCGCCGTCGGGAGGTGGCAGCGCTCGCAATGCGCGATGTCCGACAGGCGTGCATGAACCCATGCTACGACGAAAAAAAGCGAAAATAATCACGCGGTGTATTCATCGATTTTTTTCCGCGGTTATTACCGGTAGGCGTTGCTGATTTGCCATTCAAAGCCGCAAAACTTTCCGGCAAGCGAATACTGAATGATTCAGCATTACCGCATGCCGACATTTAAGTTTCAGATAAGTTTCAGATCGCTGCCAATGCATGCGCGATTAAAGGGCGGTTGTCAGCGCGCACGGGGATAATCCGCGGCATCGGCGGGAACGTTTTAATGTCATGGTATTCCTATGAGAAATAGCGGAATATGACTGTCTCTCACGGCGCATTGGATACGCGCCATCTGCGAGAACCCGAATGGAATCACGCCGCGGACGCTCGATCGAAGTGGATTTTTTCCGCGGTATCGTGCTGATCGTCATCGTGCTGGACCACATGCCCGGCAGCGTGCTGTCGCATCTGATGCTGCATGCCTACGCATTGTGCGATTCGGCTGAAGTGTTCGTATTTATCGGCGGCTACGCGTCCGCAGCGGCCTATACGAGGGTGCTCGCGGGCCGAGGCGAGAGCGCGGCGAACCGGCGTTTCGTCAGGCGCTGCTGGGAAATCTACCGCGCCTATTTGCTGACGGCAGTATTGACGCTATTATCCGGCGCCATTCTCGCGACGCTGCATCTGAACCCGCCAATGGTCGATCTGACCAGTTGGACGCCGTTCGCGGCGCAGCCGTTGCGCGAAGCACTCGATATCGCCGTGCTGCGGCGTCAGCCGTATCTGTCGAGCGTGCTGCCCATGTACGTGATCTTTGCGCTGTGCGTGCCGTTCGCGGTGCCGCTCGCGCGCCGTTCGCCACTGCTGGCGCTTGGGCTCAGTCTGGCGATCTGGGCGCTCGCCCGGCCGCTGGCCGCGCTATTGAGCATTGACGACATGGCCGACTGGGCTTTTAACCCGTTTGCGTGGCAGCTGATGTTCGTGCTCGGAATGCTGTGCCGGGTGCAGCCCATCAGCGAGCGCTTTCACGCCACCCGCGCCGCGCGCTGGCTGACGTGGGCCGCGGCGATCGCGGTACTGGCATTCGCTATACTCAAACTCTTCGTGCTGACGCAACCGTTGCCCGGCACGTTTAAACAGAACCTTTCCGTGGACCGTGTGATCAACTTCCTCGTCATTGCCTGGCTCGCGGCGCAGTTCGTTCGGATGGGCAGCATCGCGCGGCTCGCGAGGCGGCTGCCCGCGGTGGTGACTGTCGGCCGTACCGGGCTCGTGTGTTTCGTCGCCGGCACGCTGGTCTCCTTGATCGTCGATACGGCCACGCCGCATATGTTTCACGGTTTTCGCGGCACGCTGATCGGACTCGGCGGCGATCTGGTCGCCATCGGCGCCGTGCTGATGATCGCGCGCGGCTGGGACGGCTGGAAGGGGCTGCAGTCGCGCGCGGCGGCCAATGGGGCAGGTTGCGGATGAGGGCGCGTTCGCGCCGCATGCGCACACGAGTTTCACGCGCGCTCGCCACGGCTGTCAGTGCGATGCTAGGGCTGAGCGCCGCCGAGGCGCTCGGCGCACCTAAGGACGCACCTAAGGACGCACCGCTCGCGATGCGTTGCGTGGAATTCGCCGGCGCCGTGTTGCCGCCGGAACTCATCGCCATGCCCACTGCCGGCGTGCAGATCGAAAGTGCGGCGATGGTGGGCGCAACCGTGCCCGGCAATCAGCAAGGCGGCGAATATTGCCGTATCACCGGCCGCATCAAAGGGCTCAACGCGAGCACGCCCGATATCCGTTTCGACCTGAATCTGCCGCGCCGCTGGAATGGCCGCGCGCTGCAGATCGGCGGCGGCGGGTACAACGGCGTGGTGGTCAGCGGCACAGGCGTGATTCCGTTTTCGCCGGATCGCGCGCCGCTTGCGCAAGGCTATGCGACCTTCGGCGACGACTCGGGACACGTGGGCGATTCGTCGCTCGCGATCTTCGGGCTGGTCGACGACGCCGTGACGAATTTCGGCTACGCGCATCTGAAGAAAACGCATGACGCGGCGCTTGCACTCATCGCGCGCGCTTACGGCCGTCCGCCACACCGGATGTACTTCGCCGGTGGTTCGACCGGCGGGCGTGAAGGCTACACGGTCATGCAGCGCTTTCCGGACGACTACGACGGCGTGATCGCCAATTCGCCGGCGCTCAATTTTTCCGGCGTGCGCCTGCTCGGCGTGGAACTCGGCCAGGCCGAATACGCCACGCGCGGCGGCTACCTTCCGCCGCCGTTGCTCGAACACGTGTATCAACATACGCTGGCGGTTTGTGACCGCCTCGACGGCGCGGAGGACGGCATCATCAGCGACGTCGCCGCATGCCGCCAGCACGAAGCGGACATCATCGCCTCCTTGCGCTGCGCCGGGCATACGCCGTCGCACGACGAATGCCTCACCGACGCACAGTTATCCACCTTGCTCGTGATGCGCGACGGTCTGTCGTTGCCGTACCGGCTGGCGTGGAACGTCAGCGGTTATCGCGGCTACAACGTCTTTCAGGGCACGCATCTGACCGGCACGCTCGGGCTCGGGCATCAACCCGGCCGGCAGCCGGTGCCGACCTTCTTCGCCAACGGCTACCTGTTTGCTCAGGGCGACGGCTACGTCCGCTATTTCGTTGCGCGCGACCCGAGCTTCGACTCGCTCGGCTTCGACCCCCAACATCCGGGGAAATATCGGGCGCAACTGGTCGCGCTGTCGCAGACGATCGGCGCGATGAACACCGATCTGACGCGCTATATCGCACGCGGCGGCAAGCTCATCACGCTGCAAGGCCTCGCCGACGAAGTCGTCAGCCCGCACCAGACGATCGCCTACTACGAGGCGCTGATCGACCGTTTCGGCATCGACCAGGTCAACGCGTTCATGCGGCTTTATATGGTGCCGGGTTTCCAGCACGGCAGCGGCGTGTTCATTCCGTCGGTGGACCTGCTCGGCGCGCTCGACAACTGGGTGACGCGTGGCGTATCGCCCGAGACGCTGAGCGCGACCGACATTGCGGCGGCCACCAATGGGCGCTCCCGGCCGTTGTGCCGCTATCCGCTGTTTCCACGCTATGCGGGCAAGGGCAATCTGAATCTCGCCAGCAGTTTCGTGTGCGCCGAACCGTAAGGGCGGGGTGAGCGAAGCCTGCGCGGTTTTTACTTAAAAGAGCGCCGCGCTGCACGCTTTCGATCTTTCATTTAAATTGCGGGTGCGGTCGCGCATTCGCACCGCCTCCTTCCAATCCAATACCGGTGTCTGCCATCGTCGAACCCATGCAGCCAATCGTTTCGGTTACGAATCTTTCAAAAACCTATGCAACGGGTTTTCACGCGCTCAAAAACATCAATCTGGCTATCCACCGCGGAGAAATCTTCGGCTTGCTCGGCCCGAACGGCGCGGGCAAGACCACGCTGATCAGCATCATCTGCGGCATCGTCAATGCGAGCGAAGGCAGCGTGACGGTGGACGGCCGCGATATCGCGGCCGACTACCGTGGCGCGCGCTCGCTGATCGGGCTGGTGCCGCAGGAGCTCACCACCGACTCGTTCGAAACCGTCTGGGCAACCGTTTCTTTCAGCCGTGGACTGTTCGGCAAACCGAAAAACCCCGCTTACATCGAAAAGATCTTGCGGGATCTGTCGCTGTGGGAAAAGCGCAATAGCAAGATCATTACGCTGTCGGGCGGCATGAAGCGGCGCGTGCTGATCGCGAAGGCGCTCTCGCACGAACCGCGCGTGCTGTTTCTCGACGAACCGACCGCCGGCGTGGACGTCGAGTTGCGCCGTGACATGTGGAAGCTGGTGCGCTCGCTCGCCGCGAGCGGCGTGACGATCATCCTCACCACCCACTATATCGACGAAGCCGAGGAAATGGCCGACCGCATCGGCGTGATCAACGCGGGCGAGATCATGCTGGTCGAAGAGAAGACCGAGTTGATGCGCAAGCTCGGCAAGAAGCAGTTGACCTTGCAACTGGACGATCCGCTCGAGCAGGTACCGCCGGCACTCGTTCAGTATGGGCTGGATGTCGCGAAGGGCGGCAACGAGCTGATCTACACGTACGAGGGCGACGGCGGCCGCACCGACATCATCGCGCTGCTCAAGGCACTCGACGACGCCGGCATCCGTTTCAAGGACCTGCATACCACGCAAAGTTCGCTCGAAGACATCTTCGTCAGTCTGCTCCGGGGTGATCAATGAATCTCTACGCAATTCGCGCGATCTACAAGTTCGAAATGGCGCGCACGTGGCGCACGCTGATGCAAAGCATCATCGCGCCGGTGATTTCCACTTCGCTTTACTTCGTCGTGTTCGGCGCGGCGATCGGCTCGCGCATCAAGGAGGTGGACGGCATCAGTTACGGCGCGTTCATCGTGCCGGGTTTGATCATGCTGTCGCTGCTGTCGCAAAGCATTTCGAATGCTTCGTTCGGGATTTACTTTCCGCGCTTCACGGGGACGATCTATGAGCTGCTGTCGGCGCCGGTCTCGTATCTCGAGATCGTCGTGAGTTATGTGGGCGCGGCGGCGACCAAGTCGATTCTGCTGGGCCTGATCATTCTCGCCAGCGCGGGACTGTTCGTGCCGTTGCAGGTGCAGCACCCGCTCTGGATGATTCTGTTTCTCGTGCTCACCGCGGTGACGTTCAGTCTGTTCGGTTTCATCATCGGCATCTGGGCCGATAGCTTCGAGAAGCTGCAACTCGTGCCGCTTCTGATCGTCACGCCGCTGACGTTTCTCGGCGGCAGTTTCTATGCGGTCAATATGCTGCCGCCGTTCTGGAAGGTCGTGACGTTGTTCAATCCGATCGTCTATCTGGTCAGCGGGTTTCGCTGGAGCTTCTATGGGATCGCAGACGTGCATGTCGGCGTGAGCCTTGGCATGACCGCGGTGTTTCTCGCGGTGTTTCTCGCGATCGTCGCGTGGATCTTCAAGACGGGCTATCGTCTTAAGTCGTGATCGGCATCCCCATCACGGATGCCGATATCCATTACGACACATACCCCTGCGCGACGTTGATCAACTGCACGCGGTTGCGCACCTTGAACAATTGCCGCAGCCGGCGCAGGTGGTAGTCGACGTTGTGCGGCGACAGCCCGAGGAAGTAGGCGATTTCCTTGTCGCGCTGCCCCTGTACCACCGCCCTCAGCACCGCATGCTGCAAGTCGCTCAGCGCGACGCGCTGCGGCTGCTCGGGCGCAATGCCAATCACGCTTTTCGCGTGCGTCCAGATGAATTCGTGGATCGTGTGCGCGAACATCAGCGTCTCGGCCACGATCGATTCGGTCATCCAGCGCGGATTGCCGATCTCCGAATTGAAGCACAGGCTCGCGCTCAATTCCGGCTCGGGCAGCGGCATCTGCGTCAGAATCCCGCTTTTGCGGCCGGTCGCCTCCAGCAGGTCGATCATGCCGCAGAGCCGCTCGCTGCGCATTTGCGCACGCGGCAGATCGGCGCGCATGTCGGCTGTATTCCACAGGAACGGCAGCCCGGTCGGCGACGCCAGCGCGACACGCGGATCGAGCTCGAAATAGCGCTCGCGGAAGTAACGCGTGAGCCACGCCTGCGACTCGTAGCTGGTCAGCACGAACATCGTCTTGTGATGGGCGGTGGTGCGCGTGGCCGTATAGCTGAACGAGTCGAAGCCGAGCTGTTTGATGCGCTGCCGCACGAATTCGATGCGGTCCTGCGCACTGCCAAAACGGACCAGCGGACTGATGACGGGCGTGGCCCGCCGCGTGGCAGGCGAGGGCGTGCCGATTTCCTCCTCGGTGAAGAGCGTGAGAAAGCCCGCCGTCGTCATGCCTGACGAAGCCGTGCGGACTGCCGCCCGGGTTGCTTCAGCCGCGTGGGCTGATTTCGCCGGTTGCCGCGCGCCGGCCTGGTAAGCCGATTGTGCGGAAACCGCTGAGTTGTAAGATGCCGACGCCCGACCGGCTTCGCCTTGCGGCGAGCCAGTCAGCCAATGCGGCAGCGTATCGCATTCGTGTTCCATGAAACGGTAGCTCCGGCGTTCGAAACGCGTGATGGACGACGACCTGAATGATTAACTATTTCCAAATATTACGGTAGCTGCTTCCTTGCTATCATTTTTGAAATCTTGCGCTGACTGCTTGCGGGCGGGCGCGAGCCCGCTGGGTTTCTCATCTGCATGCGGCATGTTTCAGGAGACGCGATGGCAAGAGTTCCAAAGCTGACAACAACGCTCGCCTACGATCGCTATATGGCGGGCCAGAAACTGGTGTCGAGCGTCGAGCGGCCGTGGCGAAACCTGGTGCTGCGCTCGTATCTCGAACCGAACGAGCAGGAACTGCTGGAGGCGCCCGGCTTGCAGGACCTCACGCTGATGACGCTCGCCAGCGGCGCCGAACATCTCGAGCGCAACCTGGACGGCCGCTGGGAAAGTGCCGACCTGCGGTTGGGCGACGTCTGGTTCGTGCCGCCCGTGCCGATCTCCTGGCGCTGGCGTTCGATCAGCGACGAGCCGTTGTCGACCGTCCATCTGCCCATGGAGCGAAGCCTGATCGACAGCGTCGCCGATCAGATGGAACTGGGCGGCTCACGCGAGCTGTCACTGAGCGACGCGATGCAGTTTCACGATCCGCTGATCGCGGCGATGCTCGCTGCATTGCATCGCGCTGCCGGCGATCCGTCCGACTCGCGTCTTTACGTCGACGCGTTGGCTCACGCGCTCGCCGCGCATCTGTTGCAACATTATTCGCGCGGCCGCAACAACGGTTCAGCAGGTCCGGCGGCGGGCCCGGAGCGGCTGGTGCCGCGTCGCATACGCCGCGTGATCGACTACGTGCAGGCCAATCTTGCCGCCGATCTGGCGATCAGCGAACTGGCCGCGCACGCCGGACTCAGCAGTTTTCACTTCGCGCGCGTGTTTCGCCGCGAGACCGGCGAAACGCCACATCAGTTCGTTACGCGCTTGCGGCTGGAAGAAGCCGCGAGACTGCTGCGCACTACCGATCAGACGGTGCTGCAAATCGCGCTTGCGGTTGGTTTCGAGAATGCCAGTCATTTCTCCGTGCAGTTCAAGCGTGGCTATGGCGTGACGCCGCTTGCTTACCGGTTGCGCGGCTGATCCGAGGTTTGCGCGGTTCGCGGCGGGATGGTGGTTCGTGACCGCGAGCCGGCAGCGCCGCGGCAGTCGCGGCCGGCACTGTGCGCGTACCCGTTTGCGTGGACAGTGTGCAGTGCGGCAATCGATTACCGGTCGATTACCGGCCACCGCGATCGGCACGCCGCGCGCAACGTATCGCCAAATGCCGCGGTGGATCATCGAGTGGCAAGTCCGATGAGCCGCCATGGCGGCAAACACGCAACTTTCGCAGTGTGCTGCTCATTGCGCGGCTTGCAAACTACGAACTTTCGGGGCGCATGTGAAGAGAGAAATGGCGCCGGCTGGCCTCGATGCTGCTTGGCCGCTCTTTTTCAACTGGCCTGACCGGATGTGCGGCAACTGTACCTGTCGATGCCACGCACCGGCCGACAGAATATCGCGCCAGCGGCTTGGCTTGGCTTGGCTCGGCCTGGCCGGCGTCTGACCGACCAGGCCATTCAACCCGTCATACCGGATACCTAGCGATGACCCAACTTCGAATCACTTCATGCGGCCATGTATTGACCGCCGAAACCCATCCGGACGCGCCGCAAACCGTGGCCGCTTTCCTGAAGCTGCTGCCGTACCGCCAGAAGATCATCCATGTGCGCTGGAGCGGCGAGGGCTGCTGGGTGCCTCTCGGCGACTTCAAGCTCGAGAACGACGGCGCGCCGGTCGGTTTCGAGAATCACACGAGTCATCCGTCGGTCGGCGACATTCTCTTCTACCCGGGCGGCTACAGCGAAACGGAGATCATCCTCGCCTACGGCTCCTGCTGCTTCGCAAGCAAGCTGGGCCAACTCGCGGGCAATCACTTCCTGACCATCGTCGAAGGTAAGGAGAAGCTGCGCGAACTCGGCACCAAGGTGCTATGGGAAGGCGCGCAGGAAGTGCTGTTCGAGAAGATCTAGGCGGCTGGGCCGCATAACCGCGTAGGGCTCGCACGGGGCGGCGAGGCAGCGCGGGCCGCCGGGCATCCGGGCCGCCGGGCATCCGGCGTGGGTCCGCTGGGGGTCCGCCGCCGGTCCGTTGTAGAGCTCGGCGCCGCCGTGGCGTACCGGTGGCAGCCTGGCGGGGGGAGGGTGCCGCGTCGTGAAAACGCAGCAGGATAACCAGCCCGGCACCCCGCACGTAGTATCGCGCGGGGTGCCGTTCAAACGCTTACTTGAACAGTTTCATCGCTTGCGAGAGGGTATTCACCACGCCCCACGCCAGCGGAATCGTTACGTACAGCCAGAAGAGGGCGAGTTTGACCTTGTTGGTCGGATGAACGGCTTGAACGGTCGACATGCGAGTCTCCTTAGGCGCCTTTGGCGAGTTGTGCATCGGTCATGTGGTGCTTGTCGTCCACGCGCCTGATCAGCAGATTGCAGACGAAACCGACCACCAGCAGCACGGCCATGATGTGAACCGTCATCGTGTAGGCGTCCGCTTTTGCCACGCCGTGTGCGACTTCATAGGCACGGATGTAATTCACCAGCACCGGACCTGCGACGCCCGCCGCGGCCCATGCGGTCAACAGGCGGCCGTGAATGCCGCCGACGAACGCCGTGCCGAACATGTCCGCGAGATACGCCGGCACGGTCGAGAAACCGCCGCCGTACATCGACAGGATCACGCAGTAAGCGAGCACGAACAGTGCGATCTGGCCGGAAGCGGCGAAACCCGGCACGAGGTAATACAGCACGGCGCCGAGCAAGAAGAAGATGAAGTAGGTGTTCTTGCGGCCGATCCAGTCCGAAGCCGAAGCCCACACAAAACGGCCGCCCATGTTGAACAGCGACAGCAGGCCGACGAAACCGGCCGCCGCGGCTGCCGTCACGGTGTCCTTGAAGCTTTCCTGAATCATCACCGAAGCCTGGCCGAGAATACCGATGCCGGCCGTCACGTTCAGGAACAGCACCAGCCAGATCAGATAGAACTGCGGCGTTTTCAGCGCCTGGTCAATATGTACGTGGTTGCGCGAAATCATCTTCTTCTGATTGGTCGCGCTCGGCGTCCAGCCGGCGGGTTGCCAATCGACCGGCGGCACGCGGATCGCCAGCGCGCCGATCGACATCGAGATGAAATACGCAATGCCGAGCACGACAAAGGTCTCGGCCACGCCGACGCTGGTCGCACTGCGGAAGTGGTTCATCAGCGCCACGGAGAGCGGGGCGGCAATCATCGCGCCGCCGCCGAAACCCATGATCGCCATGCCGGTCGCCATGCCGCGGCGGTCGGGGAACCAGCGGATCAGCGTCGACACCGGCGAGACATAGCCGAGGCCGAGCCCGATGCCGCCGATCACGCCGTAGCCGAGATACAGCAATACGATCTGATGCAGATGCACGCCGAGCGCGGACACCAGAAAGCCGCCGCCGAAGCAGCATGCCGCGGTGAACATCGTGCGGCGCGGACCGACGTGTTCGAGCCACTTGCCGGCAAACGCCGCGGACAAACCGAGAAACACGATTGCCAGCGAAAAAATCCAGCCGAGCGAAGTCAGCGACCAATCGTCCGCCGCCGACTGCGTGATGCCGATCACTTTGGTCAGCGGACCATTGAACACCGAGAAGGCATACGCCTGGCCGATACAGAGGTGGACGGCGAGCGCCGCGGGCGGAACCATCCAGCGCGAGAAACCCGGTTTCGCGACGGTGGCCTGCTTGGAAAAGAAGGGGACGGAGCCTTGATTACCGCTCGGCTCAGTGATGCTGCTCATGGTCGGTCTCCGTAGACGAATGCTTTATTATCGGCGGCTGGCGCAAATGCTTGAGATGTCGCGGTATAAAAATCGCAGATTTCCACGTCGAATATATGTCTTAATATTTCATATCTGGCGTACATATTTGCAACAAACACCGCTCCGGGGAACGATAGATTGAGAAGTTTTGCATTGCAATATGAGATTAAAATGCATAATTCATAAGTCTGATGAAATGCATCTAGCATGTGGGATTGCGGCTGTACGTGGCGGATTCGCTGGGGGAGCCGCCGAGTGGAACGCAAAGGGAAGGCCGAAACGGGCAAGAATGTAAGGCGGCGAAAGGAAAATGTCTGTCACGAGAATCCCTGCACCAAAAACAAAGCGGGCCGGCAGTGGCAACCTTGCCACGCCGGCCCGCTGTAACAGATGCTGGCGAGAATCAGGCGAGCGTGCGCCCGGTCTTCATTTTTGCCGCCTGCACCGAGATCAGACAGCCGATCGCCAGATAAGCCGCCATCGGATGCCACGAGCCACCGGCAAAGCAGCCGAGCGCCACCGCGATAAACGGCGTGAAGCCGCCACCGACCACGCTCGCCACCTGGCAGCCGGGCAGTGAACCGTCCGTGGCTCGCCCGTGCTACCGTAACGATGCAATCCTAAAAACAACAATGATTGATATACTACATACAGAATATTGATTTATGCGGCGTTGCAGCATATGATTGAGGCATCTCATCACTCAATCATCCGGAGTTACAAATGGAACTTGTTCCTCTCTCGCTGCTTGCCGTTGCTGTCGTTGGTCTTGGCTCCGCCGCCACCGTTCTGCTGACTCGTTGGATCCCACAGCCGGTTGCGCAGCTTGCAGCGCAACATGGCCGGTTCATCGGCCTCGGCGAACAACGTAGTGGGTTGGCAGCGGCGGCGCCGTACCGTGCTCATGTTCAACAAGAGGCGATGAATGTCGTCAGAACTTCAAACTGAAGCAGTGTCCACACCGTTGACGTTGTCACTGCAGCCGATCGGCGCAAGCGCGAGCTTGCGCGATCAGGCGTACGCGATGCTTCGCCAGGCCATTGCCGACGCGGATATCTATCAGACGCGCGAAGAGATTCGCCTCGACGAACGCGTGCTGAGCGAGTCGCTCGGCGTGAGCCGCACGCCGGTGCGCGAGGCGATGACGCTGCTCGAGCAGGAGGGTTTTCTGCGCATGGTGCCGCGCCGCGGCATCTATATCGTGCGCAAGAGCAAACGCGAAATCGTCGAGATGATCCAGATGTGGGCGGCGCTCGAAAGCATGGCGGCGCGTCTCGCTACGCTGCACGCCACAGACGAGGAAATCGCCCGGCTGCGCCACATGTTCGACCATTTCCGCGACGCCACGCCGGCCGAGCACATCGCCGAATATTCGGACGCCAACATTGCGTTTCACCAGGCGATCGTCGAGTTGTCGAAGTCGCAGATCATCCTGGACACGATCAAGAACATCTTTATCCACGTGCGGGCGATTCGCCGCATGACCATTTCGCAGAGCGACCGCGCGTCGCGTTCCATCGTCGATCACCTGCGCATCATCGAGGCGCTGGAGCAGCGCGATACCGAATTGGCCGAGCGGCTCGTGCGTCAGCACTCGCTCGATCTCGCGGCATTCGTCGAAGCGAATTGCGATTTTCTGGATTAACGCCGCATTGCCGCCAGCATTGTCTCCCCCAATGCCGCGGGCGACTGCGCGACATGAATCCCCGCCGCGCGCATCGCTTCGATCTTCGCGCCCGCTGTACCCTTGCCGCCTGAAATGATCGCGCCCGCATGGCCCATCCGCCGTCCCGGCGGCGCGCTGGTGCCGGCGATGAAACCGACCACCGGCTTCGTCGAGCGCGCGTCTTTGAGGAACTGCGCGGCGTCTTCTTCCGCGGAGCCGCCGATCTCGCCGATCATGATGATGCCGTGGGTGTCGTCGTCGGCGAGAAACAGTTCGAGGCAATCGATGAAGTTCGTGCCGTTCACCGGATCGCCGCCGATGCCGATGCAGGTGGTCTGTCCGAGTCCCACGGCGGTGGTTTGCGCGACGGCCTCATAGGTCAGCGTGCCCGAGCGCGACACCACGCCGATCTTGCCCGCGCGATGGATATGTCCCGGCATGATGCCGATCTTGCACTGCCCCGGCGTGATCACGCCGGGGCAGTTCGGGCCGATCAGCCGCGTGCGCGAGCCGGCGATCGCGCGCTTCACGCGCACCATATCGACCACGGGGATGCCTTCGGTGATGCACACCACTAACGGTACTTGAGCATCGACGGCTTCGAGAATCGCATCGGCGGCGAGCGGCGGCGGCACGTAGATCACCGAGGCATCCGCGCCGGTGCACGCCACCGCTTCCGCGACCGTATCGAACACCGGCAAGCCGAGATGCGGCGCGCCGCCTTTGCCCGGTGTCACGCCGCCGACCATGCGCGTCCCGTACGCGAGCGCCTGTTCGGAATGGAAGCTGCCTTGCGATCCCGTGAAGCCCTGGCAGATGACCCTGGTGTTGCGATCGATCAGAACAGCCATGTCATTGCACTCCTGTGTGTGACCGCGCGACGGCGGCGACGACTTTGTCGGCGGCGTCGGCGAGATGGTCGGCGGATAGGATCGGCAAGCCGGAGTCGCGCAGAATCTGCTTGCCGAGTTCGACGTTGGTGCCTTCCAGCCGCACCACCAGCGGCACGCGCAAATCGACTTCGCGCGCGGCGGCGACCACGCCTTCGGCGATCACGTCGCAACGCATGATGCCGCCGAAAATGTTGACCAGAATGCCTTCGACTTTCGGGTCGTCGAGGATCAGACGGAACGCGGTCGCGACGCGTTCTCTGGTTGCGCCGCCACCTACGTCGAGGAAGTTGGCAGGCTCGCCGCCATAGAGCTTGATGATGTCCATGGTGGCCATCGCGAGTCCGGCGCCGTTGACCATGCAGCCGATGTTGCCGTCGAGCGTCACGTAATTCAGTCCGTGTTTCGCGGCTTCGAGTTCGGCAGCGTCTTCTTCGGCTTCGTCGCGCAACGCTTCGATCGACGGATGGCGGAAGAGCGCGTTGTCGTCGAAATTGATCTTCGCATCGAGCGCGAGCACGTCGCCGGCGGTGGTCACCACCAGCGGATTGATCTCGACAATCGACGCGTCCAGTTCCACGAACGCCCGGTACATGCCGACGATCAAGCGCACCGCCGCGCTCACCTGTTTGCCGCTCAGCCCGAGGCCGAACGCGATTTGCCGCGCATGAAAAGACTGCAGGCCGGTAGCCGGATCGATCGCCACCTTGAGGATTTTGTCTGGCGTGTGCGCCGCGACTTCCTCGATCTCCATGCCCCCTTCGGTCGACGCCATCACCGTGATGCGCGACGTGTTGCGATCGATCAGCATGCCTAGATACAGCTCGCGCTCGATCGCGCAGCCTTCCTCAATATACACGCGCTTTACTTCGCGGCCCGCCGCGCCGGTCTGCTTCGTCACCAGCACCGAGGCGAGCATCTGCGCCGCATTGCGCCTCACGTCGCTCACGCTCTTCACCACGCGCACCCCGCCCGGGCCCGTCAGATCGTTGGTGAAGCGGCCCGCGCCGCGCCCGCCTGCATGAATCTGCGATTTGACGACCCACACCGAGCCACCGAGTTGCGTCGCGGCGTCTTCGGCTTCCTGAGCCGTGAAGGCGACGCAGCCGTTCGGTACCGCCACGCCGTAGTCCCGCAACAACGCCTTCGCCTGATATTCGTGAATGTTCACTGTCTCCTCGCTGGGTGGGGTGGCACCGTGCGGTGCGGGATAAACCGCGCTTGACGGTCTGTGAAATATGGTATGTGATATATCAAACGGCTTCAAGACACAACGTGAGTCGGTGTTTTCCCTCAGTTCAGAGGTTCACGAACGGCAGTTTCTGGCTGTGACGCAGGCGGGATAAGACTTGAAGCGGGTTTAAAGCAGAAATCCAGACGCAAACACATCTTGAAATCGACCTTGATTGAATATGATATATCACATACCGTATGTACCGAAGCCGGCCAGACTCCCGCAGCGGCGGGTGTCATCGAAATGGCCGCATCCGTCGATAACCGTCGCACAACCGATTGACCAGGAGACGACCATGTCTGCCGTTGTTTCATCCCTGAGTTCCGCCGCGGGCAGCACGACGGCCGAGGACTCGCGCCGCTGCGCGGTGGTGAACATCTGGGTCGACCCGCGTGAACATGCGCCGGGCACGAAGAATCAGACCAAGTACAGGTAACACGCACACTTCAGGAGACACGACATGGGCAAAGCACTCGACGGTGTGCGCATTCTCGATTTCACGCACGTGCAATCGGGGCCGACCTGCACGCAGTTGCTCGCGTGGTTCGGCGCGGATGTGATCAAGGTGGAGCGGGCCGGCGCGGGCGATATCACGCGTGAGCAACTGCGCGATATTCCCGAGGTGGACAGCTTGTACTTCACGATGCTCAATCACAACAAGCGCTCGGTCACGATCGATACGAAAAACCCGCAAGGCAAACAGGTGCTCGAAGCGCTGATCCAGACATGCGACGTGCTGGTGGAGAATTTCGCACCGGGCGCGCTGGACCGGATGGGCTTCACGTGGGAGCGGATTCAGGAGTTGAATCCGCGGATGATCGTCGCATCGGTGAAGGGCTTCGGCCCAGGTCCCTACGAAGACTGCAAGGTCTACGAGAACGTCGCGCAATGTGCGGGCGGCGCGGCTTCGACCACCGGCTTCGACGACGGTCCGCCGGTGGTGAGCGGTGCGCAGATCGGCGACAGCGGCACCGGCTTGCATCTGGCGCTCGGCATCGTCACGGCGTTGTATCAGCGCACAAGCACCGGTCGCGGCCAGCGTGTACTCGCCGCGATGCAGGACGGCGTGCTCAACCTGTGCCGCGTGAAGTTGCGCGATCAGCAACGACTCGAACGCACCGGCGTCATGAAGGAATACCCGCAATATCCGAACGGGAAGTTCGGTGAAGCCGTGCCGCGCGCGGGCAACGCATCGGGTGGCGGTCAGCCGGGCTGGATTCTGAAGTGCAAGGGCTGGGAAACGGACCCGAATGCGTATATCTACTTCATCACCCAGGCGCCGGTGTGGGCGAAAATCTGCAACGTGATCGGTAAGGAAGAGTGGGCCACCGATCCCGACTACGCGACGCCCGCCGCACGTTTGCCGCATCTGAAGGATATCTTCGCGGAGATCGAGCGCTGGACCATGACCAAGACCAAGTTCGAGGCCATGGGCATTCTCAACAAGTACGACATTCCGTGCGGCCCGATTCTGTCGATGAAGGAGATCGCGGAAGAGCCGTCGCTGCGCAAGACCGGCACGATCGTCGAAGTCGATCATCCGTTGCGCGGCAAATATCTGACGGTCGGTAATCCTATCAAACTGTCCGATAGCCCAACCGAAGTCACGCGTTCGCCTCTGCTCGGCGAACACACTGACGAGGTCATGGCCGAACTCGGCTATACGCCCGAACAGATCAGCGCATTGCGCACGGCAGGCGCGATTTAATCGCGCCTGATTTGAAACATCAAACAGGTGACGGCGCGTTTTTTCCGGGCAGCACTCGAAGGCAGGGAAGATCGCGTCAAAAACGCTCAAGGAGCGAAGTATGGATACGTGGATGCGGTTCATGTCGGGCGACGGCGGCAGTGTGTTCGGCCAGGTCGAGGGCGGTTATCTGCATGAGTATGAGAGCCTCAATCGGCCGGTGCCGACCGGCGCCGTGCTGTCGACCCGTGCGCTGACGCCGCTTGCGCCTTGCGCCCCTGGCAAGATCGTTGCGCTCTGGAACAACTTTCACGCGTTGGCCGCGAAGCTCGACAAACCGGTGCCGGCGCATCCGCTGTTCTTGCTGAAGCCGGCAGGGTCGGTGATCGGCTCGGGCGAACCGATCCGGCGCCCGATCAGCTACGCGGGCAAGATTGCCTACGAGGGCGAACTCGGCATCGTAATCGGGCGGCGCTGCCGCGATGCGAGCGTCGAACAGGCCGCCGAAGCGATCTTCGGCTACACGCTCGTCAACGACGTAACCGCGGCCGATCTGCTGAACGAGAATCCACACTTTCCGCAATGGTGCCGTGCGAAGGGCTTCGATACGTTCTGTTGTATCGGACCCGCGATCGTCTCGGGTTTCGACTGGCGCAAAGCGCATCTCGTGACGATGCTCGACGGTGTCGAGCGGCAGAACTATCCGCTCGCCGATATGGTTTTTTCGCCGGCCGAGCAGGTCAGCATGATTTCGCAGGACCTGACGCTCGAACCCGGCGATGTGATCGCATGCGGCACCTCGGTTGGCGTCGGCTCGATCAAGGATGGCTCGACGGTGACGATCACGATCGACGGGATCGGCACGCTCAGCAATACATTGATCGCCGCGTGCGAGGTGGCGGCGTCGGCTGCGGCGTTGGTCACTGCAACGACCGCCTGAATTGAAGCGAATCGGGTTCGGCCCAACGCCGTTGCATCGCAACACGGAGGAGCACGCATGCTGCTAGCGTCTGACAGTACCGTGTGGATGGGAGCCGGTTTCTTGCTGGCCGCTGTGCTGGCGGCGGTGCTTGCCGCTATCGGGCAATTGCCGCTTGCACGGCGTTCTCGCCGCCGGCCGTATTGGCACGCAGGTGCATTGGCTGCCGCGCTCGCCGGGCTGCTCGCGGCCGGCGTCGGCGCGAGCGGCGGCGTGGTGACGGCTGGGCTGGCGGGCGCCGCGCTCGGCGCGTGGCTCGTGCGGCGGCGCGATCTGACGCGGAGGCCCCGGCTCGTTGCCCTGCTCGGCAGCAGCGCGGGGATCGCCGCGATGGCCGGCGGGTTTGCGCGTTATGTGACGTCGGCGCCGTCATCCGCGGCGCTGGCCAATGTCGAGCGCATCGAACTATATGCGGCGATATTCATCGGCGCACTGATTTTCGCGACGTCGGCGATCGTCTTTTGCAAACTGACCGGGCTGCTGGAAGCGAAGGACGCGGACGCGCCGGCGCGTCCAAGCCACCACTCCGTCAATCTGCTGGCGCTGGTGTTGTGTGGATGGCTCGGCTACGGCTTTGTCACTGAACAGGCCGAACCGTTCGGACTCGCCGCGCTGTTCGCGATGAGTGTGCTGGCCGCAGCGTTAGGCGCACATCTGATGCTGAGCCGGGAATATTCCAACGGTCATGGCGCCGACGCTCATGGATTCGCGGGACGTTGCCACGGATTAGTATTGGCGCGTCCGGGCCTGCTCGCGCGTATCGAATGGCATGACGGCGACGAGCCAATGTGGACGCTGCGCGAGACATCGCCGCGGGGCATGGCGCGCACGGGCGCATACCGGCACGGCCGTAGCCGGCGTAACGGCAGTTATGAACACCGGTATCAGCGCGCCTGTGCACGCTACCGCTCGACTCGGCGCGCGACGCGCGGTCAAGCATGAATGTTCCGACGCGTCGAACGGCAAGCAGAGCGGATGGCGAGTCGGAGCACGAGTCAGAGCAGTTCGCCGCCAGCCGGAGCGAACTGGTTGTAGTACTGGACTTTCTTTTGCAGGATCAGTTGCGCGAGAAAGTCGGCCTCGTATGCCCGGTGAAGATGCGCATGGAACCGCTCGATGTACGCGGTGATGCGCGCAGCTTCGCAGTTGAATTCCTTGAGGACGTCGAACGTGTCGCGGTCCCAGCGGAACCGCAAGCCAAGGTCGCTGAACGCGGCGTTGTAAGCGCTCAAGTGGGCATCGTCGGGATTGTCCACGGCAACGCGTGCAGTGCGCGTGCTGGCATGGGACACAATCGAAGCGTGATCCATGATCGGCCTCCTGGGCTGACAGGTGTGAGAACGGGGTGGCGAACTCACCTGCAGCATAGAAGTGCCGATCAACTTGCAATAGTCAAAGTTTTATTGGATTTCCATAGCCTACTGCTTATAAACGCTCAATTCCCTTACGCGTGTGATCTGCTCGATCAGGTTCGCGCCTTCCTCCATCAGGAAACGTTTGAAGGCGACGGCAACCGGCGGCAGGCGCTTGTTCTTCCGATGCACGACATACCAGTTGAGCATGACGGGAAAACCCTCGACGTCGAGCACGACGAGATGGCCGAGCTGCAATTCGAGGCTGATGGTATGCGCGGACAGGAACGCGATGCCCATGCCGGCGATCACGGCCTGCTTGATCGTCTCCGTGCTCTTGATCTCCATCGCGATGTTCAGATTGGTGAGCCGGCCGGCGAAGCCTTCTTCCATCGAATTCCACGTGTCCGAGCCGCGTTCGCGCACGATAAAAGCCTCGTTGCCCAACTGGTTCATCTTGATGTTGCGCTTGTTCGCGAGCGGGTGCGTGGGCGCCGCCACGATCACATAAGGGTGCGGCGCGAACGGTTCGTTGGTCGCGTCGGTTTCGTGCGGCGGGCGCACCATTACCGCGAGGTCCGTCTGATTGGTGGCGAGTTGATGCAGCAATTCCTCGCGATTGTGCACCGCAAGGTTCAGCACTACACCCGAGTAGCGTCGTGTGAATTCGGCCAGCAAGCGCGGAAAGAAGTAGTCGCCGGCGCTGATCACCGCGACGTTCAGCTTGCCGCCGGAGACGCCCTTGAGCTGGCCCATCGCTTCGTCGACTTCGTGGAACTGCTGGATGATCGCGCGGCTGTAGTGGAGCATCTCGGTGCCGGCCGGCGTCAGATAGATTTTTTTGCCCAGCTGTTCGAACAGCGGCAGCCCCGCGTGTTCCTCGAGTTGCCGGACCTGGGTGGAGACGGCGGGCTGCGTCAGATGCAATTCTTCCGCCGCGCGCGAGAAGCTCAGATGGCGCGCCACCGTTTCGAAAACCTTCAGTTGCCGCAGGGTCGCATTGCGCATCGTCATGGTCGATGTATAAGCAAACGTGAATCCACATAATAACAAACTTTAATTATTAGTAATTCAGCATTGACCCTAGCATGAGTCTTATAAGAAAGCGGAATTGAGAACTTCGGATCCGGGTTAACGCTTGGTTTCAGGGCATGGCTGAACGGGCGGCCAGTTGCGGATGGGACACCGATTCGTAATTGATCAGATTAAATAGCGGCTGGGAAAATTGCGAATTCAGCAAGTCTGTCTTTAAAGAAAAGAATTAGAGGAAAAATATTAAATATGCCCGGACGGCAAGGCTTTTCGGATCATAACCATAAGGTGGAGTGCATACAGCGTGGCGTTTTGGCTGGCTGCACCAAATAGATAGCGGAGACAAGGCTCATGGACGAAATTACTCAGCAGACCACGGCCCGCGTATTCTGGGCGAACCGTTGGTGGCAACTCGTCATCGGCATGATGTGCATGGCGTTGGTGGCCAATCTGCAATACGCATGGACGTTGTTCGTCACGCCGATGAACACAAGGCATCACTGGGGCGAAGCATCGATTCAACTCGCTTTCGCTATCTTCATCCTGACTGAAACCTGGCTCGTGCCGGTCGAGGGCTGGCTGGTCGACAAGTTCGGGCCGCGTCCGGTCGTCGCCGGCGGCGCCGTATGTGCCGGTCTCGCATGGGTCATCAATTCGTATGCGACGACCTTGCCGATGCTGTATGTGTCGGCGGTCATCGCGGGGATCGGCGCGGGCGGGGTGTACGGCACGTGTGTCGGCAACGCGCTGAAGTGGTTTCCCGATCGCCGCGGTCTTGCCGCGGGCCTGACTGCCGCGGGCTTCGGCGCCGGCGCGGCAGTGACGGTCATTCCAATCGCCAACATGATTACGCGCTCGGGCTACGAGCACACGTTTCTCTTTTTCGGCATCCTGCAAGGTGTAAGCATTCTCCTGCTTGCGCTGATGCTGAAGAAGCCGAATTTGCGCCAGGCCGCTGCGCCCAAGAGGAAATTCGCGGTGACCAAGGTCGATTACACGCCTGGCCAGATGATCAGGACACCGGTGTTCTGGGTGATCTACGTGTCGTTCGTCGCGGTGGCGGCGGGCGGCTTGATGGCGACCGCGCAAATCGGCCCGATCGCGAAAGACTGGGGCCTCGCGCGCATTCCGATGACGATATTCGGCATGACCTTGCCGCTGCTCACCGCAACTCTCTCGATCGACAATATCTGCAACGGTTTTACACGTCCGCTGTGCGGCTTCATCTCCGACAAGCTCGGCCGCGAAAACACGATGTTCGTGATCTTCATCGGCGAGGGCCTCGCATTGCTCGGACTGATGCAGTACGGCACCAACCCGTATGCGTTCATGACCTTCGCCGCGCTGATCTTCCTGTTCTGGGGGGAAATTTTCTCGATCTTTCCCGCGATCTGCGCCGATACGTTCGGCAGCAAATATGCGGCGGCCAATGCAGGCACCCTGTACACCGCGAAGGGCACGGCTTCGCTGCTGGTGCCGATCGCTTCGGTGCTGTCGGCCACAGGCGGCTGGAATCTCGTCTTTGTCGTCTCCGCGGCCGTGACGATCGCCGCGGGCATTTCGGCGAAGTTCATTCTCGCGCCAATGCGCTCGCGCTGGATCGAATCGAGCAACGAGCAGCCTCAAGGCGTGCTGGTCGCTGCCGGCAGCAAGAGTTCGCAGCTCAGTCATTGGCCCGGGCAGACGGGTGAATAGGGCGAATAATCCGCACCCGGCAGCGACTTCATGAACGTTTCGTTGCAGCAGCTCAAGGTGTTCGTCGCCGTCGCGCGGGAACGGAGCTTTACGCGCGCGGCCCGCGAATTCGATCTGACGCAATCGGCGGTGAGCCGCTGCGTGCGCGAACTCGAAGACGCTGTCGAGCTGAAACTGTTCGACCGCACCACGCGCCAGGTAGAACTGACTAATGCGGGCGCGAGTCTGGAACGGCGCATCGGCCGCTTGCTGGACGAAATCGAGCTGACGCTGCGCGAGGAGCGTGCTGCGTACTGCGGACACACGGGCGTAGTGGTGCTGGCGAGCAATCCGGTGTTGTCGTCGGGTTGGGTGGCGGACGGTCTTGCGCGTTGTGCCGCGGCTTTTCCCGAGCTGATCGTGTCCGTCAGGGATCAACCGCAAAGCGGCGTGCTCGCGAGCGTCGAGCAAGGCGAAGTCGACTTCGGCGTGGTATCGGTGGCCGAGCCGCTGGCCGGCGATCTGTTGCACGCGCAAGCGATCTTCACGACGCCGCTGCATGCGGTCATGCCGCACACGCATCCGCTTGCGCGGCACGCCAACGTCGTCTGGAGCGCGTTGCAGGAGTGGGCGCTCGTCACCTTGAATGCCGACACGGGCGTGCGCGCCGCGCTCGCTCTGGCGTTCGGCGCGCATGGCCTGAAACGGCGGCCGGTGCAGGAACTCGGCCATGTGGCGGCCGTGCTGCGCATGATCGAACTGGGCCTCGGCATCGGCGTCTTGCCGATCGACGCCCATTGGCCCGCGCTTCATGCGCCGCTGGTTAGCCGGCCACTGGTTCCCGAAATGAATCTGTCGACGCTGCTGGTGCAGCGTCGCAATCGTTCTCTCAGACCCAATGCCGCTGCGGCCTGGGCGCAGTTCGCCATGCCCGCGGGCGCTCCTTCGAGCGCCGCCGGCGCCGCGCCGTCCGCCATGCATGGATTCGCGCGGGCGGTCGCGTCGGCCGGCAGCACGGTACTGCACGAACCTTAAGCCCACAGCGCTGGCCGCAGCGGATCCGCTGCCAGTCAGTCCACGCTACATCTCACGCAAGGAGCTTCATGATGGAAACTGAAACCGACCTCAGGCGCCACGATTTGCTGATCGACGGCAAGCGCTTGCCGCCCGGCACCGGCGAATATTCCGTCGACATCAACCCGGCCACCGAAGAGCCGATCGCATTGGTCGCGCAAGGCAGCGTGGCCGATGTCGATACCGCAGTGCATGCGGCGCGCGCCGCGCTGAAAGTATGGAACGCGCTACGCGCAGCCGAACGCGGCCGAATTCTCACCCGCCTGGCCGGTCTGATGCGCGCGAATCTGGATGAACTCGCCGTGCTCGAAAGCCTCGACGCCGGCAAGCCGATCTCCGCGGTGATGCGCCAGGACATTCCGGCGGCGATCGATACGCTCGAATACTACGCAGGCTGGTGCGACAAGATCAACGGGCAGGTGGTGCCGGTACGCTCCGATGCGCTGACCTACACGCTGCGCGAACCGGTCGGCGTGGTCGCGGCGATCGTGCCATGGAATTTTCCGCTGATGATCGGCATGTGGAAGATCGCACCCGCGCTCGCGTGCGGCTGCACGCTGATCGTCAAACCCGCGGAGATCACGCCGCTCACCGCGCTGCGTATCGGCGAACTCGCGCTCGAAGCGGGCTTGCCGCCGGGAGTACTGAATATCGTCACCGGCAAGGGGCGGGTGGTCGGCGATGCGCTGGTCGCGCATCCGGGCGTCGACAAGGTGACTTTTACCGGTTCGCCGTCGGTGGGGCGCGGCATTCTGCAAGGCGCGGCCAGCAACTTCAAGCGCGTGACGCTGGAGCTCGGCGGCAAGTCGGCCAACCTGATCTTTCCGGATGCGAATCTCGACAATGCGGTCCGGGCGGCGGCGTCGGGGATTTTCTTCAACACCGGGCAGGTGTGTTCGGCGGGTTCGCGCATTCTCGCGCATCGCGACGTATACGACGAAGTGGTCGAGCGCCTGGCGGCGCGCGCGAAGTCGATCAAGGTCGGCGATCCGGCGGCGCGCGAGACGTCGATGGGGCCGCTCATCTCCGCCGCGCAGATGAAGACCGTGCTCGGTTATGTCGAAACGGGCCGGGCCGAAGGAGCGTCGCTCGTGACCGGCGGCGCGCGGGTGGGCGAGCGCGGCTTCTTCGTCGAGCCGACTGTGTTCGCCAACGTCGGGCACGAAATGCGCATTTCGCAGGAGGAGATCTTCGGGCCGGTGGCCAGCGTGATCCGCTTCAACGACGAAGCCGATGCGGTGCGAATGGCCAACGGTACGCTGTACAGCCTCGCTGCGGGCGTATGGAGCGCGGATATTGGCCGGGTGCATCGTGTCGCGCGCGATTTGCGGGCGGGGACGGTGTGGATCAACACTTACGGCTATACCGACGTGCGCTTGCCGTGGGGCGGCTCCGGCGACTCGGGTTTCGGCCGCGAGCACGGCGACGTCGCCATTGAAAACTTCACCGAGCCGAAGTCGGTCTGGCTCGCGATCGATCAATAACGACGTTAAAAAAGGATCGAACGCCTCGCGTTCGATCCTCGTTCCGTTTGCCCGGTTTGCCTCGCCGGTTCGCTTAACCAGCGTGTCCCGCGTGTCGACCGGGCAGCGCGGGTTCTCAATCGCCCTGCAATGCCATCCGCTCGCGCAGCTTCACCAATGCGAGCACGACGTCGATGGTCGGCGTCGGTTCGGCGACAATGCGGCCCATTTCCTGCACCACCGTCAGCAACGGGTCGATCTCCATCGGACGGCGGTTCTCCAGATCGACCAGCGTCGAAGTCTTGTGCGCGCCGACCGCACCCGCACCGTCGATCCGTTTTTCCACATCGACGCGAAAGTGCACGCCGAATTGATCCGCGATGCGCTTGGCCTCCAGCATCATCGTGCGTGATACAGCGCGCGTGCCGGGGTCACTGGTGAGCACGTCGAGCGTGGCGTGCGTCAACGCGCTGATCGGGTTGAAGCAGAGGTTGCCCCACAGCTTGAGCCAGATTTCATCGCGGATATTGTCGCGGATCGGTGCATCGAAACCTGCCGCCTGCATGATCTCGTGCAACTGTTGAATGCGCGGCGTGCGTTCGCCGCTCGGTTCGCCGATCGGGAATTTCTTGCCGTACACATGCTTGATGACGCCGGGTTCGACGATCTCCGCTGCGGGATAGAGCACGCAGCCGATCGCGCGTTCGGGGCCGAGCTTCGCCCATTGGCTGCCGTCCGGATCGATGCTGGCAAGACGGGTGCCGGCGAATTTGCCGCCATGCTGATAGAAGTACCAGTAAGGAATGCCGTTGACGCCCGTGACGATAGCCGTATGTTTGCCGAGCAGCGGCTGCATTGCATCGACCACGCCGGGCAGCGAGTGCGCTTTCAGCGTGACGATCACGAAGTCCTGCACGCCGAGTTCGCGCGGGTCGGACGTGCAGCGCACCGGCGCGCTGAACGTGTCGCCGTCCATCTGCAAGCGCGCGCCGTGTTCGCGCATCGCCGCCAGATGCGCGCCGCGCGCGATGAAACTCACGTCCGCGCCCGCGCGGGCCAGCTGCACGCCCATCAAACCGCCAATCGCTCCCGCTCCGAAGATACAGATTTTCATGATGTCGCCCCTGTGACTATGAGAAGCCGTTTGCCCGTTGCCGCGCATGGCCGTGCGATGGCGGCGGGTCACTGTTCGAGAATACGGGCGCGGATCGATTGCGGATAGTTAAAGTTTCTCGGGCGATGCATTAGGGATTGGTTATGGAATGAATGCCACTGAACGTGGTTCATGAGATATCGGATTCAATCGGAAAGCAGGGCGGTTGGTCAGACGAATACGGCAATCGAATAAGAAACTTCTCAATCGAGAACGACGTGAGCAAGAGGAGAATGCGCCTTCGCTGAAGTAATGCATTTGAGAGGCATTGCGAACGGATTCTTGGGAGTGATGCCATGAAGTCGAAGGTTGATTTGAACGATCGCGTCGTGTGTTTGCGGGTTGCTACGGCTCGCGAGCAACGTGTCGTTGGGGGTGGAGGTTCGACGCTTCGGCGTGGTCCGACGCCCGGCTCAGCGCTATGCACACGGTGATGCGTCAAACCGCTGGCGGGAATTCCACGGATATCGAGAGCGTGCTCGCGCGCCTGCTCGACGTCATGCTGATCGCGCTCGGCGCGGCTCTGGCGTCGCTCCTGTTCATGGCAGACACGGGGTATTCGATTATCGAAGGCGCTTTCGTGGCGTTCGATATGGCGTTCGCGATTCTGCTTTTGCCATGGTTCGGCGTATATCGCTCGTGGCGAGGCCGCTCGAAGTGGCGTTTGAGCATCAACATCGTGATCGGCTGGATCGTTGTGCAGGGCTGCGGCCTTGCGTTGATGTTCCTGCTCCACCGCACCGCGTCGGTGTCGCGGCTCTGGTGCGTGAGTTGGACCGCGCTCACCGCTCTGGGACTCGTCGCGTCGCGCGTGCTGGTGCATGCGGTGCTCGGGCGGCTGAGGCGCGCGGGACGCAATCTGCGCCTGGTTGCGGTGGTGGGCGCGGGTGCGCATCGCGACAAGGTGATCGCCAACATCCTGGGTTCGCCAAGCGCGGGCTTTCGGGCGGTGGTTACGTTCAATACGCAGCCGGGTGCCGAGTCCGATTTGCCGGGTTTGCCGTCGTTCGGGCGTCTGCGCGAATTTGCGAACTGGGTGCGCCGCGAACAGATCGAGGAGGTCTGGCTCGCGCTGCCGATGTCCGAAGAGAACATGGTGTTGCGCCTCATCGAGGAATTCAGCGGCGACCTCGTCAATTTGCGTTTCATTCCCGACGTACGCAGTCTCGCGATGTTCGACGGCAACGTCGTCGATCTGATCGGCGCGCCGGCGATCAATTTGATGGCCTCGCCCATGACCCCGCACGCGCTGCTCCAGAAAGCGATTTTCGACCGGCTGTTTGCTGCCGTGGCGTTGCTCGCGTTGTCGCCGGTGATGCTCGCGATCGCTGCGGCCATCAAGCTGTCGTCAAAGGGGCCGGTGCTCTTCACGCAGCGGCGCAAAGGTGCGGACGGCCGCGTGTTTCGCATCTACAAGTTCCGTTCGATGCGCGTGCACGCCGAGCGTGACGGCGTGGTCCATCAAGCCACGCGCAACGATCCGCGCATCACGCGTGTGGGTGCTTTCCTGCGTCGCACGAGTCTCGACGAGTTGCCGCAGTTCCTCAACGTGTTGCGTGGAGAGATGTCGGTAGTGGGGCCTCGCCCGCATGCAATCGAACATGACGATCAGTACCGCAGCGTCGTCGACGGTTATATCCACCGCTACCGCATCAAGCCTGGCATCACGGGCTGGGCGCAGGTGAACGGATTTCGCGGTGAGACCGATCGGATCGAGAAGATGCAGGGTCGCGTCGAACACGACCTCTATTACCTGCGCAACTGGTCGTTCGGGCTGGATATGCGCATCGTTTTCGCGACGGTGGTCAAGGGATTTGTCCATCGGAACGCTTACTGAGCGGGTGCCGCGCGCGGTACGCTTACAACACAGGTTGAACAGGATGTCAGTAGCACTTTGTGCCCGGACGAACGGGCTGCACAGGTCTCTCACGGCTGCCGTGGTCGTGTCGGCAGTTTTGCTGTCCGCATGCGCGTTTGCGCCCGGTATGCACATGAGCAATCCGTCGGCTCTATCTGTAGCGGACATGCCGGTACGGGACATGCAGGCGTCCGACGCGCCGGTGCGGGGCGCCAGCGCCAGCAAGCGTGCCGCCGCGGACGGTGAGCCAGCCGCGCAGGCCGAGCCACTCCCGGTGCCGATCAGCGACATCGACGTCGCCCTGATCCGCAAGCTGAAGGAAGAAGCCGCACACAGCGCTGCCGTCGAACCACGCCTGTTCGGCACGCCCGAGGCCTACACCCTCGGCGCCGGCGACGTTCTGCAGATCACGGTCTGGGACCATCCGGAACTGGCTGCCGCGCAGGGTGCGCAGGGCCAGGCGCAGGTTCGGCCCGCCGATGCACCGAGCGGCTTCGTGGTCGAGCAGAACGGCACGATCGCGTTCCCCTATGCGGGCAATCTGAACGTTGCCGGGATGCGCGTCGACGAAGTGCAGGCGCAGCTCGCGCGCCGGCTCGTCAGGGTGTTTCGCGAGCCGCAGGTCACGGTGCGCGTTGCGTCGTTTCGCTCGAAGAAGGTGTACATCGACGGCGAAGTGCACGCGCCTGGCGTGCAGCCGATCAACGACATCCCGATGACGCTGTACGAAGCGATCACCCGCGCCGGCGGATTCACGCCGGCCGCGGATCAGAGCCGCATGGAGTTGGTGCGCGAAGGCGTTGCGTATCCGCTGGATCTGCCGCAGATGCTTCTCGGCAAGCAAGGGCCGGCGAAGCTGCTGCTGAAAGACGGCGATCTGCTGCGGGTCGTTTCGCGTGACGAAAACGGCGTGTTCGTGATGGGCGAGATCAACCGTCCAACCACGGCGGTGCCGTTGAAGTCAGGGAAGCTCACGTTGAACGACGCGCTGTCGCAAGCCGGCAGCGTCAATGTGAACACGGCTAATGCGGCGCAGATGTACGTGATTCGCGGCGGCGAGAACAAGCGCGCGCAGGTGTTTCATCTAGATGGCAGCTCGCCGGTGTCGATGGTGCTCGCCAATCAGTTCGAGCTTCAGCCGAAGGACATTGTGTACGTAGATAGCACCGGGCTGGCACGCTTCAGTCGGGTTCTTGGCCAGTTGTTGCCGGCGATCAACGCGGGTCTGACCGCTGCGGTGGTGACGCGGTGAGCGGGCCGGTCCTGATGGTGTGCGAGGGCAATATTTGTCGCAGTCCCGTGGCAGCTGCGCTGCTCGCCAAAGCGCTGCCGCAGGTGGCCGCGCGTTCCGCCGGCACGCGCGCGCTCGTCGGTTATGGCGCCGATCCGCTCGCGGTGGAGCTGATGGACGCGCGCGGTGTCGACCTGCGCCCGCATGTGTCCACGGCATTGAGCGCGGCGCAGGTGCACGGCGCGCAACTGATCCTGACCATGACACGGGCGCAGCGCGCGCTGATCGAACGCGCGTACCCGTTCGCACGAGGCAAGGTGTACCGGATCCGCGAGCACGACCAACTTGACGTAGTCGACCCGTATCAGCGCGGCCGATTCATTTTTGAACTGGCGCTGACGCAGATCGAGCAAGGCGTGCAGCGCTGGCTTGGCGCCATTGCGGGACTGCAGCACTGAATCATGGGCATTCAAAAGAACCTTTCTTATGCCGCGGGAAGCTCTGGCGACGAACTCAATCTGTCCGAGATCACGTCGGTGCTCCGCGAGAACCGCCTGTTGATTACGGCGATTGCCGCGGTCACGTTGACGCTCGGCATCGGCTACGCGTTGCTCGCAACCCCTGTGTACCGTGCCGACGCAACGGTGCAGGTCGACGACGATTTGGGCGCTGTCAACGACAAGTTGGGCGATCTCGCCCAACTGTTCAGCGGCAAGGCGACCGCCGACGCCGAGATCGAACTGATCCGCTCTCGCGGAGTGGTCGACGATACGGTGCGCCAACTGCACCTCGATATCGATGCGAAACCGCGCTACTTCCCTCTGATCGGCGAACGGATGGCACGCGCATCGTCCGTCGACACACTTGCCGATCCGGTGTGGGGACTCGGTCGCTTCGCATGGGGCGGCGAAGCGGTGCGGGTGTCGCAGTTCGACGTACCGCCGACGCTCTATGGAGAAAGGTTCCTCCTCGTGTCGGATGGCGGCGAGCAATTCCATCTCGAGGACCATGATGGGGAGGTGGTGCTCAAAGGCCGCGTGGGCGAAGCGGTGTCCGGCAGCACGCCCCATGGGCCGGTTCATTTACGCGTCGATAGCCTCGTTGCGCGCGCCGGCACCGGCTTCACCTTGAGCCGCGCGTCGACGCAACTGACCACGGCTGCGTTGCAAAAAGCGTTGGACGTTGCCGAGAAAACCAAACAATCCGGCGTGATCGGAATTCGGCTCGATGGCGATGACAGCGAGCGCACTGCCGCAACGGTCAACGCAATCGTGCGTGGTTACGTACAGCGCAACGTCGGCTGGAAGTCCGCGCAGGCCGAGAAAATGCTGAGTTTTCTGGGCAATCAGCTGCCGCAGTTGAAGGTCGATCTGGATCAATCCGAGCAGCGCTTCAACGCGTTCCGCAACAGGAACGGCACGATCGACCTAGCCGAAGAAAGCCGCTTGCTGCTGCAGTCGATTGTCGAAAACAAGACGCGGATGATTGCGCTGCAACAGCAACGCGCCGAATTGCTGCAGCGATTCACGCCGACCCATCCATCGGTGGCCGCGCTCGATGCGCAAATGGCCGATCTGCAACGCCAGCAGGCACAACTGAATGCAAAGGTCGCAAGTTTGCCGAACACGCAGCAGGCGGCTGTGCGGTTTACGCGCGACGTCGAGATCAATACGGGCCTCTACACCAATCTGATGGACAGTGCGCAGCAGCTTCGCGTACTCAAGGCCGGCCAGTTGGGCAACGTGCGCGTGGTCGACTATGCGGTGACCACCGAGGAACCCGTCAGGCCGAAGAAGGCCCGCATCATCGGGGCTGCCGCGGCGCTGGGGTTGCTGCTGGGCACAGCCGCCGCGTTCGCGCGGCGGGCGCTGCATCGTGGCCTGGAAAGTCCGCAGGAGATCGAGCAGATCGCCGATGCTCCGGTATTTGCGGTCATTTCGCACAGCGAGCGGCAGATGCGGTTGCAGCGTGCGGCGCGCAGGGGCGCGCCGGGCGCTCACGTCCTTGCTGTCGCCGCGCCGGACGATGTCGCGGTGGAGGCGGTGCGCAGCTTGCGCACGGCGCTGCAACTCCGTCTGGACGATGCGCCGAACAACGTTGTGATGATCACCGGCCCTCGGCCCGATGTCGGCAAGTCATTCCTTTCGGTGAACCTCGCGGCGGTGCTCGCATCGGTCGGCAAGCGCGTGCTGCTGGTCGACGGGGACATGCGGCGCGGCAATCTGCATCAGTACTTCGGCTTGTCGCGCGAAACCGGCCTGCAGGACATGATCGGCGGTGCCAGCCTCGACGCCGCGGTACGCCGTCAGATACTGCCGAACCTCGACATGCTCACGCGTGGCAGCCGCTCGCCGATGCCGGCCGAAATGCTGACCGGCCACCGGCTGGGCGAACTGGTCGATCAGTTGGCGAGGATTTATGACGTCGTGATTCTCGACACGCCGCCGGTACTTGCCGTGACCGATTCGGCATTGATCGGCAAACACGCCGGTACGAGCTTGCTGGTGATGCGTCATGCGCGTCATTCCGCTGCGGAACTGCGCGAGACCACCCGGCTCCTCGGCAGCGCCGACGTCAAGGTCGACGGGATCCTGCTGAGCGACGTTCCGCAACGCTCGTCCGACTACACGTATTCCACCTACCACAGCGCGCCCGAGACGGTGAACTGAAGTACCAGGCCCAATCAGGCTCATTCATGACAAGAAAGATTCTCGTGACCTTCGGCACCCGGCCGGAGGCGATCAAAATGGCGCCACTCGTCAAGCGGCTGCAGCAGACAGCCGGCGTCGACTGTCTCGTCTGCGTGACTGGCCAGCATCGCGAGATGCTCGACCAGGTACTCGAATTGTTCGACATCAGCCCGGATTTCGACCTCGATGTGATGAAGCGCGGTCAGGATCTGTACGACGTGACCACGTCGATCATGCTCGGCATGCGCGATGTGCTGAGCGCGTGCCGGCCAGACGCCGTGCTCGTGCATGGCGACACCACTACGACGATGGCCGCGAGCCTGGCGGCGTTTTACGAGCGCATTCCTGTGGGCCATATCGAAGCGGGTTTGCGCACCGGCAATCTGCTCTCGCCCTGGCCGGAAGAAGCCAACCGCAAGCTGACCGGCGTGCTTGCCGCGATGCACTTTGCGCCGACCGAACGGGCGCGTCGCAATCTGCTGGCCGAGGGCGTCGCCGGGCATCGCATTGTCGTGACCGGCAACACGGTGATCGATGCCCTGCTCCGAGTGCACGCAAGGCTCGCGGACGATGCCGCGTTGCGCAGCGAGGCAGAGCGCGTGCTACCGCAGTTCCCGCCGTCGCGGCGCGTGATTCTGGTGACCGGGCATCGGCGGGAAAGCTTTGGGGCCGGCTTCGAACAGATTTGCGCCGCGTTGCTGCAAATTTCGCGCGGGCATCCGGATGTCGAGATCGTCTACCCGGTGCACCTGAATCCCCGCGTGCGAGAGCCGGTGAACCGGCTGCTGACCGGCATCGACAACATTCACCTCATCGAGCCGCTCGATTATCTGCCGTTCGTGCGGTTGATGAACCGCGCCTACCTGATTCTGACCGACTCGGGTGGCGTACAGGAGGAGGCGCCGTCGCTCGGCAAACCGGTGTTGGTCATGCGCGCCGCGACCGAACGCCAGGAAGCGGTGGACGCCGGCGTCGTCCGGCTAGTGGGCACCGGCGTGCAGCGCATCGTGGAGAGCGTGTCGCAGTTGCTGAACGACGCGGACAGTTATCGCGCGATGACGAGCGGCGCGAACCCCTATGGAAATGGACAGGCCAGCGAACGCATTGTCGATGCGCTCGCGGCGCTTTGGCCGGATGCCGTCGCAGCTTGAAAGATAACGGATGATTAGAAGGTAGAACAAACAAATGGAATTTGAAGTTATTTCGGTGATTGGGCTCGGCTATATCGGTTTGCCGACCGCGGCTGCTTTCGCGGCGCGCCGCAAGCAGGTGATTGGCGTGGATGTCGATCAGCATGCGGTCGACACGATCAACCGGGGCGCGATTCACATTGTCGAACCCGAGCTCGACATGCTGGTGCATGCCGCGGTCACCCAAGGTTATCTGCGCGCAACGCTGACGCCCGAACCCGCCGATGCGTTTCTGATCGCGGTGCCCACGCCGTTCGCGGACGGCCATAAGCCGGACCTGCGGTACATCGAGGCCGCGAGCCGGGCGATCGCATCGGTGCTCAAGAAGGGCGACCTGGTGGTGCTCGAATCGACGTCGCCGGTCGGCGCCACTGAACAGATGGCGGCCTGGATGGCGGAACTACGCCCGGACCTGAGCTTTCCGCAGCAGAAGGGCGAGAACTCGGATGTGCGAGTCGCACATTGTCCGGAACGGGTCTTGCCGGGCTATGTGATTCGTGAACTGGTCGAGAACGACCGGGTGATCGGCGGTATGACGCCCCGTTGCGGCGAACTCGCGCGTGAACTGTACCGGAGCTTCGTGCGCGGCGAATGCGTTCTGACCGATGCGCGAACCGCCGAAATGTGCAAGCTCACCGAGAACTCGTTTCGCGACGTGAACATTGCGTTTGCGAATGAGCTTTCGGTGATTTGCGACCGGCTCGACATCAACGTATGGGAATTGATCCGGCTGGCTAACCGGCACCCGCGGGTGAGCATTCTGCAACCTGGGCCGGGTGTCGGCGGGCATTGCATTGCCGTCGATCCGTGGTTCATCGTGGATGCCGCGCCCGAGCATGCGCGCCTGATCCGCACCGCGCGCAACGTCAACGACGACAAGCCGCGCTACGTGATCGACCGTGTGGAGCGGGCGGCCATGCGTTTCAGGGTGCCGGTGATCGCCTGCCTCGGACTTGCGTTCAAGGCGAATATCGACGATCTGCGAGAAAGCCCGGCGCTGGAAATCGTGCATGAACTCGCCGAGCGCTTCGCGGGGCAACTGGTGGTGGTCGAGCCCAATATCCGGTGTTTGCCGGCCTCTCTCGAGGGGAGCGTGCGATTGTGCGAGCTGAACGAGGCGCTGACTGAGGCGGACGTGGTTGTGATTCTGGTCGATCACGCGCAGTTCAAGCGGCTCGACCCGGTGCGCTTACAGGCGAAGGTGGTGATCGATACGCGGGGGGTGCTGGCGCATGCGTAAGAGATGAATAGCAACCTCTCCTCTACCAGTAAAACTCTTTTATGAAGCGCATTGAATTACTAGGTTGTCCACTCGACATCGCGACGCTGGCCGAGACAGTCGGCAAGCTCTCGGTACGTATTGCCAACCGGCAGTTTACCCAGCATGTCGTGGTCAATGTCGCGAAGCTCGTGAATTTTCAGACAGATGTCGCACTCGCTCAATCCGTTCGCGAATGCGACGTTATCAATGTCGACGGCATGGGTGTGGTGTGGGGCGCGCGCTTGCTCGGATATGACGTTGCCGAACGGGTCGCCGGGATTGATCTCTTTCAGGCGCTGTTACAGGTATCGGCAAGTCACGGCTATCCGGTTTTCTTCCTTGGTGCCACGGATGAGGTGGTCCGGCACGCCGTGGAGCGTTGTGTTGCCTGTTTTCACGGACTGCGTATCGCCGGCTATCACCATGGCTATTTTGGCGACGACGAGCAAGCGGTGGTAGACATGATTCGCCAATCCGGTGCCCGTTTGCTCTTTGTGGCAATGAGCTCTCCAAAGAAGGAGAACTTCATCAATCGCTGGAAATCCGCGCTCCATGTCGATTTCGTGATGGGCGTAGGCGGGAGTTTTGACGTGATGGCCGGCAAGGTCAAGCGCGCGCCGCTCTGGATGCAGAGGTGTGGACTCGAATGGTTCTATCGCGTCATCCAGGAGCCGCGGCGTATGTGGAAGCGTTATCTGGTTACGAATTGCAAGTTCGTATGGATGCTTGGCATGGCATGCATCACTCCCCGTCGGCACTGATGATGGTCCGAAATTGCCCATTGTTTATCAAACAGGATCGAAGTTGAAAGTGTCTGTATACGGGAACCCGATTGGATCGATCGAATGATCCGACAGGCTGCCCACTTGACGATAGGAAACCTTCTATCGCGTTGTATTTTTGCTTTCCTGACAATCGCTGTTGCAAAAGAATTAAGTGCGGACCAGTACGGCGCTTTTTCGTATGCAGTAGCGACGGTTTCGGTAGCTAGCTATTTCTGCGAACTCGGTCTTCAGAATACGTATTTGCGGGAAGTGGCTGGCGGCAATTCGCGGTGGAGCGACTATACGATTACTTCGTTCTATTTGCGGGCGCTTTTGCTCGTGGCCGTTGCGGGGCTGGCATGGCTAGTCTTGCCTCATTTTGCAGTTTCCGCGCTTGTGTTGAAATGCGTTCTGCTGATGTTCGTGCCCGGCATTCTGGGTCTTGCGCTTGCCAGCTGGATAACGGGGGTGCTCCTGTCGAAATCCGACACCGGCACGCTGGCAGCGGTTCGGCTGAAAGCGGCGCTGACTCAGGGAGTCTTTGTTGGTCTCGGCATGATCGTGCCGGTTGGCTCAATCGCACGGGTTGACGTGCTGGCGTTCAGTTATGGAGCAGGGCTCGCGGCGGGCGGACTTTTCGGCATTCGCGCCGTGCCGGTGCGCTCCTATCGGATTTCACTACGCCGGTTCAGATATGGCGCTGCTCGGCTCAGCCGCGGTCTGCACGCCTACGCGATCTCCGGTTTCTTTTACATGCTTGCGCCAACACTGGGCGTGTTGCTTCTGGAACGCTCGGCGAGCCTGGCCGTCGTCGGAACTTTTGCACTTGCATCGCGTGTGCCTCAATTTCTTTACACGATACCTGGCTCGGTGGCTCAGGCGTTCTATCCGAAATTGTTTCAGGCTGCGCGGGAGCAGCAGTGGTCGGCGTATGCAGCCTTGCTGCGCAGAGAAGCGTTGTTTCTCGCCTCGATCGGCACTGTGTTAGCTCTGGCGGTTATGGTGTCCGGACCGCTGATTGCCCATGTGCTGAGGCATTCCGGCGACGCCGCTTACCAGCACGAACTAAAAGAGGCGTTATTCGTCGGCGCTGCGGTGATATTGATTCAGAGCATGTCGATGCCTTTAGGACATGCTCTGGAAACTGCCGGACGCGCGATGCCGAGAACCGCAGGGCAAGCAGTTTCGCTGACCATTGCAGCAGTGCTCTTTGTTCGACTAGGCGCGCAGCATGGCGTAACAGGGGCTATGGCCGCTGCTGTCGCCGGCGAAATTGCCCTTTATTTGTCGTGGCTTCTTCTGACCTTGGTCTACATCAAGCAAGCGAACGTCGCGCGGCTATCGTTGTCATCGCTCGGCGTCGTGGGCTGCATTTCGATGCTGGGTTGGAGTATCTGGTATTGCTTCTTGCGGTAATGAAATGAAGATACTGATTGTATGTGAACATTTTTTCCCCCAGACCGGGGCGCAGGCACTTCAGGCTACCAAGGTTGCCGATGCTCTTCACCTCGCAGGCTGCGAGGTGCGCGTATTGTGCGGGGTAGCGCAGGAAGCTTCGTCTGATCGACCCTACGACGTTCAGTGGGTACCGCCGCGAGACTACGGTAAGGCGACGAGTTCAATGGGGCGTGCGTTAAGACGGCTGCGCTATGAGATCGACACGGTTAATACGCGCGGCGGCTGGGTACGCGGCATGGCGGCCAAAGTCATTGAGATCAACCGGTCGTTTGAGGCGGATGTCATCATGACTCAATCCACGCCGTTCCGTGCGCATCTCGTGGGTTTGCATCTTCCACCGGGCCTACGCAAGCGGTGGGCGTGTTATTTCAGCGATCTGTGGCCGCTCTCGTTGACACCCCGACCGTATCGAACGCGCTTGTCCGATCTACTGCGGCCGATTCAAATGAAGTTGCTCACGCAAGTCATGTCGACGGCGTGCCGTTCGATCTTCACCAACGACGTGTCCGTTCTACGTCTGCTGCAAGCCTGGCCCCAGGGTGACAGGGCACGCTGTCACGTCGTCGCCCATATTGGTACGCCGCCTTCCGCCGGCGAACCTCCGTCGGCAATCCGAGCGCACTATAAGAAGCGATTCGTCCACGTCGGAAAACTGACGCGAGAGCGTTCTTGCATGGCGTTGATCGAGGCCGTTACGCGACTCTGTAATGACAGTGAGGCAGGAGAGTTATCGTTTCCAGGGCTCAGTTTTGTCGGCGGCGTAGACCCGGCATTCCGGCGTAACTGCGACGAGCTTGTGAAGAAAGGTGTGGTCGAGTTTGTTGGCGACGTCGATCCTGCTGCCGCACGGGCTATCTGCCAGGCTGCGGGTACGCTGGTGGTCATCGAGGCGGATATGGATGAAAGCCCATTCCTTGCGAGCAAATTCGCGGACTATGCAATGCTCGACAAGCCGATCCTGGCGATTTCGCCGCGAGGCCCGATTCGTGATTTCCTCGAATGTGACGGCGGGGGCGTCGCGGTCGGCCATGACGCGGATGAGATTTACGCGGCCATGCGGTCGATCATCGTACAGGGCGACGTCTGCGGCGGCAGTCGCGCGTTGGCAGCACACTTCGACGCCATGCGGATCGCGGGGCACTACCTCGATATATTCCGGCTCGTTAAATGAAGGTGCTAGTCGTAACCAATATGTACGCGGGCGCCAACACGGCGTCGCCGAACCAGGGCGTGTTTGTCACCGAGCAGGTAGATGCTCTGCGGCGTTTGCCTGATACTGAAGTCGATGTCATGACGGTCAATGGTTTTTCAAACCGATTGGCGTACCCAGCTTCGCTGTTCGCGTTGGCGTATCGTGTGCTGACAAAAAAGTATGACATCGTGCATTACCACTTTGGCCTGACCGCATGGACTGCTCCGTTTCTGCGCGTGCTCACTCGCGCGAAGGTCGTTATCACGCTGCATGGCTCCGATGTCATGGGGTCGCGATTTCTCCAGCGCGTCACCCGTTTCTCAATCCGATACTGTGATCTTTGCATAGCTGTAAGCGATGCCATTCGCAATGCAATTTCCTCCCGAACGCGTCACTGCGTAACGGTCCCATGTGCGGTCAACGACGTCCTGTTTATGCCGCCCGTCGGTGGCCGAAAGAAAGACGCGCGCCGGCGGATAGTTGTATTTCCTTCGTCGCCAGCACGGCCGGAGAAGGACCACCCATTGTTCGTCGCTGCGATCGAGCATCTGCGTCGCATCAGCGACTATGTCATTGAAGAGCGTTTGATCGACGGCCTCGACCGTGGGAGTGTCCGTGAACTTCTGCAGCAGGCCGATGTTCTTGTGCTGACATCGAAAAGAGAGGGGTCGCCGCAAACGGTCAAGGAAGCGATGGCGTGTGCGCTGCCTGTCGTGTCCCTATCTGTCGGCGATATTGAACAACTGCTCGGCGGGGTTAACGGCTGTCGTGTCGTCAGGTGCCGCGATCCTCAAGGCGTTGCGGCCGCAGTGGCGGAGGTACTGGACGAAGCATGGTCCGCCGGGCCCGCGCGTCTGCGCGAGTTGGGATACCTGTCGGCGGATGTCGCGCAACGTATTCGTACTTTGTACCAATCCGAACTTGCGGGGTCGCGCTCGGCTGTGACGGAAACAAGGAAGCCATGAAATCCCGCCGCTACTACCTGGTCCTTGCGATAGTTTCGTTCAAGTTTGTATTGGACTTCTTTGTGCCGGCGCGCGACGTCAGTTTTGTGGCATTCAATGGGATGTTCGCGCTCCTTCTGCTGATCCTTCGGCCGAGATTGCATCTCAATCGACGGCTTGTGATGGCCGCGACGTTGGTCACTGTCTTTCTTGTCTTGCAGCTTTGCCGCGACCCGGCCAATCCTATCGCCTACAAGCTACTGACGCTGCCGGCGCTTTCGGTCCTGATGTACGGCGTGGGCCGGGAACTGGATGAAACCGTTGCGCTACGTCTATTCAGAATGCTGACGGTCGAATTTCTGGTCTTTTTTTCGGCTAATTATGGGCTTTCAGTAGCCATGGGACTTACAAAAGACCGCGAATTCTGGAACTTCGAACACCCCAATCTTCTTGGCAGCTATGTACTGGTTATGTTGATCCCAGTGAACTATGTGCTGATGAGGGGAAGTCCCAGGAGTAATGCATTGTTGCGCGCGATCTTCGTCGCGATTGCTTATCTCACAACGTCGACCGGCGCGCTGCTGCTTTCAATGGCTGTCTATATGAAAGCTCGTGGCTTCAAGGTCAAACACGTCCTGACCCTTGTCGCATCGGCCGGCATCTTCTTTGCGGTGGGTATGGCAGTCTTGGGTGCCCTCGATCGTACCGTCTACGACAAGATTGCAGCGCCATTTCTCGTCATCTACAGCGGAGGATGGGACCGCCTGGTTCAGGCTGCCCAGAATGGCGGCGGAATGACGTATCTATCGAGCGAGCAGCAAGGTTCATTTACCTGGCGGATTTACTCCTACTTGGTGTACACGTTCTACGTTGTCAAGCAAGACAGCATGGCGATGTTGTTTGGCAATGGCATTGGCGGCTACGTGAAAGTCTGGAACGGAGCGATGCCGCACAACGACTTCATCTTGCTTCTGGTTGACTTTGGTGTCGTGTCGTTCATATCCGTGGTTTGGCTCAGCGTTCATTTGATCCGAAAAGTGGCGCTTTGTGCACCCGCCTGGCTGTTTGTTATCCTGGTTCTGCTGCTTCGGCTAACGGGAGAGAACAACATCTATTCATATTACCTGGTGAGCCATGCAGTCATTTTTTCGTCGTTGATCGCCGGCGTTGAAATGAGGCGTGACCGTCGCGAGGCAAGCGGTGCGGCCGGGTTTTCATACCTTCCGGCATAGGTGAGACGGCCGTCATAGCATTGACGGCACGCTTTCCCTCACGTCCTCCGCACCAGCAAAAAACTCACCCCGATCGCCGCCAGAAACGCCCCGCAGCAGCGGTTGAACCAGCGCCGGACTTTCGCGCGAACCAGCCACTTCCCGAGGTACATGCCGGCCCACGAGTAAAGCGCGATCGCCACCCATTCGAGCACCAGAAAGCTCGCGCCCAGCACCGCGAACTGCGGCAGCATCGGTTTGGCGATATCGACGAACTGCGGCAGAAATGCGGTGAAGACCAGAATCGCCTTGGGATTGCCCGCGGCCACCAGGCACTCCTGCCGCGCGATCCGCCATAGCGACGCGTCGTCCTGCTGCGTCGTATCGATGGCGGGGGCGTCGCTGCGCCACAACTGAATCGCTAGCCAGATCAGATATGCCGCGCCGGCCAGTTTGATCGCGAGGAAAAACCACTCGGATGCGTGCAGCACGACAGCGAGGCCGGTCGCGGCCAGCGCCAGCATCAGCGCGAACGCGACAAGCCGGCCGGTGCCGCCGACAAATGCCGTCATGAACCCGTGTCGCGCAGCAACATTGATCGAGAGAAGATTGTTCGGGCCGGGCGCGAGATTGATCGCGAAGCAGGCCGGCAGAAAGAAAAGCCAGGCGGTGATTGACATGACGGCTCGCACGAAAGAGGGACGGTTGGCACGACCGGACGTGCGAGGCGGCAGGCGCCCAGCGCACGTTTCTCCGATTGTAGCGAAACAGTAGCGAAACGCCGCAGCCGTACCGATCCGGCTCGTCCGCTCAATTCACCGATTTGATGAAACCCGGATCGCCGATCAGCGCATCGACGCTCAGCTTGACCGTGTCCTCGATAGCGATGGTATTGCTGGTGAATTTGGGCGACTCTTGGCGGACGGTCTTGGTGGTTGAGAACACAACCTGCTGGGTAGCGGCATCGGTGACGACATAACGCATTTTCAGCGTCCAGAACGCAGGCGAACGTGCATCGTCCACCGTGAAATTCTCGATGCTGCCGCTCAGGATTCTCTTGCCTTCGTGGAGGTGAAAGCCGGCGATCCGCAAGCGGCTCACGATGCCGTTGCGCACCGCTTCGCTGATATCGCTTTTCAGCACGATGCCGGTCATCGCCGTATTTTCGATCCGGTTCGACGACACACGCCCGCTGCGCGCCGGCATATAAGCGAAGTCTTGAGCCGGCGCGACGCTGAGCCAGCCGGTTGGCTGGGCCGCCGCGCGTGGCGAACTATTCAGGCCGAACCACGACCATGAACAAGCGGACAGCATCAACGGCAACGCGACGGCGCCGCAACCCTTGAGTACGGTGGTGTATCTCAGGGTCGGACGAAGAGGGCTAAGCGATTGCAACAGGGACAGACTCCGTTGCTGCGGCTCAGACGCTGTGCGGGAAAAAGCGGCGGTCGATATCAGAGGAGGTGCCTTCCAAGTTGAAACCTATTCGAAAACGGCGGCCAGTCTTGAGACCAGCTAGTGCACGAGAACCGTTTGCCAGCCGGATTCACGAAGCCTCCCCAGCGCTTTCGCGAATCCATACGGTCATGCGTCGTCCCGGTACAGAACAGCATGGTACCAGTGAGACGATCCCATCCATTTTCCTGACGTGGTTTAAGCCCAACGATTTTCAACGTTCCCATCGTAACGAGCTCACTTTTTTTTGCGGCGGGCGCCCCGAAACAAGCCCCCTTAGAGGACAGCGAAAAGTAGGTGCTGCCCCGCATAGGGGCAACGCCAGTAAGCCGATAAGACGACTGAAGGCACCGCCGCGGGCGAACTGACAACAAGCGCCGCGCAGGCAAAAAATCAAAAAAACCCTGCTTTTCCCTGAGTCATATCCACTAACTCCCGCTGGGCGTCGTCAACGGCATTGACCGGCAACCGGACGGTCATCCGCACCAACATCCCGTAAGCACTTTCCACCAACCCATACTCCCGGGCCTCGATCCATCGACGTACCTTCGCCTCATCGGCATAGCCCACTTCGACGGTCAGCAAAACCTGAGCGATCCGCTCGACCCTCGGTGCATCGAGCAAAGCCGAGGCAACCGCATCGGTATAAGCCCGCACCAGGCCGCCGGCGCCCAGTTTGACCCCGCCGTAGTACCTCACGACAGCGGCCAGCACGCCGTCCAGATCATGGTGGCGCAATACCTCGAGAATCGGTCTGCCTGCCGTGCCGGACGGCTCGCCATCGTCGGACATGCCCGACTGGCCGCCAGCCAGCAACGCCCAGCACACATGCGTCGCGGCAGGATGCGCCTCGCGCAGGCGACGCAATTCGGCCATCGCGGCGTCGCGGTCGGCGACCGGTATCGCATGCGCTATGAAACGGCTCTTACGAATCTCGAGTTCAGCGGTCAGCGCTGCAGGCAATGTATAGGTAGGCAAGGCAAGAACTTCGGTTGATGAAAAAAGAGGAAGCGCGCGCTTCCATGTTCGCCATGGTAATGGATAGGCCATGCAGGGCCGGCAAATCGCCTATACAGAACCGCCTCGCCGCGATTCTCGCCGATTCGGTAACGGTCTCTTGCGAAGTGACGCAATGACGTAAGACACCGCGCACAGCATAATCATGGACGTGGCGAATCTAGCTCCCGGCTGGGGCGAAGCCAGATTCCTCGTCTGGCGATTTGCCACGCTTTCCTGCCGTTTTTTCGCATTGCGCACACACCGTCGCGCGCGATGCTTTTCTCGCCGTATCGCCACGCGCCTCCACGCCTATTCGTAAAAGACGTCTCAGCGCGCTCGCGCGCCGCGCAAATGCAGATTCCACGTGTTCGTCTACAATCATTGGCTGAATGCGCGCCCGCTTTCTCTCTCGAGGCCGCGCGTCGCCGAGGAGCTGACATGCTTGATCTTTCGACGCTAGGAACGTTCGTTGCCGTTGTACTAGGGCTGTTTCTGATTCCCGGTCCGGCAGTGCTGCTGGTTTTGACGCGCACCGTGCATGGCGGCCGAAAGGCAGGCATTCTCACCGGCCTCGGCGTTGCAGTCGGCGATTTCATTCACACGCTAGGCGCATCGGTTGGCCTGTCGGCGTTGCTGATGACGTCGGCGCTCGCCTTCAATGCCGTCAAATTCGTCGGCGCCGCCTACCTCGTTTATCTGGGCATTCGCGCATTGCGCGAAAAGCAGACGAGCACGCACGTGCCGGCTGTCGCGTCCGTGTCGGCTTCCAAAGCCTTTTTTCAGGCGATTCCCGCTGAGGTGCTGAACCCCAAGACGGCGCTGTTTTTCCTCGCGTTCCTGCCGCAGTTCGTCCATCCCGAGCACGGTTCGTCGTTCCTGCAGTTCGCAACGCTCGGATTGATCTTCGTTGGCATGAGCGCGCTTTATACGACGCTCATCGTGTTGACCGTCCGTCCGTTGGGCAAGCTCGTCAAACGCTTGACGTGGCTCAGCCGCTGGCAGAACAAGATGATTGGCGTGCTGTTCATTTCGCTCGGGTTGCGCGTAGCGACGCAAACGCGCTGATTCAGCAGGGCGAGGGGTCGGTTTGCGCGCATAGCGAGCGTGCTCCTGCTGCGGCTAGATGTTTCGGCGCTGCCGTCGCAAGCGGCCTTCCCGCGCGTACTCCATCTGGCCCTCGGTGCGCACAGCCAGCCGTTCCTGCGCGGCACGGTTCATCTGCCGCGTATCGTCGATCTCGCCGACGCGCAGCACTTCCTGCGCGATCCTGATGCGCAGCGTCATCAGCGGTTCGCCGCGTTCGACCAACGAGCGATCCGTTGCGCGCGCCTGCTGGACGCCGGCGTCAATCAGGTTGCGCAACTCCAGCAGCGTGAGCCGTTGACGCTGGATCTCGAGGATCAGCCGCTGGACGGCTTGCTCGTCGCGGATGCGCCACCAGGCGCGCAGTTCGGCGAGCGTTGGAGGTTCGAAGGGGGGAAGGCGCATTAGTCAGACGAAAAATACTGTATATATGTACAGTATATCCCGCCTTGTTACGGAATCGCGCAGGTCGTGTTCGAGCACTTGCAATGCCCCGGAAAGGACGGAGCGCGGCAGGGGTTCAGGAGAGCGCGAGCAGGATCGTCGTGGAGATGACGATGACGAAAAGACACACGGCAGTCAGGATGTCATACGGATATCTCATGTCGTAACCGTTAAACGTGGCGGATAAATGGACGATCATAGACATGACAATTTCCTGCGACTGTTAACGATTGCAAATGCGGATTGCAAAGCTCGAGCGCATAGGCGGCATGCGGGCGGCATTGGCGGGTTCTCTCGCGCTGTACCGGCGGCACAGCGCATAGACCGCGCACCGAGGTATTTAATGCGAAGCATGCCGAACGATCGACTGCGATATCTCGCTGCGTATGAATCGGGGAGAGGAAAAAATGAATGACGCCGTGTCTTCCGTGAACGCCGGAGCGTCCGAAATCGAGTTCTGGTTCGACTTCGCCAGCAATTACAGCTATTTGAGCGTCATGCGTATCGAAGCGCAGGCCATGCAGCGGGGCGTGGCGATCCACTGGCGGCCCTTCTTGTTGGGACCGATCTTTCGCGCCCTCGGTTTCGACAACTCGCCGTTCGTGCTGCAGAAGGAGAAGGGCGCCTACATGTGGAAAGACATGGAGCGGCAATGCCGCAAATACGGTCTCGCATGGGCGCGCCCAACAACCTTCCCGCGTACCGCCGTGCTGGCGACGCGCGTGGCGCTGCTGGGCGCGCAGCAGAGCTGGATCGCCGTGTACTGCCGCCGCATCATGCAACTGAACTTCGCATTCGATCGCGACATCGGCTCGATCGACGTGGTGAGCGAGGCGCTCGGCGAGCTGGGTTTGCCCGCGCAGCAGATCATCGCCGACGCGCAAAGCGATGCCAACAAGCTGCGCCTGCGTGAACAGACGGCAGTGGCTGCCGCCAAGGGCATCTTCGGTGCGCCGACGTTTTTTGTCGGCGCTGAAATGTTCTGGGGAAACGATCGTCTGGACGACGCGTTGGCGTTGTGCGATACGACCGCAACGCCCGGTTGAGTTTTTAACGCATCTGCTTTTTGTCAGCTGTCGGTATCGTCAGACGCGGCGATTACCGGACGCGTCTCTTCGTTGCGGCTTGGCTCGCCGGCCGACGCAACGCTTCAGCACTGCCGCATATCAACGCCACACCCGCAGTGGCGGTGGCCCGCAGCGATGCGCGAGAATCGCCCGCGCGGGCACGCAGCGCGAGGCTGTGCAGAATCGCGGAGGCGACTTTCGCTAGCAGCGCCGGTTCGGCATCCTCTTGCAGTTCGCCTTTGCCCTGGGCCAGCCTGAAACGCTTCTCGAAGGTCCTGTCGTAGGTCCGCAATCCTTCTGCGAGCGCGGCGCGCACCTCGGCGTCATCCACCGCTTCGACCGCGGCCGTGCCGATCATGAAGCAGCCGAGCTGAGCGCCGTCTGCCGGCAAATACCATGCGAGCGCCCCTTCATACACCCGCAGCAGCGCTTGCGGCAACGGCAGGTCTTCATCGAGCGCCTGAACCATCGCGAGGCGGCCGGCCTCGATATAACGCTCGAGCGTCGTCAGATACAACGCATGCTTGTCGCCGAATGCGCCGTACAGGCTTGGCCGGTTCATGCCGGTCGCGGCGCTCAATTGATCCAGGGAGGTGCCGGCGTAGCCGCTGCGCCAGAACACGTCTCTCGCATCGGCGAGCGCCTGGTCGGAATCGTAGGCGCGCGGGCGTCCACGTGGACGCACTTCTTTTTTTGTACTGGTTGGCATAAAAAGTATGGCGAAAGTGATTTATATGCAATATAGTACAAAAACATCAACGACTGGGAGTTGTCTCATGGATCTGTACTTCTCGCCACTTGCGTGCTCGATGGCCACCCGCATTTCCTTTTACGAGGCGGGCGCGCAAGCCGGATACATTCAGGTCGATTCGCAATCGAAGCAGCTGTCCGACGGTTCCGACTTTTATCCGATCAGCCCGCTCGGGCAAGTGCCGGTGCTGCGTACGGACGAAGGCTGGCTGTTGAGCGAAAACACGGCGATCCTGCCGTACGTGGCCGATCGTTATCAGGCCGCGCGGCTTGCGCCGGTTGCGGGCACGCCGCAGCGCGCGCGGCTGCAACAATGGCTGGGTTTTATCAGTACAGAATTGCACAAGGTGGTGTTCGTTCCGTTGCTCGATGCACGCGCGCCGGAAGATGTGAAGCGCTATGCGCGCGAGAAGGCCGACTTGCGGCTAAGCGTCCTGCAAAAACATCTGGCGCAAAACGAGTACCTGCTCGACGCTTTCAGTGTCGGCGACGCTTATCTGGTCACGGTGTTGAACTGGGCGTCGTACGGCGGCATCGACTTGTCGCAATGGCCGGCGGTTGCTGATTACTACAAGCGGCTGATGCAACGCCCGAGCGTGGCGAGGGCGGTGGCGGAAGAGTTCGCGCTGTATCGCGAAGAAGTGGCCAAGCGCGCGAAAAGCTGAGTACGGGTGCTACTCGTCGCTTTGCTGGCAGAACCGGCGTCCCGGAATGTGCGACACGACCGCCTGAGCGATTTCAAGTGGCGTGCTTTCCGCGGGCACGACGCGGCGGCTCGATTCGGGGGTGTGCTTCATGGTCCATTCGACGAGCCTGTACGAGCGCCCCCAAGGGGGTTGCAATGGGTCCGAGACCTTGCATGAGTGGATCTGGCGTACCCATTCGTTGCCGGGCATGGCACGCAGATGCTCGAATACCGTGTCTTCAACCATGGTTTGACTCCTTCTTCGCAGGCATGCGATCTTTCGGCGCGTCGGCGACACCCCGCTAAAAAAAGCGCCGCCGATGTTTTGGCGGCTCAACAGGGGATGTTGAGCGCCATAGTTGCAGGGAAGAATTAAGCCAAACTTAAGATCGCATATAAAAGCGCTTCCATATGCACGCGCTGCGATCCTGCCCTCAAGACCTGGCGGAATCGGCCGTTATTACGGTGGTTGGGGTCATCGGCCCCGTCTCGCCTTCGGGCCGCATCGTTGATAACGTGACAAACCTCGCCCAAACGCCGCTTTCCGATCGCCTGCGCACGCTCGTCGATACCGTGCAGCACAACGAGCGCACGCTGCGGCGCTTTCAGAACGTCGAGTTACGGTTGATCGGCTCACAGGATTTCAGTTCCTTTCTCGACACGCTGTTCTGCCATCTGCCGCAAGAATTCGCGCTGGCGAGCGTCAGGCTATGGCTCGACGACCGCGCGCCGATGCTGCTCGAACTGCTCGAGCCGGGCGCGTTGCAGGCCCTCGGCCAGACCGATCTGAAGACGTCACGCGAAGGAGGACTCGCCGCGCAACGTCTGTGCGCCGAGGGCCGGCCGTGGCTGGGGCAGGTGCGCGAACTGGACGAGCGCGCCTGCCGCGCATTTTTCGGTGAAGACGACTTGCCGGCGAGTGCGATCGTGCTGCCGCTTGCCGTCGGCGACAACGTCAGCGGCTATCTATGCCTCGGCAGCGATGACCCCGCGCGTTTCGGCGATGGCATGGCCACGGATATTCTGGAACGCTTTGCGAGCATCGTCACAGCCAGTCTCGACAATGTCGCGCATCGCGAGCGGCTCAAGCAACTTGGCATGACCGACGCGCTGACCGGCCTCGCCAATCGCCGTTACTTCGACGAGCGGTTGCGCGAGGAGATCATGCGTGCCGTACGCTATGCGGTGCCGGTCGCCTGCCTGTTCATCGATATCGACTCCTTCAAGCGCATCAACGACACCTACGGCCATCAGACCGGCGACCGCGCGTTGGCGGCAGTGGCGGCCTGCGTACGGCAACAGGTGCGTCTTGGCGATACCGTGGCGCGCTACGGCGGCGAGGAGTTCGCGGCACTGTTGCAAGGCGATCGGAGCGATGCGCTGACGGTCGCCGAGCGTGTGCGACTGGCGGTCGAAAAGCTGGATCTGCGGGACGATCACGGCGAACGGATCGCGTTGACCGTGTCGATCGGCGTGGCGGCGCGCACGATTGCCGGCGCACCGGCGGATACCGCCACGCTTGGCCGGGCGATGATGGATGAAGCCGATCGCGCGATGTACCAGGCCAAACGCAATGGCCGCAATCGCATCGAGGCGATGGTGCAAGCGGCCGGCGATCACGTGCAACGTCAATAGTTGTCGGGCGGGCGCGGGACGTGCCGCCTGTCACGCATCCGGCGGCACGCCCAGCAACTGCAACGCGCCGCCCGTCACCGCGCTGAACACCGGACCGGCCACCGTTCCGCCGTAAAACGCCTTGCCGGCCGGATCGTCGATCATCACCGCCACAATTAGCCGTGGGGCGCTCATCGGCGCCATGCCGACAAACAATGCGCGGTAGCGGTTTTTCGCGTAGCTCGCGCCGACCTGTTTGCGTGCCGTGCCGGTTTTACCGCCGATCCGGTAGCCTTCCACCGCAGCGGCGCGTCCGGTGCCGCCGGGGCCGGTGGCCATTTCCAGCATCGAGCGGATTGCGCGCGCGGTGGCGGGCGTCGTGACCGTCTGGCCCTTGCGCGTGGCCGACGGCGCATCGGCTGCGGCTGCGGCGCGGTCGGCGCTAGCAATACTTGCATCGCTTGAGCCGCTTGCACCGCTTGCACCGCTCGAACCGCTCGAACCGCTCGAACCGCTCGAACCGCTCGAACCGCTCGAACCGCTCGAACCGCTCGAACCGCTCGTCGGGTCCCGCAACAAACTCACGTGATGCATCGTGCCGTCGCCCGCGTACGCCGTGTAGACCTGGGCAATTTGCAGCAGCGACGTCGACAGGCCGTAGCCATACGCCATCGTTGCCTGTTCGATCGGACGCCAGCGTTTGTACGGGCGCACCTTGCCCGACGCGACGCCCGGAAAGGTCAGCTCGGGTCTGAGCCCGAGCCCGTATTCCCGATACTTGGTCCAGATCGTTTCGGCGGGCAGATTCAGCGCGAGCTTGGCGAGCGCGATGTTGCTCGACTTCTGCACCGCTTCGGCGACGGTCATCGCGCCGTGATTCGACGTGTCGTGAATCACCGCCGGGCCGATTTTGTACCGGCCCGGCGCGGTATCGATGACGCTTTGCGGCCGCACCTTGCCCTGATCGATCGACAGCGCGACCACCACCGGCTTGATCGTCGAGCCGGGCTCGAAGGTGTCGACCACCGCGCGATTGCGCAGTTGCCGCCCGGTCAGGCGGGCGCGGTCGTTCGGATCGAAGCTCGGATAGTTGGCGAGCGCCAGAATCTCGCCGTTGCGCGCATCGAGCACGACCACGCTGCCGGCTTCGGCGTGGTGTCTGGCAATCGCTTCCTTGAGCTGCGCATAGGCGAGCTGCTGAATCCGCCGGTCGATCGTCAAATGGATCGTCTGGCCGTTCTGCGGCGGCACCAGCGGCCGTGTTTCGGACACCACCCGGCCGAGCCGGTCGCGGATCACTTCGCGCTGGCCGGGTACGCCGAGCAGCTGTTCGTTGGCGGCGAGTTCCACGCCTTCCTGGCCGTTGTCCTCGATATCCGTGAAGCCGACCACGTGGGCCGCCGATTCGCCCTCCGGATAAAAACGCTTCGAATCCGCCATTTGCGTGATGCCGGCGAGGCCCAGTTTGCCGACGTGATCCGCGGTGTCCGCATCCACCTGGCGTTTGAGAAGCACGAAGGCCTTGTCGGCGGTGAGCCTGCGGCGCAATTCCGCCAGCGGCAGATCGAGCAGCTTCGAAAGCGGTGGGAAGGCGGCCTCGTCGAGCAGCTTCGGCGTGGCCCAGATCTCGTAGGTCGCGAGGCTCACGGCGAGCATCGAGCCGTTGCGATCGACGATCCGCCCGCGCGTCGCATCCAGTTCGATGGTGCGCTGATAGCGCTTTTGCCCCTGATCGACGTAGAAGTCCTGCTTCACCACCTGCACCCAGAACGCGCGGCCGGCCAGCGACGCAAAGGCGCCGAACACCAGCAGGACGACGAGTTTCGAGCGCCACATCGGCAGGCGCGCGGTCAGCAAAGGGTTCTTCGCGACCGGTGCGTATGGATCATGCGACTGTGATTTCTTCTTCTGGATCATGGGTGCGGGTATGGACAGCGGGAAGGCGATCAGGCCGATCGCGTCGACCGTGACGAAGAGCCGTTGCCAGTGGCGCAGCCGCTTCGCGGCCGCCGCGGCAACGGCCGTCGCCCAGATTGTAATAAGAACGTAATCTGGATGCGAGGCCCATGCGAGCGGATAGTGGCCGAGCGGCACGTCCAGGGGGCGAGAGGCGTGGTGAGCGTTCGCTGATGAGCGGGTGTTTGGGTGGGGGCGAATAGTGTGCGGACGACAGCGGCCGGTAGCGGACGGCAGCGGACAGGGGCGGACGGCAGCGGACAGGGGCGGACGGCAGCGGACAGGGGCGGAAAAAGTGTCAACCCATTTCAGGACGGGTCAAAGCCACAAAAAAAACCGCGCGGTGTGAAAAATCCGCGCGGCTGGTTCGTTCGATTAATGCGTCAACTCCGACGCGGCGTGTTAAGAGGCGCTCCCTGCCTGTCGAGCGCCTTCTTTTTTGCGCTGCGCAGTGGCGACGCAGCCTCAGGCCGGCAGAGCGAAGCTCGAAATCGCCTCGCGCAGCACGCCCACCTGATCTTTCAGCGAATGGGCCGCGGCGGCGGCTTGCTCGACGAGCGCCGCATTCTGCTGCGTGACCTGATCCATTTCGCCGACTGCGCGATTCACCTGCTCGATGCCCGCGCTTTGTTCGCGCGACGCATGGCTGATTTCCTCGAGAATTTCATTGACGCGGCGCACCGATTGCACGATTTCGCCCATCGTCGAACCAGCGTTGGAAACCAATGCGGCGCCTGCTTCGACGGTGCCGGTGGAGGTCTCGATCAGCGCCTTGATTTCCTTGGCGGCGGTGGCCGAGCGTTGCGCGAGGCTGCGCACTTCCGCCGCGACGACAGCGAAGCCGCGTCCCTGTTCGCCCGCCCGGGCCGCTTCGACGGCTGCGTTGAGCGCGAGGATATTGGTCTGGAACGCGATGCCGTCGATCACGCCGATGATGTCGCCGATCTGCCGCGAGCTGCTGGTGATTTCGCCCATCGTGCGGACCACGTCGTCGACCACGCGGCTGCCGCGCGTGGCGACGTCCGCGGCCTGGCCAGCGAGTTGCGCCGCTTGCTGCGCGCTGTCCGCGTTCTGTTTCACGTTGACCGTCATCTGATCCATGCTCGACGCGGTTTCGACGAGCGCCGCCGCCTGCTCTTCGGTGCGTTGCGAGAGATCCGTATTGCCGGCGGCGATTTCGGTTGCGCCGATATTGATGTTCTCGGTGCCCTGACGCACGCGCGAAACCGTATCGACGAGCCCGGCCTGCATGGTGTGGAGCGCGTGCAGCAGGCTGCCGGTGGCTTCCGGGCGAACCGGCACACGCGTGGCGAGGTTACCGCGCGCCATGTGTTGGGCTGCGTCGACGGCCGCTTCCAGATCGCCGCCGAGCGAGCGGCGGATGCTGCGCAGAACCAGCAGCATGACGGACGTGGCGATGGCGCCGAGCGTCACGGTGATGGCGAGCCAGCGCAGCAGGCTGGCGTAGAACGCGCGCTGCACGTCGTCCATGTACATGCCGGTGACCAGATACCAGTCCCACGGCGTGAAGTGGCGCGAGTAGCTGGTCTTCGCGACGGGCTGGTCGCTGCCTGGCTTGGACCACAGATAGTCGACGAAACCGCCGCCATCGCGATTGCCTGCGGTGACGATGTCGACGAACAGATGGTGACCTGCCGGGTCGGTGAACTGCGCCAAATTTTTGCCGACCAGTTCCTTCTTGATCGGATGCATCAGCATGACGGACTGCGAGTCGTTGACGGAGATGTAGCCGTCTTTGCCATAGCGCATCGCGGCTAGCGTTTCCAGCGCCTGTTTTCTGGCTTCTTCTTCGCTGATCGCGTGTTGCTGCGCGAGGGTGTAGTAGCGGTTGACGATGTGGTTCGCCTGGTCGATCAGCGTAGTGAGCTGATCGCGGCGGTCGGAGATCATCGAGGCGCGGTTTTGCCATGCGCCGAAGCCGCCGATCAGGATCAGGCCGGTCCAGAGGACCGCAATCATTGAGGCTAGTTTTTTGTTCAGAGTCATGGGCGGGGACTTGTTCCAGGTGGTCGGTCGGAGACTTTGTAATTCGCTTGCAGCAACGGGCCTGTCGATTACCGTGTTTACGGTTTTGATGCGCGATGGGTGGAGAGAGGGAAAACCCTTGTGTATTTATTTGTCTGATTTTTAGCCTGCACGGCGCTTCTGGTTGGTTGTGGTCTGTGCAGTGCACACCTGCGCCTGCGGCGTTCGCTTTTGATTTCTGATTGGTTTCCTGGCGTTGCCGCCGGCACAGGGGCGCCGCTAATTAACTGATATAAAAATCAATGCGGAAGACGGTTAAAACCCGATATTGGATAAGCTCAAAACCGTCAAAACTCTAAAAGCAAAGAGCAGATGGAAACACGCCAACTCAACGCCGGCAAGGAATAGTGTCAATATTCCACAAAACGCCAATCAAATCCAAATCAGAAAAGCTAAATCCCCATCGCCTGGAAAATGCAAAAAACAACACATTTTTCCACCTAACCCCAACAGCATAAAAATCCTAATCTCCGCAAAAAAACGCATAAAAACGTTTTCAGCTATAGTCGCGATTTTCCAGTCGCCAGCAGGGCACAAAGAACCCCTTTCAGGGATGGACAAAACCGGCCTGTCACCAGGAGTACCGAAAAATATGAACGCCCGCGAACCTGCCTTCATTTCCGCGTCCCGCAGCGCGCGCCTGCGCCAGATGCTGGTCAGCAATGAACTCGAATTCATGATGGAGGCCCACAATGGCCTTTCTGCTCGCATCGTCCGGGAAGCCGGCTTCAAAGCAATCTGGGGTTCGGGTCTCGCCATCTCCGCGCAATTCGGGGTGCGCGACAACAACGAAGCCAGCTGGACGCAAGTCGTCGATACCCTCGAATTCATGGCCGACGCCAGCGATCTGCCGATCCTCCTCGATGGCGATACCGGCTACGGCAACTTCAACAATGTGCGCCGCCTCGTGCGCAAACTCGAACAGCGCGGCATCGCCGGCGTCTGTATCGAAGACAAGCAATTCCCGAAAACCAATAGCTTCATCAACGGCGAACGCCAGCCGCTCGCCGATATGGATGAGTTCTGCGGCAAGATCAAAGCCGGTAAAGACTCGCAGTCGGATGAAAACTTCTCGATCGTCGCCCGCGTCGAAGCGCTCATCGCCGGCTGGGGCATGGACGAAGCGCTGCGCCGGGCAGAGGCCTATCGGCAAGCAGGCGCCGACGCGATCCTGATCCACAGCAAGCTCTCGCGCCCCGACGAAATCCTCGAATTCGCGCGCGAGTGGGCCGGCCGCGCACCGCTCGTGATCGTGCCGACCAAGTACTACAGCACCCCCACCGAAGTGTTCCGCGAAGCGGGCATCAGCACGGTGATCTGGGCGAATCATCTGATCCGCGCGGCCACCTCGGCGATGCAGGCGGTCGCCAAAGAGATTCACAGCAGCGAAACGCTCGTCAATGTCGAAGACAGCATCGCCGCCGTCAACGAAATCTTCCGTCTGCAAGACGCCGACGAATACTCGGAAGCCGAAGACCGCTATCTGTCGGGCGGACGCACGGCCGGCGCGGCGGTGGTGCTGGCGGCAAGCCGCGGCGCGGGACTCGAAGCCGTCACCGAAGATCGTCCGAAAGTCATGCTGCCGATCGCGGGCAAGCCGCTCCTGCGCTGGCTGGTCGATGCCTTCAAGAAGCAGGGCGTCAACGACATCACCGTGGTCGGCGGTTATCGCGCCGATGCCATCGATACCGCCGGCATCAAGCTGGTTGTCAACGAACGTCATGCGCAAACCGGCGAACTCGCGTCGCTCGCCTGCGCGATCGGCGGCGTCGCGGGCGACACCGTCGTCTCGTACGGCGACCTGCTGTTCCGCAGCTACATCCTGCGCGATCTGGTGGAGAGCGAAGCGGCGTTCAGCGTGGTGGTCGATTCGTCGCTGACGGATGCGGAGAACGCCAGCGTGCGCGACTTCGCGTGGTGCTCGGCAGCCGACGATCGCGGCCTGTTCGGCAACAAGGTCACGCTGCGTCACGTGTCGAGCGGGCAGGACGCCGCGTCGGCGATCGCTACGCCAACGCCGCATGGCCGCTGGGTCGGTCTGCTGAACGTGCGCGGTGAAGGCCGCGAGCGTCTGCAAGCCGTACTCGCCACGCTGCAGGCGCGTTCCGATTTCGATTCGCTCGACATGCCCGCGCTGCTGAACGCGCTGATCGAAGCAGGCGAATCGATCGAAGTGCAATACGTGCACGGTCACTGGCGCGGTGTGAACGATCTGGAAGACTTCCGCCGCGCCGGCGATTTCGCCCATGCGCAAGCGCCGTTCGCGGCAGCGGCCGGCATCGGCAACAAGGCCGTGGACGCAGCCAGTGGAGCCGCACAATGATCGAGGCCGCACAATTCGTCGAGGCGGCGCGCGAGCGCGGCTTCGACTGGTATGCAGGGGTGCCGTGTTCGTACCTGACGCCCTTCATCAACTACGTGTTGCAGGACGAGTCGCTGCACTACGTCTCGGCGGCCAATGAAGGCGACGCGGTCGCGTTGATCGCCGGCGTTACGCTCGGCGCGCAAAACGGCCGGCGCGGCATCACGATGATGCAGAACTCCGGGCTCGGCAACGCGGTGAGCCCGTTGACGTCGCTGACGTGGACCTTCCGTCTGCCGCAATTGCTGATCGTCACGTGGCGCGGCCAACCGGGCGTCGCCGACGAGCCGCAGCATGCGCTGATGGGGCCGGTCACGCCCGCTATGCTCGAGACGATGGAGATTCCGTGGGAAACCTTCCCCACCGAAGCAGGGGCAATCGGCCCAGCGCTCGATCGCGCCATCGCTCACATGGACGAAACCGGCCGTCCGTACGCGCTCGTCATGCAAAAGGGCAGCGTGGCGCCCTACGAACTGAAAGAGCGCAACCTAGGCGCGCGCCGCGTACCGGCGGCGCCGCGTTCGCAATTCACGAACGCCGCGGCGAGCGACTTGCCGTCGCGTCACGACGCGTTGCGCAAAGTCATCGCGCACACGCCGCTCGAATCGACGGTGGTGCTTGCGTCGACGGGCTTTTGCGGCCGCGAACTCTATGCGATCGACGACCGTCCGAACCAGTTGTACATGGTCGGCTCGATGGGTTGCGTGACGCCGTTCGCGCTGGGTCTCGCGCTGGCGCGCCCCGACCTGCACGTCGTCGCGCTCGACGGCGACGGCGCCGCGCTGATGCGCATGGGCGCGTTCGCGACGCTCGGCGCATATGGTCCGGCGAATCTCACGCACGTGCTGTTCGATAACGGCGCGCACGACTCGACCGGCGGTCAGGCGACGGTGTCGCCGCAAGTGTCGTTTGCGGGTGTCGCCGCGGCCTGCGGTTATGCGTCGGCGGTTGAAAGCGACAACCTCGACGTGCTCGACGCGTTGTTCGAAGCGGCGCCGCTCGACGGCCCGCGCTTCGCGCGTCTCGCGATCCGCCGCGGCACGCCGGATGGCCTGCCGCGTCCCACTATCACCCCGCCCGATGTGAAAGCGCGCCTGATGCGCCACATCGGCGCCGCTCAAGGAGTGCGCTAATGCTGCTGCTCAATCCCGGCCCGGTGACGCTCACCGAACGCGTCCGCAACAGTCTGCTGCAAATGGATCTGTGCCATCGCGAAAGCGAGTTTTTCGACTTGCAGGAAGAAGCGCGCACGCGCCTCGTCGATCTCTACGAGCTCGACGCCGCAGAGTGGCAAGCGGTGCTGATGACCGGCTCCGGCACCGCGGCCGTGGAAAGCATGACCGCCGCGCTGGTGCCGCGCAACGGCAAGCTGCTGGTGATCGAAAACGGCGTGTACGGCGAGCGCATTTCGCAGATCGCCACGCAGTACGGCATGGCGCACGAGTCGCTGAAACACGACTGGATGCAGGCGCCGGATCTCGCGAAGATCGCCGAACGCCTCGACGCGGACCGGGCGTTCACGCACGTCGCCGTAATTCATCATGAAACGACGACCGGCCGCCTGAACGATCTGCCGGCGCTCGGCGCACTGTGCCGCGAGCGCGGCCTGCGCTTGCTGGTGGACGGCGTCAGCAGCTTTGGCGCGGAAGCGATCGATTTCGCGGACAGCAGTCTCGACGCCGTCGCCGCAACCGCGAACAAGTGCCTGCACGGCGTGCCGGGCGCGTCGTTCGTGCTGGTGCGGCGCGCGGCGCTCGCGCAAGCGGCGAGCCGCACGTATTACCTGGATCTCGGCCGTATGGCGCGCTTGCAGGATCAGCGCAACACGCCGTTCACGCCGTCGGTCCATGCGTACTACGCGCTGGTCGAAGCGCTGCGCGAAATCGCCGACGAAGGCGGCTGGCGCGCGCGTCATGCGCGTTATGCCGCGCTCGCCGAGCAGGCGCGCGCGGGTCTGGCTGAAAGGGGCATCGGCAGTGTGTTGCCGCCGGAGCAATCGTCGGTGGTGCTGCGGGCCTATCGCTTGCCGGACGGCGTGCCGTATCCGCGCTTGCACGACGCATTGAAAGCGCGCGGTTTCGTCATCTATGCCGGTCAGGGCGGCCTGTCGGCCGAACTGTTCCGCATCTCGACGATGGGCAACATTCACGCGGCCGATATCGACCGCCTGCTGCAAGGCTTTACCGAACTCACGCGCTGAGCGTCGGGCCGGCGTTCATGACGGTGTTCATGACAACGTTCATGAGCGCGCGGTCTCACACCGGATCCTTGTCCGGCGGTCCCTCCGGCCGCTGCGGTTCCTCGGTGTGATGACCGGGCGACGGCGGCACCAGCGGATCGCCTTCCGGGTCGCGGGTCGGATCGGCGTGCGGATCGGGAATCGGACTGGTATGCATGTCGTAGCTCATTGCATCACCTTGAAGTAGGGAAGTGGGCCGATACGGCCGGCGGCGGTTGGGTACGCGCCTGCCGTTCTTTTCAAGCGTAGGCGATTCGACACGCGCCGGGCGGCTACTTTTTCGGCCGGCGGCAGACGCTGAGTTGCCAGTAACGTTCGGTGGCAAAAACGTCCTCGTAGTTGCCCGCGCCGAAGGCGCGCAGCTGGCTTTCGTACGCGTTGACGGCTTCGCGTTTGAGCAGCGCCTGGCGCTCCGGATCGATCGTGTGATGCGCGCTCGGATGCGCCGGCGTCGCGACGATGCCGCGCCGCGCCAGATCGGCGAGCCGCGCCTGCACGACGCCGGGCGTGCGCCGGTGGATCGCTTCCTCGTAGCCGAACCACGTGAGATGCGACAGGCGCGGCAGGATTTCGCAGCAGGCTTCGTACACCCGCTGGTGGTCGGCGTGCTTCAGGCCGAGCGGCATTAGCAGCGTGTTAGCGGTTGAGCGGTAGATGATTTCTTCGAGCGCCGCCTCCAGCGTGGCGATCGACGGCGAGTCGAGGTACTGGCCGTCGCGAAACGGCATGCGCAACGGAATTGCGTCGAGCACCTCGAGCGCGCGGTTGTCTTCGAGCGTGCGTGCGTGGACTGCCTGATGGGCGTCCGTGAATCCCGACTTTTCATCCCATTCGGTATGCATTGCCTGCTCGGGCGGGGCGGCGAATACCGTGCAGACCGCGGCATCGGGATGCGCGGCGAGTAGTGCGCCGCAACTGAACACGGCGTCGTTGAAATGGGGCGAGACGATGAAAAGGCGCGGGCTGGTTTCGCTCATGGATAGGGTGGTGGTGTGGGCGCGCGGGCCGCATTCGACGCCTGGGCGTTGCGCTCGAAATCGCGGTGTCACATCAGCTTAGGCTGAATCGAAACGGCTTGCGTGAAAGTCTTGGCGTGCAAGCGGCATGCCCGGCCGCGGCGATCCGGCACTTGTCTCCCGCAGACGCTCACCGTTGCGGTTTTCAGGTTTCCCGAACTTCCTCACCGTCAAACGGCGTTTGCGGGCGCGTGGCGCGCAGGTTCGTTCGTGCGGCTCATGTGGCTCCGTGTGGGTTTGGGCGCGGTGCTCTCAGCCGTTCGCCAGTTGCGCCGCGCGGCTGAAGGCCGTCACGATCGTCGCCTCGATGTCGGCGCGCAAGCGGGCGTCGGCGGTTCGCAGCGCATACGCCGGGTGATAGGTCGGCACGACCAGGCGCCCGCCGTGGAAGATCGTCTGGCCAAGGTATTCGGATAGATTGGTGTGCGCGCCGGTCAGCGCCTTCAGCGCGGTCGCGCCGAGCGTGACGACGACGCGCGGCGCGATCCGCGTGAGTTCTCTTTCGAGCCAATACTGGCAAGCTTCGACTTCGCGCCGCGCAGGGGTACGGTGGACGCGCTGCTGGTCGATCAATTCCCACTTGTAATGCTTGACGGCATAGGTCAGATACAGCGCTGCGCGTTCGACGCCCGCGCGCGCGAGCACGGTGTCCAGCAACTGGCCGGCCGGTCCGGTGAAGGGTTCGCCTTGCCGGTCTTCGTGCTCGCCGGGCTGCTCGCCGACCACCATGATTGCCGCATCCGCCGCCCCGGCGCCTGCAACCGCGTGTGTCGCATTGCGCCATAAAGCGCACCGCCTGCAGGTGGCGAGTGGCCCGCGAGGTTCGAGCAACGGCGGCGTCAGCGCCGAATACTCGACCGGGGGCGTGTCCGGTACCGTAATAGGGGCGCTTTGTGCGCCAAGACGGCTGCGCGCCCGTGCGAGATGCGCGGGTAACGGCGGACCTGCCGGCGGCGTTCGCCAGTAGCGCAGCGGCACGGGGGACGGCGCCGCATTGAAGGCGCTTGCGTAATACGCGAGCCAGAGCGCTTCAGTGGGCTCGCTCGTGATGGCTTCGCCGGTCATGGCGCTCGCGGCTGACGCCTGAGCTGACACCTGATCCGGCACCTGATCCGACACAGACACCTGAGCGGCGTATTCGGCCTCGTCTGGGAGCGGCTGCCCGATGCGCAGCAGCATTCCGTTCCAGAATGCCGCGCCGTGCGGGGTGATCAGCGTCCACGTGGAAGCGCCCATGCGAGGGGCGAACCGCGCGGCGGCGCGCTCCAGCACATCATGATGCGGCTCGTACCAGCCGACGAACTCAGGCGGACCCATCGACGGATCGCGCCGCCTGAACAGCGTAAGTGTGAGCAGGTCGTCCGTTTCGTGCTCGACGTCCCGGATGCGCTGATTGAGCAGCGCGCCGTCGGCGTCGTTGAGATCGAGGACGTTGCGCTCGCCGCGCGTCCAACGCCACAGGACGCGATACAGCAGCGCCCAGCGGTCCGGCGCCCGAAAGCAGCCCGCCGTTTTCAGCCAGGCGAGCAGTTCGCGAGGAATTGCGGGGACGGCTGCGGCAGTGCTGGAGGGGCCCGACATGTTTGAGGTGTCAATGGTGCCGGAATCGGCTCCAGTTCCGATAGCCGCCGGAGAGCGCACACCATGTACGATGGCAACATCCCCGACGGCAACATCAAGTCCCTTCTGTTCGGGCGCCGCAGCGCGGTCAGATTCGATCCACTCGATCTGCCCAGGCTCGACACCTTGCCGCAGCAGCGTTCGCGCGGTGCGCCGCCATGCGGCAAAAGACGGTTCAATCGGAATGCGTTTCATGCTGACGCGCCGTGGATGGGCGCATCACGTCATGCGCTGATCCATCCGGCCAAAATACTGTATGGATATACAGTATCCGCCTAAACGTACGCCTCGCGCAAGCGTGCCGCCCGGGAGCCCGCGTCGAGAGCGCTAGACGCGGCGCAAATCCTCCGGCGTATCCACATCGCGCAGCATTCCCGGGTCGTCGATATCCAGCCGTGTCACATGCTGCGACATCAGCAGCGAGCGCGCGCCGGTGTCGCCGTCGAGCATCATCAAAGCTTCGCGATGTTCGACGCCGAAGCCAACCGGATGGCCGCGCTGTCCCTGATAAAACGGCGCGACCAGCGAAGCGCCGCCATCGAGCGCGCGGGCCACAGCTTCGATCGTCGTAACGGCGATGCGCGGCATGTCGGCGAGCGCGACGATCCAGCCTTCGGCGTCCTCGCTGGCCTCGATGCCGGCGGCGAGGCTCGCGCCCATGCCGCGCCGTGCTTCGGCGGCAAACATCACGTCGCAACCGGCGTCGTTCAGCAAGCGCGCGAGTGCGTCCGAGCCCGGCCGCACCACGGCCAACACCCGCGTGACGACCCTCAGCAGCCGATGCGCGGCTTCCTGGGCGACCGGCATGCCGTCGGGCATTCGCGCAAGCAGTTTGTTGTGCAGGCCGTCCGGGTCGAAGCGCGACCCGGAGCCGGCGGCGAGCAGCACGCCTGTGGCGAGCGAGGCGTAGGCCATGGGCGACACCGGTAGAAAGGATGAAGTCGATTGTGCGATGCAACGCACATACAGGCAAGCGTGAATGCGACCATCAACGCCAACGCCAACGCCAACGCCACGGCTCTTCCGTTCGGAGGGGGAAGCGGGTCCATTCATGAAACCCACGCGCCGCACGTCATACACGCCGACCACGCGCCGCACGCGGATCGTGTCGAGTTCCGCATCGACGTGCACCTCGACGACCACCGCTGAAGCGCCTTCTTTCTGGCTGCAAAAAGAAAGCCTGTTTTGCGCCAGATGAGGAGTTGGCGGCTTCAGCCCACTTCACACATCGGCCCAGCGGCGCAGCAGATTGTGATAAATCCCGGTGAGACTGACCACCGTCGCATCGTTTGAACCTTTCTCCGCGGCAAGGCGCTGCACGTCGTTGTCGAGTTGAAACAGCAGTGCGCGCTCGCCGTCGTCACGCACCATGCTCTGAATCCAGAAGAACGACGCGACCCGCACGCCGCGCGTCACCGGACTCACGTGATGCAGACTCGAAGCGGGGTAGAGCACCATGTCGCCGGCCGGCAGCTTCGCGCGATGCACGCCGAAGGTGTCTTCGATGCAAAGCTCGCCGCCGTCGTAGGTGTCCGGCTCGGCGAGAAACAGCGTGGCGGACAGATCGCTGCGAATGCGAAAGTCGGTGCCGCGCAACTGGCGGATCGCGTTGTCGACATGGGTGCCGAAGCCGTCGCCGCCTGCGTAGCGGTTAAAGAGCGGCGGAAACACCTTGAGCGGCAATGCCGCGGAAAAGAAGCGTGGATTGCGGCCCAGTGCGTCCTGAATCGCGTCGCCCGCCGCGCGCGCGGCGGGCGATCCTTCGGGCAATTGCTGGTTGCGCTTGGCCTGCGCCGACTGTTCGCCGGAGGTCGCATTGCCGTCGATCCATTGCGCCGCGTCGAGGACCTCACGGCATTGCGCGACCTGCTGTTTGCTGAGCACGCCTTGCAGATGCAGCATCATGCGCGCGACTCCTGCGCCGGGATCATCGCCGGGCTGATATCGTCAGCCAGTGCGCGAAACGCACTGACCGGCGACTCGGCGAGCCACGCCCGCATCTTCGCGACGAATGCCGCGGTCGCCGTATGCGGCACGCACCGCAACCAGCCCAGCGCGACCTCGATTTCGCCGCGCTCGGCGAGCAGGCGCGCGTAGTTGAACTGACCGCGGAAATCGCCGCCTTGCGCCGCACGCCGGTAATAGTCGAGTGCGATGTTGGCATCCGCATCGACTTCCCAACCGTCCTCATAGAAGCTGCCAATGAAATTGATCGACTTCACGTGACCCAGATCGGCGGCGCGCCGAAACCATTGCAGCGCCTCTGCGCGATCGCACTCGATGCCGTTGCCGAGCGCCAGCGCCGACGCATAGTTGTACATGCCCCAATCGAGCCCGGACTGCGCCGCGAGCCGATACCAGTACACCGCCACCGGCGCGCATGCGGCGGTTCCCCAGCCGTGTTCGTAGCAACGGCCCAACATGTTCATCGCCATCGGATGATCCCGCCTGGCCGCATGCCTGAACCACGTCAACGCCTCTGCGGCATCGCGTTCGACACCGTGACCGTCGAGCAGATACTGGCCATATACCGCCTGCGCTTCGACGATGCCGTTATGCGCAGCCGCCGCCACCCATACGGCGGCCTGGGCGGGCGGACCGGAAAGAATCGCGGCGAGTTCGTCATGCGACACGCTCGCCAGCGCTTTCACGCTTACGTGTTCCATCTCGCCGTGCTCAGTAGTGCGCGTTGAGCGTCAGGAACGCGGAACGTCCCGGCGCGATCGACGCGTAATGCGCCGGATACGCCTGGTCGAAATACGTGCGATTGAAGATGTTCTGCACATTCAGTTGCAGATCGGCTTTCTTGCTGATCCGGTACGTCGCCATGCCGTCGAAGCGCCAGTACGACGGCACCGCGCGCAGATTCGCCGTGTCGCCGTACACCTGCGACATGTAGAACGCGCCGGCGCCGATCGTGAACTTCGGCAGCACGTCGTAGTTGGTCCACAGGCTGATGCTGTTCTTCGGCGTGTTCGGGAACTGGTGGCCGTTGTCCGGGGTGGTCCGGCCGTTGTCGCGCAACTCGCTCTTCATATAGGTATAGCCGCCGAACACTTGCCACTGGCTGGTCAACTGGCCGGCCACGCCGAATTCGAAACCCTGCACGCGTTTGTTGCCGACCATCGCGTATTCGTTGTTCGGCAGCGTGACGCGCGCGTTGGTCGTGTCGATCTGGAACAGGGCGCCCGTCAGCGACAGGTGGTTGTTCAGCACACTCCATTTGGTGCCGATTTCATAGCTGCGGTTCTTTTCCGGCGCGAGCTGAGCGGCGTTCGCACCGACGCCGCCGCGGCCCGGCGTCAGCGACTGGGTTTCGCTGCCTTGACCGAGGAGCGAGCCGGCCGGCGTCGACGAGGTCGCGATCGACGCATAGAGGCTGCCGTTCGAAGCCGGTTTGAAGACGAGGCCGAACTGGTAGTTGAACAGCGTGTCGTCGCGCGACACGCGCTTGCCGCCGCTGGCCACGGTGTTGCGGAAGTTCGTCGAGTAATCGTCGACGCGCAGGCCGACGTTGGCTTGCCAGCGCCTCGTGAACTCGATCGTGTCGAACGCGTACAGCGATTTGGTGACCGTGCGCTGCTCGCTCGGATCGTTCGCCTGGCTAACCGATCCGGCCCACGGGTCGTTCGGATTCGGCGACCACAGGCTCGTGCAGTTGTAGCCCGACGCCGCGCCGATGCCCTTGGTCTGGCAGATCTTGCCGGTCGCGGCGGCCACCTTGTACGAATCGTTCACGCTGGTTTCGCGCGACAACTCGAGTCCGGTGGTGAAGCCGTGCTTCAGGAAGCCGGTCTTGAACTCGCCGAACAGTTCGGTCTGGTTCGCGAGGCTGTAGACGTCGCTCGCACGCGTATTCGCGCGGCGCCACACCTTGCCGTTGACCACGTTGCCCTGGCTGTCGTCCGGCTGGGTCCAGACGTAGTCCTGCGTCGATTTGGTATAGCGCGTGGTATTGCGAATCGTCAGGTTGCTGTCGATGTCGTGCTCGATGCGCACTGTGCCTACGTCCGAGGCCGTCTTGCGGAAGTCGCGGTCGATCAGGCCGTAGAAGTTGTGACGGTCCACGTTGGCCGGATAGATCGTGTTGACGTTGGCCGGCTTGTTGATGGTCGTGTAGAAGTACGGAATGCCGCTGTCGGGCAGGTCGTCGGTCGACAGGTGGTAGTAGCTGGCCGTCACGCGGGTCGGCGTGCCGAGGCCGTACGTGAACGACGGCGCGATGCCCCAGCGCCCGTTGTTGACCGCGTCGCGGCCGGCCACGTCGTTGTTGTGGCTCATCACGTTCAGGCGGAAGGCCGCGTGATCGGCCATTTGCCAGTTACCGTCGGCGGTGAAGCGGCGGTAACGGTCGGTGCCGAGGCCCGCACTGCCGGCGGCGGAGTTGCCCAGATGCGGGGTCTTGCTGATCAGGTTGACGCTGCCGCCAGCTCCGCCGCGGCCGCCGTACGCGCCGTCGGAACCCTTGGTTACCTCGACGCTTTCGATGTTGAACACTTCGCGGGTGGTCGCGCCGATGTCGCGCAGGCCGTCGACGAAAGTGCTGCCCTGCGCGTCGTAGCCGCGGATGAACGGCCGGTCGCCGAGCGGATTGCCGCCTTCGCCGGCGCCGAAGGTAATGCCCGGCACGGTGCGCAGCGCTTCGGTCAGCGTCGAGGCGCCGGTGCTCTGGATCAACTCCTGCGGAATCACGGTCACCGATTTCGGCGTATCGACCAGCGGCGCAGTGAATTTGACCGACGCCGAGTGGTCGGTCTTGAAGCCGTCGTCAGCCTGGCCTTGCACGGTGATCGGCGCCAGCTGGCCTTCCTTGTCGGGCGCCGGCGTGCCGGCGGAGCCCTGGGCGAGGGCGGGGCCGGCAGCCAGCATGCTGCACAGCGTCGTGCTGATTTTGCCGAACCGGGGTTCGTCGGACCGCAACTTCATCTTCATATTTATCCCTCGTCGTGAATCTGATGACCGGGCGGACATCGCAATCCTTACCCGGATATTTCATGTTCATTACAAAACATTTGTGGTGCGCATTCTATTCAGCTTGAGTGTAATTGAGAAGCATTCTCAATAATAGGCTATAAGGTGCGGTGGGAGTTTTACGAGGGGTTAGGGTGAAATTTCCGAAAAATGGCCGAACTTATCGGGATAAAGAGCGACTTTGATGGCTGGGTCGGGTTACCGGGAGCGGCTTTCGATCTCGGCTCGCAGGACCCTTTACGACGTTTTGGGCGCGCGGGTAGTCCGCCAAAAGTCTGAACCGCGGGCCGTCGACTTCTCTTTGGCCTTGCTTCGGCTTCTCTTCGGCTTTTCGTCAGCTTCTCGCCGACTTCTTACAGTTCGGCCAGCTCCGCCAGCGTGGCGCGCAACCACACGAGCGCCGGATCCGCCTGGTTGCGCGGATGCCAAGCCGCATACAGCGTGAAGCCGCGTGCTTCGAACGGCAGCGCAAAAGCGTCGAGCAGATCGGGATAACGCGCGGCGAAGCGCGACGGCAGCGTCGACACGTAGTTGGTTTTCGACAGCAACTCGGGCACCAGCGTGAAATGCTGGACCGATAGCGCGACGCGCCGTTCGCGGCCGAGCGCGTCGAGATGCTCGTCGCGTTGATCGCACGGCGGCTTAATCGCGGCGGCACAAAAAACGGCCTTGCTCTTGATTCAGCAAGGCCGTTTTCCATTGGCGCATACCCGCCAAACGATCGATCAACCGATCAATCGATGCCGTGAAATACCGCGTCGTCCGGACCGAGATAGGCGGGCGGGCGCCATGCGGCGTCGCGCATCGAATGCTGGACCAGTTTTTCCACGCCCAGCAGTACCGCGAAGATCGCCATCCGCACCGGAATGCCGTTATCGGTTTGCCGGAAAATCGCCAGCCGCGAATCGTGATTCAGATCGACGCTCAGATCGTTCGCACCCGGTCGGCTGTCGCGCGGCAGCGGGTGCATGATCAAGGTGTCGCTGCCGCACACGCTATCCACCAGCGCCTGATTGATCTGGAAGTCGGGCGTGTAGCCTTCGAACGATTCGTCGGTGAAGCGCTCTTTCTGGATGCGCGTGGCGTACACCACGTCCGCGCCGCGCAGCCCGGCGGTGAGATCGTGGGTCTGCTCGATTACGTGATCGTTGCGCGAGATCTGCTCGATGATGTAGCCCGGCATTTCGAGCATCGGCGGCGAGATCAGCGTGAACTTGATGCCGCGATAGAGCGCCAGCAGCTTGACCAGCGAATGCACGGTGCGCCCGTACTTCAGGTCGCCGACCAGTGCGATATGCGCACCGTCGACGATCTTGCCCAGGCGCGAGAATTCCCGCTGGATCGTGTACAGGTCGAGCAGCGCCTGGCTCGGATGCTCGCCGGGACCGTCACCGCCGTTGATCACCGGCACGTTGGTCGCCCGCGCGAATTCAGCCACCGAGCCTTGCTCCGGATGGCGGATCACCAGTGCATCCACGTAGCCGCTCATCACGCGGCTGGTGTCGTAGATCGACTCGCCCTTGGCCATCGACGAAAACGTGAAGCCGGTGGTGTCGCACACCGAGCCGCCCAGCCGGCAGAACGCCGCACCGAAGCTGACGCGTGTCCGTGTACTGGCTTCGAAAAACAGATTGCCGAGCACCGCGCCTTCGAGCACGCGGGAGATTTTCCGGCGCCGCGCGATCGGCTGCATGATGTCGGCGACGCGAAACAGCGCCTCGACCGAATCGCGCGAGAACTGGTCGACCGACAGCAGTTGCGGCTTGCCCTCGAACAGCATCTGGCTCGCAAGCGACTGTGTGTCTACGCTTTGCGTACGCTTCTCGCCCGGCTCGCCGTGCACGACGATTTCCGACACGAAACGCTCGACGATCTCCGGCATCGCCCGCGATTCCTGCGAGTCGTCCGGCAGCAGCCACGTGTCGAGCGCCCGGCGCGACACGCCGATACGGCTCGCAAAGGTGTCGCGGGTCATGTTCAGGCGACGCATCGCGTCGCGGAGGAAGGCTTGTTGCGGGACGCTCATGCGCTCACCTGTCGAGAGTGGAGTTCGTACCGGGTCATGTACGCGTTGCGTATATTAATTTGCTCGGCGTAGAAGTCAAGTAATTTTGAGATGGGCTTTGTCAAACGGCGCCCGAGCCGGTTACACTGCGCTTCATGCATACCGGCCAAACGCTCCGACTCCGCTCGTCACGCACCGCACGTTTCGTTCTTGCGAACGTCGTCGTGATCGCACGCGCGGGTTGCGCGAGCGTTAGCGCCAAAGCCAAAAAACAGCCGCTCATCTGACCGGAGCACGCTGTTCCGTCAGATGTGCGACGGAACAGCCGGTCAACGCCCGCCTTCGGCATTACCTGTTTTTCCTTCCTCGCACGCTCTACGGAATCGATACGGTCGCGTTCGAGGTAAAGACATGTCTATTTTTTCGGGTATCTGGATTCCGCTCATCACACCGTTCGCCGACGGCGAAGTCGATCACGCGGCGCTGCGAGGTTTAGTGCGCCGCTATGCCGAGGCCGGCGTGGCCGGTCTGGTCGCGCTCGGCACGACCGGCGAACCGGCCGCGCTCGACGCCGCGGAACAGGACGCCGTGCTGGCGACCATTCTCGACGAAGCGCGGGCCATGGCCGGCCGCAGCGGGGATGCGCAAGCGCTGCCGGTGCTGGTCGGCGTATCCGGCAATCACACGGCGAGCATGCGCGAGCGCATCGTGCAACTTAATTCGTTGCCGATCGCCGGTGTGCTGATGGCCGCGCCGTACTACATCCGGCCTTCGCAAGCGGGTATCGTCGGCCATTTCACGAGGCTCGCCGACGCCAGCGAAAAGCCGGTCGTGCTGTACGACATTCCCTATCGAACCGGCGTGCGGCTCGAACTCGATACGCTGCTCACGCTCGCCGCGCATCCGCAGATTCAGGCGGTGAAGGATTGCGCCGGTTCGCTCGACATCACGCTCGCGCTGATTCGCGACGGCCGCTTGCAGGTGCTCACCGGCGAAGATGTCAATATCTTCAACACCTTGTGCCTCGGCGGAAGCGGGGCAATCGCGGCGTCCGCGCATCTGCGGCCCGAACGGTTTGTGGCGTTATATCGTGCGCTCGCGGCGGGCCGGCTCGAAGAAGGGCGGCGCATTTTTCACGCGCTCGCACCGCTGATTCAGGCGCTGTTTGCTGAACCGAATCCGGGACCGGTGAAGGCGCTGCTGGCTGCGCATGGCCTGATCCGCAACGAACTGCGCATGCCGATGACGCGCGCCGGCGCTGCGCTGGTCGAGCGGCTCAGGGAGCTGGACGGGCTTGCTCGACACGAGCCGGACGCCATCGCCGCGGCGTGAAGAGCGGCTACGCTGTGATACGGGATTGCAAACGGATCTGACGCCGACTGTTCATACGGCGGCCATTCTTCCTCTAAGCAGGTCGCTGAAGGCGTCGGCGGTAAGCGGCCTGCCGAGCAGGAAGCCCTGCATTTCGTCGCACCTCATCGCCTTGAGCATATCGCGTTGCGATTCGGTCTCGACGCCTTCGGCCACCACGTCCATCTCCAGCGAGTGCGCGAGCGCGATGATCGCCGAAATGATCGCGTGGCCTTCCGCGCCATGTTCGTCGAGACCATTGGTGAAGAAACGGTCGATCTTCAGCTGCTTGACGCGAAAGCGTTGCAGATAGGCGAGGCTGGAGTAGCCGGTGCCGAAGTCGTCGATGGCGATTTCAAAGCCGCTTGCCTGGAACGCGCGAATCATTTCGATGGTTTTCGGCGCATCCTGCATCGCGACGGACTCGGTGATTTCGAACATGATCTGTTCGCATCGCACGCCTTCGGCCCGCACGATCTCCAGCATCTTCGCGACCAGGTTCGGTTGCGACAACTGACGCGGCGACAGATTGATCGCGACTTTCATCGGCGGCAAACCTTCCGCGCTCCAGCGGCGGATCTGCCGGCAGGTGTCGCGCAAGACCCAGTAGCCGATCTGCAGGATCTGGCCCGAGCGCTCGGCAATCGGAATGAACTCCAGCGGCGCGAGTGTGCCGAGCTCGGCGTGATGCAGACGGATCAGCGCTTCGGCGCCCGCCAGCGAGTCGCCGTTGCCGGCGAACTTGGGCTGGAAGTGCAGCGAGAAATGTCCGGCGGCGAGTGCTTCGTGCAAGGCGTGCTGGATTTGCAGCGTGCGCGTCGCGGCCTCGTTCATGCTTCGTTCGAAGAAGCGATAAGTGCTGCGCCCGGCGCGTTTTGCTTCGTACATGGCTGCGTCGGCATGTTTCAGCAGGGTGTCAACGGTATTGCCGTCGTGCGGACAGAGCGCGATGCCGATGCTCGGCATCACCTGCAACGGCTGCGCATCCGCCCACACGCCTTGGCGCATCCGTTCGAGCACACCTTCGGCCATCAGGGCGGCCTCCTCGCGTGAAGCGAGGTTCTCGCACAGCACGACGAATTCGTCGCCGCCCAGCCGCGCCACCGTGTCGTTCTCGCGTACGCACAGCAGGAGGCGCTGCGCGAATGCGGACAGCACTTCGTCGCCGGCCGAGTGGCCAAGCGAATCGTTGATGGTCTTGAAACCGTCGAGATCCATGAACAGGATCGCGAACAGCGAGTGCTGACGGCGCGAACGGTGAATCGCGTGTTCGATGCGCTCGGTCAGCGTGTTGCGGTTCGGCAAGCCGGTCAGTGTGTCGAGCGTCGCGAGGCGCATGATCTGGCTGTTCAGACTCGACACCGCACCGGTCAGGAAGGTGGTGCGCGCATCGAAACGCGACAGCAGCAGCGTGCCGAGCAGAATCGCAAACGTGAACAGGATCACCGAGGTCGCGAGCCACGCGGCGCTGACCCCTTTGGCCGCGCCGCACACGGAGCCGGGTGGGAACTCGGCGGCGGCCATGCCGGCGTAATGCATGCCGCTGATCGCGACGCCCATCACCAGCGCCGCGCCGAAACGCTGGCGCAACACGTGGCGCTTGTCGTCGTCGCTGAGCGCGTGCGCGATCCACAGCGCGGCGGTCGACGCGCCGATCGCAATGACAATCGAGGCGGCCAGCCACGCTGGTTGATAGCGGATGCCGGGTTCCATCCGCAGTGCCGCCATGCCGGTGTAGTGCATGCCGGCAATGCCGAGCCCCATCAGCACGCCGCCGCTCACGAGCCGAGCCGCCGTCAGCCGCGCCTGAGTCGTCACGAACAGTGCCAGATACGACGTGCCGATCGCGAGGCCCAGCGAATAGGCGGTTGTCGCGAAGTCGTAGCCGAGCGGAATCGGCAGCGAGAATGCCAGCATCGCAACGAAGTGCATCGACCAGATGCCGACGCCGAGCGCCATGGCGCCCCCCAGCCGCCATGCGTGGCGCAGACGGGGCGAGGCGAGCAGGAAGATGCGTCCGGTCAGGTCGAGCGCCGTATATGACGCTAGCGTTGCGACGACGAACGATATTGCCACCAGCCAAAAATTGTAAGAGCTCAGCATGTCAAGTCCAACCACGAAAGGGAAGCGGCTTAACTGGTTATCGACTGATGGTGGGGTTTATTTAATTGATTTTCATTATCCTGGCCATAGTCAGTGGCTGGAACCGGTGGTCTCCTGCACGGCCGTGGCTTGCGCGAGTTCAAGCTCGAGCCCTTCGTCGAGCCAGCCCGTGATGCCGCCGATCATCAGCTTGACCGGGCGCCCCAATTGCGCGAAGCGCCGCGCGCGGCGCCGTTACAGTGCGGACCGGCGCAGTGGGTGTAGCGCTCCAACGGAAGTCATTAGCGGAATTTACGAACTTCAACAGCATGTGAGTTCGATACTTGGGACAGATTGGGCAGCCGACAAGATCAGTATTAACAATGTCCCGCCATTGGAGGAGGCAGGGGCAACGAGGCTAATGCGCCTCCACCGATCAACGCACTCGCCCGATTCGGTTTGCCGGAGGAGGACATCGCGCGCGTCGTCCTATTTCTCGCGACCTTGGACGCACAGTTCGTGACAGGCTACAGCTTTACGCCGGATGGCGGATCGATCATCGACAGCGCACGGTGAACCGGAAGAGAGCGGACGTCAGGAAGCACATCGCCGGATAAGGCGTCAGCAAATAACCAGTTACAACCAAACGACGTGCTGGCGACAAGCACTGTTTTCATTCGCCTTGAGGCTGAGAGAGTCGCGTAAGGCATCTGCGAATCGCTGAAGCGCCTGCAGCGAGCCAGACACGCTGTGATATTCCTCACGGCCGATTCGTCCGTCCAGCATCACGAGCATGCCGGAATTTCGGGCCATTTCAAGGATGTCCATCTCATCCACTCCTTTCAATTATTAGCGACGATGATTTATGCCGCCATCAAGCAGGAACGCATGGTCGGCTGCGTTGGGCGAGGAGGGAATACTCGCCACTCACCATCAGGATGTCTAAAGAAAAAGATTATCTTCTGCTGCGTTGTTGAAATCAGCTCCGCCCGGACGCATTGAAGGTTCGGATTGTCGTGTCGAGTCAATTTCACCGACGTATTAATCCCTGGTGCAAACCATTTTTTTACCTGACCTCGGAGCGATTGACTGATCCTCGCTAGGTCTTCGCCATTGTGCGGCGACGGGGAGGTTACCTGGCACTCGCTTTGGCGCTCGAGCAACGCGTAGGACGGCGACATTTCAATGCCTCCAGCTGCACAGACCGACTGCCGACTCAAAAGCGCTGCGACCTAATTGTCAGTGCAATATGACCAAAAATATCCTGTTATTTGACCTAAGATTAGTGTGTGTGTGACCTAAAATCAAGGCGGAAAAGAGAGTGAAAACACCTATCTGTCTGACGTGAAGCGATGGGGTGCGTTGCAGACCAAATAGGGCGCTGAGGCCCACTGGTAGCGCCGACCACGACTGGAGAGTTTGCCGGAATTCCCTATCCGCGATCGATTTGGCCCTTTCATTGCGTGTCAGCGTTGCAAAACGCCGCCACGTAGAGCGAGTCCAACAACGTCACTGCAGGAAATTTCCGTTACCCGGTGCGTTGACCTACAATAAATTCAAAGTATTTCCTTTGTTGGAGGAGCTAGCATGCCTAGCATGATGATGTTGCCAGTGGTGCCGACGCCCGCTGACGTCAATCTCACCGCGCCCGATATCACGCGAGGGCAGCGGAGCAAGGGGGAGCTTCGTCTCGCCGAGATTGTGCGTGCCGCCAGAGAGGTTTTCGAAGAGGATGGGTACGCGACGTTTTCGGCACGCCGTGTGGCTGCGCGAGTTGGAATTACGCTAGGAAATCTGCAGTACTATTTTCGAACCAAGGAAGAATTGCTGCGAGTGACTCTCGAATCGGGCATGCGCGAGACGCTGGAGCGCTACGCGGAGTTGATCAATAGGCAGGGGGAAAATGCTTCGAGTCGCTACTCAGCGTTAGCGGAGCGTATCTTCCTTGATATCTACGAGACCAAGCTGACGAGTTTCCTCATTGAAGCGTGGGCATTCGGGCATCGCGAATCCTATGCCGCGGAATTGATGGGTGACATTTATTCGCAGTATCTCGATGCTATCGCCGGCCTCATCAAGCAAATCGATCGAACGTTGACAAAAGACGAATGCCATGTGCGCGCGTTTGCACTTGCTGCTCTGGCGGGCGGCATGATGCTATTCCAGCGCGAAGGCGGGGAGTCCGAGAAGGATAACGCCGCATTCGCGCGCGCCGCAAAGCGCTACATGCGGAAGATCGCCGGACTCTCGGGTAAGCAGCCTCTCGCAGGAAACCACGCTGGGCTTGACGACCTTGACGCAGTCAAAAAAATGCGATCCTACCGTGCAGGGACAGGACCGTCGCACGCCGCAGTATTCGGGTCCGATATCTACGTGCTGCAAGGTCGCCTCGAATTGGCTGTGCACCGCAAGGGCAAAGATGCCCTCTATAGCAGACCAACAATGCAGGCGAAGCGCCGAGAGACGAAGATCAATGAGATCGTGACTACGGCTGCCAATGTATTCGCATCCGAGGGTTATGCGAACTTTACTCAAGCGCGCATCGCCCGCGAGCTGGGGTTGCTGCCGTCAGCACTGCAGCACTATTTCCCGACACGTGAGGATCTTTTCAACTTCACGGTGACTACTCTCATGAACACGTATCTCGAGCGATACGCAGACATGGGAAGGCCAAGTGACAAACCGCCATTGCAACGGCTTTGCGAGTTGATCGAGGATGTATTCGAGGAGAATTCCGATCCACGTGTCAGCCGTTTTTGGCTCGAGATGTTATCGGTTACGGGGCGTTCTGAAATTACTCGAGACCTGCTGAAGAGGGCGTATTTCGCGTATCGTGCGATCTACGTGGATTTGGTGCGCGAAATTGATCGAGCGGCTACGGCGCGCGAATGTCTGTCGCGTGCGACGCTCATCGTGACGCAACTCGAAGGCTTGTTGATTTTCATCGGGCGTGGCAGTCTCCGAATGCCTAACCTTGATGATGTGTTCGAACTGATCAAGGCGACCGCAATCGACATCGCGCAAGGCAGTCGTCGCCAGAAGGAGGCAAGCTAGCCTTGAGGGGCAACGCCGGGGTATGGGCCGCCGAGGCTGAGAGAGTTCTCCTTTCTTGTGCCCGGCTGGCTGTAGCGTAGAACGGCACTGTCACGATTGCCTTCCGGTTCCAGCTCAGCCTGCCCGACATCGAAGAGCTGCTGTTCGAGCGCGGCGTGACGGTCAGCTACGAGACGATTCGCCGCTGGTGCGAGAAGTTCGGCGCCGCGCCGATCCCGATGTGGAAACAACTGACTGGAGAGCCCGTCGCGGGAAAACTGCACACCGGATTCGGAGGGAGGGGACGGCGATCGCCGTTTCCTACCCCTATCCGTTGAGGAGATGCGGACAATCCTGAACAAAAGCGAGCGCCCTGCGCGCGTGTCGCAATTCGCTGTATCCACGTCGCTTTGCCGCAAATGCCCGGTGTCGTTCCTGCCGTAATGCTGGGGTCGGTCCAACAAGTCATTCCTTACAGCTCGATCTTTGCTATCCGGAGGAACGGACTGGGCAGGCGGCGTCTAGACGCTACCCGATCCGGTCTCATGCCCATGCCCAGACACATCACCATCCGCGGTGGGTTGGCCGCGACGATCGCCGGTTACACGCTATTGCTGATTCTGGTCATCGTGGCCGGCATTGGCGGCCTTTACGACAGCAGCACTGCGTTGCGTGACATGTATCAAGACGACACCGCCGCGCTGTTGCACCTGAAAACGAGTTCCGAACGTCTTCTGCTGTTGCGCGGCGGTCTCGGCGAAACGGAGCAGATTATCAGTGCCGGCAAGCCGGCGAAGTCTGCAATCGTGCAACTGCATGCTCTGCTCGGCGCGAGCAACCGGGAATTGGACGCTTACCGGACACTGCACGTGCCGGACAGCACGGAACAGCCGCTGCTCGATGCAATGCAGGCCAAGCGACAACAGCTTCTCAATCAGGTCTTTGAGCTTGCGCTGAAACAGCTCGACGACGACAACCTTGTCGATTTCCTCACGACGCAGCGGGAGGCGCCGGCGGCCCTCTTTGCCGACTATCAAGCCGCGCTTACAGCGCTCGAAGACTATCAGGTCAAACGTGAGAAGGCGCGCTTCGAGCGCGCCGAGGCGCGCCTTCGCATCATATCGTGGGCGCTCGGGATAACCGGCGGGGTGGCGCTCCTGATCGGTGCGCTGGCGCAGCGCACCCTCGCGCGGGCAATCGTAGAGCCGATCAACTTGGCGGTTGATCATTTCAGCCGCATCGCGGACGGTGATCTGACCAGCGTGATCGCCGTGCAGCGCCACAACGAGATGAGTTATTTGCTCGACGCGCTGAAAAGCATGCAGAACAGCCTTGTACAGACGGTTCAGAAGGTTCGCGCGAGCACCGAGGCCATCGTGCACGATGCGCATGCCATTGCGAGCGGCAACCTGGATCTGTCGGTGCGCACCGAGCAACAGGCGGCCTCGCTTCAGCAGGCGGCAGCCAGCATGGAACAGTTGACCGCCACCGTTCGTCAGAACGCCGACAACGCGCGCCGTGCCGCCGAACTTGCCACGGGCGCCTCGGATATCGCCGCGCGTGGTGGCCAGGTGGTGAACCAGGTTGTGGCAACAATGGATGCAATCTCGGGAAGCTCGAATCGGATCGTCGGCATCGTGGGGGTAATCGAAGGCATTGCGTTCCAGACAAACATTCTGGCGTTGAATGCGGCTGTCGAAGCGGCTCGTGCAGGCGAACAGGGGCGCGGCTTCGCGGTGGTCGCCGCCGAGGTGCGCAACCTCGCACAGCGCTCCGCGGCGGCAGCCAAAGAAATCAACGAACTGATTGGCGACTCGACCGTCAAGGTCAAGGACGGCAGCACGCTCGTCGCCCACGCTGGCGCCACGATGGACGAAGTGGTGCTGGCCGTCAGGCGCGTGACCGCCATCATGGCCGAGATCAGTCTCGCCTCGAGCGAACAGACGGTCGGCATTGAACTCGTCAACACGAGCGTGACGCAGATGGAGGAGATGACACAGCAGAATTCCGCACTGGTCGAAGAAGCGTCGGCTGCTGCAGTTTCACTCAAAGAGCAGAGCCGGGAGTTGAACGACGCGGTGGCCGTGTTCCGCTTAAAGGAGGGTGCCGCGGTGGTGTAGAGGGTTTTTGTCCGACGCTTCAATAGCCTGGCCAAAGGCCCGGTATTGCCGGTGCGACTTGGTGCGGACCTTGTCCGTTACTTCACCGTATTCGGTCAGCAGTCCGCGCGGACTGTTGATCTGCGTGGGACGGCACTTCAGCAGAAGCGCCAAGCCGCTACTGCAAGCGGCTCTCCACGCGACAACCGCCCGATTTTGCACAACCCGGACGATTGTCCCAAATCACGGATTTCATGGAGGTCCTGAAAACGCCATTGGTACTTGTTTGGGAGCGGGTGACGCAAATGCGGAAATTCCGTGCAGACATGTGCTAAACGCGATCTCTGACAGCGGCGAAATCTTTCTTCGCAAAGTCGACACGTTCGAAGACCATTCGATTCGTTGAAGTGCAGCGTCGTCGGTTGTAAACGACAGCAACGTGTATTTGCATCGGACATGCGTACCTGTGCGAGCCGTTTGGCGCGAGCTAAACGGCCCCCTTCATTGGACATGCTGCCGGACGCGATCGTCCATGTTTTGCTCACACCTGCGGCCTCTTCCCGCTTTCGGACTTGAGCAGACGTTCCAACTGCGAGGCGACAAAGCGAGTCGTCGATTGCCTCCGCGAGGACTTGTGTTTTTCCGTCACTAACCGTTATCAAAACGCACTTTCAGGGCGCTCAGCCCATCGCTTGGCGGCGGTATCCCATGCCGATGCCGTTTTCTTTCTATCGGCGGATTTTGGGCTTTGCTGTACTGGCGCCTAACGTCACTTCCCACGCAAAGGCAATCAGNGATCTGTTCAAGATCGGCATCGGCCCGTCGAGTTCGCACACGGTCGGTCCGATGATCGCTGCATGCCGCTTCGCCTCGCATATTGAAGATGCGAATCTGCTGGGCTTCGTGCGCCGCGTCAAGGTCGAGCTGTTCGGCTCGCTCGGCGCCACCGGCAAGGGGCACGGCACCGACAAAGCGGTGCTGCTCGGCCTCGAAGGCAATCTGCCCGACCGGATCGATCCGGACCTGATCGAGCCGCGTCTTCAG
>NZ_QHKS01000021.1 GCF_003353175.1 Paraburkholderia lacunae | reverse complement strand
GTCGGTTTCTACAATGCCGTACGCCTGCATTCGACTTTGGGCTATCTGTCGCCCGCTGCCTACGAGGCGAAACCGACAGTGAAAGAACCTATCTCCCTGTCCGAAATAACTTGACCACTACAAAGTGATCAAATATCTGTTGTGGGCAGAGACAGAACAGATGGGATTGCAGGCAGGTGCTGAGCGAGCGCGAAGAGTGGCCGGAAGGCTGGTTCAACTCGTTTAATTGCGACGTACCGATGATCTAACGTCGTTACTTGAACGAAGGGCCGCGCGAGCGGCCCTTCTGCTTTTAAAGCGGTGTAGTGATGAGCCGCAGGTGCTCGATAGTTATACCCACGCGCTGTCCGGCCTCAAAACCGTCTGCCTCTATCCATCGCCCGGAGAGCTTCCTCCATAGAAAGAGGAACCGCGAGCCCCGCTCCTTATCGCGATTTAAAACTCGCCGACCACTTCATCGCCGGCAATTCGACCAGCCGGTAGAACACGTAAGCGACCGGCACGGCCACCAGCATGTAGCCGAACGACGGCCAGATCGACATTTGCAGCGACGAGCGGAACAGCAGCGACGACAGCAGCACGAAGATCGGCAGATGGATCAGATACAGCGAGAAGCTGAAATCGCCGAAACGCGACAGCAGGCGCAATCCGGCCGAGTCGGCCTTGCCGCCGGCGGGGCGTTCCAGCGCCTTGTACAGATAGAACGCGAAACCGAGCGCCCAGAGCTGGAACGCGCCGTATTGGCCATAACGGAACGCCGCGCAGCCGAGCGCGACGAACGCCGCGGCGAGCACGTAGAGCCAGGCGGACGAACGGGCATCCGGCGCGGTGCGGGCCTTCGCGTCGGCGATCCATGCGCCGAGCGTCCACGAAAACCAGTAGGACGGGAAGAACTGGATATCGTGGCGTTCGAGCACATAGGCGGACACCACGTTGATCACGGCGACGATCGCCAGCACGGAGGTCATGCCCAGCCGCCGGCGCAGCGCGAACAGCAGCGGATAGATCGCGTAGAACTGGACTTCGAGGGAGAGCGTCCACAGCGCGCCGTTCGATCCGTAGGTCTTGCCGGCCACGCCTTGCAGCGAAAACAGGTTGACGAGGAACGCATGCAGGCCGATCTCGCGGATCTTGTGATTGACCGGCGGCAGTTGCAGGCTCATCCAGTCGAGCGCGAAGGTCAGCAACAGCGCGGCGAGCAACACCGGGTAGATACGCGCGAAACGGCGCACCCAGAAATTGCCGGCGTCGAGTCGGTAATCGGGATTTTTTGCAATGCGCAGCGCGCCGCTGCGATGAATGCAGTAGCCGCTGATCACGAAGAAAATCGGCACGCCGGCGGAACCCCAGGCGATTGGGAATGTCAGGTACGCGGCGATCGCATTCAGATTCAGCGCGTGGCCGACGCTCTGATGGAAAGCCTGCATGCCGATCCATTCGACCTGGCGGCAGTGAAAATACGCGACCAGCAGCGCAGCAAAGCCCCGCATGGCGTCGATGACATGTTCCTTACCGGCGCTGTCCGCGCGCGCTTCGCTGCGGGCGCGCGGCGGCGCCGCGGGGCGCGGCGGGGAGAGGGGCAGGGATGAGCCGGCGGCATCCAGTGCAGAGTCGCTCATGCGCGGTCCTTAATCTGACGGAGGAAAAAGCTCATCCGCGGGCACGCCATGCGCGCCTGCGGTGCATGACATCGTAGTGCACCGCGGAGGCAAAAAAATCGCTAAAAAATTGTCTGGCGGCTCGAATTAAAGGGCGATTTTGTGACGAACTGTAATTACGCATAACCATATGCAACGACAAATTATTTGCCGATTTTGTTGTGATAATTTAACCCACGGATTCTCTGACCAGGGGTGAAGTCATGAACCTGCATTTACTCGCCGGCATTGCCGTGCTGCTGATCCTCGTTGCCGCCTCCGCGTACCGGGAGGCGCTACGCAACGAGCCTATCCGCCGTTTCCGCATCAACCCGGGCAAGCTGCCGCAACTCGAAGAAAACGAGTAAGCGGCTCGGCGTGCTCACGTCTGTTCGCGTCCGGCCTCTGGCCATCCCAATCGCCGACCGGCAAACCGGTGGCCGGCAATCCGGTGGCCGGCAATCCGGTGGCCGGCAATCCGGTGGCCACCGATTCGGGGCCGGATCGCTGGAGGCCAGATCGCCGGCCCAGAACACGTAAAATTTTCAGCATTCTCGCCATAATTCGATTTCGATACGTAATTGTTTCCTGATTTTTTGTCGCGATGCGGCATATCGAAAGCGAATTGATTTATTTATTCGAGTCGAGAAATTTTCACTCGTGAATTGGATTAATTTTTTTGTTAGCCTTTCTGGCGACATCGAGTGGCCACGAGGCCCGCGAACACACTAATTTCTAACCGATGTGGGAATGCCAACCATGCTGAAAGTCACCAAAGCCGTGTTTCCCGTAGCGGGCCTCGGGACACGATTCCTGCCGGCCACCAAGGCAAGCCCGAAGGAAATGTTGCCGATCGTCGACAAGCCGCTGATTCAATACGCGGTGGAAGAAGCGATTGCCGCCGGCATCACCGAGATGATCTTCGTGACGGGCCGCAGCAAGCGCGCCATCGAAGATCATTTCGACAAGTCCTATGAAATCGAAGCCGAACTCGAAGCGCGCAACAAGCAGAAGCTGCTCGATCTCGTGCGCAGCATCAAGCCGGCCAACGTGGACTGTTTCTATGTGCGCCAGGCCGAAGCGCTCGGCCTCGGCCATGCGGTGCTGTGCGCCGAAAAGCTGGTGGGCGACAGCCCGTTCGCCGTGATTCTCGCTGACGACTTGCTGCACAGCTCGAAGCCTGTGATGAGCCAGCTCGTCGACACCTTCAATCACTATCACAGCTCGGTGATCGGCGTCGAAACCATCGCGCGCGAGGACAGCCGGTCGTACGGCGTCGTGGATGGCAAGGAGTGGGAAGACAACGTGATCAAGCTGTCGGGCATCGTCGAGAAGCCGGCGCCGGACGCGGCGCCGTCGAACCTCGGCGTGGTGGGCCGCTATGTGCTGATGCCGACCATCTTCAAGCATATCCGCGCGCTGAAGCCGGGTGCGGGCGGCGAGCTGCAATTGACCGATGCGGTGCAATCGCTGCTGACGGAAGAGCAGGTGCTCGCGTACCGCTACTTCGGCACGCGCTTCGATTGCGGCAGCAAGCTCGGCTATCTGAAGGCGACGGTGGAATTCGCGCTGCGACATCCGGAAGTGAAGGCGGAGTTCGAAGCGTATCTGCAAAGCTATCTGCAAGCCAATCTGCCGGATCACTTCGCGACTGAAGCGGCCTAACCAGCTTGATCAGCTTAACCAGCATTCCCCGCTCTACCGGCGCAGTCGGCACCGGGAGTGCGGCCTGAGCGGTTCAGGCGCTCAGGCCGTCAACGCATCCACGTAGCAGCGAGCGCGCGGCAGCAACGCGCACATTAAAAACGGGCGCCGCTAACCACGCGGCGCCCGTCTTTCTCCTCAGCCTGACTCGAGCCGGGATCAACCCAGACTCAAACAGTGCTCGAGTTGCGGCTCAAGAACTTCAACCCTTCTTCACTTCCAGCCGGAACTTGTGCAGCAACGGCTCCGTGTAGCCGCTCGGCTGCGCGCGGCCCTCGAACACCAGCGTTTGCGCGGCCTTGAACGCCAGCGTATCGAAGCCCGGCGCCATCGGCTTGTAGTGCGGATCGCCCGCGTTCTGCTCGTCGACCACCTTCGCCATCCGCTTGAAGGTTTCTTCAACCAGTTCGCGCGTCACCACACCATGATGCAGCCAGTTGGCGATGTGCTGGCTGGAAATGCGCAGCGTCGCGCGGTCTTCCATCAGACCGATGTTGTGAATGTCCGGCACCTTCGAGCAGCCCACGCCCTGATCGACCCAGCGCACCACGTAGCCGAGAATGCCTTGCACGTTGTTCTCGATTTCGCTGCGGATTTCGTCCGCGCTCCACTGGGCCGTTTCGACGACCGGAATCGTCAGCAAGCCGTCGAGCAGTTCGTCGCGCACCTTGGCGTAGTCCGTGCGTTCGAGTTCCTGTTGAACCGCTTGCACGTCGACCTGGTGATAATGCAGCGCGTGCAGGGTGGCGGCGGTGGGCGAGGGCACCCAGGCGGTATTCGCGCCTGACTTCGGATGCCCGATCTTCTGTTCGAGCATCGCGTGCATCAGGTCGGGCATCGCCCACATGCCCTTGCCGATCTGAGCGCGGCCGCGCAGGCCCGCGCTCAGACCGACCAGCACGTTGCTGCGCTCGTAGGCGGTGATCCACGCGCTCGACTTCATGTCGCCCTTGCGCATCATGGGGCCGGCTTCCATCGCCGTGTGCATTTCGTCGCCGGTGCGGTCGAGGAAACCGGTGTTGATGAACGCCACACGGTCCTGCGCTTCGGCGATACAGGCAAGCAGGTTGACGCTGGTGCGGCGCTCCTCGTCCATGATGCCCATCTTGATCGTGTTGCGCGGCAGCTTCAGCAGGTCTTCGACGCGCGCGAACAGCTCGCTCGCGAACGCGACTTCAGCCGGGCCGTGCATTTTCGGCTTCACGATATAGATCGAGCCGGTGCGCGAGTTCAGCTTGTGCTGACGGTCGTGCAGCGAGCACAGGGTGGTGATCACCGCATCGAGAATGCCTTCCGGAATCTCTTTGCCGTCTTTCGTGAGCACGGCCGGATTCGTCATCAAATGACCGACGTTGCGGATGAACAGCAGCGAGCGGCCATGCAGCACGACCTGCGACTTGCCGTCCGCGCCCGTGTATTCGCGATCCGCATTGAGACGGCGCGTGAAGGTCTTGCCGTTCTTCGTGACCTCGTCGGTGAGATCGCCGTTCATCAGGCCGAGCCAGTTGCGGTAGAGCTGGACCTTATCGTCCGCATCCACGGCCGCCACCGAGTCTTCGCAATCGATGATCGTGCTCACCGCCGCTTCGATCACCACGTCCTTCACATGCGCCGCATCCGTTTTGCCGGTCGGATCGTTCGCGTCGATCTGGATGTCGAGGTGCAGGCCGTTGTGCTTGAGCAGCACCGCCGACGGCGCGCTCGCTTCGCCCTGATAGCCGATGAACTGCGCGGGTGTTTGCAGCGCGCTCGTGCCGCTCTTCAGCGCGACGACCAGCTTGCCGCCTTCGACGCGATAGCCGGTTGCATCGGCATGCGAACCGTTGGCGAGCGGAGCGGCCTGATCGAGAAATTGGCGTGCATAGGCGATCACCGCGGCGCCGCGCACCGGATTGAAGGCCTTCTGCTTTTCGGCGCCATGGGTGTCGGGGATCGCATCGGTGCCGTACAGCGCGTCGTACAGGCTGCCCCAACGCGCGTTCGCGGCGTTCAGCGCATAGCGCTGGTTGGACAGCGGCACGACGAGTTGCGGGCCGGCCTGTTCGGCGATTTCGGTGTCGACGTGGTCGGTCGTGGCTTTGACGCTGGCGGGCGACGGCACGATATAGCCGATGCCTTCGAGAAAAGCGCGGAACGCGCGCCGATCGCGCACCGGACCCGGATTGGCGCGATGCCAGTTGTCGAGTTCGGTTTGCAGACGGTCGCGCTCGGCGAGCAGCGCACGGTTTTTGGGCGCCAGCTCGTGCACGAGGGCGTCGAAACCTGACCAGAATGCGGCGCTGTCGAGTCCGGTGCCGGGCAGGGCTTCCGTTTCGACGAACTGGTCGAGGTTGGCGGCGACTTGCAGTCCACCGCGCGGGTTCATCTGAGTCATCGACTGCTCCATCTGAATGGGGCCGATGTGGGGAGCACCGGCCCGTAGGTAGTGTTGCGTTTTTTATGAACCGCCGTGAGAAACCTTAAACAGCGACTGCCTGAATACCCGCACGGGCGATCTGCGCGTCCTGATCCGACTTGACTCCCGACACGCCCACCGCGCCGACCACCTGGCCGTCGACGATCACCGGCACGCCGCCTTCCAGCGTGCCTTGCAGCGGCGCGCTCAGGAATGCCGTGCGGCCGTTGTTGATCATGTCTTCATATACCTTGGTTTCGCGGCGGCCGAGCGCCGAAGTGCGGGCTTTTTCCGTCGCGATGTAGGCGCTGGCCGGCGCGCCGCCGTCCAGACGCAGCAGGCCGAGCGGATGACCACCGTCGTCGACCACCGCGATGGCGACGGCCCACTGGTTCTTCTCGGCCTCCGCGCGGGCGGCTTCGAGGATTCGGGTGGTTTCGGCAACGGTCAACACGGGTTTGCTCAGCATAATGAATTTCCTGTTTCGTTGATGGTAGGGATGCTTCTACAAGTTCTATCCAGTGGCGCACCGCGGTGCGCCAGGCGCCATCCGGATGCGTCCGGCGACCGAGGTTGGCCGTGACGAGCAGGTCCGGCTTGCCGCTTTCCAGCGCGTCGAGCTTGCGGTTGCGTCACTGCTCCGCAAGCTCGGGCTGGGTGATCGAAGGCGTACCCGCCGATCCGCAGCACAGATGGGCAGCGGGCCCGGCGCTCAGATCGAAGCCGCGCCGTCGCGGGCCGCGTGGGTGTTCGGCGACAGCGCGGGTTGCACGCAGCCTGCCCGCATCGGCATTTTGCGCGGATGCCGCGGCGCCGGCCTTGCCTTTGCCCGAGCGCTACGCTTGGGAATTTTACGTCCAAGCGCGGCTGGAAGAAACGGCGCAGCGTCCGGCCGGTTTCGAGCAGCGCGCCGAATACCGCAGGATACGGGGGCAAGCGCCGCGAAGAACGCGGACCGCAGGCGCTTTACAATCGACTCCTACGACAAAAACATCGCGAGCCCCCAAGCCATGCCTACCATCAGCGAACTCTACGTCTATCCGATCAAATCGTGCGCCGGCATTGCGCTGAACGAAGCGCGCCTGCTCGCCACGGGCTTCGAATACGATCGAAGCTGGATGGTCGCCGACCCGGGCGGCGCGATGCTCACGCAGCGCGTCTATCCGCGCATGGCGTTGATCAAGGTCGCGCTTGCCGAGCATGAACTGGTGATCAGCGCGCCTGGCATGCGCGAACTGCGCACGCCGCTCGATGCGGCCGAACTCGCCGCGCCGCAGCCGGTGCAAACCACTGTATGGGGCGACCCGGTCCACGGGCTCGACACCGGCGAAGCAAGCGCCGCATGGTTTTCAACGTTTCTCGGCGTGCCGGCGCGCTTGTTGCGCTTCGATCCGCGGCGCGAGCGGATCGTCGATCCGGAATATACCGGCGAGGTTGGCGCAACCACGCATTTCGCCGACGGTTTTCCGTTGCTCGTGATCGGCCAGGCGTCGCTCGACGATCTGAACCTGCGTCTGAACCGCAAGGGCGCGCCGTCGATTCCGATCGACCGGTTCCGGCCCAACGTCGTGGTGACCGGGCTCGATCCGTATGAAGAGGATTATGTGGAGAGCTTGAGCGTCGGCAGTGCGGGCAGCGAAGCGCAGGCCGTGCAATTACAGCTGGTCAAACTGTGCTCGCGCTGCCCGATGCCGACCATCGATCAGGCCAAAGGCGCGCCCGACCCGGACTGGCCGAACGAACCGACCGACACGATGAGCGCCTACCGCGCGAATGCGCAGCGCGGCGGGGCGCTGACCTTCGGCAACAACGCGATCGTTTCGCGTGGCGCGGGGGCATGGCTGCGCGTCGGGCAAGACGTCGAAGCTGAACTGGGGTTCGGCGACTGAGCTTACGCGGCTTGCGCAGTGGCTTCCGCCGCTGTCAGCCGGCCGTCGGTCAACAGAGCCGCCGCTTCGTCTTTCCACTCAACCCCGCGCTCGACGCTCTCGCCGACCGCGCTCCCCACCAGAATCACCGCCGGACTGCCGAACCCCGCGCTGGCGGCATCGGCGGCGAGCCGGTCGAGTCGGGTCAGCAAGCGCCGCTCGCCGGGTCCGCCCGCCCATTGGACGACGGCCGCGGGCGTATCGGCAGGCAGACTCGCCAGCAACGCGGTGGCGAGACTCTCGATGCGCCGCATCCCCATATAGATCGCCAGCGTCGTGCGGGTCGCGGCCAACGCGGCCCAGTCCGGCTCGCCGTGATCTTCGGTATGCGCGGTGACGAAGGTGACGCCATGGCAATGGCGGCGATGCGTCAACGAAATGCCGAGACTCGCCGCCGCCGCGAAACCTGATGAAATCCCGTTGACGATCTCCACCGGAATCCGCGCGCCGCGCAGTGCCGCGAGTTCTTCCCCGGCCCGGCCGAACAACAGCGCCTCGCCGCCCTTGACGCGCACCACATGCAAACCCTTGAGCGCATAGCGCTGCATCAGGCGTTCGATGAACGCTTGCGGCGTCGAACGGCAGCCGCCGCGCTTGCCGACGCGAATCACCCGCGCTTGCGGCGCCAGCGACGCGATCTCGGGATTGGCGAGGTCGTCTAGCAGCACGACGTCGGCGGCGGCGAGTGCCTTGACGGCTTTGAGCGTGAGCAGGTCGAGCTCGCCCGGGCCGGCACTCAATAGTGTGACCTTGCCAGTGGTGGTGTTCATCGCGATGTCCTTGGCTTGTTTTGTGTGTTGAATGGCTCGCTGCCGTCGCGGTGGGGCGCAACGGCAGCGCCAAAAAAAAATGGCGTCCGCTCGTGGTGCTCACGAGGGGACGCCGTTGTCCGGATGCTGCTGACTATGTTTAAGAGAAGCGTTTAAGAGGAACGTTCAAGCAGAGCGAAGCACTACGCTGTGCGTCGCCCGGATTTCATGCGCTCGCGGCTGCATTGCCCGCAAGGCTCAGCACCCACTCATGCAAATACCACGCCATCGCGCGGCAACCTGCGCCCAACCCTTGCCACGCTTCGTCGGCAGGCTGGGAAATGCACCTGAAACGTACCGCTCGTGTGCCGGCCGCTCGCACGCGCACAGTGCTGCGTCGCACCAGCCATGTGCCTGGCTGCATCAAAACGCATCGCGTGCCACGTTCGCCGCACGCGCGTGCCATTCGCCACAAACCGCCGCGCTACGGCCCTGTGGCGGTCATTTCGCACAGTTGGCACGGCCTTTGCATTAAGCCTCGCCATCGGATCAACGTGGATCCGGCGCGAGTGCAACAACAAGGCGCTCGCTGCATCACAGGTTCGGACAACGGCGTCCCCCGAATTCAGTCATCGACTGGGTTCGCGGGACGCCGTTTTTATTTCCGGAATCGCTCTCGCTCACCAGTCGGCCGGCAGCGATTCAAGCCCAGCACAGCGAGGACAGCGCGTTCATGAAAATCATCGTTATCGGTCACGGGATGGTCGGCCACAAACTGGTCGAGTGCCTCACGCAGGACGCGGCACATGGTCTCGACATCACGGTGCTGTGCGAAGAGTCGCGGCCCGCGTACGACCGCGTGCATCTGTCCGAATTTTTTGCCGGCAAGTCGGCGGACGATCTCTCGCTGGTCGAACCGGGTTTCTTCGAACGCCAGAACGTGTTGCTCAAACTGAGCGCCAAGGCCGTCGCGATCGATCGCGATGCACGCACCGTGACGGTGTCGACCGGCGAAACCTTGCCGTACGACAAACTGGTGTTCGCCACCGGTTCGTATCCGTTCGTGCCGCCGGTGCCGGGCCGCGAGCGCACCGACTGCTTCGTCTACCGCACCATCGACGACCTCGAAGCGATGCAGGAATGCGGCGCGCGCTCGAAGACGGGCACGGTGGTCGGCGGCGGTCTGCTCGGGCTCGAATGCGCGAAGGCGCTGCGCGACATGGGCCTGCAAACCCACGTGGTCGAATTCGCGCCGCGCCTGATGGCGGTGCAGGTCGACGACGGCGGCGGCCGCGTGCTGCGCAGCAAGATCGAAGAACTTGGCGTGACCGTGCACACGCAGAAGAACACCACGGCGATCGTCGACGGCGAGAACGGCGCGCACCGCATGCAGTTCGCCGACGGCAGCCATCTCGACACCGACATGATCGTGTTCTCCGCGGGCATCCGTCCGCGCGACGACCTCGCGCGGGAAAGCGGCCTGACGCTCGGCGCGCGTGGCGGCATCGTGATCGACAACGCGTGCCGCACCAGCGATCCGCACATCTACGCGGTCGGCGAGTGCGCGCTGTGGAACGGCCAGCTGTTCGGCCTCGTCGCGCCCGGCTATGACATGGCGCGCACAGTGGCGAAGCAACTGCTCGGCGAGTCGGCGGAATTCGGCGGCGCCGATATGAGCACCAAGCTCAAGCTGATGGGTGTGGATGTCGCGAGCATCGGCGACGCGCATGGCAACACGCCGGGCAGCCGCGCATATCAGTTCAGCGACGAACGCAAGCAGGTCTACAAGAAGCTGGTGGTGTCCGAGTGCGGCAAGTATCTGCTCGGCGGTGTGATGGTCGGCGACGCGGGCGAATACGGCAGCCTGCTGCAGATGATGCTGAACCGCATCGAATTGCCGGAAGCACCGGAATTCCTGATCCTGCCGCAGTCCGATGGTCAGGCGAAACCGGCGCTCGGCGTCGAGGCCTTGCCCGCCGGCGCGCAGATCTGCTCGTGCAACAACGTCTCGAAGGGCGACCTGTGCGCCGCCGTGTGCGCCGGCGCGACCGACATCGGCGCGCTCAAATGCGCGACCCAGGCCGGCACCTCGTGCGGCGGCTGCGTGCCGCTCGTCACCCAGGTGATGAAGGCGGAGATGAAGAAGCAGGGGCTCGCGGTCAACAACCACGTGTGCGAGCACTTCCCGTATTCGCGCCAGGAGCTGTATCACATCGTGCGTGTCGAGGGCGTGCGCAGCTTCGGCGCATTGCTCGCGAAGCATGGCCGCGGGCTCGGCTGCGATATCTGCAAGCCGGCGGTGGCGAGCATCCTCGCGTCGTGCTGGAACGAATTCGTGCTGAAGAAAGAGCACGCGTCGCTGCAGGACACCAACGATTACTACCTCGCCAACATCCAGCGCGACGGCACGTATTCGGTCGTGCCGCGCATGCCGGGCGGCGAGGTGACGCCCGATGGGCTGATCGCGGTCGGCCAGGTCGCGAAGAAATACGGTCTCTACACGAAGATCACCGGCGGTCAGCGAGTCGATATGTTCGGCGCGCGCGTCGAGCAACTGCCGTTGATCTGGGAAGAACTGATCGCCGCCGGTTTCGAATCGGGCCATGCGTACGGCAAATCGCTGCGCACCGTGAAGTCGTGTGTCGGCTCGACGTGGTGCCGCTACGGCGTCGGCGATTCGGTGGGCCTCGCGGTCGAGATCGAGAACCGCTACAAGGGCCTGCGTACGCCGCACAAGATCAAGTTCGGCGTGTCGGGCTGCACCCGCGAATGCGCGGAAGCGCAGGGCAAGGACGTCGGCATTATCGCCACCGAGAAGGGCTGGAATCTCTACGTGTGCGGCAACGGCGGCATGAAACCGCGCCACGCCGAACTGCTCGCGTCGGACCTCGATCACGACACGCTGGTGCGCTACATCGACCGCTTCCTGATGTTCTACGTGCGCACCGCCGATAGGCTGCAACGCACCAGCGTGTGGCGCGACAACCTCGAAGGCGGGCTCGCGTATCTGATCGACGTGGTGGTCAACGATCGTCTTGGGGTTGCGTCGGAGCTCGAGGCGGAGATGCAGCACGTGGTCGACAGCTACGAAGACGAGTGGAAAAAGGCCGTCACCGATCCCGAAACACGCAAGCGCTTCCGTCATTTCGTCAACAGCGAGCAGGCCGACAGTAACGTCACATTCGTCGAGGAGCGCGGCCAGATCCGGCCTGCGACGCCCGCCGAGCGGCAAGCGAAGCTGGCCGCGATTCCTGTCGTGGTCGAGACCGTTTGATTTTTTTGCGCCATTCACCGAGGACTTCCGCCATGAACAACGACCGCCTGCCGCCCGCCTGGACGCCGATTTGCCCGCTCGACGACATCGTTCCCAACACGGGCGTCTGCGCGCTCGTCAACGGCGAACAGGTGGCGGTATTTCACGTGAGCGAAGGCGGCGCGAACAACAGCGTGTTCGCGATCGACAACTTCGATCCGGGCTCGCAGGCGGCGGTGCTCTCTCGCGGGCTGATCGGCAGTCTTGGCGAGCGCCTCGTGGTCGCCTCGCCGATCTACAAGCATCACTTCGACCTGCGCACCGGCGAGTGCCTTGAAACACCGGCGTATTCAGTCAGCGCGTTCGCCGCGCGGGTTGAAAACGGCCAGGTGTGGGTCGCGGTCTGAGCCGCTGATTTTTCCATCTTCTTCGAACGGCATCACGCGACATGGCGAGCAATAGCGTAAAAACCGTGTGTCCTTACTGCGGCGTTGGCTGCGGTATGGTGCTGCACGTCGAGGACGGCCAGGTCGTCAAGATTTCCGGCGACAAGGAGCATCCGGCCAACCTCGGACGGCTGTGCACGAAGGGCCAGTCGGCGCACGTCGCGTTGCGCAAGTCGGGACGGCTGGAAGGTGCGTTCGTGCGCCACGCACGCGATCAGGACCCGGCGCCGCTGCCGATGGCGCAGGCGATCAGCACCACGGCGGCGCGCTTGCGCGGCCTGCTCGACGAACACGGGCCTGACGCGTTGTCGTTCTACGTCTCGGGGCAAATGTCGATCGAGGCGCAGTACCTCGTCAACAAGCTCGCGAAGGGTTTTGTCGGCACCAGCAACATCGAATCGAATTCGCGGCTGTGCATGGCGAGCGCGGGCAGCGGCTACAAGCTCTCGCTCGGCGCGGATGGCCCGCCCGGATCGTACGAAGATATCGACCACGCCGATCTGTTCTTCGTGATCGGCGCGAATATGGCTGACTGTCACCCGATTCTGTTTCTGCGGATGATGGATCGCGTGAAGGCGGGCGCGAAACTGATCGTCGTCGATCCGCGCCGCAACACCACCGCCGAGAAGGCCGATCTGTTCATGCAGATCAAACCGGGCACCGACCTCGCGTTGCTCAACGGCCTGCTGCATCTGCTGCATCGGAACGGTCATACGGATGCGGCGTTTATCGCCGAAGCCACCGAAGGCTGGGACGGGATGCCCGCGTTCCTTGCCGACTACACGCCGGCCAAAGTCGCGCAGATCACGGGTCTGGCCGAAGCGGACATCCTTCAGGCGGCGGCCATGATCGGTGCAGCGCCCGAGTGGATGAGCTGCTGGACCATGGGCCTCAATCAGAGCACGCACGGCACGTGGCACACGAACGCGATCTGCAATCTGCATCTGGCCACGGGCAAGATCTGCCGCCGCGGCAGCGGACCGTTCTCGCTGACGGGGCAGCCGAATGCGATGGGCGGCCGCGAAATGGGCTACATGGGGCCGGGTTTGCCGGGCCAGCGTTCGGTGCTGGTGGAAGAAGACCGCGCGTTTGTCGAAGACCTGTGGGGTATTCCGAAAGGCACGCTGAAGCCCAAGGCCGGCAACGGCACGATCGACATGTTCGCGCGCATGGCCGCGGGCGAGATCAAGGCGTGCTGGATTATCTGCACCAATCCGGTGGCGAGCGTCGCCAATCGCCGCAACGCGATCGCCGGATTGCAGGCGGCGGAACTGGTGATCGCCCAGGACGCATTCCTCGACACCGAGACCAACCGTTACGCCGACGTGCTGTTGCCCGGCGCGCTGTGGGCCGAAGCCGAAGGCGTGATGATCAACTCCGAGCGCAACCTGACGCTGATGCAAAAGGGCATCGAACCGCCGGGCGCCGCGTTGCCGGACTGGCAGATCATCGCGCGCATCGCTTGCGAAATGGGCTTCGCCGATGCATTCAGCTACACGAGCGCCGAAGAGGTGTTTGCGGAAATCACCCGTGCGTCGAATCCGAAAACCGGCTACGACTTGCGCGGCGCGAGCCACCGCCGTCTGAAGGAAACGCCGCTGCAATGGCCGCTCGCATCTGAGGATTGCGCCGAGCGCAATCCGGTTCGCTATCTCAACGACGGCGTTAGCCAAACGCTGAAGGCGTTGCCCGACGGCAACCGTCCGCGGCTCGTGTTTCCGACCGCCAGCGGCAAGGCTGTGTTTTTCGCGCGCGCTTACGCGGCGCCGGCCGAATTGCCCGATGGGGAATTTCCGATCGTGTTGAACACCGGCCGCATGCAGCATCAATGGCACACGATGACCAAGACCGGCAAGGTCGCGATGCTCAACAAGCTGAACCCGGGACCGTTCGTCGAGATTCATCCCGAAGACGCCACCGCGCTCGGCATCAAGCCCAAAGACCCCGTCGAGATTCGCTCGCGACGCGGCCGTGCGGTGTTGCCGGCGGTCGTCACCGATCGGGTGAGCGCAGGCAGCTGCTTCGCGCCGATGCACTGGAACGACGTATTCGGCGACGACCTGTGCATCAACGACGTGACGAGCGATGCCGTCGATCCGGTCTCGCAGCAGCCCGAACTCAAGTTCTGCGCGGTCGCGCTGAGCCCGCTCGCGCTCGACACCATCGCGTCGCCCCCATTCGACACCCATGACGAAACGCTCGCCGATGCTGCCGTCGCATCGGCCAACGCAGCGCCGGTGAGCGCCGAGGAACTGGACATGCCCCGAATCGATGCACTCAGCAGTCTGTTGCAGCTTCCGCAGACACCACCCCCTTCGTTCAACGAGACCGAGCGTGCTTATCTGGCTGGGTTTGTCAGCGGCCTGCGCTCGGCTGAAGCACGGGGCATCGACAGCGTGCCGGTCCTGCCGCCTGGCGCGCCGTTCGATGCGGCGACGCGCCTCTACCTGGACGGTTTGTTCGGCGGCCTCTATAGCCGCAGCGCCGCGGCGCTTCTTGCGCCGGCGCTGCAGCCGCAGCCCGACTCGGCGCCATCGTCCGGCGTGCGCATCGTGCGTGCGCGGCCCAAGGTGACCTTGCTGTGGGCCTCGCAAACCGGCAATACCGAATCGCTCACCGAGCGCTACGCCACGCGTCTGATGGAGTCGGGCTTCGAGATCCGCACGTCGTGCATGGTCGACTATCCGGCCTCGGCGCTCGCCAAAGCGCAATACGTGCTGCTGATGACGAGCACTTTCGGCGATGGCGATCCGCCGGATAACGCGCAAAGCTTCTGGACCCAGCTGGCGAGCGAAGCCGCGCCTCGCGTCGACGGCGTGCGCTACGCCGTACTCGCGCTCGGCGACCGCAACTACGACCAGTTCTGCGGCCACGGCCGCCGCCTGGATGAACGCCTCACGGCCCAGGGCGCGCTGCGTCTGCTCGATCGCACCGACTGCGATAGTGAGTATCAGGAGATCGCCGACGCGTGGCTCGAACGGATCATCGTGCGCATCAAGGAAGAAGATGCCGCGCTGCATGCGGTGCCACGCGACGGCATGGTCAACGCTGTGGTGCCGGGCCTCGTGCCGACCAAAACGCGTCCGGCCGCCTCGCGGCTGGTGAAGAACCTGCAACTGAACAAGCAGGGCACCGCCAAGGACACGCGCTACTTCTCGCTGAGCACCGGCGACTCGGGCCTCGAATACGAAGCCGGCGATGCGTTGGGCGTATGGCCGAGCAATTGCCCCGAACTGGTGGATGAATTGATCGGCCTGAGCGGCCTGAGCGCCGACGCCGCCGTGAACGTGTCCGGCGCGGGCGAAATGCGCCTCGCCGACGCGCTCGGCAAGCACTACGAAATCGCCCGTCCGAACCCGGACGCGCTGGCGTTCATCGCATCGCGCAGCCGCAACGGCGCGTTGCGCGATCTGCTGACGCCCGAGCGCAAAGCCGACCTCAAGCAATGGCTATGGGGACAGCAGCTCGCCGACGTGCTGCATGAGTTTCCGGTAGACCTGACGGCCGCCGAATTGACGGGCATGCTCAAGCGTTTGCAGCCGCGTCTCTATTCGATCGCATCGAGCCCGAAGGCGCATCCGGGCGAAGTCCATCTGACCGTTTCCGCGGTGCGCTATAGCAATGGCCGGCGCAATCGCAAGGGCGTCTCGTCGACGTTTCTCGCCGACCGCGCCGGCGATGTGAGCGTACCGGTGTTCGTGCAGAAGTCCGCACACTTTCGTCCTCCTCACGTTTCCGACACGCCGATGATCATGGTCGGTCCCGGCACCGGCGTTGCCCCGTTTCGCAGCTTTCTGCACGAGCGGCGTGCGCGCGGCGACAAGGGGCGCAACTGGCTGTTCTTCGGCGAGCAACATGCGGCCACCGATTTCTACTATCGCGACGAACTCGAAGCGCTGCGCGACAGCGGTGTGCTGACCCGGCTCGATGTCGCGTTCTCGCGCGATCAGGCGGACAAGATCTACGTGCAGGACCGCATGCGCGAGCAGGGTGCGCAACTGTGGGCATGGCTCGAAGATGGTGCGCACTTCTACGTATGCGGCGACGCCAACCGGATGGCCAAGGATGTCGACGCGGCGCTCAAGGAGGTGGTCGCCCGGCACGGCGGCATGAGCGATGACAAGGCGCTCGAGTACGTGAGCCGCCTCGCGCAGGAAAAGCGCTACGCACGCGACGTTTATTGATTATTCAACGCGCCGAACAAGGCGCGGTTCCGGGTTTCGACAGAGTAAGCAGGAAAGTTTCAAAAGGCGGTTCCGGATGGCATGGACGTTGCATGACCACACCGGATTTCAACATCGTGACCATTCCGGTGCGAAGTGTGCCCGGTAAGCGAACAATCAGTACATTTGAGGATGTCTAATGAAAAACTTGATGAGCTCCCTTAAAAGCGGGGACTGGCGCGCGCTAGTGGCGTGTTTCCTCTATTTCGACACCGGCTTCACCGTCTGGGTGCTGTACGGGCCGCTCGCGCCGTTCATCAGCAAGAGCATTACGATGACGCCGGCACAGCAAGGTTTGCTGGTCGCGGTGCCGGTGCTGTCGGCGGCGATTCTGCGCGTGACGCTCGGCAATCTGTATCAATCGGCGCATGGCAAGCGCATCGCGCTGATGGGCGTGTTGTTGTCCGCCGTGCCGACGATCGTGCTGCCGCTGCTGCCGTTCGCGCCGTCCTACACGTTGCTGCTGGTGCTCGGCGTGTTTCTCGGCGTGGGTGGTGCGAGCTTCTCCGTCGCGCTGCCGATGGCGGGCAGCAACTATCCGCCGAAAGTGCAAGGGCTGGTGCTGGGTCTGGCCGCGGCCGGCAACATCGGCGCGGTGCTGGACGGCTTCCTGTTCCCGCAGCTGGCCACCCATTTCGGCTGGCAGGTGGCGACCGGCGGCGCACTGCCGTTGCTCGCGATCGCGGCTATCACGCTGTACTTCTGGGCCAACGATTCCGGTTTGAAATCGGGCAGCGTGCTGCGCGCATTCGGCAGTTTCGCGGTGACGCTCGTCGGCCTGATCGTGCTCGTGCTGCTGGTCGAAGCAGGCATGTTCGGCTCCGGCAAGACCGGCGTACTGCTGTTGCCGGTGATCGGCGCGCTGCTGGCGATCGCGGTGCTGCCGCAGCGTTATCGCGCGGTGCTGGCCGAGCGCGACACGTGGGTCATCATGCTGGTGTACAGCATTACGTTTGGCGGCTTTGTCGGCATGTCGTCGTACGTGGCGCTGCTGCTGACCAACCTGTATCAGCTGTCGAAGATCGATGCGGGTCTGTTCATGGCGCTGCTTGCAGCGACCGGCGCGATCGTGCGTCCGCTCGGCGGGCTGATCGCCGACAAGGTGTCCGGCGTGCGCGCGCTGACGTTCCTGCTCGCCGTCATTTCCCTGGCCGACTTCGTGTTTGCCGCCGCCATGCCGTCGCTCGCCGGCGGGATCGCGTTGCTGCTGTTGCTGTACGTGGCATTCGGTCTGGGCAATGGCGCGACGTTCCAACTGGTGCCGCATCGCTGGGCGGGGCGCACCGGGCTGATGTCGGGCATCGTGGGCGCGGCAGGCGGCATCGGCGGGTTCTATCTGCCGGTCGTGATGGGCATCGCGAAGGAAAGCACGGGCAGCTATCAGATGGGCTTTGCGACCTTCGGCGCGCTGGCCGCTTGTGCATTCCTTGCGATCGTCGCGTTGCGCCGTCCGTGGATGGCGTGGTCGATGCAGACCAGCGTAATTCACGCGCACGCAACTGAGTAAGGCAAGGCTGGATATCCGCACCGTGCGACCGCTTTCACAGGTCGCACGGTGCGCGACAGTGAGCTAATCGAATCATAAGAACAAACATGAGCATCACGAGAGAACGGGTTCAAATGCGGCCGTCCGAAGCGGACGTCTCCAGCGAGGTACTGAGCTCGTTGATCAACCTGGCCGGGCGTCAACGGATGCTCTCCCAGCGGATTGTGTTGAAGGCGATGCAGGCGTTCCAGCAGTTCGACGGCGCGCTCGCAGTGGCGCGCGATACGCTGCGCACGTTCGCGGACAGCCACGCGACGCTCGTGCAAGGCCGCGATGGTTTGCCCGGACTTTTTTCGCCGGCGCTCCACGACGCTTTTCACGGCAGAGACAATGTCGCGCAGAAGATCGCGGACTTTATCGCGCTGGCGTCAATGGCGCTCGAGGCAATCGAGCGCTCGTCACCGCGCGCGGATGATGCGTTGACGGCGTTAATCGAAACGGTCGATCCGTTGCTGACGCATCTGCATGGCGTGACTGCCGTGTATGAACAGGAAAGCCGGCGGATTGCGCGGGCGCAGAAAAAAGGCCAGCAGGAGCTGATCGACCGGATCAAGGCGATTGCGAAGGAGGCGCATATCGTGTCGTTCAACGGTCAGATCGTGGCGAGCCGCGCGAATGTGACCGGCCGCGAGTTCGCGGTGGTGGCCGGTGTGATGACCTCCATCACGCGTGAACTGGAAGCCGTGGTGGGTGCGTTCGTCGCGAAGACTTCGGCGGGGTGAGACCGCGCTGCACATTGAAAGTCGAATCGCGATCTCGCGGCAGTTCGACGACGAGCGCCGGCAACAGCGTCTCGCCGAGTTGCGCCTCCAGTTGCCGGACCTGGCGGCTAACGGCGCTTTGCGTCACGTTGAGCAACTCGGCGGCGCGCGTGAAGCTGCCGGTGCGGCCGGCGACTTCGAAGGCTTTGAGCGCGTTCAGCGCAGGCATTTTTCGTTTCAAGACTGTCTCGACTCGGTTGCGCGATGGCGGGAAGAGCGCCGGCTATTTTACGTGCTGGCCGCGCCGGCGCCGCGTCGGCGCCGGGCAATATCGCGCATTTTCGTTGTGGCATCGCACAAGTCGCGCACCGCCGCCGCGCGCCGTTTGTACGATGTCGCACAGTATTAAACAGGGGCAACAACTAGCCTCCGGTATTAGACGAACGACGCAGCAAGACCGCTTGCCCATCTAGCGCGAGGCAGGGGCCCGTCCGGTTGAATTGCTCTCGACTAAACGAATTGTGTGAGGCGTGCCCCAGCCGGAACGGCACTTGTCCGCACAAAACGGCAAAACATGAAAACGTGACAACGCGGGGTTCTTAATGAATCGACTGGATTTGCCCGACGCTTGGTCCGCAGCCGCATCGCGCCCGCCCATTCACGGCGTCCAGTCGGAACGGGCCGCCGCATCGCAGATGTCGGCGTTCACGCGCGCGCTCGAGGCGCATACCGGCCATATCTTTTCGAACTATGAAGCGCTGCATGATTTCTCGGTGCGGGAATATCGAATCTTCTGGTCGTTCCTGTTGCAGTGGTTGCAAGGCGTGGACTGGTCGGGCAGCGCAGAACCCGCTTGCGTCGGCGACGAGTGCGAACACGCGCGTTTCTTTCCGCAGGTGCGGCTTAATTATGCGGACACGCTGTTGAGCCTCGCGATTGCGCCAGCCGAAGCGCCCGCGCTCACGTCCTGCCACGCGGACGGCCGCAAACTGCGCCTGAACCGAGGCGAGCTGCGCGAACGCGTTGCACGTCTGGCCGACGCGCTGTCGGCGTTGGGTGTGGGCGAGGGCGACCGGGTAATCGGCGTGATGCGCAACGACGCCGCGGCGATCATGACGGCGCTGGCCGTGACCGCGTTGGGCGCGACGCTGTCGACCGTCGCGCCGGACATGAGCATCGAGACGATGCTCGACCGTTTCGCGCCGCTCGAACCGCGCCTGCTGTTCGCACACACCGCCGCACAACCGTTCGACAAAGGCGCCCCGGTGCAGGCGAACGAGGCGAACATCATCGCGCTGGCCGCCGCGCTGCCGTCGCTGCAAGGCATCGTCGCGCTCGATGGCGGCGGCTTGCCGGGCATCGTGGGGCCGGCGGTGTACGCGGTGGATGAACTGATCGCGAGCGGTGACGCCGGCCGTTTCGTCTGGCGGCAATTTCCGTTCAACCAGCCGCTCTTCATCATGTTTTCGTCGGGCACGACGGGCAAGCCCAAATGCATCGTGCACGGTGCCGGCGGCGTGCTGCTCGAACATCTGAAGGAACACCGGCTGCACAGCGATCTGCGGCCCGGCGACCGGTTGTTCTTCCACACCAGTTGCGCGTGGATGATGTGGAACTGGCAATTGTCGGCGTTGGGCTCGGGCGTCGAGATCGTCACCTACGACGGACCGATTTCGACCGTCGACACGCTGTGGCGTCTCGTGGCCGACCAGCGCGTCAGCGTGTTCGGCACCAGCCCCGCGTACCTGAAAATGAGCGAGGAGGCCGGGCTCGTCCCTGGCAAGCAATTCGATCTGGGCGCATTGCGGGCGATGATGTCGACCGGCGCGGTGCTATACGACGCCCAATTCGTGTGGGTGCGCGATCACGTGAAGCCGCTGCCGTTGCAATCGATCTCCGGCGGCACCGATATTCTCGGCTGCTTTGTGCTAGGCAACCCGAACCTGCCGGTCTATGCGGGCGAGGCGCAATGCAAGAGCCTCGGGCTGGATATCCAGGCGTGGGAGGGGGGCAAGCGCGCGGACGGCGTTGGCCAACTGGTCTGTGTGAATCCGTTTCCGTCGCGGCCGCTCGGGTTTTTCGGCGACGCGGACGGCACGCGTTTTCACGCTGCCTATTTCGCCGACAACCCGGGCGCCTGGACCCACGGCGACCTCGTCGAGTTCTTGCAGGAAGGCTCCGTGCGTCTGCACGGCCGCTCGGACGGCTTGTTGAACGTGCGCGGCATCAACGTCGGCCCGGGCGAGATTTACCGCGTATTGAACGATATCCCCGAGGTTCGCGAGGCGATGGTGGTGCAGCAGCATGTGCGCGTCGCCGTGACGGGCAATACGGCCGCAGCCGCCGCGAGCGTCGAATCACGCGTGGTGTTGCTGCTGGTGTTGCGCGACGGTTGCGTGTTGAACGGCGCGCTGGCCGCGCGCGTGCGACGCGATCTCGCGCGGCGCGCGTCGCCTGCGCACGTGCCGGACCGTATCGTCGCCGTCGACGCGTTGCCCGTCACGCACAACGGCAAGCCATCCGAAGCGGCGGCACGCAATGCGGTCAACGGCCTGCCCGCCGGCAACGCCGCCGCGCTGCGCAACCCGGCTTGCCTCGAGGCGATCCGCACGCATCCCGCGCTGCATCTTGCCCAACGCGAGATTCCACCGCCGGGCGAGACGCGCGAGTCGCTGGAGAAGCATTTGCAGGCCCATTGGGAACGGCTGTTCGACTTCGCGCCGATCGACCGGAACGACAATTTCTTCGACCTTGGCGGCCACTCGCTGCTCGCTGCACGGATGCTGGCGGAGATACGACAGACGACCGGCCACGCGATACCGCTGGCGACGTTGATGACCACGCCGACGATCGCGCGCCTGGCTGCCGCCATCGACGCCTATGCGCAGCAGCCCGCCTCGTCGCCGATACTCGTTCAGGTGCGCGCCGGCACGGGCACGCCGATTTTTCTGGCGCACAGCGTGAGCGGGTCGGTGATGGAGTGTTTGACGCTGGTGAATGCGCTGCGCAGTTCGCGTCCGGTGTATGGCTTGCAGGCGCGCGGCCTGGACGGCGAGCAGCCGGCCCATCGCCGGGTCGAGGACATGGCTGCCAGCTACGTCGAGCAGATGCGCCGCGTGCAGCCGAGCGGACCTTACGCGATAGCGGGCTTCTCGTTCGGCGGCCTGGTGGCATTCGAGATTGCGCAGCAGCTACGGCGTGCCGGCGCAGAAATCGAGTTGCTGTGTCTGCTCGATACCTACGTGCACGAGGATTTCCTGCCGCTGCGCGTGCGAGTGCGGCATCACTGGCGCCTGGCCGGCGGCCAGTGGCGCAAGCTTTGCGAAGTGCCGGCCCGGCGACTGCCTGGCTATCTGGCCGGCAAGCTGGCGCGCGTCACCGACGTCATACGCCGCCGGAGCGGGCGCAGCGTGCGCCGTCCCGACCCATTCACCGCGACTTTGCCGCCCACCTTGCGGCGCATCCGCGAGACCATGGGCGCCGCGATGACGACCTACCGTCCCCGTCCTTACGACGCCGGGCCGATCGTCTATCTGCGCGCGACGATCGCCGAGCGCGAGCGAGGCGACCCCATGTCGTTATGGCGAAGGATTGCGCGCGGCGGCCTGGTGGTCGCGGACGTCTCGGGAGGGCATGGCGACATGATCGTGGAGCCGAACGTCCAACGCGTTGCGGCACTGTTGGACGAGAGACTCGAGCGTGCGTAAAAAAGCCGGGCGACAAGGAAGCACCGCCCGGCGTACGGCTGGACATCTCACGGTAGGGCAGATCGTTGCGACGAGCACCGCCGTCAGAAGTCAAAACCCCGATCAATAAGCAATACAAACAGACTTGCTCTCAGTATAAGAATCGACAATAGCCTTGCCATGTTCGCGTCCGATCCCAGACGCCTTGAACCCGCCAAACGGCATGGCCGGATCAACCATATTGTGGGTATTGACCCAAACCGTGCCGGCCTCGATCCCATCGGCCAACCGCAGGGCCTTGTCGAGCTGATTGGTCCAGACGCTAGCCCCGAGCCCATACTCGGAATCATTCGCCTCGGCCAGCACCTCATCGAGATCGTCATAAGGCATAGCCACCAGCACAGGCCCAAAAACCTCTTCTTTAACGACAGATAGCGGTTTGCGCAACCCATTGGCAATCACAGTAGGCCGCACGAAGAAACCCGCGCCATCGACAGCCGCATCGCGGGACAAAACCTCACCGCCTTCGAGTTTTCCTTGCGCAATCATGCGCACGACCTTGTCGCGATGCCGTGAAGAAACCATCGGCCCCATCTGCGTGGTGGCATCGAATCCCGGGCCGAGAGCCATGCCGTCGGCCACGGCGGCGATGCCTTGCACCACTTCGTCATAGATCGATCGCGCGACATACAGGCGCGAACCGGCCGTGCAAACCTGTCCGTGGTTGAAGAAAATCGCCCCCGCGGCACCTTCAATGGCTTTGCGAGGATCGCAATCGTCCAGCACGATCACCGGGCTTTTGCCGCCCAATTCGAGCGATGCGCGTTTCAGATCGTCGGCACATTGGCGGCCAATCATGCGGCCCACTTCTGTCGAGCCTGTGAAGGTCACCTTGTTGACCAAACGGTGCTTGACCAGCGTCGCGCCGGCTGTTTCGCCGCGTCCTGTGACGACATTGAATACACCAGGCGGGAAGCCTGCTTCATGCGCCAGTTCGGCAAGGCGGATCGCCGTCAAAGGCGTTTCTTCGGCGGGTTTCAGCACGACGGTGCAACCGCAGGCGAGCACCGGCGCGATTTTCCAGACCGCCATCAGCAGTGGGAAATTCCACGGGACGATAGCGGCGACTACGCCTGCCGGCACGCGCCTCGTCGAGGCGTTGTAGCGGGTGCCCGGCGGGAAGGCGATCGAGAGGTCAAGCGTCGTGCCCTCGATTTTGGTGGCCCAGCCGGCCATGTAACGCAGCCATTGCACGCTGCCCGATACTTCCAGCATCTGTGAGAAGGCGAGGAGCTTGCCCTGGTTCAGGGTTTCCAGCGCGGCGAGTTCTTCCGTGTGTTTCTCGACGAGGTCTGCCAGCTTGAGCAGCAAATGCTCGCGGGTTGAGGGCGGCATTCTGCGCCAGGTGTCGGATTCGAAAGCCCGTTTTGCGGTTCTGACCGCGTGGTCGATGTCCGCTTCCGTTGCGTCTGGAATGTGCGCGATTTCTTCTGCCGTGGCCGGGTTGAAGATGGGGAAGGTCTTGCCTGCGGCGCCCGATGTCGGTTCGCCGTCGATAAACATATGGGTGTGAAGGGCTGAGGGTTTGATTGGGTCATTCATGGTGCTTGTCTCCATCGAAGTTGATCAGGCGTTGCGCTGGTCAAATTGCCTTGGGTTTTTCCTTCTGTGTGCCTGCGGCAGTGCTTCTGCTTCAAGCGCTGACGGATCGCTGTTTCGCTGCGCCGATTCCTTGTCAGTGCCGCCGCGCATAGCAGGTTCGCGGCCGCGCTCAGCGCGTAAAACACCATGAATCCGTCGCCGAAAAAATAGGGCGTCGTCGAGAGTGCTGCGCCCGACACCATGCCGATGTGGTGCGCCGCGCCTGGGCAGCTTGCGCTGAATGCGCGGCTCGGCTTGCTCCCCAAATTCATTAGCGCCGGGATCGTCAGGCAGTCGAGAACCAGAAAAACCTGCGCCGCAAGCGGGGCCAGCGTGGGCGTATCCGCGGCGGTTAGCCATCCAACTAGCGCGGCGCGTATCACGTACAAGGCGATCAGCAGTCTGTGCTGGCCTGAGCGCTCGGCGGCGAACGCCAGCACGCATACGGCCGTCAGCAAGAGCGCGCCCTGCCAGATCGGTTGGGCACCGGTCACACCGCAAATCGCGTACAACTGAAAACGCGCCAGACTGCCGCTCGACACGCCGGCAAGGAATGCGAGCAACGCCGCCGCGCCCGTCGTGTGAAGCACCGTCGACGAATCGTCAGCGGTTTGTCTCGGGTCGTCCGGCGATTCGCTCAGTGACTCGTTCGCCGACCCAAGCACCCGCCGCCAGTCAACCAGTAGCGCGCCACCCGTCGCCGTCATCAGCGCGGCGATTGCGCCACCATGCTCCGCTCCGCTCAGATACGGCGGCACGAGGCTCATGGCGCTCATCGTCACCATCAACGTCGCGGCAATCGGCAACCAACGGCGCCGGTCGGACGATCGCGCCATCAACGTCGGTGCGATCATCATCGTTGCCAGAGTCAGCGCGCTCATCCACAGTGCGTTCGCGTGCTGGCTGAAACCGGCACGCATCACCAGCGCGGCGGCACCGCTTGCGAGGAGCGCACAAGCCGAGCCCGCCACCCAGGGCGCGGCATGCCGTGCGCCGCGCGTCGCCGGATCAGTGCGTGCAGCAGCCATGATCCGCGGGCTTGCCGTCTTCGACGCTGTTCCGGTCGCGTTCGGCCGGCAAGTCCATGGTCGGATTGGCGGAAAAGAAGTTGTTCGGCTTGAGCATGAAGCCCGCATACTCGACCGGCATCACCGGAAAATCCTCGGGCTTGCACACGTGCGTGTGGCCGAAGCTGTGCCACAACACCAGATCTTCGTTCTCGATGTTGCGGTTCGCTTCGATATAACGCGGCAAGCCGTCGCCGCCGGAATGCTGGTTAGGGTAATCGCCGCTCGCATAGCGCTCGGCGGGATCGAACGGCGTGACCCACACGTGACGCGTCGCAAAGCCGCCGCGTTGGCGTACTTTCGAACCCGGGTCGGCAAGCATCAGCGGCGAGTCGTTCACGATCAGCTTGTAGCCCGGGTTCGCGCCCACCGCGTTCCTCACGTTCGGGTTGATCACCTTCCAGTAACGCCCGGTGCTGCCGCTCGCGAGGCGCGCAGCTTCGCCTTCGGTCCTGAACACGCGCTTTGTCGTGTCGAACACGTTGCCGTACGGATTGGTTTCGCCCATGGGACGCGGCACGAATTCATGTTCGGTCACGGAGTTGCGCTCGCCGTCGATCATCATATGCAGCCGCGCATTGAAGAAATGCTGGTGGGTCGGGCCGCCGAGATTCCCGGTGATCATGCCGCCCCACGGATACGTGTCGCCGTCGGCGACGGCCGACGTTTGCACGATGCCGGTCAGCTTGCATTCGAGCTGGATCGTGCCGTCCTGGTACAGGTACCAGTAAAAACCGTAATCGTAGTTGCCGACCGTGGCGAAGAACGAAATCACGAGGCGTCGCGAGCGGCGCATTTCGAATACGCCGGTGCGGAATTCGTAGTGTTTCCACAGCGTGCCGTAGTCTTCTTCATGCATGCACACCGCGTTCTTCATCACAAACGCATTGCCGAAATCGTCGGCGGCCGGAATGTCGAAATAGCGAATCGTGCCGAGGCAGTCGCAGCCGAGTTCGAGTTGATTCGCCAGTTTGCCCAGGCCGTATTCGCCCGCGTCGAAGGCGCTTTTCCAGTAGTGGTTCGTGCTCGGATCGGAGTAGGGCACGCACATCTCGGTGACGCTCGCGCGGTAGACGATGGGCCGCGCGCTCCTGCCGTCGTCCCACGAGAGCTGATGCAACACCAGCCCCTCGCGCGGCGTGAAGCCGACGCGGAAGGTCCAGTTCTGCCAGCTCACGTGCCAGCCGTCGATCTTGAAGCTCGGGCCTTCAGGCTGGCTGATCGACAGCGGTTTGAGCGTGCCGCGCGGCTCGCCGAGGCTCGGGGTGTCGTAGTTGTGCTTCGCGCGCGGAATCGGAATGATGCGGCCGTCGTCCACCAGTTCGATCACTTTCTTTTCGAGCAGATCGACCACCGCGACCACGCCCTCGATCGGATGCGCGTAGCCGTTATCGGTCACGCTCTCGCGGTAATAGCTCACACAACGCACGAGACGCCGCCCGTTTTCGTTCTCGCGGTCGAAGCACCCGGCGGAAAACGGATCGACCTGCACGCGCTCGAGATCTTTCTCCGTCAGACCGCGCTTCATCACCGCGACGCGCCACGCGTCGTCGCTCTTGACGATCTGCTCGGCGTTCATGAAGTCGTCGATCATCACCGGCGGCTGGCCGTAGGGCGCCTGATCGAGAGGCAGCACGTGGCGCGAGGCGACTTTCTTTTCTCCGAGGTCGACGAGAAATTCGACGGTCGCGCCGTTCGTGCGATCGATGGCCAGCACAAAGGCCGTGCGCGAAAAGTATTCGCCTGCTTTGAATGCGAGCACCTCGGCCTTCGGCGGCTCGCGTAATTCGACGACCGGAAAACGCGCATGCGGGTCGAGTTTTTCGGCGGTTTTCACGAGGTCGCAGGCAAGCTGCATTTCGTCCGGACTCAGCGGATCGAGCGGATGAACGGGGGCGTGAGCGGCTTTTGCGGCATTCGTATGCATAGGATTCCCGTGAGAAGTGGGCTGGACCGGACAGCGTGATCGCGCGGATTGATGGCGAGCGGCCAACGCTGAGTCGATGGCAAATCGTAGGAACCCAATAATATTTTCGCGCTTGCTCATCGCGCCAAATGAACGATAAAGTGCGCCAGCAGGGAAGACACCGGCAAGACGAAAGAGGAGACACTCAGGATGAAAAAAGTCACGCTCAACGGCGCTTTCCCGATGATTCGCGCCGCGGTGATGGGACCGGTCGTGCGCGCGCTCGATGCATCGGGCGCCGATTGCGATGCGCTGCTCGCGGAGTTCGGCATGAGCCGGCGGCTGCTGTCCAATCCGTATGAGATTCTGCCGCTCACGCGCTATGTGGAGGCTTTTGAACGCGCGGCGCAAGTGCTTGGCGAGCCGTCGCTCGGCTTGCGGCTGGGCAGTGAATTGCAAGTGACCGAGCTGGGGCCGGCGGGTCTGGTGTTTTTATCGTCGCCGACCTTGAATGCGGCAATGCGCAAGTTTTCGGCGGCACTGGAGTCGTGGCAAAGCGCGACGACGTGTGAGCTGCTGCGCGACGACGCATGGCCGATCTGGACTTATCAGATCGCCAATCCGCACATCTGGCCGCGCCGCCAGGACGCCGAATACAGCCTGTCGACGATGTGCCACATGATCCGGCTCGTGCGCGGCGCCGCGTGGAATCCGGTCGAAGTGCATTTCGAACACGCCGCACCTGCGGATCTCAAACCGTATGCACGCAATTTCCGCGTGCCGGTGCGCTTTCAGCAGCCTTTCAATGGCGTGATTCTGCGTCCGCAGGATCTCGACGCGTCGCTCAAAAGCGCCGATACGCAGATGGCGCGCATGATGGAGCGTCATGCCACCGATCTGATCTCGCGCGATGCGGTGCCGCACAGCATCGTTGAACAGGTGCGCGATCTGGTGACGCGGCGGCTCGCGCATGAAAAGCTGATCGTCGCCGACATCGCGAAAGATCTCGGTCTTTCGCATCGCTCGTTGCAACGGCATCTCGCGCAGGAGGGGACATCGGTTCGGCAGATCGTGCGCGAAGAGCGGCAGCGCAGTGTCGAGGGCCTGCTCGAGCGCGAAGGACTCACCAACGCCGCGATTGCGCGAGCGGTGGGTTATGCGGATGCGACGGTGTTGTGGCGCGCCACACGCAACTGGAAAAAACGATAGACGGCGCGACACGGCCTGCGCTATCGCCCTGAAAGCCCGCTGTAACCTGCGGCTGCACGTGCAAAAAAGCTTCCCGTTCCTAAGCATTCACTGCGAACCGCGGCCCCTGCGACTATCGCCGGCATTGGCGCGGATTATCGAGAATTTGGCGCGGTTGGCGAAGTGCGTTTATTTTTTAGCTACCTACCATGCGCTCACACCGAACTATCGAACGTCGGTAAAGCGAGCGCCTCAACCAGCGGTTCAAGGGTTCAGGCGAGTTCCGGACTAGCCAACACAACAGAGGCAGCGATGAATGAACCCTACTCTCCAACCGGTCTGGCGGACGCGGAGAATCCCGTGGAATTGAAGGGCAATACGCTGGGCTTATGGCAGATCGTGTTTCTCGTGATTTCCGCGGCGGCGCCCCTGACGGGCATGCTCGGCGCGGTGCCGCCCGCCATCAGTCTGGGCAACGGCGCGGGCATTCCGGGCGCGTTTGTGATCGCGGGCCTCGTGCTGCTGATTTTCAGCGTAGGTTTCGCGTCGATGAGCCGGCACGTGGTGCGCGCCGGCGCATTCTACGCGTACATCGCCGCGGGGCTCGGACGGCCTTTGGGCATGGCCGGCGCGCTGGTCGCCTTGATGTCGTACACGTTCATCCAGATCGCGCTGTATGGTCTGTTCGGATTCTTCTGCACCGTCATCCTCTCGCCGTTGTTGCATAGTTCGCTGCCGTGGTACGGCTATTCGCTGATCTGCGTGGCGGTGGTGCAATTCACCGGCATCCGCGGGATCGACCTGAACAGCCGCCTGCTCGGTATTCTGATGTGTCTCGAACTGGGCATTCTGTTGCTGCTGGCGCTGGCGATCGTCGTGCACGGCGGCGGCTCGAACGGGCTCACGCTGGCGCCGTTTTCGCCGCAACATGTGTTCAGCGGCCACCTCGGCATTGCGGTGATGTTCGCCTTCGCCTCGTTTATCGGTTTCGAGGCGACCGCGATTTACGGCAAGGAGTGCCGCGATCCGAAAGTGACGGTGCCGCGCGCGACTTATGTGTCGGTGATGCTGATCCTCGTGTTCTTCGCCTTCGTCACGTGGACGATCGTCTGCGCCTACGGCCTCGCCGATGTGGTCGCGGTGGCGACCAAACAGCCGGGCGACTTCTGGTTCATCCAGTCCGACAAGTACCTGGGCGGTGCGGTGACGACCGTGATGAGCTTCCTGCTGCTCAGCAGTATTTTCGCGAGTCTGTTGTCGTTCCATAACACGCTGGTGCGCTATATCCATGCGCTGAGTCTCGAAGGCATCCTGCCTCAGGTGCTCAACCGTGTGCACGCCACGTACCGTTCGCCGTATGTCGCGAGCTATCTGCAAACGCTGTCGGTGTGCGTGATCCTGGGGCTCTTTATCGCCGCAGGCAGCGATGCGTTCAACATCGTGTTCAGCTGGAGTTCGGCGCTCGGCACGATCGGCATTGTGATGCTGCAAGCGGTGACGAGTTTTTCGGTGATCGCGTTTTTCCGCAAGACCCGCAAAGACACACGCGTATGGCACTCGTTTATCGCGCCGCTGGCCGGCGGGATCGGCCTGCTGTATATCGGCGTGATTCTGGTGCGCAACCTCGATGCGCTCAGCGGTTCCGATAGTCCGATCGTCAAATCGTTTCCGTGGATCGTATTCGCGGTGGCGCTGATCGGCGTCGCCATCGGTCTCGTTCTGCGCAAGAAGCGGCCGGATATCTACGCGCGCTTCGGCCAGTAACCTGACGGCGCGCGCAGCGGCAAGAGCGCGCCTTCGCCATTACCTGCGCCGCCACCCTTTCCAGCGTTCTCACCATAGGGTCACGCAGCAATGGCTGCCGCTCGTCGTCGAGCGGCAGCGGGGCGCTTTCGCACGCTCTCCTGGTTCGTCTTCGTTAAACAACCTCACTTCCCGGTAAAGATATGACTGACACATTCGTCAAGCGCTCGGCGCTTGCGCTGGCCGCGTGCGGCCTCGCGATGGGCGCGCATGCGCAATCTTCGGTGACGCTCTTCGGCACGATCGACGCCGGCGTCGTCTATACGACCAACCAGCAGACGACGCTCGCGGACGGCAGCACCAACGGCCACGCGAACTATCAGCTGGCGGGCGGCAACCTGGTGCCGTCGCGCTGGGGCTTGACCGGGAGCGAGGATATCGGCGGCGGCACCACCGTCAACTTCACGTTGGAAAACAGCTTTCTGACCGGCAGCGGCACGATGCTGCAATCGAATACGCTGTTCAACCGCAACGCGTGGGTCGGGTTGAACAACGGCACGTATGGCGCACTGACGTTCGGCCGCCAATACGATCCGTTCTCCGATTACATGGGTGCCTATGCGTCGAGCAACAATTGGGCGACGTTGTACGGCTCGCATTTCGGCGATGTCGACAATCTCAACGAAGCGTTCAACTTCAACAATTCGATCAAGTACCTGAGTCCGAGTTTCGGTGGCTTGACCATTGGCGGGTTGTTCAGTCTCGGCGGGGTGGCGGGCCATTTCTCGCAGAACAGGGGCTGGGCGCTGGCGGCGAATTACGCGCAAGGGCCGTTGTCGCTAAGCGCCGGCTACCTGGAGTTGAACCAGCCGTTGCAGGCTGCGCTGGGCGGCACGGCTGGGTATATCGGCGACTTCAGCTGCACGAATGCCGATGCGTCGTATTGCCTGCTGCAGAATGCCAGCAAGATCAGGATTTTTGGAGCAGGGGGCGCGTATGCGTTCGGCAAGGCGAATGTCGCGTTGAGCTATACGCATACGCGGCTGTCGCAGAGCCAGTATTTCGCTAGCGCTGCGAGACCTGCCGGCGCGGATATTTCGTTCGATATCGCGGAGGTGAACACGACCTATATGCTTGCGCCGGATCTGCAGCTTGGTCTTGCTTATATCTTCAATGATGCCAGGCCGGGCGGCAGTGCTTCGACGCGTGTGCATCAGGTCAATCTCGGTGCGGTCTATAGTTTGTCCAAGCGCACGGCAGTCTATGCGGTGGGGATTGGACAGAAGTCGTCAGGGGCGGGACTTGGGATCATTCCTTCGACGGGGCAGACGGAGAATCTCGCGCAGATTCCGAATATCGTCAATTCCAATACGGATAAGCAACTCGCCGTGATCGTCGGCGTTCGGCACAATTTTTGATCACACTATGAGGTGATTATTTTGCCTGCGCGATCGATGCGCTCAGAACGAAGCCGCGCGCTTGATGCGGTGGAAATTGCGGTCGAAATAGATCAGACCGTCGCCGTCGGCGCGCACGCAAATGGACGTGGTCTTGACGAACATCACCGAGTGCGAGCCGACCTCCTTCATTTCGACGATCTCGCCTTGCAGGCTGGCTAACGCGTCGCGCAACACGGGCACGCCGTGCGTGCCTTCGTCCCAGATCGGCCAGCCGAAGCGCTCTTCCATCGGCACCTGGGTCTGACCCGCGAAGTGGCGCGCGAGCAGTTCGTGTTCGCCGGGCAGCACGTTGATGCAGAGGTGGCGGTTGCCTTCGAAGGTCGCGTGCATGGCGCTGGAACGGTTCAGGCAGACCAGCAGCGTCGGCGGCGTATCGGTCACGGAACACACCGCGCTCGCGGTGACGCCGCAGCGCCCGTGCGGGCCGGCTGTCGTGATGACATTGACGGCCGCGGACAGATGCGCCATGGCCTGACGAAACTGCAGCTTTGCAGCGGCGTCCGGGTTGGGGTGGAGGGTCGATGTCATGGGTGTTTTCCTGGGGCCGAAGTGAGGAGCTGGATTCAAGCGTAATCAATCCGCACACGAAAAAAAATCCGCGCGAACGCCGTGCCGGCGGGCGTCTTTCCCAACGTCTCTAAAGCTTTCCCCAATGCGGGCCTGAAGCACGCCGCAAGGCCGGCACATCAACGCTGAACAATCGGCGCTACAGGGTAACTATCGCTATTCAGGCCTTTTTCGACTGGTTATCATGAAGCGGCAATTCGCTTCAATGGATTCACTGGATTCAATGGATTCGCTTCAATGATTCGCCGCGTCGATACGCTCTGAATGGCCCACACCTGAACCACCTCGATCCGCTCATGCGTCAACCGTCTTCGCCTGCCGCAGCCCTCACACCGATCGTCTATATCGTCGACGACGACTGCGGCATGCGTACGTCGCTTGCATGGCTGCTGGAATCGGTCGGTGTGAAATCGGCGGGATTCGCCAACGCCAGCGAGTTTCTTGCTGCGTTCGATCCCAACGCACCGGCCTGTCTGGTGCTCGACGTGCGCATGCCGGAGCAAAGCGGTTTCGACGTGCAAGCCGAGTTGAACCGCCAGCAGGCGACGCTGCCGATCATTTTCGTCAGTGGTCACGGCGATATTCCGATGTCGGTGCGCGCGTTGCAGAACGGCGCGATCGATTTCGTCGAGAAGCCGTACAACTCGCAGCAGATGCTCGATCGTGTGCAGCGTGCGTTGAAGCTCGCCGCGCAACGTCATGCCGCCGATCAGAAGCAGCGCGAGTTGCGCAAGCGTATCGAGTCGCTGACGGCGCGCGAAAAGGAAGTGCTGCGTGGCGTCATCGACGGCAAGGGCAGCAAGCGCATCGCCACCGAGCTATCGATCAGCGTGAAGACCGTCGACGTGCACCGCGCGAGCATCAAGGACAAGCTCGGCGCGGCATCGATTGCGATGCTGGTGCGCGAGGTGATGGCGGTGTGGGACCACGATACGTCGGCGGGCGCGAGCGGCCCGGTCCGCTGAGCCGGGCACGCAGGGGCGCCTGGCAGGCGTTCTGGCGTTCCGGCGTTCAGCGCATGAACAGGCCGCCGTTCACGTCCCAGCACGCACCATTCGCAAAGTACGCATTCTCGGCGGCGAGCATGACCGCGACATCGGCGACATAATCCGCGGAGCCCAGACGCCCCGCTGGAATATTCGCGATCACCGCCTTCAGTTTGTCGACCGCGACACTCTCATGCACGATCGGCAGATCCATCGGTCCCGGCGAAATCGCGTTGACGGTCACGCCCGCCGCGCCGAGGTCGCGCGCGAACACCTTGGTCAGCGTGAGCACGCCGCCTTTGGCCGCCGCATAATGAGCGCCGGTGGCCGAGCCGCCGTTCTGACCCGCGAGCGAGGCGATATTGACGATGCGGCCCGCGCCGGTGTCGGCGAAATGCTGACCGAATACCTGGCAGCCGAACAGCACGCTGCGCAGATTGATGTTGATGACCTGATCGAACTGCTCTGCCGTGATCTCCATCACCGGCACGACTTTCGATGCGCCCGCGTTGTTGATCAGTGCGTCGATGCGGCCCCAGCGTTGCAGGATTGCATCGCGCGAGTCGGCGAACGCGGCTTTCGAGGTGACGTCGAGCGGCAGCGCGAAGGCGTTGGAGCCGTCGGCGCTCAGGTCGCGGGCGAGGGCTTGTGCTGCATCGAATGCGATGTCGCCGATCGCGACCGCGTAACCGGCCGCATGAAAGCGCTTGGCGATGGCGGCGCCCAGACCGCGCGCGGCGCCGGTGACGAGCACGACTCTGTTCTGCATGGCTTCGACTCCGTGAGAAAACGGCCGCTTTTCCAGCGGGTTTATAGCTTGTTCAAGCGGCGAGGGCGGCTTCAAAGCGTGCCGCGATCGCGCATACCTGCTCATCCGCGCCTTTGCGTCCCACGATCTGCAAGCCTGCCTTGAGCGGCGAGCCGCGGATCGGCAACGGCAGGCTCAAAGCCGGATGGCCGCTGAGATTGAACGGTCGGATCAGCGACGACATCGCGATCACCGACGTGCCGCCGCGTGCTTCGTCGAGCGTGATCGGCAGCGCGGGCAGCGTGGGCAGGATCAGCACATCCACGCCGGCTAGCGCGTGGTCGACCGCCGCGGTGAAATACCGACGTATTTGCTCGGCTACATCGAGTTGCGCGGCGCTTGTCCTGGCCGCAGCGCGCAGCCGCGCGTCGAGATCGGCGCCGAGCTTGCCGGTCTCCACCAGATGACCGAACGCGCGCGAGGTTTCCGCGTTGATGACCGAGAGTCCCGCGTCGAACGCGGCGCCGAGGTGGTCGAGCTCGATGGAGCGCGAAGCGAACCCTGCCAGATCCGCGGCACGTGCCAGGGCGCGGTTGATCTCGGACATGGCATCGACCTGCACGACGCCGACGTTGCACGTGCCTTGCAAAGCCTGCGCGGCACGCGCGTCGAAATCTGCCGTGATGGCCTCCATCGCGGCGACCATCATTTGCATCTCGCGCGCGAACGGTCCGACGCAATCGAGCGAAGATTCACGTGGCGCGACGCCGCGGCGCGACACGCGGCCGTACGTCGGCTTCAGACCGATCACGCCGCAACACGCGGCGGGGCCGCGAATCGAACCGCCTGTGTCGGTGCCGAGCGCGGCGTCGGCGAGCTTCAGACCGACGGCAGCCGCCGAACCGCTCGACGAACCGCCTGGAATACGGGTGGCGTCTTGCGGGTTGAGCGGCGTGCCGGTGTAATCGTTGATACCTGTCATGCCGAACGCCAATTCATGCATGTTCGCTTTGCCGGCGATATGCCAGCCGGCCGCGAGCAATCGTTCGACCACTTCCGCGTGCTGCTGCGCGGGCGGCGTATCGGCGAGCGCGCGGCTGGCGGCGGTGGTCGCGTAGCCGGCAATGTCGATCGAGTCCTTGATCGCGATGCTCGGCCCGCTGCCGCCTAACGACAAGGTCTGGATAAACTCGTTCATGGGTGTGCTTTCCTTGGATTCACTTGCCACGGCGCATCGAAAAGACGCTCGGTGCGAAAGTGGGAGATGAGCCAGTCGCGGCCATCGGCGGCGGGCGCGAAGTCCACTTCGAGGCGCGCCGCGATCAGCTCCGCTGGCGCATCCACGTAGCCGGACGCTTGCAGCATGATCCAGCGGCCCTTGGCGCTCGTGCCGTTCACTTCGATCGTTTCCGAAGCGAGGAAGTGGACATTCACCGAGAAATGCGGCGACGGCGGCAAGTAGCGCGTGAGCATCGCGAGAATCTGCGCGTGGCCTGTCAGGCGGCCGAACTTGTGTGCGTAGTGCGGGCCGATGCCTTCCCAGATCGCGTCCGTGGCGAACAGACCGGCGAGCGTTTCGCCGTCGAGCGCGCCGGATGGCACGTCGCATAGCGCCATGTAGCGCGCCATCGTGCGGCGCACCGCGGATTCGGCTTCGAGCGCGGCGAGACGTTCGGTCAGCCCGGCGAGCGTGGCGGCGGTATCGTTCATCGCGTGACGCTCACGCCGGATTGGCGTGCTGCGGCGGCACCGTCAGCGCGCGGCCCACGCGCGCTTCGATCTTGCCGTAGCGCCACAGGTTGTACTCGCCGACCGGCGTCGTGCGATAGAGATTGCAGACCGCGACGGCGGTGTCGAAGTCGGCGACGTCGGCCATGATGTAGAACGTCCACGGCGAATTGTCGGCGTTGCCGACGGTGAGGCGGTCGTCGTCCATGATGCCGAGCACCTTGACGCCTTCCATCGATTCGACCGCGTTCAGCATCTTGCTGTAAGCCTGCCAGACTTCGCCGATTTTCTCGCGCGGCAAGTCGAAGAAATTCTGCGTGACGCCGCAGCAGAACAGCACGCGCAGCGGCAGTGCCTGTTGATCGGACATGAGTGGGGTTCTCCTTGAAACGGGTATGAGCTGGGAATGCGGAAAGTGGCCTACAGGTAGCCCGGAATCGGCGGCACGCCGACGAACACCGCACCGGCGCCGTCGAAATTGCCTTCGCCGAGAAACGCGTGCTGGGTGACCACCATCGAGTCGCGCAACAGGCGCTGCAACGGATGCGTGCGATAGATCGCCATCGTGCCGCCGAGGCGATAGGCGCGCTGCACGACGTCGGCGCCTTCGCGGGCGATCTGCGTCGCGGCGAGGCGCAGCAGGCTGACCTGCTCCGGCGTGGCCGGGCGGCCCGCGAGAATCGATTGCCAGACCTCGTCGGTCGTGTCGTAGAAAAAGGCGCGGGCCGAGCGCAGTTGCGCTTCGGCTTTCGCCAGCTCGATCCGGTAGTACGCGCGCTCCGCGAGTTGCGGCGCGCCGGTGGTCGTCTTGCGGCCGCCGGCCATCTGATTGGCGACGTCGAGCGCGGCGCGGGCGAGGCCGAGGTTCACCACTGCCAGCACTTGCGCCGCGTAGGCGATGGTCGGATAGCGATACAGCGGTTCGTCGACGTTCGCCTCGCCGCCGCGCACGAAAGTCCAGTCGTCGGCGACGAATTGATCGGTGACGCGCAGATCGTGACTGCCGGTGCCTTGCATGCCGACCACGTCCCAGTTCTCGACGATCTCGATCTGATGCGGCCGGAACACGGCCGTGCGCGGCTTGCTCGGCATGCCGCCGTTGCCGGTGCCGTTGCCTGTGCCCACGCCAATTCCGACGCCGAGCCAATCCGCACCCTTGCAGCCGCTCGCGAATTTCCACGTGCCGTTCACGCGCCAGCCGCCTTCCGCAGGCTGCGCCGGTTGCACCGGAAAGAGACCGCCGGCGAACACCTGATCGGGACCGTCGGCGTAAATCTGCGCCTGGGTTGCGAGCGGCAGCGCGGCGAGATAGACGTTCGCCGAACCGAAGCTCGCGACCCACGCCGCGGAGCCGTCCGCCGTGGCGATGCGTTCGATCATGTCGAGAAAAGCGGTGGGCGCGAGCGCATCGCCGCCGAAAAGCCGTGGCGTGGCCGCGCGATACACGCCCGCGCGCTTGAGCCTCGCGATCACATCGCGCGGCACATGCGACAAGCGGTCGAATTCGTCGCGGCGCGCGGCAATGTCGGCGATCACATGGTCGAGCGGCAGGCGCGTGGTGCTCGACGCGCTCTGGTTTTCGGCGGCGACGGCGGTGGCGTTATCGGACATGGCGGAAGTTCTCCCTGATTCGTTGGCGACTGGAACACGAGGGCACGATTCGAATGGCTGATGAATCGTGCAGGCTGATGCCAGTCTAGAAATGCAAAAAGAACGCTTCAATTGGGGCGCGGGACGCACTTTTAGGTAGCGCGCCGGGGTGATCTAAAGAAATCTTCAGGCGTGCATCCCTGCCGGAGGGCGGGTCGAAGGCGGTTCAATCGTGCATCGTGTCGGTCCGTTCGCGTGATCGCGGTTCACAGAGGTTCACAGCAGGAAACCGATTGCGCTGAGCGTCTCGGTCGAATCGATCAGGCGGATCACCTTCTGCACGATGCGCGGCTCGCCGCTCGCGAAGCTGATGCGATGCGTGAGGTCCGCCGCGAACAGCGTCGACGTGCCGCGCTTGTAGGCGACGACGATCTGCGCCGAGTTGACTTCGACTTCGTCGTTCGCGTCGCCGGTCAGCGTGAAGCGCGCAACAGTGCGCACGGTGCGGGCGGCGTCGCTGGCCGACGCCGAGTAGCCGGACGTCATCCGTTGCACGCGTTTTTCGCGCATGTCCTGATCGTCGTACGCGTAGTTCAGCGTGGCGGCGAAGTCGCTGGCCTGCGGATCGATCGGCACGACGTAAAAGCCCGCCGGGTCCCATAGCGAAAGCCATTCGCGATAGTCCTTGCGGTCCAGCAGTTCGGCTTCGCGCCAGATCAGTTCGACCGCGCCGGCGAAGGTTTGCTGCGAGAAAAGCGTGTTCCTGTTGTCCATCATGCGTGCTCCATCATCGTGCGCCATTGCGCGTACGCTTCGCGCATGCCGGTTTCGTCGGTGGCATGGGCGGTCTTCTCGCCGTTCGGCGCTGTGCTCTCGCGATTCAGGCCGCGGTTCACGAGAATCGGCAGCTCGGGGCCGGCGTGCGAGCCGCGCTGCACGCGTTCCCATGCTTCGGCGTCATCGGGGCTGCCGAAACCGAACGGACCCTGGAAGTGCTCGTGAATCCGCAGGCGTACGCGGTTGGCTTCTTCGGGGCCGCCGTCCATGGCGAGCGCCACGTGACGGATTTCGGTTTCGTTTGCCGAAATGGGCCGCAGCACGCGGAAAAACGCCATCGACAACGCGAGGTTCGGAAACAGATTCAGATTGAAGCCGACACCCATCAGTGAACGCACGATGCGGCGCACTTCGTCGGGCGCGTGATCTTTCGCGAGCGAGGCGGCCAGCGCTTCGAAGCGTTCGGGTACCGGCGCGCCGTCGTCCTTGTCGAGATCGACGAGTTCGGGCACCAGCACCGCGAGACTATGGCCGTTGCCGAGGGAGCGGCAGAACGCGTCGTCGCTCGTCATGAAGCTCGTGATCGCCGCAGCGGTTTCGTCGTCGATCGATTTCATCCACGACTTGTGGACGACCGGGAAGTGATACAGGTCGGTGGTGTTTTCGAGCTGGATCTTCCAGTTGCCGTTGAAGCGGAAGCGGTGTTCGCCGTTGGCCTTGATCGGATAGCCCGCGCCTTGCTTCATGAACAGATCGATCCACGGTTTGGCGCCGCCGAGAAAGTCTTCGAGCGGCTCGATCTCCTGATTGAAACTCGCGAAAATCAGGCCTTGATAGATGCCCACGCGCAGACTCGCGAGCGGCAGTTCGGTCTTGTCGATCACGCCTTCGTAGCCGTCGCCGTAGGGCAGTGCGCGCAATGCGCCGTCGAGCCCGTAGGTCCAGCTGTGATACGGACAGGTGAAGCCTTTGGCGTTGCCCTTGTGCTGTTCGCACACCGTCGCGCCGCGATGGCGGCAGCGGTTTTGCAGCACGTTCACGGCGCCGCTCCTGTCGCGCACCACGATCACCGGCTGGCGGCCGATCGTGGTGGTGCGGAAGTCGCCCGGATTGGGCAGCTCGCTCTCATGCGCGACCCAGATCCAGGTCTTGTAGAAAATGCGCTCGAGTTCGGCTTCGAAAACCGCCGGGTCGTGGTACAGCGAAGGGGCGACGCGATCGGACTGCGCGCGCTGGTACAACGCGCTGGCATCGACGGTCTGATATGAGGATTCGCTCATGGCTGTGCAGGTGGGGTGGTCGATGGAGCCAAGTCTCACCCACCGCTTGATATGCGTCAAATTGATCTAAAATGAAATATCAAATCAATCCGATGGATATCTCGATGAATTCGCTGGACCACGTCGACCTCAATCTGCTGCGCGTTTTCCAGGCGATTGTCGAGGAGCGCAGCCTGACGCGCGCCGGCGAACGGCTCGCACTGTCGCAGCCGGCAATCAGTTACTCGCTCGGGCGTTTGCGGACCTTGTTCGACGATCCGCTCTTCATTCGCACCCGCGCCGGCATGCAGCCCACGCCGATCGCGCTCGAGCTGTCGGGCATCGTCGCGCGGGCGCTGGATACGGTGCGTGAAGCGCTGCGTTACGCGGAGCATTTCGACCCGGCGGTGAGCACGCGCACCTTCCGGCTATCGTTGTCCGACGCGGGTGAACTGGCGTATCTGCCGCCGATCTGCGAGGCATTGCACCAGCAGGCGCCGCGCGTGAGATTGCGCATCGCGCCGTTGCCGGTCGAAGAAATCGAAGACGCGCTGCGCGCCAGCCGGCTCGATTTCGCGATCGGCAATCTGCCGACGCTGACCGCGCGCACGCGTCATCAGCCGTTGTTCGAGGAGACTTACGTGTGCATGACGCGCAAGCGCCCTGGCTTGCCGCGCTCGAAAGAACTGAGCCTGAAGGCGTTTCTGGCCGCGTCGCATGTGCAGATCAGCTCGGTCGAGCACAGCCATCATGCGCTCGACGATGCGTTTCGCTCGCAAGGCGTGGGCCGCCACATCGCGCTGGAATTGCCGCATTTCGTGGCCTTGCCGAGTGTGCTGGCCGTGACCGACCTGTTCGCGACGCTGCCGCGGCGCCTCGCCCAGATCTTCAATCGCGGCGGCGGTTTCCAGATTTACGAGTTGCCGGTCACCTTGCCGATTGCCGCGGTCACGATGCACTGGCACGAACACTTCGATCAGGACGAGGGCAACGTGTGGCTGCGCAATCTGATGGCAGGCATCGTGCGGCGTTTTGACGAGCGTTGAAAAGAAGGGCGGCGGGGCGCTTCGGTTCAGCGTTTCAGTTCAGCGTTTCGGGCCTGCGCTTCACGGCCGCCGCTGGGTCCGCTTCCGGGTCGTTTCAAGCCCGCTTCAAGCCCGTTTGAACAGTTCGCGCGCCAGCGAACAAAGCAGCGCCGTCGTCGGCGATTCGTCCTGCAAGCGCCGGCTCATGATGATCGGCGACGCCACATTGGCGCCCGGAATCGGCCGGTACACCACGCCATGCGCGCGCAGACCTTCCACGCTTTCCGGCACGAGACACACACCGACCTGCGCGGCGACCAGGCCGAGCGCGGTCTGCAACTCCCGCACTTCGTGAATCGCCTTCGGCTCCAGCGCGTGATCGCGCATCGCCGAGAGTTGCTGGTCCGCATAGCTCGGCCGCGGCGTGCTCGGATAAACGATCAGCGTCTCCTGCGCGAGCGCCGCGAGCGTCAGCGCCTTCTTCTGCCGCGCGAGCGGATGGTCTTGCGGCAGCGCGGCAATCATCCGTTCTTCGACCAGCACCTCGCGCGCCAGCTGTGCATCGTCGAAACGCAGACGGCCGAAGCCCACGTCGATACGGCCGCCCTTGAGCGCGCCCAATTGCTCGAGCGTAAACATTTCAATCAGCGACAACTCGATATGCGGCGCGGCCTCGCGAAACGCGCGGATCACCGCCGGCAGCGCGCCATATAGCGTCGACGACACGAAGCCGATCACGATGCGCTCGGCCAGTTGCGCGAGACGCCGCGTGAGCGGCGCGAGTTCGTCGGCTTCGTCGATCAGACGCCTTGCCTGCGCGTAGAAGATGCGGCCCGCTTCGGTCAGACGCAGCGGCCGTGCGCCGCGTTCGAACAGCGCCAGGCCGATGCTTTCCTCGATCTGCTGAATCTGGCGGCTGAGCGGCGGCTGCGTCATATGCAGCCGCTGGGCGGCCCGCGTGATGTTCATTTCTTCCGCGACGGCGACGAAGTAGCGGAGTTGGCGAAGTTCCATGCATACCCCTAAGGTATGGAAGTAGTCGGAATCGGTGTTGGACTGCTTCGCGGGTTTGTTTCTAATATGGGTGCTCTCAGGAAAGCAGCACAGGAGGGCAACGAATGATAGCAACACCCGTGAAGATCGAGAGCGTGGAAACGATCCTCGTCGACGTGCCGACGATTCGTCCACACCGGCTCTCGGTCGCAACGATGAACTGCCAGACGCTCGTGCTGGTGCGCATTCGCTGCGACGACGGCGTGGTCGGCGTGGGCGAGGGCACCACCATCGGCGGGCTCGCTTACGGCGAAGAGAGCCCGGAAAGCATCAAGGTCAACATCGATACCTACTTCGCGCCGTTGTTGAAAGAGCTGGACGCTACCCGTCCAGGCGCCGCGATGGCGAAGCTGCGTGGACTGTTTCAGGGCAACCGCTTTGCCAGATCGGCGGTGGAGACCGCGTTGTTCGATGCCCAGGCACGGCGCCTCGGCGTGCCGTTGTCCGAGTTGTTCGGCGGCCGCGTGCGCGATTCGGTGGAGGTCGCCTGGACGCTCGCGAGCGGCGATACGCAGCGCGACATCGACGAGGCCGAGCGCGTATTCGAAGCGAAGCGGCATCGTGTGTTCAAGCTGAAGATCGGCACGCGCGCCGTCGCCGACGACGTCGCGCACGTCGTGGCGATCAACAATGCGCTGGACGGCCGCGGCGAAGTGCGGGTCGACGTGAATCAGGCATGGACCGAATCCGAAACGATCTGGGCCGCGAGGCGTTTTGCCGACGCGGGCGTGGCGCTGATCGAACAGCCGATCGCCGCGGACAATCGCGCCGGTCTCAAACGTCTGACGGATCTCGCGCAGGTGCCGATCATGGCCGACGAAGCGCTGCACGGCCCGGCCGATGCATTCGCGCTCGCCGGCACGCGTGCCGCCGATGTGTTCGCCGTGAAGATCGCGCAATCGGGCGGCCTGAGCGGCGCGGCGCAGGTGGCGGCGATCGCCTCGGCCGCGCATATCGACCTGTACGGCGGCACGATGCTCGAAGGCGCGGTGGGCACGATCGCATCGGCGCAGCTCTTCAGCACTTTCGGCGAGCTGAAATGGGGTACCGAGTTGTTCGGCCCGTTGCTGCTGACCGAAGAAATCCTCACCGAGCCGCTGCGCTACGAGAATTTTTCCTTGCATCTTCCACAAGGTCCGGGCCTTGGCATCGAGCTCGACTGGAACAGGATCGACCGCCTGCGACGCGATACGCGCAAGGGCGCAAGCGTCGCCATGAACTGACGGCTCACACGCTCGCCGTCAAAAACATTAAACGAAGGAGATACCCCATGAACAGGCAAGTCATCGACGCGCTGCTGCAAAAGATCAACGACAGCGCCACCCGTGAAGGCAATCCGCGCACCAAGGAGATCGTCAACCGCATCGTCCGCGATCTGTTCTATACGATCGAGGATCTCGACGTGCAGCCCGATGAGTTCTGGACCGCGCTGAACTATCTCGGCGAAGCGGGCAAGAGCGGCGAATTGGGCCTGCTGGCCGCGGGCCTCGGCTTCGAGCATTTTCTCGACCTGCGTCTCGATGAAGCGGAAGCGAAGGCCGGTATCGAAGGCGGCACGCCGCGCACCATCGAAGGGCCGCTATATGTGGCCGGCGCACCGCTCTCGGAAGGCCATGCGCGCCTCGACGACGGCACCGATCCCGGCCAGACGCTGGTGATGCGCGGCCAGGTGCTCGGCGAAGACGGCAAGCCGCTCGCCCATGCGCTCGTCGAAGTCTGGCACGCGAACCATCTCGGCAATTACTCGTACTTCGACAAATCGCAGCCGGCGTTCAATCTGCGCCGCTCGATCCGCACGGATGCCGAAGGCAAGTACAGCTTCCGCAGCGTGGTACCGGTCGGCTATAGCGTGCCGCCGCAAGGCCAGACGCAACTGCTGCTCGATCAACTCGGCCGTCACGGACATCGTCCGGCGCATATCCACTTCTTCGTTTCAGCGCCGGGTTTTCGCAGGCTGACCACGCAGATCAATATCGACGGCGATCCGTATCTGTGGGACGACTTCGCATTCGCCACGCGCGACGGCCTCGTGCCGTCCCTCAAGCAGGCTGAAGGCGCGGAAGGCAAACCGTACGGGGTGGAAGGCAACTTCGCGCTGATCGATTTCGACTTCACGCTGTTCAGGGAGCGCGACAACCTGCCGGGCGCGGAAGTGGAACGCGTGCGCGCCGAAGCCTGAGCTGCACCAGTCGAACTGTAAGTACCGCCTGAACTTGTCGACCCCGGCTTCCCGGCATGGTTTGCCGGACAGCCGGGGTCTTCTGTCATCGATCATTGATCTGAAGAGGAGAGAGTCAACATGCTGTTTCACGTTGAGATGACCGTCAATCTGCCGCCCGACATGGACGCCGAACGCGCCGCGCGCCTGAAGGCCGATGAGAAGGCGATGTCGCAAAAGCTGCAACAGGACGGCGTGTGGCGGCACCTTTGGCGCATCGCCGGGCGCTACGCGAATATCAGCGTATTCGACGTCGATAGCCCGGCGCATTTGCACGACGTGCTGAGCCAGTTGCCGCTGTTCCCGTATATGGATATCGAAGTGCGCGCGCTGTGCCGGCACGCATCGTCGATTCGCGACGACGACCGGTAAGAGACGAAAGAGGCAAGTGCTGCGGCTGCTGCATTCGCAGCACCTGCGCGCAGCCGGTTGAATTAAAGATCCAGCACCAGCAACGGCGAAGCGGCGCGCGAGACGCAGCAGCAGATCACCTTGCCGCTCGCCCGTTCGGCTTTGCTCAGGCAGTGGTCGCGATGCTCGGGCGTGCCACTCACCACGTCCACCATGCAGGTGCCGCACACGCCTTCGCCGCACGACGTATCAACTTCGATGCCGATCGACGCGAGCGCCGCGACGATCGTCGTGTGTCGGTCGACGCGCACGGTTGCGCCGCTGCTGGCGATCCGCACGTCGAATGCGTCGAGCGTGCCGGCTGCGCCGGTGGTCGCGGACGAAGGCTCGGCGGCGAAGCGTTCGAGGTGAATCGCGTCGGACGCAACGCGCGTTTCGCCGATCGCCACCACGCGCTCCATGAAAGGCGCGGGACCACAGGTGTAGATGTGCGTGCCTTCGCGCGCGGTGGCGACGCATTCGGCCAGCGCCGTATCCAGTTGCGCGCGCTCGACGCCGTAATGAAACCTCACATGATCGCTGAACGGCGCGCGTGAGAGCTGCGGCAGGAACGCTGCATGTTCCGCGCTGCGCGCGAAATAGTGCAAGACGAAGCGCTGCTTCTGCTTGAGCAGCCGGTACGCCATGCTGAGAAGCGGCGTCACGCCGATGCCCGCAGCGATCAATACGTGTTCGCCCGCATCCGGTGCGAGCTGGAACAGATTGCGCGGCGCGCCAATCGTCAATTCACTGCCTACCGTGACGTCGTCATGCAGCGAGCGCGAGCCGCCCCGCGACGCGTCTTCGCGCTTGACGGCGAACCGGTGCGTGTCACGCTGATCCGGATCGCCGCACAGCGAATATTGGCGCGTGACGCCCGAGGGACCGGTGACGTCGATATGCGCGCCGGGTTCGTACTGGTCGAACGGGTTGCCGTCCAGACGCGACACGCTGAATGAGCGCACGCCGTGCGCTTCGTCGCGTACGGCGTCGACGCGAACGTTGAAGGTGGTTCTTTCCATGATCTTGCCGGCAAAAGAATGAGCAGAGCGGACGACGTACGCAGCAGGCCGCATACGGTTGTGCATCAAGGATAAGAACCGGAGTCGAATCAGGCAAATCGATTAAAAATAGGCTGTGAAATAAACTGCATTGATATTGTGGGCTTCGCACGCGGGTACGGAAGTGCAAGGCCCGGCCAGACGGAAGCGCACGTTTGCCCACGCAGTCCCGCAACGCGCTGCCCGCCCTGATCGGGACGTGGATCGGGCAACGGGTGCGTGGGTGCATCAGCGCGGCGAGCTTTCGCCGCGGGTTCTTTGTCTGTTTGCTGGGTCTGGGAATTCAGTTACGGGTGCGCGTGTTCGTTTAAGAACCGGGCGTTTGACACTGAGCGTTTGACACTGACGTGGCGGACAACGAACGGAGGGCTTTATCGTGTGGTCGAGCGTTCTGGAGACGATAGGCGCTTCAGCGGTACTGGTGAGCCTCGCGGTGCAGATTTCAACGTGGTGGGAGCCGCTCGGGCTGCGCGGAACGTTGCATCGTGCGCTCCATGCCGTCGAGAAACGCCTGCTCGGCCGCATGCATTTTGCGCGAACGAAGCCACAGCAGGTCGATACCGACGTCGATTAGACCCTCTTCCGGCGGCCGAGCGAAGAAGCCGACTGCGACGTCGCAAACGACGCCATCGTGCTGACGAACGGATCGTGCGATGGAGGGTTTTTTCGCCTGCCATTAAACATTTAACTATCTTGCGACTGCCTTCATTCCCACAAATCAAAAGACCGGTTCAAATTTTAAAATAGCCTAAAAATAATTGGATTGCATTATTTTCCAAATTAATTGGATTGCATTATTTCAAAAATTAATGGAGATTTATTTAAGAGAGCGGCTAATCTAGATATTATGCTCAACAACTATCGAGGTATTCCTATTATTATCATGCTTGGTCATATATATCTTGCGCCCGCTGATTGGGCATGCATCATGAATGAAGAAGTCTCCAAAGGAGAATCGTATGTCCCTTCATGTCGATCTGAAAAGCCACCTGGAATCGTGTATTGCAGAATTAAATCTTCCACAAAACCCCTATTTCCATGCGCTTTGTTCCGGCCAGATGTCCAAGCAGCAATTCCTCAAGAGCCAAATCGAATTTGCGCCGATGGTTCACTTCTTCAGCCGCCCTATGGCACAAGTCATTGCCAGCGTCCCGGATCCTGGACCGCGCGTCGCCCTCGTTGGTAATCTTTGGGAAGAACATGGCAGAGGTGTGATGGAGCACGTACACGGCAGGACGATCCTTACCCTGATAGATCGTCTTGGCGGGGATTCGTCGCAAATCGACTTGAGTCAACCATCACACACCGCGAGAATCTTCAACGAGACGCTCCGCAGCGTCTCCTCTTTCGAAGACTACCGGTTTTCCGCCGCCACGTTCGCCGGAATCGAGCGAACGTTTGTAGACGTCTCGACAATGATTTTTCAATCCATTGTCGATCAAGGATGGCTTTCCGCAGATCGCATCACCCACTACGGTCTTCATCGAAAACTGGACATGGAGCATGCTGAGGATTTCCTGAAGGTTGTCAATCACGACTGGAACGATGCTCGGTCCAGGTCCCTGATCAAGGATGGCGTCCAGTTCGGCAGCAGATTATTTTCAAACACTTATATCGGTCTTTACAACGACACTATTAATTAAATTCAAAAATATAATCGGCGATGTCCCCCGCCACTCCTATTGGTCTGATGGCTCTCATGAAATTTTTTACGATGGACGATATATTTCGGCGCCACTCCTGCAAGGAGTTCCATGACATTCCCGTCACTCAAGAAGCGCTCGACATGATCCTTCGTGCAGCGACAAGCGGGAATGATCACGGTCATCTTAGGCCGTGGGAATTTCGCCTTTTTACTGGGCCAGGGAGGGGGCAATTAGCAGACGCGTTTGTTCGGCACGCCGTTGCCAATGGTGGGGATTCACGCCAGTGTGAAAAAGCCAGGAATGCACCGTTTCGAGCTCCCCTCATCATTTGCGTCTCGACAATGCGACGCGAGTGCAACATACCGTTTCGTGACCAGATATTCTCGGCTGCTGCTTCCTGCCAGTTAATCACCCTGGCGGTTCATCTGGTCGGACTCGCTGCAATATGGAAAACCGGTGTGTGGGCGACCAGCGGGATTGTTCGCGAATCGCTGGGTATTGGAAGTGACGACGAGATCGTGGGCTTTATTTACATCGGTACGCGCGCAGAACCAGAGGGCGCGGCGCGAGACTTCCCCATTGACAGAGTATTTTTCAACCCGTCGCAAACAGCGCGGTAAGCAATGCGCCGTGCCTATCCGGAGTCCCAAAATGGCATTCATCAGGAATGCGTGGTACGCGGCGTGCTGGAGCGCTGACATCCGCGCCGGCGAGATGTTTCATCGAACGTTGCTCAATGAACAGATCGTGTTTTATCGCAAGAAAGACGGTTCCGTAGCGGCGCTGCTCGACCGGTGCCCACATCGCTTCGTCCCGCTACATCTCGGCACCTTGCAAGGCGACGACATCGAGTGTGGCTATCATGGATTGCGTTTCGACTGTTCAGGCCGGTGCGTGAAGAATCCTCATGGAGACGGCAGAATTCCACAAGCAATACACGTTCGTTCTTATCCGGTGCATGAACGGCACGATCTCGTATGGGTCTGGATGGGGGAATGGCCTGCCGATCCAGCCCGGATTCCGGACTACCGCCTGATCGACGCGAAATCGGATTATCAAGTGGTCACCGGTGGCTATCTCCATATCTGCGCGAACTATTTGCTGATGGCTGACAATCTGCTGGACCTAAGCCACCTCACGTATTTGCACGACGGTTTGCTGGGTAGTCGAGATCAAGTCAGCTCGAATCAACTAGTCCGTGAGGAGGACGGCAAAATTATCTGCCGCCGTTGGACGCCGAAGAGCAGCGTGCCCAAGATTTTCGATTTGCTCTACCGGCGCGATCAGCAACCTGTCGCCATGTGGACCGAGATTCAATGGTCGGCGCCGAGCTACTTCTGGTTCGATGGCGGCGTTCATGCTCCGGAACGCCAGGAGCGGGATGATCATGGATGGTGGTACGGCCAGCATATTCTGACGCCGGAGACCGACCGGACAACGCACTATTTTTTTGCTGCAGCGCTACCGTTGAGCACCCAACTGAATGAGAGTGAAAAGGCCAGGTATGCGGAGATGCGGCGCTTCGCATTTCTCGAACAAGACAAGGTGATGCTCGACGCCCAGCAAGCCGCGCTCGGAAATGCCGATTTCTGGTCGATGAAGCCGACCTTGTTATCGGTCGATGCTGCGCCGGTGCGCATGCGCCGTGTTGTCGAACACCTGCTGCGTACTGAGCAAACCGAGCCTCAAACGTCAGATCGGACGTAACGCGATGAAGGACGATATTCCGATACCAGACAAACATTCGCTATGCCATGCAATGCAACAACGCAATCGCCCGTCGCGCGGTGGCCAGGTCGCGCTGTACGACATCAGGTAGTCCCCACTTTTTCAGTCCCTGTCCTCCTGAGGAGCGAGCATGCCGTCAGACGATCTTTCTATTGGGCATAAGGTATTTGGCGATATTGCGCCTGCCCTTGCCGGGTACACTGACAACGTCCTCTTCGGCGACGTTTGGCAACGACCTGGGCTTTCGCCGCGCGATCGTAGCTTGGTGACCGTGGCGGCCTTAACTGCCCTCTATCGGACCAATGAACTCACTAGTCATATAAAGAGGGCACTGGAGAACGGTGTGGAGCGCGATGAGATAGTCGAAGTGATGACCCATCTAGCCTTCTACTCCGGATGGCCGACGGCTCATTCGGCCCTGCAAATCGCGCGACGTGTTTTTCATCCGCCGGGTCTTAATATGGCCGTGTGAATACAACGTATTGCTATGTACTGCTAGCACCTGAGGCTCATGAGGCATCCGAGGCACCCAAGGCACCGCCTGCACGCTGATTGAAAGGAACCGGAACATGCAGACGTTCTTTCATCCCGCACAGTTGAAGCACCAACCGCGCGGTTATTTCTCGCGCGGCCAGATGCGCACGCCGCAGGAAGTGCCGGAGCGTGCGTTGCGGCTTGTCGAGGCCGCCCGAACGCTCGGCTTCGACGTGCGCGAACCGGCGGATTTCGGCGCGGTGCCGCTCGCCGAAGTGCACGGGATGAACTATCTGCGCTTCCTCGAAGAAGCGCATCGCGAGTGGAAAAAGATTCCCGCGGAATGGGGCGACGAAGTGATGTCGAACGTGTATATCCGCGAGAACAATCCGCTGCGCGGCATCCTCGCGCAAGCCGCGCGCTATCTCGCCGACGGCAGTTGCCCGGTCGGCGCGCATACCTACGAATCCGCGTACTGGTCCGCACAAAGCGCGCTCGCCGGCGCGCACGCGCTCCTCGACGGCACGGCAGAAGCGTACGCATTGTGTCGGCCGCCGGGCCATCATGCGCGCGTGGAGGCGGCCGGCGGTTTCTGCTATCTGAACAATTGCGCTGTGGCGGCGCAGGCGTTGCGGCGCAAATACGGACGCGTCGCGATACTGGACACCGACATGCATCACGGCCAGGGCATTCAGGAGATTTTCTACGACCGCGACGACGTGCTGTATGTGTCGATCCACGGCGACCCGACCAATTTCTATCCCGTGGTGGCAGGCTTCGAAGACGAACGTGGCGCCGCGCGAGGCGAGGGCTACAACGTCAATCTGCCGATGCCGCACGGATCGTCGGAAGCCGTGTTTTTCGAGCAACTGGCTACGGCGCTGCGCGTCGTGGCGCGTTTTCAGCCTGACGCGCTGGTGATTGCGCTTGGCTTCGACATCTACAAAGACGATCCGCAATCGATGGTGGCCGTCACGACCGAAGGCTTCGGCAAACTAGGCGGCAAGCTCGGTGCGTTGAAGCTGCCCACGCTCATCGTGCAGGAAGGGGGATATCACCTCGAGACGCTCGAGGCGAACGCGCAAGCGTTCTTCGGCGGCTTTACGTCGAACCGGTAAAGAAGCCGGCGCGAAGGAGGCGGGGGCAGGGGCATGGGGCGCCGCGACCCACTTGCCCCATCTCCCATTCACCGCTTCAAACAAAATCCGATTGTTCGCCTGACCCGACGTAACTATTCGTTCTGAGCCGCTTTATCCCGCCGGCTTACCTGTCTACAGTGACTGCTGTGACAGCGCCGCTGCATCTGACGCTTCATGGAAGCCAGCCCCGCGTATCTTCGCGGCAGCGCGCCGGCGCAAACCCCACCTCAAAGGAAAACGATCATGAGCAAGCTCGCAGGTAAAGTCGCGGTTGTGACAGGCGCATCGAAAGGTATCGGCGCCGCGATCGCCAAGGCCCTCGCGGCGCAAGGCGCGTCGGTGGTGGTCAACTATGCGTCCAGCAAGGCCGGCGCGGACGCGGTGGTCGACGCCATCACCGCGGCGGGCGGCAAGGCGGTTGCCGTGGCGGGCGACGTGTCGAAAGCCGCGGACGCGCAAGGCATCATCGATGCAGCGGTCGAAACGTATGGCCGCCTCGACATCGTCGTCAACAATTCCGGCGTGTATGAGTTCGCGCCGATCGAAGCCATCACCGAAGAGCACTTCCATAAACACTTCAATGTGAACGTGCTGGGTCTGTTGCTGGTCACGCAAGCAGCGGCGAAACATCTCGGCGAAGGCGGCAGCATCATCAACGTCGGCTCGCTGGTCAGCCGCATCACGCCGGCGGGCAGCGCGGTCTATACCGGCACGAAGTCCGCGGTGGACGGCATCACGGGCGTGCTGGCCCGTGAACTCGGACCGCGAAAAATTCGCGTCAACTCGGTGAATCCGGGCATGGTCGCGACAGAAGGCACGCATAGCGCAGGCTTTGTCGGTTCCGACTTCGAGACGTGGGCAGTCAGCCAGACTCCGCTCGGCCGTATCGGGCAGCCTGACGATATCGCGGGCGTCGCTGTTTTCCTCGCCTCGGACGACGCGCGCTGGATCACCGGCGAGAGCCTGCTCGCCGCCGGCGGAGCGCGTTAAGCAGCTTTGCGCGGAGGCGTCGATCACGACGACGCACAAGGCAGGCCTGGTCGTTGGCATGCGCCCGATGCCGGGCAATCCGAACGAAGGTCAAGGACAAAAAAATGGGAGCCAGCTTTGGCTCCCATTTTCCTGATACGCCGGCGGATCTCCGCCAATCGGCCGTTAAACGATGGCGAGCGCCCATCCATGCGGAGACAGTCGATCAACGCTTGCTCGGCGCGCAACGCTCAGCGCTCAAGCCCCTAAATGCGGAGCTTGAATGGCCCGAATCGCGGCCAGTTTGACATACAGCGTGCTCCTCGAGATTCCCAGCGTTCGGGCGGCCATCGACATATTTCCGTGGGCGTTCGCGATCGCATCGAGTATTGCTTGTCTCTCCATTTCCTCGAGCCGACCGGATGACGCTGCCATTGGCGCCGAGGTTGATATGGGAGGCGAGTTCCCGGCCATCTGAGTGATGGTCGTGGGGAGTAGAGACGTATCGATGATGTCGCCTTCGCTGAGCGCGAACATCACCTCGAAGACATTGTGCAGTTCACGTATGTTGCCCGGCCAGCGATAGCTCAGAAGAGCCTGGCACACGGAGGGTTCAAGCTGCTTGGGCGCACAGCCATACTTGCGTGCCAGTTTGCTGTTGAGATGATCGATAATGGCCTCGATATCGCCGGGCCGGTCGCGTAGCGCCGGTAGTGGCAGGCTGACCACGCAGAGGCGGTGGTACAGGTCTTCCCGGAAGCGCCCGGCGGCGATCTCTCTCTGCAGATCACGGTTAGTGGCTGCGATGACGCGCACCGAAACGCGCCGCTCGCGGGTATCGCCCAGGCGGACGACAACGCTATCCTGCAGCACGCGCAACAGGTGGGGCTGCATGTCGAGTGGCATCTCGCCGATCTCGTCCAGGAACAGGGTACCGCCGTCGGCCTGCTCAAACTTACCCGGAAGGCCACCACGACGCGCGCCTGTAAATGCACCGTCGATATAGCCAAACAGCTCGCTGGCCAAAAGCTCACGGCTAAACGCGCCGCAATTCACGGCAATGAACGGCCCCTCGGCGCGTTTCCCCGCCCGATGCAGCGCCCGGGCAAAGAGTTCCTTCCCCGCACCGGTCTCACCCAGGAGCAGTACTGGCAGATCGAGAGGGGCGATGCGGCGAGCGCGTGCCTTGGTCGCCTCCAGAACCGCGCTTGCGCCAATGATTTCACCGAACGCATCGTTTCCTGCCGGCGTTGTCGTGGCGGTGGGCAGCGATATGGCGGTTCGATTTTGCCGCGCCCCGAGCGCAATCACGAGCATCGTACCCAGCGTGCCTTCATGGTCCTTCACCGGGTGTAGCCATTCGGGGCGCAGCCATTCCGGCCGTTGGCAGCACCGATCGACCTCCGGCAGCGCAAGGTTCAGCCCCGGCACTTCGCTGCCGACCTCTAAAGGCAACCGCACGTCATACATCTCTCGCGCCGCGTGCGCGTTCCCGTTGGTGCGAACAACGCGCCCTCGGGTGTCGACGAGCACGACGTAGTCGCTGGCGTAACGGATGAAATTATCGATGGCTCGGGTCAGCAGCCGCTCGTGGAGAGCACCGTCGCGGCAGGCCAGTTCGCTTTCGATCTGCCTGGCGGCAGCCACCACCAGGCCCAAGGTGTGGCCATGGAAAGTTTCCTTGACGCCGGAGACATCCACGACTCCCAGCAGGGTGCGGCTAAAGGGGGCAAAGATGGGAGCAGCAGCGCAGGTCCAGCGCCTGACGTCCAGGCAGAAATGCTCGTTGGCATGGATCTGAACCGCAGCACCGGTGGCGATTGCGGTGCCGATGGCATTGGTGCCGATGACTTCCTCATTCCAGCAGCCGCCGGTGGCCAGGTTGATCGCCTCGCCAACGCCGCGGACGCGGGTCTCGCCATTGAGTTGGAGAATCGTGCCGCCCGGATCGCAGAGCATGATGAGGGTGCCGCATTCCCGCAGGATATCGCGCAGCCCCTCCAGTGCCGGATGCGCGGCATCGCAGAGATTCCGGTTCTGCCGCTGCAATTGGCGGACACGTTCGGCGGCGGCTCCCGGTGCGCAGTGCGTGGCAGGATCAACGGCGTCAGCGCGACTGCGCTGCCACGAAGCCAGCACGACGCTGCGCACACCTTCCCCCTCCAGGGGCTGGTTCTGCACAAACCGCTCCCAGGATGAGGCCACAACAGGTTCGTCTCCGATGCGGGGGATCAGAGTGCCGCGATGGGAAAACGGCATGGACGATCGCTCTCAATTTTTGACTGCAGTCACCGTAATCCCGTGACATCACCAAGTCAACAATCCCCTTCAAATCCCTGGTTTGTGCTCTGCAGCAGGCGCGCAGGAAGGTGTCCGGAATCCGGACACCTTTGCGTGGGCGTCCGGATTCCGGACGGCGAAAGCACGGCCCAGCAAGAGGCTTGCGTTGAATTCGCGAACCTCCTCCCGGTAGGTCGACTCGGCGCGGCGCAAAGTCGCGCCACGCCGCTCGTTTGCGATGATGGCGCGCCATATGCAGTGGATGGGTGCGTGAGGCAGCGCAATGCGGTGAAGAGCATGAAAGATTTGACGAGAACAGGGCACCTGGTTGTCGAAGCGGTGGCCGACGCGGATCTGACGATCGGAAGCCATCTCGTAACCGAACGACTTGGCTACACACATCATGGCGTCTATGCGGGGGCCGGCAAAGTCGTGCATTACGCAGGGCTGTCACGGTCACTGCGCCGCGGCCCGGTGCAGGAGGTCACGCTCGCGGAATTCGCACAGGGGCACCCGGTCTGGATCAGGCAAAGCTCCGGCGCCAGGTTCGCTGGCGTGGAAGCCGTCCGCCGAGCCTACTCCCGCCTCGGCGAGGATCGCTATCGGCTGATTTCCAATAACTGCGAGCACTTCTGTATGTGGTGCGTGTACGGCGAGAGCCGCAGTGATCAGATCGATGTATGGAAGTCCTGGGCAGTTGGTGTACTGGACGCCGGGGTCAAAGCCGTCAGGCGTCTCACCGTCGCGACTTCGAAGGGCGTATCCGTGACGCGAGCGATTTCCGCATTCAAATTCGACGGCTACCAGGCGCTATGAGATCAGCGCTGGGCGACAACCCGTGCTCCACTTCCGGATGCCTGAGTTTGTCTCAAGGCAACCGTATCGGATCCATAGTTCGCACTCCGGAGCGAGCGGCCCGCAGTGCGTCCGATTCCCGGACAACGCTGCGCAGGTGTCGGGAATCCGGACAGCGACGACAGCAGGCAGTTGCGACCAGCGACGTTGCCAGGGAATGCAGGCAACTCGTTGATTTCAATCACATGCCATATCTTCCCTTGGTGCCAGCCGGTCGTGGCACGACCTTTGCGCTGGATGGGGCGTGGGACTTCCCACAATGACTACACGAATGATAGGAGGCAATATGCAATCGCAGTCCACCGTACAGGTGATGGGCATCGATGCCGGCGGCACGATGACCGACACATTCTTCGTGCGCTCCGACGGCCGTTTCGTGGTCGGCAAGGCGCAGAGCAATCCCGGTGACGAATCCCTTGCCATCTACAACTCTTCCGAAGATGCACTCGCTCACTGGGACCGGACAGTGGACGATGTCTATCCGGAGCTGGTGACCTGCGTCTATTCCGGCACCGCCATGTTGAACCGCATTCTGATGCGCAAGGGCCTCGACGTCGGCCTCATCTGCAACCGCGGCTTCGAGCAGATCCACTCCATGGGCCGCGCCCTGCAGAGCTACCTGGGCTACGCGCTGGAGGACCGCATCCACCTCAATACCCATCGCTACGACGAACCGCTGGTGCCGGTCTCGCGCACGCGCGGCGTCACCGAGCGCACCGACGTGCAGGGCAGGGTCGTCATTCCTCTACGCGAGGACGAGGTGCGACAGGCCACCCGCCAACTGGCGGAAGCCGGCGCCCAGGCCATCGTCATCTGCCTGCTGCAGTCGCACAAGAACGAGACCAGCGAGCTGCGCGCCCGCGATGTGGTCAAGGAAGAGCTGCGCAAGCTGAAAGTGGAGATCCCCGTCTTCGCCTCGGTGGACTATTACCCGTCGCGCAAGGAAAGCCACAGGATGAACACCACCATCCTCGAGGCCTATGGCGCCGAACCTTCCCGCCAGACCTTGAAGAAGGTGAGCGACCGTTTCAAGAAGCACGGCGCGAGGTTCGACCTGCGGGTGATGGCCACGCACGGCGGCACCATCAGCTGGAAGGCCAAGGAACTCGCGCGCACCATCGTTTCCGGCCCGATCGGCGGCGTCATCGGCTCCAAGCTGTTGGGCGAGTACCTGGGTGACGAGAACATCGCCTGCTCCGATATTGGCGGCACCAGCTTCGACGTGGCCCTCATCACCAAGGGCAATTTCGCCATCAAGTCCGACCCCGACATGGCCCGCCTGGTCCTCTCGCTGCCCCTGGTGGCGATGGACTCGGTCGGTGCGGGCGCCGGCAGCTTCGTGCGCCTCGACCCCTATAGCAAGTCGATCAAGCTCGGCCCCGACAGCGCCGGCTACCGCGTCGGCACCTGCTGGCCCGAGAGCGGCCTCGACACGGTGTCCGTGTCCGACTGCCACGTGGTGCTCGGCTACCTGAACCCGAACAATTTCTTGGGCGGCGCCATCAAGCTCGACGTGCAGCGCGCCCGCGACCACATCAAGGCGCAGATCGCCGAGCCGCTCGGCCTGTCGGTCGAGGATGCCGCCGCCGGCGTCATCGAGCTGCTCGATCTCACTCTCTCCGAGTACCTGCGCGCCAATATCAGCGCCAAGGGCTACAACCCCGCGGACTTCACCTGCTTCTCCTACGGCGGCGCCGGGCCGGTGCACACCTACGGCTACACCGAGGGCGTCGGCTTCAAGGACGTCGTCGTGCCGGCCTGGGCGGCCGGCTTCTCGGCCTTCGGCTGCGCCTGCGCCGACTTCGAGTACCGCTACGACAAATCGGTCGACCTTGGTGTCGCCCAGCACGCCCCCGATGCCAACAAGGAAGCCGCCTGCAAGTCCCTGCAGGAAGCCTGGTCCGAACTGGCGGTCAAGGTCATCGACGAATTCGTCCTCAACGGCTACAAGGCAGAGGACGTGCTGCTGATCCCCGGCTACAAGATGCAGTACATGGGCCAGCTGAATGACCTCGAAATCGTCTCGCCGGTGACCAGCGCCGCCACCGGCGCCGACTGGGACAAGATCGTCGAGGCCTTCGAGCTCACTTACGGCCGGGTCTACGCCAGCTCGGCCCGCTCGCCGGAACTGGGCTTCTCGATCACCGGTGCGATCCTGCGCGGCACCGTCGTGACCCAGAAGCCGGTGCTGCCGGAAGACCCGGATGCCGGCCCCGTGCCGCCCAAGGCAGCCTATCTCGGCACCCGTCCCTTCTACCGCCACAAGAAGTGGGTGGATGCCGCGCTCTGGAAGATGGAAGCCCTCAAGGCCGGCAACCACATCGTGGGTCCCGCCATCATCGAATCGGACGCCACGACCTTCGTCGTTCCCGACGGCTTCGCAACCACGATCGACAAACACCGCCTGTTCCATCTCAAGGAAGTGAAGTAAGGAGACCCGCCATGAATATGATGAGCAAGAAGGAAGTCGGCTTCGCCGACCTGCTGCAGAACGGCCAGACCCTCAAGCAATACCGCGACGGCATCATCGAGCGCACCAAGGCCACCGGCCACTACAACGGCCTCGAGAAGCTGGAATTCCGTGACGCGGATCCGATCGGCTACGAGAAGCTGTTCTCCAAGCTGCGCGGCGGCCTGGTGCATGCCCGCGAAACCGCCAAGAAGATCGCCGCCAGCCCCATCGTCGAGCAGGAAGGCGAACTCTGCTTCACCCTCTACAACGCCGCCGGCGACTGCGTCCTGACCTCGACCGGGATCATCATCCACGTCGGCACCATGGGCGCGGCGATCAAGTACATGATCGAGAACAACTGGGAAGGCAACCCCGGCATCAACCCCGGGGATATGTTCACGACCAACGACTGCGCCATCGGCAACGTCCACCCCTGCGACATCGCCACCATCGTCCCGATCTTCTGGGAAGGCCGGCTGATCGGCTGGGTAGGCGGCGTCACCCACGTGATCGACACCGGCTCGGTGACGCCGGGCTCGATGTCCACTGGCCAGACCCAGCGCTTCGGCGACGGCTACATGATCACCTGCCGCAAGACCGGGGTGAACGACGAGCCGCTGCGCGACTGGCTGCACGAGTCACAGCGCTCGGTGCGCACGCCCAAGTACTGGATCCTCGACGAAAAGACCCGCATCGCCGGCTGCCACATGATCCGCGAGCTGGTGGAGGAGGTGGTCCGCGCCGACGGCATCGAAGCCTATGAGAAGTTCGCCTTCGAGGTCATCGAAGAAGGCCGCCGCGGACTGCAGAGCCGTATCAAGGCCATGACCCTGCCGGGCAAGTACCGCAAGGTCTCCTTTGTCGACGTGCCTTACAAACATGAGGACGTGCAAGTCTCCAACGCCTTCGCCAAGCTCGACTCCATCATGCACTCGCCGGTGGAGATGACCATCAAGCCGGACGGCAAGTGGCGGCTGGACTTCGAGGGCGCGAGCCGTTGGGGCTGGCACACCTTCAACGCGCATCAGGTGGCCTTTACTTCCGGAATCTGGGTGATGATGTGCCAGACCCTGGTGCCCACTCAGCGCATCAACGACGGTGCCTACTTCGCCACCGAATTCCGCCTGCCAAAGGGCACCTGGTGCAACCCGGATGACCGCCGCACCGGCCACGCCTACGCCTGGCACTTCCTGGTTTCCGGCTGGGCAGCTCTGTGGCGCGGTCTCTCGCAGTCCTATTTCAGCCGGGGCTACCTGGAAGAGGTCAACGCGGGTAACGCCAACACGTCCAACTGGCTGCAGGGCGGCGGCATCAATCAGGATGGCGAGATCCACGCGGTCAACAGCTTCGAGGCCAGCTCCTGCGGCACCGGCGCCTGCGCCGTCAAGGATGGCCTCAACCACGCCGCCGCCATCTGGAACCCGGAAGGCGACATGGGCGACATCGAGATCTGGGAGATGGCAGAGCCGTTGCTCTACCTGGGCCGGAACGTCAAGGCCAACTCCGGCGGCTACGGCAAGTACCGTGGCGGTTGCGGCTTCGAGACGCTGCGCATGGTGTGGAACGCCCAGGACTGGACCATGTTCTTCATGGGCAACGGCTTCATGAACAGCGATTGGGGCATGATGGGCGGCTATCCGTCCGCCACCGGTTACCGCTTCGAGGCACACAACACAGGCCTCGACAAGCGCATCACCATCGGCGACTCGTTGCCTCTGGGCGGCGACATCGATCCGGGCAACCCGGACTACGAACGCCACATCGATGCCAGCGCCGTGGTCAAGCGTGACAAGCAGTGCATTACTACCGAGGACTGTTACGCCAACCACGACCTCTACCTCAACTACCTGCGCGGCGGTCCAGGCTTTGGCGACCCGATCGATCGGGATCCGAAGGCCGTCGAGGCGGACCTCAACCAGAAATTCCTGCTGCCGGACTATGCGCAGAAGGTCTATGGCGCCGTCTTCACCCAGGACGCCAAGGGCGTGTTTACGGTGGATGCAGCCCAAACCCAGGCCCGCCGTGCCGAGATCCGCAAGGAACGGCTGGCCCGAGCTCTGCCTACCCGCGAATGGATGAAGGAAGAGCGCGAACGCATCCTCAACAAGCACGCGTCCGTCCAGGTGCAACACATGTTCGCCACCAGCTTCGCGCTGTCCGAGAAGTTCACACGGGAGTTCAAGGCGTTCTGGAATCTGCCCGCGGACTGGCAGTTGCTCGAGGAAGAACTGGGCGTACCGTCCTATGGCGCCAAGCACCGGATGGACCTCTCCCTGCTGCCCGACGTCACCACCGTCGTCCAGGTCGAAGAGTAATCACGGAATCAAGGAGATTGAAGAATGTCTACTTACACTAATGAGCAGGTCGCGCACCTCGTCGAAGGCTCCCTGGACTGGGAAACCACCTTCCGCATGCTCTCGATGCCCAAGGACGAGTCCCGCTTCGAGCGATACCTCGCCGCCCTGCAGGCCAAGGTGAGCTTCCCGGATCGCATCGTGCTTCCGCTCGGCCCGCACATGTATATCGTGCAATCGGCCACGACGAAGAAGTGGGTCATCAAATGCGACTGCGGTCACGAGTTCTGCGGCTTTCTCGACAACTGGAAACTGCATGCCGCGATCTACGTGCGCGACACGGAGGAGGCGATGACCGAGGTGTATCCCAAGCTGATGGCCCCCGACACCCAGTGGCAGGTCTATCGCGAGTACTACTGCCCAGCGTGCGGCACCATGCACGACGTGGAGGCGCCTACGCCGTGGTATCCCGTGATCCACGACTTCGAGCCGGACATCGAGGCCTTCTATAAGGAATGGGTGCACCTGCCGGTGCCGGAACGCGCTCCGGACTGATCGCTGGTTGAGGCGGCGGGGGGCAGGTAGTGCCTGTTCCCCGCAGACGACGTCTTCCGGGAGGCGCAGCGAATTTCAGCGAGACCTGGCAAGCGCCACGTTAGGGCTTGCCCAGGTAGGAGCTGTGATGACTCAGGGCTTGACCGCCGAGCCCAGCCTCGTTGCCCTGCGCGGAAAGAATCTAGCCAGTGAACTCGGAGCGCCGGTCGCCACATAGGCTGCACTGAGAGGACCCCTGCGGACTTTTTGATTGACGGACAGTCTTTGCTTGAAATGCTGGTGGAAATTGCCGGGGGACGTTCTGACTTCATGGGGTGCTTCGTGGGTGGCTATGCGAAGGAATGCGCGCGCATGTCCTTAATGCCGAGCCGTTCACGCAGGTGCTCGCCTCGCACCGGCACGTCGACCGCATCATCGCGGGGCACGTGCATCGCTCAATGCAGACGAGAATCGGCACGATTCCGGTGATGACCTGTCCGAGCACGACCACGCAAATCGCGCTGCGTGTGGAGGCCGATGCGCAACCGGCGTCGTATCTCGAACCGCCGGCATTCATGCTGCATCGCTGGGTCGAAGGCAAGCCGGCCGTTTCGCATCTGAGCTATATCGGCCGGTTCGAGGGGCCTTTGCCGTTTGCGTGAGCGACATAAACCTCGCAAGTTTTACGCGCCAGCATCCGCATAGCACCAGGGTGAAATCGCCGTTGCCGGGTCGTCGGCAACGCCATCGACGACGTCATCAGGAGGCGCGACTTCTGGAGCTTCGATGGGGACAGTGAGGCCGGTCTCCGATGCGCGATGACGTTCGAGCAAAGCGAGAAGTTCGGGGCGCAGTCCATCTCCGCGTTGGGCTGCGAGCGCGTGGAGCGAGAGCAAGGGCAACATGATTGAACTCCGGTCGATGAGGCCTTCTCAAGGTAGAAGGTCGGGCTCATGTGCGCATCACGTTTCTTGCGGTTTTATTGTTGAAAAACCGAAGAGCAAGAAACGGCACGCGCCTCGCAACTCGCGTCGATATCTTTCAGGCAAGGAATGGCAATGGTGCTGTTCTTTCAACCGGGAGGTATCGACCATGTCCAAAGAGGACGACAACAAGGCCATCGTAGGCCGCTGGTTCACCGATTTCTGGGGCAAGACCTGCAACCTCGATATCGTCGACGAGCTTGCTGCTCCCGAGATGCTTTTGCACTACTCGCTGCACGAGCCGCGCCGGGGCCGCGACGACATCAAGGCATTCATGACCGATTTCCGCGCAGCGTTTCCGGACCTGAACTTCTGGGGCGCGGCGGATCTCATCGCCGAGGGCGACTATGTGGTCGGCCGATGGGAGGGCGGCGGCACGCACACCGGTCCCGCTTTCGGCGATTTCCTCGTTGGCTCGCTGCCGGCCGCCACCGGCCGCAAGATGCGGTTTACCGGTACGACAGTGCTTCGTCTGAAGGACGGGAAGATCGTGGAAGAGATCGGCCTCGATGATGGCGTAACTGCACTGCAGCAGCTCGGACTGATCCGCGTGGCCTAAGCGGAAGAGGGCGGCGCGATCGATATCGTTCGCTGGCGCTGCCCACTCCGCGCTCAACTCGCCACGCTCAACTCGCAATCAGCTTCAATCCCGCGGGCAGCGACTCGCCGAACACACGGCCTTCGTCAGCGTTATCGAGCTCCACCGTCTCGCTGACCATAGTGATCCATGCGCGCGGCGCGTTGGCCGCTTCGAGCCTGCGCACGACGGTGTTGCGCAACGCCTCGGGCAGGTCGCGCGAACGGTCGCCGGTCATGCGGGCGATCTGCACGGCGGCAAACGCGGCGGGGTCGACCTTCTTCCAGTCGAGCGCGAGGATCGTGTTGAGCCACTGCGCGGCGACGTCGGGCGGCACGACGCTATGCGCGCTGCCGTAGAACGGCCGTCGTGCGCCGATGCGGCCGACCGCCCACCAGCTCTGATGGTTTTCAGCGGGTTTCTTCAAGCGCGCCAGCACGGACTCGCCGAGTTCGATCTTGCGCGCGACGGGAATGCGTTCGAGCGACGCGCTCAAGCGGACCATATCGGTGAAGCCCGTTTTCGACACGTCGAACGGCAGCTTGTGACGCGATTGAGCGGCCTTTTGCAAATACGCCATCGCGTCGAGCACGCGCAGCTGCGCGCTTTCGTCGAGGCCGCCCGCGGCGCGGCGCCACAGCGTCCACCATTCCGACCAGACCTGGCTCTCGTTGACGTACTGAATGCCGTCGTCGAAGAGCGACCAGAGTTGCTCGACGCGCCATTCGTCGAGTGGGTAGCCGAAACCCGGCCGCACGCAGTAGCCCGCGAGATTCAGCCACAGGCGCTCGTGATCCGCCGAACGCCGGCGGCGGCGCGCGCGTTCCCACAGCGCGCCGAACAGTTCGCGCAGCAGCGCGCTGTTCCAGCTTTCGCGCGATCCGAGCAACTGTTCGAGCTGCGCACGCAGCCGTTTCACTTCCTTCGGGCCGACGTCCTGCGAGCGCGCGCCGAAGGTGCGATCGATCTGTTCGATCGCTTCGCCGAGCGCCGCATGCGGAGTCTGTGTGGGATCGGCTGACAAACTCACCTGCGCGTCTTCACGGCGCAACTGGAATTCGAGCAGCCAGCGCTGCGCGGGGTTGTCGATCTCGATGCAGTGCACGTCCAGCGTGCCGACTTCAGTCAGCGACGTGGCGATCTGCACCGGCGTTTCGCGCGCGTTGCTGTTTCCGCGCGGCTGCACGATCGTCGCGATCGGCGGCAGACGAACGAAGTCGCCGCCCGCGAGATCGGCAAGTTCGCCTGGCCGGTATACCGTATCCGCGATCGACGAAACCAGATGGAAGCGCACCGGATGCCCGAGGCGCAGCGCGAAAGTGCGGTCCTCGATCAGGATCTCGTGGCCTTCTTCCGTGCCGCGCGGCAGCAGGCAGATGCCTCGCGGCGACGCTTCATCGTGCTGCTCGCCCTTGTCATTGTCCTTGCCATTGCCTTCGCCGGTTTCGTCGAGCACGAGAAAGTAGCTGCGTGGCGAGCCGCCGCCGATTTTCGGCGCCTGACCCGCGCGGGCGAGGGCAAAAGCCACCGCGCCACGAGCGACGGCCACATCGGGATTGTCGTTATGCAGGACGTTGAGCGGCTCGCCGCGCCAGTCGCCCAGGGTGCTGGCGAGGCGTTGCGTCAACGCTTCGGCGCGGAACACGCCGCCGTTCAGCAACAGCGTGTCGGGTACCGGCAAGGGAGCGTCGTGCGTCGAGTCACGCGCGCTCTCGTCGGTGGAAGGCAGGCCCAGCGCCTTGCGCGATTGCGCGGCGAAGCGGCTCAGGAACGCCGCGATATGCCGCGTGATCGCCGCATCGGTCGCATAGGGTAGGCCGAACTCGACAATTGCGCCGCGCGGACGCCCTGGCCGTTCGTTCGGGGCCACCGCCGGAAAGAAACCGTCGACGATGATCTGCTCGACCTCGGCGCGCGTCACCTGCGCCGTGCGCGCGCCGCCGATCAGCTTCGACCCGGCGCCGAGCAGCGTGATGGAAGCCGAGTCGGGCGCTTCCCGGCCGAGCAGTTGCTCTTTTGCGCCGCGGCACCGCTCGACCAGTTGCGACAGACTGGCCGCCGATAAACGCGTGCGCTCGCTGCCGGCGTGAGGCAGCCGCGCCTCGACGAGATGCGCGAGCGCGAGATCCATATTGTCGCCGCCGAGCATCAGGTGGTTACCTACGCCGATGCGCGTCAACTCGGGCTCGCCGTCGTGCATGCGCACTTCGATCAGCGTGAGGTCGGTGGTGCCGCCGCCGACGTCGCAGATCAACACGAGCCGGGTGTCCGCCAATTCAGTCGACAGGTTCTCGCGATGATGAAACAGCCAGTCGTAGAACGCCGCCTGCGGCTCTTCCAGCAGCCGCAACGCGGGCAGGCCGGCGAGCCGCGCCGCTTCCACCGTCAGCGCTCGCGCGCCTTCGTCGAACGAAGCGGGCACGGTGAGCACGACGTCCTGATCTTCGAGCCGCGCATCCGGAAAGCGCTGATTCCAGGCCGCGCGCACATGCGCCAGATAGCTCGCGCTGGCTTCGACCGGCGAGACCTTGCGGACCTCGGCGGCCGCGCCCCACGGCAGGATCGGTGCGACCCGATCGACCGACGCGTGCGACAGCCAACTCTTCGCGCTCGCCACCAGCCGGCCCGGCACCTGGCCGCCGAGCGTGCGCGCGAGCCGGCCGACCACCACCGGCTGCTCTTGCGTGCCGATCTGGTTCGGCGCGTTCGCGCCGGTGCGGTCCGCCGCGTTCGCCGCGCTCGTGCCGGTGCGGTCCGCCGCCTTCGCCGCGCTCGCCTTGGCGTCGCTCCAAGGCAATTGCAGATCGCCCGCGCTCAGCTCGCCGGGCGCCGCGTGATACCGCACCGACGGCAGCAACGGCCGCGCGGCGACCTCGCCGGGACTCACCAGCTGATCGATCTCGAAGACGCGAATGTCCGCGCTGCCCGCCGCAGGGTCGCCTGCCGCAGGATCGCCTGCCGCGGCATAGGCGAGCACCGTGTTGCTCGTGCCGAGATCAATCCCGACGCTGTAGCGCTTCATCGCGGTCATGCATTGGCGTTGCCGCGCACGTCGAACTCGACTTTCCAGCGCTCGTCCGTGCCGCGCGGCACGGCTTCCAGTTCGAGCGTGCCGGCTTCGGTGACACGCGCATGCAGTTTCACCGGCACGACTTCGCCGGCGGTGCGGCCGGCGGACGGCAGCGTCGCCTCGATCTCCTCCAGTTCCTGCAACTCCTCGGGCCCCCAGAAGTCGAGCAGCGTGCCGACCTGATCCTGGCGGCGCACCGATGAACCGAAGAAGCGGAAATGCACGGGCTCGCCGACCACGAGGCCGAATTCCTGAGCCGGCAACTCGGCTTCGGTGCCTTCTTCCATGCCGAACGGCGCGACGCACAGCGCCTGCACGGGCGGTTCGAGGCCGGGCACGGCAGGCATCGCCGATTCGATCGCGATGTAGTACGCGCGCGCCGTGCCGCCGCGAATGCGCACGCCCTTGCCACGGCGCACATAGCCGTAATACGCGGCGCCGCGCGCGACGGCCAGATCGAGATCCGCCCCTTCGATGAGACGTGCCGGCGTCGCGCCTTCAGCCGCGAGCCAGCCGTTGAGCGTGCCGAGGATGCGCTCCACCAGCAACGGCGACTTGAACACGCCGCCGTTGAACAGCACCGCGGTGGGGTGCAGGAAGCTCGCGCCTTCCGCGGCCATGTGGCGCAAGCCTTCGAGTTCGGCGAGCGCGCCGACCTGGCGGCCGAGGAACGCCGCGAGATGCCGCGTAATGCCGGCGTCCTGCGCATACGGCAGGCCGAGTTGCGTCAGGCCGGCACGCGTGCGGCTCACCGGACGCGCCGCGCTGTCCACTTGCGGGAAGAAGCCTTCGAGGATCGTCTGGGTCAACTCGGCGCGTGTCAGCTCCGTGCGGATCGAACCGCCGATCAGCTTCGAACCGCGGCTCGGCACGACGAGCGGCACGGTGTCGGCCGCCGGGTCGCTGAGCAGCGTTTCCTTGGCGGCGCGGCACGCATAAGTGAGGGCGCGCAGTTGCCATGCGTCGGCCTGGGTGCCAAGCGCGGCGAGCTTGCGCGCGACCACGTGGGCGAGCGCGAGATCCATGTTGTCGCCGCCGAGCAGAATGTGTTCGCCGACCGCGACGCGATGCAGTTCGAGGTTGCCTTCGCGCTCGATCACGGCGATCAGCGAGAGATCGGTGGTGCCGCCGCCGACGTCCACCACCAGGATGATGTCGCCGACTTCGACCTGTTTGCGCCACTGCCCGCCGCTCTTCTGAATCCAGCTATACAAGGCGGCCTGCGGTTCTTCGAGCAGCGTCATGCGGCCATAACCGGCGGCCTCGGCGGCTTCGGCGGTCAGTTCGCGCGCGGCCGGGTCGAACGACGCGGGGATCGTCACCGTGATGTCCTGCTGGCTGAACGGCGCGTCGGGATGCGCGTGGTCCCACGCTTCGCGCAGATGCGTCAGGTAGCGCACCGAGCTTTCGAGCGGCGACACGCGCGCGACTTCAGGCGGCGCGTCGTTGGGCAGAATCGCCGCGCGCCGGTCGACGCCCGGATGGCACAGCCAGCTTTTCGCGCTGGACACGAGCCGGATCGGCGTGGCCGCGCCGCGGCTGCGCGCGAACTCGCCGACCGCGAACTCGCGCTGGCCGGTCCACGGCAGGTACAGGTCGCCCGAGGCCAGTTCGTCCGGATGCGGCAGGTAGAGAAACGAGGGCAGCAGGTCGAGGTTGTCGATCGCGCCCGGTCCGGTAAGTTGCGCGACCGGCAGGACGCCCTGGTGGGTCTTCTCGCCGTCGCTGGCGTGGCAGTCGACGTAGGACAACGCGCAATGCGTGGTGCCCAGGTCGATGCCGATCGAATAACGTGCGTCGCGTGTATCGCTCATAGTTCCACCTCGGCCGGCGCGATGACGCGGGCATTGTGGCTGTCCGTCAGCTTCGGCAGACGCACTTCGTCGACGCGCCAGCCGCGGTGGCTGATGCTGCCGTTGAACGGCGCCTTGCCGACGACGTTGCCGGTCAGACGGATGGCGGTGGCGTCGAAACCCTCCGCGAGCGTTACGCGGCTGCCTTCGGCTTCGTCGCGCACCGGGCGGATCGTGAAATGCTCGCGCAGCGTCGCGCGGCAGCCGTCGTGCACGAGGCGGGCGGCGGCACCGATGTCGGCGTCGCTAAAGCCCTTGATGTCTTCTTCGACGAAATCGATGAAGCGCGCGTCGCGTTGCAGCAGGCCGAGCAGCTGGAGCGCGGCGTCCGGGCTCGCTTCCTTCAGCGTAGGAGCGGGCTGCGGAGCGGGCGCGGGTGCTGTGGCAGGCACGGGTGCAGGTGCAGGGGTACGCGCTGCGGTGGCCGCCGCGCTACCGCCGTTGCGCAGGCGCAGGACCCCGGCGGCGAACTCGCCATCGCCGAGGATGCTGAAAAAGGTGCTGACGGCAAGTGAAATCCTGCCGAGGAAAGACGGGTTCGAATCGGTCATAAATGCTCCTGATGGGCTCTGTTAAAGGACGAGCCGTCCTGTTGCCGCGTCGCACGCGACGGGCCTTTGGGCGCCGTCGTGCGTCTTGTGAGGGTCGACGGCAGGTTCCGCCGACGTCTGATTCTCCAGAACTTTGCGCCGCCGCCGGGGCGCGCAAACCCGTATTTTGCCTTGTGCGGCGCGCAAAGCGGGCAAAGCCGGAGATTCTCGCGGTGAATGACCGGCCATCAGGTGAGCCCGACGCGGCGCTGCGCGCCCGGCGCGCGAGCGCCAAACGAGCTTGCCGCGCCGCGTCGCCTCACACCGTATCCGGCCCGAATTCAGCCACGACCTGATTGATGAACGCGCGCAATTTCGGTGTCGCGCGGCTCGCCGGAAACACCAGATGCATGGGTCGCGCGGGCGCTTCGTAGTCGGCCAGCACTCGCACCAGCCGGCCCGCGGCGAGGTCGTCTTTCAGGGCCACTTCAGGCCCGAGAATCACGCCGCCGCCGTTGAGCGCGGCGGCTTGCAGCGCCTTCATGTCGTTGACCTGAAAGCGGCCCGAGATCGGCACGGACTTCTCGCCGTGCGCGTCGCTGAAACGCCATTCGGTGTCGACCGGCTGTGACGTATAGACGAAGCTCAGGCACTCGTGGTCCGCCAGTTCCTGCGGCGTTTGCGGCACGCCGCGCTCGGCCAGATAGCGGGGCGCCGCGCATACCACCAGCCGGTAGGGCATCAGCGGCCGCGCGATCAGCGACGAATCCGACAGCGAACCCAGACGAATCGCCGCCTCATACCCCTCGTCGATCAGATCGACGAAGCGGTCGGTCAGCGACAACTCGACCCGCACCTCGGGGTTGGCATGCAGATAGCGCGTAATCAGCGGTGCAAGACAGCAGGCGCCGAACGTGACCGGCGCCGTGATGCGCAAACGGCCGCGCGGCGACAACGACAGATCCTGCGCGACGGATTCCGCAGCTTGCGCGTCCGCGAGCAACGCCTTGCAACGCTCGTAGAAGATCTGGCCGATTTCGGTGAGGCTCTGACGCCGCGTCGTGCGGTTCAGCAGGCGCGCGCCGACGCGCTCTTCCAGCGTGCTCACATGCTTGCCGGCCATCTGCGACGAGATGCCGAACGCGAGCGCCGCCGCGGCGAACGAGCCGCTGTCGGCGGTTTTTACGAATACCGCCATGCTGGTCAAACGGTCCATCATTCCCCACTCGTGGTTTCGACACTCCGAAAATTATGCACGTTTATCTTGCTGAGGTTTTTAATCATAGTGTGCTCACCCCGAGGAGCAAGCGCTCGGCCGGGCGACCCTCAGACATTCATGGAGTGTGAGCAATGAAGATAGGCATTCTCGGCGCGGGCTTCATCGGCCGCGCATTGGCGACGCTTGCGAGGAACAGCGGTCACGAGGTGATGATCAGCAACTCCCGCGATCCGCGGACTTTGATCAATACGGCCATCGTGCTCGGTTGCGCGGTCGGCACCGCTGAAGACGCCGCGAAGTTCGGCGACGTCGTGGTGGCCGCCGTGCCGTTCAGGAATATTCAGGCGCTGCCGGCGGCGGCGCTTGGCGGCAAGATCGTGATCGATACCTGCAACCACTATCCCGAGCACGACGGCCGCATCGAAGCACTCGAGCAGCACACGACCACCACCAGTCAGATCATGGCCGCCGCGTTGCCGGGCGCCAGAGTGGTCAAGGCCTTCAACGCGATCCTCGCGAAGGACCTGGAGACGGACGGCAAGCCGGCCGGTACGCCGAAGCGCCGCGCGTTGCCGTTCGCCGGCGACGACGAAGAGGCGCGGCGCGTGGTGAGCACGCTGCTCGATCAGTTCGGTTTCGATCCTGTCGACGCGGGCACGCTCGCCGATAGCTGGCGCTTCGAGCGCGCCAAACCGGTGTACTGCATTGCGCTGGACCGCGCGGGCCTCGTCGAAGGGTTGGCCGCAGCGCGGCGCGATGTCGAGTTGCCGCATGGGTCGTGGCGGCGGTGATCGGCACAGTGGGCATTCGTCACACTGAGCTTGCGATGTACTCGCGCAGCCATTGATGCGCCGGGTCGCGATGGGAGCGCTCATGCCAGAGCATGGCCATCTCGTAGCCCGGTATCTCGACAGGCGGCTCGACGACCCGCAGCGCACTGTTGTCGCGAACCAGCCGCGAAGGCAACATCGCCACGAGATCCGTGCTCGCGAGGACCGACAGTAAGAACAGGAAGTGCGGAACTGAAAGCACCACGCGGCGCGCGAGGCCTGCCTCCCCGAGCACTTGATCCGTGACGCCGCGAAACCCTCCGCCATCCTGCGACACGACCACGTGATCGAGCGCGCAGAATTGCGCAAGCGTTGGCCGGCGCTTCAGACGCGGGTGACCTGCGCGCCCTGCCAGAACATACCGCTCCTTGAAGAGCGCCCGCCGATGTAGTCCGGCAGGCGCGTCCTCGCTGGTATGAAAGGCAAGATCGATCTCCCCCTGTTCCGCCTGTTTGGCGATGCGCGACGGAACAATTTCCAGCACCGCCAGCCGGGTATCCGGCGCCGCCGAGCGCAGGCCGGCCAAAGCCGGCAGCAGGATTGTCGATTCGCCGTAGTCGGCAGCAGCGACACGCCACGTATGACTGGCCTCGGCCGGATCGAAAGGACTGGGAGGCGATACCGCGTGCTCGAGCGCTTCCAGTGCCTGCCGCAAAGGTTCGCGCAACGCTTCGGCCCTCGCGGTGGGCCGCATTCCTCGTGGCCCGGGCAGCAGCAGCGGGTCGCCGAGGACATCCCTCAGCCTGGCGAGATGAACGCTCACCGACGGTTGAGAGAAGTTCAGCCGTTGTGCCGCACGGGTCACATTGTGTTCCGCGAGCAAAACATCGAGCGTTACCAGCAGGTTGAGGTCCAGCCGTCTGAGATTATTCATCTTAATACCTGCAATATCAGAAATTCATTTCCAATATACCGGACAAAATCCTATCCTGCGCTCTTCTGCGCAATGGAGGTTCAACCATGAATGTTCTTCTCGTCTATGCCCATCCGGAGCCGAAGTCATTGAACGGCTCGCTCAAGGACTTTTCGGTCAAGCGCCTCGAGGATGCCGGACACGTCGTCCAGGTTTCCGATTTGTACGCAATGAAGTGGAAAGCCCCGCTCGATGCGCACGACAGCACGGACAGGCGGACCGTCGAGCGCTTTGATCCATCTATCGAATCAAAGCATGCGTTCGAGAACGGTTTGCAGAGCGAGGACATCGCACGCGAACAGGACAAACTGCGGTGGGCCGATGCGCTCATTCTGCAGTTTCCGCTGTGGTGGTTCTCGATGCCGGCGATTCTCAAGGGCTGGGTGGAACGCGTTTATGCGTACGGCTTCGCGTATGGCGTGGGCGAGCATTCCGACGCGCGCTGGGGCGACCGCTATGGGGAAGGCACGCTGACAGGAAAACGGGCGATGCTGATTGTCACTGCAGGCGGATGGGAGTCCCACTACGGTGCGCGGGGTATCAACGGCCCCATGGACGATATTTTGTTCCCCATTCAGCATGGGATTCTGTATTACCCTGGCTTCGACGTCTTACCGCCGTTCGTGACCTATCGGACCGGCCGCGTCGATGAAGCCAAATTTACAGGGATCTGCGACGCGCTCGGCCAGCGTCTCGACGATCTCTGGAAGACCGAGCCGATCCCATTTCGCCCGCAGAATGCCGGCGCGTACGAGATTCCGGAACTCACGTTGCGAGCCGATATTGCTCCGGAGCGGAGCGGCTTTGCGGCACACATCGCGTAGCAATTGAATGGCGGAGCGGGGTTTGATTTGCAGCCTGCTCATATTGCGCTCGACCGGATGGGTGAACTTGAGTCGGCTTCAAACACCATGAATGAAGCATCGACCTCATCCCTCGCAGTGCGCAGGATGAGTAAGCTCTATTGTCCGCAGAGGGCTTGACGCAAGACTGACGCTCACATTACGTCTCTGTCATGTCTCGTGCTGTTTCGACGATCAGTGCAACTCGAGCCACAGCGGCTGGTGATCGGACGAGCGGCTAGTCTGGTCCACGTCGCAAGCCACGATGCGCGGCTTCAGATCCTCGGTGACAAAAACAAAATCGCACGCGAACGGTCCGTCGGGCCATTGCGCGTGATCGTATAGACCGACTGTGGCGGCGCGCGGGGCGTTCGGGTGCGCACAGGTCCACGCGTCGGCGAAGGCGGGCGCGCCGGGGATCGGTTCGAGCATCCTGTAATAGGCGGGGGCTGCGAAGGCGCTGTTGAAATCGCCGCATACGATGGCGCTCATTGGGCGCGCGGTATCGGCGAACGGACTGTCCGGTTTTTCCGCTTTTGCCGGCCGGTGCGCATGGTCGCATGCTTCCTTGTGCACTTCGTGCAGCCTCGTCACTTGCGCGAGCCGTTGTGCTTCGGAGTAGAACTCGAGATGCGTCGTGATGATGCGCAACGGACCGACATCGGTGTCGATGACGGCCTCGAGCGCGACGCGCTGCATCGACGGTTCGGTGGGATCGGCGGGCCATGGCAGCGAATGACGCAACACCTGCCTGACTGGCAGCCGGCTCACGATCGCATTGCCGAACTGGCGTCGATCTCGCGCGGCCCCGAGCGATGGAAGATCGGAGCCGATCGCATCGATCACGGTCGTATGTGGCAGCAACGTGGCAAGCTCGGCGAACTGATCGGCGGATGGGCCGCCAGCCAATCCGCCTTGCGCCGGTCCGCGATGAAAGCCGCGCGTGACTTCCTGCAGGCAAAGAATGTCGAAATCACACAATGCCCGTGCCTCGCGCACGATGCGAACGAGGTCGACGCGGCCATCCACACCGCGTCCCCACTGAATGTTCCAGCAGACGAGACGCATGATGCTCTCCTTGGCGAAACCATCTAGCTAGTTTACTGCCGCGATGCCGGATGGATAGACCCTTGCTTGCAGAAGAGCCGACAGGCGGATTGCGCGGCGGCGAGCGAGCCGGCTGCTATCAAGCTGAAGATAAGTTTTCTTCGTCCACGCAGCTTCCGGGGCTATCCGCTGTAAACTTGCGCATCGTAGTCGAGAAACCGAGATGCCAGCTTTACCCACCAAACCGGCGTTCGTTGATTCCCTGCCAAGGAGGCTCTTCAAATGGACAACGTTGCTCTCGTATGCGTGGCAGTGCTAGGGATACTTCTGTTCGGCCTCGGACTGTCCATCTCGGTGATGCGTTTTCGCGAAAACACCGGCACAGGCTGCGAGCAGGACCCCGGGAACCGGCTACACAAGCTCGTCCGGGCTCACGCCAATACGGCCGAATACGCGCCGTTTCTCGCGCTGCTGTTTCTCTATCTTGGTGCAAGATCGCCGTCGGCGGCGACAGTGTCGCTAATCGTCGCGGCAACCGTGTGCCGCTGTTTGCTCATCGTCGGCCTGCTCGCATGGCCAACGATGGCAAAACCCAACCCCTTCCGGTTCGTCGGCGCACTCGGGACCTACCTGAGCGGTGCAGCGCTATGTGTGATGCTGCTGCGTTGAGATGCGCCGGACGGCCTGCTTGCGGTCTTTGCCGCCAGCAGGATCAGAGAACCTTCTTCATCGAGGGAGAGGGATGGAACACATAGCTCTCGTGCTCATAGAAACCAATGGCCTCCTGCCGCGCGTCGAGAAACACCGCCGTCATGTCGCGAGCACGCGCATCGGCTTCCGCATATTCCAGCAGGGCGTGACCTGCGCCGCTGCCGCGCGCCTGAGCGTCGACAACAAGGTCATCGACGTGCAAATGTGCCCCGCGCGCCAGCGTATGGACTGGCCTCATGCCGATGACGCCGATGAGCTTGCTGTCCTGAAACGCTCCAACGAGCTCGTAGCCGGCAAACGATTGCCGGCGAGCTCGCCGTAGAAACTCGTCCATATCCAGAGGGCGCAATTGAGCGATGATGGGAAATGCCTGCGCCCATTCCGCTGGGGAAAGCCTTCGGATATCCAGACTGGTGCTGCGATTTGCAGTCATGGCTTCGGTCCGTCCTCGCTGGAAAAGTCTCGATTTTTGCACACAACTGGGTGTGCACGAGCGCCCGAAATATGCAGGTAGGAAGGGTGCCGTGCAGCTGGCCCCATAGGGGCGTCTTTACGGGGGACCCTGAAGCCATACTAACTTGGCGATGAATTTGGGGAATGCCAACGCCGCAAAGACTCAGGCCAAACCGCGGCATTTCTAATCTGCGAGCTTCTTACTATCCCATACGCCCAATTTGATAGCTCGCTCAAGCATGGCAACGGTCAGTGGCTCCTTGTCATACTTCTCGCGCTTCTTTTTAGAGAACGGCATGGCAATGATCGCAAAGAGGTTGAATCCCTCTTCTGAGAAGTAACGCTGGAAATCATAGTCACCATGCTCCACCTTGAATTTCTCGAAGAACTTGCCCATGAAGTCATCGGCTTCGTCGCCAGTGATATCCAGATCGTTCTCCAGACTATCCGAGGGCTTTACGGACTTGCTTGATCGAATGCCAGTCTCACTCCTGATAAATAACTCAAGCTCAAGCCATGTTGTACTAGTCATGTCAGAAAATCCTGTCTGCTGGTCTCACGAGCCGGTTGTAGTGCAGAAGATGGAACGAACTGTGCCGCCTTTACTTTTGTCGAAAAATCGGGCTATAAAGAAAATACTTTTGATTTTAAGTCAAATATGAAAATCACCCTCGACGAACTGCAAACTTTCGTCACCGTTGTCGATATGGGGTCTATCACGGCGGCCGCGCAACAGCTCGACCAGACGATTTCAGCTACGAGCCGCGCGCTGGGCAGGCTGGAGGAAAAGCTGCGCACAACGCTGCTACGCAGAACCACGCGCAGGCTGGAGTTGACCGAGGAGGGCAGGACGTTCCTGCAAAGCGCGCGGGAGATCATCGAATCGGTGGAGGGCGCGCAAGAGCAGATGGCCGCGCGGCGCGAGCGGCCCTCCGGGCGTTTGCGTGTCGACGCCGCGACGCCGTTCATGCTGCATGTGATCGTCCCGCTGGTGGCCGGTTATCGCGAGCGCTATCCGCAGGTGGAGCTCGAGCTCAACAGCAACGAGGGCATCATCGACCTGCTGGAGCGGCGCACCGACGTGGCCATCCGGATCGGTCCATTGAAGGATTCGACGCTGCACAGCCGGCCGATCGGCAGCAGCCGGCTACGGATTCTGGCAAGCCCGGCGTATCTGGACGCGCATGGTCAACCGCGGCGTGTGGAAGAGCTGGCAAAACATGCGTTGCTGGGATTCAATCAGCCGGAGTCGCTCAACGTCTGGCCCATTCTCGGGCAGGACAACGAGCTGCATCGCATCGCCCCTGCGGTGTGGTCGTCGAGCGGCGAGACGCTCCGGCAACTGGCTTTGGCAGGCATTGGCATTGTGTGCCTGTCCGACTTCATGACCGCGCGCGATCGCGATGAAGGGCGGCTGGTGCAATTGTTCGCGCGTCAGACGCAGGACGTGCGTCAGCCGATCAATGCGGTCTACTACCGCAATACGGCGATTTCATCGCGGATCGCGTCGTTCGTGGACTATCTTGCAGAGGCCGTGGGCAGCATGGGTCTGCGTCGCTGATGTGACAGGCACGTTGCTGCGCGCGGCTGACTTTGCGGCTGACTTCGTCACTCCGTCGCTACGGCACTGCCGCCCAGATACGCTGCGCGAACCCGGCTATCCTGCGCCAGCTCCCTGGCAGGGCCGGCAAGCGCGATGCGGCCGCTTTCCAGCACGTAGGCCCGATGAGCGATGCGCAGCGCCTGGCGTGCGTTCTGCTCGACGAGAAGGATCGAGGTGCCTTCGTTGCAGATGTCGGCAATCATGCCGAAGATCACCCGGACCAGCTTCGGCGCCAGTCCCATGGACGGTTCGTCCAGCACGACGACGCGTGGCCGCAGCATCAGGGCGCGGGCGATTGCCAGCATCTGCTGTTCGCCGCCGCTGAGCGTGCCCGCCAACTGGCTGCGTCGCTCTCCGAGCCGCGGGAAAGTCTGATAGACCTCGTTCATCCGCTGTTCCAGCAAGGCGCCGTCGGTCCGGATCAGATAACCGCCGAGCCGCAGATTTTCCTGGACCGTCAGCGCCCCGAACATGCGACGGCCTTCCGGCACATGACCGAGACCCAGCGCCACGATCTGGTGAGCCCGCAGTCCGGCGAGCGGCTGGCCGGCCATCACGATCTGTCCGGCACGTGGGCGAATCAGGCCGGAAATGGCACGTAGCGTGGTGGTCTTGCCCGCTCCGTTGCTGCCGAGCAATGCCACGATCTCACCTTCTGCAACGTCCAGCGATATGCCGTGCAGAACCTCGACGTTCCCATAGCTCACATGCAGATCGCGGATTTCTAGGAGTCCCACAGCGATTTCTCCCCGGCGGCATCGTCGGCCGCTTCGTCGATCCCGGCTGTACCGAGATAGGCGTCGATCACACGCGGGTCGGCCTGGATCTCGTTTGGCGGACCCTCGGCGATGATGACGCCATGGTCCATGACGATGATCCGGTCCGACACGCCCATCACCAGCATCATGTCGTGCTCGATCAGCAGCACCGTTACGCCAAGGTCCCGAATACGCCGGATCAATTCCATCAGCGCGTGCTTCTCGGTCGGATTCATGCCCGCCGCCGGCTCGTCCAGCAACAGGAGATGCGGGTTGCTGGCGAGCGCACGAGCGATCTCCAGCCGGCGTTGATCGCCATAGGGCAGGTCGGCCGCGCGTTCGCCCGCCCGGGCGCCGAGGCCGACGAAGCTGAGCCAGCCGAGACCCTCTGTCGCGTGATCTTCCGCCTCGGCACGAGAGGAGGGGAGCGCAAGCAGTTCGGCACTCAGCTGAGCTCGGAGCCGATGATCCATGCCGATCAGCACGTTCTCGAAGGCCGTCATGTTGGCAAACAGGCGGATGCCCTGGAAGGTGCGCGCGATGCCGCGGTGGACGATGCGATGAGGGGCTCCGCCAACCAGCGAGGCGCCGTGCCAGAGAACCTGACCGCCGGTCGGACGGATCACGCCGGTGAGACAGTTGAACACCGTGGTCTTGCCGGCGCCGTTCGGGCCGATCAAGCTGAGAATCTCACCGCTGCGCACCGTGAAGCTGACGCCGCCGACCGCCAGCACCCCGCCAAAGCGGCGCTGCATGTTGCGCACTTCAAGCAGAATTTCCTCGGCGACGATCTCCCGAGGCGCGGGCTTTGCGGCGACGGCGCCCTCGCGTGGCGGCGCCACGCGGCGCAGCCGCGCCGGCCACAGGCCTTGCGGCCGGAGCAGCATCAGGATCACCAGCCCGATCGCGAACCCGAAGATGCGCCAAAGGTTGAGAAAACGCAGCATCTCGGGCAGGCCGGCAACGATGACGGCGCCGAGTATCACGCCAGGAATGCTCCCTCGACCGCCAAGCACGACGATGATCAGGATCGTGACGGACTGCAGATAGGTGAATCCGGTCGGGTCGATCGTCCCGAAGCGCGCAGCGAACAGGCTGCCGCCAAAACCGCCGATCAACGCGCCCATGACATAGGCCAGCAGCTTGACGCGCAGCGTCGGCACACCGACGGCCTCGGCAGCCGCCTCGTCCTCGCGGATGCTGGTCCAGGCGCGGCCGAGCCGCGACTGGCCGAGCCTGATCGCGAAGACGAGCACCAGCACGAGGAACGCGATACCCAGTTCGTAGACCGCATGAGGCGAGCTGATCTCGTAGCCGAACAGACGCGGGCTGTCGATACCGTAGATGCCGTTCGGGCCGCCCGTGATCCGCAGGTTGGTGGCAACGATGCGCGTGATCTCGCCGAACCCAAGCGTGACGATCGCCAGGTAGTCGCTGCGCAGCCGCAGTGTCGGGTAGCCAATGACGATGCCCGACGCGCCGGCAAACGCAAGGCTGAACGGCAGCGTTTCCCAGAACGAGAAGTGCAGCAGTGTTTCCAGCAGCGCCGTGGTGTAGGCGCCGATGGCAAAGAAGGCTGCGTAGCCCAGATCCAGCAGCCCTGCATAACCGACCACGATATTCAGCCCGAGGCCGAGGATCGAATAGGTGGCGATGGTCAGGCCGACATCGACGATATAGCTGCTGGCGACAGCCGGCAGCGCCACGGCGGCGGCAAGAAGAGCGGCGCCGGCCGCAGGGCGGCGCCAACGCGCTGAGGCCCACGTCGCGCTCATGGTCTACATTCTCTCGACGACGCGTTCGCCGAACAAGCCAGTCGGCTTGATCACGAGCACGCCGATCAGCACGCCGAACACCAGCACATCGGTCCACTGCGAGGAGACATAGCCCGCGCCGAAGGCCTCGAGCAGGCCGATCAGGACGCCGCCGGCCATCGCACCGGGAATGTTGCCGATGCCGCCGAGAACGGCGGCGGTGAAAGCACGCAGACCCAGTACGAAGCCCATGAAGAAATTGATCTGCGTGTAGTAGAGCCCCTCCATGACACCTGCCACGGCGGCCAGCACCGAACCTAGCAGGAAGGTCAACTGGATCAGCCGCTCGACATTGATGCCCATCAGACGTGCCGCGTCCTGATCGATCGCCAGCGCGCGCATGGCCGTGCCGAGGAACGTGTGATGGACGAAGAAATACAGCGCCAGCATCAGCGCAAGGCTGGCCGCGATGATGCCTATCTGTGTGAAGCTGACGCGCACGCCGAGCAGATCGAATCCGCTCTGGCTGAGCACATGCGGATAGGTGTTGAAGCCGGCGCCGTAGAGCAGCAGCACGCCGTTCTCCAGCGCGAGAGAAACGCCGAGCGCGGTGATCAGAATCGACAGGCGCGGTGCGCGCAACAGCGGCTGGTAGGCAAGCCGCTCGATGGCGAGGCCGAGTGCGCCGGTGACTGCCATCGAGGCGACGAGAGCGATCAGCAGCGCCAGCGCGAGCGGCAGGTGCGCCGCGGCAAGCACCGTCAAACCGGTCCAGCCGACGAACGCACCGACCATGAACAGGTCGCCGTGAGCGAAGTTGATCAGCCGGATAATCCCGTAGACCATCGTGTAGCCGAGGGCGACGAGGGCATAGAAAGAGCCGGTCGTCAGTCCCTCGACGACGAACTGGAAGAAGGTGCTCATGGCCGGGCGCGGCGCGCGACAGGGCCTATTTCATCGCCACCCAGTGTCCGCCTGCATCGAGCCGCTGGTAGGGCATGAAATTGCCGCCGCGCACGATGATGACGATATACACCGCGTTGCTGCGGTCGCCTTTCGGATTGAAGCCGATCGTCCCGGTCACGCCCTGGTAACCCGAGATCTTGTGCAGGGCAGCACTGATCGCCGCGGGCGACGTCGATTTTGCGTTCGCGATCGCTTTTGCGGTGACTCCGACGGCATCGTATTCGTAGACGGAATAGGGGCCGGGCGCTTGTCCGTAGGCCTTCGTATAGTCGTCGACATAGCCGTGCGCGGCGCTCAGGAACTGCGCCAGCGGCGCTGTAGTGATGACCATGTCGTCGGCCGCGGGGCCGGCTGTTTTCATCAGTGTGGGGTCGTTGGTGGCGTCGCCGCCCATCAGCGTCATCTTCAGGCCCAGTTGCCGCGCTTCCTTCACCATCAGGCCGGCTTCGGCGAAATAGCCGGTGTAGTAAATGACGTCCGGTTTCAGTGAGGCGACATGGGTCAGCGTAGGCGAGTAGTCCATCTGGCCGGGCGTGATCGCATCGTCATAGACGACCTCGACGCCGCTCTTCTTCAAGGCTTCCACCGTGTTGTCGGCGAGGCCCTTGGAATAGGTCGTGTTGTCGTTGATGACCGCCGCACGTTTCGCGTGCAGGAAGTTCTTGATGAAGCTGGCCGCAAACGGACCCTGCTCGTCGTCACGGCCGATCGTGCGGAACACGTTCTCGTAGCCCATCTCGGTCAGCTTGGGATTGGTCGATGCGTCCAGCACGTAGGGAATGCCGACGCGGTGAAATGTCGTCAATTCCGGCAGCGCCGCGCTGGAGCAGTAGCCGCCGGCCACCGCAGCAACGCCCGCATCGACGAGTTTCTGCGCCGCCTGTACCGCTGTCTGCGCGTCGCAGGCGTCGTCTTCCGGCACTAGCTCGATCTGCTTGCCGAGCACGCCGCCAGCCGCGTTGACTTTTGCGGCGGCAAGCTTGGCGCCGTTGACGATGTCCTGGCCCGCATTGGCGCTGCTGCCCGATAGCGGCACCGGCACGCCGATCTTGATCGTGGCGCCCTGGCTTCGCGCCAAACCGGGCATCGTGCCCGCGAGCACGGCCAGAGCGGCCATGGCCGCGATTGCTGTGCGCCGCGAAACGCGAACTGCGTCGGGCGTGCCATTCTTCCGAGCAATCATGTTAGTGACTCCTTATTGTGAAAGGGATCGAAGCGATCCGCCACACGGATAAACCGGTGACATCAGAAAACGGACGAAAACGTGCGTGCTGGATCAACGGCTTGTCCGCAGGCTCTTCGCAGCGCCGTTACGAAAGTGCTCCTTTCATGATAGGTCTAGCCGCAGATTGGACGGGATAGGGTATCCGCGTAGAAACCACCGTCCAACGTGCCGGCGACGCTATATTTGAAGGACGGGCAGCTTTGCGTGGGAGCTGCGGGCCTGGAGTAAGTGCTGAAGCACTAACTCCAGGCAACCTCAGCATGGGACCGGAGTAGGCGCTATGGGATCAGAGTAAGCGCTAAAGCGCTAACTCTGGTCGACACGCCAACTCCGGTCGACACGGGAGTCGCGCATGAAAAGTGTAGTACTGGGGGGCGGAATCGCAGGGGTCACGGCCGCCTGGTACCTCGCGAAAGAGGGCCGCGAGGTAACGGTGATCGACCGCCAGCCGGGCGTCGCGCTCGAGACCAGTTTTGCCAACGCCGGGTTGGTTGCGCCGGGACATTCGTATACCTGGGCCTCTCCGCGTGCGCCGAAAATCCTGCTGAAATCGCTCTTCGTCGAAGGGCAGGCGCTGCGACTCAAGCTCAACGCGGACCCGAACATGTGGATCTGGTGCCTCCAGTTCCTGCGAAACTGCACGGCGGAGCGCTCCCGGGTGAACACGACGCGCAAGGTCACGCTCTGCCGCTACGCGCAGACGCAGCTGCAGCAGCTGACCGCCGCCGAGAACCTGCAATACGAGCGCATCAGCCGCGGCCTGTTGTATCTCTATCGCGACGAAGCGTCTTTTGCGCGAGGCGCGCAGAACATGTCGATCCTCAAGGACAACGGCCTGCCGCTCGAAACGCTCGATGCGGCACAGGTCGCCTCACGGGAACCCGCGCTTGACGCTATGCGTAACAGGATTGCCGGAGCGATCTATTGCCCGACCGACGAAAGCGGCGATGCGCACCTTTTCACCCGCGCCTTGAAGACGGCGTGCGAACGCCTTGGCGTGCGTTTCGAATTCGACACGCCGATCAGCGCGATCGAGGCGTCAGGCGACCAGATAGTCGGCGTGCATACGCCGGCGGGACTCGTGCGAGGTGACGAGTTCGTCCTGGCGCTCGGTTCCTGGTCGCCGATTGTCGCGCGTGGCCTGGGTTATCGGCTGCCGGTGTATCCGGTAAAGGGCTACTCGGCCACGTTCCCGGTCGGGCCGGATCACCGTCCGCCGGATCTTGGCGGCGTCGATGAGAACAACCTCGTGGCGTGGGCGCGTTTTGGCCGGCGGCTGCGCTTTACCGCCACCGCGGAATTTGCCGGCTATGACACCCGCCACACCCCCGCCGACTTCACCACCATGCTGCAGGCCGCACGCGAGCTGTTCCCCGGCGGCGCCGACTATGACAGGCCGTCCTACTGGGCCGGTCTGCGCCCAATGACGCCGGAGGGTACGCCGTTGATCGGCCGCACGCGTCACAGGAACCTGTATCTGAACACCGGTCACGGACACATGGGGTGGACGATGTCGTGCGGCACCGCGAAGCTGCTGGCCGACATCATGACCGGTCGCCAACCCGAGATCGACATGACAGGGATGTCACTGAAATGAGCACGGATGCACTGCAGGGCGATGCCTACGCAAGAGTCGATTTCGCGCTGGACGACGGCATCTGCCGGCGGGCCGCCATTGGCCTCGTGGTGCTCGCCACCGATCATACGATCGAACACGAATGGCGCAAGCTGCTGACGCAGGATGGCGTGGCGTTCTACGAAAGCCGGGTATACAACTCGGCGGACATCACGCCCGAACGACTGATGGAAATGGAGTCCCGCATTGCCCCGGCGGTGGCGCTGATTCGCCCTGGCGAGCGGATCGATGTCGTGGCGTTCGGCTGCACGTCGGCATCGATGGTGATCGGCGAGGAAAACGTGTTCGCGCGCATTCGCGAGGCACGTCCCGGCGTCGTATGCACCACGCCCATCACCGCTGCGCTCGCTGCGTTGCGCGCGCTCGGCGTGCAGCGAGCCGCACTGCTGACACCCTATGTGCGTGCCATCAATAACACCATGCGCGACTACATCGAGGCGCGGGCTGTCGGCGTCACGCGTATCGCGTCGTTCGAGCATGCGAACGACAACGAAGTTGCGCGGATTGACGCTGCGTCCCTGCGAGCCGCCGTCGAGCACCTGGCACAGCACGCCGACGTGGACGCCGTTTTCGTGTCCTGCACGAGCTTGCGCATCGCCGGGCTCATTCCGGAAATCGAGGCAAGGATCGGCAAACCCGTGATATCGAGCAACTTCGCGATGGCTTGGCACGCGTTGCGCCTTGCGGGTGTGGAGGATGGCGAGCCTCATCTGGGGCGGCTGTTCGCGCTGTGAAGATTTTGCCTCCATCCTGGTGAAATCCCTCAGCGACGCGCGGCCAATGGTATCGCTACCATTGGCCGCGTTGAACAGACCGTTGCGGGCTCGACCTGCACGGCACGATGGTATCGCTACCATGGAGAGAATCAGTGTCGTCGAACCGCAAAACACCTGAGCAGCTTCGCAGCTACCGCTGGTACGGCGTGAACGACCTTCGCTCGTTCGGCCACCGTTCCCGCACGGCGCAAATGGGGTACCACGCGTCGGATTACATGGGCAAGCCGGTGATCGCCGTCGTCAACACGTGGAGCGAGATCAACTCCTGCCATACGCATTTCAAGCAGCGCGTGGAAGAAGTGAAGCGGGGCATCTGGCAGGCCGGTGGCTTTCCGGTCGAAATGCCGGTGATGACGCTCGCCGAACCGTTCCAGAAACCGACCACGATGCTCTATCGCAACTTCCTCGCGATGGAGACGGAGGAGTTGCTGAAGTCCTATCAGTTCGACGGTTGCGTACTGATGGGCGGCTGCGACAAGACCACGCCCGGCTTGCTGATGGGCGCGATCAGCATGAATCTGCCGACGATCTATCTGCCGGCCGGCCCGATGCTGCGCGGCAACTGGAACGGCCGCACGCTGGGCAGCGGTTCGGACACCTGGAAATACTGGGCCGAATTGCGGGCCGGCAAGATCACGGAAGACGAGTGGAAGGGCATCGAGAGCGGCATCGCGCGCTCGCCCGGTCACTGCATGACGATGGGCACGGCGTCCACGATGACGAGCGCCGCCGAAGCGCTCGGGCTGACCTTGCCCGGGTTTTCGTCGATCCCCGCGGTCGACTCGCGGCACGCGCAATTTGCATCGCTCACCGGCCAGCGCATCGTGGAGATGGTATGGACCGATCTGAAACCTTCGGACATCCTGAGCGCCAGTTCCTTCGACAACGCCGTCACGACCGTGCTGGCGATGTCGGGCTCGACCAACGCGATCGTTCATCTGGTGGCCGTGGCGCGCCGCGCCGGGATCGATCTGACCACGGCCCGCTTCGACGAACTCGCGCGCATCACTCCGGTCATCGGCAATCTGCGTCCGGCCGGCCAGTACCTGATGGAAGACTTTTTCTATGCAGGCGGTCTGCGCGCGCTGCTCGTCGAACTGGGTGAGCTGATCGACGGATCGCAGATGACGGTCAACGGCGCGACGCTCGGCGAAAACATCGCAGGCGCGGAGATTTTCAACGACGACGTGATCCGCAGGCGCAGCAATCCGCTCGTCGCGAGCGACGGCCTCGCGGTGCTGACCGGCAATCTCGCGCCGGACGGCGCCGTGATCAAGCCGCCGGCGATGGAGGCGCATCTGCTGAAGCACCGCGGTCCTGCCGTCGTGTTCAAGGACTACGCCGATATGGCCGCGCGCATCGATTCGGAAGAGCTGGAGGTCACCGCCGATTCCGTGATCGTGCTGCAGCACGCGGGTCCGGTCGGCGCGCCGGGCATGCCCGAGTGGGGCCAGTTGCCGATCCCGCAAAAGCTGCTGAAGCAGGGCGTGCGCGACATGCTGCGCATTTCCGATGCGCGCATGAGCGGCACGAGCTACGGCGCGTGCGTGCTGCATGTGGCACCCGAATCGTTCGTCGGCGGGCCGCTCGCGCTCGTTAAGGACGGCGACATGATCGAGATGGACGTGCACGCGCGCCGCCTGCATCTCGAGGTCAGCGATGCGGAGCTTGCTGCACGCAAGGCCGCGTGGCAGCCACCGAAACGTCCCTTCGAGCGCGGCTTCGGCGTCATGCATCAGTTGCACGTGACGCAGGCCAACAAGGGCTGCGACTTCGACTTTCTTGAAGAGCCCATAACAGCGGCCACGCAGCTGCATGCCACGTCGGCCGGTCAGAGCGGGCAGCCTGACCACGACGCGTCGGCCACACAGCGCAGCGAGCCTGAAATCCACTAACGCATGCCGCGTCGGCCACGCGGCGCAGCGAGCCTGAAATCCACTAGCTCATGCCGCGTCGGCCGAGCAGCGCAGCGAGCCCGAAATCCACTAACTCATGCAGAGCCTGTCATGACCGCCTCCGATATCCCCGTCAGCGAAGCGACGCTCGAACAACTCAGGCACGTCAGCACGGCCACGTTGACGACCCAACTCTTCAAGCGCGGCCTGCGCAATGTTTTCCTGCAAGGCGTCGCGCCGCTCGTCAAGCCGGCGCCGGGTACGCCGAACGTGGTCGGCCCGGCGTTCACGCTACGCAACATTCCCGCACGGGAAGACCTCGATCACGTCGGCGTCTTCCAGGATCCGGACCATCCGCAGCGTAAAGCGGTCGAGACGGCGCCGCCGAGCAGCGTGCTGGTGCAGGACTGCCGCGGCGAGCGCGCCGTTGCGTCGGTCGGCTCGATTCTCGCACTGCGTCTTGCGAAGCGAGGCGTGGCGGGCATGGTGTCGGACGGGCCCGTGCGCGACAGCGGCACCATCGCCGAATTGGGCTTGCCGCTGTGGTGTGCCGGCGCGAGCGCGCCGTTGAATCTGGCGAAACACCACGCGGTGGATATGAACGTGCCGATCGCGTGCGGCGGCGTGCCGGTCTATCCCGGCGACATCGTGGTGGCCGACGTGGACGGCGTGGTCATCGTGCCGCGCGAAATGGCCGCCGAGGTTGCGCGCGACGCCACCGCGCAGGAACAGCTCGAAGTGTTCATCACGCAGCGCATCGAGGAGGGCAGGCCGTTGCGCGGCACCTATCCACCGAACGAGGAAACGCTGGCCGCCTACGCGCAATGGCGCGCACAACAACCCGTACAACAACCATAACGCGCCGAAGCTGTTCCGATCCCTCGAATAGCAAAAGCTTGCGCGCGCGGCGCGCAAGCGCAGGAGACACCGTGACCATGACGCAACCGGCGATCGACGAATCGCGTTTGATCAACCGCCTGGCGCTTCGCCTGATGCCGCTGCTCGGGCTGCTCTATCTGGTCGCCTACATCGACCGTTCCAACATCAGCTTCGCCAAGCTGCAGATGCTCGGCAGCCTCGGTCTGTCCGAGGTGGCCTACGGGCTCGGCGCGTCGCTGTTCTTTATCGGCTATCTGATTTTCGAGGTGCCGAGCAACGTGTTGCTGCACAAATACGGCGCGCCGCGCTGGATCGCGCGCATCATGTTCACGTGGGGCGTGGTGACGGTGCTGCTCGCCTTCACGCAGAGCGCGGCCATGTTCTATGTGCTGCGTTTTCTGCTCGGCGTGTCTGAAGCCGGCTTGTATCCCGGCGTGATCTATTACCTCACGCTGTGGTTTCCTTCCCGGCACCGGGTACGTATGCTCGGCTACTTCACGCTCGGCAGCAGTCTGGGCAACATGGTCGGCGCGCCGATCTGCGGCTGGCTGCTCGACAAGGGCGGGCTCGCGGGTTTGCAGGGCTGGCAACTGGTGTTCATCGTGACCGGCTTGCCGTCCATCCTGCTGACATTCGTCGTGCTGTTCCTGCTGCCCGCTTCGCCGAAGCAGGCCGGGTTTCTTTCCGCCGACGAAAAACAGTGGCTCACCGATACGCTCGACGCGGAACGCGCGCAGATGAAATCGAACGCCGCTACGCATGCGTCGCTGTTGAGCGTGCTGACGGAGCCGCGCGTGATCGGCATGGCGATGTACTACATGATGCTGTCGATTTCCGTCTACGGCGTGAGCTACTGGCTGCCGACCCTCGTCAAGGGCTTCGGCGTGAGCAACACGACCAACGGCCTGCTCAACATCGTTCCGTGGCTGATGGCGACCGTGATGCTGGCGTGGCTGCCGTCGAAGCTGCGCGGCAGCGGCAATCGTGCGATCGTCGCGATGCTGGTGGCCGCGTTGCTCGGTGTCGTGTGTTTTCTGAGCGCGGTTTTGTTGCCCACCAACACGCTGCGCTTTATCGCGCTCTGTTTCGGCGCACCCTGCATGTATCTGCTGATTCCGTGCTTCTGGACGCTGCCGTCCAGGTTCCTGTTCGGCGCACGCGCGGCTGCGGGCATTGCGGCGATCAATTCGCTCGGCAATATCGGCGGCTTCATTGCGCAGAATCTGGTGCCATGGGTTCGTCAAACCTCGGGCAGCGTGAAAGCCCCGATGCTGATTCCCGCGACCTGTCTGCTGGTGTTCGCTGTCGTGACGTTGCTCATCCTGCGTCGCAGTCGAGGCGCTCGCATCGCGCAAGGACATGTGCCGGTGACCGAATAGGTCCCGCCGAATCGAGGAGCCGCGCGACGTCTACAATAGGCGCGACCCGCCATCCCCCGCTACCGAATCATGCCGAATCACAAGCCGAGCGCCGCTGCCACTCCTGACCTGCTGGAGCCGACGGTCGCGCCCGCCAAACGCCAGCGCGGCGGCCCCAAGGGCCTGCGCATCACCGACGTCGCCGCGTTGGCCGGCGTCGCCCCGATCACGGTGTCGCGTGTCTTCAACAGCCCGGAGACGGTCGCGCCCGAAACGCTCAAGCGGGTGAGGCAGGTGGTGCAGCAGCTCGGTTATGTGCCCAATCGCCTGGCCGGCGGCTTGTCGTCATCGCGCTCGCGGCTGATCGCGGCCATCGTGCCGACCATCGCTCACTCGCTTTTTTCGGAAACGATCCAGGTGTTCAGCGAGACGATGACGCGTGCCGGCTATCAGGTGCTGCTGGCCCTGAGCGGCTACAGCGACTCGAGCGAGGAGGCGCTGCTCGACGCCGTACTGAGCCGGCGCCCCGAGGGCGTGTTGCTGACTGGTGTCGCGCATACCGAATCCTTGCGCGAGCGATTGCACAACGTGGGCTTGCCGATCGTCGAAACGTGGGACATGACCGAGACTCCGATCGACATGCTGGTCGGCTTTTCGCACTATCAGATCGGCGTGGCGGTGGCGGAGCATTTTTTGCAACGCAATGTGCGCGCGCCCGGCCTGGTCTCCGCTAACGACGAGCGCGCACTCGCGCGCCGCGCCGGCTTTCGCGAGCGGCTGGCTCAGGCGGACATCCACGAGATCGCCGAAGTGCTGGTGTCGCCGCCGAGTTCGGTGGCCGTCGGCAAGGCCGCGTTGCCGACACTGCTCGAACAGGCGCCGCATCTGGACGCCGTGTTCTGCGGCTCGGATCTGCTGGCGATCGGCGTGCTCGGCGCGGCCAGGCGTCTTGGGCTGGAGGTGCCGTCGCGGTTGTCGATCTGCGGCTTCGGTGACCTCGAATTCGCCACTGAAACCACGCCGCAATTGACCACGGTGCGGGTGGACGGCACGCGCATCGGACTCACGGCCGCGCGTTGCCTGCTGGACCGGCTGGCGGGCAACGACAGGATCAAGGTGACCGATGTGGGTTTTCATATCGTCGAACGCGAGACGACCTGACTTATCAGCAGCCTATTGCCTGCGTCACGTCAGTCACGCTGGATCCTGCAATGCCTGACTGACGTGACCGACTGCGGCCGCACGGGCCGGATGGCGCGTCTTGGCGCACCGTGCGGACTTTTGAGTCCGCCTTTGTGACGACGACCTGATGACGAGCTTGGCAGATCGCCTTGCTATAAAGTCCGCTCGGTTGGACGCCAAACTACTTCTTGTTCAGATAGTTCTTTTCCAGGAATTCGGACCTGAAAGTTTGTGGCGGGGTGGGGATGTCTGGCCGACCCTCTGGCGTAAAGTCCATCAGGTTCCAATACGGCCACACCGTGTCGACATGATTCGACGACAACTCGGTTCCCCAGAAATGAAAAATCTTGCCGTCCCGCTTGCTGAATACATGCATCACGGGCCATTGCATATCATCAGAGTCTCCCTGGCATTTGTAGTCGACCTGATAGGCGGAGTCCGATCCTGAAACGAGCGCAATCTGCGACCATCCGCGTTGTTTGGCCCACGCATTGATTCGTTCAGCCGGGGCTTTGGCAATGGCGACAAACGCGGCGTCTTGTGCAACCTGATACCAGGTGCGATCAAACCCATCGACCAGCGACGTACAGGATGGGCAGGGGTGGTCCCAATTCGGACCGTACATGAATGAGTAAAGCAGCAGGGTGTTCTTGTCCCCGAGTAGCTCGGAGAATTTCACGCTTTTGCCTACTTTCCCGTCGTTGGCCCATTGGAAGACGTAGTCCTCTTTCAACTGCCCGCCAGGAGGGAGATGACGGCGTCTTTCCGCCACTGATTTTATTTTGTCGACAAGCTCTTGTTCTTCTTTGAGCAATGAGTCACGCGCATCACGATACGCTCTGCTTTCGTTTGGATACCGTAGTTCACTCATGTTCGTCTCCTGTTTGAAACGACTAGTCGAGTCTACTCTGGATGGCTGATGCCGGCGCCGGCGTATTGGCCGTGAAGCCTGACCGGGTGCTTCTACTGCATGCTGGACGGCCTCGGCAGCAATCCACGGTGGCAATCGTCGGTAGCAATCGTCGGCAGCAATCCTCGGAGGAATCGGGCTGGCTCGGGTGCGCGGGGAAACCCGGCGTGGCAAGCGGGCGCATAAGTGGCGATCGAGCGTGCCGCGATCGATTTCGATGTGTGCGAGGGGAAAGGCACCCTCAGGGTCGGCAACACCACCTACGCCGAACTCGAACCCTATCTGGGACCGACAGGCGAGCCGACCAGACTGGTCGAAAGCATCTTTTCGACGATCCCTGGATCACCTGCATTCGTAGGCAAAGCCACCTCGTTCCGGATGCGGGAGCAGAAGCTCGGCATCGATCTCGATCTGAGCGGACACAATGCCATCCAGGGGTATTTCACATTCCGTTCGTGACGCCTATCCACGCAACGCCTATCGCTTGCATACCGCCTGCCCAACGTAACGAGCGCGACTTCGCACCGTCGGCTGTTCGTGCCGCGGGCTGTCACGCTGATCGCCGGGACAGGCGAAAAAGGGGAATTGCAGACGAGAGGAAAGATGGAACACAGAGGGCGCTTACGGGCGCCCTCTGGATTTCATCAAGTCGAATGACTGATGGCAATGTGCTGGCTGTGGTGAGGCTTCGCGCTCACCAGCGCATGCGCGTGTGAATGCGCGTGATTGGTGTGAGACGCGTGAAGACTGTGACGGCTCGTTTGCGAGTCGGCACGGTCCGCCTGCGTGTCCGATCGATCCGCCGCGCGGGCAAGGCCGACGTCATGGTCGCCTGAATGAAGGCCGTTGGTATTGCTGACGCCCTTGCTGCTCATGTGGCCGGCTGACATGCCGCCTGCGTTGCCGCCCAAACCACCGTGTCCGGCCCCACCGCTGCCTCCAGCTCCGCCACCTCCACCATTTCCACCTCCATTGCCACCCGCTGCTGCAAAGGCTGATACGGACGCAAGTGCCACGAGGCTCGCGGCAATCCATTGCACTGTTTTCATTTTCGCCCTCCCAAAATCCACCTGAATGCGCCGATTGTACGAACGGCGCGCGCTGGTAACCGCGAATATTTGTAATCAACTGTAATTGCCTGTAAGTCCCATGGTCTAGAAGCCGCGGATCGGGCCTCGGTTCCTGCGCCGATTGCGACAAACCAGGCAGATTGGGACAGGGGCGGTCGATCAGCTCCGCTCATTGACAGTTCAACAGTTGAACGGGCTGAATCGATGGAAAGCTTCTGGCAATGCCTTCGCTACGCGACGAGCGCCGCGTCCACGGCAGGCAGATAGCTGTTGAAGCCGGCTTCCACGAGGGCTGCGCGCGCACGCTCGAGTTCGCGCTGAGCTTCTTCCCCGGAAGGGTCTTGCTGCGCGCGAGCGAGGGCGCGCCCGCGCGCCACGAACAGCTCCGCCCATGGCAGCGGCTCAGCGCGCGTAAAGTCTTCGAGCGCGGTGACATAGCGTAGTGCGCCGGCTGCGTCGCCGGCGCACAGCAGCGCTTCCATGGCATCGCGGTAGAACCACAGATGATTGTGGCCGACCGCGCCTCGCTGCAACAGGTCGGCACCTTCGGCGAGCAGACGCACGCGTTCGCCGTCGTCCTCGACAGCGCGGCTCAGTGCGCCCACGGCCTTGGGTGCGCTGAACTGCGTGCCCACCTCGCGGCAAATCGCTAGCGCTTCACGCAATAATTCGGCGGCTTCTCGCCGACGACCGCTATCGAGCAGCACTCGCCCCCGCATTTCCATATTCTGTGCCTCGAAGCGGCGCGCTCCCAGTTGACGGATGATCTGCATCTCGCGTTCGAGATGGAAGAGGGTCGCCTCCATGTCGCCCATTTCATAGCAGGCAAAGACGCCTAACGTCTCGCACAGCATCTGAGCACGGGCCTGACCGACCAGCGCGGCGGCGCGTGCGGCGGCGCTGACGTCCTCGCGCGCCGCGCGTGCCTGGTTGAGGTAGATCCGGCTGAAACCGGCCATCGAACGATGGGCGACCTCGATGCGGCCGAAGCCGTGTTCGCGACTTAATGCAACGCACCGGCTAAAGTGCTCGAAAGCGGTGCGCATGCGTCCTTGCGCGTAGGCCGCATCCGCGAGGCCGCCGAGCGCGCGCGCCTCGGCTTCCGGCAAGCCGAGGCGCTGTGCATAGGCAAGCCCGCGCTCATGCTCGGTGCGGCAATCTTCGATTCTGCCAAGCGGAAAGAGGATGTTGCCGCGCAGGTGATGCAGACGCGCGAGTTCAGGCACCTTGTCCAGACGTTGCGCCACGTGCTGGGCCGCGTCGAGCAGCGAGAGGGCTTCGGCGAGGCCTTCGCTCACCCGCAGACCTTCGGCGAGCCCCAGTTGGGACTCGCAAAGGCTCGCTTCGTCGGGAGCGGCGGCCACGGCCGCACGGTACGTCTCGATCGACGCGGCGATGTCGCCGAGATCCCGTTGGAGTTCGCCCCTGAAACAGATCAGCGCGTGGCGATCCACGTCCGTTTGTGCGATGTGCAGACCTCGCTCGACGAGCCGCAATGCCGCCTCGGTGAAGTAGGCGCCGCGTTGTGCGATCGCGGCGTCGAGATAGGCCTGCGGTGCCCGCTTGTCCTCGGCGCGATCGAGATGCTGGGCGCGCAGCACGGGGTCGCTTGCCGCAAACCAGTCGGCCGCGAGGCGGTGCAAGTCGCGCCGGCGCGCTCGCAGCAGCGTCGAGTAGGCGCTCTCCTGGATTAGCGCGTGGGCAAACAGGAAATCGTTGCCTTCCGGCAGGACGAGCGCGTTGGCGACGAGCCCGTCACAGACATACTCCGGTGCCTCGATCAAGCGCCGGAGCAAGTCGAGGCCAAAGCGCTGTCCGATGACCGAGGCAGCCTGGAACGCCTCGCGGTCGCGCGGACTCAGCCGGTCCATGCGCGCCAGCACGAGGCTCTGGATCGTCGCGGGGACCGCTTCCTCGCTGCCTTCCTCGGCGTTATGCAGCAGTTGCTCGAGGAACAGCGGATTGCCGCCGGCTCGCTCGATGCAGGCACGCGCGACACGCTCGGTCGCATCGATAAAGCTGCCGGCGAGGTTCAGCGCCTCGTCGCTGCGCAGCGGACCGAGGTCTATCGTGGTGAAGGGCGTGCCGCGGCAGCTTGCCCGCCATGCCGCGTCGAGCGGATCGCCGTCCACGCGCGAGGTCATCACGAGCAGACCCGGAACGTTCGCGATCGCAACGGCGAGGGCGGCGAGGTAACCGAGCACCTGCGGGTCGGCCCAATGAAGGTCCTCCACGACGATCATGGTCGGCCTGTGCCGGCAGACATCTGCCGTGATCGCCGCTGTGACCGCGCGTTTGCCGCGCGTGCGTGCGGCATTGTCCATCGCGTCGTACAGCGTGCGCCATTCGCCGGTTTGCGCGAGGTCGAGGATGTCGTGGAGAAACATCAACTGATCGGGGCCGACGGCCCCGGATGCGGCAACCCGTCCGGCGGCGGCGCGCTGTTCGTCGGACCCGGCCGCGGGCCGCAGGTCCAGCAGGCTGCCGACAATGGTGCGGATGGGGTCCTGGCCTTTGCCCACGCCAAAATCCAGGACGAGGCCCCGGTGACTGACAAAGCCCAGCGTTTCGACGAAGCGGCGCATCTCGTCGACGAGCCGCGTCTTGCCGATGCCCGCCTCGCCGCGGACATAGACGACGTGGCCGGCCCGCTGTTCGAGGCACGCGCGGGCGAGACCCTTGAACTGCTCGAGCTCGGCCTTGCGGCCGACAAACACACTGCGGCTTGGCGTGACGGGTTCGAAGGCGAGACTGCGCAGACGCCACACGCGCACCGGCGAGTCGATTCCCTTGAAGCGCATCGCACCGACGACGTCGCTTATCGCGCAGTTGCCGAGCGCGTGATGCACGCTATCGGAGAGCAGCGTTTCCCCGGGGCCGGCGGCGGCAACCAGCCGGGCGGCGAGGTTCACGGAGTCGCCGAGGACCGTATAGTCCTGCACGTTCGCGCGCTCGAGCGGACCCGCGACCACCTCGCCGCTGGCGATGCCCACATGCGCCCTCAGCGCAGGCGCCACTTGCTTGCCCAGTCCGCTTAGAGCCTGATGAATCTCCAACGCGGCGCGCGCCGCGCGCAGCGGATCGGTGTCGTGCGCGCGCGGTGCACCGAAGATCGCCATGACGGCATCGCCGATGTGCTTGTCGATCGTGCCGCCGTAACCGAGGACGATCCCATCGACGAGCGCTGTGTAACGACCGGTTAGCTCGCGCAACTCTTCGGGATCGAGCGTTTGCGACAGCGCGGTAAAACCACACAGATCGGCGAAGAGAATGGTCACTTGCCGGCGCTCGCTTGCCGGCGCATTGACAACGGGCGACGCTGCGCACGGGGCCGCGTCGCGCTGCTCGGCAATCGCCGACAGCAGGCGCTTGCGGTGGCCGAGCGAGAGGACGCCGAGCGCTTTCAGGTCCGCGTCGTCGAGCTGGGACAGCATCGCGAAATCGATGTCGTTCTCGGCAAATGCGCGTGCGTATTGCTCAAGCCCCAATGCCTGCAGCCACTGATCGATATCCATCGCCGCCGCCCAATCCGGTGCGTTCGAACACGTCTATCCGCCGCGGCTCGTGGCCGCGCAGCCTGTCGAACCGTATGCCGGAACCGGGCCGCCTTGCGCCGAAAGATCATACGAATCGACGCAGCGCCGGTTGTCTGGCTGTGGCTGGTGCAACGTACTCCGTGCTCGAGGCCTTCCTGCCGAAAGCACAGTGTACGTCCGGCGTGGAGTCATCGGATACCGGGCATGGGCGACGAGGTGGATGCAAATTCGGCCAGGCGCGCGGCGGCGTGCTGCAGTGCCGCAGTGCCGCAGTGAGTTTGACACTCGCTGCGGCCACGACGGATACTGCCTAGCGAATCGGCCACAGTGTCGGGCGAGCCGGCAAGCGCAACGCGCAGTCGTTCGTCATCCGGAACGATGGATGAGGTTCGAACAAGGCACAACCGCAGCGCGCCGCGCGAACCGCACGGCCCACGCCAGATTCCATCCGCCCTCACCGGGAGCCCTGTGAAGCCAGCTACGACAGGTTCCTCACCCGATGCCCGCTCCGGACCGCGCATCACGGGCCTGGTCGGAGACTTGTCGGCCGGCATGGTGTCGACGTTGGTCATGCTCTGCTATGCAATGAGCCTGGGCACCATGATCTTCAGTGCGGATCTCGCCCGTTACGCCGGGCTTGGCGTGCCCACTGCCTTCATCAGTTGCGTGGTGACGGCACTGGTGATCGCCTTGACGAGTTCGATGCGCATGAATATCGCCGGACCCGACGGCAATGCGACGGCGTTTCTCGCCGGTGTGGCGGCAGGCGTTGCGAGCAGCGTGCGGGCTGACGGCGGTACGCCCCAGACCATTCTGCTGACGGTGCTGATTGCCATCGCGCTGTGTTCCGTGGTGACGGGCGTCGTTCTGTATGCGGTCGGTTCGTCGAAGCGCAGCCGTTCCCTGCAATTCCTGCCTTACCCGGTCGTGGGCGGCTTCCTTGCCGGTACGGGCTATCTCCTGCTAGCGGGAGCGTTTCGGGTCGTAACCGGCGAACCCTTGAACTGGCACACATTGGCGCTGATGACGCACCTGAACTGGCTGGTGTGGACCCCCGCAGTGCTCGTGTGCCTGTTCGCCACGCTCCTGTCGCGCACCTGGAAACACGCCGCGGCGCTGCCGATCACCCTTGCACTCGGCGTCGTGCTGTTCTACCTGCTCCTGCGTGCAGCAGGCCTGTCGATCGACGACGCCCGCAACACGGGATTAATGCTTCCGCGCGTGGCACTGCACCCGATCCGGATTCCGGAGCTGCATCTTCCGGCATTGCTGACGCGCGGGAGCGTCGACTGGTCGGCGATCGCTGCACACTTGCCGGAGACGCTCGTGGTCACCTCGATTTCGGCGATCACGATCCTGATGAATTCGACAGCGATTGGCGCGGCCACGGGCGAGGACATCGATCTGAACCGCGAAATGAAGGCCGCCGGACTAGCCAACATCGCGAGCGGGATGTTAGGCGGGATGGTCGGATACCAGTCGTTCAACCGATCGATGCTCAACGCGCGCGCGGGCGCGACAAGTCGTATGGCGGGCGTATTCGCGTCACTCGCGTGCCTGCTCGTGCTGGCCGTCTCGCCGGGCCTGGTGGCGCTATTCCCGGTGCCCGTGCTGGTCGGGCTGCAGCTTTTCATGGGACTGCGCCTGTTGATCCAGTGGCTAGTTGGTGCGTATCGCAAGCTCAACTGGCATGAGTATCTCCTTGTACCGCTTATTCTCGGCGCTATTGCCTTCTACGGCGTCGTCACGGGCGTCGTGGCGGGGGTCATCGCCGCATGCGTGATGTTCGCCATGCTGTACGGCCGCGTCAGCTGCGTTCGTATGGAGTTCGATGGCAGTACCCGCACATCGAATGTCGAGCGCAGTATCGAGGCAACCGAACGGCTTCACGAACTCGGCGTACAGGTGTGCGGAACGTGTCTGCAGGGGTTCCTGTTCTTTGGCACCGCCAATTCGATCTTGCAGCGCGTGCGCGAGCGGCTGGCCACGCGCGGGCCGCTACCGGTTCGCTTTGTCGTGCTCGACTTCGCTTCGACCAACGGCATGGACGCGTCGGTATCGGTCAGCTTCGTCAAGCTCAGGCAGCTGTGCGCGACGATTGATGCGGACCTGGTGTTGACGGGGCTGCCGGCACGCTCGCGTGAACTGCTCATGAAGACCGGCACGCTGAACCTCAGGATTCACGAGTTCGCTACGCTGGATGCCGGCCTGGAATGGGTCGAAGATACGCTTCTCGCGTCGGATTCACGCGCGCTGCCTTGCGGCGAAGAGGATTTCGAGGCGCTGCTCGCACCGCATTTCACGTCAGATGCGCTCAAAAGGCTGTTGGCCCTTCTGGACGTGCGCGAGCTTGGCGCGGGGCAACCAGTGTTCCGTCACGGCGAGCCGGGGGACGCCATGTACTTTGTCGAGCGCGGCCGTGTCACTGTCTTACTGCCGCTCGCGGACGGGAGATCCCTGAGGCTGCGCACCTTCGGGCCAGGTACGATCGTCGGCGAAATGGCGGTGTACACGCAGCGGGCGCGTAGTGCGGATGTGCTCGCGGAGGGGCCTGCGCGTGTCCGTCGTTTGACACTTGATTCGCTGCATGCACTCGAGCAGGACGATCCTGTGACCGCGCGGCAAGTCCATCGGTTTGTCGTCAAGGTCATGGCGTCACGGCTGGCTGTCGCAGACGAAGCCTTGCGCGCGGCTCATTGACAGGTCACCCTGATCATTGCGGCTGACCATCAAAGGAGTGCCTCTGTCGCGGGGGGCTATTCGCAGTGGCTTCACTCCTTCGACGACGAGTCATGCCGGTCCTGGCCAGTGGATGGCCTTTGCGAAAGATGCAAACGTACCTCTGCCTGAAATGACGCCGCTGAAAGAAACCTGTCTTGAGATCGGGTAGGAATCCGAGTTCCGCCTCGGCCGGTCGCTCGCGATCATCGACTACCTCCATGACTGCGGCAGGCAGTAGAAAAGGGAGACAGCCTTCCATTTGCAAACATGAATGCAGATGGAAGGCGACGGCCCACAAACCCTTCCAGCTCGCCGCCAGCGGCTTCGCTTTTTGGACAAATTTATCGTCCGCCAATCGCCCGCGTTCGCAAGCAGGATGCCTACGTGCGGACTTGTTGACGAAGGTGCGGGCGACGGTCGGGGTATTCAGAATTTATGTCGAAGACCCAGACGTAGGCCGATCTGTTTATCGGTTGACGATGGCGTGAATCCGCTAATATCAGCGACAGCAGACTGGCCCAATGAGTCGCGACCGTTTGCCTTTTGAAGTACCGCAAGGGCATAGACATCGGTCCTCTTTGAGAGGTTATAGTCGGCCCCCAAATCAAGCTGCAGATATTTCGCGCCTCCGTCCCCGTTGACTGAGTTGCGCTGCGTGTAATCGAACGCAATGCCTGTGAGCAGCGCTGGTGTGATCATGGTTCGAACGCCAAGCTCCGCGCTGGTAAAAATGGCATTGCCCGAATAGTGAAGCGGGTTCGGACCGGACGACGAACCGAGCGATCCGAAGCGCGTGTTCGTCACCACCGCAGTGATAGTGGTTTGGCTGATCTTGTAAGCCGCACCGCCGCCGATAATCTCGAGCGTCTTCGCTGAAGCGTATCCCGCTGAACCCGGAGACGCCTCCGGTGCGGTTGTAGAACCGAAAGAGCCGATATTGTTGGCAGTGGCGAGTCCCTTGTTTGGCGTGTTGCCATAGAAGGAGACATTTGGATCCCGCGCATTCAGGTATCCCGCTCCCAGCGAGAAGGAGCCGCCGTTATAGTTAATGCCCAGAGACCAGATCTGATTCTGCGTGTTGCTACCTGCGACGCCGCCGAAGCTATACAGGCCACCCGCGCGGATACCGTGGAAAGTCGGCGTAGTGTATTTGATGGAGTTGTTGATACGGTTCGTATTGCTAAGATTGTCGATGTCGTTCAGATGCGAGGACATGTAGCCACCCCAATACCCGGACGCCGAAAACTGCTGGACAGACTCAACAAGCGGGTCGTACTGACGGCCCGCCGTCACAGTGCCGTAGTTTGCCGACACTAGTCCCACATAGGCTTGCCGCCCGAATTCCGCCCCGCCTTGTGCCAAAGCACCGCTGTTCACCATGAACCCATTTTCCAGTACGAAGATAGCCTTTAGGCCATCCCCCAGATCTTCTGTGCCACGAAGACCCCAGCGGCTCCCCGACAGACCCGTAGTGTGCGCATCCGTGAGCGCAACCTGGCTAGCCCCGATATTGTGACCATTTGCTTTGCCGGTTTGCGCGTTGTTGGTATAAGTCACGCCGACATCGATCAAACCGTATAGCGTTACGCTGCTTTGGGCATGAGCGGTTCCCGCCGTAACAGCAATAAGGCAGGCAGCAGAATACCTCTTCATGGAAGTCTCCGATTTTTATAGGGAAGGAATGTGTGCATCGAGGAGGCACACGGGTTACTGCGTTATCGACGCAATGCAGATTTAGCCAACGTCAGACGACCTTAGACGACAGCGGATTGGGCGCCGCGGTTGCCTGGCTGGAAACCGCATGCATAGATCGCAATCGAGGCGATCGCTGCGGGAACGGCAATGATGAGGAAGAGGAGGGAGAATCCAATGTTCGCCGTAAGAAGTACTCCGCCGACGAGTGCGCCGCAGACCGACCCGAGGCGACCGACCCCGAGTGCCCAACTGACACCAGTGACCCGGCTCGCCGTGGGATAGTAGCGAGCCGCGAATGCATTGGCGCCCACTTGTGAGCCGCTAATGCAGAAACCGACGCCTGTGACCGCAGCAGCCAGCAGTGAGCCCTGTGCACAGCCCGTCGCCATGAGGAAGAGCGAGCCGGCCGCATAGGCAGAACCAAGCACAATGGTCGGTGGAAAGCGGTCCATCAGACTGCCAATGACGAGCGCGCCGACGGTACCACCCACCTGATAGAGAATTGCGATCCGCGCCGCGGCGGCGAGGGACAAGCCGGAGCTATGGATGAGCGTCGGCAGCCAATTCGTCATGAGATAAACAATCAACAAGCTCATGAAGAAAACACTCCAGAGCAGCAAGGTACCGCGCCGAAAACCGACGGCGAAAAGCTGTCGGACCGGCGAGCCTTCGGCTTTGGCTTCGCGGAGGGAAAACCGAGTGTTCTGGTCGTACTGAACGGGGGCGATGCGCGACAGAAGCGGCCCAATCCGGGTCGATTCAAATCCGCGCGATACCATGAATCGTACCGATTCAGGGAGCAGCGTTGCGAGGAGCGGCACCAGCGCCAAGGGAAGCACGCCTCCGAAAATGAGGACACTTCGCCATCCGTGGTCTGGCAACAGCTGAGCTGCGACGACGCCGCCCAAGCCGGAGCCCATCGTGAATCCGCAGAACATGACCGTTGTGAGGAACGACTTCTGGCGTTCGGGGCAATACTCCGAGGTCAGCGCGATGGCGTTCGGCATCGCGCCTCCGAGACCGAGGCCGGTGACGAAACGCAGCGCGATAAGGAATTCGACGCTTGGCGCGTACGCTGCTGCGAGGCTTGCGACGCCGAAGAACGCCACAGTCGCGATCAGCGTCTTCTTGCGCCCAACTCGATCGGCAAGTGGACCGAACGCCAACGCACCGATCATCAGGCCGGCCAACCCGGCGCCGAACAGCGAGCCCAGCACGGAAGGGCCTATATGCCAATCATGCATCAATGCCGGTGCGATGAAACCGACGCAGGCGGTGTCGAAACCGTCGACAGCGACGATGCAGAAACAAAGGAATACTACCCGCCATTGAAACGGCGAGAAAGGTTGCGCGTCCAACCAGGCGCGAACGTCGATGACAGGCGAAGGGATCTTCATTGAATGTCTCCAGAATGTGTTTTTTGTTTCTCGCCTCCAAAGTAATCGTGCGGTCTTCCCTCCGTCTACGGGAGGCCAGCGCATATTGCTTATTCACGATAGTTATTTCATGTGGCGCCAAACGGCATCTCGCGATGACGGCTGCCCGATTGCGGTCGTCTGGTTGCTCAAGCGGGTTGCTCAAGCGGGTTAATCAAGCTTTACGCACGCATTGCTGAGGCGCAGTCCCGACACCACCCGGCGCTAGAAGACGCAGGTTTCGACGTGTTGTCTTGTTGAACGCGGCGTTGCCGCTGGGTGGGATGATAGTGCGGCGATTTATGAAAAATTGCCTCAGCGATGCAGAAGTATCGATATCCCTGGATTGACGACGGTGGAGGTTCGTTGGCGCGGTGCGAAGAGCCGATGCCAAACGTGCTGAGCCAGGAAAAGAACCATGCTTCATCAAGGGCACGGTGTCGGGTCAGAATGGGCGAATCCGTTGCAGACATGACCATGAGCGGCGCGATCGACTCCTCCGAAACGTCCCTTTGGTGCCTTGCGATTTTGACCGCGTCTGGTCCACGAGGTCATTGGCGGCCTTCGATTCCGCCATCAGGGCAATCCAATGCAGATGGAACTGCCGTCAGGTTTCCGTCAAGGACAGGCTTCTGCCATCGAAAGCATCGAATTAGTCAATGTACATACGCGTTCCGATAGTCTATTGTTGATTGGGAATCTATACAGGAGACGCGGCATGGGCAATGCCGATTGACCGCTTGACCATGCGATCCGGCGGCTGATTGATCTCCACAACCGGCAATCCGGTCGCCGACGACCACAACGTGCCGACTGCTGGTTCCCGTGGTCCAATAACACTGCACGTGCGGTTGCGTTGCAGCATCCTTTAGTGCCAGGAAGCATGCGACGCTAAATATCAAAGGCACCTTCCGCGTTATAGTTGTGAGCTATCGATAGCATTGCAAAAATCGCATTCTGTAGATGGCCGCTCCCACATATATTTTTATGTGCGGCAGACCTACCGACGCGGACCATCCTGCGCCAATGTGCGCAACGAGGTCCGTTATCGGACGAACACCATGCGCGTCGGGTGACAGCAGAAATACACAAAAAGAGCCCACCATAGGACTTCCCGGCTGCCCCGCCGACGCGGATCGGCGATGCACCGTAGAAGCCGGATGCCTTAGAAGAACCGGTAGTGGTATGTCCCCTCAAGGAGATAACGCATGTCAAACGAAGCAAAGTGCCCGTTCAACCATGCCGCCGGCAGCGGCATGACGAATCGTGACTGGTGGCCGAAGCAACTACGGCTGGACTTGCTTAGCCAGCACTCCAGCAAGTCCAACCCGATGGACGACAGCTTCAACTACGCCGAGGCTTTCAGGAGTCTTGACCTGGCCGCGGTGAAGAAGGACCTCGCGGCGCTGATGACCGATTCTCAAGATTGGTGGCCGGCAGACTTCGGCCACTACGGTCCGCTATTCATCCGCATGGCCTGGCACAGTGCCGGAACATACCGTATCGGCGACGGCCGCGGCGGTGCCGGGCGCGGCCAGCAGCGTTTCGCGCCTCTCAACAGCTGGCCGGACAACGTCGGTCTCGACAAGGCTCGCCGCCTGCTCTGGCCGATCAAACAGAAGTACGGCCAGAAAATTTCCTGGGCCGACCTGTTGATCCTCACCGGCAACGTCGCGCTCGAGACCATGGGCTTCAAGACCTTCGGCTTCGGCGGCGGTCGCGAGGACACCTGGGAGCCGGATCAGGACGTTTCCTGGGGCGACGAAACGACCTGGCTAGACGGCGACGTCCGTTATGGCAAGGGCGCCGCAGGCAATAAAGACAACGAACGGAACCTGGACAATCCGCTGGGCGCCGTGCAGATGGGCCTGATTTACGTCAACCCGGAAGGTCCCGAGGGTAATCCTGACCCGCTCGCCGCGGCAGTTGACATCCGCGAAACCTTCGCACGCATGGCGATGAACGACGAGGAAACGGTCGCGCTGATCGCCGGTGGCCACGCCTTTGGCAAGACGCACGGCGCTGGTCCTGCCGACAACGTGGGGCCGGTACCTGAGGCCGCCGGCCTCGAGAACCAGGGGCTGGGCTGGGTGAGCAGCTTCGGCACCGGCAAGGGCGCCGACACGATCTCCAGCGGTCTGGAGGTCACCTGGAGCACCACGCCGACGAAGTGGGGCAATGGCTACCTGGAGAACCTGTTCAAGTATGAATGGGAACTGACAAAGAGCCCCGCCGGTGCCAACCAATGGGTCGCCAAGGGTGCCGACGAAACGATCCCGCACGCTTACGATTCCTCGAAGAAGCTGCGGCCGACGATGCTCACCACCGACCTCTCGTTGCGCTTCGATCCCGTCTACGAGAAGATTTCGCGGCGTTTTCTGGCGAATCCCGACCAGCTCACCGATGCCTTCGCCCGTGCATGGTTCAAGCTGACCCACCGCGACATGGGTCCGCGCGCCCGCTACCTTGGACCGGAAGTGCCCGCTGAAGAGCTGCTCTGGCAGGACCCCATCCCGGCAGTCGACCACCCGCTGGTCGATGCGCAGGACATCGCTTCGCTCAAGCAGAAGATCCTCGCATCAGGGCTGTCCGTTTCGCAGCTGGTCTCGACAGCCTGGGCATCGGCATCCACCTTCCGCGGTTCCGACAAGCGCGGCGGCGCCAATGGCGCGCGTATTCGCCTCGCGCCGCAGAAGGACTGGGAGGTCAACCAGCCCGAGCAACTGGCAAAGGTGCTGAAGGTCCTCGAAGGCATCCAGAGCGAGTTCAACGGCGCACAGTCCAGCGGCAAGAAGGTCTCGCTGGCCGACCTGATCGTGCTGGCCGGCAGCGCCGGCATCGAGAAGGCGGCGGAGAAGGCCGGCCATCAGGTCACCGTGCCTTTCGCACCCGGTCGCATGGACGCTTCGCAGGAACAGACCGACGTGCAATCCGTCGGGGCTCTCGAACCGCTCGCCGATGGCTTCCGCAACTACGTCAAAGGCAAATACGGCGTCCCGCCCGAGGCTTTGTTGATCGACAAGGCGCAATTGCTGACCCTCACCGCCCCCGAGATGACTGCGCTCATCGGCGGCTTGCGCGTGCTGAACGTGGAGGCCGGGCGGAATCCGCAAGGCGTCTTCACCCAAAAGCCGGAAACGCTGACCAACGACTTCTTCCGCAATGTGCTCGACATGGGTACGGAATGGAAACCGGTGTCGGAGGCTCGGGACGTGTTCGAGGGGCGTGACCGCAAGACCGGCGAGGTGAAGTGGACCGGCAGCCGCGTCGATCTGGCCTTCGGTTCGAACGCTCAGCTGCGCGCCCTGGGCGAAGTCTATGCAAGCGAGGACGGGCAGGAGAAATTCATCCGCGACTTCGTTGCAGCCTGGGTCAAGGTGATGAACCTTGACCGGTTCGAGCTCGCCTAAGCGGGCGAGGGGGGCCCGCCAGGGCTGTTGTCCTGGCGGGATTTTGCTCCGCTCGCTGTGCGAGGGGTAATCTTCCTGGGCGCGGTGCGGCTCCCGTTGTAGGCGGGGCCGCACCGTTTCCTTTGACAGCGCCAGCCCGTGACACTCGCGCCTCCTTGTAGTCAGCTTCGTGTCCGCCGTCCAGAAGTCATCTTTCGATGAGAACGATTCTTTATAGTATTACGAATCGTTCCTTTCTATTTATCGCGAAGAGCAACGCAGTGATGCCCGACCGGGCGATTGCCGAGCTTGTCCGACTGGCGGGGTTGCGGGACCCCATGCGCGAGGCGTGGTGTCTGTTCATCGGTTATGCCCCGGCGTCAGGGCAATTGGCTCCCCCGTTCTCACGACGATCCGTGTTCGAACAGACACATCGATCGAGGTAGGAGCCATGCCGTTCAGGCGTCACCCGAACGCATCAGAACGAGTGTTGAATACCGGCATAGACTCCGGACTGCGAGTGACCGGCCAGCGGGTTGTCGGCGTTGCCGGGCAGATTCGCTTCGAGGCTGAACGTGCCAGTCTTGCTGTTACGCACCTGCGCCACCTGGACATCGAGCAAGGTGCGCTTCGACAGGTTGTAGCTGCCGCCGACCGTATAGATCGTCGCGTTGCCGCCGCCATGATTCGCGTTCACGTGATACACCGCGCCGATCAGCGCGGCTGCCGGCGTGGCCTGCCACGTTACGCCACCCCATTCCAGCTGTGTCGTCGAAGGGGTGCCCGCGGTGACTCCGGACGCGTGCGACGCCTGATAGGCGGCCTGCAGCTTGACCGGACCGAGGAACACGTTGGCGCCGGCGAAATATTCGCGCGAATACTGGAAGACGTCATTCAGGCCGCCGTTGGCCGGATTGCGGATTTCGTCATAAATTCCGCGCAACTGGAAGAGCGCCGCCGAATAGGTCAACTGGACGCCGGCTTCGCGTCCCTGTCCGGTCGTGCCGTTGCCGTTCCAGTTAGTCGCATTCGACAACGCGTATTGGCCGTAAAAGTCGAATCCCCCAAACTTTGGCGACTGGTACGAAATGTTGTTGCTCGACTGCGGCCAGTTGCGGCCCCGGACCAGCGATCCCGACGACCACGACGTCTGGCCGAACGGATCGAAATCCCACAACCCGTTCGAGATGAAGAGTTCACGGCCGAACAGCAACGTGCCATACGTGTCGTTCGCAAAACCGACGGTCGCCCAGCGGTTCCAGATCGAATTCGTGGCGCCGAGTTGTCCGTTCATCGTGTTGAAGGACCCTTCCAACTGGAACACCGCCTTGGTGCCGCCGCCGAGATCTTCAGCACCCTTCAGGCCCCAGAGGCTCGTACCCCAATCGCCGCTCTCGGCGCGCACACGGGATGTACTACCACCACTGCTGGATGGAATGCCGGACATGTACTCGATGCCGGCGTCGAGTCGTCCATACAGTGTCACGCTGCTCTGAGCGTGAACCGCTGTCGCAGTGGCAATAAGCGACAATGCCGTTAACAGCTTTTTCATTAACTTTCTCCAAACAACTTTTTCTTTAACTAGGGTTAATTAACCGGTATTCACCGGTTTCGTGGACGCGGCGAGCCAGCCGGCCATCTCCGTGGCCGGTCTCTCGCCAAATGCCGGGTACCCCGGTAATCGGGTACTACGCACCCCGGCAAATCGGGAATGGCTCAATCGAGCCAGATCAATTTCCTCTAAATGAGCAATGCGAATTTATAGGTCTATTGAACGATTGAGGAAATATCCGCCAATAGACCACTCACATCGTTTTATGCACTTTGCTGCCCTTGCAAATCAAAACCGGGCTGTGAGATCCGGCGATCGGCTACCCAGCCGGAATGGCTCAGAGCATCTGCGGCTTTTCAATCGGTCAAAACCTCGAATCGATATGCGATCTCGACGGGCTGCTCCGGGTCAATCGGGACCGCGGTGGAAATTCCCCGCTCGTTGATCGGATTTGCGGCGAGTCCCGCGCGACAGCCGAGTTCAAAAGCACCTGCGATGGGCTCGATGCCGACGCAGAGATTGCGCCCGTTCCAGGGACTGTAGGTGCGACCGCGATTGCTGATCCACAGCAGAAGCGATGGGAGTACGGATGCGTCCCAGGTGAGCCGGTACGCGACGCGTGATTCGCCGTCGGCCAGAACAACCGATCCGTCGACGCCACAAAGCTGGATGATTTCTTCTGTATCGTGCGCGAACGGCAGGCGATCAAAGGTCGCCGTGCCACCGGCCCGCAGCGGTACCTTGTCCAGTTCAACGAAGATCGCGCCCGGGGCGGCACGGGAGACACCGGGTTCGGGTCCCGCCGGGTGGACGATGCCGAAATCGAACGAACCCGGGTCGACCCTCAGCGCACCGGCGATCGACGGCAACGCCAGGTTCGGATGCAGGCCGATCGGACGGCGCGTCTGCCTGCGCGAGTGGACCGTCAAGGTGAAGTCGATCGCGGGACTGTTGGGGTCGGCCCGGATCATTCTGACCACACGGGCGATCGAGGAACTGACCGGATAGTCGAGCGCGATGACGATTTCATGTGCGGTTTGTCGCACGAGCGTCCATTCGGCCACGCAGCCGTAGCCGTGAAGCAGATCATCGCTCGCGTCCAGCGCAGGGTCATAATCGGCCACCGGTGTGTCGAGGCTTTGCCGCCAACTTTCCTCGACAGTGTCCGGCGCATAGGGCACGCCAAACGGAACACATGGGAATTCGCTTCTCATGTGGCCAATCAGTCCCGCCTGCCCAGGGCTGTCGTCGCCGAGCCATGGCGCTTCGTAGAACGGCCGGATTTGCCTGTCACCACGCTTTAGCGTGACATCGCCAAGCATCCCGCCCAGGGCGTGGACGGCAAGAGAACCATGAGCCCATTCCAGGCGCCAGCTTTTATTCATATTTTGTCTTGACAGGGAATATTAGAGGGGTGCGCCCCAAGGCACGCAAGCCGCACTCAGTTCTGTTCTTCCACCCAGCAGGTGTTATTGCGCGCGAGCAGCGCACTGGCAGCGGCTGGCCCCCACGTGCCGCAGGCGTAGGGCTTTGCGGCGGAGTCGGGTTTGGCCCATGCGTCGATGATCGGTGCGACCCAGCGCCACGCCGCCTCCTGTTCGTCGCGCCGCACGAAGAGGGCGAGCCGTCCCGCGATCGCGTCGAGGAGCAGACGCTGATACGCCTCCATCCGGTTCTCCTTGAAGAACTGGTCGAACGCAAGATCGAGGTAGACGCCACGCAGGGTCATCCCCATGCCAGGCTGTTTCGCGAGGGTGTTGAGCCGGATCGATTCGTCCGGCTGCAGGCGGATCGTCAGCCGGTTGGAGCCCGGCCGCAAAGCCACCGCGCCCAATGCCGAATGCGGCACCGTCCGGAAATTGACGACGATTTCAGCTACGCGGCCCGCGAGACGCTTACCGGTGCGCAGAAAAAACGGTACGCCCGCCCATCGCCAGTTATCGACCTCGGCTTTCAACGCGACGAAGGTCTCGGTCGTGCTCTCCGGCTTCACACCCGGCTCGGCAAGGTAGGAGGGCACCGGCGTACCCTTGATCGCGCCGGCGTGGTATTGCCCACGCACCACGTTCTCCCTGATCTCGTGCGCCTGCAGCGGTTTGAGCGCGCGCAACACGCGTAGCTTCTCGCCGCGTACGGCGTCGGCATCCATCGATTGCGGGGGCTCCATGGCAACGATCGACAGCAGCTGCAAGAGGTGGTTCTGCACCATATCCCGCAGCGCGCCTGTCTGGTCGTAAAAGTTGCCGCGGCCCTCGACGCCGAGTTCCTCGGCTACCGTAATCTGGATGCTGTCGACCCATTCACGGCGCCATAGCGGCTCGAACAGCGAGTTGCCGAAGCGCAGCGCGAACAGGTTCTGCACCGCTTCCTTGCCGAGATAGTGGTCGATCCGGTAAATCTGGTCTTCGGCGAAAATCTCGCCGACTGCGTTGTTGATCGCGTTGGACGACGCCAGATCGTAACCAAGCGGCTTCTCCAGCACGATGCGCGCGCCCTCGGCAAGTCCGACGGAGGCGAGAGCACGGCAGATCGGTACGAAAAGCGACGGGCCGGTCGCCAGATAGAAGATGCGTTGTCCGCGCAGCGCGCCAAGCGTATCGCGCAACGATGAGAACGCTTCCGGCTGGCTGGCATCGAGCGCGACATAGCCAATGCGATCGAGAAAGCTTCGCCAGACGGCATCGTCCGTCGGCGCTCCCGGGATGTGCGGCTTGACGTGCTCGTCGACCCATTGCAGATAGCTGCTGCCATCCAGGGCCGTCTGCGCGACCGAGACGATCCTGCCGTCCTGCGCGAGCATGCCGTCGCGGTGTGCGGCATAGAGTGCGGGCAGGATCTTGCGCATCGCGAGATCGCCGGTTCCGCCAAACAGCACGAAGGCGAATCCGCTGGCGTCCACCGGGCTGCTGGAGTTTTTCATCATGGCATTCAATCGTGGACGTCCATACAGAGGCTTTTCGCGACGAGCGCGAAGAAACGCTAACGCTCGACCTGACGTGTAAAGCGCTTGTCGAGGCCGGTTTGCGCGCTCAGCTTCATCAGTTTGTCGATCAGTTTGCAGATTCGGCACGCGCGTTGCGCCGCGCCTTGAAACGGTCGATCAGGCTGGTGGTGGATCTGTCATGCGCGCCTGTCGTGTCCGGCTGGGTGATTTCACCCTCGATGGTGACCGCGAGCCGCTTGCCGAGCTCCACACCCCACTGGTCGAACGAGTTGATGTTCCAGATCACGCCCTGGACGAATACCTTGTGCTCGTACAAGGCGAGCACTGCACCCAGCGACGCGGGGTCGAGCTTATCGACGCAGATCGTGTTGGTCGGACGGTTGCCGTCGAAGCTCCGGTGGGGTGCGTCTTTGGCATGCGAGCCGTTCATCAGCGCTTCGGTCTGCGCAAAGCAGTTGGCGAGCAGGACTTCGTGGTGAGCATCCAGCCCATGATGCGGCTGCATGCATACGATGAAGTCAGCCGGAATCAGTGCGCTGCCCTGATGCAGCAACTGGAAGAACGCATGCTGGCCGTTGGTTCCGGGTTCGCCCCAGATCACCGGTCCGGTCGCATAGTCGACGCGTTCGCCGGAAAGCGTGACCGACTTGCCGTTGCTTTCCATGTCGAGCTGCTGCAGATAGGCTGGCAGGCGATGCAGATACCGGTCATACGGAGCGATCAGGTGACTTGCCGCACAGAAGAAGTTCGTGTGCCAGATCCCGATCAGCGCGAGCAGCACGGGCAAGTTCTGTTCGAGCGGGGCCTCGGCAAAATGCCGGTCCATCGCATGCGCGCCGGCCAATAGCGCTTCGAATGCATCCATGCCGATATACAACGCAATCGGAAGTCCAATGGCGGACCACAGGGAGTATCGACCGCCGACCCAGTCCCAGAATTCGAACATGTTCCCTGGATCGATGCCGAACGCCGCGACCGCCCCCTCGTTGGTCGACACGGCCACGAAGTGCTTCGCGATGGCCGCTTCGGCTGCGCCGCTGCGGAGGAACCAGGCGCGCGCCGTATGGGCGTTGAGCAGCGTTTCTCGCGTGGTGAAGGTCTTCGACGCGATGACGAAAAGCGTCGTTTCAGGATCGACAGCCTGCAGCACCTCGGCCATGTCCGCGCCATCGACATTGGACACGAAGTGCATCGTCAGCGCGCGGCGACCATACGGTTTCAAGGCTTCGCAGACCATGCGGGGACCCAGGTCCGAGCCGCCGATGCCGATGTTGACCACGTCGGTGATCGCGCGTCCCGTATGCCCGCGCCAGGCGCCCTCACGGACGGCATCGGTAAAGCGCCGCATTTTTGCAAGGACGCCCAACACATTGGAGATGACGTTCTCGCCATCGACCAGAATCGCCGCGCCGCTGCGCTCGCGCAATGCAACGTGCAGCACGGGGCGATCCTCGGTGACATTGATCCGCTCGCCCGCAAACATGGCGCGCCGCCGCTCCTCCACGCCGGCCTGACGCGCGAGCGCGGCGAGCAGGGCGATCGTGTCGTCGTTGATCAGGTTCTTCGAGTAGTCGACGTACACGCCGGCGGCTTCCCGTGAGAACCGCTCGACACGTTCGCGATCCTGCGCGAACAACTCGCGTATCGGCGTGCTTGCGAGGCTGTCGCGATGCGCGGCGAGCGCCTGCCAGGCGGGTGACTGAGTGAGGTTTGACATGTTGGCTGAGCGAGTGGTGGCGAGGGTGTTTTAGCGGGGTGCGGACCAGCCCTTGTAGCTGGCCACGCTGTCACGCGTGACGAGCGTCGACGGCAACAGCGTCATCGGATTGGCAAGCTGTTTGCCATTCATGAGCCCGTAGCCGATGTCCACTGCCGTTTGTGCCATCGCCCACGGATCCTGACTGGCGGAAGCCTGCACCAGGGTATCGCTCTTGAGGGCCGTCTCGATGTCCGGCGCGCCGTCGACCGACGTGATCACGATGTTCTTGCGTTGCAGCTGTTTGGCTGCAAGATCGCTGCCCACCGCCTGCGGGTCGTTGATCGTGAAGACTGCGTCGACTTTCGGGAAGCGCGTCAGGTAGCCCTGCATGACATTCATGCCGCCTTCACGCGAGCCCTTCGCGTCCTGGTCGTCCGACAGAATCTTGATGCCGGGCTCCTTGGCGAGCACGGATTTGCAACCCTTCACGCGATCGACGACGGCCGACACGGGCGGCCCGTTCTCGATGATGACGTTGCCGTGCCCGTTGAGCTTCTTGGCGATATAGCCGCATGAAAGCTCGCCGGCCTGGACATTGTTGGTCTGCACCGTGGCGTTCGCGCCAGCGGCGGCCACGTCGACTGCGACCACGACGATGCCGGCCGCCTCCGCCTTCTTCACCGCGGGCTCGATCGCTTTCGGGTCCGCTGCGTTCAGCAGGATCATGTCGACGTGGGCAGAGATGAAGTTGTCGATCTGCGTGAACTGCTTGTTCAGGTCATAGTCGGCAGACACCGCTGTGACTTTGGCATTGGGGTTGATCTGCTTCGCCTTCGCCTCTGCGCCCTTGACGATCGTGACGAAATACGGATTGCCGAGCGAGCCGACGGTAATCCCGATCGACTTGAGCGGCTTGTCGGCCGCCTGGGCGGCGGTCATGGCGAAACCGAGCCCAAGGGCGATGCTGGCCAGAACGGCTTTCTGCTTGAACATTTTCGTTGTCTCCAGGTTGGTCCGTGGTGTGATCGGGCGCAGGGGGACCAGCCTGCGCCCATACGCCGTCAAGGCGAGGGGAATGCGTGTTTCCAAGGGGAGACGGCAGGCATCTCGTCAGGTGCGGGCGGAACCTCGCTGGCGATAGCGGTCGAGCGCCACGGCGCCGATGATCACCAGCCCCTTGATGATGTATTGCCAGATATCCGATACGCCGAGCAGGACGAGCCCGTTGGTCAGTACCGCAATGATCAGCGCGCCGATCAAGGTGCCGACGATCGATCCGACGCCGCCGACAAAGCTGGTGCCGCCGAGAATCACTGCCGCGATCGCATCCAGCTCGTAGGACTGCCCCATCTGCAGGCCGTTGGCGGCATACAGGCGGGCAGCCGACATCACCGCGCCCAGTCCGGCCAGCAAACCGGACATCGAGTAGACGAACATCTCGATGCCCCAGACCTTGATGCCCGCCAGGCGCGCGGCCTCAGGATTGCCGCCGACCGAATAGATGCGCAGCCCGAGGACGGTGCGGCGCAGGATGAACCAGGACATGGCGACCACGGCGATCGCGATGACCACCAGCCACGGGACGCCGAAAATCGTGCCATTGCCGATGAAAGCGAACGACAGTTGCGGATTGAAGACGGTCGTGTCGCTGCCGAGAAGCCGGGCGACGCCACGCACCGCAGTCAGCGCGCCGAGCGTGACGATGAACGGCGGCAGCCGAAAAAGAGCAATCAGTCCGCCGTTGACGGCGCCGAACCCGAGCCCGACGAGCAGCGCGACCGGGACGCCGAGCCAGCCCCAGTGGGGGATGTTCGACGCGAGCATCGCCGCTACCGCCGCAGCGGCCAGCACCGACCCCACTGACAAGTCGATGCCGCCGGTCAGAATGACGAAGGTCATGCCAGCGGCGAGCACGACATTGATCGACGCCTGCTGCGTGACGATCGAAAGGTTCTGCAGGCTGAAAAAATTGTCTGTCATCAAGCCGAAGCCAATGCAGAGCAGCAGCAGAACGGGCAGCATGCCCGCGGTGCGCATCAGCGTCTGCACCCGCTCCCGGCGACCGCCAAGCGGAGGTTGCGGCACCGGCCGATGCGCCGGATCGACCGGCGTGGTGACGCCTTGCTGGGTGGTTGAATTGGGCATATCGTTCTCCTTAATACATGTCAAGCTGTTGTTCGGCGTGCCGTGCTTCCGGCTGACTCACTACGCCGCCTCTTCCAGTGCGGGCCGCGAGCCCGTGGCCAGTTCGATGATGGCTTCCTGACTGATCGGCCTGTCGGTATGTCCGCCAAGCTCGCCTGCAATCTCGCCTTCGCGCATCACCAGCACACGGTCGGCTACACCGATGATCTCCGGCAATTCGCTCGATATGACAATGATGCCGACGCCGGACTTCGCCAGTTCGTTGATGATCCGGTAGATCTCCGATTTCGCACCGATATCGACGCCGCGGGTCGGTTCGTCGAGGATAAGCACGCGCGGACGGGTCTCCAGCAGCCGCGACAGCAGCACCTTCTGCTGGTTGCCGCCCGAAAGAGCACCGACGTTGACTTTCGGATGCGCGACCCTGATCGACAATGAGCGAATGGCGTCCCGCGCCCGCTCCGCGCCCCGCGTGAGGTTAAGGACACCCAGCCGCGCATCGCGTCCGCAGACGGCCACATTGATGTTGTCCCGCACGCTCATGTCGAGAAAGAGGCCTTGCCGCTTGCGATCTTCCGTCAGGTAAACAAGTCCTGCGTCGATCGCATCGCGCGGCGTGCGCAGGGCAAGCGTCTGCCCGTCGATGACCACTTCGCCGCGCACGCGCGGTTCGGCACCGAAGATCAACCTCGCCATCTCGGTGCGGCCGGCGCCTACGAGGCCCGCAATGCCGAGGACCTCCCCGGCGTGGAGCTCGAGACTGCAACCGCGCACGCGGCGATCATCGGCGATATCGCGCACCGACAGCACGGACTTGCCTGGATCGTAGGGCGCATGCTGCTTCCTGTAGAAGCCGGAGATGTCGCGGCCGACCATCATCTTCACGAGGCTCTCTGCGCTGAGCTCCTCGCGCCCGAGTGTGCCGACGTACGAACCGTCGCGCAGCACCGATACGCGATCGGAGAGTTCGTAGATCTCGGCCATGCGATGGCTGATATAGATGATCGCAAGGCCTTCTGCGCGCAACTGGCGAATCAGGTGGAAGAGGCGTTCCGTCTCACGCGACGACAGCGGCGTGGTGGGCTCGTCCATCACGAGAATCCGCGCACGCGTGTGGACGGCCCGTGCAATTTCCACGAGTTGCTGCTCGGCGATCGACAGCTCGCCCACCCGCGTTTGCGGCCGGAAGCTCGCGCCCAGACGGGTGAGCACCTCTTCGCAGTCGCGCTCCATCGCCGCGCGATCGACGAGACCCCAGCGGCGGCCGCCCTTGCGCAGTTCGCGCCCGGCATGGATGTTTTCGGCGACTGTCAGGTTGGGCGCAAGGCTCAACTCCTGGTAGATCACCGCTATCCCCAGTTCTCTCGCTGCAAGCGGTCCGTCGATGATCGCGGCCTTGCCTTCGACGAGGATTTCTCCGCCGGGATCGGCCTGGTAGGCGCCCGACAGGATCTTCATCAGCGTGGACTTGCCGGCGCCGTTTTCGCCCATCAGCGCGTGCACTTCGCCGGCCTGAACCGATAGACGCACGTTGTCGAGTGCGCGGACACCCGGAAAGGTCTTGCTGATGCCGCGCATCTCCAGCAAGGCGGCAGTGGATTCAGAACGGGGCATGATTCACCTCCTGCAATTCGGCACCGGCACCCTTGAGAATTCCGGCGCGCGGCGAGAAATTGAAAAACATCGGCAACGTCGCGGCGCCGATCGCGCCGGCATCAGACCCGAACGTGCCGCGCATCAGTTCCGGCGTGCCGCGGGCTTCCGGTGCGCTCAGCGCGAGCGCAGTGCTCAGGCGTTTCATCAGCGCGTCGATCAGCCCGGCGTCCACGTCGGCGTCGAGGACGACCATCGGGACGTCGAGCACACACAGCATCGCGCGCAGGGCGGGGGCGAGCGCCTCGACGCAATCGTCCAGCCATTCGTCGAAGGCCGGCGGACGGCGGGCGATGCAGGCTTCGAGATCAGCGCGTGTCTCGACCGACTCGCCGCAATAGCGCAGATGCCGCGCGAGCGCGTTGAGGGACGCGCGCGCAAGCAGGATGTCCGCCTGTCCGGCCGGCTGAGGGGCCGATGGCAAACGGCTGGGCGGAACCGGCATGACGCCGATGTCGCCTGCATTACCGCTCACGCCGCGCAGGCAGTCACCGTCGACGGCGATACCGCCGCCGATCGCAGGCCCGAGAAACAGATAGATGAAATCGTCCGATTGGCGCCCGCAGCCGTAGAACAGCTCGGCAATGGCTGCCGCATTGCCGTCGTTTTCGCTGAATACGGGCAGGGCCAAGGCACTCCCAAGTTCGCTGGCGAAGTCGAATTCGTCCCACGCGCAGAAGGTCTGCATCGGCAGCCCGAGTTCGCGCAGCCAGCTCCCGAGATTGAACGGCTGCGCGACGCCGACGCCGGCCAGCCGTGCGCGCTCATGTGAAGAGAGGCGTTGCAGCATCGCGTGGATGTCGCCCGTCACCATCTCCAGCACCTCGCGAGGGTGGGGCAGGACCCTATCGTGACCGCTGCGGGCCAGCACCTCGCCGGCAAAATTCACCAGCACGGTTTCGATGCTGGTCCGGTCGAGCCGCACGCCGATGCCGAAGGCGCCGCCTGGGGCGAGGCGGATCAGGGAAGCGGGCTGGCCGCGCTTGCCTTCGATGCGGCGGCCGGTAAATTCGATCAGCCCGGCGTTGTCCAGTGTGGCGACGATGGTGCCTACCGCCGTGCCGGTCAGGTTCGCCTGGCGAGCCAGATCGGCCTTCGATGCCGGCTGCGTGCGCCGCAGCGCCTGCAGCAGCAGGCGCTCGTTGTAACGACGTACGTTGACCGAATTGCTGCCGCGGCCGACATGGGGATGCCTCACGAATCGCCTCCAGCCCGGGTGTCATCCCGGGTGATTAATTAAATCAAGTGGATTTATTTAATCACCCGATGGGGTGCGGCGGGAATAAGGGTTTGCACGAAGTGAGAGGCGGAATTGGACGGGAGCGTGCCCGCGCGCTGCCTGGAACGTCTCTCGCGGCTCACATCGAGTCAGGAGGCATCGCCTAGATCGCGAACTCGTCGAACACGACCTGACGAAGCCATTGATTGTCCGGCTCGCGGTGATTGCGTGCGTGCCACAGCACGTTGATCGTGATATCGGGGATCTTGATCGGGCAGGGCGCGCTGACGAGATCGAATGGCGCGAGCGTCCGGACCGCGTAGGCCTCAGGCACGACTGCTATCAGGTCGGTCGTCTGAAGAATGTGACCGACCGCGACGAAGTGCGGCACGCGCAGGTGAACGGTTCGCTGAACACCGGCCCGCTGGATCGCGGAATCGACCATGCCATGCCCCGTGCCTTCCGCGATGATCGACACATGCTCGGACGCGAGGAACGCTTTCATCGTCATGCCGGTCCTGGCGAGCGGATGCCCCTTGCGAAACAGGCACACATACTTCTGCCGGAACAGGCGGCGCTGGAAAAAGCCCGTCTTGAGGCCGGGCAGAAACCCGATTGCGAGATCTACGTTGCCGCGCTCCATCTCGTCGCGCAGCGTGTCCGATTGATTGCGCACGGTGCTGATCGATACACCCGGGGCAACCTTTGCCAGACGCTTCATGAGGCCCGGCAGAAAGTAGATCTCGCCGATGTCGGTCATTGCGACGGTGAACGCGCGCGTGCTCGACGCAGGGTCGAAATTCGACGTGACGTTCAGCGTATTGTGGATCGTGCCGAGCGCATAGGCGATCGGCTCCGCGAGCGTCTCGGCAAAGGGCGTCGGCACCATGCCCTTCGAGGTCCGGAGAAAAAGCTCGTCGCCGAGCACCTTTCTAAGCCGGCTCAGCGCGTTGCTGATCGCAGGCTGGGAAATCCCGAGTGTGGTCGCAACGGCCGACACGCGCCGTTGCCGCAGCAGCTCGTTGAACACGACGAGCAGGTTGAGATCGATGTCCTGAAGTTCCACGCCCTGTCCCCTTCGATGTTCGATGCATTATTACGGATGGTGATGTCGTATATCAAGGAATTTCTATTTATCAATGATCGTGGCGACGGCATCATGCGGACATAAGTTGAACAGCCTGGAGACGCTGGCCCCATGGAAGTTTCGATTCTGCCGCTGCAACGAACGCTCGACGTGCGAACGGGCGACAACCTGCTTGAAGCGCTGCGCAACCATCAGATCCCTGTTTCGTACAGCTGCATGGCCGGGCGGTGCGGCACGTGCCGGTGCCGGATCGTGTCGGGCAACGTGCTCGTGACAGGGGCCGCCGACACGAATCTTCCGGCAACCAACGGTCAATCGGTGCTCGCGTGCCAGGCGACCCTGGTCGAAGACTGCGTGATCGAAATTCCGGAAGTCGACGAGATCGTCGTCCACCCGTCGAAGATCATCAAGACGACGGTGGCAGGCATCGAGGATCTGACGCACGACATCAAGCGCGTGCGTCTCGCGCTGTCGAAGCCGCTCGAATTTTCGCCGGGGCAGTATGCGTCGCTCCAGTTCACGCCGCAGCACATTCGGCCGTACTCAATGGCTGTTACCGCCAACGGCGACGAAGTGGAGTTCCACATCCGCGTCGTGCCCGGCGGGCGCGTCACGTCCTACGTCGCGACGCAATTGAAGCCGGGCGATGCCGTGCGCCTGAGCGGGCCGCTCGGCACCGCCTACCTGCGACGGAAGACGTCCGACCCGGTCATCTGCATCGCCGGCGGTACCGGCCTCGCGCCGATCCTGTCGATCCTTCGCGGAATGGCCGATCAGGGGATGGCCAATCCGGTGCATGTGTACTTCGGCGTTCGCTCGCCGCAGGACATCTACGGCGTGGCGTGGCTCGACGAGTTGAAGGAACGGCTGCCGAACCTCACGGCCCACGTGGTGGTGACGTCGTCGAACGAGCCCGGGCCGTATCGAACCGGCGTCGTGACGGAAGCGGTGCAGCGCGACTGGGACAGCCTTAAAGGCTGGCGCGCCTATGTCGCCGGTGCGCCGGTGATGGTCGATGCCGCGTCGATCCTGCTCCGTCAGAAGGGCATCGAGGCCGAGCACGTGTATGCCGACGCATTCTACGCAAGCGGCGTGTGAGATCCGCCATTGCGGCACTTTTCCCATCAGGAGACAAACCATGAGTGAGGCCCCCATTACCTTCGTGCGGCCGAGCTGGAAGGACGAGGGCTCGAGTCGCGTGCCGTTCTGGGCATACACCGACGACGATACGTATCGCCGCGAGCTCGAGCGCTTTTTCTACTCGGGACATTGGTGCTATGTCGGCCTCGAGGCCGAGATCCCGAATCCGGGCGACTTCAGGCGCACCGCCGTCGGCGAGCGTTCGGTGATCGTGACGCGCACGCAGGACGGCGACATCGCCGTGGTCGAGAACGTCTGCGCCCATCGGGGCGTGCGTTTTTGCCGCGAGAAGTTCGGCAACCGGAAGGACTTTACCTGCCCGTACCATCAATGGAATTACGACCTGAAGGGCAACCTCGTCGGCGTTCCGTTCCGTCGCGGCGTGAAGGCCGACGGCAAGGTCAACGGTGGCATGCCGGCGGATTTCGATCCGAAGGCGCACGGTCTGACGAAGCTGAACGTGGCCCGTCGCAACGGCGTGATCTTCGCGTCGTTCGACCACGATCTTCCGTCGCTCGAAGCGTTCCTCGGGCCGACGATCATCGAATACTTCGACCGTGTGTTCGACGGCCGCAAATTGAAGATCCTCGGCTATAACCGCCAGCGCATTCCCGGCAACTGGAAGCTGATGCAGGAAAACATCAAGGACCCGTACCACCCGGGCCTGCTTCACACGTGGTTCGTCACGTTCGGTCTCTGGCGCGCCGACAACAAGTCGGAGCTGAAGATGGACCAGCACTTCCGCCACGCCGCGATGATTTCGACGCGCGGCGCGGGCGGCAAGGGCGAGGTCACGAGCGGCGTGTCGAGCTTCAAGGATCAGATGACGCTGAACGACGACCGCTTCCTCGACGTCGTGCACGAGCGATGGTGGGGCACACCGACGGCCGTCATGATGACCCTGTTCCCGAGCGTGATCATCCAGCAGCAGGTCAACTCCGTGTCGACGCGGCACATCCAGCCGAACGGACACGGATCGTTCGATTTCGTGTGGACGCATTTCGGCTTCGAGGAAGACAGCGAGGACATGACGCGCCGGCGCCTGCGACAGGCGAATCTCTTCGGGCCCGCGGGCTTCGTTTCCGCGGACGACGGCGAAGTCATCGAGTTCTCGCAAGAGGGCTTTGAGCAGAAGCCATTCCATCGGACCATCGCCGAACTCGGTGGGCGCGAGATTGCGGATACCGACCACATGGTCACCGAAACACTGATTCGCGGCATGTACGACTACTGGCGCCGCGTGATGGAGGAATGAGATGCTGGATTTCGAAACCTGGCAGCAAGTGCTTGCGCTCTATGCGGATTATGCGTGCGTCGTGGATAACAACGAATGGGACAAGTGGCCGGAGTTCTTTGTGGACGATTGCACCTACAGGATTCAGCCTCGCGAGAACTTCGATCGCGGTTTTCCGCTCGCGACGCTCGCGTTCGAAAGCAAGGGGATGCTGAAGGACCGCGTGTACGGCATGACCGAAACGATCTTCCATGACCCGTACTACCAGCGCCATGTGGTGGGTGTGCCGCGCATCCTGCGCGTTGACGGCGAGCGGATCGACGCGCAGGCCAACTATGCGGTGTTCAGGACGAAACCGGACGAACTGACGACCGTATTCAACGTCGGGCGGTATGTCGACACGATCCGCCGGACGCCGGAAGGTCTCAGGTTCGAATCTAAGATCTGTGTGTTCGACAGCGAAATGATCGCGAACTCGATCATCTATCCAATCTGAGGTGTGCGATGGACAGGCAGTGGACGAAAGTGATCGAGTTGTCGGCCGTGCCGGCGGACGACGTCACCGCGGTGAATGCCGCCGGCCAGGAGCTGGCGCTCTATGGCGTCGGCGGCGAGGTGTTTGCGACCGACAACATTTGTACGCATGGCCACGCCCGGTTGTGCGACGGTTTTCTCGATGGACATGAGATCGAATGCCCGTTGCATCAGGGGAAATTCGATGTGCGCTCCGGCAAGGCGATGTGCGAGCCGCTGACGGCCGACATTCGCGCGTATCCCGTGAAGATCGAGGACGGATACGTCTTCGTCGAACTCTGAGCGGATGATTCAACGATCAGGTCGCGTGCCGTGCGGGGATCGTCGGACGACGTCCCGCCGGTGTGCCGCCATCCACCATCGATCGACCAGGAGACAGGCATGACGGCTACCGCGCTGCGCGAGCAACGTTCGGCTTACTACCGGCAACTTCAAACCCGGGGGCTCTCGCCGCTCTGGGAAGCGCTGCACAACCTCGTCCCGAAGGAACCGAGGCCACAGGCTGTTGCGGCGATCTGGAAATACGCGGAGATCCGCGACCTCGTCATGGAGGCCGGCTCGCTGATCAGCGCAGAGGAAGCGGTCCGGCGCGTACTCGTGCTCGAGAATCCGGGGCTGCCGGGGAAGTCGAGCATCACGTCGACGCTGTATGCCGGCCTGCAGCTGATCCTGCCGGGCGAGCTCGCGCCGAGCCACCGGCATACGCAGTCGGCACTGCGCTTCATCGTCGAAGGGCGCGGTGCGTGGACCGCCGTCAACGGCGAGCGCACGACCATGCATCCGGGCGACTTCATCATCACGCCGTCCTGGACCTGGCACGACCACGGCAATCCGACGATCGAGGAGGGCGGCGAGCCGGTCGTCTGGCTCGACGGCCTCGACATTCCGCTGATCGGCCATCTCGATGCGGGTTTTGCGGAAACGTACCCGGAGGTTACGCAACCGGTGCTGCGCCCCGAAGGCGACAGCTTCGCGCGATTCGGGCACAACATGGCGCCGGTACGGCACCGCGTCACCGACGGCACGTCACCGGTATTCAGCTATCCGTACGAGCGGAGCCGCGAGGCGCTCGACGTTCTCTATCGCAACGGCGAACTCGACGAATGGGACGGCGTGAAGCTTCGCTACATCAATCCCGCGACAGGCGGCTGGCCGATGCCGACTATCGCGACGTTCATGCAGTTCCTGCCGGCCGGGTTTGCGGGCAAGACCTATCGCAGTACCGACGCGACGGTCTATTGCGCCGTGGAGGGAGCGGGCATCGCGCGAATCGGCGCGGAGCAATTCAGGTTCGACGCGCACGACGTGTTCGTGGTGCCGTCATGGCAACCGGTCAGCCTGAGCGCGAACAGCGATTGCGTGTTGTTCAGCTACTCGGATCGCCCGGTGCTGTCGGCCCTGAATCTGCTGCGCGAGGCGCGCACGTAATGCCTCGGGCGAGGGCGTCGATTCGTCGGCTGTCCTCGCGCGAGATTCATTTCAACGCATACGAACAGGAGTTCTTCATCATGGCGTTTGTTTTTCCCCCTGAGGCACCGGTCGGCGTGCCGGTCGCAGGCAGCGATGCGCAGTTCGCCGTGCGGCGTGTGTATTGCGTCGGCCGAAACTATGCGGCGCACGCGCGCGAGATGGGCTTCGATCCCGATCGCGAACCGCCGTTCTTCTTCTGCAAGCCCGCCGACGCGGTCGTGCCGGTCGCGTATGGCGATACGCTCGATCTCGCCTATCCGTCGCAGACGCAGAACTACCACTACGAAGCGGAACTCGTCGCTGTGATCGGCAAGTCCGGATCGGATATCGCAGCGGGCGACGCACTCGACCATGTGTTCGGTTATGCGGTGGGTCTCGACATGACACGCCGCGATTTGCAGATGAAGATGCGCGAGATGGGCCGCCCGTGGGAAATCGGCAAAGCGTTCGACCGCTCGGCGCCGATCGGCCCGATCCATCGCGCGAGCGACGTGGGTCACTTCGAAAAGGGCAGCCTGTGGTTGACGGTCAATGGGGAGAGCCGGCAGAAGAGTGACGTTTCGCATCTCATCTGGTCGGTCGCCGAGACCGTGGCGGATCTGTCAAAGTTCTTCCGCCTGGAGCCGGGCGATGTGATTTATACCGGCACCCCCGAGGGTGTCGGCGCCGTCGGGCGGGGCGACGTCATGACGGTCGGCGTCGAGCGATTGGGTGAACTTCGCGTGCGGATCGTGTGACGGCAAAGACGCACCATGCAACTTCATAACTTCTTCAACAGTTCGACATCCTATCGGGTGCGAATCGCGCTGGCGCTCAAAGGCGTGCCATTCGACTACGTTCCGGTGAACATCCGCACCGGCGAGCATCGGGACGCGAAGTATGTGAATCAGCTCAACCCGTCCGCGGCGGTGCCCGCTCTCATCGATGGCGATTTCAGTCTGGGGCAGTCGCTCGCGATCATCGACTGGCTCGACGCGCGCTTTCCGGAGCCGAGGCTGATTCCGGCCGATCGTGACCTCCGCGCTCGCGTGCTCGAGTTGTCGTATCTGATTGCCTGCGACATCCATCCGGTCAACAACCTGCGCGTGCTTCGTTATCTCGAGACGGAATTGAACGTCACGGCGGAGCAAAAGAGCGCGTGGTACAGGCATTGGATTGCGGAGGGTATGGCCGGCGTCGAGCGACTGCTCGGGAAGTACGGAACAGGGCTCTGGTGCTTTGGCGATGCGCCGACGCTCGCGGACTGCTGTCTCGTGCCGCAAATGGCCAACGCGCTTCGAATGGGATGCGACCTGGATACATACCCGCTGAGTCTGGCCGTGTACCGCCGTGCCAGCACGCATCACGCTTTCGCAGCCGCGGCGCCCGCGCTGCAGCCAGACTGCGCGACTCCTTAACGACGGGATGCCGGCTGCCGATGTAGTAGTGCTCCGGACCAAATGTGCGTGCGTACTGGGCTAGCAAGGACAGCACTTTGCGGGAAGCAGTGCAAATAAACCGTACTTGAGGCTTACAGCCCGCTCGGCGGCCGGGCTATGCATCCCCCGCACTGTGCGGAAGAGCGTCAATTCCTCGCAGCGCATGAGCGCGCACCTTGTTCGCCGCCCTCGTTCAACCCCCGTGGTAGCGATAGATCAGGTCGCGAATCTGCGGATAGATCTGCGTGCGCCAGCTACTCCCTGAAAAGATGCCATAGTGCCCGCATTCCGCGACTGTGATGCAGTGCTTGCGCGAGGCATCGATTGCAGTGCAGAGATCGTGCGCAGCGTGAGTTTGACCGGGTCCGCAGATATCGTCTCGTTCTCCTTCGACGGTGATCAGGGCCGAGCCGCGGATCGTGTCCGGGAGTACATGCTCGCCATCTACCCGCCAGGTGCCGCGAGCCAGGCAAAATTCCTGAAAAACCACGCGGACCGTTTCCAGATAATAGTCGGCAGCCATGTCGAGCACGGCGTTGTACTCGTCGTAGAAGCGGCGATGTTTGACGCTCGCCTCCGCGTTGCCCGCCGACACATCGAAGTAGTAATCGACGTGTGCTTTCAGGTGGCGATCGGGATTCATCGCCATGAAGGCCATATGCTGGCGGAATCCCGGGTACACACGCCGACCGGCGCCGGCGTGAAAACGCGGTACTGTATTGATCAATGTGCGCGCGAACCAGTCGAGCGGTTTGCTGGTGGCCAGCTGGTTGACGGCGGTAGGGCTACGGCGCGCGTCGACCGGACCGCCCATCAGGGTCACGCTCACAGGTGTGGGCTCGCCTCGTGCTGCCGCAAGGGCAACGGCGGCGAGGACGGGGACCGTGGACTGGCACACCGCCACTACATGAACATCCGGGCCGAGGAAGTCGATGAACTCGCGCACATAGGCGACGTAATCATCAAGATGGAACGTTCCTTCGGAGAGGGGGACCTGGCGCGCATCGAGCCAGTCAGTGATATAAACATCGAAATCCGGCAACATGGCCCGTACGGTGTCACGCAGGAGCGACGCGTGATGACCCGACAGCGGAGCGACGAGTAGAACGACGGGATGCTTGCAGCTGGACGCGCGCTCGAAGTGAACAAGTCGGCAGAACGCTTTCTCCATCGCCACGGTCTCGGTCACTCTCACCTGCTGTCCGTCAACGACCGTTTCGGTGAGCCCGAACTGCGGTTTTGCGTAACGCTTATGGAGTCTCACCAGCAAGTCGCAGCCGGCGGCAAATTGTCTGGAGGGTGCCGGGTGTAACGAGTTACCGGCGCGTGTGAGGAAGTTCGCTGTGACCTGAAGCCAGGGAAGGAAAGGAGCCCACGCTGCTCTCTGCCATTCATGCAACTCATACAACATTCGGGGCCTTGGGGATTCATGCAGATCAAAAGGCCGACGAAGCGCTCTTTGCGTCGATCGGTTGGCTATCACTCAAGGCTTCAGGACGTCTGCAGAAGCCGTTATGAATGCTCCTTCCTCAGTTTGCTAAAGCCGTGTCTCTGATCCGTATCTTACGCAACCCGAACGGTTGTCTCGGTCGGCAATACCGGATAGTGCAGTCGGCATCAACTGGATTTACCGTAAGGTATTCCTTACAGGCGTGATTTGGACGAAGCCGGTTTGAAATAGCGAGGGCTCTGGGCCTTCACCTTCGGCCATTTGCGATCGCCCTATTTGTGGTTCTGTCGCAGTAAGGAGACCGGGGCAAGCAACGGTGATATGGGGAGGATTGCTTCTGAAGCGAGCGAGTAGAACTGCTATCCCACGCTCAGCCATCATTTGTTCCAAGTGACGCAGGCTCAGCGGATACGCCACATACCAGCGCACGCCCATCAGGATCACGTCGAGCGGGTAATGTAGCCGCTTGAGCACCTTGCTTACAGCGGCGTTCGGGGTCCTCATCATCGAACATCGTTCGCACCAGCGGGACGCCCACAATAGCAGACCGACTTAATGCGACAGGACCAGATGACCGCCGGTCGGGACAACCCTGTGTCATTCCTCAGGACGCGGCTTGTGCGGTTCCAATCATGGGACTTGCCTCCTTTCCAGATATTGCTCGACGAAGCTGAGGATTGCCTTGGACTGGTAATCCTTCGCTAGCCGGCAAAGGTGGTCGGCGAAAGGACGATAGCGCTCGTCAAGCTCGGTAAGGTGCGTGGCCTGTTGCACGATGGCAGGCATGTCGCCCAGTCGCGCCAGGTGGTGCAGCGCTTCGATTTCACCCGGCGGCGGCACAATCAAGGTCCCCATGGAGGGATCGGCGGCGCGTACAGCCGTTCGGCCCGCTCCGGCGGCTTGCGTCTGCGGAACTTCGTCGCTCCACTCGATATTCAGGAGGGCCGCGATCTGTGACAACAGCCCACTGAAGTCAACCGGTTTTGACAGAAAGGCGTTAGCACCAGCCGCCAGGCTTTTCGCAGCATCGCTCCCCGAGGCGCCGGCGGAAACCGCAACGATGGGCAGATCCCCGAACTCCGGCATTTCGCGCAGGCGCCGCGTGGCTTCGAGCCCGTCCATCCCGGGCATGACGACATCCATCAGGACGAGCGCCGGCCGTAGCGCTTTGGCTTTCTCCAAAGCTTCAAGTCCGTTGACGGCCTCCACCGCGTCGAATCCGAGCTGGCCGAGCATATCGACCGCTACGGCACGGTTTGCCGCTACGTCATCCACGACGAGAATGGTCTTGCGCGGCCCCTTATAGCCGCTCACCGTCCATTCGGGCGGGACGACGGCTGCCTGAGGCGCCACCACCGGGACGTTCAGCTCGAACGAGAAGGCGCTGCCAGCACCGCGGCGGCTGTCGACGTGGATCTCGCCACCCATCAAGCGCACAAGCTGCCGGCTGATGGCCAGGCCCAGCCCCGTGCCTCCAACCCGGTGCCGGGCATCGCTCACTTGCTCGAAAGGCAGGAAGATCGCCTCCAGACGCGCTTCGTCTATGCCAATGCCGGTGTCCTGCACTTCGAAACGCAGCCGCGCGGGCGGCAGGCAACCGACGCGCAGACGCACGCTCCCCCTCTCGGTAAATTTGATTGCGTTCGAGAGCAGGTTGAGCAGCACCTGGCGCAGCCTTTTTTCGTCGACCCGCACGCCTGCGGGCAGATCGGGTGCCATCTCGCACGCGAAGGCCAAGCCCTTTTCCGTTGCCTTCACCCGAATCGTCTCGGCGATGAAGTAGATGAACCGGTCAAGCGAAATGTCGGACAGGTTGAGCTCCGCCCTTCCGGCCTCGATTTTGGCCATATCCAGGATGTCGTTGATGATCGCAAGCAGATGTTCGCCGCTGCGCTGGATCACGGTGATCCCATCGACCTGGCGTTGATCGAGGCTCTTATCGCGCCTCAGGATCTGCGCGTAGCCCAGGATCCCGTTCAACGGCGTGCGCAGCTCGTGGCTCATGTGCGCAAGAAAGTCGCTCTTGGCCTGATTGGCCGCATCGGCGTGTTCCTTGGCGACGGCCAGTTCAGCCGTTCGCTCGCGGATCATATCTTCGAGGTGCTCGCGATAGCGCCGCAGTTCCTCTTCGGCGCGCTTCTGCTCTGTGATGTCGCGTGAGATGCCGAGCAGGAACTGCGGCTCGCCGCGCACGTCGACGATCGGGATCTTCATTGTGTGCACCAGGCGCGGCCCGTGACGTGTGTGAACCGGCTCCTCCGGCACGTCGACCAGTTGCTGAGACTCCAGCACGTCACGATCCTTCAGCGCGAAGAAATCTGCCTCCTGAGCGGGAAACAGGTCGTGGACGGACTTGCCGATGAGTTCTTCGCGCCGGTAGCCGAGCAGTTGCTCTCCCGCCTTGTTAAAACGCACGAAGCGCAGCGTCGCTGCATCCTTGACGAAGATCGTGTCGGGGATGTTCTCGATGATGCTGTCCAGGAAGTGCTCGCTCGCTCGCGCAGCCTCTTCGGCGTGCTGTCGTTCGACGATCTCAGCCGTCTGGCCCGCAAGCGCCGTGCTGAGTTCGGCCGTGCGCTGTGTAACGCGCGCCTCCAGTTCGGCGTTGAGCTCCTTCAGCGCATCCTCGGCCTGCCTGCGCTGGCGCCGGTCTTCGAGGAACTGCTCGACTGCGCGCGCCATATCGGCAATCTCATCGCCGCCGTGAACGGGGACGCCGGCTTGCACGCCGTCGACATCACCGTGCCGCAGGAAGTGGCTGACCCGGCGCAACCGTGCCACGACGTGGCGACCGAGGAATGCGCGGGCGATCAGCCAGGTCAGTAGCAGGCTCACCGCAACTTCGCCGGCCACCCACCTGCGCGTGCGGCCCAAGTCTTCGGCCAGATCCTGAACCGCTTTGCGGTAGTCGCGCGTGAAATAATCCGACTGCTGGCGCGCTGCGGCGGCCAGAGCGTCGGCCTGGCGGCGCAGATCGTCGTCCAGGCTGGCCAATGACGCGCCGGGCCGCGGCGCGGACGCCGGCGCGGCTCCGGCGCCCAGCGCGGTTTCGCGAACCTGCGCCTCGATGTTGACCGTGTTGCGGAAGCGCTGGCTCGATCGATGCAGCGCCAGCGCGTCGACACCGAGGCTGTCGCTCGTGGTCGCGGAGGCCAGGCGGTCCACCAGACGGTCGAAGGATTCCAGCTGTTCGATGACATGCCGATGCGTCTCGCGCACAGACTCCACCGTATCGTCACTGGACAACTGCAATGCCAGGCGTTCGATCATCAGGGTGCGCTGCGCCAGGTCCTGTGCATCCTCCTGGCGAGCCAGCCGCTCTTCGGCCAACTGGCGGATCGCGTGGGCCGAACCGGCCAACGAGTAGATGGTCGTGGCACCGACCGCGACCACCAGGGCGGCCAGGCACAAAACCACGAGCGTGAACTGCGCGGTGAGCGACCGCGGAAGCGGAAGTTTCACGGGCGTTGCCAGATGCGGCGATAGACGTCGCGATAGCCGTTGGCCGGATCGTAGAGCAGACGATCGCCGCCGTCCGCAGCGATGTTGCCCGCCGTCACGAGATGCACCGGAAACACGTAACCCGTGACGCCTCCCCCGGCGAAGAGCCGGTTCATCTCGTCGACCACCTGCCAGCCGTGCAGATTCAGGGGTTCGGCCACGGTGCCCGTCTGGAAGCTGCCCGTGCGGATACGCAGAAAGGCGGACTCGCTGCCGTCCCCAGCGGACAGCATGGCCATGGCGGCGTTCGGCATTCCGGCCTGGGTCAGCACCGGGGCGGCGTAGTCGAAGTAGATATCGTTGACGGCCAGCGCATACGTCCAACGATTGCCATACCGCGCGAGCAAGGCGCGCGTCGTGCGCGGCATCAGGTCCTGGCTGTGCGAGATCGCCACGTCGCGCACTTCGAGCAAGGTGCAGCCGCTGCACGCGCGCACAACTGCAGCCATTTCATCCGCCTTGCCTTGCGCAATTCGGAAATTGGAGTCGGTGAAGATGACGACTTCCGCATGCCCGCCGGACTGCACGATGGCCGCCAGCGCGGTCACGCGCGCGACCTCGAGCGGATCCGTCGCCACGTTCATCGCCACGGGCGTGCCCGGCACCGGTCCGGCCTGGGCCGCGACATGCCAGCCGACGATCGGAATGCTCCGCTCGGCAAACGGCCGCAGCCCGGGCAGCAGGGCGCGTGCGTCGCCGCCGACGATGATCAGACCATCCGGACGACTTGCCAGCGCATTCGCCAGCGTCTTCAGCCGCAGGTCCGGCGTGCCGCCGGAGTCGAATATCTTTACGCTCCAGCCGATGACTTTGGCCGCCTCCAGCACACCTTCGACCACGCCGACGATGCCGCCGTTGCGCAAATCCTCGGCGACGATGGCGACGCGTTTCCCAAGTTGGGCGCGCGGCCCGTTGCGCGGCCCGTTCCAGGGTGCAGCGGGTTGCGCCGCGGCATCGACGACGCGCTTCGCTCCGGCCAGGTAGTCCTTCGCGGCGACCGTGGTCCCGGGCGCTGGGGCAATCGGCATACCCTGCGCCGCGGCAACCAACAGCGTACACGCGCATTCCAATGCCACCAGCAAGCCCCTCATGCTGTTCCCCAAGGGCCCCATCGCGGTTGATTGACCGCCATTGACGACGTGCCCAAATGCCGCGCGCAGGGTGACCCTGCGAATAAGATAGTACACCCCGATGATCGCGTGTCATCGGACATGCGGGCTGGCACCTCGCGCGAGCAGAGCGATGACCGTTCGGCAGTTCGATTAACGCAGCTGGGGCGACGGGCCCGGACGGGCGTGGATGGCGTCATGCTGGCGGACGCTCGCGCAGCAGCCCGCGGCCCTGCCGTTTCGCGCTGACGCCAGTGAGCTTCACGCAGCGCGCGACACCTACTGGACCCAGGCGCCTGGCGACGCACGGCGGTGCCGCGTGCCAGTATCGAGCCTGACATTCGGCCGACGCGCACCTGAAACGGATCCTGTCCGATACGCGGCGAGCGTCGCCTTGACGCGATGCGCCTGGGCGACCATTTGATGATGGTGATGGTGCGTGCCCGCGTAGTACCGGCGTGGCATGACAACGGGCGTTTCGTCGCCGTCCAGCCAGCGGCGAATCGCGACCAGATCCGCCGAACGCGCCCTCGACGATCGCGCGCCGAGGAGCGCAATAATCACCTGACCATTCGGCATGGTGGCGTCGACCACGACGCAGCGTCCTGCCTCGTCGGTATAACCGGTCTTGGCGAGCTGGACGTCCCAGTCCGGCCAATCGACTACCGGGTCGGTGTTCCGGTAGAACCTCGTTCTGCTGCCGACCGCCTCCTCGTAATGCGGGAGTGTCGTGAAGGCGCCGATCAACGGATAGTGCGACGCGGCTTCCGCCATTTTCACGACGTCACGCGCGGTAGAAAGATTGTCTGGTGACAGCCCCGTCGGATCGTCGAAGTGCGTGGCGGCCATCTGCAGCGCGCGTGCCTTGTCGTTCATCTTGCGGATGAAGGCAGGCTGACCGCCCGGAAAGGCGCGCGAGAGCGCGGAGGCCGCGCGGTTCTCGGACGACATCAGCGCAAGGCGCAGCATCTCCTCGCGTGCGAGCGCAGCACCGACCGGGATACGTGAGCCCGAATGTTTAAGGCGATCGATATCGGCATCGTCGATGGTCAGTGTTTCCCCTAGGGCCTGCGCTTCGTCCAGCACGACCATTGCCGTCATCAGCTTGGTGAGCGATGCGACGGGTTCAGCTTCGTCAGGATTCTTTTCCAGCAGGACTTCGCTACGCCCGACGTCGTACACGATCGCGCTGCGGGAATAGAGGAGCGGCGTCCCGGCGGACGTCACGAGCGGTGCTGCGGCGAGAAGCAGCACGCCGACGAGTTTCTTCATGTCAACCACACCTTGGGACTGCAATCAGGCGAACAGGGTCCACTGTGCAGGATGGTCCCTTGCAATTGAACTGTAGTTGCTAACTGCAGGAATGAGTGTGCGAAGGAGGACAGATTCCGTGCGCAAGAAATTCGTCCCTCCGATCCCCGTTCCGCACAGGCCACTGCGGTTGAGTCCCACGCGATCAGCGGCCGCTGCCGGAAGAGTAGGCCTTTCATGCTGCGTCGCTCGGCCGGGATGGGGGGTGAAGTGGCCGCGCGCAGTGGGCCTGCCAGGAATAATAGGTGGATATCCGAAGCACTTGTGACCCCAGGTGCGTATCGGTCCATTTGATTTTCGGGCGGGCCCCTTTTGATTCTGTTATGCCACCGGCGAGGCCTGCCCTTGCACGACGTGACGAGTTTGCCATAACTTTATGTCATGGGCACCACAACAATTGCGGCGTTGTCGCCGTTAAATAGACTCACTATATTTGGCTCAATGCGTATTACATCCACGATCTCTTTTGCTTAACCCTTGTCGAGGACAAAGTCGTGATCAAGAAGCCAACGTTGCGCCCGCTTGCCGCTGTTCTGATTCTTGGTGTCGCGGGTCTGGTGCCTGCGTGTCTCACGCCTGTTTTTGCTGCGGGGAAGATTACCTTTGTTTCTCAAGGCGGCACGTATCAGGAAGCGCAGACCAAGGCGATCCTCGATCCTGCTGCGAAACTGCTGAACATTACCGTGAACCAGGACAGCATCCCGGACGCGTGGCCGCAGATCAAGGCCCAGGCCGCCACCGGCAAGCCGATCTGGGACGTGGTCGATACGCCGACGTCCAACTGTCTGCGCGGCGGCCACGAAGGCCTGCTGGAGAAGCTGGATTTCTCGAAGATCCCGAATGCGGCCGCGATGCCCGAGAAATACCGCACGCCGTATTCAGTCGCCTATGAGTTCTATTCGACGGTCATCGGCTACAACAAGAAGACGTTGAGGAAAGTGCCGCAGAGCTGGGCAGATTTCTGGAATGTGAAGGGATTCCCCGGCACGCGCGCGCTGCGCAACGATCCGCAGACGGTACTCGAAGCCGCGCTTCTGGCAGACGGCGTGCCGCGCGACAAGCTTTATCCGCTCGATGTCGATCGCGCGTTCAGGAAGCTTCAGCAGATCAAGCCGGACGTGAGCGTCTGGTGGACGTCGGGCGGGCAGTCGGCACAATTGCTGCACGATGGCGAAGTCGACATGACGATGATCTGGAACGGTCGCGCGAGCGCCGTGCGCAAAGACAACTCCGATATCGACTTCACGTTCAACGACGGCATTCTCCAGAACACCCAGTTGTGCGTGCTGAAGAACGCGCCGAACCTGGCCGACGCGATCAAATTCGTCAATGCTGCTGTCTCGCCCGAATTGCAGGCGAACCTGCCGCTCTACATCGACTACGGCCCGGGCAATCCGGCTGCCTTCAAGACCGGCAAGATCGACGCGAAACGTGCGAGCGAGTTGCCAAGCTCGCCGGACAACGCGGCGAAACAGGCGCTCATGTCGGAGGAGTGGTGGGCCTCGGACGCCGGCGTTCAGGCGAAGGCACGCTGGCTGAAGTTTATGCAGTAAAGCTCAGGCCGGTCCCGACGCGCGAGCTCACGGGCTCGCGTGCACGTTTTGCAGACCAGTTCCGCACGTTTCAACGCCTGCGTAATCATCGAATGTGATCGACTATCTGATTCTCGGCGGCGGTTCGGCCGGCTGCGTGCTCGCCGCGCGTCTATCCGAAGACACCGGCAAGACCGTCTGCCTCGTCGAGGCCGGACGCAATATCTCACAGACAGACATGCCGCCCGCGGTACGCAGCCGGTATCCCGGCCGCGCCTATCTCGACACGGCGAACATCTGGCAGCGCCTGCAGGCGCGCATGAGTGCATCGGCGACGACACGCCGCTATGAACAGGCGCGCCTGCTCGGCGGCGGTTCGGCGATCAACGCGCTCATGGCGAATCGCGGCGCACCCGCCGATTACGACGAATGGCACGCGCTCGGCGCAAACGGTTGGAACTGGAACGCCTGCCTGCCGTACTTCCGCAAACTCGAATCCGATTGCGACTTCGACGGCGACCTGCATGGAAAGAGCGGTCCGGTCCGCATCCAGCGCGCGAAGTGGACGCACATCTCGCCCTTCGTGCGCGCGGTGCTCGGCACGCTCGCCGCGCGTGGCCACGTGCGGCGCGAGGATCAGAACGGCGAGTGGGAGGATGGCACGTTCATCGGATCGATCGCCGTGAGCGAGGCGGGGGAGCGTATCCCGACGTCAGTGTGCTACCTCGACGACACCGTGCGCGCCCGCCCGAATCTCACGATCCGCACCAGCACGCACGTCGAGCGCGTGCTGTTCGACGGCATGCGCGCAGTCGGCGCGCGCGTCGTCAATAGCAACGGCCGTGAGGGTGCGGGCGAAGAACTGCGAGCCGCGCATGTGATCGTCTGCGCAGGCGCAATCCACAGTCCCGCTCTGCTGATGCGAAGTGGGATTGGACCTGCTGCCGCACTCGCCGCGCTTGGTATCGAGTTACGGGCGGATCGTGCTGGCGTCGGCGGCAATCTGATGGAGCATCCGTCGATCGCTGTCTCCGCGGTTTTGCCGCGGGCCGCCCGCACGCCGTTTCCCGACGAGCATCACGAGCAGGCCATCGTACGCTTTTCGTCTGGCGTGCCCGGCACGGTAGCCGGCGACATGCACGGTGCGATCCTGTCGCGCTCGGGCTGGCATTCGGTCGGCTACCGGCTCGGCACGATCTTCTTCTGGGTGAACAAGTCGTACTCGCGCGGCCGCGTGACGCTGACGTCGGCGAGTCCGCATAGCGAGCCCGCAGTCGATTTCAACATGCTGTCCGATGCTCGCGATCTCGAACGCCTGAAGCGTGCGCTGCGCTTCGGCGCTGAGACGTTGGCCGATCCGATGATGGCGAAGCATCGCGCGACACTCCTGCCTTCGAGTTATTCGCCGCGTGTCGCAAGTGTAGCTGTGCCAGGCGGGTGGAATGCTTTGCAACGCGGCGTGCTGAGCGCGCTGCTGGACATCGCGGGTCCGTTTCGCGCATGGCTCGTGCGGCGCGTGGTCACTCAAGGCGTCACGCTGAACGATTTGCTCGCCGACGATCGTGCACTGACGCAATTCGTCACGCGCTCGGTGGGCGGCACCTGGCATCCGTCGGGAACCTGCCGGATGGGCGCCGCGGACGATCCGCTCGCCGTCTGCGATGCGCGTGGCGCAGTGTACGGTGTCAGCGGACTCTACGTATGCGATGCGTCGCTGATGCCATCGATACCGTGCGCCAACACGAATGTGCCCACCATCATGATTGCGGAGCGCATCGCGGACATGCTGCGTGGCCGAGTCTGAACGCCGAATCCGGGCCAAAATAGTCACACTGGCCCGGCAAGCGGCGGGGCACCCAGTCGTCCTGAGCTCAGTTGCCCTGAGTCGTCTCAGTCCCCGTACCCCACGATGCCCTTCACCTCGAGAAACGCCTCAAGGCCCCACTCGGCGTATTCGCGTCCGTTTCCAGACTGCTTGTAGCCGCCGAAGGGCGAGCCCGCGTCCCACGCGGGATAGTTCAGGTATACGCTGCCTGCGCGCAATCTGAACGCCACACGCCGCGCGCGGTCGAGATCGGCGGATTGGACGTAGGCCGCGAGACCGAAGGGGCTGTCGTTCGCGATCACGATTGCGTCTTCTTCGTCGCGATACGGCATGATCACGAGCACTGGTCCGAAAATCTCCTCGCGCGCAATCGTCATCGAAGGACGCACGTTCGCAAACACAGTAGGTTGCACGTAATAGCCGCGTTCGAGACCGTGCGGACGACCGGCGCCACCTGCCACGACCTGCGCGCCCTCATCGATGCCGATCGCGATCAGCCGCTCCACGCGCTCGAACTGCACGCTGCTGACCACCGGCCCCATGGTCGTGCGTTCATGGTTGGCAGGGCCGACGCGATGTGCTTCTGCCGCCCGCCGGGCGATCGCCACCGCCTCGTCATGGCGCGCCTCAGGCACCAGCATGCGCGTCGGTGCATTGCACGACTGGCCGCTGTTGTTGAAGCACGAGTTGACGCCCGCCGTCACGGCGGCTTCCAGGTCGACGTCGTCCAGCAGGATGTTGGCCGACTTGCCGCCCAGTTCCTGATGCACGCGCTTGACGGTTGGCGCCGCGAGCTTCGCGATCTCAATGCCCGCGCGTGTCGAACCGGTGAACGACACCATGTCGACATCGGGATGTGCCGCAAGCGCCGCGCCGACGGTGGGCCCATCGCCGTTCACGAGATTGAAGACACCCGGCGGCACGCCAGCGGCGTCCAGAATTTCAGCAAACAGCAACGCGTTGAGCGGCGTTACTTCGCTGGGTTTGAGCACCATCGTGCAACCGGCCATGATGGCGGGCGCGGCCTTGCAGACGATCTGATTGATCGGCCAGTTCCATGGCGTGATGAGCGCGACGACGCCCACCGGCTCGTGATTGACGAGCGTGGTGCCTTTTTTGCGCTGCCATTCGAACGTTTCGCAGGTACGGATCAGCTCGTCGAGATGCCGTCGCCCAATCCCTGCCTGCCATGCATGCGCCATCGCGCGCGGGGCGCCCAGTTCGCGCGAGATCGTGTCACCCATCTCGTCGTGACGTTCGAGAAAAACGTCGAGAATGCGGCGGATCAGCGCGAGACGCTCGGCGGGCGTGGTCTGCGAGAACGACGTGAATGCGCGTTTTGCCGCAGCGACCGCGCGATCGATATCGGCGGGTGTGCCCATCGCCACTTCGGCGAACGCTTCTTCGGTGCAGGGATCGATGACGGGCAGGCGTGCGGTGCCCGACGGCTCGACCCACGCGCCGTCGATATAGAACTTCAGTGCATTGATCATGTGAGAGGTGTGTAGGAGGAGTTCAGGCTCGCGCCGCGCCGGAGCGCCGGCTCACCACGACGATCATCACGAGGCACAGCGTCAGCGCGGTAAGCATCGTACTGATCGCGGCGATGGTCGGATCGATCTCGTCACGCAGCGTGACGAACATGCGGCGCGTCAGCGTCTGGTTCGTGCCGCCCGACACGAAGAGTGCGACCACCGTTTCGTCGAGCGCCTGAATGAACACGAACACTGCGCCGGAGATCACGCTCGCCTTGATCTGTGGCAGCGTCACTGTCATGAAGCTGCGAAAGCGATTCATGCCGAGGCTGCGGGCGACCATCTCCTGGGTGCGGTCGAAGGTGCGAAGATCGGCGCCGACCGAGATCAGCACATACGGCAGCCCGAGCATCGTGTCCGCGAGAATCAGACCGCCGAGCGTATTCACATAGCCCGCCTGCGAGTAGACGAAAAACACGCCCACCGCGACGATGATGATCGGCACCATCAACGGCAGCATCAGCAGCGTGCGCAGATAGCGCATGATCCAATGCGTGCCGTTCTGGATCGCATAGGCGGCGCATACACCGAGCGGCGTCGCGAGCAGCGTGGCGCAGATCGAGGCGGTCAGCGTGGTGCGCGCGGCGTCGATCCACGCGGGGTTGTCGAAGAACGAGTGATACCAGCGCAGCGAATAGGCGGGCGGGGGGAAGGTCATGAAGCGCGTGTCGGAGAACGACAGCGGCACGACGATCAGCACCGGCACCATGAGGAACAGGAGGATCAGCACGACCGCCGCGCCGAGGACAATCCGTCCGAACGAGAGCTTTGTCATTTCGCGCCCAGGGTCTTTTCGAGTGGCACCACGCGGCTCGCGGCGTAGAAAATCGCGGACACGCAGATCAGCAGCACGACGCTCACCGCGCTTGCCGCGCCCCAGCTGTTATAGATCTCGACGTTGCGGCTCACCACCATCGACACCATGATCGACTTGCCGCCGCCCATCAACTCGGGCGTGATGTAGAAGCCGAGGCACAGCACGAACACGAGGGTGACTCCCGCGAACACGCCGCTCATCGAAAGCGGCAGGAACACGCGCATGAACACATGCAGCGGCGAGCCGCCCAGGCTCGCGCCCGCCTGCGAGAGATTCGACGGGATCTTCTGCATGGCCGAATAGAGCGGCAGCACCATGAACGGCAGCAGGATATGGACCATGGCGATCACCGTGCCGAACTGGTTGTAGGCGAGCTGCACCGGCCGGTCGATCAGGCCCGAGGCGATCAAGGCCTTGTTGACGAGGCCCGTGCGCTGCAGCAACACGAGCCACGCGTAAGTGCGCACGAGCACGCTCGTCCAGAACGGCAGGATGACCATGCCGAGGACAAGCGCGCTCAGCTTTGGTGGCAGCGAGGCCGCGAAATAGGCCACCGGATAGCCGAGCACCAGCGTAATGACGGTCACGATGATGCTCAGTTTGAACGTGAGCAGGAAGGTTTCGAGGTAGGCGCCCGTGAACATGCGCCGATAGTTCTCGAGCGTGAAGCCGTCGTGATAGATCGACTGCCACGACAGCCAGGCGAGCGGCACGACGAGCAGCACGACGATCACGAGGAGCGCCGGCGTCATCAGGAGAAGCATCGTGCGATCTTCGCGCCGCTGGTAGCGCGCGGCAGGATCGGACTCGGTGGCCTGCATCAATGTGGGTCCTTGGAGCATCCGTTTGGCGGTCGTCATCATGCACCTACGGCGTCGAGAAACTGATACCACGCAGCGACGAGCCTCACACCCGGCGCGCGCAGCGAATGAAAAGGCACGGGCCGCAAACCAGGCGCGCCGAGCAGCGAAAGCTCGGGCGTCTCGCCGAGGGCGAGCGCGGCGGCATGCTGTCCGAGCAGACTGGCCATCGCGACACCTGCTCCGTTATACCCCAGACAAAAGCTCGTGGCGTCGTCGCTGCGCCCGACATGCGGCAGGGAATTGAACGTCATGCCCACGTAGCCCGACCAGCGATACGCCACGCGCACGTCCGCGAGATCGGGAAAGAGCGCGACCATCGCACGCTGCAGCGCATCAAAGCCGGTCATCTGGCTTTCCTTGCCGAACGCGTCGCGTCCGCCGAACAGCATGCGGCCGTCCACCTTGCGAAACCACTTCATCATGCGCCGCGTTTCAGTGTAGCTGCGGCGCTCGACCATCAGATGCGCGTCGAGGTCGGCGGGCAGGCGCTCGGTGGCGATCATTGCGCTGCGGAACGGCACGAGTTCGCGCTGATACGGCGAGGTGGCCGCCGTGAGGTCCGAGTATGCATTGGTCGCGACGATCACCTGCTTCGCGCGAACCGTACCGCCGGGCGTGCGCAATGTCACATGTGTGTCGCCGGGCGCACGGTGCATCTGCAGGACCGGCGTCGATTCATAAATCGGCACGCCGCGCAGCGTCATGCCACGTGCGAGTCCACGCACGTATTCGAGCGGCAGGATCGTGCCGGCGTCCGCGCTCAGCACGCCGCCGACAAAGCCCTTCGAACCCGTTTCGCGCTCGACTTCGGCGCGCGATTGGACGGTCATCGAGGTATCGCCGAGCGTCGTGCGCACCCAGTCGGCTTCGGCGCAGATCGCGGCCAACGTGCGCTCGGTGTGTGCGCAGCGCAGGCTGCCGGTATGTTCGAAGCGGGCCCGTGTGAGTCCGAACTCGTCGACCAGCGATTCGACGACCCGCACGCCTTCATGTGCAAGCCGGTGCATACGCTTCGCGGTATCGAGGCCATGCAGCTTGTCGATCGTGGGAAACGACAGCCTGAATTTCGACGACACCACCCCGCCATTGCGCCCGCTCGCGCCCCAGCCGACCGGGTTCGCGTCGAGCACGACGCAATCGACGGCGCGCTTTTGCAGCGCATAGGCGGCCGCGAGCCCCGAGTAGCCCGCGCCGATCACCGCGACTTCGACTGCGAGATCGCGCGCGAGCGGTGCACCGGTGCTGACCGCCGCGTCCGCATCGGGTGAGGCGGCAAGGAGCGCTCGCCAGAGCGAGTCGGGCTGGGGCAGGGGGTGTGCGGTCGGCGCGAGCATCGGATCAGGCGGCGAGGCGTGCTTCGGCTTCGACGGCGTCCGCGAGCGCGGCGAGCGTCGCGAACTTGAACGTCGGCGTAGTGACCGCCTCCGGCACCGGCGTGGCGCCGAAGCCCTTCACGTTCTGACGGCGTTCGATCCAGCAGGTCGCATAGCCGAGCTTCGTGGCGATGCCGATGTCGTGATACTGGCTTTGCGCGGTGTGCAGGATCTCGCCGAACTTGTAGCCGAACGCCGCCTGACGGCCGCGGTTATACGCGAAGAATTGCGGGTCGGGCTTGGCGACGCCGGTTTCGTCGCAGCAGACGGTGTCGTCGAACGGATCGCCGAGCGTGTGTGCGTAGGCGGTGAGCGCGACGCGGTCCGCGTTCGTCATGGCGACCAGACGGAAGTGCTTGCGCAGACGCTTGAGCGCCGCGACCGAATCCGCGAACGCCGGCCATTCGAGCACGTCGCGCTGGAAGGCAGCAGCTGATTGCGCGTCGTCGGGCAGACCGAGTTCCTTCGCCAGCGACAGGTAGACGTTCGCCATTTCGTGGCTCGAGCGGCCCGGGTAGGTCGCACGGCCGCGCATGTACGGTTCGAAAATCTGGTCGTCGGTCAGATCCTTCGCCGCCGGGCCGCCCAGGCGCCGCACGGAGGCGAGCACGCCGCGCTCGAAGTCGATGAGGGTGCCGACGACGTCGAACGTCAGGACCTTGAAATCGGTGAGCTTCATGAAATCATCCTTTTGCAGTTTGCTGTGAAAACGGGAGAGGGAGTGCCCCAAGCGTGGGCGGCTGAAAAATGAGTGGGATCAGGCGGGCACGACGATCGTGTCCTGCGGATCGAGAACGACGCTCATGGGCGCACCCGGCTCCGGGATGCGCCGGCGCGCGTCGTGGCCGCCGGGCTGCCGGAGGCTGATGGCGGTGCCGTCGGCGAGCGTTGCGAACACGCGCAGGCTTTCGCCCTGATACAGCACCTCGGTGACGTGGCAGGACAGACGATTCACGCCGTCGCGCCGATCGCCGCCGTCGATCACGAGCTTCTCGGTCTGCACCGCGAGCAGCAGCTTGTCGCCGCGCGGCAGCGGGTGCGCGGTGCGCAGAACCGTATCGACGAGACGCACGGCATCGTCGCCGGCGCGCGTCACGGCCAGCAGCGTCGCCTCCCCAATGAAGCTTGCCACGAACGCGTCGCACGGACGGTCGTAAAGCCGCTCAGGCGTGTCGATCTGCACGAGCCGGCCGTTCTTCAGCACGGCCACGCGGTCGCTCATGGTGAGCGCCTCGCGCTGATCGTGCGTCACATAGACGATCGTCGCGCCGAGCTTGCGATGCAGCCGCCGCAGTTCGATCTGCATGGTTTCGCGCAGTTGCTTGTCGAGCGCGGAGAGCGGCTCGTCCATCAGGATCAGTTGCGGCTCGAAGACCATCGCGCGAGCGAGCGCCACCCGCTGGCGCTGGCCGCCGGACAGTTGACCGATGCCGCGGCTCTCGTAGCCCGAGAGTTCGACCATCGCGAGCGCTTCGGCGACCTTCTTCGCCCACGTCGCTTTGGGCTGCCGGCGCGCGCGCAGCGGAAACGCCACGTTCTCGCCGACGCTCATGTGCGGAAAGAGCGCGTAGTTCTGAAAGACGATCCCGATGTCCCGTTTGTGCGGCGGCGCAAATGTGATGTCGCGCTCGCCGACCCAGACCGCACCCGAACTCGGCTGCACGAAGCCGCCGAGAATGCCGAGGAGAGTGGTCTTGCCCGACCCCGACGGACCGAGCAGCGAGACGAATTCGCCCGGGGCGATGTCGAGCGACACGTCGTCGAGGGCCACTACCGGGCCATAACGCTTCGCTGCCGATCGGATCGAAACACCTGTTTTCGCTCGTGCGTCCATTGCGTCCTGTCTCGCTGTAGAGGCCTGCATTGGGGAAAATATAGGCCGCGTCATTATTGGCGGCAATTCCCAAATTGTTGGATAAGGCATAACATCAGGTCATGCCTAACCTTCGCAAAAAACTGCCGAGCGCCAATGCGCTGTTCGTGTTCGAAGCTGCCGCGCGCTGCGGCAATTTCACGCGCGCGGCGCAGGAGCTGTATGTCAGCCAGCCGGCGGTGAGCCGCATGCTCTCGCGCATGGAAGACCATCTCGGCGTGCGTCTTTTCGAGCGCGTGCGTGGTGGGATCGAGCTGACTGAGAACGGTAAAATCCTCTACCGGAAGGTATCGGAAGGCTTCAATGGCATAGAAGGCGCGATACGTGAGATCGAGGCGCGTGCGACGGGCATCGAGTCCGTCACGCTGTCGGTGTCCACGGCGTTCACGACACACTGGCTGATGCCGCGCATGAGCCGGCTGAACCAGGCGTTTCCGAATGTCGACTTGCGGTTTCAGCTGATCTCGGGGCGAATCGGCGGGCCGCTCGTCGATGTCGATCTCGGCATGCGCTTTTTGCGCGAGGACGAGATTGGTGAGAACAGTGTGCTCGTGATGCCGGAGACGCTGCTGCCGGTGTGCAACCGGCGCTATCACGAGACGGCCGCGACGCAGACGGGCCGCGAGCACGGCGACACAGTGATCGTGATGGACGACGGCGAGCGCGGCTGGCATGAGCGGTTCGCCACGTTTGCGGCACACGGGCGGCACGTAGCGGGCATGCTGAGCTTCAACGACTACGCCATCGTCGTGCAGGCGGCGCTATTGGGCCAGGGAGTCGCGCTCGGCTGGCTCAACGTTGTGTCGCATTGGCTTCTCGAGGGCGCGCTGCTCCCGGCCGAGGAGGAGCTGATCGTGACGAACCGGCGCTGCTGTCTGGTGTGGCCGGAGAATCGGCCGTTGCGGCCGGTTGCAGCGGATGTGCGCGACTGGATCATCGAGGAGACGCGTGCCGATGTGCGGGCTGTCGATCGCAATTATCCGAAGCTGGGACTGCGGCGTTTGCTGGCAGAGGCGGGCCTGGTGATCGGGTCGGGCCGGGATGAGGCGCGAAGGTTCAGAGCAGCCACTCCCTGATTCGGAGTGAGCGTCCCTTTCTACGACCGGATAATAGAAAGGGACGCCCAGTCCAGCACATTTATTCCAGTTTTCATGGCTGTTTTAATGTCGCTCGCTATCCGATGCTCAGCCAAGGGGCACACCAATACCGCCTTATGTGATGGCGCCAATCTGCCACGGCACAAATTCGTTCTGGCCGTATCCATGCAACTCGCTCTTCGATGCCTGGCCCGACGCGGTCGCGAGCATGAGCTGGAAGATCTCTTCGCCGATTTCGTCGACCGTTCGCTCGCCGTCGAGAATCGACCCGCAATTCAGGTCGATATCCTCTTCCTGGCGTTGCCACAAAGCGGTATTGGTTCCCAGTTTCAACGATGGCGACGGCGCGCAGCCATAGGCCGAGCCGCGACCCGTCGTAAAGCAGATCAGGTTGGCCCCACCCGCGACCTGCCCGGTCGCCGAGACCGGATCGTAGCCCGGCGTATCCATGAAAACGAGGCCGTGTGCACGGACCGGTTCGGCGTACTGATACACATCGACGAGATTCGTTGTGCCGCCTTTCGCCACAGCGCCGAGCGATTTTTCAAGGATCGTCGTCAGGCCGCCCGCCTTGTTCCCAGCCGATGGATTGTTGTTCAGATCGGCATTCATGCGCGCACAGTAAGCTTCCCACCAGCGAATCCGTTCGATCAGCTTCTCGCCGACTTCACGTGACACGGCCCGGCGCGTCAACAGATGTTCTGCACCGTAGACCTCGGGGGTTTCGGAGAGGATCGCCGTCCCGCCATGCGCGACCAGACGATCGACTGCCGCGCCGAGTGCCGGATTCGCCGTGATGCCGGAGTAGCCGTCCGAGCCGCCGCATTGCAAGCCGATTACCAGATGCTTCGCATCGACGGGCTCGCGCCGTACGTTGTTCGCTTCCGGGAGCATCGCCTTGACCTGTTCGATACCCGCCGCGACCGTGCGCGCCGTGCCGCCGGTCGCCTGAATGGTCATCGTCTTCAGCGCTGCGCCGGGCGTAAGCCCCTGGCTTTGCACAAGCCGGTCGATCTGATTGGTTTCGCAACCCAGTCCGACGATCAGTACGCCGGCGAAATTGGGGTGCCGTGCGTAACCGCCGAGGGTGCGCCGGATCATTTCCAGCGCTTCGCCTTCGGAATCGATCGCGCAGCCTTGACCGTGCGTCAGCGCGATCACGCCATCGACGTTTGGATAGTCCGCAAGCGCCTGCGGATGAATATCGCGGCGAAAATAGTCGGCAATGGCGCGAGCCGCCGTCGCGGAGCAATTGACCGAAGTCAGAACGCCGATATAGTTGCGCGTCGCTACACGTCCGTCGGCGCGCACGATGCCCATGAACTGTGCCGCTGCCGCGACCGTCGGCGCGGGCTTCGCATCTGCGCCAAAAGCGTAGTCCCGATCGAAGCGGCCCATCGAGAGATTGTGCGTGTGGACGTGCTCGCCGGCTTCGATCGCACGTGTCGCGAAGCCGATGATCTGCCCATAGCGCCGTACTGGCGCGCCCGCTTCGATACTATGCACGGCAAGCTTGTGACCCGCCGGGATCAATCCGCGTACGGCAACACGGCTGCCAATGCGCATGCCCGCGACAAGCTGGTGCCGCGCGATGACGACATCGTCATCCGGATGCAGATGCACGATCGGCTCTACGGTTGCCGACGTATTGGCCACTGTGTTGTCGGTCTCAAGCGTCATGATGTGGCCTCCGCAGTCTGTGTCGCGCGCACTGCTTCGCGCGTCGGAACACCGTCGATCAGGCGAATCAGGTTCAACGGGTTTGCGTCCTGCAAGGCGAGCGGCAGATTTGCGTCGGGATAGCCCTGATAGCACACGGGCCGCAGGAAGCGCCCGATCGCAACGCTGCCGACAGAGGTGCCGCGCGCATCGGTAGTCGCCGGGTATGGACCGCCGTGCACGATGGCGTCGCTGACTTCCACTCCCGTCGGATAGCCATTGAACAGGAGACGCCCGACCTTTTCTTCCAGCAACGCGATGAGGCTGGCGTTTCGCTCGATATCCGATTCGCTCGCCAGCACGGTTGCTGTCAGCTGCCCGCGCATGGTTCTGGCAAACGCATGAAAGTCCGCTTCGGAATCCAGTTCGACGACAATCGTCGACGGGCCGAACACTTCCTCCTCCAGTGCAGAACTCTCGAATAAAGCGCGCCGGTCGGCTTTCAGAAGATGGCCGCCAATACGTCCATCGAGTTCCTCTGCCACCAGCACTTCGACTCCCTTAACCGCGCGCAGTCTGGCGATGCCATGACGGAAGTTGTCACGAATTCCTGCTCCGAGCATCGCCTGTGGCACAGCCTGTTCAAGTGCCCCGCGCAAGTCCGACACGAACGCGTCGAATTCCGGGGAGCGGACGCCGAGCACGAGACCCGGATTTGTGCAGAGCTGACCACATCCGGTCGTGACCGAAGCGGCCAATTCCCGAGCGATCTGCGCGCCGCGCCCGATCAACGCGGACGGCAGGACGAACACGGGGTTCACGCTGGACATTTCAGCGAAAACCGGAATGGGTTCCGGCCGGGCCTGCGCAAGATCGAACAGGGCGCGGCCGCCAGCCAGCGAGCCCGTAAAGCCGACCGCCCTGATCTCCGGCGTCTGAACTAGCGCGGCACCCGTGGCAGCGGTGCCGTAGATCATATTGAAAGTGCCGGCCGGCATATCCGTCTTCGCAATGGCGCGTTCAATCGCGTCAGCGACATATTCGGCAGTCACCATATGGCCCGGATGTGCTTTCACGACGACGGAACACCCCGCCGCCAGGGCCGAGGCTGTGTCGCCGCCGGCCACGGAGAATGCGATAGGGAAATTGCTTGCGCCGAATACCGCGACCGGGCCAACACCGATCCGGTATTGCCGCAAGTCGGGACGCGGCAATGGCTTGCGGTCCGGCTGTGCGCGATCGATCCGCGCATCGTGGAAATCGCCCCGGCGCACCGTCGCGGCAAAGAGGCGCAACTGACCGCTTGTGCGCTTGCGCTCGCCTTCCAGGCGCGCCGCGGGCAGCGCGGTCTCGCGGCTTGCTTCGGCGACGAACGACGCGTCGAGTGCGTCGATCTCATCGGCGATCGCCTCGAGGAAATCAACGCGCTGCGCAGGGCTCAGGCTGCGATAAGCCGGAAACGCCTCGTACGCCGCTCTTGCCGCCGCCGCGACTTCAGCGTCCGACGCTTCGAAAAAGCTTACAGCATGACGCTCGCCCGTTATCGCATCAAGGCTGAAAAGCGGGCGGTTCGATGCGCAGGCGCTGCGTCGACCGCCAATGTAATGATGTCCAAGAGTGGTCATGTGAATTTCCGGTTGAGTCGTGTACCTATGCCAGCAAGTGCCTACCGAAGCGTCGCTTTGGCGGGGCCAATTGCCACTTCGGGCGCGCGGCGTGACTGCAGGCCGATGCTCAGGAGCAGAAGCACGCCGATGACGCCTGCGAATGCCAGGGTGAACATGCCCGCGCGTTGGCTATGAAAGAGCGTCTCGACTGCCGTCTTCAGCGTCGGCGCCATGAAGCCGCCAAGGTTGCCGAGCGCGCCGATCATCGCAATGCCGCTCGCTGCCGCGGTACCGCTCAGGTAGGCCGTCGGTAGGGTCCAGAAAAGCGGCTGAACGACGACGAAACCGATCGTCGCGATACAGAACGCGACGAGCACCGGTGCGATGTGATGACCTAGGGTCGACAGTGCGATCCCCGCTGCGGCCATCGCCAGCATGGCGATGGCAAGCTGCCGATGCTTGCCCTTCGCGTCCGCGTAGCCGGTGATAAAGCGCAGTGAAATGAGTGCGCACAGCCACGGAATGGCGGTCAGAAAACCGACCTTCGAACCAATGGCGGTACCGGTCAGTTCCGAAATCCGGGTCGGCAGATAGAAGATGACGCCGTACACGCTGATCTGGATGGCAAAATAAATCGACACGAAGCGAAGCACATTCCAGTTGCGCAGGGCGGTCAGCGCTGTAGCCGGCCCGTGCGCGATCTTGTGCCGGTCCTCCGCTTCGATGGCATTTTCCAGGGCGTCTTTTTCTGCCAACGTCAGCCACTTCGCGTGGCGCGGTTTGCTAACCAGATAGAAGAACGCGACGATGCCGACGATTGATGCAGCGAGACCTTCGATGAGGAACATCCATTGCCAATTGTGCAGCCCGAGGCGACCGCCCATGACTTCCATCAAATAACCTGACAGCGGGCTGCCCAGCACGAGCGCCACCGGCAATCCGAAGTAGTAAATGCCTAGCGCCTTGCCGCGTTCGCGCGCCGGGAACCAGTACGTGGAATAGAGAATGACGCCAGGCGAAAAACCCGCTTCGGCCACACCCAGAATGAAGCGCAGCACATAGAACGAGGTCTCGTTGTGCGCAAACATCATGGCGGCCGACGCAAGCCCCCACGTGACCATGATCCGGCTCAGCCAGACCTTTGCACCTACCCGATGCAGCATCAGGTTGCTCGGAATTTCGAACACGGCATAGCCGATGAAGAAGATCCCGGCCCCGAGTGCAAACGCCGCGTTGCCAATATTCGAATCGACTTGAAGGGCCTGTTTGACGAACCCGACGTTCGAACGGTCAAGCATCGATAGCGCGAACATCAGCGCGAGGAAGGGTGCGAGGCGCAGGCGCGCCTTGCGCACCGCGCTTTCCAGCGGCCCTTGCGTAACGTGTTGAGTCTGCATCAGTCTGTCTCCTTGGAGGAAGCCGGGTACACCGGTCTGTTATCGCGGGTTAGTGCGGATTCGTACGTGATCAGAGCGGTGCTGCGCCGAGCAGTCCACGGGCCGCGAGGTTTGCCATCAGCGCACGCACCCCGAAGGTCCACGGCTCGATGCGGTCGCTGTAGTTGACCCGGTTGACCAGTGTGCCGAGCTGCCTGCTCGAAATCTTCACGATGTCGCCTTGCTTGTGCGTGAATCCAGCGCCAGCGGCGTCGCGGTCTTCGATCGGTGCAAAAAGCGTCCCGAGGAACAGCATGGCGCCATCGGGGTATTGGTGGGTCGGACTGATCGTCTGCGAAACGAGATCGAGCGGGTCGCGCGTGATCTGGTCCATCGAGCTCGTGCCTCGCAAGACAAAACCGTCGCTGCCCTCGACGCGCAAATCGACCGTCGCACGGCGCACGTCATCGATCGAGAAAGTCTCGTCGAAGAGCCGCAGGAAAGGGCCAATCGCACACGAACCGTTGTTGTCCTTCGCCTTGCCAAGCAGCAGCGCACTGCGTCCTTCGAAGTCGCGCAGATTGACGTCGTTGCCCAGGGTCGCACCGAGCGTGCGGCCGCGACTGTCGATCGACAGCACGATTTCCGGTTCCGGGTTGTTCCATGCCGAATTCGGATGCAGCCCGATCTCCGTGCCCGTACCCAACGATGCCAGCACCGGCGCTTTGGTGAAAATTTCCGCGTCAGGGCCGATTCCGACTTCCAGGTATTGGGACCATAGTCCCTGCTCGATCAGCAGCGCCTTCAATTCGCGCGCCTCGGCGGAGTCGGGCCGGATGCTGGTGAGACTATCGCCGACGAGCGACCTGATCTGGTCGCGCACGCGCACCGCGCCTTGCGGGTCGCCCTTTGCCTGCTCCTCGATCACCCGCTCAATCAGGCTCGCCGCAAAGGTCACCCCTGCTGCCTTGATGACCTGCAGGTCGCAAGGCGCGAGCAGATGGGCGCGCTCCGGGTTGCGTGCCATGCCGCCCGTTGCGGCGGCCGTATCGGCGAGAATCGTGTCCAGACTGCCGATCCTGCGGCCACTCGCGGCTCGCACAGTCGCGACCGGATCGTCCCGCTCCAGCAAGCTGCTGATAGTCGCTGCCGCGTCGGAAATATCGAACACGCCATCGGCGCGCAAGACGACGACGGCGGGACCAGCGGGCATCGCGTGCGTGGCAGGAACCCAGGCGCGGCCGACAAGTGTGCCGGACAACCCGTCCGCCGGAAGCGTGTCCGTTGCGCTGAGTGAAAGCGGGGATGTCATGTCTGTCTCCAGTGATGTTTGTCTGGGCGCGCGTGCCTTGCCGCCAGTTCGCGCGTTAAATCGCTCAGCCGCAACTTTAGGCAGCTAGCCGATAAACATCCAATCGCTTATTCAGTAGAATCGATTCCATCCAGTTATGAGTTCTTGCGTGTTTACCCCATGTCCAGACAATTAGCGGTGCCTACGTCGAGCGTCCTGGCAAGGTTGCGCTTCAGACATCTTCAACTGCTCGATGCTCTCGGACGCACGCGCAACTTGCGCATCGCAGCCGAACAGATGCACATCACCCAGCCGGCGGCGACCAAGATCCTGAGCGACATCGAAACGATGTTCGGAGCCCAGTTGTTCGAACGGCTACCACGGGAGATGCGCCCAACCGATCTCGGCGTATTGTCCGTGCGCTATGCAACCACGGCGGTAGCCGATCTGGGCAGGTTCGTGGGCGAGTTCAGCACCTTGAGAAACGGCGGCTACGGTCATCTCACAGTGGGCGCCATCTCGGCTTCGGCTGCCCAGGTGGTCACTGCGGGCATCAGGGAGATCCGCCAGCAGCGGCCGCAACTGGTCATCAAACTGGTTGAACAGAGCAGCGACCAACTGGCGACCTGGCTCGAAGAAAAAAAGCTGGACGTGATGGTCGGCCGTCTGACGGAGCCGCGCCATCAGGTTCTGTTCGACTTCGAGGTGCTGGCTGGGGAACCGGTCTGGGTGGTCGCCGGACAGCATCATCCGTTGCTGCAGCGACGGCGGCTGGAGTTGGCCGATCTGGGTGCGTGGCCATGGATTCTCTATCCGCAAGCAACGGCTATCAGGCAACTGTTCGACGAAACATTCGCCGGCGCGGGCATTCCCGCGCCGGTCGGAATGGTGGAAACGCCTTCTATCTTTTCGACACTTGAACTGTTGCAGGCCACCGACATGATCTCACTGCAGCCGCGCGCGGTCGTCGAAAAGTACGTGAGCAAGGGTCTCCTCGGGCACCTTCCGGTTCTCATCAACCGGTCCATGACGAGCTACGGTATCGTCACACGCAAGTACGAGTTGTCGTCGCAGCCCATGCAGGAATTCATCACAATTCTGCGTTCGGTTGCCGGGCGCGTGGGCGGTCAGTTGCTTCCAGAGCGCGAAGGCTGACATGGACAGTGCGCCGATGCCTCACCATAACTATCCTTCTGTGGCTTTCGACATCGCCGGTGTCTATGAAGCGCTCCATGTGTGGTGTCGCGGCGATGCGCATGCCGAGGACGCCGGCCCCGATCGCAGGCCGCAGTGCGTTGTCACGCCTGATACTGCCCGCTGGCGCGCACGCAAGCGCGTTGCCCCTCCTCGTCGGTCGCGGGTTGCGCGGCGTTTGCGACGGATTTGTCGCCGTGCTCCTGCCGGCGTACCTGGGCGGCTTAAGAAATCGGAATTTAAACCACGAGCCCGCTTGCGCGGTGTGTGACTGGGGCAAGTTGCCTTGCAGCCGCGCATGCCGACGTAGCCACACTTCGCACATATTAAGGGGGGACCCGGGCCCGAGACGATGCCACTGAATGGCCTGGGACCCGTAAGATCAGCGCTGGTGAACATGCCGACACTTGCGGCGTAGCGTTCATCAGGGTTCCAAAGAAAACGCCCGCGCTATTCACGCAGGCGTTTCCGTGGCCCCGCTACCGCGCCCCAATGAACGATTTCTCGTCCGCTTCTGCTTCAGGGGCCGGCTTCCGCGCGGCTCCTTTCAGTATAGGACGCGCAGCCGGATAACCAAGTCGGCGAGACGAGCGTTCAGATGGGGGTATTCGTACCTTTCGTGCAATTTATGGCGGTTTGATCATAAAAATCGTTATCGATCAATGACTTGCGTATCCTCCGATTGCGCGAACGCCGTGGAGCCGCCGAGCCTTGCTGCAAGCGGTTCTGCAAGTGACTACCGCCAGATTTCACACGATTCGTACGATTACCCCAACCTGCGCCAGCAGGTTCCCTGCAGTTCGACGGGTGGCTGGAAGGCGCCGGCGAACTGGCCGGACCCAGTCGAACAGATCATGCACTCGCATGAATGCAGGCTGGACTGGCTGATCCCGATCCGGGTCGGCCGGATGGTGGCCTCCCCCTATGGGTTCCTGCGCGGTACGGCCGACGTGATGGCCGAGGTGCTCGGCCTCCCATGGCAGCGCATCGGCCACGACGGAGGGCATTGTCAACTTGCTGAGGTGAGACGGCACTATGGCAGATGTGACGACTGGCTTCGCCAGAAATTCCTTGAGCTAAACCGCTCCTCTGACGGTTGTGGCTATGGGCATTGAATCGAAGCGTGTGCAACTGATGTTTTCGACAACGGTATTCGCTGCGCCCGGGACGGCCGGATTGCGGGCAGGTTTGATGATGCAGTTTCCGCGGGACACACGTGATAAACAGACGACGCGGGGTGCCTCCGGCGAAGGCGGCCGACGTCTGGCCGAGAGTGTCCAGCGGCGCCGGCGGGACGCGCTGGAACCGGTGTTACAGGCGTGCAGATCGGGATGCCGAGGACACGCCGCACCTGCTTGAGCACGATGGGCTCGCGATGCTAGAGGACAGCCGTCTGACCAGCTATACGGAATCGAGGGTCTACTGTGGCCTTACTCCAGTCATCACAATTTTTTATTGGGAGGTTTCAAAGACCAAGTGCAACGCTTTCATTGAAAAAACCATTCCATAGACTAGACTGCTCGATGACTTCTAGCGGCACGCATTTTTCTACATTTTTACGAAAAGGCTAGACGCCTTGTCTGCTTGCGAGAGCGCGCTTTGGTTGAGTCGGCAACAGGCCGTGCCTCAGGTGGGTCGAAATCGCGTTGCGTGGTCACCCACTCATGCAGGTCGCAGTGCTCCTGCCCTCTTATCGGTTGCGTCCTTGTGAAATCGCATTCGGCACGCCTACGGCCAGCTCGCCGATGGCGATCCAGCTTGTGTCCGAGGAAGGGGATGATTATGCAATCGGCCTGCAAGCTAATTGGCAATGTTCACTGCGTTCACCGCGGCCTGATGGTTTTCGCCCTGCTCACGGTTGCCGCATTCCAGCCCGCCACAGGCCAAAGTGTTGGCATCAAGGACCTTGGCACGCTCCCCGGTGGCAATGTTAGCCAGGCTATCGGGATCAATGAGCGCGGTCAGGTGGTCGGTTATTCGTTCAACGCGGACGGAAACCAGCAGGCGTCTCTGTTCGAAAACGGGGCTGTGACAGACCTCGGCATGCTTCCTGGTGGCGACGCCAGTGCTGCCGCTTACGGGATCAACGAACGCGGCCAGGCGGTCGGTTACTCCTTCAACGCGAAAGGGTACCCGCACGCGACGCTGTTTGAGAACGGGGCAGTGACCGACTTGGGCTTGCTTCCCGGCGGCGACAACAGTGCCGCCAACGCGATCAACAATCGCGGTCAGATAGTCGGCTGGTCGTTCAACTCAGTCCGGGCGTCGCACGCCTTTCTGTATGAAAAGGAGGTGATGACCGACCTGGGTACGCTGTCCGGTGGCTACTACAGCGCCGCTTATGGGATCAACGAACGGGGCCAGGTGGTTGGCTGGTCCACTGCAAACGGGAACGACGAGCACGCCTTCGTGTTTGAAAAGGGGGTGATGACCGACCTGGGCACGCTCCCCGGCGGCAACAGCAGCGCCGCTTATGGGATCAATGATCGCGGCCAGGTGGTCGGCTCGTCATCCATCGCAAACGGGAACCAACATGCCTTTCTGTATGAAAACGGGATGATGATCGACCTGGGCACGCTCCCCGGCGGTAGCGACAGTGCCGCTTACGGAATCAACGAACGGGGTCAGGTGGTCGGCTCGTCGGCCGTCGCAAGCGGGTACCAGCATGCCTTTCTGTATGAAAATGGCGTAATGACGGACTTGGGTACGTTCTCCGGCGGCTACCAAAGTATCGCCCGGATGATCAACAATCGCAGCCAGATCGTTGGCTACTCCGCGACGAGTGACTCCCCGTGGCACGCGGTCCTTTGGGCGCCGGCAAGATAACGAGAGCCAGGCAAAATTGCGCCGGCGTAAATCGTTTTCTACCGCCGGATAGGCTTACGCCGGTTGTTGGACGCCCACATGGACAACTGGAACACTTTGTGGACCTACTGATTGCGTTTCTCTCGCCAGCAGGTTGTGCCCACCCAACTGCCTGCGATTCGAGTGAGAAGATGTCCCGAGCCGACGAGATCAGCGTCGCGCTACATTCCGGGCACCGGTGCTTGGCGATGGCGTGACCATAGAGCCCGACCCGCTTGACGCTCAGAAATCTGCCGGCAGATTGACCACCCGTACTTCATCGTTCATGTGCGTGTCCGAAAACTGCGTGAACATGGCGACGCCTCTCTGGTTCCAGTGCACGCCTGTGCATCGCTGGCAGGCCCCGCCTGCGACGATCCGACGGGTAGCAAACTACGTGAGGCAACAGGTCAGCGCGAGTTGCAATTCTGATGAGTCAATGCGTCGATTCGCTATTGCGCCGCTGTGAGCTTGAGTCCCGGCCGCAGCGCCTGAGAGGTTTCTTGTTGACCTTTGCGCTGGTCGGCCACCTGCTCGATGCCGTTCTTTATGACGTCCTCGCAAAAAGCCAGACGTGCACGGTAGTAGTCCGCATGCAGTTGCGCATCGAGGATTCGCTGTTCCGCCTGGAAAAGCTCCAGACGTAATTCCCGCAACGCTCTTTCAGCTTGTTTCTCAGGCGTGAGTGCATTGTGCACAGCCCAGTTTGCGATCCACCTCAGCATGGCGAAGTCCTCCTGTCGTTGGATGCTCGTCCTCTGCTACGACTAAGGCTACCAAAGTCTGGGATAGACGTGTGTTAAATAGTTGGTGTCGCCTGTTGCAAACCGCACACAGTTCTGTCCGGGTCCTGGCATTGCGGAAACGGTGGTTCGCGGCAAACGGCGCGCCCTGCCTGTACCCGATCTGCTCCCCGGATCCCGGAAGCGCTCACCTATAAAGGCGCCGCGCGCCGCTGTGTAGTGGTCTAATTTCCTCGGACAGGTCGATAGGAGGACAATCCGGAATCGACGAGGAAAAACAATAGATGACAAGAAGGCGCCGACAATTTGACGCCAGCTTCAAGCTGGAAGTGGTAC
>NZ_QHKS01000020.1 GCF_003353175.1 Paraburkholderia lacunae | reverse complement strand
CAGTATGCAGACGCCAAGCTCGACGCCTTGTTCCGTCGCGCGCTGCTTGAGCCTGATAGCCGCGGCAAGACCCGCAGGGCCGCCGCCGACGATCACCACGTCGTATTCCATCGACTCGCGCGGGCCGCTGATTTCGAGGAGATTCATTTATCAATGTTCCAATCTGACTACGCCACCGCCGTACTAAGTAGCAGAACGCGCGCGCAACTACAGAAGCTTCGTGCGGCGTAAGCCATCGATCTCCGCTTCGCCCATCTCGAGCCAGTCGCGAAGCACTTCGCCGGTGTGCTGCCCCAACGTCGGCGGAGATTGACGGTATTGCACGGGCGATTCCGACATGCGGATGGGATTCGCGACCAGCGCCACCTGCTTCGCCAACGGATGCGGCATTTCAATGCGCACATTGCGGGCCTGAACATGCGGGTCCGAGAACACATCTTCGAGATCGTTGATCGGACCGCATGGCACGCCTGCCGCCTCCATCACGGCAATCCAGTCCTTCGTCGGACGGCACACCGTGGCAGCGTGGATCATTGCGACGAGTTCGTCCCTGTTCTTCACCCGCTGCGGATTGGTCGAGAAACGTTCGTCCCTGCTCCATTCCGGTTTGCCCAGTGCAGCGCACAGACTCGCGAACTGACTGTCGTTGCCGACCGCGAGGATCATGTATCCGTCAGCCGTTGGAAATTCCTGATACGGGACGATGTTCGGATGCGCATTCCCTATACGTCGAGGTATCACGCCGCCGACAAGGTAATTCGCCGCCTGATTCGCAAGACAGGCGATCTGCACGTCCAGCAGCGCAAGGTCGATGTGCTGTCCTTCGCCGGACCGCTCGCGCCGGGCGAGTGCAGCGAGAATCGCCACGGTCGCATACAGCCCGGTCATGACGTCCGTGAGCGCGACGCCGACCTTGAGCGGCCCTTCGCCTTCCGTGCCGTCCGCGCGCCCGGTGAGGCTCATGAGCCCGCCCATGCCCTGGATCAGGAAGTCGTAACCAGCACGCTCCGCATACGGTCCGGTCTGCCCGAATCCCGTAATCGAGCAGTAGACCAAGCGCGGATTCACTGCCTTCAGGCTCGCGTAATCCAGACCGTATTGACCAAGGCCGCCGACCTTGAAGTTCTCGATCAGCACATCCGCCTTGCTGGCCAGTTGCTTCACGAGACGCTGTCCATCCGGTTGGCTCAGATCGACCGTGATAGACCGCTTGTTGCGATTCGCGCACAGGTAATATGCGGACTCGCCCGTCGACTCATCGTCGGCATCGTTCAGCCACGGCGGCCCCCAGGCGCGCGTATCGTCACCCTTGCCCGGCCGTTCGACCTTGACCACGTCCGCGCCGAGGTCGGCCAGCAATTGGCTCGCCCATGGACCGGCCAGCACGCGCGAAAGATCGAGTACTCGCAGACCGTCGAGCGCCCCTTGTTGGAAAGTCTCGTTCATGAGCGGTCAGAACGCTGCAATGCCGGTGATGGCGCGACCGAGGATCAGCGCATGAATATCGTGCGTGCCTTCATAAGTGTTGACAACTTCCAGATTCACGAGATGACGCGCAACGCCGAACTCGTCGCAAATGCCATTGCCGCCGAGCATGTCACGCGCGACACGGGCGATATCGAGTGCCTTGCCGCAAGAGTTGCGCTTCATGATGGAGGTGATCTCGACTGCGGCAGTGTCTTCGTCCTTCATGCGGCCGAGGCGCAAACACCCCTGCAAGCCCAGCGTGATTTCCGTCTGCATGTCGGCGAGCTTCTTCTGGACCAACTGGTTCGCCGCGAGCGGCCTGCCGAACTGCTTGCGATCGAGAACATACTGACGCGCACGATGCCAGCAGTCTTCCGCCGCGCCCAACGCGCCCCATGCAATACCGTAGCGCGCGCTGTTCAGGCAGGTGAACGGCCCCTTGAGCCCCCGCACTTCAGGAAACGCGTTCTCCTCCGGGCAGAACACTTCATCCATTACGATCTCGCCCGTAATCGACGCGCGCAGACCGACCTTGCCGTGAATAGCCGGCGCAGACAGTCCCTTCCAGCCCTTCTCGAGCACGAAGCCGCGGATCGCGCCTTCATCGTCTTTCGCCCAGACGACAAACACATCGGCGATCGGGCTGTTCGTGATCCACATCTTGCTGCCCGTCAGCACATATCCGCCGTCGACCTTTTTCGCACGAGTCATCATGCTGCCCGGATCGGAACCGTGATTCGGCTCGGTCAAGCCGAAGCAACCGATCCATTCGCCTCTCGCGAGTTTGGGCAGATATTTCTGCCGGGTCGCTTCATTGCCGAACTCGTTGATCGGCACCATGACGAGCGACGATTGCACGCTCATCATCGAGCGGTAGCCGGAATCGACACGCTCCACTTCGCGCGCGACCAGCCCGTAGCAGACGTAGTTGAGACCGGCGCCGCCGTAGGTTTCGGGGATCGTCGCGCCAAGCAATCCGAGCTCGCCCATCTCGCGAAAGATGGCCGGGTCGGTAGACTCGCGACGAAAGGCTTCGAGCACGCGCGGTGCAAGACGTTCCTGGCAATACGCATATGCCGATTCGCGCACGAGGCGCTCTTCTTCCGTCAACTGCTGGTCGAGCAGCAAGGGATCATCCCATTGAAACGACGACTTGTGCTGTGAGCTCATTTCATACTCGCTAGAAAAACTGTCATGCCGCAAATTTATCGGCGCATTCGCGGTACCACAAACGATTTGTTCGCACTGACCTGTGCGAAAATCGCACAGGTCAGTGAGAACCCAGCGAGTCACGAGCATGCGCAGAAAAATCCCTTCTACAGCAGCACTATCCGCATTCGAAACGGCCGCGCGCCATCAGAGCTTTACGAAGGCCGCGGACGAACTCGCGGTCACGCAAAGCGCGATTTGTCGGCAGATTGGTTCGCTGGAAGATTTTCTCGGCGTGAAGCTCTTTCGCCGCGACCGCCGTGGCGTGAGCCTGACCGAGGCCGGGCTGATCTACAGCAGGAAAGTGGCGTCGCGTCTGAATGAAGTGGAACAGGACACGCTCGAACTCATGGCCAAGGGCGGCCATGGCGGCACGCTCGAACTCGCTGTGGTGCCCACGTTCGCGACCAAATGGTTGCTACCCAGATTGCCGCGTTTTATCGCCGAGCGCCCGGACATTACCGTCAATCTCACGACGCGTACTCGTCCGTTCCTGTTCGACGACACCGAGTTCGATGCGGCAATTCACGCAGGCGCCACGATCTGGCCGGGATCGGAAGGACTCTTTCTGATGCGCGAAAGTCTGATCGGTGTGTGCAGTCCAACGCTGATCGCGCCGCGCACGCGATTGACCGCGGCAGACTGGCGGCGTTACCCGCTTCTGCAGCAGAGCACGCGCCCGTATGCATGGCGCGACTGGTTTGCATCGCGCGGCATGGAGGTTGAAGGCGATATGTCGGGGCCGAAGCTGGAATTGTTTTCGATGCTCGCGGAGGCGGCGATTCATGGTATCGGCATCGCTCTGATCCCGCGGCTTCTCATCGAAGACGAACTGACACGCGGCGTCCTGATCCAGGTGGCGAAGCACGAGTACTCGAGTGGCCGCTCCTATCACCTGATCTATCCCGAGCGCAAAGCCGACAATTCGGCCCTGATCGTATTTCGGGAATGGATCGCCGATCAGGCGAAGCAATATCGGCAAGCCATGGGACTGGATTGAACTTGGGTGATCCAGTCCCGGTGTGTGCCGGACGGATGGGTCGCGCGAGCGGCGACAGCCATCCGTTCGTTCTGGCGATCAGAACTTGACGCGCAGCCCCGCACTCGTGAGGAACTGCCGGTTCGTCGACGAAGGGCCGCCACTTCCCCCGATGAACGCACCGCTGAAAATCGTCCCCGCCGCGCCCGTCACATGCTGATATTCAGCCATCAGATAGATGTCGGTGCGTTTTGAAAGCGAATATGAAGTCATCAGGTTGAACTGGTTCCAGCGCGGCTTCGCATGCAGGGACGCGTTGGAATACGAACCGTTCGTGAAGGTGTACGACGCCGCGACCACCCATGCCGGGTTGATCAGATAGCGGATGTTGGCTTCGAAGTTATCGAAGCTAAGATCCGTGGGCGATCCGGTGGCAGCCGGCGCAAGCGTGCTGCCGCGATACACGGCCGTCGTATTGTCGTAATGCGAGTGGCTCCATACCAGCCCGAGCGTTGCGGGGCCGATGACATAAGCACCGCCGACGCCCCATACCTGCTGGCGCCCCGCATGAAACGTGGCGTCACCCGAAGTGGATGAACCGTCGAGAGCGCCCGCCGCTCCGTCCCCCGGGTTGTCGATGCGCATATATGCCGCGCTCACCGTGAAGGGACCGTGGTTATAGGTCGCGCCGGCACTGAACGCACGATTGTCCGCGAAATCGCCCGCCTTGTTCGAGAAGGCATACAAGCCGCCGAACTTCAGACCGTTGATGTCGGGGCTCGCATATTTGACGGCGTTATCGAGCCGGAAGAAGTCTCCGAAGTTGTCGTTGTCCATCGGATGCATGAATTCGAGCCCACCCACGAAGCTCTGCGCGAGACTTCGTGGAGCAAGATAGTCCACCACCGAATCATATTGGCGGCCAAGCGTGAGCGCGCCATACGAGCTGGACATGCCGACCCATGCTTGCCGGCCAAACAGGCGTCCGCCCTGCTGGAGACCGCCGTTGGTTCCCGTAAAGCCGTTTTCGAGTTTGAAGATCGCTTGCAGGCCGCCGCCCAGATCCTCGCTGCCGGTCAGCCCCCACCGGTTGCCAACGATGTTTCCCTGAGATGCAAAAACGTTGCTGTGACCCGCACCGCTCGCTGTGCGCTGATTGCTGACGTACGACACGCCATTGTCGATCAGGCCATAGAGCGTGACCGAACTCTGTGCATGTGCTGCTACACCTATGCAGCCGCAAATTGCGGGTACAAGAAGCCTCTTCATTCGTTGTCTCCTGCCAGTCGTGATATTTAGGTTTTTCTGCGGTTGCTGCGTTTTCAAGGAGTGGCACCGAACGCCATGCAAGGCGTCGCCTGATTTCGAACAGGTCTTTTTATGGCGCGCACGCCGCCTCCTTGCCTCTTTGTCGTACCACGCGATCTCTGCCCGGCCACTGAGAGGCCACCGAGCCATTCGAGTCGCTTGCGATTTGTGCCGATATGGCGCTAACGTTAGCATTGACGGATTGAGTCTAGTTTGCACTTCTGGTCATGTCAATCTGGTATTTGACCGCATGAATCAAGGGTTTTTACCGAATCCGAGTGCCCTCCCCAAAGCCACCCAGGCGAATCACCGGCTTGGCACTGTTCAATTGCTATGCTAACGTTAGTGCAATAGGGCACGGTTCGCGGAGCAACGCTAACCACGCAGTCATTCCATTCACCACCAGGCGCAATTCCATGATCGATACAGTTTTCCTCACCGACTATGCGTGGCCCGACGACAGCGTCGAGCGTGAGATCGTCGAATCCGCCGGCATGCGGCTGGTAAGCGGACCGGCCGCTCCTTTGCCCGCGTCCGGCATTGAAGCCATGGTCCGCGAGCATCTTCCTTCGGCGATCCTTACGTGCTGGGCACCGGTGTCGGCGGAAGCCGTCGCGGCTTCTTCGCGGCTGAAGATCGTTGCGAGGCTCGGCGTAGGGCTCGACAACATTGCCGTGGATACAGCCACCGCCCGCGGCGTCCTCGTCACGAATGTGCCGGACTATTGCGTCGAGGAAGTCTCCGATCATGCTGTCGGGTTCGCGCTTGCCTGGACGCGCGGGCTGGTGTTTTTCGATCGCGACGTGCACGCCGGCCGCTGGTCTCCCGCCGATGCCCGCCTTCGCCGTTTGGGCGCGCTCACTTGCGGACTGGTCGGCTTCGGCCGCATAGCACGCGCCACGGCGCGCAAGCTCGGCGCATTCGGCTGCCGGCTCCTCACGCATGATCCTTTCCTGCGCGAGCCAGTGGCGGGCGTGGAAGCCGTGGACCTCGACGAACTTCTGGCCGGCAGCGACATCGTGATCGTGCATGCGCCGCTTACCGACGGGACGCGCCACCTTATCGATCGCGAGAGAATTGCGAGGATGCGCCGCGGCAGCCTGTTGATCAACGTGAGCCGTGGCGGCATCGTCGATACCGATGCCGTTATCGAAGCGCTGCAAAGCGGACAACTGTCCGCGGCTGCGCTCGACGTGCTCGAATCCGAGCCGCTCGTTCCGGGCGAACTTCTGCGCCTGCGCGGCGCCATGTTGACGCCCCACGTGGCGTTTTCGTCAGACGCTTCCTTGCTGGAGCTTCGCAGACGGGCCGCCGAAGAAGTCGTGCGGGTACTGCGCGGCGAGGCGCCACGCAATCCATGCAATCTGCCGGCGGCCTGACCGCTTCAACCGTTTCACTTCAGCGAACTCGTGATGATGCAACCCAATAGCCCCGACCCGCAGCTCGATGCGTTTCTCGTTGAACACGGGCTCGCGCGCAAGGATGAAGCAGCCACCTGGCACCCGCTCACTGGCGGAGTCTCGTCCGACATATGGCGTGTCGATCTAGCCACGGGATCGCTGTGCGTGAAGCGCGCGCTCTCCACGCTTAAGGTGTCGGCAAGCTGGCAAGCCCCCGTGTCGCGCAACGCCGATGAATGGGCCTGGATGCAATTCGCTGCACGTCACTGCCCCGACAACGTGCCGACTCCTCTCGCGCACGACGCCGGGCTCGGCGTGTTTGCCATGTCGTTTCTTGAGCCGTCGGCACATCCCGTGTGGAAGCAGCAACTGCTGGACGGCGAAGTCGATCCCGACACGGCCCGCGCCGTCGGACGGCTGGTCGGGCATCTGCACGCGGTCAGCGCCGACGATATCGAGTTGCGCGACAGGTTCGACACGCTCGAAAATTTTCGGGCGCTGCGTCTCGATCCTTACCTGATCGCCACATCGAAGCATCATCCGGAACTCGAATCGAGGCTGCGCTATCTGGCCAAGCGCACGGCGAGCATACGCACAGCGCTCGTGCACGGCGACGTGAGCCCGAAGAACATTCTTGTGGGTCCCAAGGGACCGGTATTGCTCGACGCCGAATGCGCGTGGTTTGGCGACCCGGCCTTCGATCTCGCGTTTTGCCTGAACCATCTGCTGCTCAAGTGCCTGGTTCGTCCGGATCGGCGGGAAGCGCTGATCGCTTCGTTCAAGGCACTCACTGAAGCCTATTTCGACGAAGCGGACTGGGAACTGCGCGCGGCGCTCGAAGCGCGCACGGCTGAGTTGTTGCCTGCGTTGCTCCTCGCGCGCGTCGACGGCAAGTCGCCGGTCGAGTATCTGACCGATGACGCGCAACGCGATCACATCCGCGCGGCCGCCACTCGGCTGCTGCTGCGGCCGGTCGAATATCTCTATCAGGTGGCGCAGGCATGGCTGGAAGAGATCGAGTCCCGACCGTCTTGAGATGTAGCAGGGAGGCATCGTCGCGTCCGTCGAGCACGCGAAAAATGAATCGCGTCTGATGCGCGCTCGCGCGCTCAGGCTCGCGGAACTCATTGGGTCATTTCGCCTTTCAAACCCGGCCTGGCGACAGGTGTTGACTCATATGCGACCGCAGCGGAAAACGGGGCTTGCGCGTTTGCTAACGTTTGCTTTTTTCGTGCAGACGGAAGCCTTTCCGTTCGCACCGTACTGAGCCATTCTCAAGAAAATCTTCCCCTAAATCGGCTATTGACAACGCACCGCAGCGTTTGCCACAATTTATGCGAACGTTAGCAAAAACAGGAGACATCGTGAAAGACGCCAATGCCGCTCCTCTCCAGTCCGATACCCCGAGCACGGGCGACGTGCCGCTAGCACTTCGCCGCGTCGTCACCGGTCACGACGCAAGCGGCGCATCGACAGTTGCACTCGATTCGCCGCCACCCCGCTCCGACTCGTACCGGCATATCCCCGGCTTGGTGTCTCGTCTTGTCTGGGCAACGGAACCGGCGCAAGCCATTCCTTTTGACGGCACGGACCCGACCCCGGCTGTCGCCAGCTTCGTCCCCGCGGCGTCGGGCACGCGCTTTCTCATCGTGACGTTTCCACCGGATAGCGTGTTTTTTGCACCGGGCTTCGACCCACAGGCCGCGGCCGCTGAAAACCTCGCGATCAGCCCGGGGCTTGCGGAGCTTTTCGAGGAGGACGGCATGCACGCGACCCCGACCGTCGATTACGGCATCGTTCTCGACGGCGAAATCTGGCTCGAGCTTGACGAGGGACGCGCGGAGCTGCTGCGCAAGCATGAAGTCGTCGTGCAGAACGGAACCCGTCATGCGTGGCGAAACAAAAGCGACCGGCCCGCGACGCTGGCCTTCGTCCTTATCGGAGCGCGCAGAGGCGAATGACCGCGGCTCGATTATCCAAACGCTCCGCGCTGCAACCGCGCAAATCAGCCACATTAACGAGGTAGACAATCCTTATGACAGAATCAACGATCGCCCATGTACGCGGCCGACGCGTCTGGGACTCGCGCGGCCGTCCGACGGTGGAAGTCGAGGTCACGCTGCACAGCGGCATGAGCGGCCGCGCGATTGCGCCCGCGGGCGCTTCGACCGGCAGCGGAGAAGCGCTGGACTTGCGCGACGGCGGCGCCGCCTTCGGCGGCCTTGACGTGTCCAACGCGCTATCGAAAGTAAACGGTGAAATTGCGAGTGCGCTCGAAGGCGCCGAGGCCTGCGATCAGGCTGCTATCGACGCCTGTCTGGTCGCCCTGGATGGGACGCCCAATCGCAGCCGCCTGGGCGGCAATGCAATCGTCGCGACTTCGATGGCGGTCCTGCACGCCGCGGCTGCCGCAAGCAGGCAGCCGTTATGGCGCTATCTCGCCGGAGACCGTGCGGTGCGCCTGCCGCTGCCGGAGATCCAGATATTCGGAGGCGGAGCACACGCGGCGCGCCGCGTCGACGTGCAGGACTTCATGATCATGTGCCCCGCCGCGCGCAGCTTCACCGAGGCGCTGGAGTGGACAGCGGAGGTGTACCGCGCCGCCGGCTTACTGATGAAGCAGGCGGGTAAGCTTCAGGGCGTGGCGGACGAAGGCGGCTACTGGCCAGCCTTCGATTGCAACGAAGACGCCCTCGACACGCTGGTGCGCGCCATTGCCGACACCGGTCTGCAACCCGGCAAGCAGGTCGGCATCTCGCTCGACATCGCCGCATCCGAATTCGGCCGCAACGGACACTACACGCTCGCGCTCGACGGCAGGACGCTCGACACCGCGCAGATGATCGACATGCTGGGGCGCTGGCTGGACACCTACCCGATTCTGTCGATCGAAGATCCGCTTGCCGAAGACGACGTGGAAGGCTTCAGGCTCTTTACGCACTCGTACGGCTCGCGTTGCCAGATCATCGGCGACGACTTTCTTGTCACCAACGCGGCCCGTGTCAGAACAGCCGCGATGGACGGCACGCTGAATGCCGTGCTCATCAAGCCGAATCAGGCGGGCACCGTGACCGAAGCCTACGAGGCGCTGCAGGCAGGCAAGGCGGCCGGATTCGGCACGATCGTGTCGGCGCGATCCGGCGAGACCGAAGACGTGACCATCGCGCATTTGTCGGTCGGCTGGGACGCGGGTCAGCTCAAGGTCGGTTCGTTCTCGCGTTCGGAACGCATGGCCAAGTGGAACGAGGTATTGCGAATCGAGGAAGCGCTAGGACGGCAGGCGCAATTCAGCGGATGGTCCGCGCTGCCTTTCATCGACCGCCCGATCTGAATCGTCATACCGTCGCCGAAAGCTCGCCATCAACAATCAAGAGGTCATCATGCTGCCTGCTGTCAATCACCGGCCGCCCTTCAATATCACGCGCGCCAGCCACATCGTACTGAACGTCGCCGACCTGGCGAAAAGCCGGGAGTTCTATGTCGACATCGTCGGCCTGGTCGTGACGGAACAAACCGCTGACACGTGCTATCTGCGCGGTCTGTCCGAAGCGTGCCACCATAGCCTGGTTCTCGTGCAGGCCGACAGGAATGCACCCATCTGCAAGCGGATCGGCTTTCGGGTTTTCCTCGAAGAAGACCTGGACCTGGCCTGGCAGTTCTTCAAGGAAGAAGGGCTTCCCGCCGAATGGGTCGAAGTCGCGCATCAAGGAAGAACCTTGCATGTGTCCGATCCGTTCGGCACAAAAATCGAACTGTGTGCGCAGATGGAAACGCGTCCCCGCCTCTATCTCGACCGCAACCTGTTCAAGGGCGCACACGCGCAGCGGATCGATCACTTCCAGATCTTCTCTCCGAACACCTACGAATCCTGCGCGTTTTACAGCAGGCTCGGCTTTCGCAACTCCGAGTATCTCGCGCACGGCGAGCGGCTGCTCGGCGCCTTCATGTATCGCAAAGGCACGTGCCTGGATCTGGCCATCGTCGAGAACGACGGACCGTGCATGCATCACTTCGCGTACATCGTGCCCGAATCGCACGACATCTTCACTGCGTGCGACCTCGCAGGCATCTACGGCTATGCGCACGAAGTAGAACGCGGGCCGGGCCGCCACGGCCCCGGCGGGATGCTGTTCGTTTATCTGCGCGACCCGGATGGTCATCGCGTCGAACTGTGCGACGGTCATTACCAGACCATCGACATCGAGATCGAGCCGGTCCGTTGGGATGCCGCTTCGCTGAGTACCAGCGTGCGCTGGGGTCTGCCGGCAGAGCACCGCTGGTACTTCGAGGCCTCGCGGTTCGAAGGAGCCGATCTGATCGAGACGGCCAACAAACCGCGTCCCACGACGCTCGAAACCTACATTCAGAACCGGCTTGCAAAAAGCTGATAGAGCAAGGAATAACCACTATGGCACGCGTCAAATATCTTCAGCGTTCGGACCTCGCAGGCGTCAACGACGCCCTCTTCGACCGGCTCGAACGCGAACGCAAAGTACCTACCGCGAACATCTTCCGCGCGCTTGTGCACGCGCCGCAGATTCTCGACCGGTTCCTGTCCTACGCGAATGCAATCCGCGCGTCGTCGATCAGCCCGAAGCTGCGTGAACTCGCGATTCTGACGGTGGGACACTGCACCGGCTCTGAATACGAAATCGCGCATCACCAGTCGCATGGACTGAAGGCGGGCATCAGTGCCGAGCAACTGAAGGCGATCCCCGACTTCGAAACATCGCCTCTCTTCAACGAAGAGGAACGTGCGGTGATGGCAGTCGCAAAAGAGTCGACGCTGAAGGTCGACGTCAGCGACAAGACCTGGAACAGGATTGTCCCGTTCCTGAACGAACAGCAACGGGTCGAGCTCGCATTGAACATCGCCTGGTACAACTCCGGCGTGCGCATCATGGGCGCACTCGCGATCGAACTCGAGGAGAGTTATCGCTGACCGACTGTCGGTCCAGATCGACAAGCAGACCGGCTGCAAAGAACTGACTGCTTCTAAAGCAATGCGTAGTACTTCCGCACGGAATGGCGGGTACTGCGGAAGTCTTCACAGAGAAAGAGGAATGTATGGAACGAACGATGGTTGCAGCACGGCTGCATGCTCTCCACACCCCGATGACACTCGATACCATCCCGGTGCCGAAACCGAGACCCACCGACGTTCTCGTCCGAGTCAAGGCATGCGGAATCGTGCCGAACATGGCGAACGTCATCAATAACTGGCCGACCTGGTTTCCGCATCAGCCGCTGCCGAAATTTCCCGCCATCTTCGGCCTGGACCCCGCCGGGGTCGTCGAAGAGGTCGGTGAAGCGGTCCTCAACGTCAAGCCGGGCGATCGCGTCTATGTGAGCCCGTTGCGTTCCTGTGGATCGTGCAAGGCATGCCGGGCCGGCCGGCGCAGTGAATGCCGGTACTACACGCTGAACGGGTACTTCAGCACGAGCCGCGACGGCCAGCGCATCTTCGATCTTTACCCGTATGGCGGCTTCAGCGAATACATGACCGCTCCCGAGTATGCGATGGTCAATCTCCCCGATAACATGAGCTTCGAACAGGCCGGCCGGTTCGGGTATATGGGCACGTCGTACGGCGCGCTGAAAAACGCCGCCGCGGGTCCGGGCCAGGTCGCCCTCATAGACGGCATCACGGGCACGCTTGGCGTGGCTGCGACGGTGCTCGGCCTCGCCATGGGACTGTCGCGCATTCTCGGTACGGGGCGCGACGAAGCGCTGCTCAAACGTGTCAAGGCGCTCGCGCCCGATCGCATCGAAGTGATGCAGCTCGGCGAAGGCTCGACGGGCGAATGGGCGAAGTCGCTGACGGGCGGTGAAGGCGCGGACTTTGTGATCAGTGCGCTTGGCGCCAAGGCGCCCGCGGCCACCATGCTCGATTCGATGAAGGGCGTTCGACGCGGCGGCAGGGTGGTGAATGTCGGCGGCGTGGCCGAGGACCTGCCGATCGACGTGAAGTGGCTGATGGATGAACAGGTGCAGATCATCGGATCGAACTGGTTCACGACGGCACAGGGCCAGGAAATGGCCGACATGGTGAGCACTGGCGCAATCGACCTGTCGTATCTCGAACATCGCAGGTTCCCGCTCGAACGCGTCAATGAAGCCATCTCCGGCCTGAAGGATCGCGACGGAGGTTTCAGCAACTATGTCGTCCTTCCCTGATTAGCTTCGCCGCGTGAGCGCAAGTGCAACTGCGCCGCAGTTGCACGCCCGCTTGCGCAAGTCTCGGTCCGCTTCTTACCCGGTGAAAACCCATGAAGATCGTGCGATATTCGATTGATGGCAGTGAGCATTACGGCATTCTCGGCAGCGACGGAAATATCCAGCGACTTAAGTGCTCGCCGCTTGAAGCACTGCATCCTTCCGGCCATGTCGACACACTCGAATCAGTGCGCGTGTTGAGCCCGTTTCACCGCCCTCGCGTTTTCGGTCTCGGATACAACTACCGCGCACACTCGCAGGAAGTTGGGAAGAGCACGCCCACGCTGCCCGTGCTGTTCATGAAACCCAGCACCACGGTGATCGGCCCGGACGCGGCCATCGTCTATCCGCCCGACGGCGAGAACATTCATTTCGAAGGGGAGCTGACGGTGATCATCGGCAAGGAAGCGCGCCATGTTTCCGAAAGCGATGCACTGCGTTACGTGTTCGGTTACACGTGCGGCAACGACGTCAGCGACCGGGTGTTGCAGCGCCGCGAGAGCGAGTACGGCTGCCTCCTCATGGGTAAAGGCTACGACACGTTCGCGCCGATTGGTCCCGTGGTCGAGACGGACATCGATCCGTCGAACCTTCATCTGATCACTCGCGTCAACGGCGAGGTGCGCCAGAACGGCAACACTGCCGACCTCGTGTATGGCGTGCCCGCGTTGATCGCTTACCTCAGCAAGTACATGACGCTCCTTCCCGGCGATCACATCATGACAGGAACGCCGGCGGGAGTCGGCCCGATCAAGCCCGGAGACACGATCGAGGTCGAGATCGAAGGGATCGGCGTGCTGCGCAACCGTGTGATCGCCTCGGTAGACGCGGAGTCCTGATCGAAGCTAACCGCCCCCATATGCTCATCCAGTTCCACTAAAAAGGTTGCGCGCGTTGTTGCGTTGGTGCGACTGGATCGGCGCCCCCGGCGCAGCAATACAGAGAGAGCGCCGACCAGGCATCCGGGGCGGACGCTGGATCCAGCGTCCGCGTCGTCCGCACGTTAGATGTGTACGCCAGTCAGTCCGAACGCGGAGACCGCCTCTTTCCGATCGGCCACCTGCATTTCGAGAGATTGCGTGACGGCCGACGACTCTTCGACCAGCGCCGCGTTCTGCTGTGTCACCTCGTCCATTTGCACGACGGCCCGGCTGACCTCTTCGATCCCACGACTCTGCTCATCGGAGGCCGCTGTGATCTTCTCCACGAAATCCGCAACGTGGTGGATCGCCTGCATCACGCCGTCCATGGCGGTACCGACTTCGACCGCCTGCTGCGTACCTTCGAAGATGACCGCGACCGACGAGCCGATGAGATCCTTGATCTCCTTCGCCGCCGACGCAGAGCGTTGCGCCAGACTTCTCACCTCGCCGGCGACGACCGCGAAGCCGCGCCCCTGGTCCCCCGCACGGGCCGCTTCGACCGCTGCGTTGAGCGCGAGGATGTTCGTCTGAAACGCGAGCGCCTCGATGATGCCGGTGATGTCCGAGATTTTGCCCGAGCTTTGCCCGACTCTCTCGATGGTCCCGACCATGCGCTGCACAACCGTATCGCCAGCGCGCGCCAGATCCGTCGCCTGGTTCGCCAGGATGTTGGCCTGCCGCGCATTGTCGGCATTCTGCTTCACGGTCGTCGACAGTTGCGTCATGCTGGCGGCGGTCTGTTCGAGTGACGCGGCCTGGCGTTCTGTGCGAATCGACAGGTCCATGTTGCCGGCGACGATTTCCTGCGTCGCGGCGCGCAGCCGCTCAGCGGCATCGCGAACCGACCCGAGCGCATGTTCGATCCTCGCGAGCAGCACATTGAATGCGCCTGCGGGCCGACCGATCTCGTCACGCCGCTGCTGGGGCGCGCGGCAGGTTAGATCGAGCGAGCGACTGACTTCGCTCAACGTCTCCTCGATATCGCCAAGGCCTGTATTCAACGACCGCACCTGCCGCCAGACGCACACGCCCAGCAACAACCCACCGAGGCCAAGGATCGTGGCCATTGAAAGCAACAGGACGCGGGACGCGCTCAGGCCTCGCTCATGGGTTCGCTGAGACTCGGCGCCCAGCACCTGGATCAGCCGGTCGATGTCTTCCGCTTCGGCCATCCCGGGCGGCCGTACTCGTTGCAGTATCGTTGTCAGGGCCGCGCGAGCCGGATGGCGTCGCGCATGCCGAGCATCGCCGAGTCGCGATCGCGGATGAATCGCCGTGCAACCTCGATCGCGACGACGGGCTTCTCGCTCAAACGAAACAGCTCGGCCTGCCTGTCCGATGCCAGCCGCATGGTTTCGGCAAAGTCGGCGTTCTTCGCGCGCGTCGCGGCGTCAGTGCCAGACACGGCATCCATAAGCGCCAGCGCTGCCAGCAATTGCAAGCGGTAACTTCATTGCAGGTACTGCGTAGAAAGCGTGATTTCTTCGTAAATGTCCTGCGCGCGACGATTGGCCGACGACACGCCCCACATTCCCATCGCGGCGCCCACGGCACACAGACAGCCCAATCCCGTGAAGAGGAGGACGATCCTGGTCTTCAAGCTCGTCATTTAAACTCCCCTAAAGAATCTCGCAGGCTTCGTCGAATTCGAGCCGAGGGCTGCGGGGAAACAGCCCAGCCGGATCTCCATATCCGAGACAGCACAAAAAATTCACGCGCAACGAGGTGCCCTCGAAGAAGAGCCGATCGACCGATCCGGTATCGAAACCCGACAGCGGCCCGCAATCTAGGCCAATCCCACGCGCGGCCAGGATGAAATAGCCGCCTTGCAGCGAGCTGTTGCGAAAGCACGTGTCTTCGGCGACCTTGGGTTGCTCACGGAAGATCCTGCCTGCATCGGGACGATGTGGAAACAGTTTGGGAAGCTGCTCGTAGAACCGCATGTCCTGTGCGACGATCGCGACAACCGGCGCCGCGCGCACCTTCTCGAGATTGCCAGGAGAGACGGCCTGTAACAGCCGCTCGCGAGCGGCAGCCGAGCGTACGAACACGATGCGCATCGGCGAGCAGTTCATGCTTGTCGGCCCCCACCGGGTCAGCTCGTACAACTCTCGAAGAAGCTCATCCGGCACTGGAATCGAAAGCCACGCATTCTGACTGCGCGCGTCCATGAAAAGTTGTCGCCGGGCACGGCTGTCGAGCGGCTCGTTCATCTATCGGTCTCCTCGAAATATATTGCCGTTGGGATCGGCATGTCCCTTGCCTAAGTGCGCGTCGCTCCGACCATGAAAAACGCGACGGTCGACGGCGCGTCGCTCCTGTTGCGCCACGCGTGCCGCGTCCCGTTCTGCACGACCACGTCCGTAGGACACAAGCGGGTTTGCTGTCCATCGTCGACCTCCAGCCAGATCTCGCCCGCAAGAACGATGGCGTAGTCGACGGTGTCGGTCGTGTGCATGCCGGGGCTTTGCAGTTCGAACGTCTGCGCGAGATCCGGCATACGCGCCATGCACTCCGCGCCCGCTGCGGCGGGATCGAACTGCGGCGACATCATCACGTGGTCGGGCGGGAATGTCACGATCAGCAGGCTGGTTCCGCCGGCCGGAGGAATCAAATCGGGCTCCCCTCCGGTCGGATCGGTGTGAGGCGCCGCTAGCGAAGGCGCCGGCAGAGTCATCCAGACCTGCGCGAACGCATGCCCAGGAATTGACTCGAATGAGACGGTCCGTGGCGTCGTCTCATCTGAAAGCAGGATGGATCGGCCGTGAGGGTCACGGCCGGTTACAACGCGTCTGATCTGCATGGCAGGGCTCGATGCGGGAAGTGAATTGACTCGAAGGCACTCCGTCACCAGCGCATCGACGGAGTACCTTCGGCATGCTCCAGGGGCACCTCAGGGGCAAATTACGTAATTACTGAAGCCGCCGTTGCGGTTCTCGATGCCGCCGATCGCGACGTTGATGTCCTCGAGTTTGAAGACGCAATGGTCGAAGACCGACAAATCGACGACACCCGACTCGACCATATCGGCCATTTCCTGCCCCTGCCCCGCAGTGAACCACGCGGAGCCGCTCAAGCTCTGGTCGTTGTCCATCATGTAGTGCAGGTTGATCGGAACCGCGCCCGCGACCGCGCCGATGTTGATCAGGCGGCCGCCACGACGCAGCGTTTTCACCGAGTCCACCAGCGTATCGCTCGGCGCTCCCGGCCCCAGCGCGTCGATCACCGCATCGACGCCTTCACCGTGCGTGACCCCCGACGTCCATTCGCTGACCGGCTCGTCCCCCAACGCGAGAACTTCGATCCGGTCGGGCGCGATCGCCTTCACGCGTTGCAACAACTCCTTGTTGCGCGCGGTCCCAAGGATTTTCCTCGCGCCCATCGCGAGCCCGAACAGCGCCACGCCGATGCCGAGGGTTCCACTGATGCCGTTGACGAGAATGGTGCTGCTCGGCCCGACGTCCGCCTTCAGCAAGGCGCGATAAGCGGTGCCCAGGTAGCCGAAGCGCGCCGCGGTTTCGTGGCTCAGGTTGTCGGGAATCTTCACCAGACTGTACTGGGGCGCGGTCATGTACTCACACAAACCGCCGTACGGATAGTCGTCATAGATGACCTGCGACTTCTTGCTGAACCCGAAATACCCGTTGAACGTGTAGTACGGGCAGGCAGTCGTGTCGCCCGAGCGGCAAGCGCGGCATCCACCGCAGTGCCGGGCCGGATTGACATACACGCGATCGCCCACGTTGAATGCGTGGACTTGGCTGCCCACCTCCTCGATGACGCCGGTCGCATCGAGGCCGAAGATTGCCGGCAATTTCGGCAGCGGAAGATGAGGAAACCATGTCTGCCAGTTGCTCAAAACATTGCCGAGGTTGGGCACGATGCCGCACGCCTTGACCTTTACGAGCACATCGGTGGGGCGAGGCGACGGCACCGGAATCTCCTCGACCACCATCGGCTGGCCCACGTCGTGCATGCGCGCTGCCCGCATCATCTTCGCCATGTTTGTCTCCTATCTATCAATCTTGTGTTGTCGGATTGAACGCCCGCACCTTGCGGAACGCTCACGGGCCGAGTCACCCGCCGCCGGTTGCAAAATTTCCGGTCACGGGTAGCAACGCCACTGAAATGCATGATACCAATTTTTGTGCATAAAATAAATTTTTTGCGCCTGACCTATCGCAGACCATCGAGTCCCTTGATCTCCGAGGCGGCGAGTCCACCCAGGCGCGCGTGGACACGCCCCCCCGTCGCCATTGCCAACGCGAACGCGATCTCGTTGCGTCTCGGCCCGTCCCAGACGGTGACTTCGCAGGTCCCGAAGTGGCTGCGGACATACGATGCCTGGATATGGCCAAGGGGAACCATCAGCCGCGTCCCTACGCCGCCGATCGTCTTGGCAGAAGGTACGATGGCTTTCGGGCTACCCAGGGTTTCCCGCATGGCCCAGCCGCCCGCCTCGTGCCACACGGCGCCGTGCTCCAGTTCGCCATCTTCGCCGACGATCGCACCTTTGCCGTAGGCCTCGACCTTGGCAATGCCGCCTAATTGCGCCACAAGCCGTGACGAGAGATCGGCGCCCAGTTCACGAAGGTCCTGCATGAACGGCAGCAGGTCCTGCTCATAGCGTCCCGCATACGGATTCGCGACGATGGCGGTCGCCACTGCGATCCACAGTGGCTCGGGCAGCCTCTCTCCGCCCTCGTGCCAGACTTCTTCCAGATCCAGCTTGATCTTCCTTACCTTGACTAGCGACATCCTGGTGCTCCACGGAAATTGTTCAGATCTATTCATGTCGGGCGCGGTTCGTTCGTACACCCGTGCTTGCATTATATCGATCTCGGTGTAATATGCATAAAAACATGTTTTGTGCCCATAAATGGAGAAACAATGAAACTCGTGTCATATCGCCGTGACGGCAAACCGGGCTTCGGCGCCGTGAAGGAACAGGGAATCGTCGATCTGTCCGCGCGACTTCCACAAATCGCGGATCTCGCGTCGCTAGTCGCGGATAACTTGGCGCTGGACGAAGCCCGGCGACTCGTCTCGGCGGCAACGGAGGATTTCGCGTTGACCCAGGTCGAACTCGAACCGGTCATTCCGCGGCCGAACAAGATCATCTGCGTCGGCATCAACTATGTCGCCCATGCGGCGGAAGCTGGTCGCACGGTCGGAAAATATCCGGTGATCTTTCATCGCTACGCGGAAACCTTGCTGCCTCACGGCGCGCCCCTGGTCCGGCCTACGGTGTCGGACAACTTCGATTTCGAGGCGGAACTGGCGGTGGTTATCGGCCGGGGCGGCGCGCATATCGCACCCGGGGACGCGATGAGTCACGTCGCGGGCTATACCTGTTTCAATGACGCGAGCGTGCGGGACTGGCAGTTCCACACGCATCAGTACGGCATGGGCAAGAATTTCCGTGGCACGGGTGCGCTCGGCCCATGGCTCGTCACAGCCGACGAGATTCCGGACTACCGCGAACTCGCCATCCACGGGCTGCTTAACGGCGAGCGCTTGCAAACGGGCCAGTTGTCCGAACTTGCTTTCGATATCCCGTCGCTGATCTCGTACGTCTCGCAGGCACTCGACTGGCAGCCCGGCGACATCCTTGCAACCGGCACGCCCAGCGGAATCGGCTTCAAGCGTCAACCGCCGATCTTTCTGAAGCCGGGTGACACGTTCGAGGTCGTCATTCCAGGCGTGGGAACCTTGTCGAACCCGGTCGCGGACGAAGCCTAAGCAATACTCTAAAAAACGAATCAGGAGACAGTCATGGCAGCACTACCGAAAATTCAGTTCACGCACTGCGGGATCTTCTGCAGTGACCTGGAAATGATGGTGGATTACTACCGGAAGGCGCTGGGATTCGTCGTCAGCGATAAGGGCGTCGCGTCGACGGGGCACAAACTGTATTTCATGACGCAGGACCCGGAAATTCATCACCAGCTGGTTCTGTTCGATGGCAAACCGACGGACCTGCCGTTCAATCCGGTCAACCAGCTGTCGTTTCTGCTGGACTCGCTGGCCGACCTGCAGGCGTACTACGCCCGCGCGAAGCGCGCCGGCGTGCAAAACATCGACCAGGTCGACCACGGCAACGCCTGGTCGGTGTATTTCAAGGATCCCGAAGGCAATCCGCTCGAACTGTACGTCGACAGCCCGTACTTCACGGCGCAACCGTGCCGGGAGCCGCTCGATCTCGATCTGCCTGTCGAAGCAATCATCAAGCGCACCGAGGAGATGTGCCAGCGTCGCCCTGGGTTTCTGACTCGCGACGCGTGGATTCAGGAAATGCGCGCGCGGATCGCTAAGCAGCGAACGGCATTCGACGAATAAACATATCAATGCGTGGCGCGCGGATGGCTGGGCGTCACGCGGCGAATGCAGGAGATCATGGGTCATGAAGTGCAACCTGATTGGCGGGGAATGGTGCGCGGGCGCCACTTCCCGCCGGAACGTCAATCCGTCCGATACCGATGACGTAGTGGGCGAGTACGCGCACGCTGATGCCGAACAGACACGCACGGCGATCGATGCGGCCTGCGACGCGCAGCGGACGTGGCGGGACAGCGGGATCCAGGCGAGGTCAACCGCGCTGGATTGCATCGGCACCGAACTGCTGGCGAGGCAGACCGAACTCGGTACCCTGCTGTCCCGCGAGGAAGGCAAGATCCTGGCAGAAGGGGTGGCGGAAGTCGCGAGAGCTGGCCAGATCTTCAAGTTCTTTGCGGCAGAGGCCGTGCGCACAGGCGGTGAAAAGCTGCCGTCGGTGCGCCCGTTCGTCGACGTCGAAGTCACGCGTGAACCCGTCGGCGTCGTGGGCGTGATCACCCCGTGGAACTTCCCGATCGCCATTCCGGCGTGGAAGATCGCCCCTGCCCTTGCGTATGGCAATAGCGTGGTATTCAAGCCGGCGGATCTCGTGCCGGGTTCGGCATGGGCGCTGGCAGACATCATCCACCGCAGCGGCATCCCTCGGGGCGTGTTCAATCTCGTCATGGGACGCGGCAGCGTGGTCGGCGAGACGATGGCGACATCGCCGGAAGTGAATGCGATTTCGTTCACGGGCTCGGTCGAGACCGGCCAGCGCCTGCTGCTGCAGGGAGCGCGACAATTCAAGCGGCTCCAGCTCGAGATGGGCGGCAAGAACCCGCTCGTGATCCTTGACGATGCGGACCTCGACGTGGCGGTGGACTGCGCAATACAGGGCGCCTACTACTCGACCGGGCAACGGTGCACTGCGTCGTCACGTTTCATCGTCCAGAAGGGTATTTATGTGCGCTTCGTCTCGCGGCTCGCCGACGCGCTGGAACGCCTGCGGGTCGGCCATGCGCTGGATCCGGACACACATATCGGACCCGTGGTGGATGATGCGCAGCTTAAACAGGACGAAGCGTACGTGGGCATCGGCAGAAACGAAGGCGCAACGCTCGTCTGCGGCGGCGCGAGCCTCGACAGAAGCACGCGCGGCTACTTCCTGTCACCGGCGTTGTTCGCCGACGCGTCCCCGAAAATGCGCATTGCGCGCGAGGAGATTTTCGGGCCGGTAGCCTGTGCAATTCCGGTGGAAACCTACGAGGAAGCACTTGCGGTCGCCAACGACAGCGAATTCGGACTCTCGGCCGGCATCTGCACAACCTCGCTCAAATACGCCACCCATTTCAAGCGACACGTGCGCAGCGGGATGACGATGGTCAACGTGCCGACTGCCGGGGTCGACTATCACGTGCCGTTTGGTGGCACGAAGTCGTCGAGCTACGGGTCGCGCGAGCAAGGCACATACGCCGTGGAGTTCTTCACGACCGTCAAGACGTCATACACGAAGGCATACTACGAATGAAAAGGCGCCGGTCTCGATTTCGAGCGCCGCCGCCGGGCGAACCCGCAAGCGCGGTGTGCCGGGCGGATCGAATTCAAATAGGGAGGAGCTGTGGATTTTGATCTGGTAATTGTCGGCCTGGGGCCGGTTGGAGCAGTGGCCGCCAATCTGGCCGGTCAGGCAGGCTTGCGCACGCTGGTCCTGGACAAGACGAATGCCGTCTACGACAAGCCGCGGGCGATGGGTTTCGACCAGGAGGCCATGCGGATCTTCGGCAATCTCGGCATTGGCGAGAAGATTGCCCCGTACGTCATGCCCTATCGTCCCTCGGAATATCGCACCACCGGCGCACGCGTGATTCGCCGGATCGATGCGGCACGTCCGCCGTTCCAGCTCGGCTGGGCGCCCAATTACGTGTTCATGCAGCCGCAGATCGAGGGTACGCTGCGCGAGAATCTCGCCCGCTTTCCATCGGTGACTGTCGAGCTCGGTGTGGAAGCGACCGCGGTCGTGTCCGGCGAGGACTGCGCGTCGGTGACGCTCACGCATGCGTCGGGAGAGCAGCACACGTATCGATCCAGCTACGTGCTCGCGTGCGATGGCGGGACGAGCGCGATCCGCACCCGGCTCGGACTCGACATGGAGGATCTCGATTTCGACGAACCCTGGCTGGTCGTCGACGTCATCCTCAACGACGGATGCGGCGGCAACCTGCCGACCACCAACGTGCAATATTGCGAGGTCGAGCGTCCGTCCACCTTCGTCGTCGGGCCAGATCGGTGCCGTCGCTGGGAGTTCATGATCAACCCGGACGAAACGCCGGAGCAGGTGTCTCAGCCGGACTTCGTCCGCAAGCTCATTTCGCGCTGGCTCGATGACGACGAGTACGAGATCTGGCGGGCGTCCTCCTACCGCTTCCATGCGCTGGTACTTCGATCATGGCGGGCGGACCGGATATTTTTCCTGGGCGACGCGGCGCACATGACACCTCCTTTCCTGGCTCAAGGCATGTGCCAGGGTATTCGCGACGCGTCCAACCTGATCTGGAAACTGGCGATGGTCAAGCAACGTGCGGCGCACGCCTCGCTGCTCGATACCTATGAGGCCGAGCGCGCACCCCACGTCAGGCAAACTACGCTCGTCACCAAGGAACTCGGCAAGCTGATCTGCGAACGCGACCCTGTCGCTGCGAGCCGGCGGGACGAGCGCCTGCTGGCGGAACTGGCGGCCAATCCGCAGGGCACCGTGCGGCAGTCGCTCATCCCAGGGCTGGGCACCGGTTTCCTTTCGGCATCCCATCATGGCCCGCGCGGTCAGTTGTTCCCCCAGCCGCGCGTCAAAGCGGCCGACGGCGACGAACGTTTGCTCGACGAAGTGACCGGGCTGACGTTCCGGATCGTCGTTAGCGCAGATGCGGATGCCGCAGCTGTGGCGCAGGTCGTGAGCGAATATGAGCGACTGCGGCATTTGCCGGTCGAACTCGTGCTGGTCGGCCCCAGGCCGATTGCACAGGACGCACCGTCGTACGCGTACCACGATGTCAGCGGCGTGCTGGTGAGCTGGCTACGGCAGCACGATTGCAGCATCGTGATCGCCCGCCCCGATCACTATGTGTACGGGGCATGCCAGAAGCCCGCCGAGGCATCCGCGTTGATCCAGGAGCTCGTCACGGCACTCTCTTCAGCTAGCCTGCAGGACCGCAAGGACCCCATCGCAAGCACCTGAACAGCGACGTGAAGCACGGCGGCGCGGGGTGATAGTGAACCCCGCGCCTTTTCCATTTTGGCGCGCCACAACCACTCCAGAATTGAAATCTTGCATATAGAGATATTTTGCGCATAAAATTACTCCATTTACAATCCACCAGCTCCCCACGCCATGGACTCGATGTCTGCTACCAACGGTGTCCCGCTCATCGATGTCGCGTTCGCACAGATGAAAACGTCGATCATCCGCTGCGAACTCGAGCCTGGCACGCGCCTGAAAGTCGAAAGTCTGTCGAAGGCCTACGGCCTCAGCAGTTCGCCCATTCGCGAAGCGCTGAACCGGCTCGCGCAGGACGGCATCGTGCAAGCCACGGAAAACCGTGGCTTCTGGGTGGCGCCGATCAGTGTCGAAGACTTCAAGGACATTACGCGTCTGCGTGTGCTGCTCGAACACGAGGCGCTGATGGATTCGATTGAGCATGGCGACGACGAGTGGGAGGTCGCGGTACTCACCGCCTTCCATCGCCTGAGCCTTGCCGAAAAACGCCTCGGCACGGGCCCGGTGGCGCTGGACGACGACTGGTCCGAGCGGCACCGGGCGTACCACATGGCCTTGCTGTCCGCGACGCCAAGCGTACTGCTGTCGAACATGGTGGCATCGTTGTTCGACCGCGCGGAGCGCTACCGTCGATTTTCCGCATTACATCGGAAAGAAGAGCGTCACAAAAGCAACGAACACGAAGCGCTGATGAAAGCGGCGATCGGGCGCGAGAAGGAAAAGGCCGGACGGCTTTTGCGCAAGCATGTCGAAGGTACGCTGACTCGGGTGGCTGCCGCGCTGGATCGCCAGTTGGCATCTGTCGAGTGAAATGGCGGCGATCGCGGCGCCCCAGGAAACACTGAGGCTCGCAAGACAGGATACCGGAGAGACAACGCATCGTCTCCCCGATATCCGTTGATCAGAACACCGTCTGCATGCCGACCCGCCCGATGAATTGCGAGCGGCCGGTCGAAGGACCGAACGTCCCATTGATCGCGGCATTCGCCCCGGCGTTGGTCAGTTGATACTCCGTTTGCACATACACCGCGGTCCGCTTTGACAAGTTGTATTTCGCCACGGCTCCGAACTGGTGCGCGTGGTTGCGATCAACCACCTCATTACCCCACATATACGTGTACGCAAGGCTCGTCGAGAACGCCGGCGTGAACTGATAAAGGGCCCCTGCTTCGGCGGCATTCACGACAGCACCGTTTCGAGTATTACGCGTGTTGGTGAATAGCGCGGTCAGCAGCAACTTGTCCCCGTGATATTTCGCCCCCAGCCCGAAATTGCGAATGCTGTCTCCGAGCAGCGAAGCATAACGAACGTCGGTGTACGCCGCGCCGAAGGCGAAAGACCCGATGCTGTAGCTCGTCCCGAAACTCTCCGCGCTGTTCTGCCGGAAGTCTCCCGCCGTGCCGCCGAACGCATACATCCCCCCGAACCGTAATCCGCCCAGCAGCGGACTCGTGTACTTGACCGCGTTGTTCAGCGGCGTATCGCCATTCATGCGATCGAAGTCGAACGCCTCATTAGGCGCGGAATCTGGAATGCCCAGCTTGGCAAACGGACCGTCCCGAAAGCCATAGAAGCCTCCACCATACATCGCCATATCCGCGCCGACGTCAGAGAACAATGTGTCGACCATAAAGTCGTACTGACGGCCGAGGGTGAGCTTCCCGTACCGCGTGTTATCCAGGCCAACCCAGGCATTCCGGGCGAACAGCCCCGTTCCCGATCCGCTGCCGTTGCTTGCCTGTGCAACGAGGCTCCCTTGAAGGGTGAACTGCGTGACCAACTGGAAAATCGCGTGGGTGTCACCGCCCAGGTCCTCTGTACCGCGAAAACCCAACAGGTTCGGCAACGCGATGCCATCGTCCAGCCGCCATGCCGAATGACCGCCGGTGTTGCTAATGTACGAAACGCCTGCATCGAGCAGGCCCCAAAGTGTCACGCTGCTTTGGGCATGCACGACCGGAACACATCCAATCCCGGACGCGGCGCACACAATCGTGGCCATGACGACCTTCTTCACCATCCTCTCCTCCGTCAAAGAGACAAACATCTTCGTAAGCCCGCTTGCGCTCATTCGTTTATGCGCAAATTCCTCACTTAGACATTTTGTTATTTCTATGCATATAGTTATTAATATGCACAAAGTTTAGCGCTTGCGGAGAGGTGTAGAACCTAGTGTTTACGCTTGCGTCCGATTCCGGCACGATCGCACGAATGCAAGATGATCCGCTTGTCCAGCATCTGCGCAGACCGTTGCAACGCGGCTTCGAGTCGCCGGAAAAACGGCGTGTCACCGTGCGACAGCAGCACATCGATATGAATCAGACCGTGTCGCGCGTCCGGCAACACGCGACGTTCACTTGCCGGCACATCCTGCGGTGCAACAGGGGAAACCCCTAGGTGACGAGGTCCTGCCCTCTTGAACAGTCCAGTCACGGTCTTAGCGATCAGATCAAAAGAACATTACCCTTGAGATAACGAACCCGCCTCGAACGTGATTGAACCGATACCCGTCGCTCCATAGACTCGCCTCATGTCCTGAGGGTGAGCAAACATGTCCAGCCAAAGTCCGTCTCCATCTCGCTGGGCCACCCGTAGCGAGCCAAAACATCACCGCCTCGCGCCCGACGATCGCGTGGCTTGCTGACCGATGTGACTGTCCGCAAGCATGTAGTGGCCAAGCCGCGAGGCCATCGAAACCAGTTCGAACTGAAGGCCGACGAGCGCAAACACACCGAACTCGAACTGCTGGAGTCGCGCGAACAGTTGCGTCAGTTGTCCGCACATATGGAGGCGGTGCGCGAGGCGGAAAGAAAGCACATCGCGATGGAAGTTCACGATGAACTCGGTCAAATGCTGACAGCATTGAAAATGAACGTATCCTTGCTCGAGATGCAGCTTGCCAATGATTCGGCTGCGATGCACAAGGTCGACGAGATGCGGGCGCTGGTTGACAAGACCATCCAGATCGTGCGCAACGTGGCCAGCCATCTGAGGCCGGTCGCGCTGAATTTTGGTCTCGCGTCAGCGCTCGAATGGCTCGTCGATGATTTCAAGCGTCACACCCGGATTCCCTGTCACCTCCACATTCAGGGTGCAGAACCGCGCTTTTCGGACGCGCGTGCGACGGCAATTTTTCGTATCGCACAGGAGTCGTTGACCAACGTCGCCCGCCATGCTGGCGCGTCGCGGGTGAAAATTACAATATCCAGAATCAATAGTGGTGTTGAACTGAGGATCAGCGATGACGGCCGGGGCTTCGATACGGTTGAGGCCGGTGCTGGATATTCGTATGGCCTGCAAGGGATGGTCGAACGTGCCAGGTTGATTGACGCGAAGTTGCACATCGAAAGTGCTCAGCACACAGGCACTGTGATCTCGATCGACGTGGCTGAAGATTGACTGAACAGCGATCAGGATCTTGTCTGCGGAGTTCGCCGCGTAGCGTGACGAACGCTTCGTCGAGACGCTGCGTGGTGCCGGGCATTCGACGCCAAGCCCGAATACGCTGAAACGATGCGCCCTCACGTTGAACGGGAAAACCCCTAAGTGACGAGGTCAAGCCCTCGTGCCCGGTCCTTTCACGGTTTTAGCGCGCCGCCCGAAAGATCATTACCCTTGGGATAACGGACTTGCCCCGAACGTGATTGAACCGATACCCCTCGCTCCATAGACTCATCTTATGTCCAGAGGGAGAGCACACATGTCCAGTCAAAGTCCGTCCCATTGGGCCACGCGGCGCGCGGAAAAACATCGCCGCCTCGCGCGCGTCGCATCGATTGCGGATGGCGTGGTATTGCCCCCCGAGCGCATCGTCGACGTCCTTCAAAACCTGATCGCGCCGGGCGACCGGGTTGTCGTCGAGGGCAACAACCAGAAACAGGCCGATTTTCTGTCGCGCGCGCTCGCCAGGGTCGATCCGGGCATCGTCAACGGCCTGCACCTGATCATCCCGAGCGTGAGCCGCGCCGAACATCTGGATCTCTTCGAGCGCGGCATTGCCAGAAAGCTCGACTTCGCCTATGCCGGCACGCAAAGCCTGCGCATCTCGCAGTTCCTTCAGGACGGCATTCTCGAAATCGGCGCGATCCATACCTACATCGAACTGTACGCGCGGCTCTATGTTGATCTGACGCCCAACGTCGTACTCGTGGCCGGCTACAAGGCCGACCGACAAGGCAATCTCTACACCGGCCCGAGCACCGAAGATACGCCCGCGCTCGTCGAAGCCGCCGCGTTTCGTGATGGCATCGTGATCGCGCAGGTCAATGAAATCGTCGACGATCCGAAGGACCTGCCGCGTGTGGATATCCCCGGTTCGTGGATAGACTACGTCGTCCAATCCGACAAGCCGTTTTTCATCGAGCCACTTTTCACGCGCGATCCGCGTCTCATCACGCCGATTCATGTGCTGATGGCAATGATGGCGATTCGCGGCATCTACGAGCGGCATCAGGTGCAGTCACTCAATCACGGGATCGGTTTCAACACAGCGGCAATCGAACTGATCCTTCCGACCTACGGCGAAAAGCTCGGCCTCAAGGGCAAGATCTGCAAACACTGGACCTTGAACCCACACCCGACCTTGATTCCGGCAATCGAAACCGGCTGGGTCGAGAGCGTACACTGCTTCGGCGGCGAACTGGGCATGGAAGCTTATGTCGCGGAACGCCCGGACATCTTCTTCACGGGCCGGGACGGGTCGATGCGTTCCAATCGCGCGCTGTGCCAGCTCGCGGGGCAATACGCAGTCGACATGTTCATCGGCTCAACGCTGCAGATGGATGGTCTCGGCAACTCTTCGACGGTGACGCACGGTCGGCTGACCGGCTTCGGCGGCGCACCGAACATGGGACACGATCCGCACGGCCGCCGCCACGCGTCCCCCGCCTGGCTCGATCTGCTGCAAACCGACAGCCCGCTCGAACGTGGCCGCAAGCTGGTCGTCCAGATGGTCGAGACATTCCAGGCGGGCGGGCAGCCGACCATCGTCGAATCAATCGACGCAGTCGAAGTAGGCCGCGAGGCCGGCATGCCACTCGCGCCGGTCATGATCTATGGCGACGACGTCACCCATGTGCTGACGGAAGAAGGCATCGCCTACCTCTATAAGGCTCGCTCCATCGAACACCGCAAGGAGATGATTGCCGCCGTCGCCGGTGTCACGCCGGTCGGCCTGACGAGCAACGCAGACAGTCTTGCAGCGCTGCGGCGCGATGGCTTTGTCGCGCTGCCCGAGGACCTTGGCATTCACCGCAACGAAGCCAATCGCTCGCTGCTGGCCGCAAAGAGCATGGCGGATCTGGTCGACTGGTCCGGTGGGCTGTACGCCCCACCCGCACGCTTCAGGAGCTGGTGATGCGCGACAGCCTTGCAACGGCTCCGGCAACGGTCCCGCAGTTGCAAACCGCCGGGTGGGACCGGCTCGCCGAACGTCTGGGTGGGCACGTGGTCGCGGCACTCATCGAGGAAGTTACGCTCGCGCCGAAGCCCGGTCTCGTCGATATTCGCAGCCGCGGCGCGCACGACGACCTCGACTGGAACCTGATGTGCGCGTCGGCCCATGCGTTGGAGCCGACCTTTGTTGAACTGGCGCACGCGGCCGTCGAAACCCGGCCGATGCTGGCGCTTCGCGAGCGCATTGGCGCGATCGGACGCATCGGCGAAATCCGGATGCTGCACGCGACGGGTGGCGTCAACACCCATCGCGGCGCGATCTGGGCGCTCGGGCTGCTCGTGACCGCGGCAGCGCGCGAGCCGACGGATCTCACGCCCCATGGCGTTGCCTCGCGCGCAGGATCGATCGCGCGTCTACCGGACCTCCACGCGCCCAAGCTGACCGGCCACAAGGGCGAGCAGGCATGTCGCGACTATGACGTCGGCGGCGCACGTGGTCAGGCGCAGGCAGGCTTTCCGCACGTGGTCGAAGTGGCCCTGCCGGAACTCGCGAGTTCGCGCCTTCGAGGCGACAGTGAAACGGCAGCCCGGCTGAACGCGCTGCTCGCCGTTATGGCGAGTCTCGACGACACCTGTGTGCTCGCACGAGGTGGCCGCAGCGCCCTCGCCGAGACACAAGGCGGAGCACGACGCGTACTGGAGCACGGCGGAGCCGCCATGCTTGCGGGCCGGCGTCACCTCAAGGCACTGGACCGGCGGCTCGTCGAACTTCACGTGTCACCTGGCGGTGCGGCCGATCTGCTCGCCGCCGCACTCTTTCTCGACAGGCTTCAAAACGAAGCCCCCCACACGACGAAGGCATAGGAAAGCAAATGGAAACCATCGTCCTTGATTTCCCGGCGGGCTCCCCCGCCCGAGGCCGCGCACTTGCAGGCGTCGTCGCGTCCGGGGATCTCGAAGTACTGCTTGAAACGAACGACGGGAACCGCACAGTCGTGAACATCACCACTTCGGTGGATGGCATGAGCAGCGTATGGGAAGCCGTGCTCGAGCGCATCTTTAGTGACGGCTCGTTGCCTGCCGCAAAGCTCGAAATCAACGATTTCGGCGCGACGCCGGGCGTCGTGCGCATGCGTGTCGGGCAGGTGTTCGAAGCACTGACTCAAACCGGTGGAGCGTGAAGAACATGGACGCACAGGAACTGCTCGCGCGCGAAAGCTTCATTGAACTCAATGCGCGCAACCGCGCTAAGAAGCTGCTCGACGAAGGTACCTTCAGCGAATTGCTTGATTCGTTCGAGCGCGTGAGCTCGCCATGGCTTGCGCGCCAGGGCATCGTGACCCAGGCCGACGACGGCACCGTAGTCGCCAGAGGATCCATCGACGGACTGCCCGCCGTCGTGCTTGGCATCGATGGCGGCTTCCAGGGCGGCAGCATGGGCGAAGTATCGGCGGCGAAGATCGCCGGCAGCCTCGAACTCGCTGCCGAAGATAACCGCAACGGCATCCCGACGCGCGCCGTCATTCTCTTCGAAACCGGCGGCGTCCGGTTGCAGGAGGCGAACCTCGGGCTCGCGGCGATCGCGGAGATCCACGCGGCCATCGTCGATTTGCGGCGCTATCAGCCGGTAATCGGGATCACGGCGGGCCCGATCGGCTGCTATGGCGGCATGTCGATCGCAGCCGGCCTGTGCAGCTATCTGATTGCGACCCGCGAAGCACGCCTCGGTCTTAACGGACCGGCCGTCATCGAGCAGGAAGCGGGGATCACGGAATTCGACTCACGCGACCGTCCGATGATCTGGAGCTTCACGGGTGGCGAACAACGGTATCGCACGGGCCTGGTCGATGTGTACGTCGGCGACGACGCCGACGCGGTCCGGACCGCTGTAATCGAACGCTTCCGCGCGGGGCGTCCCGAAGCGTGCCGCAGCGAACGTGTCGCGGGTTTTCTGCAACGGCTTTCCGAAATCGATCCGAGCGAGCAGAGCAGCCCGGAAAATGTGGTCGCCATCTACGGCAAGGGGTTCCAGTCATGAACACGGGCGAGTTTTCGAAGCGCGGCGCCGTCTGGCTGGATGCGCTTACTTTCAGCACGCCGTTGCAGCCGGACTACCGGCCCTCGGTGCGTGTCGCCGACGCACGGCTGGGCGACCATCCGGCGCGCTTCATTGCCGTGGTGCCGGACCCCGATAATCCCTTCCCGCGCGCACGCAGCGGCGAAATTGGTCTCGTCGAAGCATGGGAGGTCGCCCGGGCGGTGCGTGAAGTTGTCGATGCCGATGCGAAACAGGACGAAAAGCGCGCCATTGTCGCGGTCATTGACGTCGCGAGCCAGGCGTATGGCCGACGCGAGGAAGCCTATGGCATCCATCAGGCCCTGGCCGGCGCCGCCGATGCCTACGCGAGCGCGCGCCTCGCCGGCCATCCGGTGATCGGTCTGATCGTGGGGCGTGCGATGTCGGGCGCATTTCTCGCGCATGGCTATCAGGCGAACCGCCTGGTAGCGCTTGCGGATTCGCAGGTCATGGTTCACGCGATGGGCAAGGAATCCGCCGCGCGGGTCACGCTGCGCTCGGTTGCCGATCTCGAAGCATTCACGGCCCGCGTGCCGCCGATGGCCTATGACATCGACAGCTACGCGTCGCTCGGATTGCTGTGGAAACTGCTCAGCGTGAGCAACGCCGATGCACCGACGCTCGCCGATCAATCCATCGTAGAACAGACTCTGCAAGCCGCACTCGACGACATCCGCGCCGACCCGTCGCGCGGCCTGGGCTGTCGGCTCGGCAGCGTACACCGCGCGGCCTCGGTGAAGGTGCGTCAGAAGCTGCGCGAACAATGGCGCTGAACATGCAGCAATACCCGTTTTGATGCGCCCCCAGGGCGCAGAGAAAAATCCGGCCGACTTCGAGCCGATAAAGCTACTACAGGAGACGCAACATGATCATCTATGGAACTGCACTGCTTGCGTTCTGCCATCTGGCGGGACTCTTTCTCGGCGACCTGCTCGGGGTCGCGATCGGCGTGAAGACGAATGTCGGCGGCGTGGGTATCGCCATGTTGCTGCTGATTTTCCTGCGTCTCTATCTGCACAAGAAGGGGCTGCTGCCGAAGGAAACCGAAGCGGGTGTGGGCTTCTGGGGCGCGATGTATATCCCCGTGGTGGTCGCCATGGCCGCCAACCAGAACGTCGTTGCCGCGCTCAAGGGCGGTCCAGTCGCGCTCCTTTCAGCATTGGGAGCCGCGGCCGTCTGCGCATGCTGCATCGCCGTTCTTTCCCGCACCGGTCACGACAGCACGTCGTTCGTGAACGCTCCGCAACTTGAAGAAATCTGAAGCAGGAGTCCGTCATGTTGCATATGCTCGATAAAGTATTGATCCAGAACGGCCTTGTTACCTCGTTTGCGCTGGTCGGCCTCATCATGTGGGTGTCGTCGCTGATTTCGCGCAAGCTGACGTTCGGGCGCGTGCACGGCTCGGCAATCGCCATTGTGATCGGCCTCGTGCTGGCCTGGTTGGGCGGCGCCTTCACCGGCGGACAAAAAGGTCTCGCCGACCTGCCGCTCTTCACCGGCGTCGGCCTGATGGGCGGTGCGATGCTGCGGGACTTCGCCATCGTCGCGACAGCGTTCGAGGTGCAGGCCACCGAGGCGCGCAAGGCCGGGCTCATCGGCGTAGTATCTCTGCTGCTCGGAACGGTGTTGCCGTTCATCGTAGGCGCGAGCATCGCGCATGCGTTCGGCTACACCGACGCGGTCAGTATGACCACCATCGGTGCGGGAGCGGTCACCTACATCGTGGGACCGGTGACGGGAGCCGCGATCGGCGCCAGTTCCGATGTGATGGCGCTCAGCATCGCCGCAGGGCTGATCAAGGCAATTATCGTGATGATCGGCACGCCGCTCGCAGCAGGCTTCATGGGACTGAAGACGCCGCGCTCCGCGATGATTTTTGGCGGACTGGCGGGCACCGTCAGCGGCGTGAGCGCAGGGCTCGCCGCGACCGACCGGCGCCTCGTCCCCTACGGCGCGCTGATCGCAACGTTTCACACGGGCGTCGGCTGCCTGCTCGGACCGTCGGTACTGTTCTTCGCGACGAAAGCGCTGATGGGTACCTGAAACGCGGAGCCTCGCATGTGCGGCGTGAAGGAGAATCGCTTGTCTATCCCCGAAACCGTCGACGGCCTGCTCCAGCCGCACGACTCCCTGCAGGCAGCGGGCCCGTGGGCCGCCGGCGCATCGTGAGCGTGCTACTCACGTTCCCTGGCCAGGGCGCGCAGCGCAGTGGCATGCTGCACGCGTTGCCGGATCACGCCGAGGTTGCTCGCGCACTGGAAGAAGCCAGCGACGCGCTGGGCTACGACGCCCTGTCGCTTGACGACACGAACTCGCTGCGCTCCACCGTAGCGGTCCAACTTTGCCTGCTGATCGCGGGCGTCGCCCAGGCGCGCGTCATCAGCGCCTTCGGCCATAAGCCCGACATGGTCACGGGCCTTTCGATCGGCGCCTATCCAGCCGCAGTGATCGCGGGCGCTCTGCCGTACGCCGATGCGGTCAGACTCGTCGCGTTGCGCGGCCAGTTGATGGAACAAGCTTTCCCGCACGGCTACGGCATGACCGCGATCGTCGGCATGACGCAGCGCGCGCTCGAACGATTGATCGCGGAAGTGAACAGCCCGGCCATGCCGGTCTTTCTGGCAAACATCAACGCCCGGACGCAGATGGTGGTCGCGGGCAGCGACGCCGCCATGCAACGCCTTGCAACACTTGCGGGTGAGCACGGGGCGCAACGCCATGAGCGTCTCGACGTGGCGGTCCCTTCGCATTGCGCCTTGCTCGACGCGTCCGCGACTGCACTCGCCGATGCCTTCGGCCAGGTCTCCGTGCGCGCGCCTCACCTTGTGTATCTGAGCAGCAGCATTGCACGCCCGCTTTTCGACGGTCCGCGCATCGCGGCCGATCTTGCCGGCAACATGGCGCGGCAGGTGCGCTGGGACGATACAGTGAGGCTCGCGTGGGAACGAGGCGCGCGCCTCGCGATCGAGATGCCGCCATCCAGCACGCTGACACGGCTGAGCAGCGCGATTTTCACGGAGGGGATCGCGGTATCCAGCGCGACCTCACTTCCGGACCTTGGCATGCTCATTGAACGGGAACAGGCGCGCCAGTAATTGCACCCTGAAGCGTGGTGGTCAGTCGGCGCTTCTCGTGCGAAGCCGGCAGACGGCCATGAGCGCGAGCAGGTTCGGGTCCCGTTCGCGTGCACGCAGGAAGCTCACGCCAATGGTCTGGCGCATCAGGTAGCGCGGCTGCAGCGGAATGAATTGCACCTTGTCGCCGAATACCCCGCGTACACGCCCTGGCAACAGCGTATAACCTACCCCGCCGCTCACAAGGTTCATCAGCGAAAATATATCGCCGACTCTCATGGTGACGTTTGGCGTAAAGTCCGCGACGCGAAACGCCTCCAGAAAGCCATGATACGTCGCGAAGCCCTCGCCTAGCGAAACGAATGTCTCGTCGCGACATTCCCTCAAATCGACGGCCTGCTGATTAGCGTAGGGCGATCCGGCTGGCGCTGCGAAAAAGATGTCGTCTTCGAACAACGGAATGGATTCAACTTCAGGCTCGGCGTCGGGCACCGCCATCAGGGCGGCATCAATGACGCCCAGCTTCAACTTCTCCAGCAGTTCGGCATTCGGCCCAAGCACGAGCTCGACCTGAAGCGTCGGCCGCCGCACCTTGATATCGATGACGATGCCAGGCACGGTCTTGATAGTCAGCGAATACAGAGAGCCAATCTTCAGACGATCCGACGAGTAACCCGCGGCCTCACGCGTCGCGCGAATGCCATCCGACATCAGCGTGATCACCTCCTGTGCTACATCGGCAAGCATCTGCGCGGCTTCCGTCGACTTCAGGTTGCGGCCCTCGTGCCGGAACAGCGCACACCGCACGCCCTGTTCCAGTGAATGCAGCGCACGATGCACGCTGACCGTGCTCACATTCAGAGCCTCCGCTGCCTTCGACAGATTGCCGGTGTCCATGAATGCGAGCAGCACTTCCAGCTTGCGAAACGTGATTTCGTCGTCGATTCGGTCGCGCATCTTGAACTGTTAAATGATCTGATTCGACGATTATCGGCTCGCCTCCGCTTCTGACATATAGCGTTAATCCCGCATGCTTCAGTGGGACCTCGTGTCCGCCAATAAAAACAATGACAGATCTTCGAGGCGAGAATCACATCGTCCTCTCCAACCCGCCCGTTAGAATGCCTCGCCCAGTTGGTTCAGAATGGACGGATTCTCGAGGGTCGATACATCCTGCGTGATCGTTTCGCCTTTCGCCAGGGAACGCAGTAATCGTCTCATGATCTTTCCCGAGCGCGTCTTCGGCAAGTTGTCGCCGAACCGGATGTCCTTCGGTTTGGCAATCGGGCCGATCTCCGTGCCAACCCACTTACGCAATTCCGCGGCGAGCTGCTGTGCTTCTGCGCCGGACGGGCACTCATGCTTGAGTACCACGAAGGCGCAGATGGCTTCCCCGGTCACTTCGTCAGAGCGCCCCACCACGGCCGCCTCGGCGACCATGGGGTGAGCGACCAGTGCGGATTCGATTTCCATCGTACCCATCCGGTGGCCGGAAACGTTGAGCACGTCGTCGATGCGTCCCGTGATGGTGAAATACCCGCTGTCCTTGTCGCGGATCGCCCCATCCCCGGCGAGATAGACGTCCCCTCCGAGTTCCACCGGGAAATAACTCTGCCTGAACCGTTCGGTATCACCCCAGATCGTACGGATCATGGATGGCCATGGGCGCTTGATTGCGAGGAGGCCGCCGCTGCCGTTGGGCAACACCTGCCCGGTTTCATCGACAACCGACGCCATGATGCCCGGCAACGGAAGCGTGCACGAACCTGGAACGAGCGGGGTGGCGCCCGGCAAAGGCGCAATCACGTGCCCCCCCGTTTCGGTCTGCCAGAATGTATCGACTATCGGGCAGCGGTCCCCACCGACGTGATGGTAGTACCACATCCACGTATCAGGGCTGATCGGTTCGCCGACGGTGCCCAGTAGTCTCAAGCTCGAGAGGTTATAGCCCGCCGGATGGACTTCGGCATCCGCTTCCGCCGCCTTGATCAGTGACCGGATAGCTGTGGGCGCGGTATAGAAAACACTTACCTTGTGGCGCGCGATCATTTCCCAGAAGCGACCCGCGTCCGGGTAAGTTGGCACGCCTTCGAACATCACTTGCGTCGCGCCCGCTGCGAGCGGCCCGTACGCGATATAGGTATGCCCTGTGATCCAGCCGATATCGGCGGTACACCAGAACACGTCGTCGGCCTTGATGTCGAAGGTCCATTTCATCGTGAGCATAGCCCACAGAAGGTAGCCGGCCGTGCTGTGCTGCACACCCTTGGGCCGCCCTGTGGATCCGGAGGTGTACAGCACAAAGAGAGGGTGTTCGGCGTCTACCGGTTCGGCGTCGCAGATATCGGACTGGTCTGCCGAAATTTCGTGCATCCAGCGGTCACGATTTTCTGTCCACCTGATCCTGCCGCCCGTTCGCCGGTAAACGACCATGTGACGCACGGATTCGCAACCTCCCAGTTCGATCGCCTCATCCGCAATCGCTTTAAGCGGAAGCGCTTTCCCCGCTCGCATCTGTTCATCTGCGGTGACAAGCGCTACTGCACCGAGATCCGAGACGCGCTCCTGCAACGCCTTCGCGGAAAAGCCACCGAATACCACCGAATGCGTCGCTCCGATACGCGCGCAAGCCTGCATCGCCACCACACCTTCGATCGACATCGGCAGATAGATGACGACACGATCGCCCCTGGCGACGCCAAGGTGCTTGAGCGCGTTCGCGAAGCGGCAGACTCTGGCATGCAACTCTCGGTACGTGACGCTCGTCAGGGTCCCGTCATCGGCCTCGAACAGGATGGCCAACTTGTCGCCGTTCCCGTCGTGGAGGTTGCGATCCAGACAGTTGTATGACGCATTGAGCTGGCCATCGCCAAACCATCGATATAGCGGCGCGTTGCTTTCATCAAGAACTTCGGTGAACGGCTTCGACCACAACAGATTGGTCCGGGCGAGGCGGGCCCAGAATCCTTCATAATCCCGTTCGGCTTCGGCGCAGAGCGCGTCGTAATGTTCCATAGCTGGGATTGCCGCCCCCTTTGAAAACGCATCGGGTACGTTGAAAACGCGGCTCTCTCGCGTCATTGATTCGATGTCGGGCAAGTTCTCTCCTTCGAATGGCTTCATGTGGGTGTTTCCTCGACAAAAAGGGCCCCGACCTCCCGCCGCTGCAGCCTGGCTTGAGCCGCCGACGCACATTGCGTTGCGGGCAACCTCAGGTGGCCCGGGATCTGGACGCTTGATAGCGCGCCAGCCCCGGCTATATCGATCGCCCGCTTGCCGTGCTGCTATCGGGCGGCAAACACAGATACCCCTCCGTTGACAAACCCGTTCGATGCGCAGCCCGGACAACCAGCCGGCGCGGTGGCAGAAGAGTAGGGAACAAAGACGAGCCCAGTTGCGGGATCAATCGCGACCGAATGCGCATTGTTGCCGGTGTTAAGCCGCGCCGCAACGCTGCGCGAGCCAGCGTCGACGATCGTGAGCATCGGTGTGCACGGCGAGGCCGCGGTGCACGTTCCGTTCGTCGAAGCGTTGCCCGATGCAGTCCACCGGCTTGTCGCGTTGTAGTATCGGTTCGTCGCGGCGTCGTATTCGAGTTGATCGCCGCCGCCCGCGTTAAGCGAAGCGACGAGCGCGCCGCTTGCCCGGTTGAAGATTTGCATCAACAGTGGTGAGCCTGTAGTCGCCTCGCGGCACCCAACGGCGATGTCGGTGCCCGGCCCCAGCGCGAGACCGGTCGGATCGCAATTGCCTTCCGGGTACATCGCTACACCCGAAAGGGCCGTGTAATTCTGCGTCGTCCCAGACGGCATCGCGCGAATCGCTGCGCCGGGCAGCTTGACCAGTTCGCCATGCGGATTTGCAGTGCTTCCATCGACGTTGACATAGAAGCTGTCGCTCGCCGCGTCGTACACGCACGCCTCCAGCCCCGCGGTGGGTTGACCGGCCGCGTCCGTGAAGGTGACTTTCGCGATCACACTTTGCGTAGTGGTGCTGATGAAAGTCGCGAATGGCGTCGGCTCTTCGGGACTGGAGATCATGAAGACGCCGTGCGTCGAATCGAGGCAACCTTCGTCCGCCCGCACGCCGGTGGCGCTGACAGGGATGTTGGTGAGCACGGCGCCCGCAGCAGGGTCGACGATTTTCACGGAGTTGACGTCACCGGTATAGATGAGGCTGCCGACCGGCGTTGCGCCATCGGGCCCGGACGTCGAATTCGCCGACCCAAGACCTGCGAATGCGAGATTCCCGCTGCCCTGGATCGCCTTGACAAAGGTCTTGGTCGGAATGTCTATCACGTCCAGAGCCGCGTTATTGCGATCGGTGAAATAGTAGCGGTTGCCGTTCGTGATGCCGATATCGAACGAAAAATTGACCCCTGCTTTCACGTTCGGCACCGCAATGTCGGCGACAAAGTGTGGTCCCGTTCCCACCTTATCGTTGCCGCCACAACCGGCCAGCGCAAACACCGCGCATACGACCGAAGCCTTCACCCAAGCTGACCTGTGCATCTTAGTCTCCTATATATTCTCGTTACTCACTGGATGGCCGCACGCGCGGTGCGCGTCCGGAGCAAGCGCGGAACCTTGCCTACGGATACGGGATATGCAACGTATCCATGTGCTCACTACTGTCGCTTTCCTGGGTCGGCGTTCGCGACAATGGCCGAAGCTGTCGACACGTGTCCGCTTTTCGGCGACAAATTTCAACTTCCATATGTCCGCTACGGGTGACCCGAAGCAGACACTGACGAGGCGGCGTTAGAGAAGGCCGGGGAGGCTGACGTAGCAAGAATTCGCTGGCGTTTTGTGATCTGGCGAACTCCCATATCGCCCGGCGAAATCAGGTTTCGAACGACGCCCACGACTCAGTCGATCGGCAATACCACGTCATCCGTGATCGAACCGACGGGCGGCGGTCGGCGATGTTTTTCCGCAAGGCGGGTGGCCGAGCCGGAATCGGACGGACTTTGATTGGACATACCACTCTCGCTGGAAACTTGAATCGAGTCTATGGTGCGAGCGGCATCGGTTCAATTACGCCCGGCGGGAATTCGTTATCTCCGAGCTAACGATCTTGTTAAGGTGAAGGAAGAAGCCGTGACAGGACGGGCACGACGGTCATCGGCGTGCGCCTTAGGGGTTATCCCGCGTTCGATCGCTGCTTGAATCGGGGTGGACTCAGGATTCACCCCAACGTATGTTAGCCGCGTCGTGCACGAGCGCGAGGAGCCGCTGGTTGGAGATGGCGACGCGGTGGGTATAGTGCGACAGACCCCCGCCGGGGACAATGCCATGCAAGTGTGGATGATGCGTCAGTGCCGAGCCCCAAGTATGCAGCACGAGCGTGGCACCGGTCTGTGCGCCCACACGCCCCGGATCGGCGGCGTGCGGCGCTCGCCTGGCACCTGGGGGCAATGGCGGTTGCGGCACGAGTTGTAGGCGACCTCGACCTGTGCACAACCGGAACAGCGCAACACATGTCCACCCAGCGCGGCACTGCGTCACGGTTCAATCACCTCTGTGCATGTGTTTCAGGCACATGCAGCGCGAGCATGTGCGGTCCACACTACGCGTACTTATCGCCGACGGTGCTGCGGATCGGATAAGTGTCGTACACAATTATCATGCGCTCGACCAGCCCGTTGGCGTCGAACTCGAACACATCGACGCACTCGAAGCGCACGGCGGAACCGTCTTTCAGCACCCAATCGTAGATGAAGTAACCCGTCGCACGCCTGGCGCCCGTTGTGCTGACGCAGATATCGATAGGCGTAATCGTGCTCTCTCCGGACGCTTCGCTGACCTTGGCAAAGAACGGCGCCGCTTGCATCCAGCCGAGAAACGGCGAGAAAATCTGTGCATCCGGCGCAAACAGTGCGCAGATCGCGGCGACGTCGCCGCGCTCCAGCTCTTTGAGGTAGGTGCGAACCTGCTGCGTATAGAGTAATTCCGGCGACGACACCACAGTAACCTCCGATAATTCGTTAAAGATGCGGCCCGGTCAAACGAGCACGCCCCTAGTTGAAACACGATAGCGACGCGCTAATGACCGAACAATCGAAATATTCGCAAGGCGGGTATGCAACCGGAACATACCCGCTGGCGGATCTGACCCGCCCGCTGCCGTCGCTAGCCGGGTTTCAGGCGTTCGTCGCTGCGGCGTCTCTCGGCAGCGTGAGTAAGGCCGCGGATCATCTGTGCCGCACGCAGGGAGCGGTCAGTCGGCAGATCCAGCAACTGGAAGCGCACTATCAATGTGCGCTGTTCGTGCGCCACGCGTCGGGGCTGGCATTGACCGCAGAGGGGGACAAGCTGCTTAAGGTGGCAGTCCACGTGTTGACGCAGCTCGTTCAGCATGCTGCAATTCAGCATGGCGCGACGTCGGTGATCACGGTGCGGTTACCGTCCACGTTTGCGATTCGCTGGTTGCTTCCACGGCTGGCAGATATCAACAATGCGCTGGGCGGCACTGAACTGCGCATCTCGACATCTGCTGACGACATGCCGGATTTCAGCGCGCCGGATGTCGACGCCATTGTTGTGCGTGGCACCGGACAGTGGGTGGGCGTAGAAGCGGTACCGCTGTTTGCCGAGACGCTCGCGCCAATGTGCACACCCGCATTGGCTGCGTCTCTGAAATCGGTCGCCGATCTAGCGGACGCCACGCTGCTTCATCCTGGACCTGGTTATGCGGAATGGCGTGGTTGGCTTGATGGTGTCGGGGCGACGCACATCAATGCCCGGCGTGGACTTGTATTCGATACGCTTGAATTGACGCTCACTGCCGCGGCAGAAGGCCATGGGATTGCAATCGGCGATCCACGCATGGCAAAAGAACGACTCGCTGCAGGTTCCCTGGTGACGCCGTTTCGCGACGTGGTGCAAAACAGTGCGTCGTACTTTCTGGCATATCCATCTCAACGCGCGGCTCAGCCGAAGATTCGTGCCCTTGCGGACATCCTCGTGCGGCTGGCGCAAGAAGAGTGACTTACGCGAGTGCGCCAAACAAAAGCAATCGCCACATGCGTCCGCAGAGCTGTCGGTCGCGTCATCGGCGACGCAGCCCCTCGCGTCGCGCCATGGCGGGGAATTTACCAATACAATCGCTCTTTATGGCACATACTCCCGACCCCCTCTTCGCCGAGCGCGTCCGCGCCAGCTTCACGCGCCAGAATGCTATGGCGCTGATCCAGGCAAATTTGCCCGTGATCGAGCACGGCCGCACTGAAATTCACCTACCTGTTTGGAGCGGCGTCGAGCAGCAACACGGCTTTGTACATGGCGGTGTGGTGGGCATGATCGCCGATTCGGCAGGCGGCTACGCTGCGATGACCACGGTGCCGGCCAGTGCCTCTGTATTGACCGTCGAGTACAAGATGAATCTGGTCGCTCCGGCCGACGGCGAAACCCTGATCGCCCGCGGCCAGGTTGTCCGTCCCGGTCGTACACTAATCGTCACTCAGGCAGAGGTATTCGCCGTCAAGGACGGCCATCAAGCGCTTTGTGCACTGATGCAACAAACGATTATGGTGATGCACGACAAGGTGGAGAAGTAGGACCAGGTTGACGGCAGCCGGCGCAGCCTGGCGAGACGAGTTCGGTGGTTCCGATGAGCTCCGGTATGGAGCCGCACTCGGCCCGTTGGGATAGGTGCAATACCGGCCCGAAGCACTCAGTCGACGTCTCAGGAGCGAACACAAAGTGTTGCTTCGTATCCGGGGAGCGCGACATAGTCTTTTATCATGTCCCTCCGCGCTCGAGCGTCAGGCGATGGCAACTTGAACCCAGTCGAACGTGGCATGAGCCCGACCTGCTCTTTGGAAGCTCGGCCAACACGCGAAAAGTGTGAACTTTTTTAACATCGAGTGGTGAATATGTCGGGATATCTTCAAGAAGGCGAGAGCACCGTGCGCAGAAAAGCGGTCACTGCGCCTTCACTATTGAACATGAAAAGTGCGGGCGAAAAGATTGCGATGCTGACCTGTTACGACGCCAGCTTCGCATCGCTGATGGACCGCAGCGGTGTTGATGTGCTGCTAGTGGGAGATTCACTCGGCAATGTGTTGCAGGGGCACAGCACGACATTGCCGGTCACGCTTGCGGATATTGCTTATCACACAGCGTCCGTCACCCGAGGGAACCGATCTGCATTGGTGGCCGCTGACATGCCATTCGGTACCTATGCAACTCCGCAGTCTGCATTCGACAATGCAGTGAAACTCATGCAGGCAGGTGCGCATATGGTCAAACTCGAAGGAGGCGCCTGGCTGGCCGATTGAAGTTGACCCGCCGAAACGGACACCTATCCTTTTGAGAAGGAGGTGCCGTGATGAGAAAGCATCGCACGCCGTACCCGGCGGAATTCCGCGCGCAAATGGTGGAGCTGGTGAAGGCGGGGCGCACGCCTGAGGAGCTTTCGCGCGAGTTCGAGCCCACCGCGCAGACGATCATCAATTGGGTGGCGCAAGCTGATCGTGACGCGGGAGTGCGTCAGGACGGGCTGACCACGGCCGAGCGGCAGGAACTCACGAGGCTGCGCCGCGAGACCGGGGCCGTACCGCCGAAGGGTACGGATTCATGAAGGCGAACCGGGCCCGCTGGCCCATTGCCACGATGGCGCGGCTGCTGCAGGTCTCCACCGGCGGCTACTACGCGTGGCTGGTGCGTAAGCCGTCGAAGCAGGCATGCAGTGACGCGCACCTGCTCGCACGCATCCGTACCTTGCATGCGAGTTCGCGTGGCACCTACGGGGCGCCGCGCATTCATGTGCAGCTCGCGCGTGAGGGTGTGCATGTGGGACGCAAGCGCGTGGCGCGCCTGATGCGTATGGCGGGTCTGTGTGGCGCAAGCCGGCGGCACTGGAAGGTCACCACGCGTCAACGCGCGGGAGCGCGGCGCGCGCCCGATCTGGTGCGCCGGCACTTCAGTGCCGAAGCGCGCAACGTACTGTGGGTGGCGGACGCCACCTACGTGCCGACCGGTGAAGGGTTCCTGTATCTGGCGGTGGTGCTTGACGTGTTCAGCCGGCGCATCGTCGGCTGGGCGATGTCCAGTCACTTGTACGCGGAACTGATGCTGCGTGCACTGGATATGGCGTTGCTGCAGCGGCGCCCTGAAGGCGTGATCCATCATTCCGATCAGGGGTGCCAATATAGCGCCCGGCCTGTCCCTCGCGGGCGTCCGGTTGGTCATCCCTGACCACGCCAAGGGGCTTCCCGTGTTGCATGCGCTTCCCTTGTGTGCATGCTGTCGCCACTACCCCAGACTGGCCGGAAGTAGGCGAAGCGGACTGAACTACCTGGCTGAGATCGGGCAGGAAGCACCGTTGAGCCGCGGCTGAAGCAGCCACACCCCCATCCGTGCATTCACCATCATTCCAGCGCATCATGCACGGAAATCAACGCGGCCTGAAAGTAGCGCGCCGCAGCCCCGCCCAACCACTCGTGCGAACAGCGATACCGCTCGCTCGATGGCGACGTCGGGCGCAACCGCAGCTTCGACGGAGGATGTCATGCACACGACTCGTTGGCTGATCGCAGTGATACTCGGACTCGTTCTCGCCGGTTGCGCGGGTATCGATTCCGCTCCGACACCGGAAGCGAAACAGGCGTTGGCGCCATCGGGCAAGCTCCGCGTCGGGCTCCAGCTCGGCAATCCGTTGAACGTGGTCAAGGACGCCGCGTCGGGTGAGATGAAGGGGGTCGGATATGACCTCGGGCGCGAGTTCGCCCGGCGCATCGGCGTACCGTTCGAGCCGGTGCTGTACCCGTCGATCGGCGCCCTTCTCGAAGGCGGAAAGTCAGGTGCCTGGGACGTCGCCTATTTCGGATTCACTGCCGAGCGGGCGACGCAATGGGATATGAGCGCGCCACACGTGGAAGCCGAATTCGGCTACCTCGTCCCAGGCGAATCCTCGATCTCGACACTTGCGGATGTGGATCGCCCGGGGATTCGGGTCGCCGTGCAGGCGCAATCCGGCCCGGAACTCTTCTTTTCCCGCACGCTGAAAAATGCCACGCTGATCCACGCACCGAGCAACCCTGGTGCATTGGAAGCGGTGAGATCCGGGAAAGCGGACGTGATGGGCAGCATCAAGCCGATTCTGTTCGAGCAGTCGGCTCAACTACCCGGATCTCGGGTGCTCGACGGTCGCGCCGGCACCGATCCGCACGTGATGGCGCTGCCGAAGGGACGAGAACCCGGCGTGGCATACGCGCGCGCGTTCATCGAGAACGCGAAGTCCGAGGGGCTGATCAAGGCCGCGATCGAAAGAGCCGGCGTGCACGGCGTGATTGTCGCGCCACTCAAATGAAGTGCACCGGCCGTGTCTCACATTGCGACGTCCGCCGACCAAGGGCGCGTGTCGCGCTCTCCGGATGACGGCGCGCCTTCACACTCCGGTTCCGCGCACGACTTCGGGTCGGGTTGAGCCACTCGCTTTCGGCGGGAACCGGCCAGTTTCTGCCGCTCGAACAATTGTCGCGACGGTCCGCTTGCAACCTGACATTTGACGGACGCGATTCCACTGCGAGTTTCACCGTTCATCGGTCAACGATCCATTGGCAGCGCGCCGTTGTCTGCGCGCTGCGGTTTGCCAGATTGCTGGTCTGATGCCGGGGGAGTAGGCGCGACGGGCACGGGTGATCAGGGAGTCCAACGATAAACAACGATGCTGGCGCCGTTGTAGTTGTCCTTCGTGACCACGTACTCCCCGGTCGATCGAAGGTACGATCTAAGACCGTACATCGAATCCACGTCATTGCCGACGTACACGTTGCTGGGGTTGCTGTTGATGAACGTGTTGTCCAAGCTGCCCGTCGTCAGGTTGAAGGCATCGATGTTGGGCACGGTGTGGACGTAGCCAACGAACAGGTAGTTGCCAGCAGCAGTGAGGGACTTCGGATTGGCGCTGGTGAGCGTGATAATCGGGTTCGGGTTGGTTGTGTTGCCGGCGAGCCACCCGTGGTAGACCTCTACGCGGGTTCCGATGCCGGTCCAGTCCGTGCTGCCCGTGATCCGCTGCCCGAGGATCATCGTGTCGCTTTCGGGCAGGTAGATGATCCGGCTCAGGCCACCGATCGATGCCGGAACCGTCACGGTCACCGGCGCTCCCCATGACGGCTGGCCGTTCGCATCGAACCCGGTCAGCGGCCAGTGCCAGATCTGGTTCGTCTTGTCGAGCCCGGCCCACACGTCGCCCCTGCTGTCGAGGCAGAAGCCGTTGCGAACCCGCGCAGCGGCATTGAATAGCGTGCCCGGCAATACCCCGTCCGGGACGGCAGTGTAGCCCTGGGCGGGGTCAAAGTGGAAGAAGTAGAAGCCGTCGGGGTTCTGGTCAGTGGCGACCAGCACCCTGTTCATTCCTGCGCTCGCAATCATGCCGAAGTGCAGGCCGCGACCCCGGTAAGTCACGTCGAGGCGGGGGTCGGACGGATACGTGAACGGGTCAACGGTGTTGGCGACAAACTTCCAGTCCGCACTACCTGTACCTGAATAGATGTTCACGCCGGAATAGAACACGGTTGCGTCAGTCGCCGGATCGGGGGCAGCTATCGCCTCGAAATTCAGTGCGCGCAGGTTGTAGAGGAGCTTGCCGGTCGGGCTGTATGCGTAGAGGTCTGTGCCTCCTGTGCGGCCATGGTCCCATGAGCCTCCCCACGGCTGGGAGAGGATGTAGAGGTTGCCGGCCGAGTCTTCGCCGATGCCGTCGATGCGCGCGAAGCGCAGGCTCTCCACCTGCCCTTTCGTGCCAGTCGTGGTATCCAGATAGCCACCCTTCACCCCGAACGTGCTGTTCAGTGCCCAAGTGCGCGTGTCGTAGATCTTCGCGTTCTGGTCCGGTCCTGCGTCGCCGATCCACAGATACTGCGTGGTTGGGTCGAAGTAGAGGGCATGCGGGGCTTCGCCAATGGGCAGGGTGAGCGTATGCAGGATCGTGCCGGTCTGGCTGACCTGAAGGACGGTGCCCTCTGCCTCCTGGGCGACGAGGATGTTGCCATTGCGGTCGAACGCTAGTGCGCCGGGGTCAGTCACGGCGATGTCACGCAGCCAGGTGCCATTGGTGTCGTATAGTCGCATGCGCGCGCACGGGTTGTCGCTCGCCACCCAGAAGTGGGAGAAGGTGGCGATACCGGTGATCACATCGGCGCGCCGCTCGGTGGTGTCGCACGAGACCTGGATGACCTGGTCAAACGCCCCCGTCACCCGGTCGTACCGGATCACCAGGCCGCTCGAGTAGACCCCGTTCACGCGTCCCCACTGGCGCGGTGCCCAGAGCTTGGTGGCGTTGCCGGTGATGGCACTGCCTTGCGGTTCGCCGTGCGCGCCAATGCTGCCGGCGTTCAAACCATTCTTGTAGATCGCAATGCCGCCCTCGTTCTCGTCCCACATGGAAGCGGTGAAGATGGTGCCTTCTGGCGCGACCCACATCGAACGCGCGGCGTTACCTACGTGAGTGGCGTTAGTTCCAAACGTATTCGCTATCCAGTCAGTCGTGTACTGCCCCTGACATTCTGGCGCAATCGTACCGCTCAGCACTGCCGCAAGGCATGCCGCATAGATTCGTTTCATGGCTTACCCCCAATTTGCAACACGTGCAACGGCTGCCATCAGGAGACTGGATGGCTTTTTCACTGAGGCGGCTGGCAAGTGAAGGGATGCGGTCCGGCGCAATGAAATCGGCGGGCCGTACAGGCCGGCGCGTTCCGCGCCGGTTTTTTCAGTCGATCGACGTGATTCTGAAAAATAGTGCTGTGGGCGCGAAACCCGAAGACGAAACCGAGCAGAAGTGTGCGATAGCGCACGTTGACATTTTTATGACGCTGTCACACTAGCTGGCTCTGCCGCACTTGGTCATGCGGATCAACGACCGACCGTTCCACCTTTGGAAGCCGCCGTTGAGATCGGCTGGGCTGAAGGGCCGAAGTGGGTCGGGAGCACGCATTCGCGGACAGTGAGACCCGACATTCGCAGCCATCCGCGAGCGAACGGCAGGAAAGCGAACTGTAGCCGCCTCATGATGCCGGTGCCTGAGGGTCGGCTAAGGCCGAACATTAGACGCCTAACCGATCGTCCGTTCAACAGGCGCCGGCCTCTCGTTCCAAATTCTGCTTAACCCTACCTCACGCGACATTTCGAGAGGGATTCTCTCGACTAGACGTTCAGGTTTCGTTTTATCCCACCAATCTCTCGCACATCGCTCCCCACATAATCAAACACTTAGAGCGCGTTGAAAATAAATTCGCCTTTTGGTTAACTTCGGTAAAATTCGATCGACTTCTGGTTTAAATACCCGTGCGAGCACCGAAATTTAGCCACAACTTACCGTTCAGTTTCTTATTTAAATTTGTCCGCGTTATGCTTTATTCGACAGGGAGTGACGAACAAAGCGAAAGTTGACACATAAAATCAGCTATCGCTAGTGGATTGACCTGTGTCAGTTCTTCTCGGGTTGCAACCAGTAGTATTTGAATTGCACGGATCGCGCTGGGCGCTGTCTGCCGCGCCGCAAGGAATGCATTTGCGCTTTGGTCCAGACGGTCTATCGTGTACTTGATCCATTTCAATGGAGCATGCCATGGCCGACCCACTTGCCGTATGGCACACCGAGCACATTAATTTCGCCCGGCTACTCGACATTCTGGAAGAACAGGTAGCGGAGCTCCACCGGGGCGAGAGCCCGAATTACGCACTCATGGGCGATATCCTTTACTACATGCGGAATTTTTCCGACCGTGTTCATCATCCGCGGGAGGATGTTGCGTACGCGCGGCTTACTGAACGGGATCCCGGGACTCAAATTGTGGTGAACCGCCTTCTGCAGGAGCATCGCGTGATCGCTACGGCCGGCGATGAACTCCTGATTCGCATCAATGAAGCCGCGGGAGATGTTGTCATCCCTCGTACGGCTCTGGAGGCGGCCACGGCGACGTATCTTGTCTATTATCGTCACCACCTTTCCACTGAGGAGCGAGACGTGATGCCTCGCGCCGCGCAGGTGCTGACGGAACAGGACTGGGCTGCGGTCGACGCGGCCGTCCCGGCTAGCCCCGATCCGCTTTTCGGAGACAATGTACTGGAGCGCTTCGAGGCGCTTCGCAGGCAGATCGCGCTAGACGCGCAGGTGTCAAAGGACTTGGGCCAACCACCGACACTCATTGATTGACGCTGGCTACAGGGTGCTGTTCACGCGCGTCAACGATGCAACAGCATCGGGCCCATTCGTCCGTGGAATAACGCTCTGACGCAGGCCGTCGACTTACTTTGAAGAGAGTACCAGGTCCGCTGTCAGGGCGTAACCGACGCTCGAATGTCCGCAAGCGGGGTTGGGTGAACGACCGGAGCTCGCCGGCTGCCGCCCCACACAGTCGGCAGTAGTCGACCGATTTGACCCGCTCAGAACTGGCGGGCACATCTTCTGCCTGCATCTGTCCGGACAGAATGTGAACCTTTAGCGCATGACTGGCGCCGTCGCCCCGCCCCTCGTTACCCTCCAGTTTGATGGGGAACTGTACCCGCGCTGTTTCGTATGTGTGAAACCGCACGCCTGCCTTCAACTTTCTCTGCGCGCCGGGCCTAGGTAGCTCATATGCTGACCAGATGGCCCGGCCACTGATATTTTCGATCCGCTCAGCCTGATGAGAACGCTCATGAAGAAGATACTTGCCGCTTGGATGCCAGCGATCGCACTGCTTGCCGCAGCAGGCACAGCCTTGATGCTGCCAGCTCCCACACGGGCCGAGGATGGCGCCCGCATTGCCGGGCAGATTTGCTCTGGCTGCCACGGCGTACACGGGCGCAGCGAGTCGCCGATGTTTCCGAAGCTCAACGCCCAGACACCTGAATACATCGAAGCCCAGCTCAAGGGATTCCGCGAACACGCGCGCGGCGAATCCACCGCCCGCGATTACATGTGGGGCATGGCCGCACTGCTGGACGAGGCAGCCGTCAAATCGCTGGCCGATTATTACTCGCATCAGACCGCAACCCGGGGCGCGGCGGGCGACCCCACCTTGATGGCCAAAGGACGGGAAATCTTCGAACACGGTGTGCCGGACAAGGGGGTGCCGGCCTGCGCTTCATGCCACGGCGAGCAGGCTCAGGGGGTCGGTACATTTCCGCGCCTCGCAGGGCAGCATCGGGAGTATCTGCTGCGTCAGATCGAGTTCTTTCAAGGCGGTACGCGCGCCAACGCGCCCGTGATGACCGCTGTCGCACATACGTTGAGTTCCGAACAGGCCAAGGCCGTTGCCGCCTATCTGCAATCCAGATAAGCCGTTGCCAAATTATGCAGTCGACGGGCGCTCAGCTTATGGGCCACCATGCCCTCACAGCCGTTGATCTCCATCAAAGCTGTGGCGTTAGCGCGCTTTGATGTCGAGCGGATGATGACTAGCATTAAAGCATCGATGCAACTTCCTGCTCGTGCCACGGGCGTGAAGCTGCAAATCGATTTGCCAATGCTTTTCATGTACCGCTACGGAGTTTGATATGCAGTCTCCGGGACCGCGTAGTGCGATAACCGTCATCCTTCGTGAACACGAGCAACTGTCGACCGTGATCGAGGGCATGCGCCGCTTCGTGCGTCTGCTGGCAGCAGGTGCGCCCGTTCCGGGCCTCATGGTGTTTCGGGCGATGCTTTATTACATCCGCGAGTACCCTCAGCAGGTGCACCATCCTAAAGAGGACCGTTACCTGTTCACGCCGCTGCGGGATCGGACGGATGAATTTGACTATGTCCTTGCGGAACTGGAGTCCCAGCACGCTCGAGGTGACGCGAAGTTGATCAATATCGAACACGCGCTGACCCGGTATGAATTGAAGGGTACCCCCGCACTTCGGGAGCTGCGAGCCACAGTGGACGAGTATGCCGAGTTCTATGCAGACCATCGGTGTATGGAAGAGACGTTGATTCTGCCGGCTGCCAGACGTCTGCTGACAAAGGAAGACTGGGCGGAGATCGACGCCGCCTTTGGCGCAAATCGCGATCCGTTTGACGGGGTAAAACTTGAAGACGATCTCGGCAAATTATTTTCGATGATCGTCAACACGATCCCGGAGACGGAAAGTTAGCAGTTCGGTTGCGTCTCTCGATGGGCGGCCGGCCACGCGATGCAAACGCGGATCTGCAGAATCTGTGGCCGCGCAATTGAACAAAAAGTTTTGTGAGCACAAAAAGCCGACGCAGGAGGGGGATATGCAAGCTGCTCGTCACTTTCACCTGGAACTGCGGCATGCAACGTTGCCGACCTATGTTGCCAGCTACCTGTTTCCGATCCTTTTGCTCGTCTATGAGATTCATCGGGTGGGCAGGTGGATCTTCGATTACGGTTTAAACTTCGCGAACTTCAGGTTCATGGGCTACGAGTTCCTGCTTATGCTGGTGTTCGTTGCGCTCCAGGTCGTCGTCGAAGGCATTTTCCTCATCGGGGCGTGGATGGGGCGAGAGCACGATTTCGAACATCGGATCGCGAATCTCCTGGCCGGGCTCGGCTGTTCACTGGTCGTTATCGGCTTTGATCTCGCCTTGCAGTACGCGCTGTAGCGCGAGTTCCGCGGAGTCCTCGATTCCGGCGCAGTCAAGGTGATCGTCGACCTGCGCCCGAGGCTGTGCGCTCACTGTTGCGCGGATGAGCACGGGCGTCGAACAACCCTCACGACGACCGGCACGTTAACGCATCGTATCTGTTGCGTCCACCGGTTGACTCCGCAAGGTACTAAAGTCACGCGTGCCGTCTGGTTGACCGCCAGATGATCGTCGAGTACGGACCTGCACCCACCCAAACACCGTGCCTGCCGCGATGGCCGGTTCATGCGATCATCGGCAATGGCTCGACGAACCGTTCGCATCCGATTTCATTTTCCTCGCCGGGGCCCCGTAGCCGTGCTTCCCGGTTGCGGGGTGGATCACTGCGAGCCGCACTTCCGATCACCAGCCGCTCTGGTTCGACCTGCGCTGCCCCGTGAAACCACACACCAGTAAGCCCGAGCGGCCATCGAATCGCACCGGACGTGTCGTATCGCGCTGGGCTAACGGGCTTGCTGTGGCACGGAACTACCGGGTTGCATGGCTGCCCCACGACGCGATGGCGGGCCTCAGCCTGAGCGCCGTCCTCGTGCCTGCGGGGATGGCCTACGCGGAGGCCGCCGGTTTGCCCGCCGTATCCGGGCTCTATGCGTCGTTCGCGGCGCTGCTTGCCTACGCCGTTTTCGGCCCGAGCCGGATCCTCGTGCTGGGTCCCGACTCCGCGCTGGTCGCGCTGATCGCGGCCAGCGTCGCGCCACTCGCGCACGGCAATACGGAGCACGCGCTCGCCCTCGCGGGCGGGCTCGCTTTACTGTCCGGTGCGATCGGCGTGGTGGTCGGCATGCTGAGGCTGGGCTTCGTCACCGAACTGCTGTCGCTGCCGATCCGCTACGGTTATCTCAACGGCATCATGCTGACGATCGTCATCGGGCAGACACCCAGACTGCTGGGCTTCCAGGTGCACGGCGAATCATTCCTGCAGCAGGTGCGCGAACTCGCGAGCGGCTTCGCTGCGGGCAAGACCAATACGCTGGCTTTGACGATCGGCATTGCGGCGCTCGTCGTGATCTTCGCTTGCAGGCGCTGGTTGCCGAAGGTGCCCGGCGTGCTGATCGCTGTCGCGGGCGCAACGATTGCGGTCGCCGCGCTGGGTCTCGCACAGCGCTTTGGGCTGGCGGTGGTCGGCAACGTGCCGCAAGGGCTGCCGGTGCCACGCATTCCGGCGCTGGCACTCAGCGAGTGGGCGGCGCTTCTCGGCGGCGCTGCCGCCGTCGCGCTCGTCTCATTCACCGACATCAGCATCTTGTCGCGCACCTATGAGGCGCGCAGCGGAGAAGCAGTCGATCGCAACCAGGAGTTCGTCGCGCTCGGGCTCGCGAATATCGCGGCGGGCATCGCGCATGGGTTCGCCGTGAGCGCGAGCGGTTCGCGCACGCCGGTCGCGGAAGCGGCAGGGGCGAAGACGCAGGCGACAGGCGTCTTCGCTGCGCTGATCGTTGTGGGGCTGTTGCTGGCCGCGCCACAGGCCCTGCGCTATACACCGCAGGCGGCGCTTGCGGCGGTCGTGATCGCCGCCTGTCTCGGGCTGATCGAGGTGCGGGGCGTGTGGCGACTATATCGGCTGAGACCGAGCGAGTTCGTGCAATCGATCGTCTGTCTGCTCGGTGTCACGATGATCGGGGTCGTGAACGGCATCGGCATCGCGCTTGCGCTCGCGGTTCTCGCGTTCCTGTGGCGCGGGTGGCGTCCGTATTCCGCTGTGCTTGGTCGTGTCGATCAGATGAAGGGCTATCACGATGTCGCCCGGCATCCGGAGGCCCGCCGCATTCCCGGGCTCGTCCTGCTGCGATGGGATGCGCCGCTCTTCTTCGCAAACGCGGAGATTTTTCGTGAACGCATGCGGCAGGCGGTGCGCGAGGCGCCGGCGAAAACCGCGTGGATCGTGATCGCAGCTGAACCGGTGACAGACGTCGATCTCACCGCCGCCGACACGCTCGCGCGGCTTCATGACGAACTGCTCGCGTTGAACGTGACGCTATGCTTCGCGGAGCTGAAGGGGCCTGTGAAGGACAGCCTGAAGCATTACGGCCTGTTCGAGATAATCGGCGAGCAAAACTTCTTTCCTACCATCGGACAGGCGGTGAACCGCTATCTGGAGTCGCATGCGGTCGAATGGCACGATTGGGGGGATGAGGCGTAGGCCAGATAGCGCGCGTGTCCGGCAGTTGGTCGCGTCGCACCCGGTTGTCGCCGTTCGATGACCCATGTCAATTTCTACGCCGTGGTCAGCCCGATACTGGCTGTCATGCACTCTTCTCCCGGAGGATCACATGACGCAATCGATGAAAGCCGCAGTCGTCCACGAATTTGGCGCCCCGCTTCGCATTGAGGAAGTGCCCATACCAACACCGGGCCGCGGGCAGATACTCGTCAAGATCAAGGCATCCGGTGTCTGCCACACCGATCTTCACGCAGCCGACGGAGACTGGCCAGTCAAGCCGACACTCCCCTTCATTCCCGGTCACGAAGGCGTTGGCTATGTCTCGGCCGTTGGTGATGGCGTCAAGGCAGTCAAGGAAGGAGACCGCGTCGGCGTGCCGTGGCTCTATACTGCTTGCGGTCATTGCGAGCACTGCCTGAGCGGGTGGGAGACGCTCTGTCACGAACAACAGAACACCGGCTATTCAGTCAACGGTGGCTATGCGGAATACGTGCTGGCTGATCCGAACTATGTCGGACACTTGCCGCCGAAAGTCGGTTTTGAAGAAATTGCACCGATTCTCTGCGCGGGCGTTACCGTCTACAAGGGCATTCGCATGACCGACACGCGGCCCGGCCAATGGATCGCGATCTCGGGAATCGGGGGCCTTGGCCATGTCGCGGTTCAATATGCCATTGCAATGGGACTACATGTCGTCGCGGTGGACATATCAGCCGACAAGCTCGCCCTCGCCCGTGAACTCGGTGCCGCCCTCACGATCGATGCATCGGAGGGCGATCCTGCCGCGGCGATCCAGAAGGAAATCGGCGGAGCACATGGTGTGCTGGTCACAGCGGTATCGCGCAGCGCCTTTGCCCAGGCACTCGGCATGGTTCGCCGCGGCGGCACCGTCACGCTAAACGGTCTGCCGCCAGGTGATTTTCCGTTGCCGATCTTTTCCACTGTGCTCAATGGCATCACCGTGCGAGGATCGATCGTCGGCACGCGCCGGGACTTGCAGGAGTCGCTCGAGTTTGCGGCCGAAGGGCGAGTACGCGCCCGGATTCACACCGACCGCCTCGAAAACATCAATGCCGTGTTCACCGAGTTGAAGAGCGGCAAGATCGATGGCCGCGTCGTGCTGACGCTCGATTGACGGGCACCATACGATGCGAGTTGCGCTCATTGCGCAAGCGCATTTGCGTGAAAGCGCTCAACCACCCTGAGTGAGCTTCACGCGCGCACGCAATGCATCGACGGCCAATACGGTCCTACGGTACATGATCTTGTGCGCTAAGAACCGCGCGCCTCGATCGCGAGACTCCCTGATCGAGGCGCTTCGCGCTTGATCTTTTATATGCCCGGCATCACCGGGTAAGGTTCCGTATGATCTTCCACCCGCTTCACGCCCGGAATGCCTTCTGCCGCGACGCGGACAGCCTGGACTGCCTCCATCGAATGAAAGATGCCCCACAGGTGGACAACGCCATCGATCACGACGATGTTGCGCCCGGCAAATGCCCAATTGTGGCCCGTCATTTCACCCATCAGCGCCGCACGAATCTCCCGATCCGAGAGGGCCATGTCCGGCGCCGGCTCTTCGGGAATGCTGGCCAATGCCTGCACAAGATTCGCGCGGCTGACGATGCCCACAAGACGACCCGCCTTTGTCACAGGAACACGCTTGATACGCCGCGTTTCCAGGATGTTGGCTACCTCGCTCAGCGGCGTGTCTTCATCAACCGAAATGACGCGGGTGGTCATCACGTCCTGGACTTTTAGAGCATGTGTCTTGATGTAGTCCCTGGCGTCATTGCTTGACGAAAAAAGATCGAGCCACCAGGAGCGTCGGCGCTGATCGGTGCCGAGCTCTTCCCGGTGCAGCAGGTCGCCTTCGCTGATCATGCCTATAACATGCTCTGCCGCGTCGATTACCGGCGCGCCGCTGATGCCCTTGTCCACCAGCATCCTGGCAACCTCGCTCACGGTCATGTCAGGTTTGGCGGATACGACGTTACTGGTCATTACATCTGATGCACGCATGGTGAGACTCCTTCACTGTTTCGGCTTGTGCCTTTATTCACACTACGTCCGTAACGGACATCATTTTTTGATGTGGATCAGTGCTGACGCCGATATAGGACGGTTGTGTACAACACCGTATGAGATGAGGTCATCGGGCGAGCTGCTTCCACCCTCGATGCCCCTACCCTCGCCCGCTGCTGCAGTTGCCGCGCGCCTGGCACACCCTTCACGCGCCTAAAGCGAGAGCGTTTTTGCCATCTTGAGCTGTACCCATACCAGGCCTTCACGCAAACCGGCGAGCACCGCTTCGCGTTCGGTCGAAAAAACGCCGCTGTGCGTGAATTCGTGTTTGAAAACGCCTTCCGGCGCATTGTGGTTGAGCTGGATCGAGCAACAGAAGCCGTCAGCCGTCTGATGCGTCACGACCGACACCGACCAATCGTTGTCGCAGACGCTACCCGAAAGTGCCATGAGTGACTCCTGATTTTTTCGGCCGCGCAAACCCGATGCCGCCCCAAAGAAGCGCACCGGGTCCCGCGCCGCGGGTTAGCTTATCGTCAGATTGTCGACGACCGCGTGCACGCCCGGCGCCGACCATGCCGCGCCGCGCACGGCCGATCGCTCGGCGGCGGAGTCGACCTTGCCGGTCAACGTAACGGTGCCTTCGTGCACCTTGATCTCGATGTGTTTCGCTTCACGCTCGGCGTGCCGTTGCAATGCCTGGCTAATCTGATCGCCGATATCCTGGGCGGCGGCGTCGCCGCCTATCCGGATCAGGTTCGACACACCCGTGACACCCCGCATGTGTGCGACGGTGCGCATTGCAACATGGCTCCGATAAGCCCAATCCACCTCGCCGCTCAACGTCACCCAGCCCTTCTCGACCTGCACCTTGACGGTCTCCTCGGACAGACCGACGGTCCAGCGCAGGATCGTACGAACGGCGTTGGCGATATCTTCATCGGTTCGTACGTCGGTATGCAGAAGGCGAACGTCCATTTCCACGACGACCGCCTTCACACCAGCCACCCGCTGCGCCGCGTTTTCCGCCGCAAGTTTCTCGGCGTAACTGGTCGGGTGCCCGGACAGCGTCACCACACGGTCGCGCACTTCAACGCCGATGTCCGTGATGTCGACCGCAGGATCCCACGCCAGCTCGTCCTCGACCTGCCGTTTCAGTTCCATGTCCGACTTCATTGCCTGCTCCTTGATGGCATGCAAAGATGCAGCCGCGCCGGGACGTGCAGCCGCCAGCCCGGCGTGGCGTGGCGTCGATCACGCGATCGGCAGACGCTTGCGCTCGGAAGCCGCCTTCTTGGGCAGCGTCAACGAGAGGACGCCGTCCTTGTACTCCGCTGCCGCCGTGGCTTCGTCGATCTCGCTCGCGAGCGAAAACGACCGGCTGACCGCGCCCGAATACCGCTCGCGCCGGATCACGCGCTCGCCTTCCTTCAGTTCCTGATTGCGTTCGACCTTGGCGCTGATCGATACGATGTTGCCGTCGATTTTCACGTCGATATCGTTCTTGTCGACACCCGGCAGTTCGGCCTTCACTGCGTATGCGGTATCGCTTTCCGTGACGTCGACCTTGATGTCGGCCAATGGCGCATCGCCGCCCACGCCGCGCAGCGGACGGAACAGGCCTTGAAAGAGTTCCGACATGGGCTCAAGCGGAAACGGATCAAAACGGGTCAAGTTGCTCATCGTGCATCTCCTTGATTCATCCATGAACGTCATGGACATCGGGCTACGTCGAGTGGTTCGGCCGCATTGCTCGCCGGGCCTCGCTACTCTCCTGGACAGGTCGCCGGATTTGCTCGTGCAAGCGGCGCTGTCTAGGCGACCTCGATGATTACCTTCAGCGCATGCGTCTCGGCCGCGCGTCCAAACGTGTCGTAAGCGCCGGCAACATTCTCGAGCTGGAAGCGGTGTGTAATAAGTTTAGTGGGATCTATGCGGCCGGCGCGAACGGTCTTGAGCAGCATCGGCGTGCTGACGGTATCGACGAGGCGCGTCGTCATCGCTATGTTGCGATCCCAAAGTTTTTCGAGGTGCAGATCGGCCTTGACCCCGTGCACGCCGACATTCGCGATCACACCGCCGGGCGCGACTATCGCTTCGCACAACTCGAACGTTGCGGGTATGCCGACCGCCTCGATCGCACAATCGACGCCCGTCTGTTCGGTTAACTTCATGACTTCGGCGGCCGGATCCGCCCGGCCGATGTCGATACACCCGGTCGCGCCGAAGCGGCGCGCAACTTCAAGGCGGTTCGGATCGCGATCGATCATCAGGATCTGTGCAGGCGAATAGAACTGCGCGGTCAGGAGCGCAGCAAGCCCGATCGGTCCGGCCCCGACGATCGCCACCGTGCTGCCGGGCTGCACCTTGCCGTTCAGAACACCACATTCGAAGCCGGTCGGCAGGATGTCCGACAGCATCACCAGCGCTTCTTCGTCGGCACCGGCGGGAATCGGGTACAGGCTCGTGTCGGCGTGCGGAATGCGCACATATTCGGCCTGGGTGCCGTCGATCTTGTGGCCGAGAATCCAGCCGCCGGTGGTGCAGTGTGAATACATGCCGCGCCGGCAATAATCGCATTTGCCACACGACGAAATGCACGAAATCAATACCCGGTCGCCCGGTTTGAACGACGACACCGCCGCGCCGACCTGCTGCACGATGCCAACCCCCTCGTGGCCGAGGATGCGCCCCGGCTCACAGCTCGGCACATCGCCTTTCAGAATGTGCAGATCGGTGCCGCAAATTGTCGTGCGCGTCATCTTGACGATCGCATCGGTCGGCGCGGCGAGCGTGGGAATCGGCCTTTCGTCGAGCGATTTCTTGCCGGGACCGTGATACACCAGTGCTTTCATCTACTGCCTCCGTTGATCGGAACGAGCATGCTGTATGACACACTTTAGGACGGCGGACGCCGCGACGATTGACATGTATCAAGCGATACGTATCGTCCGAAATACTGCGGAAAGCATGACATCGGTCAATTCCGGCTCATGACGCGGGCCTATGCTGGACGAGCCTTCATTGTTTCCCGGAGCCGGCCATGTCCAGCTATTTCATTGCACCGCGTCACGGGGCGCTGCATGTACGGCAACGCGAACACCTCGCGCAGCGCGGCTGGCGCACCATCGATCGAACGTTGCAACGGCCCTGTTCATACCCCCATCCGGCAGGTCGGATACGCCGTATCGAAACGCATATTTCGGTGATCTATCTGACTGGCCGCTACGCGTACAAGCTCAAGAAACCCGTCAACCTGGACTTTGTTGATTTCACGCGACTTGCCGCACGACAGCGCGCATGTGGCGACGAAGTGCGGTTGAACCGGCGCCTCGCGCGCGGACTTTACTGTGGTGTCGAGACGATTGTTCGCAGAGGACGCATCTTCAAGATCGGCAAACATGGGCGTGTGGCCGACCTCGCGGTCAAAATGCGACGCTTCGACGAACGCGACGTATTTTCGGCGTTGGTCGCGCGCGGCGAACTCGGCTTGGCGGAGATCGACGCGCTCGCCGAACGCCTCGCCGCCTTCCATCGCCACGCAGCGCGCACGCCACCGGACCACCGCTATGGCTCGGCACCGGCGGTGCGCATGCGGATGCAGACCGTGCTGGATTCGTTAGAACAGGAAACCCGGACGCTCGTGCCCGCCCAATTGCGTGCCTGGTGCGAGAGCGAGGGCGAGCGGCTCGCGGGACATTTCGAAGCACGGCGCGCGGGAGGTTTCGTGCGCGAATGTCATGGCGATCTGCACCTCGATAACGTGGTGCGCCGTGGCAAACATGTGCTCATGTTCGACTGCATCGAGTTCAGCGACGCCTTGCGATGGATCGACGTCGCCAGCGATTTGAGTTTTCTGCTCATGGACCTTCAGGCGCACGACCGGGACGATCTCGCGGCGCGGCTCCTCAACGGCTGGCTGCAACAGACCGGCGATTTTGCCGCGCTACCCGCGCTTCGTTACTACATGGTTTACCGCGCGCTGGTGCGTGCTTACGTGGCGTCGTTGAAAGCACGTGGCAATCCGGCGCCGCACGCTGCTGAACAGGCGAAGCGATACCTGCGGCTCGCGGAGCGTATGACCACCATGCCGCGCTCTTACGTGCTGCTGTGTCACGGTTATTCAGGGTCGGGGAAGTCGGTCGCGAGTGAAGCGCTGGCCAGTCTGATCGGCGCGATACGCCTGTCCAGCGACGTCGAACGCAAACGCTCGCGTCCGTTCACGCCGGTTGACACCCGGCCGCTGGCTGCCACCGCCTATTCAGCCCACTCGATCGATCGCCACTATGACTTGCTGCTGGCGCTCGCACGGCAGGTGCTGGAGGCCGGCTATCCGGTGCTGGTCGACGCTAGCTTTCTCAAGCACGAGCATCGGTCTCGTTTTGCGGCATTGGGCAACAGGCTGTCGATTCCCGTTGTCGTGCTGGACTTTCATGCGCGCACGTGCCGGCTCGTGGAGCGGGTGCGTACCCGCGCTTTGGAATTGCACAACGAGTCCGACGCCGGGCCGGTCGTTCTGGTCAGACAATTGGCGAACGAGGAGCCGCTGACCTCCGAGGAAATGGCGGATACGGTCTGTTTCGATACAGAAGTACCGCTTGGCGCCTTCACTCATGTCGAGTACTGGGGAGCGCTGTTGCAGAGGCTGGACCACCATGCGGCAGCTTCGCGGGAGGCGGCGCATGCGTGAGCGGAGCGGCGCCAAACTCGACCCGCGCCGCCACACGCTCGCTACGAGATCGGGATCTGCCGATGGCGCCCGCCCTATGGCACCATCGGCAGATTTCTAGTCGTGGTCAGATGAATGGCATACGCGCCGCACGGTTACCTCGCGGTTGTGTTCGCGGCAGCAGTGCGTTCAATGTAGACGACGCCGTCAGATGCCGGTTGACGCGTATCAAGCGTGCGGCGCGCCGCGGCAAATGTGATCTGCCGTCACGCCCCCCGAAAAACACTCAGGCATCGGCTGACGCTTCCCTGATCAACAACACGGGACATGTCGCGTGCCGCACGAAACGCTCCGCGACACTGCCGATCACCATGCGCCGCATGCCGCGCCGCCCGTGCGTACCCATCACGACAAGCTCCGCGCCGCGTCGCTCGGCGCAGCGAGCGAGACAACTGGCAATGTCCTCGGCGATGCCTTGCGTTTCGACGATCTCCGAATCACCCGCCACGCCGAGCGCCTGCATCTTCGCGCAAGCCTCGTCAAGGAAGCCGCGCCCTACCTGGCGCGCCGTGTCGGTCAGCAGATGCGGATCGCAGGCACCCGCATACGTGAACGCCGCGGACTGATCCAGCACGTAGACCGCCGTCAGCTTGCCGCCCGACAGTTTGGCCATCCGGATGCCCTCGTCCACCGCGCGCTTCGATGCCTCACTGCCGTCCACTGCCACCAGAATAGTTGCGTACATGACTCCCTCCTCATGGAGCATTGGAACCAACAGGCACGGCGCCGCAATGAACGCAAACTTGCCTGGGCATCGCGTTCAACCCGGGCGTCGGTCGAGTTTCTGCTCAGCGACATCGAATGCAGCCCGTACCGCCATGTTCGGATCGGCGTTCAGGCAATGCTCGATCGGCACGAGCTCCCCGTTACGCATGATCAGGTCGAGCCGCGCGTCGAAAACCGGACAACGGATGTCGGCGGCAGGCGCACCGGTTCCGGCACCACCAGTCCGTTCGCGAATAGCTTCGATTGCCAGGTGACAGCCCGCGATAGACCGGCTGAACCGTTCGAGGCGCACCAGTTGCGTAGCCGCCTCGCCTTCGATCTGCGAGGTCCCGGCAAAGCCGAGATAGACGATTTGCATGCCGACACCCATCACTGTTCTCCCAGACATGCCGCGATTTCTCTGATGAGGCCGGCTTCTTTCGCGACTACAGGAAGATCGGCGGTACATCGTTGCCGGCAGGGTCCGACGCCGCCGCCGATTCCAGCGCTTTTTTGCGGGACTTCATATTCGTTCGTCGGGTGTGCGTGGGCGCTCGGGCGTGCCTGCCTGCGCGGTCAGGTCGTCGCGGTAGCGACGTATGACTGGCGACATGATTGAATAATCGGCGCGAATGGCGCTGGGCAATTGACTTGTGTCAACGCATTGGCTAGCTGCGCGTCGGCTTCACACACACGGAAAATCAAGGGGTATTCCGCCGATGAAAGCGCCGGCTGTCACTCTCTTAATTCTATAAGCATGAACACGCGGCCGCAGACAAGCCGAGGCGCGAGTTGGCCATTGCGGAGACGCACGCTTTATCCAGTCGACACAATCCGACCACCAGGCGAGTCCACACGGATCATTCGCGCGCACCCGATGGCCGATCTTGCCCGATGGAATTTTCGTCGACATGCACTTTGCCGCCCAGGCTGCATACTTCCTTTCGCAGCAACGCGATTTCCGCTTGCAAAGTCTTGATGTCGCGATGCATCTCACGGCGCAGCAGACGTTCTTCCTGTTCGACAAAGATGGCTGCAATGCTGGCGAACACCAGCGATAGCAGACCGTAGCCGAGCAATACGACGAAAGCGGCAAAGACGCGCGATGCCGGGGTGGTCGGCGCCATGTCGCCGTACCCGACTGTCGCGCTGCTTTCGAACGCGAGCCAGACGCCCTCGGCATAGGTGTGCACGCTTGGTTCGAGCCAGTAGAACCCGGCTCCTGCCGACGCAAGCAGCGCCGCTGCCGTTGCGAGCAACAGAAACAAGCGGTTGGGCGAGAAGAATCCGCGCAGCGACACCGTTATTCGCGCCGCCACCAGTCCCATGAACAGAATGCGCAGAACCCACTCGAGCGACGACCAGGGGGAGACGCCCCATGCGACGCTGACCCCGGCTCCCGCCGCGATCAGAACGTCGTAGCGATTTCGCATGAGAAACCGCCGCGGCTTGCGGCTCAGACGCGTCATCCAGGCCAACGAAGCCGCGAAACCGGCCACCATGCAGGCGTATAGCGCCCGACCCGTCTGATGAAGCACAGGTGAGTCAACGGCCAGTTCGAAATAGAAGGCGGGAATGGCGAGCAGGCTGAAGCCGAACAGGACCCACTGTAACCAACACCATGTGCGCACCGCCCGTGCGTCGTCGTGCGGATCGACGCCGCCCAGGCCGTCTACGCGAAAACCATTGCTCATTTCGCCACCGCATCCGGGATTACGGCGCTGAATGACGACACCGATCCCGTCCAGCGCCCGTTCATGACGCCGCCGCTTCGGTATGCGGGATAACGCCACGTGCAGAACCATCGTAGGAGCGTAACTCCGGCCGGTTTTGACACGGATCACGAAGTGGCGAGATAGGCCGAATCCGCGGCGGCAATTGGCAGCAAAAACGCATGAACCGTATCGCGCGACATCGGGGCAATAAAGCTCGCGCGATCGTGATCGGTGCTTGATCCAACTCAATCGGAAAACCGGTGCCGCGGGTATGGTGGGTCAACATCTGCCGTGCGCCTCCGGGCGGCCCGGCTGCATCCTGATGGAGACGAACATGAAAAGGAATATCGACGTGCAACACTCTGATCAGATCCCCAAACGGTCCCTTACCGCTGAACTTGACCGCTACCACGCAGAGGACGCCAGGTTCTACCTCGTCGGGGGCGGCATCGCTTCGTTAGCGGCGGCGGCCTTCCTGATCCGCGACGGGCACGTGCGCGGCTGTGACATCACCATTCTGGAAGCGCTCGACAAGCCGGGCGGCAGCCTCGATGGCGCGGGTTCTGCGGAAAGCGGCTACGTCGTGCGCGGCGGCCGCATGCTCGAAAGCAAGTATCTGTGCACCTATGACCTGTTCTCGTCGATACCGGCGCTGGACGGCAGCAAAAGCGTGACACAGGAGATCTTCGACTGGAGCGAAACCATCAGGACCTCGTCGAGGTCGCGGCTCGTCAGAAACGGCAAACGCGAGGATTCTCCCGCCTATGGACTGGATGAGCACCACCTGCTGACGCTGGGCCGTCTGTCGATCGAACCCGAAGTCATGCTCGGTAACAGCCGGATTTCCGATCACTTCGATTCGTCTTTCTTCGAGACCAATTTCTGGTTGATGTGGTGTACGACGTTCGCTTTCCAGCCGTGGCATAGCGCGGTCGAATTCCGGCGCTATCTGCTGCGCTTCGCGCATATGTCTTCCGGATTCAACCAGCTGCACGGCATCATGCGCACCGTCTATAACCAGTACGACTCGATGGTCAGGCCGCTGCGGCGCTGGCTGGACGACCACGGCGTCGCGTTCCAGCCGAACACCCGGGTCACCGATCTGTTGTTCGACGAAACCGGCGTGGAAAACCGGGTCCGCGGCATCGTTTGCGAAAGCACGCATCGGCGCCTCGAAATACCGGTCGGAGCGGCAGACAAGGTCATTGTCACGCTCGGATCGATGACAGGCGGTTCCAGCCTGGGCGGCATGGATCGCCCCGCCGCCATGAATACCGACGACGGCACGGGTGCCTGGGCCCTTTGGAAGACGATCGCCGCGGGCCGGCCCGAGTTCGGTCACCCTGCCGTTTTCGCGGATCATATCGACGAGTCGAAGTGGCTGTCGTTCACGGTGACATTGCGCGACCCGACGCTGTTCCGCCTGATCCGCGACATGACGGGAAATACGCCGGGTGAAGGCGGGCTGATTACTTTTCCGGAGTCGAGCTGGCTTGCCTCCATCGTGCTGCCGCATCAGCCGCACTTCGTCGGCCAACCTGCGGACGTGCAGGTGCTCTGGGGCTACGGCTTGCGGGTCGACCAGCCCGGCGATTTCGTCAGGAAGCCAATGTCGGCATGCACCGGCCGCGAAATTCTGACCGAAATCCTCGGCCATCTGCGGATCGAAGCCGAGGCATCCCGCATTCTCGAGCACGCCAACTGCATTCCGTGCATGATGCCGTTCATCACGAGCCAGTTCCTGCGACGCAGCAAAGGCGACCGGCCGGACGTGGTGCCGGACGGCTGGCAAAATCTGGCGTTCACGGGGCAGTTCTGCGAGTTGCCCAACGACGTCGTCTTCACCGTCGAATACTCGGTGCGTTCGGCGCAGAATGCGGTGTACGCGCTGCTCGGACTCGATCTCGCAGCACCGGAGGTCTATAAAGGCCAGCATGATCCGCGGATCGTGTACAAGGCGTTTTCGACGTTAGGGGACCGCTAACGGCCGCTGTGCCGCGCCCTTCCCGCGGGAACCGCGCGGCACGGTTGCACCGTTCAGACGCCTGCCGCGGCGCCCGCCGCGAGTTCCACGATATCGGCCGTGATCTCATCCTGACGAACCTGCCGGTAGCTTTGCGTGAGTTCGGCAAGCGTCTCTTTCACATTGGCGCGCGCGGCCAGCATCGCGCGCATTCGCGCTTCGTTCTCGGCGGCGAACGACAGCATCAACGCCTCGCATAACTCGACATACACGTAGGCTTCGACCAGTCCGGCAAACAGACGGTCGGCGGGCAACGTGAGTAGCGGTGGCTGGGCGCGCCGCGCAGCGGAAAATCGCGAAAAATCGAACGGCATCAGGCTGTGTTCGACGATCTCGCTATGCGCGGCGATGCCCGGCATGGCGTGAACGACCGAGACATGGGTCACACCTCGATCGCCAAGACGCGTATAAAGCGCATCGGTGATCCGGCTTGCGAGCGCAGGCACATCGTCGGCATGGGAGGCCGCCGGAGAGCTCCACGCAAACGGCAGGCGGCGTTCGTTCGCCACAATTTCGCCGCGCATACCCACGAGCAGGAGTTCGCTGTGCGCCGACGCCAGACGAGCTAGCGCGTGGTCGAGGATCTGCTCGTTGAACGAGCCGACGAAACCCTGCTCCGCGCAAAGCGCGATGACGATCCGCGCGCCATGTTCCAGCGCGCGCGCAGGTTCGCCCGAAGCGTGGGTCAGCGCGGCGCCGATCGCAGCGCCGACAGTCGAGGCCGAAGAACGGATGCCGGGCAGCCGCCGTTGTGCTTCGCGCGAACGTGCTGCCGCAATGCCGCGCATCGCGCCGATGACGGCGTCCAGTTGCCGGGCGGTAGCGCTGCGCGATTCGATTTCGGTGAGTTTTCCGCTCATTGCCCACCCCCACTGCTTGCCGTGCCGCTGGCGGCCGTTGGCGCACACTGCCGCACCAGATCGCGAACCGCGGCGACGAGCACCGCTTGCACGCCGGCGCTCAACGGCGCGGGCGACGACAGCGAAAAGCCTTGCGCAATTTGGGCTTGCAGGCGCTGGGTGTCCAGATGCGCAGCCAGTTGCGTCCGCACTTGCGCCACGATCCCGCTCGGCGCCGAATCGAACACGCCCTCCGCCAGCGCTGACAGCAGCGCGATCTCATCGAGCATGCGTAACGCGCTGAAACGCGGCTGCGCGATCAATGCGCGGATGCGTTCACCACGAGCGATCTTGCCGGCGACATGTGCGTCCGTCAGGCCCCCGAACCGGCTGAACATCTCCAGTTCCAGGAACTGCGCGTAATCGAGCCGCAAGCGTCCCGACACACCTCGCAAAGCCGGATGCTGCGCCTTGCCGCCGACCCGGCTCACGCTCAAGCCCACATCGACCGCCGGCCGCTGGTTCGCCGCGAACAGCGCCGCGTCGAGCACGATCTGCCCATCCGTAATCGAAATGAGATTGGTCGGGATATAGGCGGACAGGTTGCCCATATCGGTCTCCGCGATCGGCAACGCGGTCAGCGATCCGCCGCCCAGCCCGGCCGACAGCTTCGCTGCGCGCTCAAGCAGGCGGGCGTGGACATAGAAGATGTCGCCAGGATAGGCCTCGCGTCCCGGCGGCTCGCGCGTCAGCAGCGCCAGCTCGCGATGCGTCGCGGCATGTTTTGTCAGGTCGTCGACCACGACCAGCGCATGCTGTCCACGATCGCGAAAATATTCGGCGATCGTGAAGCCCGCGAACGGCGCGATCCATTGCAGCCCCGGCGCTGACGCCGCGGGGGCGACCACGAAGATGCAGCGCTCGGGCGCACCGTGCTGACGCACCGATTCGATGACGCGCTGCACAGCCGTCATGCGCTGGCCAATCGCGACATAGACGCAGATCATGTCCGAATGCTTCTGGTTGACGATCGTGTCGACGGCCAAAGCGGTCTTGCCCGTGGCACGGTCGCCGATGATGAGCTCGCGCTGCCCGCGGCCGATCGCGAACAGCGCGTCGACGAGAAGCACACCCGTTTCGACCGGCTCGCTCACCAGATCGCGTTCGATGATCGCCGGCGCCGGCCGTTCGACCGGCATGCGCATATCGGCAACGATGGGACCGTCGCGGTCGAGCGGCCGCCCGAGCGGGTCGATCACACGCCCCAGCAGCCCTTCTCCGACCGGCACCTCCAGCACGGTGCCGGTGCGGGTCACGCAGGAGCCCGCTTCTACGGCGGTGCCGTCGTCCAGCAGCACGACACTGATGACGTCCGCGTCCAGCGTGTGCGCGAAGCCGGTCGCGCCGCTTTCGAAGCGGAGCAGCTCGTTGAGGGCCGCATCCGGGAGTCCCGAGGCGAATGCGATGCCATCGCCAAAACGTTCGACGCGGCCGAGCGTCTGCGCGTGCGGCTTCACGATGGTTCGGGCGAGTGCGTCGCGCTGGTCCGCGAGCCAGGGATCGTCGGTCATGTCAGCGGGGCCCATTATCGCCACTCAGCAACGCCGCTTCGATCTGCACGAGATCTGCCTTGAAACTGTTGCGCACTACCGCGTGGGCAGCCGTCAGTTCCAATCCGGCGATCAGCGAAGGATCGACTTCTATCTGAAGGGCAACCGGCCTGCTCAGACAGGTCGCGAGCGCGGCGCGGCAGATTTCCTGCTCCTCCAAGCTCAGCGCGCGCGGCGCGGCGAGCGAAAGCGCCACGCCATTTGCGCCGAGTTCCGCGCGAACCTGGGCAGGCAGTTGCGCGACCCCGTCGACGAGACCATCGACAAAACCGCTCACGCGCGTACCGTCAGGCAACCGGTCAAGCAGCTTCGCTGCGATATCGACGGCGAGCTGCGTCGCCCGGTCCGCGACACGTTTTTCCTGTTCGATGCGCGCGGCCTCGGTTTCGGCAGCGGCGGACGCGCGCAGCCTGTCCGCGTCCGCATGCGCCGCCGCCAGCAGCGCGGCCTTCTCGCCCTCGACCTCCGCAGCGATCGTTTTCAAGCCCTCCGCCCGAGCCGCGACGAGGCGCTGCGTCTCACGAACTGCCGCATCGCGTTCGAGGACTGCTGCGAGCTTCGCTGCGTCGGCGTCCGCGATCAGCGCTTGCGCCGCTTTCTGACGCTCGGCGATGATGTCCGCGACCGGACGGAACAGAAAGCGCGCCAGCAGCCATATGAGCACGAGCGCATTGATCGTCTGCAGCGCGAGCGTGGACCAGTCGATTCGCATGGCCGCCGCCTATTTGACGAACGGGTTGGCGAAGAGCAGCAACAATGCGATCACCAGGCAATAGATCGCCATCGTTTCGATCATTGCAAGCCCGACGAAGAGCGTGCGCGACACGGTTCCGGACGAGTCCGGCTGCCGCGCGATCGCATCCATCGCGGCTGCGACTGCGCGGCCTTCGGCAAGCGCCGGCCCGATCGCGCCGAACGACACGGCGAGCGCCGCGGCGGCGATGCTGATAACTTCGATGAGGTTATTCATGAGATTTCGCCCTTTTTTATGCTGGCCTGTTGATGGGTATCGCTGATTGCCGCACCGATGAAAACCATCGCCAGCACGGAAAAAATATAGGCCTGGACGGCGCCGGTAAGCAGGTCCAGCGCCATCAGCGGAATGGGTACGAGCAGACCTGCGAGCGACAGGATGATGCCGATCACGAACACACCGCTCATCACGTTGCCGAACAGACGAACGACGAGTGAGAACGTCCGGGTGATCTGCTCGACGACGTTCAATGGGATCATGATCCAGCTCGGCTCGGCGAACGCCGCAAGGTAGCCGGCCATGCCGCGCGTGCGGATGGCGTAGAAGACTGTGGCGCCCAGCACGATCAGCGCCAGCGCGGCATCGGTCTCGATATGCGCGGTCGGCGGCGTCACTCCGGGCACCAGCGCGGACCAGTTGGCGATCAGCACGAAGATGAAGAGCGTGCCGATCAACGCACGGTAGGTGGCGGGCCCGGTTTGCATGGTGTCGCGAATCTGCTGGTCGATCGTCACGACCAGCAGTTCAAGCGCGGTTTGCCGCCGGGTCGGCGCGATCGACAGGCTTCGGCTCAGCAAGGCCGCCCCCGCGGTCACCAGAATCATGATCGCCCAGGTGACGAGTACCGGCTCCGTAATGGATAGCGGACCGATATGCAGCAGCGGCGCAGTCGCCAACGGCGAGGCGGTCATTGGCCACCTCCATGGCGGCGCACCGCGACAGCACGCGCCAGCAGAAACCCCATCATGCCCGCAAGCAACGCGAGCGCGCCGTCATGCGCGAGCATCAGCAGCAGCGCGCTGGTGAGCGCGAACCTGGCAAGCTGCAAGGCCAGTGCAGCCATCGCTTTGCCCGCTGCGAACAACGGGCAGTTCCAGCGCAGCGACATGAAATGCCAGGCCCCGGCCACGGTTCCGATTGCGAGCCCCAGCGTGAGTTGGGTCGCCGTCGACGGTAGTGGATTATTCATGATGGTTCCGTTGCTGGCGATGCATCCATTTCCATGCCGACCAGAAGCCCACCGCCGCGCCGATCATCAGCAGCGGCGCCGAGAAGAACACGCGCGTGCCGAACGTCCGGTCCAACCAGCGCCCCAGCGCGAGGCCCATTAGCGTCGGCAGGACGATGGCCCAGCCGAGGATGCCGATCTGGCCAAGCCGGCTGCCGAGCGACGGCTCAGGCTCCTCGCGCCCGCGCGAATCGCGCTCGGCGGCCTGGCGGGCGGCGTCGGCGATCCGTTGCTCCCGCAGCTTGCGCTCGCTGGCGTGGCGCCCGTTCATCGCAGCGTTCCTCCAAGGCTCTCCGCGACCGTGCCGTCGGATCCTGCGCGCGGCCGCAGATAGCGCAGCATCTGGCGCACGGCGCGTGCATGCAACCGCAACTGGTCGACGCGGGCGCGCCGCGCGGCATCGGCGTCGCTGGCGTGGCGGCTGCGAACGCCGGCTTCAAGACTTTCCAGTGAGTCGCCGGGGATCGCTTCCCTGCATGCAATGGATACCTTCGTTCCGTGCGAGACCAGCAGCACCCCGCCATCGATCGCACAGAAGTGGAGCGAGCCGTCCGCACACGTCCAGCGGACCACTGAGGGCGTCAGCAACGTGACGAAGTCGGCATGTCCCGCCCGGATGCCGAACGAGCCGCTTTCATCTTCCGCGCGCAGGGAGACGATCTCGACAGCGTCGAACCACACACGCGACGGCGTCGCCAAGGTGAGCGTCAAGGGTGTGCCGCTCATTTCGACTGCTCCGTGGCCTGGGCCACGCCGCGTTGCGCTGCGGTTTGCTCTTTAAGGCGGCCCTCGTCGAGTGTGCCGATCATGTAAAGCGAGCTTTCCTGCCACGCATCGCACTCGCCTGCCAGAATCGCCTTGCAGCCGGCGATCGTATCGGCGAGCGCCACCGAACGGCCCGCTTCGCTCGTAAAGGCTTCGGTCACGGCAAACGGCTGCGTCAGGAAGCGCTGCAAGCGCCTCGCACGCCCCACGAGGGTGCGGTCCTCGGCACCCAGTTCCTCGATACCGAGCAATGAGATGACGTCCTGCAGCTCACGGTAATGTTCGATGATCCGGCGCACCTCGGTGGCGACCGCCGCATGCTCCTCGCCGACCACCAGCGGATCGAGCAGGATCGACGACGAGGCGATCGGATCGATCGCCGGATACATGCCTTCGGCGGCCATCGCGCGCGACAGCACGACCATGCTGTCGATGTGCGCGGCGATCGCGGTCACTGCGGGGTCGGTGAAATCGTCGGCTGGCACGTACACCGCTTCGATTGCGGTGACCGAGACGTCGCCGACCGACACGATGCGCTCCTGCAGACTTGCGACTTCGCTCGCGAGCGTGGGCTGGTAGCCGACTCTGGACGGCATGCGCCCCAGCAAGCCGGACACCTCCGCACCCGCCTGCACGAAACGGAACACGTTATCCATCAGCAGCAGAACGTTTTGCCGGCGTTCGTCGCGGAAATACTCAGCGATCGTCAGCGCGGTAAAGGGCACGCGCCAGCGGGCGCCGGGCGGCTCGTTCATCTGTCCATAGACCAGCACGGTGCGCGCCAGCACGCCGGATGTGCGCATATCGAGCAGCATTTCGTGCCCTTCGCGTGAGCGTTCGCCGACCCCCGCGAATACGGAAATCCCCTGATAGCGCTCCACCATCGCATGGATCAATTCCATCACCAGCACGGTCTTGCCGACCCCTGCTCCGCCGAACATCGCCGCCTTGCCGCCCTGGGCGAGCGGCGCGAGCAGATCGATCACCTTGATTCCCGTGGCGAAAAGCGTGGTGGTGCCTTTCTGCGACGCGAGCGGCGGCGCTGCGCGATGAATCGGGCGGCGCTCGATATGCGGGGATAAGGTCTCGCCGTCGTCGCATGTCGCCCCGGTCACATCCAGCAGCCTGCCCAGAACAGTTTCGCCGACTGGCGCTTCAATGGGTCCGCCGCCCACGCTCACGCGGGCGCCGCGCCGCAATCCCGCCGTCGATTGCAGCGCTAGCGCACGCACGGTTGTTTCGCTCAGGTGAGCTTGCACCTCGGCGAGAACCGGCGCGAGGTCGTCCGAAAGGATCATGAGCGCGTCGTTGACGGCGGGAAGCGTGTCGTCGGCAAACATGACGTCGACAACCGCGCCACGCACGGCGACCACATGACCGTTGCTAGTGGCCGACGGAATTGTCGAGGGTGGTGTTGCCAGATGAGCCGACATTGTTGGGCCTCCATGCGGCCGCGTTCGAACAGTCGCAAGATACCGCCGCAGCCAGCCGAAAAACTGATCTCTATCAAACCTGTGGGAAATGACCCTTAAAGAAGCGTGAGCGGGAGATCGATTTCTCCGATACCCGTCACGATGAAGCGCCAATGAATGGGAGGAAGTTCATTTCGACTGCGCGAATCTGTTCGGCGCAAGTCCTGTACAGCCAGCCCGGATTGCCGTCGGCGCGATACATGCCCCGGCACATCGCTTTCAGTCTGATCGTCGAGGCGCCGCTATCGTCGGTTGTCCTCGTCGCCCATACATAGACCACACCGAACGTATGCGGCTCGGCCGTTTCGATTGCCGTTTCGTCAGCGCGGCGGATCGGTGTTATCGAGTATTGCGCGACATAAGTCTTCGTCAAGCTCCATAGACGATCACAGTCCGCGCGCGCGGAACAATCTACCCATGAGTGGGCACGCGCCTCCTCGAGTTGGACCTCGGTATCGCGAAGCGCAGCAACGCGTGCCTGGGTGGTGCATGCCGCAAGCCCTGCGACGGCAAGCACGAGAAACAGCCTGTATTTCATGTCCGCTCGATCCTTCGACGAATCAGCACATCCATTCAAGTGCCTGGAATCTGGCGATGTGTCCTTTAAGCACGCGGACAAAAACGGCCACTGCGGCGTTTGCACCTCGCCGCGCTTGAGCTGCTGTGACTTTGCATTCGGCAATCGCCGGCTTACCCGCAAGCTCGCGCATCTCCGTCATCGCTTTGTCCGCGCCTCGTCCGCCGAAGCTGCACAAGAACGCAACGTGGGGAAGACGCGCGCGGTTCTCGACGAGGTAGGAGCGAACCGGGGCCGAGACCGAACTGGCCCAGACCGGCGTGCCGATGACGACCAGGTTGTACGTCGCGACATCACGTCCGGCTGGAACGATTTCGACGGGACGCTTCCTGATGATGTCGACGAGCGAGCGCAGATATCCGGCCACTCCCGCGCGATTGCTGCGATCGCAAATCTCCTCGAGATCCGCGCACAGCATTTTCGCAACTGCCTGCGCGAGCAACCGCGTGGTGCCGGTACGTGAGAAATAGACGACAAGAACTTTCGCTTCGGACATTCCAACCTCCCCATCACCCCTGTAGTGCGTTCACGTGCGGGACTCGCAGTGCATGCCACAAGCATAGGGGCGCATCAGAGCGTGCTTATGATCCATGTCAAGCGACGGACTTGACCGTCATCGCCATACCTGGCGTGTAGGGGACCGCTTACATCGACGTAGGACACCCTACGCGAAGCTCAACGTCATCTGATTTGATTCGACCGACCGCTGACCAATACTTCATGCATTGCCTGCCCGCGCATCACAATCTGGAGACCGAAACCCGTCGGCAGTCATCGGCTCGCTCGACCACATCGAAGATATGGCAAGCGGTATCGCGGGCACGCGCGTCAAGCGCGCGTAAGCAGCGTTCAGCGATCGTTTATCCAGTTTCCCTGCTCCCACTTCGATTGACCGAGATCAAAGGTTGGGGCCTGCGGGCGACTAAAGTCCAATCATCAGGCAATTGCTGCGTCGCACAACCCCGGCGCGTCTTTTGCTGTGTCAGCGCAGTGCATCTGGTTTTAAGGCATAGGCCGCGTGCGGAACACCGTTCCTGGCGTGACTGTTGTCTCCCAGCGGCTTCGCATCGATCCAACGACGTCATTGAACAAAGCGCAATCGAACGCAAAGGAATCCCAATGGACACCCGCACGCGAGCAGTCTGCACCGAAACCCCCGCCAGCGTGGGCGGCGCTGCGCCCAAACTTGATAGCAAAGCGTTTCGCGATCTGGACCACGCCAAGGAGGCGCTCATCGCGCGCATGACCGCCGGTCTCTCGCCTGCGGCGCTGGGCGCGGCGCTGTCCGATTGGCTTATTCATCTCGCGGTCGCGCCGGGCAAGCAGCTCGAACTGGCATCGCTGTACGTGTCGAATGTGAGACGGCTATCCGAATATCTTGCCCAGCTTGCACTCGGGCAGCCAGCGCCTCTTTTGGCAGAGCTGTCCCCTGCTGACCACCGGTTTCGTGCCGACTCATGGCAGATCGAACCCTACCGCCTGTGGCAGCAGAGTTTCCTGCTCGCCGAGCAGTGGTGGAATACGGCAACCCGCAACGTGCCGGGCGCTACGCGCCACCACGAGGACGTCGCGGCGTTCGTTGCGCGCCAGCTGCTCGACACGGTGGCGCCGACGAATTTTCCGCTCACCAACCCCGAAGTCATCCAACGCACGGCGGCAACACGTGGCCTGAGCCTGGCGCAGGGCGCCCGCAATGCGTTCGAAGATGCGAACCGCGCGGCCTGCGGCAAGCCCCCCGCCGGGATGGAGCAGTTCAAGGTCGGCGTGAATCTCGCTGTCACGCCCGGCAAGGTCGTATTCCGCAATCGCCTGATCGAGCTTATCCAATACAGTCCGGCAAGCGAGGCGGTTCTCGCCGAACCCGTCCTGATCGTGCCGGCGTGGATCATGAAGTACTACATCCTGGATCTGTCGCCGCACAACTCGCTGATTCGCTACCTGGTCGAGCACGGCCACACGGTGTTCTGCATTTCGTGGCGCAACGTGGATAGCGAAGACCGCAATCTCGGTCTCGACGATTACCGGCAATCAGGCGTGATGGCAGCGCTCGACGCCGTCTCGCGGATCGTGCCGGCCCGGCGAATTCATGCAACCGGCTATTGCCTCGGCGGCACGTTGCTGTCGATCGCAGCGGCGGCGATGGCCGAAGCCGGCGACGAACGGCTCGCCTCGATCACGCTGTTTGCCGCGCAGACGGACTTCACCGAGCCCGGCGAGCTGCAACTTTTCATCGACGATAGCGAAGTCTATTTCCTCGAAAGCATGATGTGGTCGCAAGGCTATCTTGCCGCCGGCCAGATGTCCGGCGCGTTCCAGTTGCTCCAGTCGAACGATCTGATCTGGTCGCGCGTGATTCGCGACTATCTGCTCGGCGAGCGCGAACCGGTGATCGACCTGATGGCCTGGAATGCCGATGCGACCCGCATGCCTTACCGGATGCATTCGGAGTATCTGCGGCGCTTCTTTCTCGATAACGACCTGGCCAGCGGCCGATACGTGGTCGACGCGCGGCCTGTCTCGATTCGCAACATCCGCGCGCCGATGTTCGTGGTGGGGACGGAGCGCGATCACATCGCGCCGTGGCAATCCGTCTACAAGATCCACAACCTCTCCGATACCGACATCACGTTCGTGTTGGCGAGCGGCGGTCACAACGCGGGCATCGTCAGCGAGCCCGGGCATCCGCACCGGCACTTCAGAATGAAACTCAGCGCGGCCGACGACCTGCGTATCGGTCCCGATGAATGGGCGGCCGACGTCACGGTGCAGGACGGCTCGTGGTGGCCCGCATGGAGCGAGTGGCTCCAAGCGCATTCGAGTCCGCAGCGCGTGGCGCCGCCGCCGATGCCGGCCGGCGAGAACGGTCAGCCGCTGGCGGACGCGCCCGGCACTTACGTTTTCCAGACTTGAGGAGCGCTCGTGAACGACAACCTGTTGCGCAACCGGACTTTCGATGAACTCGCGATCGGCGAATCGGCCTCACTCGTGCGCGTGGCCGCGCAAAACGACATCGATCTGTTCGCCGCCATGTCCGGCGATATCAACCCCGCGCATGTGGATGCGGCTTTCGCATCGGGCGACCTGTTCGGTCACGTGGTAGTTCACGGCATGTGGACCGCCGCGCTGATCTCCGCCCTGCTCGGCACGAGGCTGCCCGGCCCGGGCACCATCTATCTCGACCAGACCTTGCAGTTCCGCCGCCCAGTCGCGCCAGGCGACACCGTCACGGCGACCGTGACCGTGAAGGAAAAGCGCCCGGACAAGCGCATCGTCCTGCTCGACACCTGTTGCACGAATCAGGCGGGCGACGTGGTGTTGCTAGGCACGGCGACCGTGATCGCCCCGTCAACACCGGTTGCGTGGCCGTCCGCGCCGCGCCCCGACGTCTCGGTACGGCGGCACGACCGCTACGAGGCGTTCATCCACGAGGCGCGCGCCCGTCCCGCGCTGCGTACCGCGATCGTCCATCCGTGCTCCGTGGAGGCCATCATGGCGGCGCTCGAGGCCCGCGACGAAGGCCTGCTCGAGCCCGTGCTGGTCGGCCCCGAGGCAAAAATCCGCGCCGCCGCGGAGGCGGCCGACGTGAGTCTCGACGGCATGCCGATCGAGGCGGTCGAGCACAGTCACGCGGCGGCGGCCCGTGCAGTCGAACTGGGGGCGGCCGGTAAAGTTGCCGCGTTAATGAAAGGCAGCCTTCATACGGACGAGTTGCTCGCCGCGGTCGTCGCGCCGGCATCCGGCCTGCGCACCGCGCGGCGCATCAGCCATGTCTATGCGATGGACGTGCCGGCCTATTCGAAGCCGCTGGTCGTCACCGATGCAGCGGTCAATATCGCGCCGTCGCTCGAGCACAAGCGCGACATCTGCCAGAACGCGATTGACCTGCTGCATGTCATGGGCGTCGAACTGCCGCGAGTCGCGGTGCTCGCCGCCGTGGAAACGGTCAACGCCAGAATGCCGACCACGCTCGACGCGGCCGCGCTCACCGTGATGGCCGCACGTGGCCAGATCACCGGGGCGCTGGTCGACGGCCCGCTTGCGTTCGACAACGCCATCAGCTTCGCGGCGGCGAAAACCAAGCAAATCAATTCGCCCGTCGCGGGTCAGGCGGACATTCTGCTGGTGCCTGATCTGGAGGCTGGCAACATGCTCGCCAAGCAACTCATGTACTTCGCCGGCGCCGACGCGGCGGGCCTTGTGCTCGGCGCGCGCCTGCCGGTCATCGTCACGAGCCGCGCCGACAGCATGCGGGTGCGTCTCGCTTCCGCAGCGCTCGCCAAGCTGGCGGCCGAACGCACTCCGGGAGGCCCGATCCGATCATGAGCGCCCCACTCCTGCTGACTTTCAATCCTGGCTCCTCAACCATCAAGATCGGCCTGTACAGCGTACTGGACAGTTCGGCGTCGAGAATCGGTCACGGCTTGATCGATTTGCGGCATCAGCCGTTGCGCCTTCATCTCGTCCATGGCGACAGGGCGAACGAGATCCCGCTCAAAGCGGCCGTCAGCGACGACCTTCACGAAGTCCTCGACGAGACACTCGGATGGTTCGCCGCACACTTTCCCCTCGACGATCTGGTTTGCGTCGGCCATCGCGTGGTGCACGGCGGCGATCGTTTCGGCGGGCCCGTGGCGATCGACGACGCAACGCTCGCGGCCATCGCCGAGCTCGTGCCGCTTGCCCCGCTGCACCAGCCACAGAGTGTGCGGCTCATCCGCGCCATCCGGCATCTGCGGCCGCATCTCCTGCAGACGGCGTCGTTCGACACGGCATTTCACCGCACCCAGACCGATCTCGTGCGGCGCTTTGCGATTCCGCGCCGGCTCTTCGACCAGGGCATCAAGCGTTACGGTTTTCATGGCCTCTCCTATCAGTTCGTCATCGGCCAGTTCGCGCGTCAGTTCCCGCACCGCGCCCGCGGCAAGATCATCGCCGCACACCTGGGCAGCGGCGCAAGTCTGTGCGCGCTGGAGGCGGGTCTGAGTCGCGACTCCAGCATGGGTTTTTCGACGCTCGACGGCATCCCGATGTCGACCCGCTGCGGCGTGCTCGATGCCGGTGTCGTGCTCCATCTGCTCGACCAGAAGGCCCTCGACGTCAAGAAAGTCGAGACGATGCTGTACGAGCAATCCGGTCTGCTTGGCGTTTCCGGCATCAGTGCGGACAGTCGTGAGCTGCTGGCAAGCGAGCGTCCCGAGGCTCGCGAAGCACTTGATCTCTTTGCGTTCCGCATTGCCGGCGAGACGGCGCGGCTTGCCGCCACGCTGGGCGGTCTGGACAGTTTCGTGTTCACGGCCGGCATCGGCGAACACCAGCCTGAAGTACGCGCCGCCATATGCGAACGGCTCGCATGGCTCGGCGTCGAACTCGACCCGTACGCCAACGGCGTCAACGCCGGCGTCATCAGCAGCACACGCAGCCGGGTCACCGTTCTCGTGCTGCCCACCGACGAAGAGCAGATCATCGCCGACGAGGCTGTCACGGTGCACCACCGCGAGGCGGCCAAGTCATGAAGCCAATCATCGATCTTACGGGCAAGCGTGGACTCGTTGTCGGCATCGCCAACGAGCACAGTATCGCCGCCGGTTGCGCGGCGTCATTTCGCGAGGCCGGTGCGGAACTGGCCGTGACCTACCTGAACGAAAAGGCCGAACCTTTTGTCCGGCCGGTCGCCGAGGCGCTCCAGGCTGCAATTGTTATGCCGTGCGACGTCCGTGTTGCCGGGCAACTGGAAGCGGTGTTCGAACGACTCTCGCAGGATTGGGGACGACTCGATTTTGTCCTTCATTCGATCGCGTTCGCACCCGGCGACGACTTGCACGCGAGCCTCGTCGATTGCTCTGCCGACGGCTTCGCACTCGCAATGGATGTGTCGTGCCACTCGTTTATCCGCATGACGAAGCTCGCGCTGCCGCTGATGTCCGGCGGTGGAAGCCTGATGACCGTGAGTTTTTACGGCGCCGAGCGCGCAGTCGATCACTACAACGTGATGGGACCAGTGAAGGCGGCGCTCGAGTCGAGCGTCCGCTATCTCGCAGCCGATCTGGCGGCGCGCCGCATTCATGTCCACGCGATCTCCGCTGGCGCGGTGAAAACACGTGCCGCGTCGGGTATCGACCACTTCGACGGATTGCTCGATGAGGTCCGCGCGCGAACGCCGGCACAGCACCTCGTCACGATCGAGGAAATCGGCCGGATCGCCGCCGTGCTCGCGAGCGAGGTGGGCATGACGCTGACCGGCTCGACGGTTTACGCGGACGCGGGCTTTCACGTGGTGGCCTGACAGCGGATTGCACCCGGCGCAACGTAGATCGAGTATCGGGCGCTAATCGGGCGCTAGCGCACCGTTGATCTGAATCAACACCGCCGGCCTCCCGGCTCATAGACTCAGATCATGCCTTCATGCGCCACTCTTCCACTTCTGGAGCGTTGCAATGACCTACAAGACCATCGTCGTCCATCTGGATATGAGTCAGCATGCGCATCCCCGATTCGAACTCGCGCTGCGCCTCGCCAGGCAGTTCGGCGCCCATCTGACTGGCGTGTTTGCGGTGTTCACGCCCGATCCGCGCTCGCTCTACGTGATGGCCGGAACCGCCGAATACTACGGCACGCACGAGCAGCTGCGCGCGGAACGCCGCGGCGCGCTCGAGCGGCTCTTTCATGCGGAGTTGAGCCGCGCGGAGGTCGCCGGCGAGTGGATTGCCGTCGAGGCCCCGGCAAAGCTCGCCGTGCCGCAGCGCGGTCGGTGCGCCGATCTGATCATCGCCGGCCAGGACGACCCGCACGATCCGGAATCGTATGTCGGCGACTATTTTCCTGAAAACCTGATCATGTCCGCAGGTCGTCCGGTGTTGCTGGTGCCCTACGCCAGCAGCGTCACATCGCCCGGCACACACGTGATGGTCGGCTGGGACGGTAGCCGCGAAGCCACCCGCGCGGTCCACGATGCGCTGCCGTTCATGCGCGCGGCGAAAACCACCACGGTCGTCACCGTCAACAGCGCGCGTGGCGAGTCGCGCCCACGCATTCCGGGTGCGGACATCGCGACGCTCATCGCCCGGCATGGCATCGACGTCGAGGTCAAGGATATCGAAGCCGGCACTGGCGCGTCGATCGGCGACGCGCTGCTGTCGCAGGCCTCCGGGATCGGTGCGGATCTGCTCGTGATGGGCGGCTACGGCCATACCCGCTGGCAGGAGCTGGCGATGGGCGGAGCGACCCGCACCATCCTCCAATCGATGACTGTGCCGGTACTGATGTCGCATTGATGAACGGAAGCGCCGAGTCAGTTCCATTCAGGAGAGTTCGCCATGTATCAGCAGATTCTGGTCGCGGTCGACGGCAGTGAAACGTCCACGCGCGCCTTCGAAGCAGCGTTGCAGCTCGCGCGCGACGCCGGCGCAAAACTGCAGCCCCTTTTTGTCGTGGACGTCCCGTTGCTGGTGTATGACGTGCCCGGTTGCGACCTGCCCCATGCCCGCAATGCACTATTGGAGCAAGGCGCAAATGTGATCGAGAACGCCGTCGCGAGCATGAAGCGAGCCGGTGTGCAGGGTACGCCCCGCATCATCGAAACCGCCCTGTCGGGTGACGACGTCGCGCATTGCATCCTGCGCGCGGCAAACGATTTCAAGGCCGACCTGGTGGTGACGGGCACGCATGGGCGGAGAGGCTTCCAGCGGCTGGTGCTCGGCAGTGTCGCCGAATGTTTTCTGCGCATCGCACAGTGCGCGGTGCTGATGATCCCGACGCACAGCGGCAAACCCGTGGCAAGCGGTGCACAGGCGGCCGAACCCATCAAGGAGCCGTCATGACCTGCAAAACCCTGCTGGTGCATCTCGACGACAGCACCCATAGCGCCGCGCGGATTGAATTCGCGCTTGAACTGGCCAGCCAGCACGACGCGCATCTGATCGGCCTGTATGTGGTTTGTCAGGATCTGACGCAGCCGATGTTTCTTCACGGCGAAGGCGCGTGGGCCGCGATTCGCGAAGCGCAGCGCGATACCCACCTCAAAGGCGCGCAAGCGCGTTTCCTGGCGGCGGCGGAACGAGCCGGGCGGAGCGTGGAATGGCGGGCGCCGGCAGGGCCGGCGGTGGAAACGGCGGTCCTGCACGCGCGCCACGCCGACCTCCTGATTCTCGGCCAGTATGATCCGGACGACCCTTCGTCCTACATCGCGCACCATTTTGTCGAGGACGTGCTGATGAGCTCGGGCCGCCCCGGCATTGTGCTGCCCTATGCCGGGGCCGTCCGTTCGTTCGCCGAAAACGTGCTGATCGCGTGGGACGGCGGCCGCGAGAGCGCCCGGGCCATGGCCGATGCGTTGCCGGTGATCGAGCGCGCGAAATTCGTCACCGTGATGACCGTGCAACGACACCAGGGTAGTGAGGCGCCAGCCGGCATCGACGTCGCCGCCTGGCTCGAACGCCACGGCATCCAGGCGGGATTTTCGGCCGTGCTCAAGGTGGCCGGCGTCCCTACAGGCGCCATGCTGCTGAACATGGTGGCCGATCGTCATATCGATCTGCTGGTGATGGGCGCGTACGGGCATGCACGCGCGCAGGAACTGCTGCTTGGCGGCGTCACACAGCTCATGCTGCAATCGATGACCGTGCCGGTACTGATGTCGCATTGACCGAACCATTCAGGAATTGCGCGAAAGTGACCCTCGCGCAACGTGAAGCGCCCGGTTTTCGAGGGCGCTTTTTTTTTGGATTCCGCCGGTGCACCGGTGCGCCACCGCGTTATTACAGGGTCGACGGGATCTCATCCATGTCCCGTGCGCGCCGAACCAGTAGAACGGGCATCTCGGCACGCCGCAAAAACGCCTCGGCGACACTGCCGAGCAACAACCGGCCGATGCCATGCCGCCCATGCGTGCCCATCGCCACGAGATCGGCTTCGCACTCTTGTGCCACACGGCAGAGGACGGTGACGACGTCTTCGCCGTACGCGTCAATCGTCCGGGTCAATCCGCGCACGTTGCGCTGTTCAAACAGCGCTCGGGCATCTTCGAGCGTCGCCATCGCGGCTTCAGCCGCCGCTGTATCGCGTGTCTGTTCGTCGATCAGCCCGGTTCCGATATCGACCATTTGCGCCACATGTTCGGCGACAAATACGGCCGTCACCATCGCCTGTGCGGCCTCGGCGATTTTTAGCGCTTCTTCGAGCGCGAGCTTCGCGGCCTGGCTGCCGTCGATTGCTACGAGAATCCGTTTGTACATGACCTTCTCCTTGACTTCGCCGCCGTCCTGATCGGCCCCGGCCATCAGGGCGGCGACGCGCTTTCAGTCTGCGGTTCGCAGCCCGGCATACGCTTGACGAGGATCAAGCCCGGCGGGTCTGCGGTCCGTCAGTATTCTTGCGCGGCGCGGCTCCCATGGCGAATTGCCGGGTACTGGCACGATCCGTGCCGACAGCGCACAATAGGCGGCGCCGCCGTGGTTCCGGTTGGCGGCATTCAAATAAAATCCCGGTGACTGTTGCCGATCCGCGTCGCGACTGCGCCATCAGCCAGCGTTGCGGATTGCCCACCATCCAATGAGGCGCACATGCCCTTTCGCGGTAAGACGCCCTTCGCTAGAACATCGCCATCGCACAGGCGGGTCGTGCCCCCTGAGCACCGCCCCAAGCTTATTGCGGCGGTCACATTTGCGCTCGTCCTGGCGGTGGCGCTCGCCGCGTGGCGCTGGGTGGGTGAACAGTCATTGCACGCCGCCGACAGCCGCTTCGATCAGCGCACTGCGCAAATCACCGCCGATCTGCAGCGCGAGTTCGCCACCAGCGAATCACTGCTGCTCGGCGCGCGCGGCTTGCTCTCCTTCGCGCCCTCGGTCGATGCCGAGGCCTGGTACCGATATGTCGCGCAGCTCGATCTGCATGAAACGTCGTCCGTCGTGCGCGCGCTTGGCTACGCCGACGTGGACGCCGCCGGCATCGCCCGCCTGACGGACGACACCGGCAGCGCGGCCGGGCAGGCCGCCGCGCCGCAACCGGTCGCGCCGGTGAAGCTGATAGCGCCGGGCACCGCCGATGGGATGCCGGTCGGCTACGACCTGGCTAGCGCCCCCGCGAGCCGTAAAGCATTGCTGCGCGCCATCGACACAGGAGCAAGCGCGCTCAACGCCGGCGCAGCGCAATTCGGCGACACCAGCTCGAACACCCACGCACGTCTCTACGTCTACTTTCCAGTGTATTCGGACACCGGATCGCCGCCTACGCCACCAGCGCGGCGCGCGGCCATCAAGCGGCTTCTGGTGGCGGCGCTGGACACCAACCGTGTGTTCGATAACGCGCTCGCCCGGCAACGAAGCATCGATCTGCAGGTATTGAGCGGAACACCCGCCACGCTGATTTATTCGTCCGCCGCCGGGGACGACGACCCCGCGGAGCGCGCGCCCATGATGCGTAAAACCGCTACCTTGCGCGTCGGCGGTGAACCGCTCACGCTGTCCTATACAGCGAGCAGCCGCTCCCTACGAGCCGAGGACGAAATTGCAGAAACCGCCGTGCTGATCGCCGGCATCGCGGCGGCATGCCTGTTCGGCGCCATCGCTTTCCTGATCGCCCGCGAACGCGGTCTCGGATTCGCCGCGACGAGCGAGGCGCGCAACCAGTTGAACCTGAACGAGGCACGCATGATGGGGATCATCCGGTCATCGATGGAGGCCATCATCACCATCGACGAACGGCAGAACATCGTCATCTTCAATCCAACGGCTGAACGGGTGTTCGGATGCACCGCCATGGAAGCGGTCGGCACCTCGCTCTCGCGCTTCATTCCCGAGCGCTTTCGCGCGGGGCACGAGCGGCACGTCGAACAGTTCGGCGTGACTGGCGTCTCCGACCGGCAAATGGGCAAGCAGCGTGTGCTGTTCGGCTTGCGGAGCAACGGCGAAGAGTTTCCTATCGAGGCGTCGATCTCGCAGATCCGCGACGGCGACGACAAGCTGTACACGGTCATGCTGCGCGACATCACCGAGCGGGTCAAAGCGGAAAATGCGCTGCGGCAATCGCGCGAGGAGTTACGCGAACTCTCGGCGAATCTGCAAAACGTTCGCGAAGAAGAAAAAACCCGCATCGCACGGGAACTGCATGACGACCTCGGGCAGCAATTGACAGCCCTCAAGATGGACCTTTCGTCGGTCGAGCAGCAGCTTGAAAACACCGCCGAATCGCGCCTGCTTCAGCAACTGCGGGGCATGCGCCGGCTGATCGACGCGACGGTGGCCTCGGTGCGCCGTATCGCCGCCGACCTGCGTCCGGTCATGCTCGACGATCTCGGCCTGATTCCCGCGATCGAATGGCTCGCCAATGACTTTACCAACCGCTACGGCATCGATGTGGAGCGCCGGATCGAAGTCGGCGACACCCGCTTTACGCCGGCGGGCGCGACGACGCTATTTCGCATCGTGCAGGAAGCGCTGACCAATGTCGCCCGGCATGCGGAAGCGACGCTTGTCACGTTGACGGTGCACGTCGAGGGCGGCGTGTGCGTCGTGAAAATTGCGGACAACGGCCAGGGCGCGAGCCATTGCGCCCCCTCTGCTGAGAAATCGTTTGGCTTGCTCGGCATCCGCGAGCGTGCGCACATGCTGGGCGGCACGGTCGAAATCCACACTTCCAGTGGCAAGGGCTTTGCGCTGACCGTTACCTTTCCAGTGTCGGCGGTGCAACAGCAGGAGATGCAAACATGATGCGAGTGCTGATAGCCGACGATCACGCCTTGGTGCGTGATGGCCTGCGGCATATCCTGCAAGGTGCAAGCGGCTTCGAGGTGGTTGGCGAGGCCAATGACGGCGTCAGCACGATTGCGCTGATCCGCTCGAATGCAGCCGACGTGCTCGTGCTGGATCTGTCGATGCCAGGACGAAACGGCGTTGAGCTGATCAAACAGATCAAGGATGAGAAGCCGGCACTGCGGATTCTCGTGCTCACCATGCATGCGGAGCAGCAGTATGCGGTACGCGCTTTCAAAGCGGGCGCCTCTGGGTATCTAACCAAGGAAAGCGCCAGTGCGGAACTGGTCGCGGCGCTCACCAAGGTCGCATCCGGGGGCGTCTACGTGAGTCTCGCGATGGCCGAGCGTTTCGCACAGAGCCTGAACGAGCCGGCCGACACGTTGCCGCATCAACGCCTGTCCGACCGTGAGTTCGATGTGTTCCGCCGCATCGCCGCGGGGCAAACCATCACCGAAATCGCCGCGCAATTGTGCGTCAGCAGCAAAACGGTGAGTACCTATAAAACACGCATCCTCGAAAAAATGCAGATGCCGCACGAAGCCGCGCTGGTGCGTTACGCGCTGCGCCACAAGCTGCTCGGAGAAGACGACGAAATCTAGGTCCGGGGCGGCGTACCGGCCGCTGGGCGAGATTCAATCCTCACACCAAACCGCCGGTCGCGCGGCGCTCGCCATCCTGTTTCCGTCCATTTGTCGCGTGTAGGAAATCCCCTACACGCCTTCGCGCTCGCCTACCCGAAGTTCGCTCGCCGCCGATTTTAATTTGAGACAGCGCCGCCGATACTTCGAGTCATGAACTCAAGCCCGTCCCAGCAAGCACTGCGTGTCTTCCTCGTCGAAGACGCCATTCCGATCCGACAACGGATGGCGGCACGCTTTGGCGCAATCGATTCTGTCGAGATTGTCGGCGAAGCCGAGGAACCCGGCGCCGCGCTCGCCGGCATCGACGCCACCGGAGCCGATGTCGTGGTCATGGATTTGCGTCTGACCGGCGGCACCGGTATGGAACTTCTGCATAGCCTGGCGCGGAGCGCGTCGCCGGTGATCACGATCGTGCTGACGAATCACTCGAGTGCGTGGTTCAGGCAGGCGTGCGTTGCGGCCGGCGCGCAGTACTTCTTCGACAAGACAAGCGAGTTCGATCTTGCATGCAGCACGATTACGCGGATCGCCCACGAGCGTCGCGCGCGTGGCCTCAATTACTCCATTACCTAGGAGCACACCATGTCTGACGTCGCCGAACATTCCGCAATCATGCCGCTCCAGCGTGTGCCGCGGCCGGCTTCAGGCAATGCCGCGCTCGCAACGTCAGTCCCGGCCCGCCGGACCGCGCGCTGTTCGAGCTGCACGATGCGCTCGATCTGCATGCCGCAAGGCCTGACGCCAGCCGAACTGGAGCGCCTGGAGTCGCTGATCTGCGTTTCCCGCACGATCAAACAGGGTGAATCGCTATACCGCGCCAACGATTCGTTCCAGAGCATCTATGCGGTTCGCGCCGGCTCGTTCAAGACCGTCGTCATGCATCGCGACGGCCGCGAACAGGTCACCGGCTTTCATCTGGCCGGCGACTCGATCGGTCTCGACGGCGTCTGCTCGGGCCGGCACAGTTGCGACGCGATCGCCCTCGAGGACAGCAGAGTCTGCATCATCCCGTTCCATCTGCTGGAAGTCATGTGTCGCGAAGTGAAGGTCGTGCAGCAGCACGTCCATCGCCTGATGGGTGGAGAGATCGTTCGCGAGGCCACCCTCATGATGCTGCTCGGCACGATGTCCGCCGACCAGCGAGTCGCCGCCTTCCTGCTGAACCTGTCGGGAAGGCTCAAGACACGCGGCTATTCGCCGGCGGAATTCATTTTGCGCATGACACGCGAGGAGATCGGCAGCTACCTCGGGATGAAACTCGAAACCGTCAGCCGCATGTTTTCGAAATTTCAGAAAGACGGCCTGGTCGATACACATGGCAAGCAGATCAGGATTCTCGACCTCGAAGGCCTCGCGCGGGTCTAGTCCGGGCAGCGCATGCACGGCTCGGCACCGATCCGGAAAACACGCAGGAGGCCCCGAATGAACGCACTTTCAGATCGCGAGCGCAATATTCCGGATGTTCCTGAGGGAAATGGATATTCATGATCGCAGCCTGAAGGATATGCGTGGCTCGAATGGCGCCGCCGTGCGAGCCGCTGCCATGAATGCATCGTCGGACGGAAGGAGAAACATTGTCTTGATATGAGTCAATCGCGAAGGCGGCGCCGACTCTACACTGAACTCGGAACCTGTCCTCGAGTGTGTCTCGTGAATACCCCGCCCCTACGCCATCTCATTGCAAATGCACTGACGCTGCTGCTGGCAGCAAGCGGCGCAGCGCTCGCGCAGTCCGAGCCGACTGCGCTGGTCGATCAGCAGCATTGCATGTTCTGCCATACCCGGGACGCGCCCTTTCTCGCGCCGTCGTTTCAACAGATTGCGGACCGTTATCGCGGTGTGCCAAACGCTCGTGTGATGCTTGAACACAAGCTGCGACTCGGCGGCAAGGCCCATTGGGGCGATATCGCAATGCCACTGCCCGCGGACCGCGGCGGCCCGTTGACGCCCGAAGACGCCCACACGTTGATCCAATGGGTTTTGAGCCAGTAGCCATCCAGTTCGTTTGCTCGTGTTCGTAGCAGGTACGGAGAACATCATGCGCCTCACCATTCACCTCGACACGTTCAACCGTGTCAATCCCATGGCATTTGCCATCCTGTGGCTCGACAATGAAACGCGTCAGTGGTCACGCGAGGGGCATATGGGGCTCGAGTTGCCCGAGTGGGGCGCCTTGCACGTCGATTGCGGCAACACGCTCGTCTGCGGGCCGCACGATTCGACGCCCTGCTGCGTACTCGAAGGGCTCGATCTGAACGCCGAGTCTGGACCGTTCGAGGGCGAGACCGGACGTGCACAGTGGCGCTCCGATCCAGGTAGATCTCTGATGACCGGCCATTGGCACGTGCAATGTGTCGACAATGAAAGCACGCAGCCGGAAAACAGCATCTTTGCCGCCAACGACAGCGAATAAGCGTTGCCGACCCTGCCCCCAGGGGTCGAGTAGTACTGTGGGATTGATAGCCGACGCTAACGATGGGTCAGGCGTCGTCTCCTGCTGCAGGGTTCAGCAGCAGGACGAAGCAGGCAACGCCGGCAACGAGTGCCGCCGCGCCATAGCGAACGACGTCCGTGCTATCGAACAGCAGGCCGTGGATCGAGGCCGCCAAACCTGCTAGTGCGACAAAAACGGCAATCGCCGCAACGACAATCCTGGGTTCCGCCCGGACCATGATTTCCCCCTGGCTCAAAGATACGTGGTTGTGCATCGACGTGACGGTTAGTGAGCTGTCGAAGACGCATTGATCATCGCCCCAGCCGAAGTATTGCGATTGATTTGCGTCAAGGCCTGGACGCTTCGCTTTACATGCAAGGGGCTCGCAAAATCGAAGGTCCACTCAACAGGAGAAAGCGGACCAGCGCTCCGCGCAGTTCTTCTCTTGATTTGAGTCAAGTGCATCATCAGCCTGACTGTCATAGTGGACATACACCCACGCTGACTCACCGCAGACACGGATTTCCTCGCGTCTGCCTTGCAGCCAACGCCGTTCTCGCGCCAGAGTCCCAGTCGCACCGGCACACGCATCATGGCCATCAAGAGCCGCCCCGCAAGCGACCAGGCGCTTTATGCACCGTCGCCCCTATGACTCATGTGAGGAGACTATGCATGTCTACCATCGAACTTAATCAACCCAGCGCCACGGCGCCGCAGATCCCTGTGCTCAAGCACGCGGCCATTGACGGCATGGAGGCCTACCGGGCGCTCGTTGCCGAGGCCGAACGCGATCACGAAGCGTTCTGGGCGCGTCTTGCCAGAGAACATCTCGATTGGCGGCGTCCATTCACGAAGGTCCTGAACGATGCGAACGCGCCGTTCTATCAATGGTTTGAAGATGGCGAGCTGAACGCCTCATACAATTGCCTGGATCGCAACCTCATCAACGGACATGCCGACAAAACCGCCATCGTGTTCGAGGCGGACGACGGCAAGGTCACGCGCATCACTTACCAGGCCCTCTATCACCGCGTGTGCAGACTCGCCAATGCGCTGCGCGCACGCGGCGTGAAAAAAGACGACCGGGTGGTGATCTACATGCCGATGTCGGTGGAAGGCGTCGCCGCCATGCTGGCGTGCGCGCGCATCGGCGCGCCGCACTCCGTCGTGTTCGGCGGCTTTTCCGCCAAATCGCTGCATGAACGGATGGTCGATGTCGGTGCAGTGGCCGTGATTACGGCCGACGAACAGGCGCGCGGGGGCAAGACACTGCCGCTGAAGACGATCGTCGACGAAGCACTTACGATGGGCGGCGCCGAAGCGGTGAAAACGGTCGTCATCTATCGCCGTACCGGCGGCCGGATCCCCTGGATCGCGGGCCGTGACGCGTGGCTGCATGAGCTCGAACAGGCTCAACCCGACACCTGCGAGCCGGAATGGGTCGGCGCGGAGCATCCGCTGTTCGTGCTCTACACATCCGGCTCGACCGGCGCGCCCAAGGGCGTGCAGCACAGCACCGGCGGTTATCTGCTGTGGGCCGCCGTCACCATGAAATGGACCTTCGATATCAAGCCGGCCGATGTCTTCTGGTGCACCGCCGACATCGGCTGGATCACCGGCCACACGTACATCTGCTACGGCCCGACCGCCGTCGGCGCGACCCAGGTGATTTTCGAAGGCGTGCCGACTTACCCGAACGCCGGCCGTTTCTGGGACATGATCCAGCGCCATAAGGTCAGCATCTTCTACACCGCGCCGACCGCCATCCGGTCCCTCATCAAGACCGCCGACGCTAACGCCGCCGTGCATCCGCGCAGCTTCGACCTGAGCAGCCTGCGCATCCTCGGCACGGTCGGCGAACCGATCAATCCAAGTGCGTGGACCTGGTACGCCGAACAGGTCGGCGGCGGCCGCTGTCCGGTGCTCGACACGTTCTGGCAGACCGAAACCGGCGGCCATATGATCTCGCCGCTGCCCGGCGCCACGCCCCTCGTGCCGGGATCGTGCACGCTGCCGATGCCCGGCATCGACGCGGCGATCGTCGATGAAACGGGCCGGGATGTGCCTAACGGACAAGGCGGCGTGCTCGTCGTCCGCAAGCCGTGGCCGTCGATGATCCGCACCATCTGGGGCAATCCTGAGCGCTTCCGTCACGGCTATTACCCGGAAGAACTCGGCGGCAAGCTGTACCTCGCCGGCGACGGTGCGATTCGCGACCCGGACACAGGCTACTTCACGATCACGGGCCGTATCGACGACGTGCTGAACGTGTCCGGGCACAGAATGGGCACGATGGAAATCGAGTCGGCGCTGGCGGCCAATCCGCTGGTTGCGGAGGCCGCGGTGGTCGGGCGTCCGGATGAAACGATCGGCGAGGCCATCGTCGCCTTCATCGTTTTGAAAACAGAGCGGCCTACCGGCGCGGAAGCGAAGCGCGTGGCGGACGAGTTGCGCGCCTGGGTCGGCAAGGAAATCGGCCCGATCGCGAAACCGAAAGACATCCGTTTCGGCGACGCGATGCCCAAGACGCGCTCCGGCAAGGTCGTGCGCCGCCTGTTGCGCTCAGTCGCGAAAGGCGACGCGATTTCGCAGGACACGTCGACCGTCGAGAATCCCGCCGTCATTTCCCAGTTCGCCGATGCGGTCTGAGCGTTCCGGCGCTCCGGCTTTCGTTCGTACCGTGATCGTCGCGCGGCCCCCGTCTCCAGGACAGCCGCGCCGTCGGCGCCTGCTTCTGTTTGCATAAGGATTTCATCATGAATTTCAAAGCCCCTAATCCCGCCTCGCTCGGCCTTGCCGGCTTTGCATTGACGACCTGGCTGCTCAGCATGATCAACGCCGGGTGGTTCAGCGGCAATTCGATGGGCATGGTGCTCGCCGTCGCGTTTGCCTATGGCGGCACTGCGCAGGCGCTGGCCGGACTCATGGAGGTGCCGCGCGGCAACACGTTCGGCGCGACGGCTTTTCTGAGCTACGGTGCGTTCTGGTGGTCGCTCGCCCTCTTCGTGCTGTTCCTGCACGGTACCGTGCCCGCGGCCTTCATCGGCTGGTATCTGTTCCTGTGGGGCGTATTCACGCTTTACATGTGGGTCGCGACATGGCGCGCGCCGCGTGCACTGCAACTGGTATTTCTCTCTTTATGGATCACGTTCTTCGTGCTTGCAGCGAGCGAATGGACCGGGTTCCTGTGGCTGCGCCACGCGGGAGGTTATCTCGGCCTGGCGACCGCGCTGCTCGCTTTTTACCTGTCGGCGGCGGAGATCATCAACGAGACACATGGGCGCACGGTGCTGCCGGTGGGCACCGTCGCCAGGGAGATCGAGGTAACCGTAACGGTCGCCGACGGACTCCGCGGTGCTTGAAGACAGGCGGCGGCCAGCGCGGCGCCGCTCAAGCGGATTAATATCAGCATGCCCCTTAACTATCTTCGAGGATTCACGAAACCTGAGCTCTTATTGTCGTTCCTCGCTGGCGGTTTCACAGGCGCCGTAGGCTTCAAGCACTTGGGGTTCATGTCGACCATTCCCCTTGCTGTCGTACTGCTTACTCTCGCCGCTCTTCCGGTCGTCGACGATATGCTCGCGCAGTGCCGGTAGAGTTATTTTTCGCGACACCGGCTACTTCACGATCACGGGCCGTATCGACGATGTGCTGAACGTGTCCGGACACTGGATGGGCACGTTGGCTCAGTTCACAAAGAGACGTCCACACATCGCTGGCGACGCGGGGACGGGTGGAAACACAGACCACGAACCGTCGTCATGCCGGAAGAATACGATCGTCAGCGGCCCGGTCGAAGTACGACCTTCCAACCGCACAAAGCGACCGTGCGTCGCGAGCACCCGACCAACCTGTGTCACCCGCGCCGGCATCGAGAGCGTAGGCGCAAGCCATTTATCCACAAGAGATCGCAGGGAAACGCAGTAGTTGTTCATGGCGCGCTCCTGAATTTCAGGTTGGACTGCGGCGGTAAGCAGTTCCACAGGTCCATGAAATTATTATTGGATGCGCGCTCGCGAAGTTAAATCAGAGCAGCCTGAGAAAGACGTAGTCGAACGTCATGCCCTGTAGGCGTTCGCCTACACCGCACCTGCCGCGTGGCCCATGTAGCTCAAGCAACCTCAAGGGGCGCACCGCGCGCACGTTCAGCACAGTAAGCCCGCATGACGATTCCGCAGATCGCACTGAACTGGCTGCTGCAGCAACCGACGGTATCGATGGTGCTGATCGGCGCACGCAACGAGGACCAGCTGCGGCAGAACCTCGGTGCAGCCGGTTGGAGCCTGACGCCTGGTCAAGCCGTGAAGCGCAATGAAGCGAGCAAGGTGCGCCAGGAGATAACTCTGCGCTTGATTGGCCCAGGCGTCTAAGCGCCTCTATCGCACCACAGAGAACCGCCACCATTCTGCTGTTGCATCGTTGCTGGCCAAGTTGATCCCTCTCAACTTGAGGACGATCAGGCAACTCCATAGTTCAACAGAACTAGCAAAAGGCCCATGGCCATAGTTCCAATGCCTCGCGTTCCCCACCCACCCGGCGGATGTTCAGCCGAACGCCGGCCGCACACAATCGTACTCATCAAATCGAACGGCGTTCCATCATGAATCCCTTGCCGAACCCTATTTTCGACCAACCCTGGCTATTGCTGGATGTCGCCATGTCGACGTTTTGCGGCGCCCTCCTGGTCTGGATGTCGTGCGTCGTGATGGACTTGCGCGAGCGCGCAATACAGTCCCGATCCGAAGCCGCCCGGCGGCCCGACTGTTCAACAGGAGAATTGCCATGAATTCCCAGCCGGTAACCTCGCGGCGCGGCCGCACACTCGAGATCTGGTCGCCTGAAGACAAGGCGTTCTGGGAACGTGAAGGCGAGGCGATCGCCAGACTCAACTTATGGATATCGGTCCCTGCGTTGTTCCTCGCGTTCGCAATCTGGCAAGTCTGGAGCGTCGTCGCAGTGAGCCTGCCAACGCTCGGCTTCAGATACTCGACCAACCAGTTGTTCTGGCTCGCTGCGGCCCCGGCCCTGAGCGGAGCGACGCTGCGCATCTTCTATTCGTTCATGGTGCCGCTCGTCGGGGGGCGCCGCTGGACTGCAATCTCAACGGCTTCGCTGCTGATCCCCGCTATCGGTATCGGTTTCGCCGTGCAAGATAACACGACCACGTACCCGACAATGCTCCTGCTCGCGCTGCTGTGCGGACTGGGCGGCGGCAATTTCAGCTCGAGCATGGCCAACATCAGCTTCTTCTTCCCGAAGGAGCGCAAGGGATCGGCACTTGGCGTCAATGCGGGACTGGGCAACCTGGGGGTTTCGGTGGTGCAGTTCCTGAGCCCGCTCGTCGTCACGGCCGGCATCTTCGGCATCTTTGCCGGAGACCCTCAAAGCGCCGGCAAGGCCGGGCAGACCACACTCGTGTGGACGCAGAATGCCGCCTTCGTCTGGGTGCCATGGATCGCGCTGACGTCGCTCGCAGCATGGTTCGGGATGAACGACCTCGCGGAAGCGAAGGCGTCGTTTGCCGAGCAGGCGGTGATCTTCCGGCGCAAGCACAACTGGCTGATGTGCGTTCTCTACCTGGGCACCTTCGGATCGTTTATCGGCTATGCCGCAGGTTTCCCGCTGCTGATCAAGAGCCAGTTCCCTGGTGTCAATCCGCTCGCCTACGCGTGGCTGGGGCCGCTCGTCGGCGCTGTGGTGCGTCCGTTCGGAGGATGGCTCGCCGACAAGCTGGGCGGCGCGCGCGTCACACTCTGGAACTTCGTTGTGATGGCATGCGCCGTTGGCGGCGTGCTGGCATTCCTCCCATCCGGTCATTCGGGAGGCGACTTCACCGGTTTCTTCATCAGTTTTCTCGTGCTGTTCCTGACCACGGGCATTGGCAATGGCTCAACGTTCCGAATGATTCCGGTGATCTTCCTCACCTCGAGGTTGCGCGAAGTCGATCCGGCGGATCGCGAGGCCGTGCAACGCGCGACTAAGGAAGGCAATACGGAAGCCGCAGCCACGCTGGGCTTCTCCGCAGCCATGGCGGCATACGGGGGCTTCTTCATCCCGAAGAGCTATGGAAGCTCCATTTCTCTCACCGGCGGCCCCGAAGCGGCGCTGTACGTGTTCATCGCATTCTATTTCGTGTGCATCGCCGTGACGTGGTGGCACTACGCCCGCCGCAACGCACCGATGCCCTGCTGAAACCGGAGCCTGTTCCATGAGCCATTTTCTCGACCGATTGACCCACTTCGCACTCCCGAAAGAGCAGTTTGCGGATGGCCACGGCGTGGCCACCGGTGAGGACCGCACGTGGGAAGACACCTACCGCAATCGCTGGGCCCACGACAAGATCGTGCGCAGCACACACGGCGTGAACTGCACCGGCTCGTGTTCATGGAAGATCTACGTCAAGGGCGGTATCGTCACCTGGGAAACCCAGCAGACCGACTATCCACGGACCCGCTGGGATATGCCCAATCACGAGCCGCGCGGCTGCGCACGCGGCGCCTCGTACTCGTGGTACCTCTACAGCGCGAACCGCGTGAAATACCCCATGGTGCGGGGACGGTTGCTCGAACGCTGGCGTGCCGCGTTGCAGGCGCATGGCGATCCTGTTGCTGCGTGGGCCTCGATCATCGAAAACCCCGAAGCACGGCGCGACTACCAGAAGGTGCGCGGCATGGGCGGCTTCGTGCGCAGCAGCTGGGATGAGGTGAACCAGCTCGTCGCCGCAGCCAACGTGTATACGATCAAGACACACGGCCCCGATCGCGTAATCGGTTTCTCGCCAATTCCCGCGATGAGCATGGTCAGCTACGCGGCCGGGAGCCGCTACCTGAGCCTGATTGGCGGCGTCTGCATGAGCTTCTACGACTGGTACTGCGATCTGCCGCCAGCCAGCCCGCAGATCTGGGGCGAACAGACCGACGTGCCGGAGTCGGCCGACTGGTACAACTCTTCCTACATCATCGCGTGGGGCAGCAATGTTCCACAGACGCGCACGCCCGACGCACACTTCTTCACCGAGGTCCGCTACAAGGGCACAAAAACGGTCGCAGTCACGCCTGACTACAGCGAAGTCGCCAAGCTGTCCGACCTCTGGCTGCATCCAAGACAGGGAACCGACGCGGCGCTCGCGATGGCAATGGGTCACGTCGCACTGAACGAGTTCTACTTCAAGACCCGTAGCGCCTACTTTGACGGCTACGCACGCCGTTACACAGATCTGCCGATGCTCGTGATGCTCAAGGAGCATACGCTGCCGGACGGACGGGTAATGCAGGTACCGGACCGCTACCTGCGCGCCAGCGATTTCAACGGCCAGCTCGGACAGACGAACAATCCGGAATGGAAAACCGTCGCATTCGACACGAACGGCCGGGCCGTGCTGCCTAACGGTTCCATCGGGTTCCGCTGGGGCACGGAAGGTAGCGAAGACGCCGGAAAGTGGAACCTCGAAGAGAAGGAAGCACGTCACGGAGAGGAAATCACACTCAAGCTCTCCGTGCTCGAGGACGGCTCGCAGTCTCATGAGATCGTCGATATCGCGCTGCCTTACTTCGGCGGCGTCCCGACACCGCATTTCACTGCCAATGAACTGGACGGACAGATCAACTGCGTGAAAGCGCCGGCCGTACGGTTGCCCCTCGGTAAAGAAGGCGACCTCCGGGAGGTGCTGGTAGCAACCGTATTCGATCTGCAGGCGGCTCAGTACGGCGTTGACCGCGGCCTCGGCAGCGGAGCAGCGAGTTATGACGACAATGCGGCATACACCCCTGCCTGGGCGGAGTCGATTACGGGCGTGCCGCGCGACCAGATTGTCACAGTTGCGCGAGAATTCGCCGCCAACGCCGACAAGACTCACGGCCGATCGATGGTGATCATCGGTGCCGCGATGAATCACTGGTACCACGCCGACATGAACTATCGCGGCGTAATCAACCTCTTGATGATGTGCGGCTGCATTGGCCAGAGCGGCGGCGGCTGGGCCCACTACGTCGGCCAGGAAAAACTGCGCCCGCAAACCGGCTGGACCGCGCTCGCTTTCGCGCTGGACTGGATCCGCCCACCCCGGCAAATGAACGGCACAAGCTTTTTCTACGCGCACACCGACCAGTGGCGCTACGAAAAGCTGAACATGGAGGAAATCGTTTCGCCGCTCGCGGACAAGAACCTTTATGGCGGCAGCATGATTGACTACAACGTGCGGGCGGAACGCATGGGGTGGCTGCCCAGTGCGCCGCAACTGAAAACGAATCCCCTACGGGTGGCGAAGCAGGCGGCAGAGCACGGCATGGACGCAAGAGACTACGTCGTGCAGGGGCTGCGCGACGGCAGCCTGCAAATGAGCTGCGAAGATCCCGACGCGCCGCAAAACTGGCCACGCAACATGTTCGTGTGGCGCTCAAATCTGCTCGGCTCCTCAGGCAAGGGTCATGAGTACTTCTGCAAGCATCTCCTTGGCACCGAAAACGGCGTGCAGGGCAAGGACCTGGGCCGGGACGAAGCACGGCCGGCCGAAGTGAAATGGCATGACGAGGCTCCTCAGGGGAAGCTGGACCTATTGGTGACGCTGGACTTCCGTATGAGCACGACCTGCCTGTACTCCGACATCGTCTTGCCGACAGCCAGCTGGTACGAGAAGAACGACCTCAATACCAGCGACATGCACCCCTTCATCCACCCGCTCTCGGCAGCGGTGGACCCGGTCTGGCAGGCTCGTTCCGACTGGGAAATCTACAAGGGCTTCGCGAAGGCTTTCAGTGAAGTATGTGTGGGTCATCTCGGCGTCGAGCGCGACGTCATGCTGAACCCGTTGATGCACGATTCGCCTGCGGAGCTCGCGCAACCGTTCGCGGTGAAGGAGTGGAAAAAGGGCGAGTGCGATCTTATCCCGGGCAAGACGGCGCCGCAGATCGTGGTGGTGGAGCGCGACTACCCGAACGTCTTCAGGCGCTTCACCGCGCTCGGCCCGTTGATGAACAAGGTCGGCAACGGCGGCAAGGGTATTGCATGGAAAACCGAAACCGAGGTGACGCAACTCGGCCAGCTCAACGGTTTGACAAAGGACGACGGCCCGACGAAAGGCATGCCACGCATCGTCACTGACATCGACGCCTGCGAGGTGATCCTGCAGCTTGCACCTGAAACGAACGGTCATGTGGCGGTAAAAGCATGGGAAGCACTCTCGAAGACCACCGGTCGCGATCATAAGCACCTTGCCCTCTATCGTGAGGACGAAAAGATCCGCTATCGCGATGTACAGGCGCAGCCGCGCAAGATCATCAGTTCGCCAACCTGGAGCGGCATCGAGAGCGAAACCGTCAGTTATAACGCCGGCTACACCAACGTTCACGAACTGATTCCGTGGCGCACGCTCACCGGCCGCCAGCAGTTCTACCAGGATCACCCGTGGATGATCGCGTTCGGCGAAGGATTCTCGAGCTACCGGCCACCGGTGGATCTGAAGGCGACTGGCGGCATCCACAACATCAAGCCCAACGGTCACCCGGAGATCGTCCTGAACTTCATCACGCCGCACCAGAAGTGGGGAATTCACAGCACCTACAGCGACAACCTGTTGATGCTGACGCTCAATCGCGGCGGCCCGGTCGTCTGGCTGAGCGAAGAAGACGCGAAACGCGCCGGTGTCGCGGACAACGACTGGGTCGAGCTCTTCAACATCAACGGCGCCATTGCAGCACGCGCGGTCGTCAGTCAGCGGGTCAATTCCGGCATGGTGCTGATGTACCACGCACAGGAGAAGATTATCAATACGCCGGGCTCGGAGATCACGGGGGTGCGCGGCGGAATCCACAACTCGGTCACCCGGATCGTGCTGAAGCCCACCCACATGATCGGAGGCTACGCGCAACTGAGCTACGGGTTCAACTACTACGGGACGATCGGCACCAACCGCGACGAGTTCGTCGTGGTGCGCAAGATGAAAGACGTCGACTGGCTGGACACCCCACGCGGCGACGAGTTTGCTCGCGCCTACCAGTCCCAGGGCGAGAACCCCTGATCGATCGCCGGTACCAAGGAGCCAAACCATGAAAGTACGCGCACAGATCGGCATGGTGCTGAACCTCGACAAATGCATCGGCTGTCACACCTGCAGCGTCACCTGCAAGAACGTATGGACCAGCCGGCCGGGCATGGAATACGCCTGGTTCAACAATGTCGAAACGAAGCCCGGCATCGGCTATCCGAAGGAATGGGAGAACCAGGACAAGTGGAACGGCGGCTGGGTGCGCCATTCCGATGGTTCGATCGCGCCGCGCCAGGGCGCGAAGTGGAAGCTGCTGATGCGCATCTTCGCCAACCCGAACCTGCCGCAGATCGACGACTATTACGAACCCTTCACATTCGACTACGACCACCTGCAGAGCGCGCCGGAAATGAAGGCAGCGCCGACGGCGAGACCGCGTAGCCTGATTACCGGTCAGCGCATGGAAAAGATTGTCTGGGGACCGAACTGGGAAGAAATCCTCGGTGGCGAATTCAGCAAGCGCAGCAAGGACCGCAACTTCGACGACATCCAGAAGGACATCTACGGCCAGTTTGAAAACACCTTCATGATGTATCTGCCGCGCCTGTGCGAGCACTGCCTGAACCCCGCATGCGTCGCATCGTGCCCGTCCGGTTCGATTTACAAGCGCGAGGAAGACGGCATCGTGCTAATCGATCAGGACAAGTGCCGCGGCTGGCGCATGTGCGTAAGCGGCTGCCCGTACAAGAAGATTTACTACAACTGGAAGAGCGGCAAGGCGGAGAAATGCATCTTCTGCTATCCGCGCATCGAAGCCGGACAACCGACGGTGTGCTCGGAAACCTGCGTCGGACGCATCCGCTATCTCGGTGTGCTGCTGTACGACGCAGATCGCATCGAACAGGCCGCGAGCGTCGAGCATGACAAGGACCTGTATGAGGCGCAGCTCGGCATTTTTCTGGACCCACACGATCCGGAAGTGATCGAACAGGCCCGCAGGGACGGCATACCGGAAAAATGGCTCGACGCCGCGCGTGCGAGCCCCGTCTACAAGATGGCGGTTGACTGGAAGGTCGCGCTGCCGTTGCATCCGGAATATCGCACGCTGCCGATGGTCTGGTATGTCCCGCCGCTCTCGCCTATCGCCGCGGCGGCGAACGCGGGCCACATCAGCGCAAACGGCGAAATCCCGGACGTGAACCAGTTGCGCATTCCGGTCAAATACCTCGCGCACCTGCTCACCGCAGGCGACACGAAGCCGGTCGTGCGCGCGCTCGAGCGGATGCTTGCAATGCGGACCTATCAGCGCAGCAAGCATGTGGACGGCTGGGAAAACCAGGCCGCCCTGCAACAGGTAGGCCTGAGCACCGATGAAGTGGAAGACATGTACCGCGTGATGGCGATCGCCAACTACGAAGACCGTTTCGTGATTCCGACCACGCACCGCGAGTATGCGGAGAACGCCTTCAACGTGCGCGGCGGTTGCGGGTTCAGCTTCGGCAACGGCTGTTCCGAGGGGGTGACGGAAACGAGCCTGTTCGGCAGCGAAAAGAAGCGCACCATTCCCATCAAGGTGGAGGTCTGAACGATGTCTACCCACGCCCTTCATTCTTCCCCATTCGCCGCGACGCTACGCGTGCTGGCGCATCTGCTCGACTATCCGGACGCGGCGCTGCGTGAACATCTGCCCGACCTGCGCGCGGCCTTACACGCGCAGCGCACGCTGGGCGCCGAGCGGCTCGCCGAAATCGATGCGTTGTTCGACCAGCTTCTCGACGCCTCGGGGCTCGACGCAGAGGCGGCGTACGTGGACCTCTTCGACCGGGGACGCGGTACGGCACTGCACCTGTTCGAGCACGTACACGGCGATTCGCGCGATCGCGGCCCGGCGATGATCGATCTGATCAAGACCTATGAGGAAGCGGGTCTCTACCTGGCATCCGGCGAACTGCCGGATCATCTGACCGTGGCGCTGGAATATGCGTCGACGCAACCGCCTGGGCCGGCCGCCGACTTTCTGCGGGAAATCGCGCACATCCTGCGCAACATCTTCAGTGCTTTGACGAGGCGGGAAAGCGCCTACGCCGGCGTGCTGGCGGCGCTGCTCGACCTCGCCGGCGAACCGACGAAGATCGTCGAGGTTCCCGTCGAGCCCAATCTCGATGAAACCTGGAGCGAGCCCGCTGCCTTCGGTGGCTGTTCATCCGACGGGCAACGCAGTCCCGGTGAACCACAACCGGTCCGTATCGTCAAAGCGTCACGCCAGTCGCAACCCGGTCAATCCGCGCATGGAGCGTCCACATGAACATCGCCGCGCACACCTTCCTCTTCAGCGTTTATCCGTACATCTGCCTCGCAGTGTTCCTGATGGGCAGTCTGGCGCGCTTCGACCGTGACCAGTACACGTGGAAGAGTGATTCGTCGCAGCTTCTGCGCGCCGGGCAATTGCGCTGGGGCAGCAACCTGTTCCATATCGGCATCCTGTTCCTGCTGTTCGGGCACACGGTGGGGTTGCTGACACCGCATTTTATTTACGAGCCGTTCATCAGCGCGCAGCACAAGCAACTGCTGGCCATTATCTCGGGCGGGACAGCCGGCCTGATCTGCTTCGCCGGTCTGACCTTGCTGCTGCACCGGCGCATCTTCGATCCTCGCATCCGTCTCACGAGTCACCAGACCGACCTGGCGATCCTCGCGATTCTGTGGGTACAGCTCTGCCTCGGTCTGCTCACATTGCCTTTTTCATTCGCCGACCGGGCGGATGCGCATACGATGCTGAGGCTCGCCGACTGGGCGCAACGCATCGTGACGTTCCGACCCGACGCAAGCGGCCTTATTGCCGTTGAATGGCCGTTCAAGGTGCATATCGTCCTCGGCATGACGGTCTTCCTGCTGTTCCCGTTCAGCCGGCTGGTTCATGTCTGGAGCGGCTTCGCCTCGGTCGCGTACCTGTTCCGCCCTTACCAGCTGGTGCGTTCGCGGCGTTTGAACGTGCCGGCCGGTCATCAACAGCCGCGTCGCAAGGATTGACCCGCAGGAAAATCGAGCATGCAAGACAATCTATCTGCCGTCGCAACCGTCAATGGGACTGCGTTGCACAAAAGCGGCGAAATGCTGTCCGCCGAAGCGCTACGCCAGCGTGCGTGCATTGAACTGCTGCGTCAGTCGGCCATCGAGGAAGGCCTGCTCGACGCAGACGATCCCGTACCCACCGACGGCGCCATCAGCGTCGTCGCCTCGCAGGCGATCGACGCATTGCTGGAGCGCGCGTTGCAATTACCCGAACCGACGGAAGATGCCTGCCGCAGATACCATGCCGCGCATCGAAACCGCTACGCTGTCGGCGAGCGGGTGCGCGCACGCCATGTGTTGTTCGCCGTCACGCCCGGGATCGATATCGGCGCCCTGCGCAGGCGCGCGGAGACGTGCCTGCTGGAACTGCGATGCGAAGATGCGGGAGCGGACGGCCGCTTCGCCCGTGTGGCGCGGGATCTGTCGAACTGTCCGAGCGGCGGCGATGGCGGCAATCTGGGATGGTTACGCACCGATGAATGCGCACCCGAGTTCGCGCGCGAACTGTTCGGCCGACCGGACATCGGCGTACTGCCGCACCTCGTGCACAGCCGCTTCGGCCTGCACGTGGTCGAGGTCATGGAGCGGGATGCCGGCACCGTGCCCGGCTTCGAGGCGGTAAGCGAGGCGGTCGCGCAGGGGCTTCGCCAGCAGGCCTTCGCCACTGCACTGCGCCAGTACGTCAGTTTGCTCGCCGGCCGGGCTGATCTTGCAGGCGTGGACCTCGATGCTGCGGCCACGCCACTCGTCCAGTAGCCGTCAGGCTGTCCACGTCGCAGAAGGAGCGTCATGCTATTGGTCGACTTCTATCCGGCGCTGAAATTCAGCCATGTCTCACTGGTCAGCTGCAGCGGCGCCCTTACTGGGGCGCTAGTCATGACCTCCTTTCCCGTTCTCCACGCATCGCCCGGCGCAGGATTCGACGAACCTTTCGATATGCTCACCGCGTGCCACGAAAAGGCCGAGCGAATGTTAATTCTGCTCGAACGGCTTGCTCGGCACCTTGAGGAATGCGGCGCGGATGCCGACGCGGCTCAAGCTGCGCGCGACATCACGCGGTATTTCGACGTAGCCGGTCCCGCCCATCACGAAGACGAAGAAAGGCACCTGTTCCCGGCCCTGACGTCGCAAGGCCTGCCAGCCCGGACCGCAATTATCGAAAAACTGCAGCGCGAACATCTCACCATGTCGGAACAGTGGAAAACGCTTCGGATTGATCTGGATCAGTTGGTTGCGGGTCGATGGCCGGTAAATATGTCGACTGAAGCTTTTGGGCGCTGGGCTACCTTTGCGGCGCTGTACCGCGGTCACATTGCGGCCGAAGAAACACAGGTGTATCCGGCCGCGCGGCAGTTACTCGACGACACCGCCCGCGACGCGATGGGCTGTGAAATGGCGCAGCGGCGGGGCGTACGCTGGCATCGATCGTGGGCAAAGCGTCCGTTCTAACCGTCTGGAGCGATCCAGGGACCAAAATGAGCAGATTCCAGACACTGGCCGCCAAGCTCGGCATCATCGGCGGCACGCTGCTGGTGGCGGCATTCGCCTCCATTGGCTACACGCTCTGGGCAAGCTGGCAACTCGAAGGCGGCGCGGCGGCCGTCAACGAAGCTGGACGCATGCGCATGCAAACGTGGCGGCTCGCGCAGACGCTTGCGCGTGGCGACGCGGTGTTGGCGAAGACCCAGATCGACCAGTTCGGGCAAAGCGTCGCCCTGTTGCGCGACGGCGATCCGGCGCGGCCATTGCTTGTGCCACGCGATACGCGCTCGACGGCAGCCTTCGCAGACGTGCAGCGCACCTGGCGCACAGTACGGGCGGCGTGGACCGCCTCGCCCGCACCGGACCCGACGCAGGCTGCGCAACAGGCTCAGGCCTTCGTCGAACACATTGACGTCCTCGTTTCGGCGATCGAAGTGCGCCTCTCCTATCTGACCACCATCCTGAACCTGCTGCAGGTTCTCATGGTCGGCCTGACCATCGCCAGTGCGGTAACGTTGCTCTATTCGGCGTATCTGTTCGTCTTCAATCCCCTGGAGCGGCTTAGATCCGGCCTCGCTCGCGTGCGCGAAGGGGACCTGTCGGCGCGGGTCGCGGTCGAATCGAGCGACGAGTTCGGCGCCCTCTCGGAAGGCTTCAACCGCATGACGGAAACGTTGCAGGAGCTTTACCAGAATCTCGAAGTCAAGGTGGAGGAAAAGACCTTGCGGCTCGCCGCACAGCATGGCCGATTGACAGCGCTGTACGAAGCGAGCGCGTTTGCGGCTCACGCCTCGACGCTGGACGAACTGGCCGATGGTTTTGCGAAGCAGGTGAGACGCGTCGCGAAGGCGGACGCATCGGCCGTTCGCTGGTCCGACGAAGCGAACCTGCGGTACCTGCTGGTGGCGTCGGACGGCCTGCCTCGCAACGTAATCGACCGCGAACAGTGTATTCCGACGGGTAATTGCCATTGCGGCCAGTCGATGGCCCAGGCCGACACACGCGTGATCCCGATCCGGCTCGACGGTGAGGGACTGCTGCGCGGCTGCGGGCAAGCGGGCTTCGCAACCGTCATCAGCGTTCCCGTGCAACTTCAGGACCGGATGATCGGCGAGATGGATCTGTTCTACCGCACCCCCACCGCCCTGAGCGGGGAAGACCGCACTTTGCTGGAGACGATGGCCAGCCACCTGGCTGTCGCGATCGAAGGGCTCAGGGCCGGCGCGCTCGAACGTGAAGCCGCCGTCGCTGCCGAGCGGAGCCTGCTCGCGCGGGAAATGCATGACTCCATTGCGCAAAGCCTCGCGTTCATGAAAATCCAGACTGGCCTGCTGCGCAGCGCACTCAAAGATGCCGACGCACTGAGGACGGAACGGACGGTCGGTGAGCTCGAGGCCGGCATTCACGAAAGCCTGTCCGATGTGCGGGAATTGCTGATGCACTTTCGTACGCGCACGAATGCCGAGGACATCGTTCCTGCGCTGCAAACCACCCTGCAGAAGTTCGAGCACCAGACGGGCCTGATCACCCATCTGTCAATTGAAGGCACCGGCGTTCCATTGCCTGCCGACGTGCAGGTGCAGGTGTTGCATGTCGTGCAGGAAGCGCTTTCGAACGTCCGCAAGCACGCCCGCGCGAGTGAAGTGTGGGTGGACGTCCAGCAGGCGCCGCAGTGGCGCGTGGAAGTCCGGGACGACGGCTGCGGCTTCGCCACGGGCGCCACGGCGCAGGACGAAACCCATGTCGGTTTGCGCATCATGCGCGAAAGGGCCGAGCGCATCGGGGCCGACGTCGAAATCGCCTCGGTGCCTGGCTCGGGCACCTGCATCGTGCTGACACTACCCGAACGCAGGAGACTGGCAGCATGATCGAACAGAAACAGATTCGCATCCTCGTGGTCGACGACCACACCCTTTTCCGGCGTGGCGTGATTGCGCTTCTGACGGTCGATCCGCGATTCGTCGTAGTCGCCGAGGCCGGTGATGCCGGTGAAGCGTATCGACGCGCTGCCGAAACGCAGCCCGATATCATTCTCCTCGACAATCATCTGCCGGGCGTGAATGGCGTGGACGCACTCGCCGGGCTAAGGGAAGCGGCGCCGCAGGCTCAGGTGTTGATGCTCACTATCAGTGAGGACGAGAACGATCTGGCTGCGGCGCTCCGCGGCGGCGCACGCGGCTATCTGCTCAAGACGGTCGACAGCGACGGGATGGCCGCCGCAATCGTGAGAACAATGGCGGGCGAATCGGCGATCAGCCCTGAAATGACCGGCAAGCTGGTGACCGCGTTTCAGTCACTGCAAAGCGGGTCAAAAGTGGACGAAGCATCCCCCGATCAGGATCCGATTCATACCTTGTCTGCCCGCGAGGACGAGATTCTGGGACATATCACGCAGGGCAGAACCAACAAGGAAATAGCACGAGCGCTGAACATTGCCGAAGCGACGGTAAAAATCCATGTGCAGCACATCCTGCGGAAGTTAAAGCTCAGCTCGCGCGTGCAAGCGGCGGCCTATGCCGTCGCTCGCGCAGCCTGATTGCGCGCGGTGCGCAACGGACGACGGCATGACCGAAACGCCATCGTTGCCCGCCGAATCGACCACGTCACTGCGACCGCCGTCCATGCAGGGCAGCGTCCCAGGAAATCTACGACTTCTCGCTATGCCGCCAAGCGGGATTTGACGGCAACCCTACTACCGGACACGCAACACCAGCGACGCCGCCACTTGTCGGGTCCACAACATGGGCGTCTAATCTGAAAGCGCGACTGGCGTTCCACGCTGATCTCAAACCCGGAGGTACCCAATGAACGACGAAGCATTTAACCTGAGCGTGCGTAAGTTCCTCAAAATGGTCGGCATCAATTCTCAGCGAGAAATCGAACGCGCGGTTGCCAAGGCCATCGCTGACGGCACCATCTCCGGAACAGAATCGTTTCCGGCGCAGGTGACACTGCACATTGCGGGGCTTGGCCTGAGCGTCGACTTCAAAGGCGAAATCGCGCTTGAATGACCTGATCAAGCCCAAACGATACGCATGGCGACGCACAAAAAACCCGCCTCGATGGCCGCAATAGCTGCATGCGACGACCGTTGGTCCCCGGCGAACCTGCGAGTCCGGTAGCCGTCCAACATTGTGCTCTACACTGCCTGGCGCACGTTCGGCAGGTAGTGGCGAATACTCGCGGCGCCTCGCAACGGACAACTGACTTGTGCCGACCGCAGGACTTGTGCCGACCGCAGGCGGTCAATCGTGCTCCTTCAAAGAATGAGTCTTGATGAAGGTGAAGGAGGTATCACCCTTCTCGCTTTATTGCGCGGCGACAAATCGATTGAACGCCCCCACCTACCGGATGCGAAAAGCAGAAGGAAGTGGACCCTCACGGGCCGACGGCACCAATGTGCCCAAATGAGCAGATCATTGAGATCTTCACAGGCTAGTGCAAGCGTTTCAGTACCTTGGCTGGCGCCGGGTTTGGCGTCTTCATCGGATCACTCATGGCCGACCTTGTATCGCCGGAATTCTACCGCCCACTTGTTCCTGCGACACACCCCCCTCAACGGCCCGTGCGGCTAGCGCGAGGTCAACGGCTGCAACCAGCGTCCTGCGGACATCCATGCTTGTTGACGTTCGCCAAATTTTTACCCTCCGCCAGGTCAAAATTCAGTCGGCGCGGACAATTAAGGTTGCAGGGTGGCCCTGACGATCATTGCAAAGAGGCGGCCGAGATCTGCCTCGGCCTTGACCCCGGCGAACGGATCGCGGTTTGCTCCAAACGCCTCATTCAGTTCGTTCCAGTCCACCTCCGTCAGCCATTGACGCGCGGCAGGCAGAATCACCTCTTCTTCCAGACGCTTGTGATTTGCGGAAAACACGGCGTATTCATCGACCATCTCGCGCAACACCGCGAGAGCGGACTCGCCCGCCAGTTCGTATCGGGTCAACGCATGTTCGATGCTTTGCACTCGCGCTTTGCCTTCAGCGTGCTGTTTCTCCAACTCGTCGATGGTTTTGTCGAGGTCGTTGGCACGGTGCCGCAGGCGCGCGAACAGATAGCGCTCTTCCTTGGGATGATGTAGCTGCTCGGGATATTCGCTAATGTAAAACAGCATGGACCGAAGCATCACCGGCCCAGGTGCATCTACGCCGGCACCGAGCAGCTTGACAAAGCGTTGCATGCCCGTGATGACCATCGATAGCTGCTGGTGTTCCCTAAGGATTACCTTTACGGCGCTTTGCGGAGCCAGCGTTTGCATATCACCCCCTCTTACCCGTGGATGCGGCATCTTCAACCTGCGATCGCCTGAGTCCCCATGGAACAAAATATAGAGGGCGCGACGAGTAACCCCATGATCTGCATCAAAGGCAGCGCCGATCAGGAGCGCAGCCCACTCAGCCACTACGAAAACATGGGTGAACACCGCGGAAGGCGATCAGGAACTGTACGGTAACGACTTCTCGGCCTCGGCGAGTGCCGCAAGCCGGACAATGCCGAGGTCTATCCGATCTGAGGGAGTAGCGAAAATTCGTTATCGAGGAAAGCGATTCAAACGTGCATGAGAACAGTTGCGACCGATCATGAACGGATTTTCATGATCGGTTCAGGTTGCGTTCAGCACCACGCCCCATCGTTCAAATCGAATCCTCGCGTTCGTCCGGCCTATGATGCAAAGCAAGGGAAAGCGGCTGGGCGAAATTGCCGATTGAAGTGGAGAAGAACCAATGGAGACACGAACAAAGTGCAAAGCCTGCGTATCCAAACGGCGCCTTGCTTGCGCCTGAGCACCACAGGCACCATCCCCGACACGCATGCTGGCCGTTGCGCGGTGACCGGTGCCAAGAGGATGCCACGTAGTCTCACCCTAGTCGCTTGCATGGTGAGCCTGCTCCTGTCTGTCGCCAACGTCCATGCCACGCAGACCGTCGACGCGGGGTTGCCGGTCTACCAGCCGGAACAGCGCGTCGCCGGGACCATCAGCAGTGTCGGCGACGATGCGATGAAGCCGTTGATGAACGAATGGCTCGCAGCATTTGAACAACGCCAGCCCGGCGTTCGCCGTGGACCAAACTGGCAACATGAGAGCGACGTAACGGCATTCGGCGCTTTGATGTTCGGCAATGCCGACATCGCGCCGCTCACGCGCGAGCCATGGCCGACCGAGTTGCAGCCCTATGCCCACCAGTTCGCCGGTGACATGATGAAATCGCCGTTGCTCGTACGCGTCGCAAGTGTGGATGGACGTCCGGCGTACATCGCAGTGAATCAACGCCCCGGCGCACCGCTGCCGCAGAAAGTTAAAGAGTTTCTAGCGTTCATGCTGAGCCGCGACGGGCAGGAAATCGTGGCGAACCACGCATCCTTCCAGCCGCTCAGCGCCAACGAAGCCGCGAAGGAAAACGCCAGGCTACAAACCTTTCTCCCGCCGCTCGATCCTGCATTGCAGGTCTACAAGACAGTCGCAAACCTGCACGGCAAGATCGACAGTATCGGTAGCGACGGCATGAAATCGCTGATGGATACCTGGATTCAGGATTTTCATCGTGTCCAGCCGGGCGTACAAAAAGGTGAACGCTGGGAGCATCTGGGCACCCTGAACGGTTTGCTCGCTTTGCTTGTCAACGACACCGACATGGCGCCGATGGGTCGTGAACTCTGGCCAGAAGAAAGTCGCGCCTACGATGCCACGCATCATCAGAAGTTCCCCGTCGAGATCCGCGTCGCGCGCGGCGGCTTCAATACCCCGCAACGCACCACGGCACAGGCTATATTCGTGCCTGAGAACAACCCGCTGACGCAGATCACGGTGGCGCAACTGGCGGAGATCCTCGGGGAACACCCGACTATTACGCGCTGGGGGCAACTTGGCTTGACCGGCGCGTGGGCGGATCGACCCATTACGATCTACATGCCGCCCCATGTCGCGCCCAACGCGATGTCGATGCAAGTCATGGTGCTCAAGGGCGGTCGGTGGAATCGCGCCGTGCATGAAGGTTCCATCGCCCAGACCGCCGAGGCGATTGCGCACGACCCGGGCGCAATTGGCTTCGGCGGCCTGGAGGAAGGAGGTGCCGGCCTCAAGGCGCTGGCGGTGGCAGGCAAGGCGGGTGGCCCGTTCTACGCGCTCGACGCCGAGAATGCTTCCAGCGGCCGCTACCCGCTCACACGCTACATGTATATCCGTCTGAACCGGCCGCTGTCCGAACCGGTAAAAGCCTTCCTGCGCTATATTTTGAGTCGCGCGGGCCAGGAGCCCGTGCGCTATTCCGCCTATTTCCCGCTGAACGCAACCGAGGCGCGGCAGGAACTGGCCAAACTCAAGTAAGCGCTACGTCATTGCCGCCTCGCGCGGCTCTCCTTCTCCGTTTTTATTGTTTGCACTTCCATGCCGGTTCGGCACCCGTGACACCTATGCCGCCGGTGTTGCGCGGGCCTGCGCCGCTGTGCCGTCGCCCCGCCTTCCCGCCCCTCTTGCGCCATGCATGATGGGCGTCCCTGAACAGACTTTCATTTTCGATTCAGCCTGATTTTAGGCTGGATCTCTATAAATGAGCTTGTTCAATACGCTACCCGCAAAGACTTGCAACGCGTATTCGTCCAGGAACACTGAGCGCGACTCGCGCGACGCCATAACACTGACATTCAGGAGATCGCACCATGAAACACACGGCTTTGCGCATTGCGCTTGGCGCCCTGGTGATGGGCACCCTTTCCCATTCCGCCCTTGCAGCCAACGAAAAGATAACGTTGATGGTCGGCGGCATGGAAAAGCAGATTTACCTGCCGGCCAAGCTGGCGGAACAACTCGGCTACTTCAAGGAGCAAGGTCTCGACGTCGAACTGCTCAACGAACCGGCCGGCGTCGACGCAGAGAACGAACTGATCGCCGGGCAGGTACAAGGCGTGGTGGGCTTTTACGATCACACCATTGATCTGCAATCGAAAGGCAAGGTCATCGAATCTGTCGTGCAATTCAGCCATACGCCCGGTGAGGTCGAACTGATCTCATCGAAACTCGCCAATACGGTCAAGTCGCCGGCCGATCTGCGCGGCAAAACGCTGGGCGTCACCGGGCTCGGCTCCTCGACCAATTTCCTGACGCAATATCTGGCGGTATCGCATGGCGTACCGATCAGCGAAGTGACGTCGCTGCCGGTCGGCGCCGGCAATACCTTCATCGCGGCCCTCAAGCAGGGCAAGATCGACGGCGGCATGACCACCGAGCCGACCATCTCGCGCCTGCTCAAGACCGGCGACGCCAAGGTGCTGGTCGACCTGCGCTCCCCCGAAAGCACCCAGAAGTGGCTGGGCGGCTTGTACCCGGCCGCCTCCCTCTATATGCAGACAACCTGGGTCAACGCCCACAAGGCCACAGCGCAGAAGCTCGCCAACGCATTCGTCAAGACGCTCCGTTATATCTCGACCCATAGCGCCGAAGAACTCACCGCGAAAATGCCGGCCGACTACTACGCCGGCGACCGGGACAGTTACGTCAAGGCGTTGGCCGTCGGCAAGGTCTCGTTCATTCCGGACGGCCGTATGCCGGAGTCGGGTCCGCAGACCGTGCTCAAGGTCTTGTCGGCGTTCGACAAGGGTCTGAAGGGCCGCAACATCGACCTGTCGAAAACCTACACCACGGAGTTCGTCTCGGCGGTGCCCGCGAACTGATGCCGGGTTCACGGGCCGTGGCGATCTGTTCGCATCGCGACTGCGGCGTGCCGCGGCCGCGAGGTCGATCCCTGTTTCGATGAGGGGTCGCGCTCATCGCCCTGCTCCAACGCGCGAACGCCGCCACGACGCGGCGCGCCCATTCCACAACGAGAATCTGGCACTTAAGGTGAGTTACCTATGACAGTCCAACTGGCAACCGGCAGGCCTGCGGCCGCAAACATCGGCGGCACCACGCCCGCAATCGAACTCGAGCGCGTCAGTCGCAGGTTCGTCAGCCCGGAGGGCAAGGCCATCATGGCGCTGCAGAACTTCAGCATGAGCGTGGAGAAAGGTCAGTTCTGCGCCGTGGTGGGCCCCACTGGCTGCGGCAAGTCCACCACGCTCAGCCTGATCACCGGCCTCGCCCGGCCGAGCGCCGGCACGGTCCGGATCTGGGGCCAACCGGTGACGGGCATCGACCGCCGCATCGGCTTCGTGTTTCAGAGCGATGCGGTTTTCCCCTGGAAGAGCGTGCTCGATAACGTCGCCGCCGGGCCGATCTATCGCGGCATGCGCAAGGATGAAGCTCACGACAAAGCCATGGACTGGATTCGCCGGGTCGGCCTGTCGCGCTTCGAACGGCACTATCCGCACCAGTTGTCGGGCGGCATGCGCAAACGCGTGGCTCTTGCGCAGACCTTCATCAACGAGCCCGAAATCCTCTTGATGGATGAGCCATTCTCGGCGCTCGACGTGCAGACGCGCGCACTGATGCAGGACGAACTGCTGCATCTATGGAGCGTCAACGGTGCTTCAGTGGTTTTCGTCACACACGATATCGAAGAAGCGATTGCACTCGCCGACAAAGTCTTCGTGCTGACGTCCGGGCCGGCCACCGTCAAAGCCTCCTACGAAATCGGCTTGCCGCGCCCCCGCGAGGTCTCGGAGGCGCGCTATTCGCCACGTTTTATCGAACTCTCCCGCCAGATCTGGAACGATCTGCGCGATGAAGTCCATATCTGACTGCCCGCAGGCATTGCGAGGAACACCATGAATACCCGAATGACTGGATTGCCGACGCAGGAGATCGAACTGCGCCAGGTGGAACTCGAAGCGCAAGGGAAAATGCGCCGTCGCCAAACGCTGGTTCACATACTTCGCATCGCGGTGCTGGTGGTGACCCTCGGCGGCTGGGAACTGGCGGGACAAACGGGATGGATCGATCCATTCTTTTTCTCCATGCCGTCGATGATCGTCAGCCAGATCTGGACATGGCTGACCGAGGGCACCTCGCAGGGCCCGCTTTGGGTGCAGGTGCTAGTGACGCTGGAGGAAACCGGACTCGGCTTCCTGATCGGTGGCGTGGGCGGCGTCATCGCGGGCATTGCGCTTGGCCGCAACAAGCTGCTTGCCGACGTATTCAGTCTCTACATCAAGATCGCCAATTCGATTCCGCGCGTCGTGCTTGGATCGGTGTTCATCATCGCGCTGGGACTGGGCATGGCGTCGAAGGTTGCGCTGGCAGTCGTGATGGTGTTCTTCGTGGTATTCGCCAACGCCTTCCAGGGCGTGCGCGAAGCGGACCGGAATCTCATCGCCAACGCCCACATCCTCGGTGCGTCGAAGCGTCAGGTCACCCTGACAGTGGTGCTGCCCGCGGCCATGAGCTGGATTCTGGCGAGCCTGCACGTCAGCTTCGGTTTCGCGCTCGTTGGGGCCGTGGTGGGTGAATTCCTTGGCTCCCGGCAAGGCATCGGTCTGCTGATCTCGACGGCTCAGGGTGCCTTCAACGCAGCCGGGGTTTTCGCCGCGATGATCGTCCTGGCGGTCGTGGCGCTGGGTGCGGAGTTCCTGCTCACCCAGCTTGAGAACAAGCTTCTCAAATGGCGTCCGCCGCAGTTTACCGAAATCGGCCATTAACCCGATGGTGGCCGTTGCGTGCGGCCGCCGTTTTCCCCCTGGTGCGCCGACCGCACGCCCCTACCCATGCACCTTCAAGCCCCCCACTTGAGGTGCCAAACAAAAAACACCTTAGGATACCGAATACTATGTCCAGCTTTCCCCGCCGAACCCCTACGGCTCGTCTCGCCCGTACCGGCCCGCGGATCGTAGCAACGATACTCTCCGCCGGTACATTGCTGGCGTGCCACAGCGCCCTAGCCACCCTGCCCTTCGTGACGGACGATGCAGAACCCGTTGAAAAGGGGCATTTCGAGATCAACGCGGGTGCCACCGGCACCGTCAGACAAGATGAACACAGCGGTGCGCTGCCCGCTGTCGAGATCAACTACGGCGCGACCGAGAACCTCGAGGTCAGCGCGAATCTCGGCATGTCATTCATGCATCTGAGCGGCGAGAAACTCCACTACGGGTTCAGCGACATGGAACTCGGCGTCAAGTACCGCTTCATTACAGAAGACGACAAGGGTATCCGCCCTCAAGTGGCATTCAGCCCTAGCGTGACTCTTCCCACAGGCAACGATCACCTCGGCCTTGGCGACGGTCACAGCCATGTGTTGCTGCCGTTGTGGGTGCAGAAAACGATCGGTGACTGGACAACCTTCGGCGGCGGAGGTTATGTCGTCAATCGTCATGGGAACGAGAAGGGTTATTGGATTGCAGGTTGGGCGGCCGTGCGCAAGATTAACGAGCAGCTCGAACTCGGCGGGGAAGTGTTCTATACCAGCGCTGCCACCGCCGCCGATCCATCGTCACTGGCTTTCAACCTTGGTGGACAATACAACCTCACAGACCGCGATCGACTGCTGTTCTCGGTGGGCCGCGGTCTCACCAATGTCAAACAAACCAATCAGTTCTCGTACTACCTCGGCTATCAGCGCGATCTCTGAGATCGCCGACGCAAACACAAGATCGCGCCCCCCCGGTAACATCCCGGCGCCGACACGCGCAGCGACCCACACGAGTCAGGTCGCGTCTGCTTCGCGCAATGGAATATCTTGCGATGTGGCGACTGCACCGTCGGTCGACGTCTCAGCAGGAATCTCGAACACCATTCGCAAGCCGCAGCCGCCATGCGCGGACTCGGCGAAGATGCGACCACCGTGCAGTTCAACAAGGCTGCGGCAGATGGCCAAGCCAAGTCCGGTGCCCTTGTCCTCACCGGGGCGGTTGATACGCACGAAGCGCTCGAAGATGCGTCCACGCTGCTCCTCAGGCACGCCCGGACCCTCATCCTCGATACTCACTTGCCACGTGCCATCCATGAGCGTGGAGCGCAACGTGATCCGACCGCCCGCCGGCGATGCCGAGAGCGCATTGCTCAGCAGATTGAGCAGCACCTGCCGCAACCATTTCGGTTCAATGGCCACCTGTCCGCAACCGTGGTGGGTCAGGAAAAATCGCAGTTGCTGATGCTCCGCCAACACATGGGCGTCCTGTGCGAAGCACTGCAGAAATGGCTCGGGGTCCTGCAGTCTGAGATCGAGTGTAATGGCACGTGCATCGGCGCGCGACAGAAACAACAAATCCTCGATGATGCGATTGAGCTGCGCGAGTTCCTTGATCTGGATCTGCACAGCCTGTTCCTGCACCGGCAGCAACTGCCCCTCCATCACCAGTTTCTCCGCCTGCAGCCGCACCAACGTCAACGGGGTCTTGAGTTCATGGGACGCCTCCGCAGTGAATCGGCGAATCTGGTCGAACGAAATCTCGAGACGATCGAACATCTGGTTGAGCAGGCGCGCCAGGTCGGAAATTTCGTCCTTCGCCGCCGCGACTGGAATCCGTTCGCTAAGATTATCCGAGCGAATTCGGTCGGCAGTGTCCTGGATCAACCTGAGCGGGCGCAGCGCCATCCGGCTGAAGCCGTAGCCAATGACGCTGCTGACTACGATCATGACCAGCAACAACCCGTAGAAGGTCCGTTCGTAACCCTCCATCACCACCTTTACGTGGTTCTTCGAGGTGGCGATAAGGACCTTGTACGGTCCCAACGGAAACAGACCCGCCCGCAATTCGCCCAACCCATCGACAAACGCATTGAAGACGTGGGCCTTCGGCAACACGGGGATCTGATGGCCACGCAGGCCCTGCGAGCGAAACACGACATCGCCGTTCGGTGCATCGACCTCGACATAGAAGAGTTCGAGGTCATCGCTCATCATGGCGTGCACGCGATTTCGCAGCACGTCCTGCGACAACGCCTTGCCGGCAGGGCCGACACCCGCCTTCAGTTGTTCGAACTCGGATTCGTTGAGCAGGTCCAGCGCATGAATCGCATGCCGCTCCATGAAGTAGCGTCCGGCCAGAAACAGCGAGGCGAACGTCACCGTTGAGGCAAGTACGTAGCAGATCGCGAGGCGAGCCCCGATCGATTTCATATGAGCTGATAGCCTACGCCACGAACGGTCTTGAAGAGCGCCTTGCCGAGCGGGACCTCGAACTTGGCGCGCAGCCGACTCATGTAAACATCGAGGAGATTGGTGTCGACGTCATAGTGAGATTCCCAGATCTTCTCGGAAATCAGAGTACGGGGCAGAATTCGACCGGGGTTCTGCAGAAATATTTCGAGCAAGGCGAATTCGCGGCTGGTCACGTCGACCGGCTGCCCGTTCAGATGCACCGTACGGCTCAGGAGATCGAGCTTGACGCCCTGGTGCTGCAGCACCGTCTCCTTCACGGCGGACTGTCGCCGCAACAGGGATCGCAAACGTGCCAGCAGTTCTTCTACGCTGAACGGCTTGGCCAGGTAATCGTCGGCGCCCACGTCGAGACCGCTGATGCGATCCTCCACCGCGTCGCGTGCACTGAGAATCAGCACGGGCTCGTTAAATCCTGCGCTGCGCCATTCGCGCAGCAGGGCGAGACCATCGCCGTCAGGCAAGCCAAGATCCAGCACGATGACGTCGTAATTGGTCTCACAGAGCGCGTCGCGCGCCTCAGCGCAACTTCCTACCCAAGTAGCGGTATAAGCACGCTCGATCAACGCTTGCTTAAGAAACAGACCAAGCTTGCGTTGGTCTTCAACGATCAGAATTTTCATATATCGAGGCAGCGTCTCCGATGATCTCAGGCTAGCGCAAACTCGCTACCATCACAAGCAATGCACTGATTCGGCGGTGCTTTCCGCTCCTGTACGAATGAATATTTAGCAGCGCCACCTGAACGCAACCTGAATTTTCGAATCAGGGGTAACCCTCGGTGCTGTGTCGCTGACGCGGCTCTTAGCGGCTCTTAGCGGCGCTTAGCGTCCCCACGCATGCGTGCCCATCCTGCTACCCACTACGCGACGTACCGCACCATCGCTTGTGATGTTCGCGTGTCAAGGTCACGGCCGCGATTGAGGTGATCGTCGATCTCCGCGGCACAGCCGATCATCCGGCCGTACAGGAAGACGGCGAAGGCCGCCGTCTCGAGTTCCTGCTCAGAGACGTCGCCGGCCTGGTGCCGGCTCCACAACATCTTCAGCAGTAGTGACGCTATGACAGCGTCGATGTTGACCGCGAACACATTGCGCGTCACGTTTTCGTCGTACAAGGCCTGCACCAGCGTGCGGTAGTAGTCGTGAAAGATGTTGTACTCGCCCCGGCCGTCGTAAAGCTTGAGCACGAACGCCTCGCGTGGGTCGACGTTGACCGGCTTACCCTTGAATACCGGATGGTTGATGCACGGCAACGCCCCAACCGCGTGCGCGCCGGCCTCCTTGCGCCGCGCACGCTCGATACCGTATACGCGGGCAAAGTCCGTCGCCATCGCTTTCAGGTCAAGTCCATGCGCCGGGTTCCCGGGATCGGCCAGCCCGACACCCCTGAAACGCTCGAGCAGGAAGGCAACACCTTCGAAACCATTGCCTCCGTGCGCGAAACCCGAGTGAGTGAGAAAACCCACCATCGCCTTATTCAGCTGGACACGATCCGGGTTTTCCGGACCGTCAGCGGATGTCGCTCCTTTCGCCCCCTGCGCCGAAATGGCGCCGGGACCGTTAGTCAGCAGAAGCCCGACCAGGGTTTCGAACGCAAACAGATCCGCGGGGGTCGGCTCCACGCCGATCAGGGCAATGCAAGCCATCTCCGTCAGGGAGCGACGACCGACGATCTCGGCGTTCGGAATTCCGCATACGGATTCTGGTCGATGCTGTGCCTCGTCGATCGATGCGCCGATCAGCGTGCCGAACAGGCGCATCCACCACGGCAGGCTTTCCGCCGTCAGCCGGGACACCCGTTTGCGCATCAATGGGTTCCATGCAAGCGTCGTCGTTATCGCTGCAAGCACGGCGTCTGCACGCGGGTGCTCGCCGAGCGACTCGAGATAACGGACGAACACCGATTGCACGCCACGCTCCTTCAGACCGGCCAGGACAAGCTGCGCGGTTGCATCCCGCTCGCCACCAATCAGTATTTCGCGCGTCGCCGCATCCGTTGGCATCGTGGTCACGTCGAAAGTCTCGTCGAGCGCATCGTGCAGACCTGCGCTCGTCCCGAGATCGATGAGCGCGCGCACTGCCTGCCGCGCGCCCGCCGCGCGGCGCGGACCGACAATGCTCAGGGCGGCGGCGAGCACACTGTTCGGCGCATTGCCGGCCTCGCGCGCCGCCTGTGCCGCTGCGAGTGCCGGATTGCCATTCAGGTTGATTTCGGCGCCGATCGCGACATTGACCAGCTTCGCGTCGTTCTCATCCCCTGGATCGTGCAGCAGCGCGAGACACACATTCGCCTCAAGCGATCGCTGGGCGGCCTGGAGCATCGACACGCCGTGCAGGCTGGACACCTGAGTCTTCGGGTCCATCCGCGAGGCGCCAGACGCATCCTTCATGTTTTGACGAGGCGGTACCGCGCCAACTTGCCGGTTCAGCGCAGCGATCTGTTCGTCGTACGGCGGCATCGCGTCAGCCGTTGGAATATCAAGTTCGGGCGGCAGCAATAGCCCGTTGCATGACTTGAACCACGGCTTCAGCGCGAGACTGCCTTCCGGCGCGAAATCCGGAAGCGCGCCGTTCTCCCGCATGACGGCGGTAAGCGCCGCCGGAATGTGCGCAATATTGGTAACCAGTGCGCCCCTCGCAGAGACTACCGGCGACTCGGGCGTAAACACGCCGTCGACACCGAACTTCTCCATGAACCAGCGCTCCTTGGCTTGCGCGTCATCGTCTCCACCCGCCAGTGCGCCCGCATGGCCTACAGCACGCGTCAGCTTGCGTTTCCACCTGCCGACCACGCATGCCACCACCGGCTTGGTGAAATGTGCGTCGAGTTCGTAATAGCCTCCCGGCTCGGCGTACAGCACCGCAGCCTTGCTGCGCGCGTCGTTGGCAAGGGCAAACGCGAATTCGGGCGCGGCGAAATGAATGTACACATCCTTGCCGCTCGAGATCAGGGTCGTCGTACCCCAGCCGGCCATCCGCAGATAGCTCGCGATCGTTGTCGTGAAACCACCGGAGTTCGAGAGGATAGCAATCGACCCTTTCCTCAGCGATTCATCAGGGCTATCGCCGCCCAACGCGCCGCCGATCCGCACCCGGTTCCACGCGTCGGCAACGCCCAGACTGTTGCCGCCGAATATATCGATGCCATTTTGCTGGCCCATCGCGCGAATCTCGCGCGAATCGTGCACTGACATCTTCTCAGTCACGATGAAGATCTTCTTCAGGCTGCGGTTCACGCGAATCAATTCCGCGACGCCGTCACGCGCCGCAGACGGTGGCAGGTAGATCACGCCACAATTGAACGCGTGTCCGTCCTCCAGACCTTCCACCACGTTGTTGTAGACGGGAATGTTGCCGATCGAAGTCTCGAGAACCTGTCCCCGTCGTCCTGGCGACGTCCCGAACACGACATTGCCGCCGGAATAAATATGGCCGGCCGGCGTCACCTGCCGCGACTCGCTGCCGAGAATGTTTAACACGCAAACACGGTCGTCGCGAGTCGCGGCCTGCGCGAGCGAACCGATACCGACGTAGTACTTGAAATCACCTACACCTTGCTTGTACACGGTGGTCTCCGTTCTTGCTGGTCATGCAGCGGACGACGTGGGCTGAGTGGCCGTCATCATGGTTGCCACTCGGTCGCGACCACCGGACTTCATCCACTCGTCACATGCCTTCGCGTAGTAAATGACCTCGCTGATATCCGAGTCGAAGCCGAACATGCTGTATGGCAAGCCGAGCGCATCACAGGTATCCCGCATTGCACCCATGCCGCGCACGAGGTTCGGACCGCCTCGGCCAATCACCACGTGCAGCGGCGTCGGTCCGTGCTCGCTGAAATATTCGCGAAGCGCATCAGCCATCGCGCGGAAGGTTTCGAAGATGTCCGTGTTGTTCGACTTGCCGCCAATAATGAAGAGGACGTTCGTCTGCTTGAGCCAGTGCTTGAAACAGATACGTGCTACTTGCTTCATCTTCTCGTAAGGCGGGTTTCCGCCGAAGTCCGAGGAAATAATGGCGTCGTCGCCCAGCATCTCCGATACGAGCGAATTGGCGCCGCCGCCGAACGTCGGGGCAAGGATCGTTCCGCGATCGTTGATCACGTATACATCGCTCTGCCCCTGGTAGGTACGAAGCTGATTGATCTCCTGCTCGAAGTCCGAGTAGTCCATCGAGAAAAGATGGGGCGGCAGGTTCAGGCGCTGCCAGCGGGTGTCATCCCGATCGAACCCGCCCTTGAAGTCGCACGCCACCGGTACGAGCCGGCCGTTGCGCTCCGCACGCATTCGAATCGGGTTCAATTCGAGCGTCGTCATGCCGAAGTTGTGATACAGCTCCCATAGCTTGGGCAAGTGCTGAACCAGCGGCGAGATGATTTCCTTCGGTGCCTTCAGCGCGGACAACGCATTGGCGACGACAAATGCCTTCAGTCCGGTGAGCGGATCGAACGGTATCTGCGCGACCAGACTCCGGTCGAGTTCCTCGATGTCCACACCGCCATGATGTGTGAGCGTCATCGTCGGCGCACGGAAACGCGTCGAGTCGGTGATCGAGAAGTAAACCTCATGCTCGACAGGGACCGCCCCTTCGAACGTGACGCCATTGGACTTGGCGACCTGATTGCCGTGCCGATGCTCGACGAAATAAAGACGCTCCTTTTCCCGCAGCGCACTCTTGAGATCACTTGCACGTCCAACCAGGCCCGCCTTGCCCTTCTTCCCGACGCCGCCTTTGAACACCGGTTTCACGAACACCGACCCGTAGCGGTCGAGCAATGCCTTGATTTGCTCCTCACTCGCGTCCGGGCCTAGTACCTCCGCGGCCGGAAAACCTCCGAATTGCAGCAGCCGCGCACCGTACAACATACCTGTGACCTGCATATCGCCTCCTACGGGGGAATTCTGGCGTCCGCAAAGCACCCGCGCGCCTCCCGGGCCACAGCGCCATGACATAAAGGGCCGCGCGGCCCTCCGGCTTCAGTTTCCTGCCAGCGAATGAACCGCGCCGTCCGGCAGCACGTCAAAACGCAGCAACGCACCGCCTGCCTTACTTTCTCCTGGCGACACCGCGACGTACAGCCGGTGCAACTCAGGCACCAGAATGGCCGTCTTGGCGCCCTTGGCCGTCGGTACGTGAGCGAGTTCCTCGTAATGCGTCGCGTCTTTCTGCTGGATCACACCGAGATAGTCGTCACCAGCCATGTAGATGCGTTGGTTGGTCTTGTCGAAAATCACCTGATTGGTCCGCTCAGGAGCGTCGAAACTTGCCAGCGTGGCCCCGCTGCGGGCATCGAGCACCAGCAGCTTGAACGGCTTGCGCGTACCGACGAACAACCGTTGATGGGTTTCGTCGAACGCCATCGCCGCGTTCAGCTCCGCTCCCTTGATCGGCCAGGTGTCGATGACCCGGCGGCTGGCCTTGTCGACTACCGCCATTGCGCTCTTGCCGGTCAGGTTGATGAACAGCCGGTGGCCCTTCTGCTCCGCCACCATCGACTCAGTGAAGTCGGTGTCGAAGGTCATCTCGCCAATGCGCTTGCCGGTTCTCGGGTCAACCTCCGCGACGATGGTCCTGGACATCTTCGGATCCGCATTCTTGCCGCCGGTGACGACGTACAGATGCTGGCGCGATGGATCGTAGTACATGGAATCCGCGCCGACGGTGAGCCGGATAGACCCAATGACGCGGTAGCTGGCGGCATCGACCACCTTGGTCATACCGGCACCGCTGTCCGTCACGATCAGGCGATTCACGTCAGGCAGGTAGAGAATGCCGTGCGGCTGCTCGAAGCCTTTGACCGTTTTCAGATGCGCGCCTGACTGGAGATCGAAGACCTCCAGCGTGCCCTGGTCTTCGCCGGCGAGAAACAACCGGTTCCCTTTGACGTCGGCGGCGAAATGATCAAAGTCTCCGTCATAGCTCGGCAGTTCGGTACGACCGCCCAGATGAAGCACCACCGCGGCATTGGCAGAGGCAGCCGGCTCGGCTGCCGCCGCTTCGCCAGGCAAGCCCGCGCAAAGTGCCGCACAGGCGAGCGCAGCAAGGGACAGCAGGGAATTTCGCACACGCATTTTCTGTATCCTGAAGAACAATCGATGGTCAGACGGCGCAGGGCAAGAGCCGCCTCGCGCTCGGGTCCACTCAACGTGTCTAGTGGGCCGGATTGAACAATGCCTTGAAACTCGGAATCTGCTTCTGCACGCTGTCGCGCAAGGCAGTGCCGGCGAGGAAGAAGTCTTTCTCCCCTTTGGCGTATTTGCCGTCGTTCTTGTAAGCAGCAACGAGAAGGCCGATGTTTTCACCGGACGCATCGCGTAGCGGCATCATCATGACGAACTTCTTGACCGTGTCGTTGGTCCGGTGCCAGCGCGGGTCCACGATGGTGATGCCTTTTGTCATGATGTCGATGTCGTCCGGATCGTCCGGGTTGCCGATACGATCCAGATAGGAACCGGCGAACATGGTGTACGTACCGTTGGCCGCACCGGGCGGAATCCCGTGGAACGTGATGCTGAGCAGTTCGGGATGGCTCGCCATGATCTGCTCGGACAGCACTTGCGCGAAGATTTTCTCGTTTGGCGGCGTCCAGTTTTTTGCCTTTTCCGGCGCGGCGTTTGGCGCCGCCTGCGCAGCACAAAGTACCGATACCGACGACAGCACGCTGAGCGTCGTAACGAATGCAATCTTGGTCAAAGTCTTCATGTGTCTCCTCTCTTGCCCGGTGGGCGGTATGGAACCAGTTGTACGAACGAGTGTAGGTTCGGCACCTTGAATGGACATGAACACGTCCTGAATTCAAATTTAACCAGGCGCGGCGCAAACATGGCAGGACTGCCAACGACACTGCAACCTATTTCACGCCGCACCGAAGACAAGAACGTCCCCAACTGACAGAAGATCGACCCGTACCCCGACCTAAGCTGAACGCAATCCGACGCTATCGGGTGTACGTCAAGACACTGAATGTGTTGGGCAGGAAGTGCGTGGTCGGCGCATGCCCTTCCTCGTACTTGACGACGTACTGGGCGTTGACGAGGTAGATCCTGCCGGTCATGGCATCCATCACTCCGGTTCGCGCCATTGGCTGCGTGCCGACGGTTTCTGTCACCCGAAACGTATCGTCGGCCGCTTGCTGAATGACCGTCATGTTCGCGTCCTCGCCATTGGCGGTAACGATCAGTCGAGCCTTTTCGTCGTACATGACTTCGTCTACGCCACGGCCAATCGGTAGCCGGGCGAGCTGCTTTCCAGATGCCGCATCGAGCACCGCCAGCCGCGGTGGCGAAGCCCCCTGCCCGCGGCAGCCGACGAAGATGCGTTGACCGGCCTGGTCCATTTCCAGCGCGGCGGGCTGCAGGCAATCGTCGAGCGGGAACGTCGCGACCACTTCCATCGTCCGGGCATCGACCTTGACGATCTGTGCCTGGTCGCGCAACGGCATCACGATATGGCCAGCGCCGTCGGAGCGAGGCGCATCGACCTTGATGCTGTCGATCATGACTGAGCCTGCCGGCTTGCCGGTCACGCCATCGAAAAAGAGCACCGGGGTCGTCTTGTTGACGCTGTCCGCCTCGCCGACCATGACGAAACGCCGGCTCACTTTGTCGAAAGCCGCGCCGTCGAACCCGTCGGTGTCGCTCTTATAGCGAGATAAGGTCTTGAGGCTGGATATCCGGAATACGACGACATGACCGTCGGTCGTGCCGGCGAGGCCCACGTCGAATTCGGGTGCGAGGGCCGACGTGTTTGTGCCGGCCGATTGCGCCAATGTTTTGATGACACGCCCTTGGCCGATGTCGTAGACATGCAAGCCGTCCTTCCGATGCGCGATAAAAATGCGGCCGCGTGCCTGGTCCAGCGAGTTGTAGTCCCACCCCGTATCGCTACTTTTTATCGTCACCTGCTTTGCGAGGTGGTAACTGCCGGCCTCCGCGCCATGAGCGGCCACGAAAACCGACAACCCGCCGGCCAGCAACACACCGCCGCACACCAGACGGGCGTAACACACAACGCTTGACGGTTTCATGCCCGGCATTGGAGCCTCGCTTGCAAACTGTTGGCTGATGGAGTCAGACCGTGCGGGCCCGCCTGAATTCCCACTGCGCGATCCTGCATGCCTCACGCCGGGCGCCCAACCTTAGAAATCGATTTTGGCGTTGAGCCTTACGCTACGGTCCATGCCCGTCCCCAACGTACCGGTCTGGACGGAATTCCAGTACCGCCGGTTGGTCAGGTTGTCGACGCTCAGCACGAACGACGAGCGGTGCCCATGGATCACGGTGGCATACGCCGCCCCTGCCGTATAAACCACGTAACCGGGGATGTAGCCCTGGTCCTGCGGATTGACGGGCCGCTGCGACACGAACGATGCGCCGACCGTAAGCGCAAGCCCAGGCACGTAAGACGGCCGGTGGGTCACTGACACATTGCCGATCCATTTCGGTGTGTTCTCGGGCGTCAAGCCCTTGATCGTCATGTCGGACACCGGATTCTGCACCGCGCGCAGCCATTGCACGGCGGCAGTCACGCTCCACTGCCGGCCGAACTGCTTGGTGACGACCGCCTCGGCGCCTCGGTACTTGATCGTGCCATCGTTGGAGAAGACCCTGGTCACGGAGTTGGTCACGGCATTGACGCGATCGATGTCGAAGTACGAGGCGGTGATCGACAGACCGTCGAAATACGAGTCGCGGATACCGATTTCCTTCTGGGTCGAAACCGCCGGCGCCAGGATCTGGTACGCGTTGACCGCGTTGACCGGGGCGACACCGCCGTCTTCCAGGCCCTTCATGTAGCTGGCGAACAATGTGGTCGTGGGCAGAACGTCGTAGAGAATGCCGGCCGCCGGCAAGGGCAAGTAGGTTCCCTGCGATACCCGTCCGTCGCGCGACACCGAGCGGGTTTCGCGAAAGCCCGCCAGCACTTTCCATTTTTTCCCGATACCAATGTTGTCGTACGTATAGAGCCCGCTGTCACTGCTGGTTTGCAGCGGCAATGAAGTCGGCGGCCTGGTCGGCACCGGCGCCGGCAGCGCGATCGGATCGTAGATATTGATCCGCTGCGGCAGAACGATGCTGTTTTGCGCGGGCGTCTCGGCGTTTCGTTCGCTGCGGGAAATGCCTAGCGTCAAGTCGTGATTGAACGGACCGGTTGCGAACTTGCCGAGCAGTTCGGTTCGCTCGAAGCTGTTGATGTAGCTCTGCGTGACGGTATTGACCGTTTCCACGCCACCGGCTCCGGTCGCGACGTTGTAGCCGGCGATGCGCCCTGTAAGCCGCGAGCGATCCGCGTACGAACGGCCGACCTCAACGAGTACTTTCCAGTTGTCGTCAAGGATATAGTCGACGCGGCCCTGCACGTTGGTCGTGCGCGGCGTATACAACGCCCATGGGCCGGACAGCAGGTTTCTCGGATCCGGCACGCGCGGCACCGTGATATGACCTTTGACCGCCGTAGGCAGACTGATGGCGGCCTGCTCCACCACGTCCTTCTGGTACTGCTCGAAATCGAACTGGAAGCTGAGCCGGTCCGTCACGCGCCAGTCCGCACCCAGGCTCTCAAAATAGCCGTGCCCGTTGGCGCCCTTGACGCCATTCTCGAGATGGGCACCCGACAGATTCGCGCGCAGCCCGAATTGCTTCTCGCTGCCGAAGCGCCGGCCGATGTCGATTCCGGCGCCATACTGCCCGAACGAGTTGCCGGAAAGCGTCAACGAAGTCACGTCGCGATCGGTGGCCCGCTTGGTCACGAGATTGATAATGCCGGCCGGGCTCGCGACGCCGAACATCAGCGCATTGGCGCCTTTCAGGGTCTCGATGCGCGCCTTGTCGTCGGTCGGCGTCGTCACCACGCCGGCGATCGGCAGGCCGCCGTTAAGACGATAGTTCGAAAACAGGTTGAGCTTGATGCCGCGAATGCTCTGCGCATCCGCCGGACTGCCTTTCGAATTCGTCGGCGCAACCCCTGCCTGGTTTTTGACAGCGTCGGACAAGCCATCCTGTGCATCCTGGAGGGCGGCGCTCGAAACCTCCTGCCGGGTCATCGGCAACGATTGCTTATTGCCTAGCGCTGACTTGTCCAGTTCGGCCGCGACGGTGGTCGGCACCGGCGTCACGACACCGGGGTCGAACAATTTCGCGCTGTTCGGGATGCGCGGGCGCAAGCTGTCCCGGATCGCTTCGGCCTGTCGTTGCAGGGCCGGCTGCCCGATGCTTCGCGTGTACGGAAAGATCACGCCTAGTGCGCCAATGGTTGCACCCGTTGCGTCCTGCAAGGGCAACTTGACTTCAAAGCGATCCTCCTCGCGATTGACTTCCAGGCTTGTCTTGCCGGCGGTGATCACCTGCATGTCATCATCATCCGCCGGCTTCCCGATGCGACCGATGTTGGAGGCGATGATCGGGTAGTCGTTGCCACCCTGGGGCGGCTTGACGTGCATGGCAAGCACCACTACGCCGGGGTACTTCGCCAGCGTCTCGTCGATCAGCGTCTGCGCATAGGTATTGAGTGGGATGCTCGGATCAAAGCGAGCCGGTTCGAACAGATTCGGCGCATGGGCGATCCGGCGGCTGATTTCATCGCGGATTTGCGCGGCCGTCTTGATCAGCGCGATCTGGTCAAAGCCGGAACCGGACGGATACGGGAAAGTCATTTCGACCATGCCGATAGTCTTGCCATGCGCATCGAACAACGGCAAATGCGCCTCGACGTTCTGGTTGCCCGACTGGTTGACTTCCACAAACGGCTCGCCCGACGTGATCACCGCCAGGTCGTCTGGATCGGTTTGCTTGCCGATCCGCTGGCCCGACTTCGCGGCAATGATGACACTGCGCGCACCATTGGGCGGCTGCGCGTGCAGATCCAACTGAAGCAGTTCCGGATGCCTGGCGACAGTGCTGTCCACCAGCTCCTGCGCATAGCTCCTCACCTGCGCCTGCTCGCTCGTGCTCGTGCTCGTGCTCTGCATACCTGGAGCCGGCGGGGCTTGCGTTTGCGCAAACAGCGCTGTGGGCAGCGTCGCCGCGACCGCCAGGGCAAGCACGGATTTGCTGAACATGTCTCCTCCATTTTTTATGCGCCCCTCGTTTGTTTTGTTCAGAGGGATCTATCCTGTGACGCCTGCCTTGTTTCCTCCAGGCGCGAACCGAGCACGGACAATCCCATGGTCAAGACTCGCGCGAGCATCCGCTTTGCGGCGCGGCAGTGCCGCAGAGTTGGCAAGACTGACGATGCCTGCAGGGGCGACGCTGAACCATCCGGCGTGTCCCCTACCGATCAGGCCATCAATCCGCCTTGTCGAGCTTCGCCAGCTCTTGTTGCACGACCGCCGGCGTTAGCGGGATATAGACCCCCTCCTTCGCTACGACATCCTGCCCCTGACGGCTGAGCACCAACTTCAGGAATTCCTTCACCTTCGGCTCGAGCGGTTGGCCCGGCTTCTTGTTGACGAAGATGTACACGTAACGGGACAGTGGATACTTGTGCGAGTAGACATTCTGCAGGGTTGGTGCGAGGAACGGTTGCCCTTCCTCTGCTGCCAGTGGCACTACTTTCACGTTCGGCGTCACGTTCGCGAGCAACGCGTAGGTCAACCCGCCGGGATGCGTCGCCATGTCTTCCGCTGCCACCGTGAACGCGTGCGTGAAGCCCTTGCCCTTGACGAACTGGATGTTGTCCTTGTACTCGCCACCCTCCAGCAAGTTCAGCCTCAGAAAGTATTCGATGCCGTTGACCGGCTTCAGGCCATACAGATGAATCGGCCGGTCGGCCCACTCGCCACCCAAACCCAGGTCGCCCCATTTGGTGATATCGGCATGGCCCCGATTACGCGTCGTCGAATAGATCGCGTCGAGTTGGGCCAAGGTGAGTCCCTTGATCGGATTGTCCTTGTCGACCAGCACCACTGACGTCGCCGTCTTGCCCAGCGAACCCACGCTGCCCGTGGCCACGCGAATCGCCATCGGCTTGTAGCCGAACTTGTCCACAAAACCCTTCTCTTCGGCCGGCAGCAACTCGCGCCCAACCGGCGCCAGGTCGGCGGTCCCGGCCGTCAGGGCCGGCCCCCCGGATCCAGACGCCTTCGCCTCCATGGTCACGCTCAGTCGCGGATAGGCCTTGCGATACAACTTGATCCAGCCCAACGTCATTTCGTCCATCACGTCCGCGCCCACCAGACTCAGCTCCTCTTCGGGCACTGACTGCACTGCACCCGGCTGCCAGTTCGGAATCGACGGATCCACTTGGAGATGATGTTCCACCGCTGCGTATTTCAGCGCGAAGGCCGGCGATGAGGTGAGAGCGGTCAACGCCGTCAAACCGATCATTGCGGCGACCGACGCCACCGCTGTCTTGCGCAACACACGCGCCTCGTTCCCTTGTTTCATGACGTCTCCTGATGGAATCAATGAATGCTGCTTCGTCTGAAGCTCTTGCCCTCGACGGGGCTTTTTTTTCTAATCCGCGCCGCGCGCTCCTTCACCGACGAGAACATCGCGACCGCTACGACAACCACGAGTCCCGCACCGCCGTTCATCATGCCGGGGACTGACTTTTATTTCCCTTTCATGGTGGGCTACTACGTTAAATAAAACCTGAACGTTTAATAAATGCGCTTTCAGGTCCACCCATGCGTCATGGCCCCTCTGCGAGCCCGCTCAGGCGACATGCCAGGCATGGCTAATGCGCTGGTTCGAACAGCGCCTCCAACGACGGTGTCTGTGCGCCCAGTTCATCGCGCACGCGCTCGGCCTGGTGCACAACCAGCGCCTTGTCCCCCCCCGGTGAGAACCGGAAGGTCGAGCCGATTACGCCGATCGGCTTCCCGTTGACATCGCGCATGACCAGCTCCACCGACAGGTCGCCGGTCCTCGTCGGTTCCACGCGCGGCTGCCCGGAGGTCAGGACGGACAGATCGTCAGCATCGGCTTTTTTGCCGATACGGCCGATATTCGAGGCGATGATGACGTTGTCCACTGAAGCCGGCGGCGTAACGTGCAAGGCCAGGATCGTCAGTTCGGGGTGCGAGGCCAAGGTCTTGTCGACCAGGCTTTGCGCATAGATGGGGGCCGGCGATTGAGCCCATGCGGAACCGGCCAGCAACCACGCGGTTGCGGCCCAGAGCGTGCTTTTCATTGGATGTTCCTCGTGACCGCGCCACGCCCCTGGACGTCCGGGGCGCGTGGAATGACGGTCTAATCTGAACGTCAGTTGGCGATCATGGCGCGCGAGCTCTCGACCTGTTGCGCACGCAGAGGCACGTACATGGCGTGATCGATGACCGATTGCTGACCTTCCTTACTCAGGACGTAACGCAGGAATTCGGCGAGCGCCGGATTGAGCGGCTTGCCGGGCGTCTTATTGGTGTTGAAGTAAATCAACCGGCTCAGAGGGTAGGTAGCCAGCGCCACATTCTCATAGGTCGGCGCGATGAACGGACCTTGGGCCGTCTCGCCGAGCGGTAGCATCTTCACAGGCGAATCGATATAGGCGACTCCCGAGTATCCGATCCCGTAGCGATCGTCGGCAACACGCCTGGCCAGGGGGAAGACCAGCTTGTCGTAATGAATGTCGTCGCGCCACTCGCCGCGCTTGCCGTCAACACTCAGGATCTTCTGGCGCACGAATTCCTCGAAGCCATTCCACGGCTTGATCGCGTAGACATGGATCGGCTTGTCTGCCCAATCGCCTGTCAACCCAAGGTCGCCCCAGGTCTTGAGCGGCTTGGCGCCGCGAAGATGGGTCCTGGAAAAGAGCTCATCGATCTGCTCGTAGTTCAGCTTCTGCAGCGGATTGTCTTGATTGACGAAGAAACCGATCGTATCGAGGAAACCGAAATGGCGGTAGGAACCGCCGGAGATCGGCACGCTCAATGGCCCGTAGCCGAATTTTGCCTGGAAGTCCGTCACGTCATCCGGTTTCAGTTCACGTGACACGAAGACAAAATCGAGATTTTGCTTGACCAGCTCCTTTGCGCCCAGACTGCCGGCATAGGGCGGCTCCACGTCAATGCTGACGTCCGGATAATACTTCTTGAATCCGGCGACCCAACGTTTGACGAGCGCCGGCAGGACGTCGGAAACCGCCCCCTTGAAGGTCCCGGACAGCTTGATGTCGGTACGCGGCTGATAGCTGGGCAGCGCGGCGTCGAGCGTGGGTTGCAGAATCTCCGGTTGCACCAGGGCTCGGCCCACCTTCATGCCCTCGTCCGCCTGCTCCTTCGTCTGAGGCGTTACCGTCGGCAGGGCGGGCACGATCCACTCGACCATCGGCGCCTGGCCGTCGCTGGCCGGGACTGCCATCGCGTCGCCCGCTGCTACCAGCGTCGCAATCGCCAGACCCATCGCCACCGGCAGCCGCAGCAGGCAGGCACGGCCGTGCGCCGCGCCTGGGGCGCCCCTGGTCGCAGAATGTAATGCGGTGTCTCTCACAGTGCGTCTCCTCTTATTGACGGCATGTTGAAATGCCGAGTCTCATCGTGATTCTGGAAGCAATGAAAACCATTGAGCATGGCCACCGATGGTTCGTAGCGAGCGCGAAGCCGTCCGCTCTGACGTCTATGCTCAATGACCGCGCACACGGCCCTCTCATGCTCACGATACGATGCCGTGCTAAAAGCAACCTGAACCGTTCATGAATATTCATTTATGGTTCGATACGCCGGTCCGTGCATTGATGATCCCGTTCGAACTGCTCGACGCCTCCCAAGACAGTCAGCGCCAAATTGCGGGTCAAAGTACGGGCGTTCATGTCCGGGTTCAATCCGTGTAATCCCACGTTCTTGTGATCAAAGATCTGCACGGCTACCACCGGATCTTTCATTTGTCGTCTTGTCTATCGCTCGGTGTTTGGCCGGCAATCGATCGACAACCCGTGGTTGTACCCATGCCGGTGTTCGAGAGTCGGGCGTCAGTTCTTCAGTCCGATCGGCGCCATGTCGCCACACCGGGCCAGCGCCTCGAGAACCTGAACGCAGACCCGGCCACTCTCCACCCGCATTGAGCGCGCCCTCTTTGAAACCAATGTCTTTGGGCTATGCGCACTGACCCGGGCGGTGCTGCCCGGCATGCGTGACAAGCAACGAGGACATATCGCCGCCGTGGACCGTCCCGCTCCGCCGGTTCACCTCGTGTCAGGTGGTCCCGGGTTGAAGATCGCGCGCCAACAGCTCGCCGACCTTGCCGCGGAGTTTGATGCGTGGGAAGTAGTCACCTTAAGTACAGATTTTCCGCAGGAAGGACTATCGCGAACGGGAGACTCCAGGGCGCAAAGTCCGGACACTGTGTGGACAAACACGCTTCCGCGCATTCGTCAAAACAGACTCCCTGTCGAAGGGCCGGCCCTTGATGCCATTAGGCTGAGTCTCTGTTGGCCCATTCCCGCACGGCCTGCGAAAACAGCCGAAGCGCTGTGGGCGGGTGCCGATTGGCCGGATAGTAAAGACACAGGCCGGGCATGGATGGGCACCACTCTGGCAGCAGCTGGATCAGACGTCCAGAGGCAAGGTGATCGATCACGTGATATTCCGGAACCCAGGCAATACCGATTCCCGCCAGTGCCGCATCGACCATCAGGTTCGTGTTGCCAAGCGTCATCGGTCCGTCGACATCGACGCTCGCGCTACTGCCGCGATGCTCGAGCTCCCAGCGATACAGCGTGCCGCTGGCAAACCGGAACCTGATGCAGCGGTGCTGGGCGAGTTCCTGCGGTGTGGTGGGCGCCTCACGGCGCGACAGGTACTCGGGGGACGCTACCGCAGCAAACCGCAAGTCGGGCCCGAACTTCACGGCGATCATGTCGCGCGGCACGTCGTCAAGGACCCGGACGCCGGCGTCGAAACCGTCGGCCACGATATCCACGAGCCGCGTATCCACCACGATCTCGACATGGATATCCGGATAAGCTGCCAGAAAGCTCGGAAGAACGTGAAGGATCAGCGGCCGTGCTCCGGCCTCGGCCGCACTGATCCTGATCGATCCAGAGGGCCGGTGCCCGACTGAAGCAACTTCATTGAGGCCGTCTTCCAGATCGGCGAGCGCAGGGCGAACGCGCCGCAGAAGCTGCTCACCAGCCTCGGTCAAAGCCACCGAACGGGTGGTCCGGTTAAACAGCCGCACACTCAAACGTTCTTCGAGATTTCGCACTGCGTGGCTAAGCGCCGGGGGCGACACGCCTAGCGTGCGCGCTGCCGAGCGGAAACTTCGATGCTCAGCAATGGCGATAAAAGCAGTCAACTCGGACAGGCCAGCGCGCAATTGCATAGATGAATTTTCCTTAACACCCCGTGAAATTCTACGCTCATTGTTAAAGGATCGACAACAACCTACCATTTGACCCATCCGTCATCGCGTGGATTTCACGCAGCACGCCGGTGGTTGTCACATTAACGCCCGTCCCGAGACTCACAGCGTCGGTTGCGAGGCAAACGCAGATTTCGCGAGGGGTCAAAGGAAAGCAATGGAAGCGAATATCGAAGGCAAAGTGGTCGTCATCACGGGCGCGAGTAGCGGTTTGGGCGAAGCGACTGCCCGATATCTGAGCGAACGTGGCGCCAAGGTGGTACTGGGCGCCCGCCGCGCCGAACGTATTGAATCGCTCGCGGCTGATCTGGTCAGCAAAGGTGGTCAGGCAGTCGCAGTCGTGACAGACGTCACCCGGCACGAGGATGTCAAGGCTCTCGTCGACACGGCGGTGCAGACATTCGGGCGCGTGGACGTACTGATCAACAATGCCGGACTGATGCCGCACTCGCCGCTCGAGCGTCTGAAGATCGACGACTGGGACCGGACCATCGATGTGAATATCAAGGGTGTCCTGTACGGCATCGCTGCTGCCTTGCCGCACATGAAAGATCAGAAGAGCGGGCACATCATCAATGTCTCATCGGTCGCAGGCCGCACCGTTCGGCCTGGCAGCGCCGTCTACGCCGCCAGCAAGAGCGCCGTGCTAATGATCTCCGAAGGCTTGCGTCAGGAGGTCAAGCCCTATGGTCTTCGCACAACGGTTATCTCGCCGGGCGCCGTGGCCACGGATCTTCCGGGCAGTATCACGGAACCGGATGTCGCTGGTTTCGTGAGCAAGTTCTATGAAGAGATCGCGATCCCTGCCGAATCGTTCGCGCGCGCGGTCGCTTTTGCCATAAGCCAACCGCCGGAAGTCGACATCAACGAGATCCTGTTCCGGCCCACGCGCCAGGAAGGTTAAGGGCTTCGGAGCTCAAGCGCCGGCGCTGACTGAGCGCAAATGAACGCGGCAAACGCCGATTCGTGTTCAGTCAGCAGCCGGACGCAAGCAACGGTCATTCGCCGTGCACGCCAGCATGACGCACATCGCCATTGCGAAGTCTCTCGACTGCAGGTCGGTCGAGTGGCTGGAACAGGTTAGCTGCGCGCAATCCAGCAGTGAGCCTGTTGGCGCTAGTCCGTAGACAGCACGACTGGCCTGCGCACGCCTGCAAGTCTTGCAGGTTTCCTGGTCGTCCCCATTCAAGATCGTGATAGGAAAGACAAGGAGTCGAGTATGTCAGACAGGATTCCGGACGCAGACAAAAGCCACGAGGCAGAGGGATCGGACGAGACAGCGCACCGTCCTTCGCGGCGCAATTTTCTTAAGATCGGCGTCGTAAGTGCGACGACGGCTCCATGGCTGCGCCCGGCCGGCGCGAGTACGCCGGATACCGAAGCAACGCCTGTAACCGACGCCGACACACCCCACGCAGGCGAACACCGCATCCACCTGAACGTGAATGGCCAAACCCACACCCTGAACGTTCCGTCCAACGCGATTCTGCTCGACGTGATCCGCGACCGGTTGCAGTTGACAGGCACCAAAAAGGGCTGCGACCACGGTCAGTGCGGCGCATGCACTGTGCATGTCAACGGCCGCGCCATCAATTCCTGTCTTTCAGTGGCGGTCCAGCACGAAGGCGACCGTATTACCACCATCGAAGGACTGGAGCGCAGCGGAGAACTGCATCCAGTGCAGCAGGCGTTCTGGGAGCACGATGCGTATCAGTGCGGATATTGCACCTCCGGCCAGATGATGAGCGCCGTCGCCATTCTGCGCGACCCCAATATCCCGGCCGACGACGCCAGCGTACGCGAAGCGATGAGCGGAAACATCTGCCGCTGTGCGGCGTACAAAAACATCCCGGCGGCAATCCAGTCGGCCCGCGCCAGCATGAAGGCGTTGCCCGATGCGTAACTTCGACTATGAACGCGCGGATTCCGTCGCGCAGGCTATTAGCCGTCACGCTCGCGGCGAACAGCCTTCGTATCTCGCGGGCGGCACGTCACTGCTGGACCTGGTCAAACTTGACGTCATGCGTCCCGCACAGATCGTCGATATCAACCGGCTGCCGCTCAAGCAGGTCGAATCCCTCCCCGACGGTCGCCTGCGCATTGGCGCGCTGGTGACGAATACGGACCTCGCGCGGCACCCACTGGTACACCAACGTTACCCGGTGCTATCGCAGGCGATCCTTGCCGGTGCCTCGACGCAGTTGCGCAACAAGGCAACCACCGCCGGCAATGTCATGCAGCGCGTGCGCTGCAATTACTTTCGCGATGGCATTTCAGCGTGCAACAAGCGCGAGCCGGGTTCGGGCTGCGCAGCGATTGGCGGCCTGCATCGGAGCGTGCACGCTGTTCTCGGCACGAGCGACCACTGCATCGCGAGTCATCCATCGGACATGTGCGTGGCTATGGCTGCCATCGGCGCACGCATCACCGTTCTGGGCCCGCAGGGTTCGCGCGAGATCGATTTTGCGGACTTTCATCTGCTGCCCGGCGATACGCCATGGAAAGAGCACGCGCTGCAACCCCATGAACTGATCACGCACGTGACACTGGATGCGCCACTTTCCGGCAGCCGGTCGGGCTATCTCAAGCTGCGCGATCGCGCGTCGTATCAGTTTGCGCTGGCCTCGAGCGCAGCGATTGTCGTGATGGAGGACACGCGCATTCGTGAAGCGCGTCTCGCGATGGGCGGCGTCGGGACCAAACCGTGGCGCGCCCGCGAAGCCGAGGCATCGCTCGCCGGGCAGACCGCCTCGATGGAAATTTTCGCCCGCGCCGCAGCCATTGCGATGCGCGACGCCCGTCCGTACACGCTCAACGCGTACAAGGTGCCGCTCGGGCAACAGGCGATTGTGCGCAATCTTCGTGACCTCACGGCCCTGGAGCACGCATGAGCGAGCAGATCATCGGCACCCCGCATAAGCGCGTCGACGGACGCCTCAAGGTGAGCGGCCGAGCGCAGTACGCCGCGGACCATCCTGTCGGCGGCATGCTGTACGCCTACGGCGTCTACAGCACGATTGCCAGCGGCAAAATCCAGGCAATCGACGACGACAAAGCGCGCCGCATGCCGGGCGTCGTGAACGTTCTGCATCACGGCAACTTCCTGAAGTTGCATCGAAGCCCGACTACGCCGATGAATTTCGCGGAGATCCTGTCGTCGGCCATGGTGGACGAACATCGCCTGCCGTTCGAGGACGACCAGGTCTATTATCCCGGCCAGTTTGTCGCGCTCGTGGTTGCGGATACGTTCGAACGAGCCCGTGCGGCGGCGTACAGCGTCAAGGTGGATTATGTCGAGCGTGAACCGGTCCGTACTCTGGCCGAAGCGCTCAGTGCGCATGGTGCGCGAAATGGTCCGCGCGGACACTCGCGGGGTGACGCGGACGCAGGTTTCGATGCGGGCCTGCACCGGCTGGAGCAAACCTACACGACGCCGGTCGAAACGCACAATCCGATGGAAATGCATGCGACGACCGCCTACTGGCAAGGTGGCAGGCTCATCGTCTACGAATCCAGCCAGGGTGTGCTGAACCACCGCAACGTGCTCGCGAACGTGTTCGACCTGACTGCGGACCAGGTCGAGGTGCGCGCACCGTTCATCGGCTCCGGGTTTGGCAGCAAACTCTGGCCGTGGCCGCATTCGGTTGCGGCCTGCGCAGCCGCCCGCATGACAGGTCGGCCCGTGCAGCTCGTCGTGCCGCGCGCGCAGATGTTTACGACGGTCGGCCACCGGCCCGAAACGATTCAGCACGTGCGGCTGGCGACCGATGCCGCGGGCAAACTGCTTTCGATCAGCCACGACTCATACAACAGCACCTCCCCCATCGACAACTACACCGAAGCGTGCGGCGGGATGACGAAAAGCCTGTATTCGTGTGCGAACGTGCGGGTCACGCATCACTTCTCCGCGGTGAACCGGGGCACTCCTACGTCGATGCGGGCACCGGGCGCAGCGCCCGGACTATTTGCGCTGGAGTCGGCCATCGACGAAATGGCGCTCGCGATCGGCGTGGACCCACTGACGTTCCGTCAGTTGAACCTGTCGACGCACGATGAAAGCAGCAATCTGCCGTGGTCAAGCAACCACCTTCCCGAAGCGATGACGAGCGCCGCCGAACGCTTTGGCTGGCATAAGCGCAGCCCTGCCGTCGGCTCCATGCGCGAAGGCGATGAAATCATCGGTTATGGCATAGGCGCCTGCAACTGGGAAGCGTTCCGCGTGGCGACGGAAGCGCGCGTGACGTTGCGCGCCGATGGCACGGCGCTGGCCCAGTGCGGCCTGCAGGATATCGGCACCGGAACCTACACCATCGTCGCGCAGACAGTCAGTCAATTAACGGGGTTGCCGCTAGAGAAGGTCGAAGTCGAACTCGGCAGTTCGTCATTTCCCGCCGGGCCCGTCTCGGGCGGTTCGTGGGCGACAGCCAGTGCGATGTCGGCGATCGCCGGTGCCACGCGCGAAGCGCTCAAGCGCTTGCGGCAATTCGCAGTGGCGGATTCGGCACCGTTCGCGGGCGCAAAGCCTGATTCGCTTCTTGTTGAAAACGGTGCGCTTGCAGCCGGCGACAGGCACGTATCGTTCGCCGACATTCTCGCCAGCCAGCGGCTTGCTCGCGCGGAAGGTTTCTACCATAGCGACGGTGCTGATATGTCGAAGTATTCGTTCCGCTCATTCGGTGTGCATTTTGTGGAAGTCCGCTGGGATCCTGGTATCTCACGCCTACGTGTGGCACGGGTTGTCAGTGCAATCGACGTCGGCAAGGTGGTCAATCCACTTGCGGCGCGCAACCAGGTGGAAGGCGGCATCGTGATGGGGATCGGCATGGCGATGTACGAAGCGGCCGAATTCGATCCGCGCAGCGGGCTGCCGGCGAATAACAACTACGCCGAGTATGTCGTGCCTGTGCATGCGGATCAGCCGGAAATCGACGTCATTTTGCTGGACTACCCTGACTATCACCTCAGCGAGTTCGGCGCCCGCGGTATCGGCGAAATCGGCGTGACGGGGCTGGCAGCAGCAGTGGCGAATGCGGTCTATCACGCGACCGGCAAGCGGGTCCGCAGCCTCCCGATCACGCTGGACAAGCTGATGAACGGCATCGCGCCAACAGACAGCTAGGGGCGACTGGCGGCTGGCATTGATTGAAATTTGCATGGGGCATTGCAATGCAACTACGCACACTCGGAAACAGCAGGTTGGAAGTCTCAGCCCTAGGTCTGGGCTGCATGGGCTTGAGCTACGGCTACGGTACGGTGGTCGACAAAAATGCGGCCAGAGAGTCGACGAGACGTATGTGAAGGTCCGCGGCAAATGGGTCTATCTTTACCGTGCAGTTGACCGCGCAGGAGAGACGGTCGACGTCCGGCTTAGCGCCAGGCGCGACGTCGCTGGGGCGAACAGGATCATCGCAACATCAAGTCCAGGGTCAATGCAATGCTCGGCTTCAAACGCTTCAGGAATGCGGCCATTGCGAAATCGGGCGTCGAGTCGATGCATCGCATTCGCAAAGGTCAGTTCAACCTCGCACGGTTACGCCTCAAAGATACCACTGCGCCCGCTGTTTGGAAGGCAGGCCTTTCGACACGGTGATGCAATGGTGAATACGCCGCTTTTCGCTCGCGCCCGTAATTTGCACCACAGCCGCTTTCCCGACATTCGCACCTCGGCTTGCGCGAATGTCAGGTCTCACTGCAGGCGGATGCGTACTTTCGCCCCCCGATGCGCAGATCGCAATGCAACCTACCGGAAGGCGGACATCGCGTGCACAACGGCCACTGGATGTGGCTGACGGCCTCGAGATAGTTGGTCATCGCCGCCGTTCGCGGATCGGCTCAAGGTCGCTATTACGTCACGTTACGGGAAGCTGCAACATGGCCGATCTGAACGTCGTGAGCCCGGTTCAGTTCGAGCAAAAACATTACGCGGCAATCTATGGATGTCATCCTTGCACGCCCTTATTTCGCCACTCGCTAGGAGACACGTTAAAGCGCTCCTTAAATGCACGACTAAAATGCGACATGTCATTAAAGCCCCACCTCAACGCGACGTCGGAAACTCGCAAGATAGAAAAGTGGGGGTTTGCCAGTTCTTCCGAGCACCGTTCCAGGCGCATACGCCAAATGTAGCGCATCAGCGAAGTGCAGTCCGCTTCGAACAATTTGTTGACGTATCTGGACGAAATGCCCATTGCCCGTTCGACCATATGCGGATTCAATTCGGGATCCCGGAGATGTTCCAGGACGAAAGTCTTCACACGCATCAGGGTCAGCGTCTTGAGCCGCGATTGGGCGATATCGTTTCGCTGCAGATTCCCTAACGTCATCGCAATCAAGGTGATCGCCGTGTCCGAGAGCCTGAGCATTTCGTCCTCGGTGACGTGGCCGATCTGCGACGACATCCCTTCCAGGAATGCCCGCATGACGTTTCCGACGCCATGGGATGTATTCATCGGGCTGGCCGTGCGCGTTTCCATCCCGACGACGAGCTGGTTCAGCGTCGTCCGGGGGATGCTGACAACGATTTCCCGCCACGACTGGCCAAAGTGAAGATGATGGGGGCGTGTCGCGTCGTAAATCGCAAACTCGCCGGGGCGCAGCGCCACGATATTGCCGTCCTGTTCGACGGACTGGGTTCCTTCGAGCATCAGCACCGCGAAGTACTTGTCCTCGTATTCACTGCGGGCCTGGCGATAGCGTCGATTGACCGCCTGCTCGGCGGCATGGATCTCCGACATGCGCAACTTGTCGCATTTGCGCTGCCGGACCTTTCCGAAGAAATCCGCCCTCTGCACCGCCGAAATCTGGACGTCCGCAAACAGTCGCAAGATGATTTCGCGCCAGAAGTCGATGCGCTGGCTGATGGAGCCGCCGGCAGAGACCTCGATGGACGAACTATTCCATTCGAACGGCGAGCCGCTCGGGGCGGCGCCCTGTTCGCCCCGGTTTGCGGCGAAATCGGTCAGTTGCTTCGACATGATGGTGCCCCAAGGTTGATGGGCAAACGGATGATCCGAGAAGCGTGCCCATTCAAAATTCCGCTGTCCAACCAAACGGCATGGGCGGCACAGATCGGCGCCACCCATCGCGCGGGGACAGTCGGTCCCGTCCATCGCGAACAGACGGGTGCCTACGTCCGGGAATCCGCAGACAAATCCGTGCACGAGCGGGCCGTGTCTCTCCGGCGCCGATAGGCGAAGACGCTGAGTGCCCAGCTCGCCATGAACACGGCGACGATCGCATACCCGAGGACACCGAAATAGTCGTCGACCGCGCCGGTGAAGCTCCTCAGAAAAGCGAGGGAATCGAGCCGGTCCCCGATGATCGACAAGCACTCCACGCCGCCAATCAGCAGGGCGACAACGGCCGACATGCAGGTCATGGCCATGTTGTAGTAGAGCTTGCGGACGGGGTTGTCCAGCGCCCAGCCATAAGCGCCCACCATCAGCATGCCGTCTGCCGAGTCGACCGTACACATGCCGACCGCGAACAGCGCGGGGAACAGCATGACAGTCTCGAACGACACGCCGTGAGACGTCTGGCCCGCGGCGATCGCGAAAAGCGCGATTTCCGACGCGGTATCGAAGCTGAGCCCGAACAAGGCGCCGATCACGAACATGTGCCAGCTCTTCGTCACGATGCGGAACATCGGTCTAAGCAGGCGCGAGACCAGCCCACGGCCGCTCAGGAGGCCGCTCAGGCCGACGTCGTCCAAGGGCTCGCCGCGCCTGACGCACCGGAACGTCTTGTACAACGAGAACAGGACGGTGACGTTCACCGCCGCGAGCAACAGCAGGACCGTCGCCGACGCCATGGTACCGATCAGCGCGCCGACTGCGCGGAACGCCGCGAAACGCTGCGAGAAATGAGCGGTCGCCAACGCGAGCGCCGCCGAGAAGGCGACGATGAGCGCGGAATGCCCGACCGAAAAGTAGAAACCGACGGACAGCGGACGCTGGCCTGCCTGCATGAGCTTGCGCGTCGCATTGTCGATCGCCGCGATGTGGTCGGCGTCCACCGCGTGGCGCAGCCCCAGCACGTACGCGAGCATCGCCGTACCGAACAGCACGGGCCGCTCGTGCAGGCTGACAGCTGCCCAGCACCAGACTCCGACATTGGCGACCAGTAGCGCGCCGACTGCCAGCAGGATGCTTCGCGGCGGAACGAACGCGTTGCGACGGCTGCCGCCTGCACGAGTGACCCCGGTCATGATGGGCTCCTCAGATCGATGCGCGGCTGCACGACGCCGTGCTGACCGTCACTGGCGTCCTGCGCGGCATCATGTGCTCGTGCACATGGTCGGGTGGACAGGCGGCGTTGTCGAGACTCACCGGCTGGCCGTGCGGCGTGTTCAGGTAGGCGATGCGCCACTCGCCCTGCCGCGTGTGCGACGCCGCCGGATCGACGAGCCCCTTGGCCGCCATGATCTCCTCCAGCGCACCGAGCCATTGGCGGTAGTAGCTGTCGTTCGTGCATTCGCCCGCACGGGCCGGAAACGCAGTGATCTGCCGGCTGAACGTTTCCACCCATTCGCTCCACGCGAACTGGCCCGACTGGTAGAGATGGACGACCAGCGCGAACGCGCGCGCCTGCCACGGCTCGCTGAAAGGCGGGCCGTCTGCGGGCAGTTGCGTGGTCGACGGTTCGAAGGTTCCGGACATGGCGCTGTTCTCCTCAGACTGCTTCAAGATAGTCATCCCACATGTCGATGCACACCGTGTCCACCGCCGATGCATGCAGCCCCCACAGCTCCTGCGCGCGGAACGTCACGCTGTAGACGTGCTGCGGACATTCGCCGCCGCCGTGCGCCATCGTGTCGGGCAGCGCGAAGACGCCGTGGTCGCGGTCGATCGTCCCGACCTTGCCGCGCACGTAGCGCGCGAGCCGCGTATGCGTCGTCGGGTTGAGGTTCTTCGCCCGCACCTGCTGGCCAACGCCAAAGCGCGGCGGGACCGCCTCGTGCGATCGGGCGGATGCGCCGGTGCGCACGAGCGCGTCGACCATGTCTTTCGTCAGGACTGGCATGCGTTGTTCTCCCGAAGTTGTGCGATACGACGCTCGATCTCGTCGCGCGAGAGCACGTTCTTCTCGACCAGCATCGTTTCGATTGAATGGACCCAGTGCTCGTAGTAGCTGCCTTCCAGGTAATGGACGGGATCCATCCGCTCGATCGCGTGCCGGAACTCGTCCACGTTCATGTAGCCGCCCGCAAAGACGGCGAAGAACAGCCCGAAGGTGCGCCGCTCCCAGTCGGCGGAGAACAGCGGCTCGGCGGGATCGCGGACGATCGTACCCAGCCCGTGCATGCCGCCCATGTCGTGAATGCCGTTCATCACGCGCCTCCGTTCAGGTTCGACGCCTGGGCCGGATCGGTCGGCACGCCGGTTCCGATCATCGAATCCCGCGTCACCAGCGAGGCGAGATCTGCCTCGGACCATCCTTCGGTACCGGCCGGCCGCTGGGGCAGCACCATGTAGCGCAGCTCGGCGTTGCTGTCCCACACCCGGACTTCCCGGCTCACGTCCATGTGCAGACCGAACTCCGCCAGCACGGCGCGCGGCTCGATCACGATGCGCGACCGGTAAGGCGCGGCCTTGTACCAGGTCGGCGGCAGGCCGAGCGTCGGCCACGGATAGCACGAGCACAGCGTGCAGACGATGACGTTATGGACCGCCGGCGTGTTCTCGACGACGACCATGTCCTCGCCCTGCACGCCGGAAAAACCAAGCTCGGCGATCGCTGCCGTCGCGTCGGATAGCAGCCGCGCCTTGTAGGCGGGGTCGGTCCACGCCCGCGCGACGACGGCCGCGCCGTTCCTCGGGCCGATCCTGTGTTCGTAGATGTCGATCAGTTCGTCGAGCGCGGACGCGTCGACCAGTTGCTTGTCGACGAGCAGCGACTCGATCGCCTTCACCCGCAGTTCGGATTCGGACGGCGGTTCAGTATGACTATGGTGATCAGTGTGCATAAATTTCTCCCATCGGTTTGCCAGGACGGCGTGAGCAATCCAGGACGCGTAACGGCGCGCCCCGGCATCGTCAGCCGAGCTTCGTCTGCTGCCAGTCGATCGCCTGCTCGTATGCGTACGCGCAGCGGTAGATCGTCGCCTCGTCGAACCGTCGTCCGACCAGTTGCAGCCCGATCGGCAGATCTTCAGCCACGCCGCACGGCAACGACATCGCCGGATGGCCGGAAACGTCGAACGGCGCCGTGTTGGCCAGCATCTCGAACGCGCGGCTCAGCGACTCGGACATCGGGCAGCCGGCGGGAGGGAGCTTCGACGCGCGCAGCGGCACCGTCGGCATCAGCAGCAGGTCATACGACTGCAGCACCGCGTCGTAGTCGGCGCGCAGGCGCCGCGCGAGGTTCTGGCTCTTCCCGTAGTAGCGGCCGTTGTAGCGGCTGGTGAAATACTCGCCGAGCACCATGGTCAGCTTCACCGTATCGGGCAGTTCGTCCGCCCGGGCGCGCCAGCCGGCATGATGGTCGATCATGCTCGTCACGTACATGCCCCGCCAGTTGAATCCGTGGCTGTTGCCCTTCATCATCTGCTGGGTCGCGCCCTCTGCCGCGATCGGCAGCCAGATCGCGAGGCCGGCCGCGTGCAGCGGCACCGACACTTCGTCGACGCTCGCGCCCAGCTTGCGCAGCACCTGCGCGGCGGCGCGCACCGCCTCGTCGACGAGCGGCTCGGCGTTCGCCAGGCCGAAGCCTTCACGCAGGATCCCGATCCGCAGCCCTGCGACGCCGCCGCGAATGCCGCCCGAATAGTCGGTGCTCGCCGGCAGCTGCAGTTGCCGGGGATCGAGTCCGTCGCCGCCTGCGATCACGTCGAGCAGCAACGCGTTGTCCAGCACGTTGTTCGTCATCGGCCCGAGGTGATCGACCGTCGCTTCGATCGGCATCGCGCCGGTGTACGGCACGAGACCGTGGGTCGGCTTCATCCCGACGATGCCGCAGTACGCGGACGGAATCCGCACCGACCCGCCCTGGTCGCTGCCGATCGCCATGTCGACCTCGCCGCTCGCGACGAGCGCGCCGTTGCCGGACGACGACCCGCCTGTCGAGTGGCCGGGCTTGCGCGGGTTCTGCACCGGCCCCGTCGTGCTCGTGTGCGAGCCGCCGGAAAAGCAGAAGTACTCGCAAACGGACTTGCCGACGATCGTCGCGCCGGCGTCGAGCACGCGCGTCACCACGGTGGCGTCGATCTCCGGCACGTATCCTTCGAACGTGCTCGCACCGTTCATCATCGGCACGCCGGCGACGCAGACGTTGTCCTTGATGGCGACGGTCTTGCCCTTCAGCTTGCCGTCCGGCGCACCGCGGATGACGCTCTTGCGCTGCCACGCGCCGAAGCGGTTCTCGTCGCCCTCGGGGCGATAGCCGGGCGTGCGCGGATATTGCACAGCCGGCAGATGGTCGGGTAACGCGTCGATCGCGTCGTAGGCATCGAAGTTGCCTTGCAACGCCTCGCCGTAGTTCGCGAGTTCCTGCTCGTCGAGATGAAAGCCGAAACCGGCTGCGATCTCCGAAATCTGCGCAAGCGTTGGCCGCTTGATTGCCATGGGTAATCTCCTGTCGATCAGATGTCGGCCGGACTTAGCGCTTTAGCTGTCGACCAGAGTTAGCGCTTTAGCGCTTACTCTGGTCCCATGCAAAGCACTTAGTCCGGCCCCATGCAAAGCTGTCGGCCGGACTTGGCGCTTTAGCACTTAGTCCGGCCCCATGCAAAGCTGTGGGTAGGGCGGCGCCGCGCTCAGTGCACGGCACCCGAAGCACTCAACGGCCGTCCACCGCGGCGTCGCGCATCATGCCGGTCTGGGGATGGCAGTTCACGTATTCGTAGACCTGGTGCTGCGCGTCGAACACCGACACCTCGTGATACAGCCGCAGCTTCGACAGCCCGGCGACGACCCGAAAGAACGTGACAAAGATGCGCAGGTGCGTCGGGTGTGACTCGGCCCAGCGTTCGAGCCGGTCGAGCGAGCGCCAGTGCCCGATGTTGTAACTCTCGTCCAGCAGGTTGCCGTCCAGGTCGATGGATTGCACGTAGCGGTTGCTGTAGCAGCCGACGTCCTTCCCGTTGTCGCGCAGGAAGTCCATGCCGGCGCGCAGCGTCGGCTCGATCTCATCGAGGTAGAGCCGGCGCTCGTCCCCTTCTGCCGCCCGCCAGTCCTGGCCGGAGCGGATGAGCGCGATGTTGTCGTGCGCCCGCACGACCACGCGGCCGCCCCGCGCCGGGTCTCCGTGGACAACCTGCAGGTCGCCGTTGGGCCGCATCCAGTCGGTCTGGGAGATCGGGAAGCGGTCGCGCATCGACCCCCAGTAGCCGTGCTCCTCGATTTCGCCGCTGACGTCGTCCATGATGGCGCCGACGCCGGGGAAGTCGTCCGTGAACGCGTACAGCGTCTCGAACTGCTCCGCGCGCGGCGCGACGACTTCCCGGAAATAGCCGATGCCGTCGGCCAGCCGCTCGTCCGACGCCCACCAGCCGGCGACGGCTGGCGACGCGAGCCATCGCTGGTACGCGGACGGGTCACGCCAGTAGCCGAGCGCGATCAGGTTGTCGTAGCCCTCGTTATCGGTATGGTGCGTGAGGTCGAAGTGAGCGGGGCCGTCGGCCGTGCCGAAGTCGGCCACGATATGACGCAGAGCGGCCAGTGCCGCCGCCTTCTTTTCACTGCCGGAATACTGGATGCCGAAGTAGCCCATCACGACCTGATTGAGATCTTCCGACGCGCGAGCCACGTACATCGGGAACGGCGGCTGGTAGTCGTCGGCGACGCGGCGCGACAGCGTCCGCGGGCACTTTTGATGTTTGTCGATTGCGGATTCCATGTGTGGTCTCGCTATAAAAGGGATGAGATGTCTAGAGTCAGAAGATGTGTGCATACCGCAGACCGACGAGAACGTTGTTTTTCGGCCCGTTCCTGACGCTCAGGTCGGTGCCGAGCTGAAGCTGCACCTGGTCGGCGCTGGTGACGAACTTCGCCGCGGTCAAGCGCATCCGCGTCGTGCGCAGCGCGTCGTTGTTGCCGACGCCGTCGACGCTGGTTTCGCCGCCCCAGAACTGGGTCACGCCGAGCCCGATCGACGTGCCGGGGTCCGGCATGTAGCGGACCATCGCCTGGGCGCTGTAGCTCATCTGTTGATGCCGGGTTGCGCCAGACGCGCCGTACGACGTGTTATCGCCGTACCAGATCGCGTCACCGACGAGGTCGAGGGCCCACTTCGGCGAGAAGTGCTTGATGTACGCCGCCTGGAAGTCCAGCGACCAGCGGTTCGCGCCGAAATTGAGCGCGCGGTTCCGATCGTAAGTGCCGCTCGGGACGTACACGTACACGGTCGCGGCCGCGATATCCTGCGCTTCGTTCAGGCGTAGCTTCAGCGGCGCGGTCAGGATCAGGTCGCCCACCCCCGTCGTGCTGCCCAGCGCGCTGGCGTTCCCGAAGCCGCTGACATGGCCGAACGGCAGCAGGAACTGAGGATCGATCGTCAACCTGTCGGTCAGCTTGAACACGTGCAGCAGACGAGCGATGCCGACGTTCGACTGCAGGTCGAAGTCCGACGTCTTGTTGCCGTTCGAGTAGTACGCATTGGTCGTCGAGTAGTTGTAGTACAGGACGCCGATCGTCGAGCCGACAGGGTACTGCTCATAATCGCCCGGATCGACTTCGGCAGCGAACGCGTAGTTTGATGCGATGAGAAAGATCGACGAACAGATCACGCTCGCGACATACTTCAATTTCGATCCCCTTCTGCTTTTCATGAATATCCCTAACCGTAACGTTCAATCACGACGGAGACCGGCGTTCCAGAAAGGACTGGTCGCTTAGGCCTTCGCTGCTTTGGCTTGCTGATTGGTTTATGAAATCGATAACGCACTTGAGCGAAGCGGCTGCGTCAACACCGACTCCGTCTTCGCTTGAGGGGAGAATAGAAGGGCAAAAATCGAGGTTCTGTCTCGAGGCGGAACAATAAATGTGCTGCGGCGGACCTGGGCTACTCCGGCCGATATGCTCACGATCGTTGCAAGTGGCAGTTCGCTTTCACGAGTGCGATGACATGGACGCGCCAGGCCAGCCCCCGCCTCACGGAAAGACTGAAGCGGGCATGTACAAGCGCAACAAACCGCCTCGAAGGCGTACGGTACGCGCGCGATTCAATCGGCCGCCGGGCGCTTCGATAGCGCGCCGCGCTTCATCCCGGCCTCCAGCGCGCGGAACGGAAACGGCAACAATGCCGATGGTTAGCCGTCGGCGGTCATGCTAGGATTTCTCGCAAACAACTCCGGAGACTGCTATGCCGTTCATCTGCGAAAACGTCGAATGTCGCGCTGTGCTGGCCCGCGGGCAAGTCAGATCCATTCGCGAGAGCGAGGGATGGTGCTTCTACTGCCCAGACTGCAAAGCGAGGAACGAGTTGAACGATATTGGCGCGCCGGGCGGTCCTGTCGAGTTGATTCAGCCGGAGCGATCCGATCTCCCGCACAAAGTAATTGCCACTGCTCAACCATTGGAGGACGGCAGGTACGCGGCGCAATTGCGCGTACAAAGGGCACTCGGTGTGAAGGGGACTTACGCGGTCGAAGAACGTTGGGAACAGCTCGGTGTATTCCTTGACGCGCACGAGGCCGTCGCGCATGCGAAGTCCATTGCGGCAGACTGGCTGGACCGGAAGGCATAGTCCCGAGTGGAGCGCCGGATTCAGCCGCGCGCACCGTGCGCACAGTGCGCACCGTGCGTCGATCTTTTGCGCTCCCGATGTCCCCCAGGAATAGCGCTACCTGCAATTTTCCGGTTGCTCCGCTATAAATCATACTAGGCGAGGGTCACGCTTTTCGCACCGGCGCTTCACGCGTCCGGCCCGGGCATAACACCCGCTACGGAGGCGCACTGTGTTTGACCGGACTCTTGCTCGCACCTTGTTCCACGCGGCCGTGATAGCTGTGTTTATCTCCGGCTATCCTTGCCTGCAGCCGACGGCGAACGCCGCGGGTACGGCTGCGCCGGCTGCAAAGGAAAAGCGGGTTTCATCGGCCAACGCTTCAGCACCGGTCGACTTCCCGACCATCGTAGAGCGATACGGCCCCGCCGTCGTGAATATCAGCGCGACTGCCGCGGAGCAGCAATCGCCGCAGACGGCCCCCCCTGCAATCGATGCTGACGATCCCCTTCTAGCGTTCGTCAAGCGCATGGTGCCGCGCTCGCAGGCATCTCCGGACAGTTCGCCGCGCGCCATCACGGGTACCGGCTCCGGTTTCATTGTTAGCCCCGACGGCCTCATTCTGACTACCGCTCATGTGGTGGATCAAGTCGGCGAAGTGACGGTCCGACTGACCGATCGACGCGAATTCAAAGCGAAGGTCCTGGCGGTCGACACTCAGAGCGACGTCGCGGTGATTCAGGTCGATGCCACGAAGCTTCCGACCGTCAAACTTGGGGACTCGTCGCGGGTACGCGTCGGCGAACCGGTTCTGACGATCGGGTCGCCCGACAGCTTCGAGAACACCGTGACCGCCGGCATTGTCAGCGCCACCTCTCGCACCCTCCCGGACGGGAGCAGTTTTCCGTTTTTTCAAACCGATGTCTCCCCCAACCCGGACAATTCGGGCGGCCCACTGTTCAACCGCGCAGGCGAGGTGATCGGCATCGCCGTGCAGATTTATGCGGACCCGGACTGGCACCCGAGCCTCACCTTCGCCATCCCGATCAACATGGCGGCCAAGGTGCGATCGCAGGTGCTGGCCCTGCGCGCGACATCTCCGGGCGGCCTTGGCGTGGAGGTACAGGATGTCGGCCCCGGGTTGGCGGTGGCCTTCGGTCTGCCGCGACCGGCAGGTGCGCTGGTCAATTCCGTCACGCCCGGCACACCGGCCGCCTCGAGCGGCCTCAAGCCGGGTGACGTCATCACGCAGATCGGCGACAAGACGATCGATCGCTCGGCCGAACTCGGCGAGGCTGCCGCCGATCTGCTGCCCGGAACGAAAGCCACACTCAAGCTGATCCGCAATCGGAAACCGATGACGACGACGGTCATGGTCGGCGCGTCAGCGGAAGGCCCCATGGCTAGGCAAAGCGAAGGCGGCGCAACGGATCGCCTGGGCTTGACCCTGCATCCGCTGAGTCAGGAAGAGATGCGCGCCCGCGACCTTGCCGTAGGTCTGATGGTGGACGCGGTCGATGGGCCGGCGGCAAGCGCCGGCATCCAGCCCGGCGATATCGTCCTTTCGCTCAATGGCACGCTGGTCGAAACGCAGGCCGAAGTGGCAGCGCTGGAAGCAAAGGCAGGCAAGGAGATAGCGGTGCTCATACAGCGCAACAACGCACGCAGCTTTGTTTCGGTCAAGCCTAGATGAAAAAGCGGATCCTTGCGTGAAGCATCCGGCCTGCCGCGGCATCGCAACAGCCGAAGCGCTACCGAGCCATCGCCGATACAGTGTCTTCGGCCACTGGCGCGGCTACCGAGGCGACATCCGGCGCTACATCCGGCGCAACATGGGACAACTTCATCATGCGCGGCTGCAGCAGCAGCGCGACAAGCCCGCTCCAGCCGGTCTGATGCGAAGCGCCGACGCCGCGTCCGTTGTCGCCGTGAAAGTACTCATGGAACAGGACGAGATCCCGCGAACGCGGGTCGGCTTGCAGCATCGGATAGGCCGCCATCACGGGCCGCACGCCTTGTGCATCTTTGAGAAAGAGCGTGGTGACGCGCCGTGCAAGGTCGTCGGCAATCTCGCTCAGCGAAAGACGGTTGCCCGTTCCCGTCGGATAGTCGACGCGAAACTCATCGCCGTAGTAGCGATAGAACTCATACAGCGATTCGATCAGCAGGTAGTTGACCGGTATCCAGACCGGCCCGCGCCAGTTCGAATTGCCGCCGAAAACACGCGAGTCCGATTCGGCTGGCTGGTATTGAATGCGCAGGCTCACACCGTCATGGTCGAAGACGTACGGTGCATCGCGATGCACACGGGACAGCGCCCGCACGCCGTGCTCGGAGAGAAACTCATTTTCATCGAGCGCACGGCGCAACAGCGATTTCATCCGGTGTCCGCGCAACAGCGAGAGCAGCGTGGTCCTGCCCTTGCCGGGTTCGGTCCAGCGCGACACCAGCCTGGCCAGGTTCGGCCGATGATCGAGAAACCACGCCAGCCGTTCGCGCAATCCCGGCAGATGGCCGTACACCTGCTCGTCGAGCACGTGAACGGCAAATAGCGGAATCAGCCCGACGATCGAACGAACGCGCATCGGCACACGGGTACCGTCCGGAAGGTGCAGTACGTCGTAGAAGAATTCGTCGTTTCCGTCCCATAAACCTGTGATGCAGCCTTCGCTACAACTAACCGCTTCCGCGATATACAGAAAGTGCTCGAAGAACTTCACGGCGATTTCGACGTACGCGTTGTTCGTCATCGCCAGTTCGAGGCCGATCTGCATCAGGTCGAGCGCGTACGAGGCCATCCATGCAGTGCCGTCGGCCTGATCGATGCGGCCGCCGGTCGGTAGCGGCGAAGACCGGTCGAAGATGCCCACATTGTCGAGCCCGAGAAAGCCGCCCTGAAAGATGTTGCGATCATCGGCGTCCTTGCGGTTGACCCACCACGAGAAATTGAGCAGCAGCTTGTGGAACATGACTTCGAGAAACTCATGATCGCCAACGCCGGTCACCTCACGGTCGAGTTCATACACACGCCATGTTGCCCACGCATGAACGGGCGGATTCGCATCGCCGAAGGCCCACTCGTAGGCGGGCAATTGCCCGTTCGGATGCATATAGCGCTCCTTCACGAGCAGCAGCAATTGCTTCTTCGCGAAGTCCGGATCGATCATGGCGAACGCGGCCGCATGAAACGCGAGGTCCCACGACGCATACCATGGGTACTCCCACTTGTCGGGCATCGACACAATGTCGCCGTTGCACATGTGCCGCCAGTCCGCGTTGCGGCCGTGTCTGCGTCCTTTCGGCGGCTTCGGTTGGCCCGGGTCGCCGTCGTGCCAGCGCGTCACGTCGAACTGGTAGTACTGCTTCGTCCACAGCATGCCGGCGAGCGCCTGACGCTGCACGAGCCGCGCATCGGCGTCGGGGATGTCGTGCTGAAGCGCCGCGTAGAATTCGTCGGCCTCCGCTTGCCGGCGCACGAAGAGCGCTTGCATGTCGAGAGGCACGGCATCCGAAGCCGCAGCCGGGGACGATTCGGGACGCCAGCGCAGATACAGCACCGAGCGCTCATGAGGCGCGAACTGCAGGACCACATGCGCGGCGGCGCGGGTGCCCTTGTCGCGCCGGATTGCCTGCTCGTCGCCGTCGACGAGGTAGTCATTGAAGCCGTCCTTGAACGGCCCCACTCCATCGATGCCGAAAATGCGGCGCACATTCGTTTCGTTTTCACAGAAGAGCCACTCGACCGGCTGTTGCGCCGACGCCGTCACGATCATCGTTCCGAGCGCGGGATTGCGCGCGACGACGCACGCGCCTTCCTCTGTGTTCGGCTCCAGCGTGAGCGACGGCTTGCCGGGCTTGCCCGACCACGCCCATCTGTTGCGCGCCCAGAATTGCGGCAACACATGAAGCGCCGCGTGCTGATCTGCGCGGTTTTCGACGGTAACGCGCATCACGATATCGTCGGGTGTGTGCTTCGCATACTCGACGCAGACGTCGAAGTAGCGGTGATCGTCGAACACGCCTGTATCGAGGATTTCGTATTCGGGCTGATCGGCGCCGCGCCGCAGGTTTTCGTCGATCAGGTCCTGGTACGGATACGCGTCGTGAGGATACTTGTACAGCATCTTCATGTACGAATGCGTCGGCGTGCCGTCGAGATAGAAGTAAAGCTCCTTCACGTCCTCGCCGTGATTGCCTTGCTCATTCGTCAACCCGAAGAGCCGTTCCTTGATGATCGGATCGCGCCCGTTCCAGAGCGCGAGCGAGACGCACCAGTCGAGCGGGTCGTTGCCGAATCCGGCAATGCCGTCCTCTCCCCAGCGGTACATGCGGCTGCGCGCATGATCGTGCGGAAAGTAGTCCCATGCGGTGCCGTATTCGCTGTAGTCTTCGCGAACCGTGCCCCATTGCCGCTCGCTCAGGTAGGGCCCCCACCGGCGCCATCGGTCGAGTTCCGGACCATGAAGCCGGGCACCTTCCTTCGACTGGAGCAGATTGATTGCGCGTAGCGGCGGCATGGTACCTCCCGACCCGACATCGACCATCCAACACGTTCAGTGCATTTCGACGAACGGCCCCATCATCGTGGCCAGACGGTACCTCAATGATAGGCGCCATCGCGCGGCAGCGGCGATGCGCCGTACCAGCCGGCGTACTCCGGGTCGATAGGAGCGAGCCGTGCGCGGACCGAGCGGTGTGAGCAAACGTTCAGGCTGACATTCGAACGTCGGCTTCGTCCGGAATTCATCTAACGATTGAACCGTATCGATAGCGACATTTTCAGCCAGTCCGGCAAAACTCCCCTTCAGCGATGCGTCGGCCCTGAAGGCGATCGTCTTTTGAGCAACCGGCATGGTGGCAACCGACGCCCCGCGCTTGCACAGCGACCCGTCGACCCGCCTTGTGTTGCATACTTGCGCGAATCACACCGCCGGGAACATCGACATGGCTGCGACCCTTGCACACTCGTGGTTGACCCATAGCGCGCCTGTGGCCGCGGCACAGGCCGCCGGCCGCCCGCTGGTGGCGCTGGAATCGACCATCATCGCTCACGGCATGCCCTACCCGGAGAACGTTCGCACTGCGCGCGAAGTGGAGGCCTTGATCCGTGACCTGGGCGCCGAGCCCGCGACGATCGCATTGATCGGCGGGCGAATCCGCATCGGCCTTTCGGACGACGAACTGGAACTGCTCGGCCGCTCAGACCAGGTACACAAGGTCAGCCGCCGTGACTTGCCGGCGGTGCTGGCCGGCGGCGGGCTCGGTGCCACGACAGTGGCCGGCACGATGATATGTGCCGCGCTGGCCGGCATCGAGGTCTTTGTCACCGGAGGCATTGGCGGCGTGCACCGGGGCGCGCCGGAAACCTTCGACATCTCGGCCGACCTGCAGGAACTGGCAAAGACCTCGGTGGCGGTGGTCTGTGCCGGTGCGAAGTCCATCCTGGACATCGGGCTCACGCTGGAATACCTGGAAACGCACGGCGTGCCGGTGCTCAGTTGCGAGCAAGACAATTTCGCTGCGTTTTACACGCGCGACAGCGGCTTTCGCGCGGACTTCAGACTGGACGACGCGGCGCAACAGGCACGCTTCATCCGCACCAAGTGGGACCTGGGCCTCGTGGGCGGCGTGGTGTTGAGCACTCCGGTGCCGGAAGCGGCAGCGATGAGCGTCGAAGAGATCGACGCGCTGACACAGCAGGCGCTCGCCGAGGCCACGGCGCACGGAATCACCGGTAAGGCCGTGACACCCTTCCTGCTGGCTCGCATCAAGGCACTGACGAGTGGCCGCAGCCTGACGACAAACATCGCGCTCGTCAAACACAATGCCGAGGTCGGAGCCAGGCTGGCGCTGGCGTTGGCACACGCGGCACGAGAGGCAGGCGCGGGCGCGGCGTAGCCGCAATTCCGGTTTGCCGTACGGTCCCGTTTGTCCGTTTGTAGTTCCTGAACGACCAAGGCGTTCTCGAATCGCGCTGGAGACAAAAGCACGTTGACCCGGAACTCGCTTTTATATCACAATCGAACATAATCATGACGACCCGTTCTCTCGTTTCGCGAGAATTTGGCCTTAGGGTGCGGCCTCGTGCCATGTGATGCCGCCCCCTCACTTTCCTATTTGAACCTTGTCCCGATCCGCTCTCATCCGCTGGTTGTCCGGCTTCGCCCCCAATCCCATTGCCGTCCGGTGGCCGGAACGCTTCAGATCGTGTCTCGGCGCATTGCTTGGGATTGCGTTCACTGGCGGGACAACGCACATCCTTCTCGGACCGGCAGCCAATATTCCGCTTCTCGTTGCGCCAATGGGTGCTTCGGCCGTGCTGCTGTTCGCGGTGCCTGCCAGTCCACTTGCGCAACCGTGGTCCATTATCGGCGGCAATATTGTCTCCGCCACGATCGGCGTTGCCTGTGCAAGCTGGATCGCCGATCCGGTGGGCGCCGCCGCTTTGGCCGTCGCGCTGGCGATCGGTGCGATGTTTGCGCTGCGCTGTGTTCACCCCCCGTCGGGCGCGGTCGCCCTGACCGCGGTCCTTGGCGGTCCGGCAGTGCACGCTCTGGGCTACCGCTTCGTGGCCGAACCGATTGCGCTCCAGTCAGCCACGCTTCTGTGCGCTGCCATCCTCTACCACGCTGCTACCGGGCATCGATACCCGCACGTCGCCCACCAGGGTTCGGGCAAAGGCGCGGCAGCATCGGCTGCGGCGTCGAACGAAGGTTTCACGCGTGCGGACCTCGAGGCGGTGCTGAGTCGGCGCGGGGAATTGCTCGACATCGACACGGACGATCTGGAATCCCTGTTGCGCGATGTTCAGTTGCAGGCCTACGCCCGCACGTTCAATGAACTGACCTGCGCGGACATCATGTCGCGCTCCCTGGTCGCCGTGTCGGTCACCACGAGGGCTTCCGCCGCATGGCGCCTGCTGAAACAGCGACGAATCAAGGCACTCCCGGTCACCAACGAGAAGCAGCACGTTATCGGCATCGTGACCCGCGCCGACCTTGTCGACAAACGGGCGTTCGGCAAAGTGCCCGGTCTGTCGTCCCCCATACAACGCTGGTTCAGGCGCAGTGTCACCCCGGCGCCGCTTGTCGGCGCCCTGATGAGCGTCGACGTCCGTACGGTCGACGCGACGACGCCGATCGTCGAACTGGTGCCCATGTTCGCGAACTACGGGCACCATCACATCCCGGTTCTGGACTCGAAGCAGCGTCTTGCCGGAATGATCACGCAAGCGGACCTCATCGCGGGGCTGTATCGCCAGGCCTACGCCCGGCAGCGACGCGCGGCATAGCCACCCTCATCGGCACCAGCCTTGAATACAGGCATAAATATCACATGATGATATAATTTGCATTTTTACCTGGTTCCCCTCGGCACTCCGATGAAAACACTCACGCGCGGCTTGACCAAACCGGACTTCGAACAACTGTCGGAGTTTCGCTACCAGATGCGGCGCTTTGAGCGTTTTTCTGAGCAGGCCGCTCACGGTGAAGGCATTACACCATTGCAGTATCTGCTGCTCCTGCACATCAAGGGTTATCCGGAACGCGCCTGGGCAACCGTCGGCGAGCTTGCGGAACGGCTGCAGGCGCAGCATCACGGCGTGGTCGCGCTCGTGTCTCGCTGTGAGGCGCTCGATCTGGTCCGCAGAAAAGTCAGTGAGACGGACCGTCGCCAGGTCGAGGTTCATTTGTTGAAGGCCGGTGAGCAGGTGCTCGCCCGTCTCGCCGAAATGCACCGTGCCGAACTGAAGTCGCTCAAAGGCGCCTTTAGCGTCCCTCAGATTGATTTTTGAGTCACCATGAGTCTCGATTCCCATAAGCGCGATTTTTCCATCAACGCGCGGCTTCCCGGCATTTCCGCACTCGCAGCGGGGATCGGTGTGCTCAGCACGCTCGCGGCGTTCGTGCTGTTGAACCTGATTCACCTGTTCACCAACCTGTTTTTCTTCCGGGAATTTTCGTTTGCGGACCGCTCGCCGGCGCTCAACACGCTGGGTATCTGGGTGGTGATCATTCCGGTCATCGGCGGCCTCATCGTCGGCCTCATGGCTCGCTACGGCTCGGAGAAGATTCGTGGGCACGGCATTCCCGAAGCGATCGAGGCCATCCTGTTCGGCAAGAGCCGCATGTCGCCGAAAGTGGCGATTCTCAAGCCCCTGTCGTCCGGCATTGTGATCGGCAGTGGCGGGCCGTTCGGCGCAGAAGGTCCGATCATCATGACAGGCGGCGCACTGGGGTCGCTGATCGCGCAGTTCGTGAAGGTCACGTCCGCGGAACGCAAGACGCTGCTGGTCGCCGGCGCAGCGGCGGGCATGACGGCGGTCTTTGGCACGCCGGTGGCGGCCGTGCTGCTGGCGGTGGAACTGCTGCTGTTCGAATGGCGCCCACGCAGTTTTCTGCCGGTCGCCCTTGCGTGCGCGGTCGCGGGATTTGCGCGCGCGGCCTTCTTCGGCACGGGGCCGCTGTTTCCGCTCGAGACCGCGCCTCCCGGCGCACTGTCGCTGCTGTCCTGCGTCATCGCGGGTCTGCTGTCCGGAGCGCTCGCATCGGGTCTCTCAGCAGCGCTGTACAAGACCGAAGACCTGTTCGGCAAGCTGCCCATCCATTGGATGTGGTGGCCCGCGCTCGGCGGCCTCGTCGTCGGGATCGGCGGCTTTCTCGAACCTCGCGCGCTGGGCGTCGGCTATGACGTGATCGGCGACCTGCTGCACCAGCACATTGCCATCCAGATCGCGCTGGCGATCCTCATCGTGAAGGCGGTCATCTGGGTCGTGGCGCTGGGTTCAGGCACC
>NZ_QHKS01000002.1 GCF_003353175.1 Paraburkholderia lacunae | reverse complement strand
AGCCAGCACCAGGGGCCGATCCACGCGATCTTCGTGCCGATCGGCGGCGGCGGGCTGGCGGCGGGGGTCGCGGCGTACGTGAAATCGGTGCGCCCGGAGATCAAGGTGATCGGCGTGCAGACCGACGATTCGTGCGCGATGGCGGCGTCGCTGCAGGCGGGTGAGCGGGTCACGCTGAATGACGTCGGGCTGTTTTCGGATGGCACGGCGGTGAAGCTGGTCGGCGAGGAAACCTTCCGGCTGTGCCGCGAATATCTCGACGACGTGCTGCTCGTGAACACCGATGCGCTATGCGCGGCGATCAAGGACGTGTTCCAGGACACCCGCAGCGTGCTGGAGCCCGCGGGTTCGCTGGCCGTGGCCGGCGCCAAGCAGTATGCCGAGCGCGAAGGCATCGAGAACCAGACGCTGATCGCGATCACGTCGGGCGCGAACATGAACTTCGACCGGATGCGGTTCGTCGCCGAGCGCGCCGAAGTCGGGGAAGCGCGCGAAGCGGTGTTCGCGGTGACGATTCCCGAGGAGCGCGGCAGCTTCCGGCGTTTCTGCGAGCTGGTCGGCACGCGCAGCGTGACCGAGTTCAACTACCGGATCGCGGATGCGGATTCGGCGCATATCTTCGTCGGCGTGCAGATCAGGAATCGCAGCGAGTCCGCGCAGATCGCGGGCGCGTTCGAGGCGCACGGCTTTTCCACCGTCGATCTGACGTTCGACGAACTCTCCAAGCAGCACATCCGCTATATGGTCGGCGGCCGCTCGCCGCTCGCGCATGACGAGCGGCTCTTTCGCTTCGAGTTTCCGGAGCGGCCGGGCGCGCTGATGAAGTTCCTGTCGTCGATGGCGCCGAACTGGAATATCAGCCTGTTCCACTACCGCAACCAGGGCGCGGACTACAGCTCGATTCTGGTCGGCATCCAGGTGCCGGCAAGCGAGAACGGCGAGTTCGAGCGCTTTCTCGCGACGCTCGGTTATCCGTACTGGGAAGAGACCGGCAATCCGGTGTACCGGCTGTTTCTTGCGTAGCCGAACTCTTTTGCGCGGTGGCGCGTGGTCACCCGGTTTCGCTGGCGTCGGTGTCGCTGTTGGCGTCGGCGTTCCTTTATCTCAAAATTGGATACTGCTTATCCTTCATATCGCATTGCGCGATAGACCTCATGATTGTCAAACTGAATGCAAATCAATCGCCGCATTCAGGAGACAACTCATGCGCACCCAAGTCGGCATCATCGGTGCCGGGCCGGCAGGCCTGCTTCTTTCCCATCTTCTTCATTTGCGCGGTATCGAATCCGTCGTGCTCGAATCACGCAGCCGCGAACAGATCGAATCGACCATCCGCGCCGGCGTGCTCGAACAGGGCACGATGGACCTGCTCACCGATGCCGGGGTCGGCGCGCGGATGAAGGCCGAAGGCGCGCTGCATCACGGCTTCGAACTCGCGTTCGAGGGCAAGCGGCGGCGTATCGACCTGACCGGACTCACCGGCCATTCGATCACCGTCTATGCGCAGCACGAAGTCATCAAGGATCTGGTGGCCGCGCGCGTCGCCGCCGGCGCGGCGCTGCGCTTCAACGTGTCGGATACGTCGCTGCGCGGCCTCGACACGGAAACCCCATCGATCCGCTATCGTCACGAAGGCGAGGAGCACGAGTTGCAGTGCGACTTCGTGATCGGCTGCGACGGCTCGCAGGGCGTCTCGCGCGCATCGATTCCACACGCTTTGCGCAAAGACTATGAACGTGTCTATCCGTTCGGCTGGTTCGGCATTCTTTGCGAAGGTCCGCCTTCATCGGACGAATTGATTTATGCACGTCACGATCGCGGCTTTGCGCTGGTCAGCACGCGTTCAGCGCACGTGCAACGCATGTATTTTCAGTGCGATCCAAAGGATTCGGTCGATAACTGGTCCGACGACAGAATTTGGGCCGAACTGCATGCACGCGTCGATTCGCACGACGGCCAGAAAATCGTGGACGGTAAGATCTTCCAGAAGAACATCGTCGGCATGCGCAGTTTCGTGTCGGCCACGATGCAGCATGGGCGGCTGTTTCTCGCCGGCGACGCCGCGCACATCGTGCCGCCGACCGGCGCCAAGGGCATGAATCTCGCCGTCGCCGACGTGCGGGTGCTGACTCGCGCGTTGGACGCGTTCTACGTCGAAAACCGCAGCGATCTGCTCGACAGCTACAGCGAAACCGCGCTTAAGCGCGTCTGGCGCGCCGAGCACTTCTCGTACTGGATGACGAGCATGATGCACCGCATTGAAGGCGCGTCGCCATTCGAACAGCAACTGCAGGTCGCCGAACTCGAATACGTGACGACTTCGCGCGCGGCTGCCACCGCGATGGCGGAAAACTATGTGGGCGTCGCACCGGTGTGAGAAGCTGCGTGAGCGGGCGGGGCGCATGCGGAGTGCGCCCTGCGCATAAGGCAATCGCGTGATGAGCGGGCGTTGCGATTGTCCTTCCCAAAGCAACAGAGAATTCAGGAATCGAGGATTTATCCGCGAGCGTTGCCCTCCTAGACTTTGGTGATGGGCTGTACAGAGGTCACGTCGAGGTCATATCGAGGTCGCATCTGCACCGCGTACAAAACTATCTCTGGAGGTGGTTTCATGAAATCGCTCATCAAGGCTGTCGCTGTTGCTGTTGTTCTCAGCGCGCCGATTGCTTCGTTTGCCCAGTCGAATCAGCCGGTCACCGGTGCGCAGCAAAACACCCAGGCTGCGGAACAACGCGTCTCGGAACAGAAAGATGCCGCGCAAGCCGATACCAGCGGTTATGGTTCGGGCAGCCACGGCACGTGGCAAGCCGGTCATTCGGACTCGACGCTGAGCTCCTACTCGCCGCCGATTTATAACGCGCGTTAAGTGCCTCACTAAACGGCTCGCCAGGCTATTCACGAGTCGAATCGAAAAAGGCCGGCGCCGGAAGATATCCGGGCCGGCCTTTTGCATTTTTCAGCTTTCCTGCATTCCACCCGTTCTGCAAAAACAGGGGACGTGAGCGCGGATTCTGTCGCGCGACAAGACGACCCTGCACCCGCCAATCTCAGCTATGACGTGCGCAACAACGTCAGCTCGTTTCGCAGCAACGCGTGCAGGTCGTCGTCAGTGGGTTTCGTGCCCCAGTGCCGCGCGCCCGCCACCGACGCAATCGCGATCCACGAGTGAGGCGGAAACCATTCGCGGAGCACGACGCCGTCCTGACGCAAGCACAATTGGCCGGTCTGTTCGCTGTATTCGGCGGAAATGGACGTGCCGCCGAACTGCGCCGTTACACGCCGTGGATCGCTGCGTAGCAAATCGTCGCTCCTGCAAATGATGTGGCACGAATGCTGGCGTGGCCCGGCGTCGATCACCGACGCCGCCGTCGCCCGCGCTTTAGTGGTCGCCCCTGCCGTGGTCGCCGCCATGACCGTGCCAGTCGTCATGCCCGCCGCCATCGTGACCACGCCAGTCGCCACGCGGGCCGCCGCGATAATCACGCGCGTCATGCCACTCACGGTGGTCGTGGTGACGCTCCTCCCACTCCCGGCGTTCCCAATAGCGGTGGCCGTCGTAATAGCGCTCGCCGTACCAGCCCGGGCTCACGACCACCACCGGAGGCGGCTGGACGTATACCGGCGGGGGCGGTGCGTACACCGGTTCGGGTGCGTACGCGACGCCAGGAATGCCGATGTTCACGCCGACGTCGACGTGGGCCAGCGCGACCGACGATGCGCCTATGCCCAGACAGGCAACGATGGTGATCGATAACCAGTGGTTTCGTGAAATGCTCATGATTTATTCTCGGTTTTACTATTCAGGGTAGGGACAGCCGGGCAGCCTGCGTTCAGCCGCTCAGTCGTGTTCACGCTCGTGTTCGTGGCCGTGATAATGATCGTAGTAGCCGCCCCAAGGAACCACGATGCAACCGCCCAATGCACTCCCGAGAGTGACTGCCAAAATCGTCAGCGTGAGAATTCTTTTCATGACGTTGCGTTCCCCTTTGCGTTTGATCGAACTCTACTGAGCGGCCAGATTACCGGTGTGTTCGTGTGTAACAGGACGTGTCGCTTCCATTGCACGATGGCGACGTAAGCGGGAAGACCCGGTGGGATATTCCGGCGCTGCGTTGGGACGGCCCGCAAGTGCCAGGATTGCCTTCAACCCGTTGAGCGCGTTACGAAAAGAGTCCCCCAACACCGTATCGGGCGCCTTCATGGCGGTTGATTCACGCGGAGGCGAACCAGCGCACAGTGCGCGGCGCGGCCTATCGTTTCGCGCGTGCCCGGCGGAAACATTCAGTTTCAGACTCGAGAGGGAAGCTGCGCCATACGCGCAAAAACCGTATTTTTTGCGCGCTCCCGAAGTGCCGCCGGCCCATGCGCCAGGAAGAGCCCCGGCCGGGCGACATCAGCTTTTCTTAAGGTTTGGCCCGTAGCATGTCCAGCGCCTGCGGCCAACATTGGTCTGCGTCGACGCAACGACGCAACGACGCAACGACGCAACGACGCAACGACGCAACGACGCAACGACGCAACGACGCAACGACGCAACCACGCTGCCGCTAAACGACGACTAGAAAATTTCACGATGATTCGATCCGATGAAGCCGGTTTTCCGCGATACGCCGCAAGCTATGACGGCATGGCAAAGTTTCTTCACTGGCTAGTGGTGATATTGATAGCCGCGCAGTTCGTGATCGGCTGGACCATGCCCGACATTCACAAGGGCACGCTGCCCACGGGGTTGATCGCGTGGCATCTCGGCGTTGGCGCGGCGTTGATAGCGGCGGTGGTGGTGAGAATAGTCTGGCGTCTGACGCATCCGCCCGCGCCCGCTTCGCTTTCGCCGCTGCTAGGCGTTGTGTCGCGCATCACGCATGCGCTTCTGTATGTCGCGCTGGTCGCGGTGCCGCTGCTGGGGTGGGCCAATGCATCGTCGCGCGGATGGTCCGTCAAGTTGTTCGGCCTGCTGCCTTATCCCGGTCTCTCGCCGACGGGTTCGCCAGTCGGTCACGCAATGGGCGACATTCATGGCGTTCTCGCCTGGGTGCTGTTCGCGCTGATAGGACTGCACATCGCGGGCGCGCTGTTTCACCGCTTCGTTCTCAAGGATCAGGTCTTGCAGCGAATGCTGCCTTGATCGGGCTGCCCGTGAGCTTGCGCAGAGGCGCGACGCTGCTCATGCCTGTGCGCATGCCTGTATTGTCATCGCAACTGCCTGCATGCTCCCGTGCGGGAGATCGAGTTGGGGCGTTTGCGTGGCGAGGGTCAGCGTCAGGGGCATGGGGAGCGGCGGTAGGGCGCTTATCGCGCGAGCTTGCGCTCGAGCATCGCCTTCACCTCAGCCCACTCCGAATCGATGATGCTAAAGCGCACCGAATTGCGCTTGCGTCCATCCGGCATGATGCGTTCGTGCCGGACAATGCCTTCCTGTTTGGCGCCGATCCGCAGAATCGCCGCTCTGGATTTTTCGTTGAGTTCGTCGGTGGTGAACTGCACGCGCACGCACTGCATGACTTCGAACGCGTGAGTCAGCAGAAGGAATTTCGCTTCGGTATTGACACCTGAGCGCTGCGCGGACTCGCTCAGCCACGTGTGGCCGATTTCCAGCTTCCGGTTCACCCGGTCGATCTTCCAGAAGCGCGTGCTGCCGACAATCGAGCCGGTATCGCGCCTGACGATCACAAAGGGCATCACGGTGCCGGCCTGTTTTCCTGCCAATGCCGTAGCGATGTAACTGTCGACGGTTTCGGGCCCGGGCACCACGGTTAGCTTCATGTTCCACAGTTGACCGTCAGCGGCGGCGTCGAGCAGATCCTGTGCGTGTTCCTGCTGAAGCGGCCTTAGCTCGACTGTCGCGCCGGTCAGCGCAGGTTGAATGAAACCCGGGACGTTGTCGTTCATGACGATAAAAAAGGTCCGCGAACCGGCGTTCGCGGACCTGGCATGGTTAGCGGATCGAGTTGAAGAACGTGGCTGAACGTAGCTGAACGTGGCTTAGACAGCCATCACCGATACCGCCTTGGTGACCAGATAAGCTTCCATTGCCTCCGGTCCGCCTTCCGAACCGTAGCCGGAATCCTTCACGCCGCCGAACGGCATTTCCGGCCAAGGTGTTGCAGGCTGATTGATCCACAACATGCCGACTTCCAGCTGTTGCGACAGCAGATGCACGTTGGCGAACGACTTCGTGAATGCATAACCCGCGAGCCCGTACGGCAGACGGTTCGCCTCGGCGATGGCTTCTTCGAGCTTGTCGAAACCGCGGATCGCAGCGATCGGGCCGAACGGCTCGTTATTGAACACGTCGGCTTCGAGCGATACGTTGGTCAGCACGGTCGGCGCGAAGAAGTTGCCTTCGGTGCCCACGCGTTCGCCGCCCGTCTCGATCTTGGCGCCGGTCTTGCGCGCGTCGTCGAGCACCTTGGTCATCGCCGTGAGGCGGCGCGCGTTGGCGAGCGGCCCGAGGGTCGTGCCTTCGGCGAGACCGTCGCCGAGCTTGAGGCTTTCCGCGTGCTTGACCAGCGCCGCCGCGAACGCTTCGCGGATGCTGTTGTGGACGAGAAAACGCGTGGGCGAGATGCACACCTGGCCAGCGTTACGGAACTTCGCGCCGCCCGCTGCCTTGACCGCCAGCGCGACGTCAGCGTCATCGGCCACGATGACGGGCGCATGACCGCCCAGTTCCATCGTCGCGCGCTTCATGTGCGCGCCGGCCAACGCGGCCAATTGCTTGCCGACCGGCGTCGAGCCCGTAAACGTGACCTTGCGGATCACCGGATGCGGAATCAGATAGCCCGAAATCTCCGCCGGGTCGCCGAATACCAGGCCGACCGTACCAGCCGGCACGCCGGCTTCGACGAAAGCCTGCAGCAGAGCCGCCGGCGACGCGGGGGTTTCTTCCGGCGCCTTGACGAGGAACGAGCAGCCGCTCGCAAGCGCCGCGTTCAGCTTGCGCACAACCTGGTTGATCGGGAAATTCCACGGCGTGAACGCCGCCACCGGGCCGATCGGCTCCTTGAGAACCAGTTGCTGCGCGGCCAGATTGCGCGACGGCACGATCCGGCCATAGACGCGCCGGCCTTCGTCGGCGAACCATTCGATGATGTCCGCGGCGGACAGCACTTCGACGCGTGCTTCGGCGAACGGCTTGCCCTGTTCCTGGGTCATCAGGCGGGCGATGTCCGACGCGCGCTCGCGCACCAGCGCCGCGGCTTTGCGCATGGTCGTCGCGCGTTCGTTGGCGGGGATCTTGCGCCAGGTTTCGAAGCCGCGTTGCGCAGCGGCCAGCGCCCGGTCCAGATCGGCAATGCCGGCGTGGGCGACCTTGCCGATGGCCTTGCCGGTGGCGGGATTGACGACATCGAGGGTCTTGCCGCTGGCGGCGTCGCACCATTCGCCGTTGATCAGAAGCCGGGTATCGGTATAGCTTGAGATGGCCATGCTGGGTTCCTGTGAGGGGGAGAACGATAGGCTGCGCGGTCGGTCGTGGGATGGGGGCGGGGACCTGCGCGGCCCGGAATGGACTGCCGATAGGGAAGATCTTATCTGATTGCGCGGTAGCGCACCGGCGGCGCGCTCGTGCGTGGCGCACCGCAGCGGTGTTGCCGCGAGGTGGCCGGAGCAGAAGAAATCCGGCCAAAGCATCGGCACGCAAACAGGCGTAAAGTCAAACAGCAGTTGCAGGAAGCGGCTGGAGCCAGCAGCGATGGTGATAGCTGGCGCTGGACGGCGAATGCAGCTCCAATCTCAACTAAGGTGCAAGCGAGGTCGACATGCCAACCGGTACAGTGAAGTGGTTCAACGATGCAAAGGGATTTGGCTTTATCACGCCGGACGACGGTGGCGAAGATCTGTTTGCACATTTCTCGGAGATTCGAACCGAAGGATTCAAGTCGTTGCAGGAGAACCAGAAGGTCAGCTTCGAAATCAAGCAGGGACCGAAGGGCAAACAGGCTGCGGATATCAAGCCAGTGTGAAGTAGGTTTGGGGTTTTGCCTTGGCTTGCGCAATTGATTGGCTGTGCGCCAGCAGCGTACCGACCGCAGCGCCGCTGCAGGCAAGACCCCCGCCGCTCCCGACCCCGACCCTTAAGGTTTCCTTCAGCTTTGCTCCGTACTATTTGCGCGACCACTCGCGTCCCCGCGAGGCAATGATTCCGATAGTTTTCCGATAGAAAACTGAAAGCGCCAATCAAAAGGCTTGCTGGAGCATCNACAGCTCGATTCTGGTCGGCATCCAGGTGCCGGCAAGCGAGAACGGCGAGTTCGAGCGCTTTCTCGCGACGCTCGGTTATCCGTACTGGGAAGAGACCGGCAATCCGGTGTACCGGCTGTTTCTCGCCTGATTCTCGGCTGATTTTTTTGGACTGAAACGCGCAGATGGCTCTTTCGCTCGCCGACAAACTGGTAGTGGCAATCTCGTCGCGCGCGCTGTTCGACTTCGAGGAAGAGAACCGCGTGTACGAGGACGGCGACCTGCAAGCGTATGAGGCCTTGCAGCGCGACCGGCTGGCTGTGCCCGCCAAGCCGGGCGTGGCGTTTCCGCTGATCCGCAAGCTGCTGGCGTTGAACGCGGGCGGTCACCGCGTCGAAGTGGTGATCCTGTCGCGCAGCGATCCGATCAGTGGACTGCGCGCGTTTCATTCGTGCCGCGAACATGGACTCGCCATCGAGCGAGGCGTCTTTACGCGTGGCCGGGCGCCGTTTGGCTATCTGAAGCCGCTGAACGCGTCGTTGTTCCTGTCCGCGAATCAGGACGACGTGCGCGACGCGCTGGCCGCGGGTTTTCCGGCTGCGCGCGTGTTGCCTGAATCGGCGAAAATGGCGAGCAAGTATCCGGACGAGATCCGGATCGCGTTCGACGGCGACGCCGTGCTGTTTTCCGACGAAGCCGAGCGCGTGTTCCAGAAGGACGGCCTGCGGGCATTTGTCGGTCACGAGATGCACCACAAGGATTTGCCGCTCGCTGACGGCCCCTTGAAGCCGTTGCTCGAAGCGCTGCACCGGCTGCAGAAACTCGCGGACGAAGCCGCGCCGATGCATATTCGTACGGCATTGGTGACAGCGCGTTCGGCGCCTGCGCATGAACGCGCGATCCGCACCTTGATGGCGTGGAATATCGAAATCGACGAAGCGATGTTCCTCGGCGGCCTCGACAAGAGCGCATTTCTGCGCGAGTTCGAGCCGGATTTTTTCTTCGACGACCAAATTGGCCACTGCGAATCGGCTCGCGTCGTGACGGCGACGGGGCACGTGCTGAGTGGCATCGTGAACGCATCATGACACCCGAACAATCACCGCTGGGCAAGCCTTCCGCTTACACCGAACAGTACGACGCGTCGCTGCTGTTTCCGATCGCGCGCAGCAATGCGCGAGAGGCGATCGGCATTGGCGCGCAGTTGCCGTTTTTCGGCACGGACATCTGGAATGCCTACGAGCTGTCCTGGCTGAATGCGCGCGGCAAGCCGCAGATTGCGGTGGCTACTTTTTACGTACCGGCTGATTCGCCGAATATCGTCGAGTCGAAGTCGTTCAAGTTGTATCTGGGATCGTTTGCGCAGACGGCATTCGAATCGATCGATATCGTGCGCGATACGATCAAGCGCGATGTCTCGGCTGCGTGCGGAGCGAGCGTGTCGCTGCACCTGGCGCCGCCTGTGGAGTTCGGCCGGCTGCAACTGGAGGAATTCGAAGGTTTGTCGCTCGACCGGCTCGATCTGGATACCGATCTCTATCATCCGGACCCGAAGCTGTTGACCGCGGCGCTGGACGAGGCCCCTGTCGAAGAAACGCTTTATTCGAATCTGCTGAAATCGAATTGCCCGGTGACCGGGCAGCCCGACTGGGGCAGCGTGCAGATTCATTACGTCGGTCCGCAGATCGATCATGCAGGGCTGCTGCGGTACATCATTTCGTATCGCAATCACACGGGGTTTCATGAGCAGTGCGTCGAGCGGATCTTCGTCGACATCATGCGGCAGTGCAAGCCGGTGAAGCTCGCGGTTTACGCGCGATACACGCGGCGTGGCGGGCTGGATATCAATCCGTTCCGCACCAACTACAATCTGCCGATGCCGGACAATCTGCGCACCGCGCGGCAGTGAGTTTCGCGGCTAGCTCGCGGGCACGAGCGCCTCGCTTGAAGCGATGAGACAGCCGGGCTTCGGGGCCACGTGTGAGAGCGAGCCGCGCACATGAATATTCGCCGCAGCCCGGCCGGACGCAAGCTCAGCGCCTGCGCCCGACAAGCAAAAACGATCAGGCCTTGCCAGCCGGCGTCTTATAAGCGACGCAGTCAACCTCGACCTTGCAATCGATCACCATAGAAGAAACCACGCAAGCTCTGGCCGGTGGATTCTCCCCAAAATACTCCCGGAAAACCTTATTAAAAGAAGCAAAATCGCGGGGATCATCGAGCCACACCCCGCAGCGGACGACATGTTCCGCCCCATAACCGGCTTCTTTCAGAATGGCGAAAACATTCTGAATCGCCTTGTGCGATTGCTCGACGATCCCGCCATTGATCACTTCGCCGTTTTCCATCGGCGTCTGCCCGGAAACGAACAACCAGCCATCCGCTTCGACAGCCCGAGCAAAGGGCATATGCTGACCGCCGGTCCCCTTCCCGCCTTCAACGCCATATCGCTTCATCATCAAACTCCTCACAAAGTCAGGCATGCGCGGAGCAAAACCGCCGCGCACCGCATCGAATAAAAGAACTCAAAACAGAACTCAAAACGCGCCGTGCGCGTCACCCTTCGACGCCGCGCCACGCGCCACAAAATGTCCCGCGCGCTCGCCCGTCACGGCTCCATCGCGATAAGACAACACCCCATTCACCCATACTGCGTCGATGCCGTCCGCCGCCTGCTGCGGCTTCTCGAACGTCGCGGCATCGCGCACCCGCGCCGGGTCGAACAGCACCAGATCCGCGTGATAGCCGATATGCACCTCGCCACGCTGCGCCAACCCAAACCGCCGAGCCGACAAGCTGGTCATCTTGCGCACCGCCTCTTCGAGCGGCAGCAAACCGGCATCGCGCGCGTAATGCCCGAGCACGCGCGGAAACGCGCCCCACAAACGTGGATGCGGCAGCGGATCGTTCGGCAGACCATCTGAGCCGACCATCGTCGCGGGATGCGACAGAATCCGCCGCACGTCTTCCTCGGACATGTTGTGGTACACCGCGCCTGCCGGCTGCAAGCGCTTGCCCGCCTCCTGCTGCGTCACGCCCCACTCGGCGGCAATCTCCTTCACCAGCTTGCCCGCCATCTCCGGATGCGGCTCGGACCACGTAATCGTGATGTCGATGTCGCCCGTCACCTGCTTCAGATCGAGCGTCGACGAACTGCGGTTATACGGATAACAGTCGCAACCAATCGGCTGCATGCGCCGCGCGCCCTCCAGCGACTTCAGCACCTCCTCGCTACGCCCCCAGTTCGACGGCCCCGCGCACTTCAGATGCGAAATCACCACCGGCACGCGCGCATGACGCCCCACCCGATACGCTTCGTCCATGGCGTCGAGAATCGCGTCGAACTCGGTGCGCATGTGCGTCGTGTACAGCGCGCCGGCGGCGGCGAGCGGCTCGGCCAGCGCCATCACTTCTTCGGTCGGCGCGGCAAATGCGGAGCCGTACGCCAGCCCCGAGCTCAGGCCCAGCGCACCATTCGACAACGCCTCTTCGAGCTGCGCGCGCATGCCTTCGATTTCCTGCGGCGTTGCCGCGCGATCCAGCCGGTCCATCTGGTTGCTGCGCAATGCCGTATGCCCGATCAGCGCACTGACATTCACCGCGGGCCGCGCGGCGTTGACCGCCTTTACGTACTCGGCAAAGGTCGGATACTGGAACGCGTCGCGTTCGCCGAGCAGATTCATCGGATCGGGCGGATCGCCCTTCAACGCAACCGGCGACGCGCTGATCCCGCAGTTGCCGACGATCACCGTCGTCACGCCCTGGGTGATTTTCGGCAGCATCTGCGGCGAACGGATCACGTGCGTGTCGTCATGCGTGTGAACATCGATGAAGCCCGGCGCCAGCGCGCGGCCATTGGCCTCGACGACCTCTTCGGCGAGCCAGTTCGACAGATTGCCGATTGCGACGATGCGCCCGTTGCGGATCGCGACGTCGCGTTCGACCGGCGGTGCGCCCGTGCCGTCATACAGTTGCGCGCCGACGATCAGCGTATCGGCGGCTTCGGGATGCGAATGCATGGATCAGTCTCCTAACGGTTGTCGATCGCCACCGCCACGGTGCGCATCGAGCGCGTGCTTCATGCGGCGCAGCAATTCGCGGCTCTCATCACCCTGACTGACGGCAAGTTCGGTGACGAGCACATCGAGCGCCATCATCATCGCGTAACGCGACGACGACGGCTTGTAAATGAAATCGGTCTCGAACGCGACGATCGGGATCACCCAATCAGCCAGCGTGGCGAGCGGCGAAGCCGGCGCGGTCAGCGCAATCACGGTCGCGCCGTAACTGCGCGCGATCCGGCAGTTCTCGACCATCTCCGGCACGCGGCCCGTTGTCGACAACGCAATCACGACACACTCGCGCGATACCGTGCTCGCCACCATGCGCTGCAACAGCCCGTCCTGGTAGGTCGCGACAGGCCGGCCGAGGCGTACCAGTCTGAAACGCATCTCGTCGGCGAGCGCAGTCGAGCCGCCGCCCATGCCGAACACGTAGATCATCCGCGCGGCGCGCAATGCGGCTGCCGCTTCGGTGAGCGGTGCCTGGCGCAGCAATTGATGGTTATGCGCAAGCGCGGTCTGCAGTTCGTCGAACACGCGGGTGGCGATCGGCTCGGGTGCGTCCGTGGGAGCGCCCGCTTGCAGAAAGCGCTGGCCGACCGCGGCCGCCTGGGCAAGCCGCAGCTTCAATTCCCGCACATCGCGGCAACCGACCGCCTTGGCAAAGCGCGTCACGGTCGCCACGCTCACCTCGGCCTGCTGCGCGAGCGCGCCGATGCTCGCGCGCGACGCGCCGGTCAGATCGTCGAGAATCAGCGCGGCGACCTTGCGTTCGGCCGAACGCAACTCCGGCGCGCATTCGGCAATGCGCGCGACGATGTCGAAAGCCAGCGGTTCGGCGGTAGAGTTCATTGCGGACTGTGGAAAGCCAACGCAGCCGCCCGTGAGCGTGGCCGCGCAAGTCGTGGTACTAAATAACATTTCTTCGGTTATCGTACTTTCGGTAACATGGTAAAGTCAACTTTGATTCTATTCAACTGGACGATGGAGCAGGGAGACATGAAAGTTACAAACTATCAAGGCGCAACGATTGATCCTTATAGCAAGGGCTTGGGCATGGTTCCAGGCACCAGCATCCAGCTCACGGATGCCGCGCGCCTCGAGTGGAACCTGTTGAACGAGGACGTCAGTCTGCCCGCCGCGGTGCTGTACGCGGATCGCGTTGAACACAACTTGAAGTGGATGCAGGCGTTCGTCGCCGAGTACGGCGTCAAGCTCGCACCGCACGGCAAGACCACGATGTCGCCGCAGCTCTTTCGCCGTCAGCTCGAAACGGGCGCATGGGGCATTACGCTCGCCACCGCGCATCAGGTGCGCGCCGCATATCACGGCGGCGTTTCGCGGGTGTTGATGGCCAATCAGCTGGTCGGCCGCCGCAACATGATGATGATCGCCGAGTTGCTGAGCGATCCCGATTTCGAATTCTTCTGTCTTGTCGATTCGGCCGAAGGCGTCGAGCAGTTGGGCCAGTTCTTCACATCGGTGCGCAAACCGCTGCAGGTGTTGCTCGAACTCGGCGTGCCGGGCGGCCGCACCGGCGTGCGCGACGACGCACAGCGCAACGCGGTGCTCGATGCAATCGCGCGTTATCCGGACGTGTTGAAGCTGGCGGGTGTCGAGTTGTATGAAGGGGTGCTCAAGGAAGAGCACGAAGTGCGCGAGTTTCTGCAAAGCGCTGTTGCCGTCACGCGCGCGCTCGTCGATGAAGGGCGTTTTGCCCGTACGCCGGCCGTTTTGTCAGGCGCGGGTTCGGCCTGGTATGACGTGGTCGCGGAAGAATTCGTGAAGGCGTCGGAAACCGGCAAGGTCGAAATCGTGCTGCGCCCCGGCTGCTATCTGACGCATGACGTCGGCATCTACCGCAAAGCGCAGACGGACATCTTCGCGCGCAATCCGGTCGCGAAGAAAATGGGGGAGGGCTTGCTGCCGGCGCTGCAATTGTGGGCGTATGTGCAGTCGATTCCGGAACCGGATCGCGCGATCATCGGTCTCGGCAAGCGCGACTCCGCTTTCGATGCGGGCATGCCGGAGCCGGCGCGCCACTATCGTCCGGGCACAGCGGCACCACGCGATGTCGCGGCGAGCGAAGGCTGGGAAATCTTCGGCTTGATGGATCAGCATGCGTATCTGCGGATCCCGGCTGGCGCCGATCTGAAGGTGGGCGACATGATCGCGTTCGACATCTCCCACCCATGTCTGACGTTCGATAAATGGCGTCAGGTGCTGGTGCTCGATCCGTCGTATCGCGTCACCGAGGTGATCGAAACGTTCTTCTGATCAGGCCGAAAACGGCGCGCTGCAGGCGGGGTGGCGCGCCGCTCGTCACAGGGGAGTATTCACTCGAACCTTGTGCTCGAACCCTGCGCTCGAACCCTGCGCTCAAATCCTGCGCTCGAGCTTCGCGCCAGAACCCCGCGTTCACGCCTCGCGCTCCGGGCCGGCGTCCACCACCGCCTCAGGCGCCTGCGTCGCGGCGGCGCTGGCGCCCGCTGCGGCCGCCACTTCGCCGATCCGCACTTCCAGCAGCTTCAATGCGCCCGACAGCGCGGCCAGCGCGTCGTCCGGCAGACTCGCCATGGTGTCGTGCAGAAATGCGTTACGACGCGGCAAGCTGGCTTCCGTCGCCGACAGCCCCGCTTCGGTCAGGCGCACATTGGTCACGCGGTTATCGCGCGCATCCATGCTGCGGGCGATCCAGCCAAGCGCTTCCAGCGTTTTCAATTGCCGCGTGAGCGCGCCCGGATCGACGCGCAAGCGCTCGACCAGCCGCTTCTGCGACGACTCGCCGGCCTGTTCGTGCAGTGCCAGCAGAATGCGCCAGCGCGGCAACGGATGGCCGACGTGCGCCTCGAATGCCGACATGAACGCCCGGTAGGTGCGGCCGAATTGCTGCACGACGGCGACGCGATCCTGTTCTTCCATGATGGGTCAGTAAAACGGTAAGTCGAAAAATCAGTCCGCGTGAATCACCGGCTCGAGCTTGCGCTGGAGCTTGATCGGCGGCACACGGCGGCTTTGCCACACCGACACCACAGCAATCATCGCCGCCAGCGCCAGACCCAGATGAATCGCCGCGACCAGCGCCTCGCGCGCGGTTTCCAGCAGCATCGCGCCGTTGTGGCCGGCATGCGTCAATTGCCCGAGCAAGGTGGCTTGCGCATCGCGATTGATCAGGATTTGCGGGTCGCCCAGCTCGGCGAACCACTGTGACGCGTGATCGTTTTCCAGCGCGCTGCGCACGCCGCTCGCGTACATGTGCGTGACCAGCGTGCCGGTGAGCGCCGTGCCGATCATCCCGCCGATCATCCGCAGCGACTGCAGCAGCGCCGTAGCGATGCCGAGGTGCTCGCGTCCGGCGCTCTGCTGCGCGAAGATCGTCAGGTTCGGCATCACGAAACCGAGGCCGACACCGCCTAGCACCATGAACGACATCAGCAGCCATTGCGGCATCGAACGCGTGGCGACGACCACGCCTAGGCACGAAAGCGCGACCAGCGTGAATCCGACGTACAGCATCAGATTCGGATTGCGCACGCGCGAGACGATCCGCCCATTCAAAATACTGCCGATCGTAATGAACACGACGAGCGGCGTGATGACGAGCCCCGCTTCTTTCGGCGACATGCCGAAGCCGCCCTGGAACAGCAACGGCGCGTAGAACAGCAGCGAAAACATCGTGAAGCCACCGAGCACCGCGAGCGTAAACAGGGCAGAGAGACTGCGGTTGCGGAACATATCGACCGGCAGAATCGCGGTCGGGCAGCGCCTTTCCCACTGCCACAGCGCGTAAGCCGATGCGACGCTCAACGCCAGCAGGGCGAACGCACCGAAGGTGACGCCGTGTTTCGGCAACAACTCGACGAACAATTGCAGCGAGCCGAGCAACACCGCAATCAGCAACGCGCCGGGCCAGTCGAGCCGCATCTTGCCTTTGTGCTCGACGTGCCGCAGATGCGGCAGGAAGCGCCAGACGAAGAACAACGACAACAAGCCGACCGGCAGATTCACATAGAACACCGATCGCCAGCCGTAGTACTGCGTGAGAAAGCCGCCGAGCGACGGACCCACTGCGTTCGCGATGCCGAACGCCGAACTCATCAGCACTTGCCAGCGCAGACGCACGACCGAATCGGGAAAGAGATCGGGAATGCAGGCGAACGCCGTACCGACCAGCATGCCGCCGCCAATACCCTGCAAACCGCGCGCGAGCACGAGGAACAGCATGTTATTGGCGGCGCCGCACAAAACCGACGCCCCCGTGAACACGACGATCGATGCGATCACGAATGGTTTGCGCCCGTAGTAATCGCCGAGACGGCCGAAAATCGGCACGGTGATCACCGAGGTCAGCAAATACGACGTGGCGACCCACGCGTAAAGCTCGAAACCTTTCAGCTCCGACACGATGGTGGGTAGCGCGGTGCCCACCACGGTCTGATCGAGCGCGACCAGCATCGTAACGAAGGAAATGCCGAGCATCGCCAATAGCGATTCACGGAAGGGTAAAACTTGCCCACTCGAGTGGTGAGCCGCGGTGTGGACAGCCATTTTTGATAGCGCAACAGTTGACGCGTCAAATATTGCGGAATCATACCACGATGCACCGTTCTAAACTCGGGAATCGCGGCGGCGTTAAGCGCGCCGCCCAATCGGATCCAATCAGCTGAAGAATGGAAAACACATGACGCCAGGGAGGCACATGGAGCCAGGTTCGCTCGCTGCACAATCGTTATCGAACGAAAATCTGATCGCGCTGCGGCGCGCGAAACATGAACTGGAAAGCCCCGCGCTGACGATGAAACTGGCCAGCATCGTCGGTTCGCCGCTGGAGAAGCTGATGTCCCGGATGCCGGCTTTCGCCAACGAAAAGGTCACAGAGGCAACGGAGCTGGCCTTGCGCAAGTGTCTGGCGCTCGCCCTGCGCACGCTTGGACGACAGGCCGGCGCGGTGCCGCTGAGCGCGCCCGACAAGCCGAGCAATCTGCTGCACAAGCTCGCGGTGGCGAGCACCGGCGCGGCCGGCGGCGCATTCGGCCTGTTCGCGCTGCCCGTCGAGTTGCCGGTGACCACCACGCTGATGTTTCGCTCGATCTGCGACATTGCGCGCAGCGAAGGCGAGGATCTGTCCTCGATCGACACGCAGCTGCAGTGTCTGACAGTGCTGGGTATGGGCGGCACGTCGAAATCCGACGACGATGCCGACTTCGGCTACTTCATCATGCGCGGCGCGCTGGCGCAGGCGGTGTCGAAGGCTTCATCCGAAATCGCCACAAGAGGCTTCACCGCGCACGGTTCCGCCGCGCTGCTGCGCCTGCTCAACACGATTGCCGCGCGTTTCTCGGTGCAAGTGAGCGAGCAGGTCGCCGCCAAGTCGATTCCGGCGATCGGCGCGGTGCTCGGCGCGATGGTCAACACGGTGTTCATCGACCACTTCCAGCAGGTCGCGCACGGCCACTTCACCGTGCGGCGGCTCGAGCGGCAATACGGGCAGGAAACGGTCGAGGCCGCCTATCAGACAATCGACATCGCGCTCGACCGCTGAGCGGCGCTGCGCCCGGTCGCTCCACTTGTCACGCGCCGCACGAAAGCCGCGGCGCGGTCGAGCGCGCGGTTCGCTTCCGGAATGAAGGGCGTGAACAGCGGCCAGACGTGCGGCATCTTCTTCCACACTTCGAGTTCGCAGACGACGCCCGCGGCGCGCGCGTTGTCGGCAACGCGTTGCGAGTCGTCCAGCAACACTTCGGTGCTGCCCGCCATGATGAAGAGCGGCGGCAAGCCCTGCAGGTCGGCGTAGACCGGCGACGCGTACGGATGCATAGCGGACGCGTCGCCGAGATAGACCTGCGCCGCGCGGGCGACCGCGGGGCCGCTGAACATCGGATCGAGACCGTCGTTGGAGCGAATGGTGGCGCCGGCGGCGGCCAGATCGGTCCACGGCGAGAACAGCAGACACCCTGCCGGCAGAGCGTCGCCGGCATCGCGCAAGGCGACGAGCGTGGCTAGCGCGAGCCCGCCGCCCGCTGAATCGCCCGAGATGACGATCGACTCGGGCGGCGTGCCATCGGCGACCAACCGGCGATAGGCCGCGCTCGCATCATCGAGCGCCGCCGGAAAGCGATGTTCCGGCGCGAGCCGGTAGTCGAGCGAAAAGACCGGCGCATTGGCACGCGTCGCAAGACCGAACGTCAGCGAGCGATGCGTCTGCGGCGAACAGAAGTAATAGCCGCCGCCGTGGCAATACAGCAGCGTCGGCGGGATTCCGGCGGTAGACGCGCCATCGATGCGTTCGAGCCACTCGCCGTGCAGCGGCCAGTCGTGCGGCCCGTACAATTCGCGCAGACGCCAGCCGGCGGGCACGCCTGGCGACCAGACGCGCCTCGCCGTCAACGCGCGCGCTTTCTCGACATTGACGTGCGGCTTGAGAGTTTGCGGCCGAAATTGCTTGCGCAGATACCAGCAGGCGAGTGCACTTTGCCAGCTCATTGGGACGCGCTCCGTCGATAGTGTCCCGTCATGGTACGTGCGTTCGCCGATGCGTCTGTGGGCGGCGGATTCTAATCTTGAAAACCGCCGGCTCCTGCGAACGTGTTATTCCCGACGCCCTAGTTCGCCGGCAAGACCTGCCCGCGAATCTCGCCCGTCGGGTTCTGTCCCGTGTGGATGTTGAAGTACCACTGCCCTGCCATCAGATCCGTCACCTGCTGTTCAGTGAGTGCCGCCGATCCTTTGATCGGGCTGGCGAGCGCGCTCTTCCCGATCGGCACCTGGATGCCGGCGTTCTGGCCTACGGGCGCGGGACCGTGGAAATGCGCTGCGGTTGCCGGGCCGCTCAGCCCCTCATAGGTGATCGACCATTGCAGGGTCTTGGTCGACGTATTGAACGTGGCGTTCAACATGCCATGCCCATGACTCACACGCGGCGGCACTTCGCTCGACGGTTCAAGGTCCGCCCTCAAGGCCACCGTGTCCGCGAAGGCGACACCCGACGCCAACGCCCACAACACCACCGCCAGATTCAATTTTCGAAGCGCAATCATGGTCTTCTCCGGACTTGATGCACCGCCGCACCGAAAACCCGGCCGCGCGGAGCCACCACATACTAGTGCAAATCCTTCGAACATGTTGGCGCTGCGGGTTGCCTGATGTGACGCCTATGCGCGCGTATTCGCCAATGAAAAAAGCACCGCGAGCGGTGCTTTTCGTTCCAAAGTGACGCACTTCAGAGGCGGTCACGGATACCCGTGGTCATCACGCCCCGGTACTTGCTCGACGACAGCGCGTCCGTACCGAACACTCGCGTTTCAATCGCGTTGCCGTTCGCGCCGATATGCGCGACGCCTTCAATGCGCACATCGGTGCGGCACGACAGCACGTAATCGGCCTGGCTTGCGAAACAACGTCCTGCCGACGCTTTCGTCGATATTTTCAAAAAGTTAATTGTGCATTTCGTAATTAATCTTTTGCGCTGGCTCGGTTATGCTTCGGATTGCGAGAAGTGACTCCTTCATCGAGGGATGTCTCCAAATCTTTAACGCGGCTTCGGCCGCGTTTTTTTTCGCCCTCCTGCCTTGTTCCTCCCGCTGTTCTTCGCTCTGCCACCTCGACTATCTGCGCCGACGCCGCCAGCCGCGGACCACACGTACAACCGCGCCGCGACACGATGCGGCGCGCCAGCCCATCACGCGAGCAACGCGACTTGCTCCTCGATTCCATCCAGCATCGCATTGCATTTGCGCATCAGCAGCAACCCGTCGCTGCGCAAGCGCTCCGGCGTCCTGGCGGTGATGTCCCGGCGATAGTCTTCCAGCGCGTTGAGCAATGGCGGATAGTGCAGCACGCTCGCCGCTCCCGCCACCCGGTGATGCCACTCAAGCAGACGCTCGATCTCAATACGCTCGAGGAGCGGTGCCAACGCCAGCAAATCTTCCCGCACCGCCGAAACAAACGAGTCGAGCAGAGCCTTGACGGTCGATTCGCTGCCCCACAGTTGGGTCATGTGAGCCAGGTCGACCGGCACGAACGGCTCGGCACAACCGCGCGCATCCGCCCCGGCGATCGGCGGCGTAGTAACGGTTTCGGCAGGTGCGGCTTGCCACGCGCCGTCACTGCCGAACCAGCGGCTCAGGTAGTCACGCAGCGTAGCGAGCCGGGTCGGCTTGACGAGGCAATCGTCCATGCCGGCGTCAGGACATAGATTCAGGTCCTCCGGCGCGGTGTTCGCCGTAATCCCCAGGATCGGCAGACGATGCGCGCTGCCCTGTTCCCGCTCCCGGATGCGCCGTGCCAATTCGTAGCCGGACAGGTTCGGCATGTGGCAGTCCGTGATCAGGAAACCGTAGGGGGTCCGCTCGAGAGCCGCCAACGCCTCGGCGCCGTCGTTCACTATGTCGCAGGCAAAACCGAGCATGGTCAGTTGATGACGAATCAGTTCCTGATTGACCGGATGGTCCTCCGCCACCAGGATCAGCCGGCCGCTCGCAATCGCGCGCTCGCGGTCCGGTGGCGCGGCGCCGCCTTCCGGCGTGCGCGGCATGCCCGCTGCACGCGGCGCCACCGACGGCAAACCGGCCAGCGCAGCCGCGCACGCCGCACCCAGACCGCGCCACGAAATCGGATTGACGCTGACTCGCACGTTGTCGTTGAGGATTCGATAGCCGGTCGGCTTCGGTTTCTCGGTGAGGCAGATAAGCCGCGAATTCCCCTGTACCCCTGGCGGCAACGCCACCCCTTCGCCGACCAGGATCAGGTCCACGCCCGCCAGCACGTCAGGCTTGCTCAGCTCCGCCGCATCGGGCGACACAAGACGCAACTCGAGCCCGAGCGCCTCGCCGAAATGCATGAGCGCCTGCGCCACTCGCGTGTCGCTCGTTGCCACCACGCCGCGCTTGCCGCGCAGGCCGGTCACCGAATAACGCGGCGACTCGACCGGCATCGCGAGGCGCACCGTCATGCGAGTGCCGACCCCAGGCTCGCTGTGCAATTCGAGTGCGCCGTTCATCAGATCGATCAGCTTGCGGCAGATCGTCAGACCCAGACCCGTGCCGCCGAAGCGGCGAGTGGTCGACGACTCCGCCTGCTCGAACGGCTCGAACAGCCGCGCCTGCACCTCCGGCGCGATGCCGATGCCGGTGTCCTCGACGGTCATTTCAAGCGTCTGAGCGTCGGCGCTCCGCCCGACTACCGCGACTCGCACGTCGACCTCGCCCTGCGGCGTGAACTTGATGGCGTTGCCTAGCAGGTTGAACAGAATCTGCCGTAATCGCACGCTGTCGCCTCGCAGCGTAGCGGCGACCTCAGCCGCAATATCCACGCGCACTTTCAGGCCCTTCTCATGAGCGCGGCCCGCCAGCAAGCCGACTGCATTGTCGACCAGCTCGCGCATGTCGATGGGCTCGGCTTCGATCGTCAGCCGCCCTGCTTCGATTTTCGAATAGTCGAGCAGGTCGTCCAGAATCTGCAGCAGCGCGCCCGCCGACTCGTGAATCATGCTGAGCATCCCCCCCTGATCCGCATTCAGCGGCGTGCGCTCCAGCACCTCGACGAGGCCAAGCACACCGTTCATCGGCGTGCGGATTTCGTGACTCATCATCGCGAAGAAATCGTCTTTGGCGCGCGAGGCCGCCTCGGCCACATCGCGCGCGCGCGCCAATTCCGTCGCGCGCGCGTGCTCCAGACTCGCGTCCACCCAGTAGCCACTCCACACGACTGAGCCGTCGTTCTCGCGGCGCGGCGCCAACTCCGCGCGCACCCACTTGAAGTCATGCTCGCCGTCGAAGCGAAACTCCATATGGACAGGCGTTTCGCAGCGAGCCGATCGTTCCAGCTCAGCCAGCACGAAAGGTCGGTCTTCCTCGCACACGCGGCGGAAATCGATCTCGCCGCGGCTCGTCAGCGACGCGTCGGCGCCCAGCAGATGTTGCGTGTCGCCGCCGATATACGGGAACGAGTACACGCCGTCCGCGGTACGCCGTAGTTGAAACACGACCGCCGGCAATGAGCGCGTGACATCGAACAGACGGCGCTCGGTTTCGCGCGCCAGCATTTCGGCACGCCGGATATCGGTAATGTCGACCATGCTTCCGAGCACGCAACTCGGCTTACCGTCGCCGCCGTAGCAGACCCGGGTCCAGAACAGGCCATGCCGTGAGTCGCCGGCACCGCTGACGAACTGAAGCTCCACCTTTGCCGGCCCGATCGAGCTCAGCAAGTTGCGCGTCATATCATCCAGCACGCGGCTGTTGGCCTCGCCCCACACCTGAACGCTCTGCGCGGTGCGCCCGATGACGGCTTCGCGCCGCAGACCGCACGCTTCCTCGTACGCCCGGTTGATCGCAATGTAACGGCCATCGAGGTCTTTGGCGACGAGCGGATGGGGGACCGTCTCCATCATGGTTTCCTGGAAGTTCAGTTGCGCCGCGAGTTCGCGTTCGGTCTGCCTGCGCAGCCGCACCTCGCGTTGCAGCAGCCGATAAGCCCGCAGCGTGACCAGCAGCGCGACGCCGATGCCGATCAGCAATGGCAGCAGACGTACCGCGGTAACACTCCAGGTTCCCTGGCTTGTCGTGCTGCCGACCCACTTCAGTCGGATGCGCTGCTTCTCCGCGGCCGGCATGGCCAGCAACGCGCGGTCGATCAGACCGGCGAGCGGACCGAGATCGGGGCGAACAGCGAAACCGAGCTCGTCGGATTCGCCGACTGCACCGAGAATTTTGAGGACACCGGCGTAACGTTGCTTGAGCAGGACGTCGACGGCGGCCACATTGCCAACCAGCACGTCTGCCTCGCCACTCGCGACCATCTTCAGCGCGTCGTCGAGACTGGGCGCGACGACGACATGGGTTGCCGGAATGTTGTCGATCGACCGCGGAATCGAACCGGCGATATGCGACGAAACCACGATGCGGCGCGAGGCGAAATCGTTGAGCGCGCGCGCGGCCGGTTCGTCTTCGCGTCCGACGATCACCAGCGGATAGCTTTCGTATGCTCGCGTGTGCTGCGCGTGTTTCAGACGCGGATCACGGCGGGAGGACGTCGCGAGGATGGCCAGACCGCCACGCTGGAAGGCTTCGATGGTTGCGGGCCAGTCGGCGGTGCGAGCACGGCTGAACTCGACGCCCAACGCACGGCTCAGATAATCCAGATATTCCGCGGCGATGCCGGCAGGATGACCGGCTTCGTCCGTATAGCTAAACGGCGGCCAGCCGTTGTCGAAACCCACCTGCAACGGCGGCAGCGAACGCAGCCAGGCCCGCTCTTCCGGTGTCAATGTGAGGCGCCGCGCTGCGGAGGCCGCCTGTGTGTCGAAGCTGCCGGGCAGCCAGCGCACTCGGATCGCCGAGTCGTCGGCCGGATTCATCGAAGCAAGCGCGAGGTCGAGCTGGTCGCGCAACGCGCCGCGATTGCGGGGCACCGCAAAGCGCAGGTCGGCAAACTTGCTGTTTTCCTCGAACGCGACGCGCAGGCTGCGGAACTCCTGGGTGGCCAGCGCGTATTGAACGGCCGGTGTGAAACCGAGATATGCATCCGCGTCCCCTTGCGCGAGCGCCGACAGTGCCGCATGGGTGCTAGCGAAGGTTTCAATCTGCGCGCGAGGAAAGCGCTCGCGCAGCGATCTTTCGAGCGCAAACCCTTGCTCTACGGCGAGGCGGGCGCCGTTCAGCTGGGCGGGGCCGGTGTGCGCATTACCGCCCCGCCTGACCACCACCGAGGTTGTTGCACGAAAATACGGCGCGGTGAAACTGAAACAGCGTTCGCGCTCCCGCGTCCGGGCGACGCTCATTATCAGGTCGACCTTGCCGGCGCAAGCCGCGGCCAGCAGTTGCGGCATGCCTGGAAAGGCTTTGCCTTCGATGACGACGTCCGGGCCCACGAGCGCGCGCAAGTAGTCGGCGCTCAAACCCGTCGGCTGGCCGTCTTCGAGGGCGTCGAACGGCAGCCAGCCATTCGCCAGCACGCCCACGGTCAACTTCGCAGGAAAGGTGCCGGCAGCTTGCACTCGCGATGAACCGGCAAACGGCTGCGCAGCAACTGCCGGCATCTGCGTGACGAAAAACGCGAATAGAAGAATCAGCCACTGCGACACGCGTCGCAGTGGCCTGCTCACGATGACACCGTCCAGGGCTTTCATCAGTGATGCCAGGAAGTGCTGCGAGGCGCCGCTCACGCGGCTTCGCGGTGTTCGCGGGAAAGCGCCGCAGCGGCGCGACCGGCCGGCTTGCCCCATAGAAACGAGAACAGGGCGCCTGCGGCGACACCGCCAGACATGGGCGCGGCCCAGAACAACCAGAGCTGGTCGAGTGCCCAGTTGCCGACGAACAACGCCTGGCCTGTGGAGCGAGCGGGATTGACCGAGCCGTTGGTGACCGGAATCGACACCATATAGACGAGCATCAGACACGCGCCGATGACGAGGGGTGCGATCGATTTCAAGCTTCGCCGGCTGCGTACCATCAGACTAACCAGGACGAAAGCGAACGACAGCGCCAGCTCAGTGGCAAGCGCCGAGTGAAATTGATAGTCGGAAGGAGAGTGATCGCCGAACCCATTCGCGCCGAACTCGCTCGCGGTCAGTTCGAAACCGGGCCGGCCACTCGCCACGTAAGCCAGCAGGGCTGCACCGGCAATCGCCCCGAGAATCTGGGCGGCGAGGTAGGGCAACAGATCGCGAATCGGAAACCGTTGCGCAATCGCAAAGCCGACCGTGACGGCCGGGTTGAAATGCGCGCCAGAGAGGCCGTAAAACATGTAATGGGCCATGGCTAGCGCCAAACCGAACGCAAGCGCCACCTCGGGCGTACCGTAACCCTGCTGGGCGGCGGGAGTATTCAAGACTATGCTGCCGCAACCGACGAACACCAGCCAGGCCGTTCCAGCGCCCTCCACCAACAACCGCTTACCTAGCGCAACCATCCCGCCTCCCAGCCCGATTATCTGTTCACTGGACAGACGGCGCCGCGCTCAAGCCACGAACCTTCCGCACAGATTGATTGACGGTTCCATTCTGCTCAGCATGACGAAATGAATCATGCTGTCAGGTGAGCGCACGGAAAGACCGTCGTGAATCAGGAACTATGGAATGGCAACGCTGACGGATCAATCAGACGAGTCCCAAATTACTAAGAATCATTGACGAAGCATGGTGATTTTCCTCACAGGCCTGTCAGGTCAACCCTATCTGCCTGGCGTATTCGATGAGGTCGTTTTCCGTTTCAAGGCCGAGCTTGCGCATCGCGCTGCGTTTCTGTGTGCTGATGGTCTTGCCGCTGCGCTGCAGGCGCGCTGCGATCTCGTAGACGGCGAGGCCTTGCACATAAAGCTGGAAGACCTGCCATTCGCGCGCACTCAGGACACCCGCGCGAGGCTGCAGCGAAGCATCCGCGGCTTCGATCGCGACGCGCGCCTGATCCGACAGATAGATGTCACCGGCCATCACGGCGTTGATGGCGTCGATCAGCGCCGTGGTGGTGTCGCATTTGTCGACGATGCCGGCCACACCAATGTGCAACAGGCCCGTGAGTATGTGTGCATGGCGGATCATCGTAAGTATGACGACGCGAGGATGGGGCCTAACCCGCAGCAGCCGGCGCAGAAACGACACGACGTTGTGGCCGCCGTGGATGCCAGGCATTCCGATGTCCGACACGATGACGTCGCACGCATGGGTGTCGAGCAGTTCAGCCAACGTTTCGGTGTCGGGCGCCTCGCCGATTATTTCGACGTGCGGCACGGTTTGCAGCAGACGGATGACGCCAAGACGAACGCAGGCATGATCGTCGGCCACGATGACGCGGATCTTCTGTGTCATTTTGTTGTTGTCTTATCGACTGGCATGCCCTGCACACGGTGTGCATCCCCAGGCTACGCCAGTACATTTTCTCTTCGCCGCGCCGCCTGGGCGGCGCGACGCCTCGCCGACTCAGCGCCGGTGTTGCATGCGATCGTCAGGAATCACGCCGTGTTCGACGGCGAAGCGGAACAAGTCCGCGTCGCTGTTAAGAGCAAGCTTGCGCATCGCGGAACATTTCTGGGCGCTGATCGTCTTCACGCTGCGCCCCAGCCGGACGGCAATCTCCGTTACGCCGAATCCGCAAGCGTATTGGGTGAACACCTCCAATTCGCGGCGCGACAACATCTGACGAACGAAATCGAGCCGCCGCACCCTCGCCGCGTCGTCGATCATCGCGCGGACCGCGGGCCCGAGATAGCATTCGCGCGCCAGCGCGGTGACGATGGCGACATGAAGCAGATCGATCCGATCCCGCTTGCTCATCAGCCCATTCACGCCGAGCGCGATGACTTTCTTTAACGCCTCGGCTTCGGTTTCCATGGTGAGTACGACAAGCGCCACTTCGGGATACCGTACCTTGAACTGCCTGACAGATTCGAGCCCGTCGCCATACAAACCACCCGCCATGTAAAGATCCATCAGAACGAGGTCGCACGAGACGCGATCGACCTCCGTAAAAAGCTCGGCAGCATCAGCCGCGCGACCGACGATCTGCATGTTCGGATAACCCACCAACATGTTTTCGAGCGCCAGCAGAACCAGTGGATGATCGTCCGCGATGATGGCGCGAATCGGCGTATTTATGTCGGCGTTAGCGTTCATCTTCTTTTCCCCTCTGTACCCGAAATCGCCGTCGCTCTCTTCGTAGCAACTGGCCCTGCCGCGATCATTCAACACTCCTGCGCCGATAAAAATAAGATCGCTCTTAAATGAACCAACTTCTCAACCAGATAATTGCTTTGGCATGCGATCTAAACTTCGGTCAACCCATTCGCGCGAACATAAGCAAAAAGACCGGGGGCATTGGCGACACCAATCTTGGCCATCGCAAAGCGCTTTTGCCGGCTAACGCTGCGGCGATGGCATCCGAGCGCCGCGGCAATCTGAGAGACCGACTGGCCACGCACGAACATTCTTATGATTTCCGTCTGGCGTTCGGATAAACGTGGATTCGGACGCAGGTCGCACGCTTCGCTTTCAGGCTGCGCAAGCGCTTCGACGATCGAGCGGCCGATGTGAATCTCGCCTTTGCCGCTCGCCAAAATCGCTTGCCATAGTTCATCCATTGTTTCCATTTTGCCTAGCATGCTGACTGCGCCGTCTGACACGATGGAACGCAAGATCGCGACGTTCGTCAGCGCCGTCATCACGACGACGCGTAGCGACGGCCAGTCGCGTCGGATTCGCCTGATGAGCCGTAGGCCGTCTTCGACGGCGCCGGATGCCTCGGGCATCGTGAGATCGGTGACGAGCACATCGCAAGGTGTGCTCTGCAACAGTTTGATCAACGAAGTGGGCGTGGACGCCTCACCGACAATCGCGACATCGGCATGCATTTCTAGTGCAGCGCGAATGCCAACCAGAACAAAGGGATGATCGTCCGCCAGAATGACTCGAAGGTTCACTATGATTTCTCTCGTTTGTTGTAGGCGTATTCGGCGCTCGCGTAAGGAGAGCGCAGCGCAAGGCACGTACGCTCCAGCACCCCTGGCTTTGGACGGAAACGCCAAGGTCGGCCATAAAACCATCGCCATAAACCTGCGAAAATCGGAATGTTCCGAATCCGAGAGAAAATCTGATCGACCATTGCAGCGCTATCTGCATCGGAATACAAAGCGCCATTGGATTCTGTTTTTCTAGACTCGGCGCAGTTGCATCTCAAACCTGCGCCGTCGTCATTCTGGTCGCGCGAGCCGCACGCGGAAACACCGGCAATGCAATCAACGCACACACGCTGGCAACCACCCACACCATCGGCCACGAGCCCACCGACAACAACAGTGGAATCGCCAGCGGCGTCAGGAACAGCGTAAGAAAGACACAGGTATTGCCCATCGCGAGCGCGGTACCGGCGCGGCTCGTACCCGCGAGCGTCGCAAGTTCCGTGAAAGCGACGCCGTGCCATGCGGATGCGCACACGCCGCCCAGCACGATCATCAGCGCGAACACGGCGGTCATCTGCGCGTGCCGCATGCCGGCTGCCGCCGTCACCAACGCGAGCGACGCAAACAGCACCGCGGTCAGCAGACTGCAGGCGCGCATATAAGCACGGCGATTGCCGCGCCGGTCGGTCCAGCCGCCGCTCCAGACCCGCGCAAGCGCAGCGCCGGTTTGCACCGCGGCCATTGTCGCGCTGATCGCCAGCACACCGGCACGGCTGAAATCGTGGAGAAAGACTGTCCCGAACGTCACGATGGCGATCTGCGGCACGCACAGCACACCGCCGCCGAGCGCGACGCGCCAGATGCCGACGTCGCGCAACGGTGAAATGCTCGCCGGCGCTCCGCCCGAAACGCCTCCGCGATGAGACGCGCCCGCCCCCTTCACTTCGACGTGCGATGGTTCGTGCAGCCAGCGCCACGCAAACGCGGCGGTCATCGCGCACGCCAACGCGAGCACCGCGTACACGCTCGCAAAGCCGAACCTCGACGCAAGCGCCGGCAATATCAGCGCGCCGAGCCCACCGCCCGCCGGCACCGCGGTCTGGCGAATACTCATCGCGAGGCCGCGTTCACCCTCGCGAAACCAGGCCATCACCGCGCGGCCGCTCGAACCGTTGACACTGCCGCCGAGCAGGCCGACCAGAAGCAGCCCGAGCGCGAGCATCGAAGCGCCCGGCACATGTGTGCCGGCGGGCGCCACGAACAACGCCAGTGCCCCCAGCGCCGCAGCCGTCGAGCCGAGCCCAAGCAGCAGCACGCGACGGTCGCCCCAACGGTCCGTCAGCAGTCCCCAAGGCAATTCGCTGACCGCGATGCCCAGCCCGAGCATGCCGAGCACGAGCCCCAGGCCATGATTGTTCAGGTGATAGCCCGAGCGCAGAAATACGGCCGTGGTCGGAATGCCCGAAAACGCCGCGGAAAAACTTGCGTTCGCCGCAAAGCCGACCCCCAGCACCTTCCACCGATGACTCGCCGCGCGCTCGCCCAACGCCCGCACGGATGCAACCGGTTCGTTTCCCATGACGCCCCTCGGCAAGAATGAATTGGAGGTATCCTACGGCTGTGCTAATCATCGGAAAAGCCGGAAAATCAGATGACTTCCATCGGATATGCCGAATCATGAACCAACGTGGATTCGATCTGACGCAGTTGCGGACCTTCGTCGCCGTCGCCGAATCGGGCAGCGTCTCGGCAGGCGCGCAACGCGTGTTCCTGTCCCAATCGTCGGTGAGCGAGCAGTTGAAAAAACTGGAAGAGCGCGCCGGCCAGCCGCTTTTCGTGCGCAGCAAGCAGGGCGTCACCGCCACACCGGCGGGCAGCCGCCTGCTCGATCACGCGCGGCGCATTCTCGCGATGAGCGAAGCCGCGTTCGAAGACCTGCAAGGCCGCTCGCTCGACGGTGAACTGCGTATCGCCATCACGGACTACTACCGTCCGCACGATATCGCGCGCATTCTCAAGGCCTTTTCGGAGCAGCACCCGCGCCTGAAACTGCACGTCACCGTGCTGCCGAGCGCCGTGATCGACAGCAGCGCCGCGGACGATGCCTCGTTCGACATCGGCCTGTCGTTGCGGCTCGTGACGCCCGGCAACCGGGGAGCCCGACAGCGCACTGGCGCCACCGCCAGTGCGCAAAGCACAGTCGTGCGCCGCGAGAAGCTGCTGTGGGTCAGTGCGGCCGATGCCAGCCCGCATCCGGCAACGCCCTATCCACTCGTGCTGCTGCCGTCGAGCTGCCAGTTGCAGCGCTTCGTCGTAAAGCTCCTCGACGAGCGCAAGGTGCCGTATCTGGTGTCGCATTCCGCGTCCGGGGTCGCCGGCTTGCAACTCGCGCTGAAGGCAGGGCTCGGCATGTCCTGCCTGAACGAGTCGTCGATCGGTGCGGGCGTGGTGGCATGTCCGCCGAGTGTCGGACTGCCGCCGCTGCCGGCGGTCGAGTTTCATCTGTTGCCGGGGCGAATCGGCGAAAGCGAACGCGTGAGCAACGCACGCACGGCGCTGATGCGGCTCTTCAGCTGACGCACGCAGCGTTGCGATATGCGCGTCGGCCTGAACAGTTCGATGCGTATGGCTCGACGCACGCGGCGAATCAGGTATCGAGCGCGTTTCGCCATGCTGTCCGCCCTCAATCCATGCGCAATCGAAAGGTTGAATCGGCTCCAGGCGCCACCTATGATGGTCAGGTGCCCAACCGGTTAGCCCCTCGCTTCCGGTTGACGCACCGGATAAATTCCTGCAACCTGCTACCCGCTGCCCGACATAACGAACACCCATTCCCACAGCCCGAAAGCCGCCACCCATCGGCGCATTCTGGCCAATGATTGTCTTCATCACGCAATTGCATCGCCGTATCGATTCAACACCGCGCCCCAAAAAATAAATCCGTTTCGATTTGCTGTTTTTGCAGTCGTTATAAAAGAAGAATTGGCAGGGTTGTCATGCATTGGTCATCGAATGCATGAGAAATAAATCGCGTTCCCCGACGAGGCCTGGCGTGCACCGTAGAACTATCGGATCTTCGATTCTGTTGGTGTTTTACGTCATGTGGAGTGGCGCGGCGTTCGCGGCCAGCGGCGCGCCGGGCCCCATGCCCTCGGCGATGGACGAGCGCGTGCGCGCCTGCACCTCGTGCCACGGCGTGCACGGCCAGGGTCTGAACGACGACTACTTCCCGCGCATCGCCGGCAAACCGGCCGACTACCTGTTCAACCAGTTGAGCGCGTTCCGCGACGGCGGCCGCACCTATCCGCCGATGGGCTATCTGCTCGCCTTTCTGCCGGATGAATACCTGCGCAAGATCAGCCAGTACTTCGCCGACCTGCAACCGCCCTATCCCAATGCCGACCACGCCGAAGTCTCGCCTGCCGTGCTCGCGGCCGGCCAGCGTCTCGTCACGCAGGGCGACCCGGCGCGCAGGATACCGGCCTGCATCGCGTGCCACGGCGCGCGCATGACCGGCACGCAGCCGGGCATTCCGGGGCTGCTCGGTCTACACGCGAGCTACATCGCGGGACAGATGGGCACATGGCGCTCGGGCACGCGTCGCGCGCTCGCGCCGGACTGCATGCATACGATCGCCGTCAAGCTGACCGACAAGGACATCACCGCAGTGTCGAGCTGGCTCGCGCGTCAGCCGCGGCCGGCAGATCCCCGGCCTGGAGCGGCGTCCGGTGAGCGGCTGCCTCTCGCCTGCGGGAGTCAACCGCAATGAAGCCGATCCTGTGCGCCATTCACACCGTTTCATGGGCGATGACGACAAGCCGTCGCGCCGCTGCGTCGCTCATGGCCGGCGCGCTGGCCGTCAGCATGATCGCGGCCGCAAGCGCCGTGGTTGCGCTCGCGCCGCATGCGCCGCTGATCGCTGAAGCCCGCGCCGCCGAAACCGCACCGGCTGCCATCGGCAACCCATCCGACACCCGCCCCGACATCGTCAAGCGCGGCGAGTATCTCGCGCGCGCCGGCGACTGCGTCGCCTGCCATACCGCGCCGCGCGGCAAGCTGTTCGGCGGCGGGCTCGCGATGGAAACGCCGTTCGGCACGCTTTATTCGCCGAACATCAGTCCGGACGCGCAGTACGGCATCGGCACATGGAGCGAGGAAGCGTTCTTCACGATGATGCGCACCGGCCGCACGCCGGACGGCAAGCTGCTTTACCCGGCCATGCCGATCGCGCAATACACCAAAGTCACGCGCGAAGACTCGAATGCGATCTTCGCCTATCTGAAAACGGTGCCGCCGGTGCGCCAGCCGAATCACAAGCACACGCTGCGCTTTCCGTTCAACCAGCGCAAGCTGCTATACGGCTGGCGCACGCTGTATTTCCGCGAAGGCGAGTTCCAGCCGGATCCGACGAAGTCGGTCGAATGGAATCGCGGCGCGTATCTGGTCGAAGGGCTCGGGCACTGCACGATGTGTCACACGAAAATCAACATGCTCGGCGGCTCGTCGCAGAGCGAACAGTTCGCGGGCGGTCTGATTCCGGTGCAGAACTGGTATGCGCCTTCGCTCACGTCCGACAAGGACGGCGGTCTCGGCGACTGGACCATCAAGGACATCGTCGACCTGCTGCAGGCGGGCATCTCCGACCGCGGCGCCGTGTACGGCCCCATGGCGGAAGTCACGTATCACAGCCTGCAATACATGACGGACGCGGACGTCAAAGCGATGGCCGCGTATCTGAAGACGCTGCCGGACAACGACCGCGGCCGCAAATCCGGCCCCTCCGCGCCGACCAGCACCAACGTGTTCGCGCTCGGCGAAAAGCTCTACGCCGACAAGTGCGCGCTGTGCCATGGCGCCAAGGGCGAGGGCCAGTTGCAGCATTACCCGCCGCTCGCCGGCAATCAGTCGATCGAAATGGATTCGGCGGTCAACCCGATCCGCATCGTGCTGAACGGCGGCTTCCCGCCCGGCACCATGCGCAATCCCGAGCCGTACGGCATGCCGCCGTTCGGCCAGGAACTGAACGACACCGATGCCGCCGCCGTCGTCACGTATATCCGCACCGCGTGGGGCAATCACGGCAAACCGGTGACGGCCCGCGAGGTCAACGAGTTGCGTAAGGCGCCGCTGCATTGAAGCGGCTGGGCGGTTGCGCGTGCGCGTTTCGCTCTGTGTTTTGCGAGGCGCGCTGCGTGGCGGCCCGGCTGATTCAGCGTTGTCGTCACACGGTACCGCGCTGCGCATGAACCGCTGCACTGGAGATTCTTTAGATGGAAGCGCACGACACCCGCAGTCCGGCCCCACCCACCGATGACGAGGTGGACCGCGTCGTTGCCGCCGGCCCGCATGGCGCGATCGCCGTGGCGGGCGTGGCCACGCTGATCGTCATCGCGATCTGGTTCGGCTTCTACTTTCTTGTCTTTCTGCCGCGCGGCGTCATTCACTGATCATGTCGACCGAGTCTCCTCACCCACCAGGCAGCGGCCACGCGGTCGCCTTACGCGCCGAGCGCCGCTGGGCGATTTTCGCCGCCGCGCTGATCGTACTGATGCTGGCCGTCGTCGTGTTCTCCGGGCTGCATTGGGCGATGATGCCGCCGTCGCGGGTCGAGACGATCGATCCCTCGCGCCTGCAACTGTCCGGCGAATTCGTCGAAGGCAATCTCGGCACCGCTGTCGAAGCGGACGGCTCGGTGGTCGTGCGTTTCATCGCGCAGCAGTATTCGTTCACGCCGCAATGTCTGCTGGTACCCGCCGATACGCCGGTCACGATCCGCACGACCAGCGCGGACGTCGTGCACGGCCTGCTCGTCACCGACACCAACATCAACACGATGGTTGTGCCCGGCTACGTCGCCACGCTGAACACCCGCTTCGACAAACCCGCCGATCACCTGATGCCGTGCCATGAGTTCTGCGGCTTCGGCCACCAGGCGATGTGGGCGCACGTGAAGGTGATCGACAAAACCGCCTTCTTCGAGCAAGCCCGGCAATCACGGAGGCTCAGCTGTGTTTCACGCTAAGCGACTCGTTCTCGCGCATTTCTGGCTCGCCTTCATTACGTTTCTGATCGCGCTGCTTCTCGGCGCGTGGCAGATGCTGGTACGCAGCCCGCTGCTGCCGTGGATCGGCGACCCCGAGCTCTACTATCGATCGGTCACCGCGCACGGCACGGTAATGGCCTACGTGATGCCGACTTTGGTGTCGATGGGCTTCGGCTACGCGATCGTCGAACTGGCGCTCGCGCAGCGGCTCGTCGGCCTGAAGTGGGCGTGGGCCGCGTTCATCATGCTGGCGGTCGGCGCGGTGATGGCGATGGTTCCCGTCGCGCTCGGCCAGGCCTCGGTGCTGTACACGTTCTATCCGCCGATGATCGGCAGCCCGTTCTATTACCTCGGCGTGGTGCTGGTGGTGGTCGGCTCGTGGATCTGGGTCGCGTTGATGCATGCGAATCTGCGCGTCTGGAAACGCGCGAATCCCGGCAAGCCCGTGCCGCTCGCGATGTTCGCCAACGTCGCCGGCGCGTATCTGTGGGCCTGGACCGCGGTGGGCGCCGCGCTCGAGATTCTGTTTCAGATCTTGCCGGTCGCGTTCGGTCTGACCAACACGATCGACGCCGGTCTTTCGCGCGTGCTGTTTTCGTGGACGCTGCACGCAATCGTCTACTTCTGGCTGATCCCGGCCTACATCGCGTACTACACCCTGGTGCCGCGCGCGATCGGCGGGCGGCTTTATAGCGACTCGATGGCGCGTGTGTCGTTCATCCTGTTTCTCGTATTCGCGATGCCGATCGGCATTCACCATCTGTTCGTCGACCCGCAGGTCGGCGCGGGCTTCAAGTTCCTGCACGCGGTGTTTACCGGCATGGTGTCGGTGCCGACGCTGCTGACGGTGTTCACGATCTGCGCGTCGGTGGAGATCGCCGGACGGCTGCGCGGCGGCAAGGGTGCGTTTGGCTGGCTGACGGCGTTGCCGTGGCAGAACCCGATGATGCTGGTGGTCGCGTTTTCATTCGTGATGCTGGGTCTCGGCGGGGCGGGCGGACTGATCAACATGAGCTACCAGTTGAACTCGACGGTGCACAACACGCAGTGGGTGACCGGGCACTTCCATCTGATTTTCGGTGGCGCGATCGTCATCATGTACTTCGCGATCGCTTATGAACTGTGGCCACAGTTGACCGGCCGCGCGATCGGCTCGGTGCGGTTGATTCGCACGCAACTGTGGCTGTGGTTCATTGGCATGATGGTGGTGACGCTGCCGTGGCATTACGTAGGCTTGCTGGGTGCGCCACGCCGCATGGCGTATTACGACTACAACGCGCCGGGCATCGAATCGCAGGCGCTCTGGGTCGGGATGTCGGCGGTGGGCGGGCTGATCCTCGCCGTGTCAGGCGTGCTGTTCATCTACATCCTGGCGAAATCGCAATTCGGGCCGGCGGAGCAGCAGCAGAGCTTCCGCTTCGCCAGCGCCGCACAGCCGGTGGAACGCGTGCCGGCCGCGCTCAATAGTTTCGGCTTGTGGGTGGCGTTGATGATCGGACTGACTGTGGTCAACTACAGTGTGCCGATTGTTCAGCTGCTCAAACTGCCGCAGACGTCGGTGCCGGCAGTGGTCGTCGGAGCACAGCGATGAATGAGGACCGCGTCTTCAGCTTGCGTAACCCGTGGTTCACGTTGAGCCTGGGCGGTACGGTCGCGATTGCCGTTGTGGCGGTTCTGATCGGGTTTGTCTGGTTGCCTTCGGCGAACAGTGCCTTCAGCGGACGCGGCCTGTGGGCGACTATTTGCAGCGCCGCCGGTGTCCCATCGAGCTGGTATGGAGGCAGCAACATCGCCGGAACCGCGCCGAGCGACGTGGTGGTGTTGCCGCCATCGCGGCGCGTGCGTGTCGACGCGAACTCTATCGGCCGCGGCGCGACCATCGCGACACAGAAGTGCTCCATGTGTCATGGTGTACAGGGCACGGTGCAGGTGACGGCGCCTGCCTTGGCCGGGCAGTATGCCGACGTGGTCTATAAAGAGTTGCGTGACTATCAGATGGGCTTGCGTCAGAACGCGGTCATGCAGCCGATCATTGCTGCGCGCAGCAATCAGGATCTGCATGATCTGGCGGCCTATTATGCTTCGCTGCCGCGAACTGGGGCGGCTGAGGTTTTGCCTTCCGGCGCCATGCCCGATGCGAATGCCGTGAAGCTGGCGATGCAAGGTGATCCGCTGCGCAATATTGCGCCTTGTGCCGCTTGCCATGGACAGTTGGATCGCAAGGGTGCGGCGCCCTGGCTCGGCGGGCAGTCTTCCGTTTATCTTGCTGCGCAGATGCGGGCGTTTGCTTCCGGTGCTCGGCATAACGATATAAACGAGCAGATGCGGAATGCGGTCCGGCAGATGACACCTGATGAAATTGACGGTTTGGCTAAATATTATGCCGCCATGCAGTGATGCAACCAGCCGCGTCGCGCATGCAATGAAACGCGACTCAAACCGCAATAACCTCCTCAGTCCCAACGAACCCCGGCGCTTGCGCACCACCGCGCCGACCGGCGAAAGAAGAAGCTGAGCCACGCCCCGTCTGAAAGACAGCCACCGCCGAAGTCAGCCTCCGCGCCTGCTCCTCGAGCGAACCAGCCGCCGCCGCGGCCTGCTCGACGAGCGCTGCATTCTGTTGCGTCACCTCGTCCATCTGCGCGACAGCGAGATTCACCTGATCGATCCCGGTACTCTGCTCAATCGCGGCAGCGGCAATCTCACTCATGATCGAACTCACGCGAGCAATCGCGTCAACAATCTCGGTCATCGTCGACCCCGACCGCTCGACCAGTTGCGAACCAGCCTGCACCCGCGCGGTCGATGCATCGATCAACGCCTTGATCTCTTTCGCGGCCCCCGCGCTACGCTGCGCCAACGACCGCACTTCACTCGCCACCACTGCAAATCCACGGCCCTGCTCGCCCGCACGCGCAGCCTCAACCGCCGCGTTCAGCGCCAGAATGTTGGTCTGGAAAGCAATCCCCTCGATCACGCCAATGATGTCGGCAATCCGCCGCGAGTCGTCGACGATGCCATGCATCGTGTCCACCACCTGCTCCGTGAGGTCGCCACCCTGCGCGGCCAGGCTCGACGCGCCTTGCGCGAGTCCGCTCGCCTGCTTCGCATTGTCGGCGGTCTGCTTGACTGTCGAGGTCAGTTGTTCGATGCTGGCCGCCGTTTCCTCGAGCGATGCAGCTTGTTCCTCGGTACGCTGCGACAGATCGGCATTGCCCGCGGCAATCTCGCTCACGCCCGTATCGATGGATTCAGTGCCCTGACGCACGGTGCTCACCGTGGCGATCAACGAGTCCTGCATCTTGCTCAATGCCGCGGCCAGCCGCCCCATTTCGTTGTCGCTGGTCACTACGATCTTGCTGGTCAGGTCACCGTTAGCGATCCGCTGAAACTGCGCAATGGTCGCGTCGACAGGACTGACAATCGCACGCACGAGCACCGTACGGCCGATCCACGAACCCAGCAGCGACACCACCATACCGACCGCCACCACGATACAGATCGCGTAGAACAGGTCCTGTGCATCCTGATAGCGCTGCGCGCCATGATCGAGCTGCAATTGTTCGAGCGCGAGCATCGCCTTCTCGTACGCGGTGTAGAGCGACGACAGCTTGTGCGCCTGCAATTGCTGGAACGAGGTCCTGTCGCCGGACTTCAACGCGGCCAACGCCGGTTCGACGCCTTCGCGCAAGAACGTATCGCGCTTGTCCTGCATGTCCTTGATGAGACGTTGCTCATCGGCGCCCATGGTCGCGCGGCTCATATAGTGAGCGAGCCGTTCGTCGGATACTTTCTGATACTGATCGAAGCGCCCGAGCACCGCGTTCGCGCCGTCCTGATCGTTCAGATCGATCAGCGACGCGTACGTCGCCAGTGCCAGGCGCAGCCGAAGCAGTTGTCCGGCGCTGCCTTCCAGGTCGGCGACTGCCGGCGTGTCCACGGTGTACATCTGCTGCAGCGACGCGTTGCTCGAGCGCAATGACAGCAGGCCGGCGGCAGCGCCGGCTAGCAGCACGACAAAAAAGAACACCACCATCGCGGTGAGGCAGGTGCGAATCGACAGTTTTTTCAGCATTGGGACTTGCCTCCGTTGTGCTGCCCGGCCGAAGGTCCGGAAAAATAGCCTCGGCCACGCGTGCTGCGCCCAAGCCCATCCGGCCAGGTCCGCAACCGTTTTGTCCAAAATTTAAGCGGACGCCACATAAATGGACAACGGAGGGATTGCCAAAAACTTTATGGTGGATGACGCATGCGTTTGCGCTACGTCAAATTACAGTCGGACAGCGCCGGCGGCAGGCCTCGTGCTGAAACTGGCGCTCGGTCAAACTGCGGCTCCTGCTTGCAAACGGCTACTTATCTAGCAACGACGAACGTCAGATGGTTGGCAGGGGGAGCGCGCTGACCTAAGCATACGGTCCGGGTCAGCGCGATCGATGCATGCCCCGAGCTTCGCGACGTCGATCGCGCCTTCCAGTTGGATCGGATCAGGACGAGGACCGCTCCTGGGCAGATGCTTCGAAAGCAACCAGCGCGCCTTGCACCTCAGCGCGTAACGCTGGCCAGAGTTCGGCAAGCGTAGCCGCCCCTTCGTCGCGCACCATCTGCTCCAGGCCACCGAGAAGTTCAGCCAGGACCCGATTCCCGACCGACATGAATCCGCCCCTTAGCGAGTGAAGTTCGCGTACCAGCGCTTGCGCATCGTTGCTCGATAACGCAGTTTCAATCGATTCGAGGGACGCCCGAGTCGCCTCTTGCATCGCAGTTCTGACGCCATCCGGAAGAGTCTTTACGGAACTCGCAGCCAGCGCTCCGCAACTCGAACGAACGGCACCCCTCGCGTGGGCGCGCAGCGCGCGATCCAACACGGCAAGCGTCAATGGTTTGGCGAGGAGCGCGCTGATTCCCGCGCTCTTTGATCGCCGCTCTTCCTCAGGCGCGATGTGGGCTGTCATTGCAACCACAGGCAGCGTTGAATCGTGCTCGTGCACGGCGCCTGCCAGCGTATAGCCGTCCATTGACGGCATGCCGAGATCTGTCAAAACGAGGTCGTAATTTCCCTGCTTAAGCGCACTGAGCGCCCTTTCGCCACTTTCGACGACAGTTGCGCGCATCCCCAGTTCGTCAAGTTGATCCACCAATAAGATTCGGGTGGCGGGATGATCTTCGGCCACCAGCACTCGAAGCGGCTCGTCATCGCGCAATGCGGCGGCGTCGGGTTTCGTCGGGACAATTTCCAGCGAGTTCGCGCTCTCGATCTCGGCCGCGCCGCTCGGAACCCGCAACGGCAACGTCACCGTGAATGCACTGCCTCGCCCCACCGCGCTCTCGGCCGATATGCTTCCGTTCATCGCTTGAGCGAGGCGCCGGCACAGCGGCAGGCCGAGCCCGGTACCACCGAATCGACGATGAATCGAAACATCAGCTTGCCTGTAAAGATCGAATATGTGCGTGAGCGCCGATTCGGCAATCCCGATCCCCGTATCGATAACGCGGATATCGATATGCTCAGCGCCTTCCACGCCCGTTTTACGGGCCTCGACCGTTATCTCGCCGTGTTCGGTAAACTTGATCGCATTGCTGAGCAGGTTCGAGACGATCTGCCTGACCCTTACTGGATCTCCGAGGTAACGGCCACGCAGCTCTTGCGAAACGCGACATTGCAGCTCGAGGTTCTTTGCTGCCGTCAATGGGCGGAAAGATTCAGCTATCTCGTGAAGCAGCGACGCGTAGTCGAATGGAATTGACTCGATCGTCAACTGCCCGGCTTCCACCTTGGACAGATCCAGAACGTCGTTGATGATGCGAAGCAACGCATCGGATGATGAATCGACGATATCCAGCCGGCGGCGCTGAACCTCGGCAAGCGAAGACCGCTTCATCAGTTCGAGGTTACCGATCACGGCATTGAGCGGCGTCCGGATTTCATGACTCATTGTCGCGAGAAATACGGACTTGGCCGCGTTTGCCTGATCGGCCGCGCGTCGAGCCTCCTCGAGCTTTTGCTCCGTCAAGTTGCGAGCGGTGATGTCGACGACCGTACTGAGCAACGTACTGACTCCCCGATATTTGACGCTAACGACATTGAGGAGCAGATGGACCGAGCCTGTCCCAGCGGAGGCGAAGGTCATCTCGTGCTCGAGCACAGCTCGCCTGCGCACCCCGGCGGCGTCCTGAAACCGCCGATACGCTGCCCATATCTGGCGACCTAACGGCGCACCATCGGCAGCCTCCTCGAAGCGAGCCATTGCTTCGTTGCGCACCAGCGTGTTCCCTCCCGCCTCATCCAGCAGGATCAAACCGATGGGTGCCGTTCGGATCAACGTCTTGTTGAGCTTTTCGCTTTCTTTGAGCCGCACCGCACGCAAATAGGACGGCGCGAGAATCTTCCGATTGAAAATAGCGATACCTGCAAGGAGGAGCGCCCAGCCGCACAACGTTAGCGCGCCGATCGTCAGGAAGCGCAGCTTCAGCCCGCTCAAAATGGTCCGTGCCGTATAGACATAGATCAGGGACCAATCCGTTCCGGGAATGCGCTCGTCGATCGTGAAAAGTCCACGACTCGGCGCCGGGCTCGCCGTCGATTTAACGGGATTTCTCAGGGCGGCGGCCGCATCAAGAAGATTGCTGTGTTCCCCCGTCGGGGTAAGCAGCACGTGGCCCGCATCGTCGACGACCGCAAACGCCCCACCATCGGCACCGTTGTCCATATTGTTGAGAAATCTGCCTGGGCGGATGGTGTAGACAATCATGCCGATTGGCCCACCCTCGCGATCGAACACCCAGGTCGCGGTCCGGAGCACCAGACCCCCGGTTAGAGGATCGAAGCGCGGTGGCAACCAGTAAATGTCACGCGAGGAAAGCGTTTGTCGGGCTTCGGCATTGCGGACGAGCGCAACAACATCCGGCCATTCGTCGCGCAAGGCCGAGTGTATTTGATCGAGCCGGGAACGTGGCACGGCGATGCCAAGAGGCGATCGCAGAAAGGCTGCGACATATTCTGCGTGCGCACTGACAAAATAGGTTTGAGCAATGCCGAAGGTTGACCATGTCGACGCAGCGTTAGAGTCAAGCATCCGCTCGTTCATGGCCAGTATCGGCAAGAATCGACCCTCGTTATCCCAGTCGCCAACCGCGGCTTTGGCCACGTACAGGCGTCGGGAATCATTCTGTTGGACGAGGACAAAGCCGTGATTTTTCTGGAATCCCTCGGCCAACCCGGGCGAAGGCGTTCCATGCGGATCCCAGACCCCTTCCGCATAGGCGGCGAGCCGCTTGAGCACGGCAGTGCTCTCTGCCATGCTGACCAGCAAGCGTGATTTCTCTGTCAGGAAAGCGGCGTGCATCCGGGCGTTGTAGTCGCTCACTTCCAGCCAGCACACCGCGGTTGCGCATGCCAACATGAAGATGGACAGTACCGCACCGCCGCCGTACAGCAGCAGACGCTGATAGAACCTCATCCAATCAGGATCGAATTGCTTCCGCTTGGCGATACGCATCAACCCACCTGGCAATTGGCGCCGCGCTGTCGTTGCGACAAAAACTAATCGCGCACGTTCAGGTGTTCAAACGGCGTTGACCGCTTCATCCGACGACAGCAGCGAGACCGCACCTCAGCTTCGATGCGAAGCGCATTGCCTTGAATTTGGGCGCGCGTCAGTCATCCGTTGCTGCGTCGCTTTTCACAGACAGAGCAAGCGATCCGTCGTACTTGATTAAATCAGCATCGCGAGTGATGCCCAGCTTTCGCATCGCCGCCAGCTTTTGCGCACTCACGGTTTTCTTACTGCGATGCAACTGCTCGGCGATCTCTCCGACCCTGTATCCTGCGCGAAACAGACGAACGATCTCCGCTTCGCGCGCCGAGAGCTCGCTCTTGCCGCGGACATCATTGCTTTCGAGTAACTGAACAATCGTTGGAGAGAGATATCGGCCGTTCGTATACGCGGCATGCACCGCGGTCACCAGATGGGACATCGAATCGGACTTGCTGAGAATGCAGGTGACGCCGAGCTTCTGCAGCGCGCGGAACACGTCCGGGGCGCTGATCATCGTGACTGTCACCATGCGCAGATGCGGATAGCGGCGCTGCAGGAATGTCAGCAGCGTCTGCCCGTCACCGTATTGGTCTCCCGGCATCACATAGTCGAGTACCAGGACGTCGCATTGCACCGCATCGAGTTTCTCGACGAGCACTTGCGAGTTCGCCACAACGCCGACGACCTCGATGGCCGGTACCCCCGTGAGTGCCTGTGCGATCCCATGACCGGTTACCGGATGGTCATCCGCGATCATCACGCGTATGGAGAAATCGCCCATTTGGTTTTCCGCGAAATTCAAATTGGGTACGAGGCTGTGCCACGGCCAGCACATAGAACGGATTGCAGCGGTGATTCTATCTCAAAACTAGCGTTGAGACCTTTGAAAAAACCCAAGCGTGAAACCTGCAATTGTCAATTTCAGGCGATGTCCATTGCAACGACGGCCGCGGCCTCATCAATCAAATCCATATTGACGGCGCACTTCATTAAATCCATATCCCTCTTTACGCCCAATTTTCTCATTGCACTCGTCTTTTGAGCGCTTACGGTCTGCTTTCCTTTATTCAGCCGCACCGCAATTTCCCCGACAGTCATGCCAGTCAAATATAGACGAATAACCTCGACCTCTCGAGGCGACAACTTCGACGACCTATAATTTCTCTCCTGTCCCGCGGAATCTATGACTTGCCGCACGATTGGCGAAAGATACACACCTCCACCGTAGCCGGTATGAATCGCGGTAATAATGTGTCCCACATCGTCGAACTTGCTCACGATGCCCGAAACGGATCGCGCCTGGATTGAGCGAATGATCACCGGATTCTCGTGGGCTAGCAGAACAACTATCTTGAGGTTTGGGCGCAGCCGCCGCACGTATGAAAGAAGGGTTAGCCCTGCCATCTGTCCCTTGTCGCGCATCCCATAATCAATTAACACGACGTCGCAGTCTTGAGTTTTTATCGAATCGATAAGCTCTTTCGGGCTTTGACAGGTCTTTATCAACTCGATTACGCTGGACTTTTCGAATACTGCCTTCATTCCAGCCACCATCAGCGGGCGATCGTTAGCAAAGATCGTTTTGACGCTAAAATCATTCATATGCAGAACCACCCCATTTGCGCAGCCAATCCACCCGGCTCATTTTCGTGTCTTTAGATACGCGGAGGCCGTATGACTCTCGCAATAAACTCCGTTGACAACGTTTGCTTATTGTAAGAATGATCCGAGACTGAAAATAGGGGACGACAACTTAAATGTCACCGGAGATGATGAGACATGTCCTATATTTGACGCTTCCTGACTATTAGGAAATTCATCCTAAAATTAAATGCCGCTATGTCCCTACTTCGTGCTTAACATCAGTAGGCTGAGCACCGTCAAATTGGCGATGCGCGTTTGATAATGAGCTACCAGCGTTGCTAGCGCACGCTCCGAGTTGTTAGCCTCCGCCACGACTGGCGTCCGACGCAACACGAGCCACAAGTGTCGCGCCTGCTCGACTTGGGCGAGACGGCGGAATTGGCGGCACGCCTTATCCGGGCAGTGCGGCTTCGCCTGGAGGCCGTGCTCGGCATCTCGGCGACCGGCATCGGCCAGCGAAAACTGGCCGGTTAGCGCAGTTGCGAAATTGACGGCAAGAGAGTGCTAGCGTCGATTTGCCTTTCCCTCTACTCCGCGACTGAAAGTACAATCACGGCCACCGTCACGAGGAGTATGCCAATCCAGCCTATTGGTTTTAGCCGATGTTGATAAAATAGGCGCCCACATATTGCAGTCCCTGTGATGCCAATTGCACCCCACATGGCATAAGCAACCGCCAGATCCATTCCTTTCACTGCCTGACCAAGTAGCGCGAAAGCAATCCAAAGCAAGACTACGGCCCCAAATCCCCAACGGATACGGCGAAAACCATCGGATTTCTCCAGCATCATGTTGGCAGCGATATCAATTGCAGCCGACCCAGAGACATAAATTATCGGGATTATTTTCATGTTTTTAATCTCCCTCACCCAATGCCACACAGACGATGCCGGTTAGCGCCAATATAAGACCAACGATATCAAGCCAGTATAACCCTTCCTTAAAAACAAAAACGCTTATCATGGTTAGCGCCGCCAGCCCTAAACCTTCCCATACGGCGTAGGCGACACCAACGGCTATGATGCGAATAGACAAAGACAGAAGGTAATACGACAAGGCAAGGGCCACTGTCATGACCACGTATCCACCGTACGTTCCGCTACGTGCCGCCGTGGCCATGAAAGAGGTGCCTGTCACTTCGGCGACGATCGCTCCCGCGAGGAACGCCCAGGCAACTCCCGAACTTTCAGCTTTCGCAGCTTCGTTCATATTTAACTAATCCGAAAAAGTTTTTTCTTGCGCACAAAATCGGAAAGCACGGCATAGCGCAATTCGCAAACGGAGACCGCTCGTCCTTCGCAATCCAAGTTGGGCGGCAGCCGACAAAGTAGGCTCCTGGAATATACGCTTTCTTTTTTGGGGCGTGTCAGCAACCGGCGTTTGAGGCGTTTGAGGCGTTTGAGACCTTCTAACACCGAGATTGCCGGACAGCCGACTGAGGAGCGATTTCGATTCCCGTTCCTGATCTCGGAATATCGACAATCACCTTGCGCTGCTGGCACCCGAGGTTGTTGACAATAGTTACAAATCAAAATCGCCGGGAGCCGCGGTATCCCTCCGGCAATTGTTGCAGGTCAGGGAACGCCCTGAATCCCAGATACAAAAAGAAAACCCCGCGCAAAGGCGGGGCTGATCTTTACACTTTTAAATTACGGGTGGTTAGAACGGAATATCATCGTCCATCTCATCAAAGCCGCCGCCGGCCGGCGCGCTCGGGCGGCTGGAGCCGCCGCCGCTGCCGCCACGCGAGGCGCCGCCGCCCGAAGCCGCACGGCCGCCGCCGCTGCTGCGCTCCGACGGTTCGCCGCGGCTATAACCGCCTTCGTCACCGCCGCCCATCGAGCCGCCGCTGCGGCCGCCGAGCATCTGCATCTGCTCGGCGATGATTTCCGTCGCGTAACGGTCGGTGCCGTCCTGCGCCTGGTACTTACGGGTGCGGATGCGCCCTTCCAGATACACCGACGAGCCCTTCTTCAGATATTCCGACACGATTTCCGCGAGGCGGCCGAAGAAGGCCACGCGGTGCCATTCGGTCGCTTCCTTGAATTCGCCGGACGCCTTGTCCTTGTACCGATCCGTCGTTGCAAGGCGGATGTTCGCCACTGCGTCGCCGCTCGGAAGATAACGGACTTCCGGATCGGCTCCGAGATTGCCGACGAGAATGACCTTGTTCACGGATGCCATGAGTTTCTCCTGTTGATTCCGTTGCGGGCGGCGCGGCAATACACGGTTCGCGTCTCGTGACCGGCAGGCCCGAGACCAGAACCGCGCCTCAGCCCGCCGCCGGGTGAGTTCTGGGTGGGGTCCTGAGACCCTGTTACGCCTTACGCGGCGGCTGTTTCATGTTTGTGGCGATTATAAGCCAGCACAAAACAAGCCCCGAACAAGTAAAGAACACGGCGCTTTGCCCGTCCGCTTTCAGCAGCCAGCCGCCGATCATCCCGCCCAATGCCAGACCGATCGACTGGGTGGTGTTGTACACGCCGGCCGCCGCGCCCTTGCGGGTTCCCGGCGCCAGTTTCGACACCAGCGAAGGCTGCGATGCTTCAAGAATATTGAAGCCCAGAAAGTAGACAAAAAGAATCGCCGCCACACTCAGAATCGTATGCGGTGCGACGCCCAACAACAACTGTCCGATCAGGATAAGACCGATGGCGGACAGCAGCACGATTTTCATTTGCCCGCGTTTCTCGGCGGCGATGATCGCCGGCACCATCATCACGAACGAGAGGCCCATCACCGGCAAATACACCTTCCAGTGCGACGCGACCGGCAGTCCGCCAGCTTCGAGAATGCGCGGCACGACGAGGAACAACGCGGTTTGCGTCGCGTGCAGCACGAGCACGCCGAAATTCAGGCGCAGCAGTTCGACGTTGTGCAGCACTTCCGCGAACGGCGCACGCACATGCACCGGCTTGGGCGCATTGGGCACGATCCACAGCACCACCCCGACCGCCAGAATCGAGAAGATGCCGACCAGCGTGAACAAGCCGCTCATGCCGACCCACTGGAACACGATCGGCGCACCGACAATCGCGACCGCGAAGGAAACGCCAATGCTGCCGCCGACCATCGCCATCGCCTTGGTGCGATGCTCTTCGGCGGTGAGGTCGGCGATAAAGGCGATCACCGCCGACGACACCGCACCCATCCCCTGAATCACCCGGCCGACGATGATCCACGTCATATCGTGAGCGCCCGCCGCGATGAAGCTGCCGAGCGCGAAAATCAGCAGGCCGGTGGCGATCACCGGCTTGCGCCCCACCTTGTCCGAGATCCAGCCGTAAAAGATGTACAGCATCGATTGCGTCACGCCGTACGCGCCGAGCGCGATGCCGACCAGCAGCACGTTGTCGCCGCCCGGGACAGTCTTCGCGTAGATCGAGAACACCGGCATGATCATGAAGAGACCGAGCATGCGCAGCGCGAAGATCGCGGCAAGCGACACGGTCGCGCGCAGTTCAGGCGCGCTCATGCGTGAGGAGGTGGCGGACGGATTGGACATCGGAAGCGTTCTTTGAATGAGCTGGGCGGCATACCGCCGGCGGCCAGCCTCGCGGGACGGCTACAACCGGGTGACAACCAGACAACAACCGGGCAACAACCAGGCGGCGGACCGCAAAGCTGCGCAAAGCATGCGGCACACGAGCCGGCGGCCCTTACCGCGGTTTCGCTCGGGCCTCGCGGCACGTTGCGGTTGCCTCGGGGTTGCCTCGGGGTTGCCTCGGGGTTGCCTCGGGGTTGCCTCGGGGTTGCCTCGGGGTTGCCTCGGGGTTGCCTTGTACTCGCGAGAAATGGCCCCAGTTAGCTCCATTCCCCGCAGCGCTGGACCGCTGTCTTACAGCTTGCCTCAGCTCCTGTTCGGACTGTCAGGAAGCCGTAACGGCGGTCTTGAAAAGTCGTTATAGTAGCAGGTTTAGCCTCTTCCTCTTTCCGCCAGGTCATGGAATAACGCGTGGAACAAATCCGTATCCGTGGGGCTCGCACCCACAACCTGAAGAACGTCAATCTCGATCTCCCACGTCACAAGCTCGTCGTGATTACGGGCCTATCCGGCTCGGGCAAATCGTCGCTCGCGTTCGACACGCTCTATGCGGAAGGACAGCGGCGCTACGTCGAAAGTCTCTCGGCTTACGCTCGCCAATTCCTGCAATTGATGGAGAAACCGGACGTCGATCTGATCGAAGGGCTGTCCCCGGCGATCTCGATCGAACAGAAGGCGACCTCGCACAATCCGCGCTCCACGGTGGGCACGGTCACCGAAATTCACGACTATCTGCGGCTGCTGTACGCGCGCGTCGGCACGCCTTACTGTCCAGATCACGAAATTCCGCTGGAAGCACAAAGCGTCTCGCAGATGGTCGACGCGGCGCTCGCGATGCCGGAAGAGACCAGGCTGATGATCCTCGCGCCCGTGGTGGCGAACCGCAAAGGCGAGCACGTCGAGCTGTTCGAGGAAATGCAGGCGCAGGGCTTTATCCGCTTTCGCGTGCGCTCCGGCGGCGGCACCGCGAACGAAGGCGTGGCGAAGATCTATGAAGTCGAGTCGCTGCCGAAGCTCAAGAAAAACGACAAGCACACGATCGATGTAGTCGTGGATCGTCTGAAAGTGCGCGGCGATATGAAACAGCGCCTCGCCGAATCGTTCGAAACGGCCTTGCGTCTCGCCGACGGCCGCGCGATCGCACTCGAAATGGATACGGACAAGGAGCATCTGTTCAGCTCGAAGTTCGCCTGCCCGATCTGCTCGTATTCGCTGCAGGAACTCGAGCCGCGCCTCTTCTCGTTCAACAACCCGATGGGCGCATGCCCGGAATGCGACGGCCTGGGCCAGATCACCTTCTTCGATCCGAAACGGGTCGTCGCGCATCCGTCGCTGTCGCTGGCGGCGGGTGCGGTGAAGGGCTGGGACCGGCGTAACCAGTTCTACTTCCAGATGCTGCAAAGTCTCGCGGCGTTCTACGAGTTCGAGATCGACACAGCCGTCGAAGATCTGCCGGAGAAAGTCCGCAAGATCCTGCTGTTCGGTTCGGGCAAGCAGGAGATTCCGTTCTCGTACATCAACGAACGTGGCCGCACTTCCGTTCGCGAGCACGTGTTCGAAGGGATCATCCCGAATCTGGAGCGGCGTTACCGCGAGACCGATTCGGTCGCGGTGCGCGAAGAGCTCGCCAAGTATCAGAACAACCAGCCGTGCCCGGCCTGCGCCGGCACGCGGTTGCGCCGCGAAGCGCGTTTCGTGCGGATCGGCGCGGATGGCGACGCGCGCGGCATCTTCGAAATCAGCGGCTGGCCGCTGCGCGATGCGCTCGGCTATTTCCAGACGCTGCGGCTCGAAGGTTCGAAGCGCGAGATCGCCGACAAGGTCGTCAAGGAAATCGTCGCGCGCCTCATGTTCCTGAATAACGTCGGGCTCGATTACCTTTCGCTCGAACGCAGCGCGGAAACGCTCTCGGGCGGCGAGGCGCAGCGCATCCGCCTCGCCTCGCAGATCGGCTCGGGGTTGACCGGCGTGATGTACGTGCTGGACGAACCGTCGATCGGTCTGCATCAGCGCGATAACGACCGGCTGATCGCCACGCTCAAGCATCTGCGCGACCTGGGCAACTCGGTGATCGTCGTCGAACACGACGAAGACATGATCCGCATGGCCGACTACGTGGTCGACATGGGGCCGGGCGCGGGCGAACACGGCGGCATGGTGATCGCCGAAGGCACGCCCAAAGAGGTGCAGGCGAACGCGGCATCCATGACCGGGCAGTACATGTCCGGCGCCCGCAACATCGAATTTCCGGACGAGCGCAAGGACCCGGACGAGCGGCGTCTGCGCATCGTCGAGGCGTATGGCAACAATCTGAAGCACGTGTCGCTCGATCTGCCGGTGGGTCTGCTCACTTGCGTGACCGGCGTGTCCGGCTCGGGCAAGTCGACGCTGATCAACGACACGCTGTATCACGCGGTCGCGCATCACCTGTACGGCTCGTCCACGGAGCCGGCGCCGTACGAATCGATCGAGGGTCTCGAGCACTTCGACAAGGTCATCAACGTCGATCAGTCGCCGATCGGCCGCACGCCGCGCTCGAATCCGGCCACCTACACGGGTCTCTTCACGCCGATCCGCGAGCTGTTCGCGGGCGTGCCGGCGTCGAAAGAGCGCGGCTACGATCCGGGCCGCTTCTCGTTCAACGTGAAGGGCGGGCGCTGCGAATCCTGCCAGGGCGACGGCGTGCTGAAAGTGGAGATGCACTTTTTGCCGGACGTGTATGTTCCCTGCGACATCTGCCACGGCAAGCGCTACAACCGCGAAACGCTGGACGTGCAGTACAAGGGCAAGAACATCAGCGAAGTGCTCGACATGACGGTCGAGAGCGCTTATGAGTTCTTCAAGGCGGTGCCGGTCGTCGCGCGCAAGCTGAAAACCTTGCTGGACGTGGGCCTGGGCTATATCAGGCTGGGCCAGTCGGCCACCACTTTGTCGGGTGGCGAAGCGCAGCGCGTCAAACTATCTTTGGAACTGAGCAAGCGCGACACGGGTCGCACTCTCTATATTCTCGACGAGCCGACCACCGGCCTGCACTTTCACGATATCGCGCTGCTGCTGGAAGTGATTCATCGGTTACGGGATCAGGGTAATACCGTCGTGATCATCGAGCATAATCTCGATGTAATCAAAACTGCCGACTGGGTCATCGATCTTGGCCCAGAAGGCGGAGCAGGCGGCGGCCAGATCATTGCGCAAGGTACGCCGGAGCAGGTTGCCAGGTCGAAGGCAAGTTTTACTGGTAGGTATCTGGCGCCTTTGCTGAAACGCACTGCCAGTAATAAGTAACGCTGCACAACAAGGGTTGGGGACGGAAATAAGCCATGGCCAAGCGGAATCAGGCGCAGGACGACGGGCAAGTGCAGGACCTACGTCCGCGCCCGGTCAGGCTGACCAGCGATATGAGCCTGCCGAAGCTGTCGGCGGTCGAGATCGGCAGTTATTTACTGATGCTGGTCGGAATGTGGGCGGTCATCGAACTGCGGCTGCTCGGCGCGCTGCTCGCCGGCCTGCTCGTGTTCCAGCTGGTGCATATGATTGCGCCGCGCATCGAGCGGCATATGTCGAGCCAGCGGGCGCGCTGGCTCGCGGTCGTGATATTGTCGACGGTCATTGTGGGCACGCTGACGGCCCTGACGCTCGGCATCATCGAGCATTTCGAGAACGACGTGCCGAGCGTGCAGAAGCTGCTCGACCAGGCGATGCAGCTGATCGACCAGGCGCGCGGCCGGATTCCGCAATTCATCGCCAACTATCTGCCGGTCGACACCGAGCAGATGAAGACCAAGGCGGCCGAGCTGATGCAAGCGCACGCCAATATGCTGCAGCAAAGCGGCAAGACCGCGGCGCGAGCGTTCACACACATCCTGATCGGCATGATCATCGGCGCGATCATCGCGGTCGGCGCGCAGCAGCATCTGCAGCGGCTGCCGCTGTCCACGGCCTTCGTCACACGCGTGACACGTTTCGCCGATGCCTTCCGCCGCATCGTGTTCGCCCAGGTGAAGATTTCCGCGATCAACGCGACCTTCACCGGCATCTTCCTGCTGGCGGTGCTGCCGATCTTTCACGATCAGTTGCCGCTGTCGAAAACGCTGGTGCTCGTGACGTTCATCGTCGGCTTGCTGCCGGTGATCGGCAATCTGATCTCGAACACGATCATCGTCGCGGTGGCGCTGTCGGTGAGCTTTCCGGCGGCGGTCATGTCGCTGGTGTTCCTGATCCTGATTCACAAGCTGGAGTACTTCCTGAACGCGCGCATCGTCGGCGGCCAGATCGAGGCGCGCGCCTGGGAACTGCTGATCGCCATGCTCGTGATGGAAGCGGCGTTCGGCCTCCCCGGCGTGGTCGCCGCGCCGATTTTCTATGCGTATATCAAGCGGGAATTGATTTATCTGCGGTTGGTTTGAACTTCCGGCGAACTGAGGCGGAATAAAGCGCGAATAAAACACGGCAGTTCGGTGTAATGCCGTTCAGTTGAGCGACTGAACGGCATCTGGCACTTCGGTGCCGTTTTTTGCTCAGAGCCGACGTGCGCGTTCAGCAGCAGGGTGCGACGGAAAGCTTGCAGCAGAGTGCACGCCTCTTTAAGATGCGAATAATTCCCATTTGCGCAATGCGCCTTCCGTGACACGCCGTTCCCTTCCGTCCGCTGTTCCGCTGGCTAGCGCACGAGGCGTATGGGGTCGGCTTCTACGCCACCGGCAACGATCACGGCGACGTCGGCCTGGGCAATCCGTGGATGTACTGGGACGCGGTCACCGCGGCAAGCAGCTCGGCGCGCAGATCCCCGGCAAGGGTACGGCCGGCGACATCGTCATGCAGGTGCAATTCCCGCTGCACTCGGGACGCATCCTCGGGCTCGGCGGACGGATTCTGATTAGCGCGGTGGGGCTTGCAGTCGCGGCGCTGAGCGCGACAGGGCTGCTGATCTGGCTGAAGAAGCTGAATGCGCGCCGCCGTTCGGCGCAAAACACGCAAAACACGCATAAGGCAATGAGCGCACGGGACGCGGGGAGCTCCGCGGCGCGGCCCTAGCCGGAGATTGCGCCGGACTCATCCGGCGCACGCTTGCAGTTTGCGCGCCGGCCCGCAGGCCGGCCGACAACCGCAAGCGCATCGAGCACTTCTAGCGAAACACCACCGTCTTGCTGCCGTTCAACACGACGCGATGCTCGACGTGCCACTTCACCGCGCGCGCGAGCGTCACGCATTCGACGTCGCGGCCAATCGCCGTCAGTTGCTCCGGCGTCATGCTGTGATCCACACGCTCCACTTCCTGCTCGATGATCGGGCCTTCGTCGAGATCCGTCGTCACGTAGTGGGCGGTTGCGCCGATCAGCTTCACGCCGCGGTCGAACGCCTGGTAATACGGCTTCGCGCCCTTGAAGCTCGGCAGGAACGAATGGTGAATATTGATCGCGCGGCCCGCGAGCGCTTCGCACAGCTTCGGCGACAGAATCTGCATGTAGCGCGCGAGCACCACCAGATCGACCTGATGCTCGTCGATCACTTCGAGCACGCGCGCTTCCTGCGCGGCCTTGGCGTCGGGCGTGCCGCCCATCAGCGGGAAGTGATGGAACGGAATGTCGTAGCTGGCGGCGAGCTGGTAGAACTCCTTGTGGTTCGAGATGATCGCCGGAATCTCGATACCCAGCTGACCGGTGCGGTAGCGGAACAGCAGATCGTTCAGGCAATGGCCGATCTTCGACACCATGATCACGACGCGCGGCTTCACCGACGCATCGTGCAACTCCCAGCGCATGCCGAACTGTTCGGCGAGCGTCGCGAACGAGGTGCGCAACGCATCCTGACCTGGATCGCCGCCCACCTGCTGAAAATGCACGCGCATGAAGAACTCGCCGGTGCGGCTGTCGCCGAACTGCGCGGAGTCGAGAATATTGCTGCCACGTTCGAACAGAAAGCCCGAAACCGCGTGGACGATGCCGGGCCGGTCGGCGCACGACAGTTTGAGGATAAAGCTGTGATCGGTCGACATGACCTGGGTGACTCCCTTCTTCAATGCGTGGTTTGTTCGCGTGGTTTCTTTGCGTGGTTGATTCGATACAGCGCCGCAAGCGCTGCGCGGCAGCGCGTCCGTGCACAAGCGGTCAGGCGAGCACGGGTGGCGCAAACACCGTGTCGATACCCGTACACGCGGCTTCATCGATCCAGCGGCGGCGCAGCAGGCAATCCAGGGTGGCGAGACTCGCGTCGACGGTCATCGCGCCTTCTTCGATCCAGCGCGCTACTTCGTCGATGCGCGCGAGCCGGTGTTCGCCCACTTCGCCGTCCTGATTGCGCGGCGCGAAATCGGCCGGCAGCGCGAGGTCGTAGACGAAGATCTGTTCAGCCTGCGTGCCTTCCGGCAACGATTGCAGCACATGTGCGGTGCGGCCCGCCACGGCGCGCGCGGCGATGTCTTCGGGGATACCGGCTTCTTCCCAGCACTCCTTGATGATCGTCGCCTCGATGCCGAAGCCCCAGCCGATCCCGCCCGCCACGACGTTGTCGAGCATGCCTGGATCTGTCGCCTTGGTGTCGCTGCGGCGCGCGATCCACAATTGCGGCGCGCCCTTTGGCGGGGCTCCCCTCGGCGACGCGCCATCCGCGTATTCTACGACGCCGTTCAGATGCACCGCGTAGGTCATCGTGCCGAAGAAGCGCGACGCCGCGCGTTCGATGTACGCGAGCGGCGGCGCATCGAAGGCATTGCGGATCGCGTAGGTCTCGTTGCGCCAGCCTGGGATCCGGCCTTCGGCGGCGAGCGCGCCGATCACGGAACCGAGCGCCGCGCTGCGCAGATCGACGGTGTTGAACACCGGCGCCAGCATCACGCGCGCGCGGCCGATTTCGAACACATCGGGCCAGCGCGCGAGCAACGGCACATCCATCGAGCGAATCCAGCCCACCTGCTCGCCGTCGATCCAGAACGGCAGATGCGCGTGCACGTCGAAACGGCGCGCGGCGGTGATGCAAGGCAAAGTCATGCAGAACTCCAAACTGTTCTTCGGGCGCAGCCGTCAGTCGCGCAACGCCACGCGAATGCCGATCGCGATGAACGTGGCGCCGGCGAGGCGGTCGAGCCACACGCCCACGCGCGGCCGGCGCTTCAACCAGCCGCCGATCACGCCCGCGCACACGCCGAACAGCGAGAACACCACCACCGTCTGCAGCATGAACAGCACGCCGAGTTCGAGCATCTGCACCGTCACGCTCTGCGCGCCGTGCGGCTGCACGAACTGCGGCAGAAACACGACGAAGAACAGCGTCACCTTCGGGTTCAGCAGATTGCCGAGCACGCTTTGGCGAAATACCGCCATCAGCGGTTGCGGCGCGCGTTCATGCGCGGTTGCGAGGCCCTGGCTGCGCAGCGCCTTGATGCCGATCCAGATCAGATACGCAGCACCGGCCAGCTTGATCGCCTCGAAAGCGACCGGCGACGAGCGCAGCAACGCCGCGACGCCGAGCGCGGCCAACGTGGTGTGAAACGTGATGCCGGCGGCAAAGCCGAGCGCGGCGACGAGGCCCGCGGCGCGGCCCTGCGAGATGCCGCGCGCGAGCACTTGCAGATTGTCGGGACCGGGCGCCATCGTAATGGCAATCGATGTGGCGAGAAACAACAGGAAGTTGGGCATCGTACTGACCTTCTTTGTGTGCAAGAAGAAATTCGCGTCCGGCGCTCAATGTCCGCCGAATTCAGTCACCGTATAGAGCGGCAGGCCCGCGTCGCGCAGCAGCGCCGAACCGCCCAGCTCGGGCAGATCGATGATCGCCGCGCCTTCGACCACCACCGCGCCGAGCCGCTCCAGCAGGATCTTGCCGGCCATCATCGTGCCGCCGGTGGCAATCAGGTCGTCGATGATGACGATACGATCGCCCGGCTTGCAGGCGTCCTCATGAATCTCGACGGTAGCGGTGCCGTATTCGAGTTCATACGATTGCGAGACGCGCTTGTACGGCAGCTTGCCCTCTTTGCGGATCGGGATGAAGCCGAGGTTCAGCTCGTGCGCGACGATCGGCCCGATGATGAAACCGCGCGCATCCAGACCGGCGACGTAGTCGAGCTTCGCGTCGATATAGCGCTGCACGAACAGGTCGATCAGCACGCGCAGCGACTTCGCACATTGCAGAAGCGGCGTGATGTCGCGAAACTGCACGCCCGGCAGCGGCCAGTCGGGCACCGTGCGAATCTTGCTTTTGACGAACTCGGCCGCATCGAGCGGCGCGCCCGCAAGCGCGTTGGACATGATGACTCCGGATGGACCTCCACAGGTCCGATGAAAAGCTCAATGAATTCGCCGGGGCACGGCCCGGCGCACGTCAGGCCGCGGCCGCTCCCGCCCGGCGATGCTTCGAAAGCCGCTCCTCGGCCTCGGCCAGCTGTTCGGGCAGACCGCGCAACACCACGATATCGCTCGCGCGCAGCTTGGTGGACGGGTCCGGCTCGACGCCGCGAATGCCGTGCCGGCGGATCGCCGTCACTTCGACGCCCATCTCGAACAGCCCCACTTCCGCCAGCGTGCGGCCCACCGCGTCCGAGTTTTCGTCGACCGGCACCGATTGTAGCCGCACCTGTTCGTGACCGTCGTCGTCCTCGATGTCGTCGGCGCCGTGGAAATAGCCGCGCAGCAGCGCATAACGCTCGTCGCGCATCTCCTCGACCCGCCGCACCACCCGACGCATCGGCACGCCCATCACCACCAGCGTGTGCGAAGCCAGCATCAGGCTGCCTTCGACGATTTCCGGAATCACTTCGGTCGCGCCGGCAGCCAGCAGCTTTTCCAGATCGGCGTCGTCGACCGTGCGCACGATCACCGGCAGCGTCGGTTCCAGTTCGTGGATGTTATGCAGCACGCGCAGCGCCGAAGGTGTGTTCGCGTAGGTGATCGCGATCGTGGCGGCGCGGTGGATACCGGCGGCGAGCAGCGATTCGCGCCGCCCCGCATCGCCGAACACGACCGATTCGCCCGCGGCGGCGGCGGCGGCCACACGGTCCGGGTCCAGGTCCAAGGCGACGTACGACAGGCCTTCATGCTCCAGCATGCGCGCCAGATTCTGCCCGGCCCGGCCGTAACCGCAAATGATCACGTGACCGCTTTGCTTCAGGCTCTGCGTCGCGATCCGCGTCATCTGCAACGATTGCATCATCCATTCCGTCGACGACAGCCGCAGCACGATGCGATCCGCGTTCTGGATCAGGAACGGCGCGGCCAGCATCGACAGCAGCATCGCGGCGAGAATCGCCTGCAGCAGCGTCGCGTCCACCAGATGCTTGTCGAGAATCAGATTCAGCAGCACGAAACCGAATTCGCCGGCCTGCGCGAGGCCGATGCCGGTGCGCATCGCGACGCCCGGCGACGCGCCGAACAGGCGCGAGAGTCCCGTCACCATGACCGCCTTCAGCAGCAGCGGCCCGACCAGGAAGCCGAGCACGATGAACGGATGCGCCCAGACCACGCGCGGATTGAGCAGCATGCCAGTCGTCACGAAGAACAAACCCAGCAGCACGTCGCGAAACGGCTTGATGTCTTCTTCCACCTGATGCCGGTACGGCGTTTCCGCGATCAGCATGCCGGCGATGAACGCGCCGAGCGCGAGCGACAGCCCGAATTTGTCCGTGATGAAGGCGGCGCCGAGCGTCACCAGCAGCAGGTTGAGAATGAACAGTTCCTGCGAACGGCGCCGCGCCACCACGTTGAACCAGCGCGTCATGAAGCGCTGACCCACTATAAGAAGCAGCGCCAACGCCACGACGATCTTGACCGCCGCCAGCCCGAGCGCGCTGACGAGGTCCTTCGAATCGCCGCCCAGCGCCGAGATGACGATCAATAGCGGCACCACCGCCAGATCCTGGAACAGCAGCACGCCGAAGATGTTGCGGCCGTGCTCGGTCTCGATCTCGAGCCGCTCCGCGAGCAGCTTGCTGACGATCGCCGTCGACGACATCGCCAGAGCACCGCCCAGCGCGACGCTCGCCTGCCAGGTGATATGGACCCAGCGCTCCAGCAGGAAGCCGAGCGACACCGCCACCGCAACCGTGCCGATCACCTGCAACAGGCCGAGGCCGAATACGAGCCTGCGCATCGTGCGCAGTTTGGACAGCGAAAACTCCAGCCCGATCGAGAACATCAGGAACACGACGCCGAATTCGGCGAGGTTCTGCGCGCCCGCCGAATCGGGAATCAGACCGAACGCATGCGGACCGACGATGATGCCGACCGTCAGATACCCGAGCATCGGCGGAAGATTCAGAAAGCGAAACACCACCACACCTGCGACTGAGGCCAGCAGCAGGAACAGCGTCATTTCCAGCGGGGAAATCATCGGCAAACACGCATGGGTAAAGCGTCCTCGTTCGTCAGCGGAACCGCGCACGCAAAACGCCGTGCGACAAGGTTGAGGGGCCGTTGAAGGCAGCGGCTTGGCACAGCAGGCCCGGCGCGGCGAACAAGCGCCTTTGCTATACTCCGCGAATGATAGCGAAAATCAATGGCGATCGGGCACTCGCGCTCGCTCGCGACGTGCTCGACATCGAAGCGGACGCCGTGCGCGCGCTTCGCGATCAACTCGACGATAGTTTCGTCGGGGCGGTCGATTTCATCCTGGGTTGCCGTGGTCGCGTGGTCGTTTCCGGCATTGGCAAGTCGGGCCACGTGGCCCGCAAACTGGCGGCCACGCTCGCCAGCACCGGCACGCCGGCGTTCTTCGTCCATCCGGCGGAAGCGAGTCACGGCGACCTCGGCATGGTCACCGCCGACGACGTGTTCGTCGCGCTGTCGAATTCCGGCGAGACCGAAGAGCTGGTGTCCATTCTGCCGCTGATCAAGCGCATGGGCGCAAAACTGATCGCGATGACGGGCCGTCCGTCGTCGAGTCTCGCACAACTGGCCGACGTGCACCTGAATTCCGCCGTGGCGAAAGAAGCGTGTCCGCTGAATCTCGCGCCCACCGCCAGCACCACCGCCGCGCTCGCGCTCGGCGACGCGCTCGCGGTCGCGGTGCTGGATGCGCGCGGTTTCGGTTCGGACGACTTTGCCCGCTCGCACCCGGGCGGCGCGCTCGGCCGCCGCCTGCTCACTTATGTGCGGGACGTGATGCGCACCGGCGACCAGGTGCCGAAGGTGACGCCCGAGGCCACCGTGCGCGACGCGCTGTTCCAGTTGACCGCCAAGCGCATGGGCATGACGGCGGTCGTCGATCACGAAGATCGCGTGGCCGGCATCTTCACCGACGGCGACTTGCGCCGTGTGCTCGAGCGCGATGGCGACTTCCGCGAACTGTCGATTGCCTCGGTCATGACCGCCGGCCCGCGCACCATCGGTCCGGACCAGCTCGCCGTCGAAGCCGTGGAACTGATGGAGCGCTACCGCATCAATCAGATGCTGGTCGTCGACGAAGCAGGCAAGCTGATCGGCGCACTCAACATGCACGACCTGTTCTCGAAGAAGGTGATTTGATGCCCGTGTCCCTGACCGCCACCGAACGCGCCAGCCGCGTGAAGCTGATGATTTTCGACGTCGACGGCGTGCTGACCGACGGCGGCCTGCTGTTCACGGCGGAAGGCGACACGATGAAAGCGTTCAACTCGATGGACGGCCACGGCATGAAGCTGCTGCGCGAGGCCGGCATCGAAACGGCGATCATCACCGGGCGCAAGTCGGGCATCGTCGCGGCGCGGGTGAAGGAGATGAACATCACCCACGTCTATCAGGGCGTGCAAGACAAACCCCAGGCGTTCGCAGACCTGTTGCGGCAAACCGGCATGACGCCCGAAGAATGCGGCTACATGGGCGACGACTGGGTCGATCTCGGCGTGATGCTGAAGGTCGGCTTCGCGGCGGCGCCGGCCAATTCGCATCCTGAAGTGATCGCGCGCGCCCATTGGGTCAGCGAGGCGCGCGGCGGTCATGGCGCGGCGCGCGAGGTCTGCGACACGCTGCTGCGCGCGCAGCACAAATACGAGGCACTCCTCGCGGCCGCCTGTAGCGGCGAACAGCGAGGCCTCGTCGGATGAACCAGTTCCGCCTGACTTCCCTGATTCCGCTCGTCGCCATGGCGGCGCTCGCCGGCATTACCTGGTGGCTGCTCCAAGCCACGCTGCCGCGGCCCAACGAAGGCATGATTCGCCCCAAGGAGCACACGCCGGACTATTTCGCCGACAACTTCTCGGTTTCCGAACTCGACCAGTCGGGCTCGACGCAATACCGTCTAACCGCCACTCACCTGATTCACTACGAAGACGACGAGCTGAGCGACCTGGTCAAGCCGGCCATGCGCGCGTTCCAGCCCGGCAAGCCGATCGTCACCGCGACCGGCGACACCGGCAAGGTGAACGGCGACGCGTCGATCGTGGATCTGTACGGCAACGCCCGCATCCTGCGAGCGGCCGGCAACGGCGATCCGCAGATGCAGGCGGATTCGGAGCATTTCCGGGTGCTGGTCAACGACGATGTGATCGCGACTGAAAAGCCGGTTAAACTTCAGCGCGGCATGTCGGTGATGACTGCCAGCGGCATGAACTACAACAACGTCACCCGGGTGATGCAGCTGTTCGGCAACGTGAAAGGCGCAATCGCCGCGTCCGACGCCGGCGGCAGCTCGGCCAAGCAACCCGGGTAATCCTCTCCAGGCGTGACTGCATGAACGAATCGTTCCCCCGTTTTGATACCGGCCGCGCGTGTACCCTATCCGCGTGCCGCGCCGGACTCGCTGCGCTGATCGTCGCGTTGCCGCTCGCCGGCTTTGCGCCGCTCGCGCACGCGGACCGCGCCGACAAGGACAAGCCGCTGAATATCGAAGCGGACAACATGACTTACGACGACCTCAAGCAGGTCAACATCTTCACCGGCCACGTGGTCGCCACCAAAGGCACGATCGTGATCAAGGCCGATCGGGTCGAAGTGACGCAAGATCCGCAGGGCTATCAGTACGCCACCGGCACCTCCGGCGGCGGCAATCTGTCGTATTTCCGCCAGAAGCGCGAAGGCCTCGACGAATACATCGAAGGCACGGCAATCCGTATCGACTACGACGGCAAGCAGGACCTGACCACGCTGACCACCAACGCCACCGTGAAGCGCCTGCAAGGCCTCTCGACGGTGATGGACCAGGTGCACGGCAGCGTCGTTACGTATGACGGTCAGAACGACTTCTACACTGCGAAGGCGGGCAAGGACGTCGCCGGCCCGGGCAATCCGACCGGCCGCGTGCGCGCGATGCTGTCGCCGCGCAACGGCGGCCCGGCGCCGCTGAGCGGCGCGTCGGCCACGCTCGCGCCGTCCACCACGATCCAGGGAGCGCCGAACCAGTGAATACCTCCGCGTCCCTCCCCAATCGCAAGCCGGCCGGCACCAGCAGTTCACTGGCGGTGCGCAACCTGAAAAAGCGTTACGGCTCGCGTACGGTCGTCAAAGACGTGTCGCTCGACGTCAAAAGCGGCGAAGTGGTCGGCCTGCTCGGCCCGAACGGCGCCGGCAAGACCACCTCGTTCTATATGATTGTCGGCCTCGTGCCCCTCGATGCGGGCGAAATCGATCTGGACGGCAAGTCGATCAGCCTGCTGCCGATCCACAAGCGCGCGTCGCTGGGCCTGTCGTATCTGCCGCAGGAAGCCTCCGTGTTCCGCAAGCTCACCGTCGAAGAAAACATTCGCGCGGTGCTGGAGTTGCAACACGAAGACAACGGCAAGCGGCTCTCCAAAGACGGTATTACCAGCCGCACCGAAGCGTTGCTTGACGAACTTCAGATCGCTCACCTGCGCGAAAATCCGGCGCTGTCGCTGTCCGGCGGCGAACGGCGGCGGGTTGAAATCGCACGCGCGCTGGCCACCAATCCGAGCTTCATTCTGCTCGACGAACCGTTCGCGGGCGTCGATCCGATCGCTGTGCTGGAAATCCAGAAGATCGTCAAATTCCTGAAGCAGCGCAATATCGGCGTGCTGATTACCGACCACAACGTGCGCGAAACGCTCGGCATCTGCGATCACGCATACATCATCAGCGACGGCAGCGTGCTGGCAGCCGGTGCGCCGAGCGACATCATCGAAAACGAAAGCGTGCGGCGCGTCTATCTGGGCGAGCACTTCCGCATGTAAGTACACAAGGGATTACCGGCGGAGCGAGCGCGCCTGCTCCGCCGGTCCTTTGCGGCAACCGCACATCAGCATTTTTGACCGGGGGCGCCCCGCGCCCGGCGTCGCCCAAAACCGGCGCACACGTTATTGCGAGTGTCGCAAGGTATCGCGGTCGTGGCAAACTCTCTACAATGAATCTCAACTTGCCATGAAAGCCAGCCTCCAACTCCGCCTATCGCAGCATCTTGCGCTGACCCCGCAACTGCAGCAGTCCATCCGGCTGCTTCAGCTGTCTACGCTCGAACTGCAGCAGGAAGTCGCAATGGCGATCTCGCAGAATCCGCTCCTCGAAAACGAGGACGACTGGATTGCGAGCCCCCTGCGCGTGGCGGCCGACGGCTCATTGATCGCCCAGGCGCCCAACTCCTCCGCGCCGCCCGACCAGATGGGCGGCAATACTTCGTCTTCGTCCGCGAGCGGCAGCGAGCGCGCCGAGAACGGCGAGCCGCAGGGCGTCGACGAATATAACGGGCTTTCGGGAGAGGGCAACAGCGACGCGTCGCAATGGAATCTCGACGACTACGGCCGCTCCGGCAACGCCTCGGACGACGACGATCTGCCGCCGCTGCAAATCCACGAATCGAGCACCTCGCTGCGCGATCACCTGACGGCGCAATTGCGCGTCACCCAGGCGGGCCAGCGCGACCGCGCGCTGATCACCTTCCTGATCGAATCACTCGACGACGACGGCTACCTCACCGCCACGCTGGAAGAAGTGCTGGCCGACCTGCCCGAGGAGCTCGAAGTCGACCTGGACGAACTGAACGCCGCGCTTGCGCTGCTGCATAGTTTCGACCCGGCGGGCGTCGGCGCGCGCTCCGCGTCCGAATGTCTGAAGCTGCAACTGCTGCGGCTCGACGACTCGCCTACCCGCACGCTTGCGCTCGACATCGTCGCCCACCATCTGGAACTGCTCGCGGCGCGCGACTTCACGCGCCTGCGCAAGCATCTGAAGGCCAGCGACGACGACCTGCGCGATGCGCATCTGTTGATCCGCTCGCTCGAGCCGTTTCCCGGGGCCGCATACGGCAAGGCGGAAGCGGACTACGTCGTGCCGGACATCATGGTGCGCAAGACGGCACAGGGCTGGCAGGCGGAGCTGAACCCGGAAGTCGTGCCGAAGCTGCGGATCAACCATCTGTACGCGAATATTCTGCGCAATAACCGGGGCGATCCGGGCAGCGGATCGTTGCGCCAGCAACTGCAGGAAGCGCGCTGGCTGATCAAGAATATCCAGCAGCGTTTCGAGACGATCCTCAGGGTCGCGCAAGCTATTGTGGAGCGTCAAAAGAGCTTTTTTGTGCACGGCGAAATTGCCATGCGCCCCTTGGTTTTGCGGGAAATTGCTGATACGCTGGGCCTACACGAGTCGACTGTCTCGCGTGTGACAACCGGTAAATACATGCTGACCCCATTCGGGACGCTTGAATTTAAGTACTTCTTCGGATCACACGTCTCAACCGACACGGGTGGCGCGGCCTCCTCCACGGCGATTCGCGCGCTCATCAAGCAACTGATAGGAGCGGAAAACCCGAAATCTCCTCTTTCAGACAGTCGCATAGCCGAACTGCTGGCGGAACAGGGCTTCGTGGTCGCACGGCGTACCGTTGCGAAGTACCGCGAAGCGCTCAAGATTCCGGCAGTCAACCTGCGCAAGTCTCTGTAGCCCGTCGCCTGTTGCGGCGGGCATTTACCGGCCGCTCCGCAGTTGGCGGAAAGGCCGGCCGATGCGACCTGCCAGCAGTCAGTCACCGGGGGGCGACTCAGGCAAGCCGACAATCGACCGGACCTACGTCATCGTGCGGAACAAGCGGCATCTAGCTTGGAGAAGCACTATGAATCTGCAGATCAGTGGACACCACCTCGAAGTAACGCCTGCGTTGCGCGAATACGTGATCACCAAACTAGATAGGGTGCTAAGACATTTTGATCAGGTCATCGACGGCAGTGTGGTCCTCTCGGTCGACAACCACAAGGAAAAGGAAAAGCGTCAAAAGGTTGAAATCAACCTGCATTTGAAGGGCAAAGACATCTTTGTCGAGAGCTGTGACAGCGATCTCTACGCTGCGATCGATCTGATGATCGACAAGCTCGACCGGCAAGTGATACGCCATAAGGATCGTCTGCAGGGCCATCAGCACGAGGCGATCAAGTACCAGCCGCTGGCGCCGCAAGTGGACGTGCCGCCGCAATAAGGAAGGCTTTCCTTACCCAGCTAAACCGCCCGAAACCGGGCGGTTTTTCGTTTCCGGGCCGCTTTTTGAGCCGCGTTGAACCGCTTGTGAGCCTCCTCCCGCTCCCCAGCGCGGGGGCCGCTGCCTCCAGCTAACAAACGCATACGCCGGGCGATGGCGCGCCGCACCATCCACAGCTACCCTGTTCTATAATGTTCCGGTTACCATCGGGGTCAAGCGAGCTCAAAGGGAAGTCGGTCGGCCGGAGTCCTGCGCTTTCGGACTCCAATGCACATCGCCGTGAGCATCAAAACGAATGGAACACCACTCAAACGCCCCAGCGAGGAGAAACCAGGCCACGTTTTCGCCTGTCAACATGAATCGTTTAGCCAAATTTCTTCCCCTCGAGAACGTCGTCGTCGGACTATCGGTCACCAGCAAGAAACGCGTGTTCGAGCAAGCGGGCCTGATCTTCGAGAACCAGAACGGCATCGCCCGTAGCACGGTCACTGACAATCTGTTTGCGCGCGAGCGCCTCGGATCGACCGGGCTTGGTGAAGGCGTCGCGATTCCGCATGGCCGGATCAAAGGCTTGAAGCAACCGCTTGCCGCGTTCGTCCGCCTCGCCGAGCCCATCCCCTTCGAATCGCCCGACGGGCAGCCGGTTTCGCTGCTGATCTTCCTGCTGGTGCCCGAACAGGCCACCCAGCAGCACCTCGAAATTCTTTCGGAAATCGCCCAATTGCTGTCCGATCGCGAAGCCCGCGAGCGGCTGCACACGGAAGAAAATCGCGAAGCGTTGCATCGCCTGCTTACTCAGTGGCAACCTTGATGTATCGGCGGTTATCCGCACGCCGGTTACCCGCGAGCGTGCGGGTTCAGCACTGCATGGCGCGCTGCGCGTGAGCGCGGCCGCGCCTTGCCGGGCAAGCGGTCCACACTGGAGTCACTGACTCATGGATACGTCCAGCATCAACGCCCAGAGCATTTTCGACGACAACGCAGCCGCGCTGAAACTAAGCTGGCTGACGGGGCATGAAGGCTGGGAACGCGGCTTTTCTTCAGAATCGGTCGCCAATGCCACGTCGAGCGCCGATCTTGTCGGCCACTTGAACCTGATCCACCCGAACCGGATTCAGGTGCTCGGCGACGCCGAAATCGACTACTACAAGCGTCAAACCGACGAAGACCGCTCGCGCCACATGGCCGAGCTAATCGCGTTGGAACCGCCGTTTCTGGTGGTGGCGGGCGGCGTAGCCGCGCCGCCGGAGCTGGTGCTGCGCTGCACGCGCTCGTCCACACCACTGTTCACCACGCCGATGTCCGCCGCCGCGGTGATCGACAGCCTGCGCCTCTATATGTCGCGCATTCTCGCGCCTCGCGCCACGCTGCACGGCGTGTTCCTCGACATCCTCGGCATGGGCGTGCTGCTCACCGGCGACTCCGGCCTCGGCAAGAGCGAACTCGGGCTGGAACTGATCAGCCGCGGCCACGGCCTTGTGGCAGACGACGCGGTGGATTTCGTACGCCTCGGTCCTGATTTCGTCGAAGGGCGCTGCCCGCCGCTGCTGCAAAACCTGCTCGAAGTGCGCGGCCTCGGCCTGCTCGACATCAAGACGATCTTCGGCGAAACCGCCGTGCGCCGAAAAATGAAGCTGAAGCTGATCGTACAGCTGGTGCGCCGTCCTGACGGCGAATTCCAGCGGCTGCCGCTCGAAAGCCAAACCGTCGACGTGCTCGGCCTGCCGATCAGCAAAGTCACGATTCAGGTGGCGGCCGGCCGCAACCTCGCGGTGCTGGTCGAAGCGGCGGTGCGCAACACGATCCTGCAACTGCGCGGCATCGATACATTGCGCGACTTCATGGATCGCCAGCGTCTGGCGATGCAGGATCCCGACAGCCAGTTTCCCGGCAAATTGATCTGAGCTTGCGCCGCTACGCCACGCTTCGTGTCAACGGTGGGCGGCGGGGCGCGCGCACGGGGACCAGATGCTATGATGAAATGTACGGATTTCACGACTCCATGCGCATAATCCTGATCACCGGTATTTCCGGCTCCGGCAAGTCAGTTGCCCTGAACGCGCTTGAAGACGCGGGTTATTACTGCGTCGACAATTTGCCGCCGCGTTTTCTGCCGCAACTGGCCAACTACCTCGCCGAGGACGGGCAAGACCGCCTTGCGGTAGCCATCGACGCGCGCTCGAGCGCTTCGCTCGACGAAATGCCCGCGATGATCCGCGATCTGTCGCGCGCCCATGACGTGCGCGTCCTGTTCCTAAACGCAAGCACGCAATCGCTGATTCAGCGCTTCTCCGAAACACGCCGCCGGCATCCGCTGTCCGGTTCGACCGCGCACGACGCGGACGTCGGCTTGCTGACGTCGCTCGCCGAAGCAATCGAACGCGAACGTGAACTAGTGGCAGGTCTTGCCGAGTTCGGCCATCAGATCGACACCAGCAATCTGCGCGCGAACGTGCTGCGCGCGTGGGTCAAACGCTTCATCGAGCAGGAGCATTCAGGTCTCGTGCTGATGTTCGAATCGTTCGGCTTCAAACGCGGCGTGCCGCTCGATGCCGATTTCGTGTTCGACGTACGCACGCTGCCGAACCCGTACTACGATCATGAATTAAGGCCGCTTACGGGCCTCGATAAGCCTGTGATGGATTTTCTCGATGCGCTGCCGGTCGTTCACGAAATGATCGACGACATCGAGAAGTTTCTCGACAAATGGCTGCCGCATTTCCGCGACGACAACCGCAGTTATCTCACCGTCGCGATCGGTTGCACGGGCGGCCAGCACCGCTCGGTGTTCATTGCTGAGACGCTCGCCGCGCGTCTCGCAAGTCAGGCGAATGTGATTGTGCGGCACCGCGATGCGCCGGTCGAGATCGGCGAATCATCGAAGCTAGTGGCTTAACCGGCCGCATCGCGCGGCCTCACCTCGAAGCGTTGCGCCATGTCTACCACTTCTACTGTGCTTGCCGATGTGCCGCTGTTTCCGCTGCATACGGTGCTGTTTCCCGACGGGCTGCTGCCCCTGAAAATCTTCGAGGCGCGCTACCTCGACATGGCGCGCGACTGTCTGCGTGACAAAACGCCGTTCGGCGTGTGTCTGCTGAAAAGCGGCGCCGAAGTGGCGCGCGCCGAAGAGCCTTCAGTGCCTGAAGCAATCGGCTGTCTTGCCGAAATCGAAGAGTGCGATGTCGAAGCCTTCGGCATGCTGCTGATTCGCGCGCGCGGCACGAAGCGCTTCCGCCTCCTGTCGCACCGCGTGGAAAGCAGCGGCTTGCTGGTCGGCATGGCCGAGCCGCTCGGCGACGACATACCGCTCGAAGGCAATCAGCATCTGGCCAAATTCGGAGCGTGCGCCGAGGTGCTCGAACGGATCATCGCGACGATTGGCGAACGCGATCCGGAAAGCTTGCCGTTCGCCGAACCGTTCAGACTCGACGACCCGTCATGGGTGTCGAACCGTCTCGCCGAGGTGTTGCCGATTGCGCTGCGCGCCCGCCAGAAACTGATGGAATTGCAGGACGCCGGCGCGCGAATCGACGTGGTTCATCACTACATGCAGCAGCATCAGTTGCTGTAAAAACCGCTGCTTTTACAGCAGTGAGCCTTGCAAGCCGTCCAGCAGTTTGCGCACCGGTGCGGGCACGCCGAACGCATCGAGATCGCTTAGCGCGACCCACGCGGTGTGCGCATCGCCTAACGCGGCCGGCGCGCCCACACCGCGGCTCAGTTCCGCCAGCCGCGGCTCGATATCCAGCCTGAAATGCGTGAATACGTGCGTGAGCGGTGCGAGCGGCGAGACCGATCCATCGCCGCCGAAGGCGCGCGCCCGCTCGGCGAGTGCGGCTTCGTCGGCGGCTTCGGGCAGGCTCCACAAGCCGCCCCAGATGCCCGACGGCGGGCGTTTTTCCAGCATCACGGCGTTGCCGTCGCGCAGCACCAGCATCCACGTGCGGCGTGTCGGCGTCGTTTTTTTGGGCCGCGCTGTGGGCAACTCGCGCTGCCGTCCCGTCACGTTCGCCAAGCAATCGACCGCGAACGGGCAGCGCAGGCAATCCGGCTTGCCGCGCACGCACAGCGTTGCCCCGAGGTCCATCAGACCTTGCGTGTAGGCGCTGACATCGTCGTCCGATGCATTCGACGGCAGCAGCGATTCCGCCAGCGTCCACATCGTGTTCTCGACTTTCTTCTCGCCGGGAAAGCCTTCAACGCCAAATACGCGCGCCAGAACCCGCTTCACGTTGCCGTCGAGGATCGTCGCGCGCGCGCCGAATGCGAACGACGCGATCGCCGCCGCCGTCGAGCGGCCGATGCCGGGCAATTCCGCCAGTTCGTCGACCGATGCTGGAAACGCGCCGCCATGCCGCTCGACCACCGCCTGCGCGCAGCGATGCAGATTGCGAGCGCGCGTGTAGTAGCCGAGGCCGGCCCATAGCGCCATCACGTCGTCGATCGGCGCTGCGGCGAGCGCGGCGACATCCGGAAACCGCGCCAGAAACTTTGCGTAGTACGGAATCACCGTCGACACCTGGGTCTGTTGCAGCATGATTTCCGACAGCCAGATGCGATACGGATCACGCGTGTTCTGCCACGGCAGGTCGTGACGGCCATGCCGGCGCTGCCAGGCGATCAGCCTGGCGGAAAAATCGGACAAGGCCGGAAAAGTTGACGCGGCGGGTGCGGCGGACGGAGTTAAGCGAGAGGGCATCGAAAAATTAGCGCTGGCAGGTCGGACAGAAATACGTGGAACGCTGCCCCTGCACGATCTGTTTGATCGGCGTTCCACACACGCGGCATGGCAGGCCCGCGCGATCATAGACGAAATAGTCGAGCTGGAAGTAACCGCTCTCGCCGTCACTGCCGACGAAATCGCGCAGCGTGCTGCCGCCCTTCTCGATCGCCGCGGCGAGCGTCACGCGCACCGCGTCCGCCAGGAGATCGTACCGAACCAGCGAGACGCGGCCCGCCGCGGTGGTGGGCCGGATGCCGGCGCGAAACAGGCTCTCGGACGCGTAAATATTGCCCACGCCGACCACGATTTCACCCGCCAGCAGCGCCTGCTTCACCGACACTTTGCGCCCGCGCGTCAGCCGATGGATCAGTGCGCCGGAGAACGCCGGCGAGAACGGCTCCACGCCCAAGGCCGCGAGCAGCGGATGTTCGAGCACGTCGCCGGCTTCGCGCGGATGCCAAAGCACCGCGCCGAAGCGCCGCGGATCGCGGTAGCGCAGAATGAATTCGTCGAAAATCCAGTCGATGTGGTCATGTTTCCCCGCGGCCGGCGGGCGCGGCAAGTGGCGCAGCACCCTCAGCGTGCCGGTCATGCCCAGGTGCACGATAAACCAGCCGGCGTCGATTTCGAACAGTAGGTACTTGCCGCGCCGCTCGACCTTGCGCACCACATGGCCACGCAAGGTTTTCGCAAGGTCCGCCGGAATCGGCCAGCGCAGCGCGGGCGTACGCACGTCGACGCGTTCAACCTTGCGCCCGGACACATACGGTTCGATTCCCCGTCGGGTAACCTCAACTTCTGGCAACTCTGGCATGTCTAACTGGTCTGCAACTTGCGTGAGTGGTTGTGCGCGTATTGTAGCGAGCGCGTTACAATCGTCCGAAACATTGAACGGATTTCCATGAACTTGTCCTTCGTGAAGCTGTTTTCGAAGCGCCCGGCCAACGCATCGCGCGTGCCGCACGCTGTCTCCGCTCGCCGGATGCTCGGCGCGGCCGCGCTCGCCGTCTGGGCGCTGGCTGCCGTGCCCGCGCACGCGCAGGACCCCTCGCCGGACTCGGACGACACCTCCGTCACCTTGCCGGACCCGCTCGGCCCTGCATCGGCAGAAGACCTGAAGTCTTTGCCGAACGTCGCACTGTCGAGCCAGATCGTATTCCAGGTGCTCGCCGCCGAAGTCGCGTTGCAACGCGACCAGCCGGCGCCCGCCTACCAGACCTACCTCGCGCTCGCGCGCGACACACACGATCCGCGCATGGCGCAACGCGCGACCGAAATCGCGCTGGCCGCGCAGAGCCCTTCGGACGCGTTGGCCGCCGCGCAATTGTGGCAGCAGTATGCGCCGAACTCGGAACGCGCCGCGCAACTCGACGCGTCGCTGCTCGTGCTGTCCGGCAAACCTGACGACGCCGCGCCGATCCTCGCAAGCGAACTGGCAAAGGTGCCCGCCGAAAATCGCGGCAGTGCGATTCTCGCGCTGCAACTGCTGCTGTCGCGCGGTCCGAACCGGATCGGCGGCTTGCACGTTCTGCAAGACCTGCTGAAGAACGACCTGAACCGGCCCGAAGCGCAACTGGCCATTGCACGTCAGCAGCTCGTTTCGGACGACGCGCCGGGCGCGCGCAAGTCGCTCGAACAGGCGCTGACGCTCAAGCCCGACTATCTGCCGGCCGCGCTGATGCTCTCGCAGATGGGCCCGGAGGAGCGCAAGGAAGGCATTGCGTCCCTCGAAAAGTACGTGCAGCAGAATCCGAAATCGCATGATGCGCGTCTCGCGCTCGCGCAGATGTATCTCGCGAGCGACCGTCTGGACGACGCGCAGCAGCAGTTCGAGATCATGCACAAGAACAACGCGAAGGACCTCACGCCGCTGATGGCGCTCGCGCTGATCAAGATCCAGCAAAAGAATTTCGCCGACGCGCAGAAGTATCTCACCCAGTATGCGCAGCAAGCGGAAAAAACGCCGGGCGCCGATCCGGGCCAGGCGTATATCTACCTCGCGCAACTGTCGCTCGAACAGAAGAACGAAGCGGCAGCGGGCGACTGGCTGAACAAGATTTCCCCGTCGAGCCAGCAATACATGCCGGCGCAGATCACGCGCGCGCAATTGCTCGCCAAACAGGGCAAGACCGGAGACGCCCGCAACCTGCTGGCCGGCCTGCAGGCGCGCGATCCGCGCGACCAGGCGCTGATCGCGCGTACCGATGCGGCGATCCTGTTCGATGCGAAACGCTACCCCGAGTCGGAAGCGGCCCTGCAAAGAGCCACCGCGAATTTCCCGGACGACCCCGATCTGACCTACGACTACGCCATGGCCGCAGAAAAGACCGGCCACTACGATGTCATGGAGGCGCAACTGCGCAAGCTGATCGAGACGCAGCCGGACAATCCGCAGGCGTATAACGCACTCGGCTATTCGCTGGCCGATCGCAATCAGCGCCTCGCGGAAGCGAACAGGCTGGTCGAGAAGGCTTCGTCGCTTGCCCCGAACGACGCGTTCATCATGGACAGCGTCGGTTGGGTCAAGTACCGCATGGGCAATACGTCGGACGCGATCAAGCTGCTGCGCAAGGCCTACGACATCCAGCCGAATGCCGAAATCGGCGCGCACCTCGGCGAAGTGTTGTGGAAAACCGGAGCGCAGGATCAGGCACGCGCCGCTTTCCGCGATGCGCGCAAACTCGAACCGGACAACGACACGCTTGTTAAAACGCTGCAACGTCTCCAGGTAAACGATCTTTGATGCGTCTTTCCCGCGTGTTTTCTTTTCCCCGGACGCAGCGTGGAGCGGCGCTCGGATTTGCAGCGGCGGCGGTCGTCGCATTGGCTGGTTGTGCATCGGTGAAGCCGCAAGGGCCGTCCGCTTCGAACACCGCGACGTCCATCTCGACGCAAACGAGCCGCGCCTATCAAGGCCGCTTCGCGGTCCAGTACAACGATCAGAACGGCCAGCAGCGCAATGCGTACGGTAACTTCGCCTGGCAGGAAACCGGCGACACCGTCACCCTGCAGTTACGCAGTCCGCTCGGTCAGACGCTCGCGATCGTGACTTCGTCGCCGGCTTCGGCCACGCTCGAGTTGCCGAATCGTCAGCCGCTCACCGCCGACAACGTCTCGACACTGATGCAGAACGCGCTCGGCTTTGCGCTGCCGGTCGAGGGGTTGCGCTATTGGCTGCAGCCGTCGCCTGCGCCGACGTCGAGCGCGCGGACCGAGAAGGATCCCGAACAGCCGTCGCGCCTGAAACAGATCACGCAGGACGGCTGGACGATCGACTACCTGGCGTATGCCGACGCGCCGGCTACCGGCGTGAAGCGCATCAACCTGAGCCGACTGGAACCGCCGCTCGACATCAAGCTCGTGCTGGATCAGTAGCCGCGCCTGTTCGCGCAACTTTGCCGCTTCTTTGGCGCCGCATTGGCGCATGTAGCCCAGACCCATGATCGAATCCACCCACTCGCTGCGCGATTGCCTCGCGCCAGCGAAGCTAAACCTCTTCCTGCACATCACCGGCCGCCGGCCGGACGGCTATCACACGCTGCAAACCGTCTTCCAGTTGCTCGACTGGGGCGACACGCTGCATTTCACGCGACGCGACGACGGTCTCATCACACGCAGCACCGAGATCGCCGACGTCCCGCCGGAACACGATCTCACCGTGCGCGCAGCGACACTCCTGAAGGCGCACACGGGCTCGTCCGAGGGCGTCGATATCGAGATCGACAAGCGCCTGCCGATGGGCGCGGGCCTCGGCGGCGGCAGCTCCGATGCGGCCACTACGCTGCTTGCGCTGAATCGCCTATGGAAGCTCGATCTGCCGCGACTGGAACTGCAGGAACTAGCGTTGAAGCTCGGCGCCGATGTGCCATTTTTTATTTTTGGGAAAAATGCGTTCGCACAGGGTGTCGGAGAAGCTTTAGACGTTGTACAATTGCCGCCGCGCCATTTCTTGGTGGTGACACCGAGGGTTCATGTTCCGACTGCAGCGATTTTTTCTGAAAAAGCGTTGACAAGAGATTCAAAACCCCTCAGAATTACGGACTTTCCTGCAGAACTTAGCTGCAACACTGACTGGCCAGAAAGTTTCGGTCGGAATGACATGCAGCAGGTTGTCGTAGGGAAGTACGCGGAAGTAGCGCAAGTGCTGCGATGGTTTGAAAACATCGCACCAGCGCGGATGTCTGGATCAGGTGCAAGTGTATTTGCAGCGTTCCGTAGTAAAGCTGAAGCAGAAGCGGCGCAAGCCAAACTGCCGGGCGAATGGAACAGCGCAGTGGCCGCAGGTCTCGATCAACATCCACTCTTTACTTTCGCGTCATAAGTTTTGCATCGTCGAACGAAACTCCACGTTCGGCGGAGCTCAAAGTTAGTGTAGGGGAGTCGCCAAGCTGGTTAAGGCACCGGATTTTGATTCCGGCATGCAAAGGTTCGAATCCTTTCTCCCCTGCCAAAAATTCTCGCATTTCCCCTCGCCCCCAGCCTGAAGTAGGTGCACGATGAGCAGCCATGACGGCCTGATGGTTTTTACTGGCAACGCAAATCCCGCGCTTGCACAGGAAGTCGTCAAAATCCTCGGTATTCCCCTCGGCAAAGCCATGGTTAGCCGTTTCTCGGACGGTGAAATCCAGGTCGAGATTCAGGAAAACGTGCGTGGCAAGGACGTCTTCGTCCTGCAATCCACCTGCGCGCCGGCGAACGACAATCTGATGGAACTGATGATCATGGTCGATGCGCTCAAGCGCGCATCCGCAGGCCGGATCACCGCAGCCATCCCCTACTTCGGCTATGCCCGTCAAGATCGGCGCCCGCGTTCGGCGCGCGTCGCCATCTCGGCGAAGATCGTGGCGAACATGCTGGAAATCGCCGGCGTCGAGCGGATCATCACGATGGATCTGCATGCCGACCAGATTCAAGGCTTTTTCGACATCCCGGTCGACAACATCTACGCAACGCCCGTGCTGCTCGGCGATCTGCGCAAGCAGAACTACGAGAACCTGCTGGTCGTATCGCCGGACGTCGGCGGCGTGGTGCGCGCCCGGGCATTAGCCAAGCAGCTGAATTGCGATCTCGCTATCATCGACAAACGCCGCCCGAAGGCGAACGTTGCCGAAGTGATGAACATCATCGGTGAAGTCGAAGGCCGTACCTGCGTGATCATGGACGATATGGTCGACACCGCCGGCACGCTCTGCAAGGCAGCCCAGGTTTTGAAGGAACGCGGTGCGAAGCAGGTGTTCGCTTACGCCACCCACCCGGTTCTGTCGGGCGGTGCGGGCGAGCGTATCGCAGCTTCGGCACTGGACGAACTCGTTGTCACGGACACGATCCCGCTCGGCGAAGAAGCCCGCTCATGCGCCAAGATCCGTTCGTTGACCAGCGCCGGCCTGCTCGCCGAAACGTTCTCGCGGATTCGCCGCGGCGATTCGGTGATGTCGCTGTTCGCGGAAAGTTAAGTATTTGCGAAGGCGCAGCGTAGTGCACTATCCGCACGCTGCGCTTTTGCACAATCGGCACGAACGAACGAAGGTTCGTGCCGCCGTTTTGGGGCCTCAGCCATAGTGGCTTGCGGGCCCCGTTTTTACTGCCTGGTCGCGGGCAGTGTATTGGAGATTCAAATGAAAGTAGTCGCTTTCGAGCGTAACCTGCAAGGTACGGGTGCGAGCCGCCGCCTGCGTAACTCGGGCAAGACCCCGGGCATCGTATATGGCGCTGGTGCTGAAACGCAATTGGTCGAACTGGACCACAACGCGCTGTGGCACGCGCTGAAGAAAGAAGTTTTCCACTCGTCGATTCTCGATCTGGAAATCGGTGGCAAGTCGCAACAGGTTCTGCTGCGCGACGTGCAATACCACCCGTTCCGTCAGCTCGTTCTGCACGTGGACTTCCAACGTGTCGACGCGAAGAAGAAGCTGCACACCAAGGTGCCGCTGCACTTCATGAACCAGGAAACCAACCCGGCAGTGAAGCTGTCGAGCGCGGTGATCTCACACGTCCTCAACGATATCGAAATCGAGTGCCTGCCGTCGGCACTGCCGGAATTCCTCGAAGTCGACCTGGCGAAGATCGAAGCAGGCCAATCGATTCACGCCAAGGACATCGTCCTGCCGGCAGGCGTCGCACTGGTTGCTCACGTCGAAGCAGAAAACCCGGTGATCGCTGCTGCAACAATCCCGGCTGGCGCAATCGCTGAAGGCGAAGCCGCTGCTGCGGGCGAAGGCGAAACGCCGGCTGCTTAAGCTGCACTGAGCGAGCAATCCTCTCGATCCGTTTCAATGAAACGGTCGATGTGACCCGCCGAGGTTCGCCCCGGCGGGTTTTTTTTCGTTTTTTCAGCTCGGCTGCATGCGGCGCCGAGCCAGATGGACCCAGGCAAACATGATCAAGCTGATCGTCGGGCTCGGCAATCCGGGCGCCGAATACACCGCGACGCGCCACAACGCCGGCTTCTGGCTAGTCGATCAACTGGCGCGCGAAGCAGGCACGACGCTGCGTGACGAGCGGCGCTTCCACGGTTTCTATGCGAAAGCGCGGCTTCATGGCGAAGAAGTACATCTTCTGGAACCGCAGACGTATATGAACCGCTCGGGTCAGTCGGTCGTGGCGGTGGCGCAGTTCTTCAAGATCCTCCCCGACGAGATTCTGGTCGCTCACGACGAACTCGATATGCCGCCAGGCAGCGTCAAGCTGAAGCTCGGCGGCGGCAGCGGTGGTCACAATGGCTTGAAAGACATCACTGCGCATCTGTCGTCGCAACAGTATTGGCGGCTGCGGATCGGCATCGGCCATCCGCGCGACCTGATTCCCGAAAGCGCGCGCGCCGGCGCCAAGCCGGACGTCGCCAATTACGTGCTGAAACCACCGCGGCGGGAAGAGCAGGACGCGATCGATGCGTCGATCGAACGGGCGCTCGCCGTGATGCCGCAGATCATCAAAGGCGAGCTTGAACGCGCGATGATGCTGCTGCATCGCAATTCCTGAGCGCGCCGCCCATCTGCAATCCGCATCCGCCGCCGTCTTGCCACCGACAGGAGATTCGCTTGAGCCGCTATTGGAGTGACATCGTCCACCGTCTGACGCCTTATGTGCCGGGCGAACAGCCCGCGCTCGCGCATCCGGTGAAGCTGAACACCAACGAGAACCCGTATCCGCCGTCGCCGCGCGTGGTCGAAGCGATCCTGCGGGAGCTGGGCGCTACAGGCGAGTCGCTCAAGCGCTATCCCGATCCTACGGCGCGCAAGCTGCGCGAAACGGTCGCCGCGTATCACGGTATTCGTCCTGAGCAGGTCTTCGCGGGCAACGGTTCAGACGAAGTACTGGCGCTCACCTTTCAGGCATTGTTGAAGCACAACGAGCCGCTGCTGTTTCCGGACATCACGTACAGTTTCTATCCAACCTACGCGCGGCTTTTCGAAGTCGCCTACCGGACTGTCGCGCTCGACGACACCTTCGCGATCAATGTCGACGATTACGCGGCGCCTAACGGCGGCGTGCTGTTCCCGAATCCGAATGCGCCGACCGGACGTCCTCTGCCGCTCGCCGATATCGAGCGCCTCGTTGCCCGTAATACGGGTTCGGTCGTGGTGATCGACGAGGCCTATGTGGATTTCGGCGCCGAATCGGCCATCAGGCTGATTGACCGCTATGCGCATCTGCTGGTGATTCAAACGGTCTCGAAGTCGCGTTCGCTGGCCGGAATGCGCGTCGGCTTCGCGTTCGGCAATCCCGAGTTGATCGCCGCGCTAAACCGCGTGAAGGACAGTTTCAATTCGTATCCGCTCGACCGGCTGGCGCAAGCGGCCGCTATCGCCGCGTACGAGGACGATGCCTGGTTTCGCGCCAATTGCGCCAAAGTGATTGCGAGCCGCGAGCGGCTGGCCGCGGGGCTGACGGCGCTGGGCTTCGAGGTGGTGCCGTCGGCGGCGAATCTGCTGTTCGCGCGCCACGAGGGCTACGACGCGGCGACACTCACGGCACGGCTAAGGGAAAGGGAAATTTTCGTGCGCCACTTCAAGGCGGCGCGAATCGATCAACATTTGCGGATCTCAGTCGGCACCGACGCCGAATCCGACATCCTGCTGCACGCGTTGCGCGACATTTTCAGTGCCTACGTCGGGTAACAACGCATGGCCCAAACAGAACGCGCGAAGGACGGTGCAAAAAACGCAGCGAGGCCGACGCCTCGCCGTTCATCACGCGCCCTTGGCGGCCTGCAGTGCGTGGTACTTCGCCATCAAACCCTCAGGTGTTTCAAGATGCTCCGGATCGCGCGGAATGCACTCCACCGGACACACCTGGATGCACTGCGGCTCATCGAAATGGCCGACGCACTCGGTGCATTTCTTCGGGTCGATCACATAGATTTCCGGGCCCATTGAAATCGCGTCGTTCGGGCACTCGGGCTCGCACACGTCGCAATTGATGCACTCGTCGGTAATCATCAAGGCCATACTTCTCTCACTTCGCACCGGCTGAAGCCGGCTTTGATCCGTCAAACCAGCAGTTTACGCCGGTTACGGTTGCGCCGCCGAAGCACCATTGTTCTGATCCAGCGCAGCAACCTTTTCCATCAGCCATTTTTCGACCGACGGGAACACAAATTTGCTGACATCGCCCCCCAGTTGCGCGATCTCGCGCACGATCGTGCCCGAGATGAACTGGTATTGATCGGAAGGCGTCATGAACATGGTTTCGACGTCCGGCAGCAAATAACGATTCATGCCGGCCATCTGGAACTCATATTCGAAGTCCGAGACGGCACGCAGGCCACGCACGATCACCCGCGCGTTGTTGCTGCGTACGAAGTCCTTTAGCAGCCCCTTGAAGCTCATCACCTGAACGTTCGGGTAGTGGCCCAGCACTTCATGGGCAATGTCGAGGCGCTCTTCGAGCGTGAAGAACGGCTTTTTGTTGCGGCTGTCGGCAACGCCTACCACCAGCGTGTCGAAAATGCTCGACGCGCGTCGAACGAGGTCTTCGTGACCGCGCGTCAGCGGGTCGAATGTGCCCGGGTACACGGCGACTACCATGAGACTTCTCCTCTCTTCAGACAAATGGGCACGTCAAAGCGTCCACGCGACGCATTTGGCACCGGCCGCGCACGTAACGGCAGACCGTTCGGCGCTTGTTTTGGAACGCGCATTATTCCTTATTTTCGCGTTGCAGCAAATGAAAGTGGACAGCTCCGGCTTTGCCTTGCCGCACGATCTGCCAGCCGGCGAGCGTTTCGTTATCAACGAGCTCGAGCGCGGCGCCCGCTTCGACATACAGAAAGCCCTCCGCGCTCAACAGCGGCACGGCCAGCGCGAGCGCCTTGTCGAGCAGATCGTCGCCGAAGGGCGGATCGAGGAATACCACGTCGAACGACCCGGGTGCGAGGCTTGCCGCGAGCCGCAAACCGTCTGCTTCAGCGATTTCGATCATGCGCGCCGACAGACGCTGCTGGTTCGCGCGCAGCTGGCTGGCGGCCCGCGCATTGCGCTCGACCATCAGCACCCGTGCCGCGCCGCGTGAGGCCGCCTCGAAGCCCAGCGCGCCGCTGCCGGCGAACAGATCGAGGCAGCGCTGGCCATCCAGACGTTGGCCAAGCCAGTTGAACAGCGTTTCGCGCACGCGGTCGGGCGTGGGCCGCAGGCCGTCCAGATCGAGCACGGGCAGCGGCGTGCGCTTCCAGTCGCCGCCGATGATACGGATAGCGTGCGCTTTGCCGCCTTTGGATGAAGCGCCGTGGGCGCGTGAAGGTGCGGAACGGGGCATGCAGTTTCGATTACGTAAGAAAGGCGCCCGCCACGCCGATGCGTGCGGGCCGGAGCGCCAACGTTACCACAGGGGGGCGCCGCGTCCAGCCTGGCCGTTCGGCCAATACGACGGGCAGCGGCGCGCCTGATAAAATGTGCGGCTTCCAGCGCCTTGCATCCCGCATCGCAACGCTGCCTGCCGCTCCTGCCGGTTTCGTGCCGGCTGCGCGCATCGGCGCGCGCTCTCACCACGCCAGATCATGTTCAGCTTTTTCAAACGATTCAAGGGTTCGAAAGAGTCCGGTAACGCGCCAGACGAATCGCAGACGCCGCCGGAAACCCTGGCGCCTGAGGCCCCCATAGAGACGCCGGCCGCCCCGGTTCGCAGCGAGGCGCAGCCGCCCGCCGCTCCTCCGGCAAACGAGCCGCAGGCCCCCGAGGCCGAGCTGGAAACCGTCGAAATCGTTCCGCCGCCGCTGCTGGACGCGGGCGCGAAGCGTTCCTGGCTCACGCGGCTGAAAACCGGCCTGTCGAAAACCAGTTCGAGCCTAACCGGTATTTTCATCGGCACGAAGATCGACGAGGATCTGTACGAGGAACTGGAAACCGCGCTGCTGATGTCCGATGCGGGCGTCGACGCCACCGAATTTCTGCTCGAATCGCTACGTGAGAAAGTGCGCGCCGAGCGCCTCACCGACCCGCAACAGGTCAAAGCAGCGCTGCGCACACTGCTGATCGACCTGCTCGAGCCGCTGGAGAAATCGCTGATGCTCGGCCGCGCGCAACCGCTCGTGATGATGATCGCCGGCGTCAACGGCGCGGGCAAAACCACCAGCATCGGCAAGCTTGCCAAGCATCTGCAGAGCTTCGATCAATCGGTGCTGCTGGCCGCGGGCGACACCTTCCGCGCCGCCGCGCGCGAGCAACTGGCGATCTGGGGCCAGCGCAATAATGTAACGGTGGTGTCGCAGGAAAGCGGCGATCCGGCCGCGGTGATCTTCGACGCGGTCGGCGCTGCACGTGCGCGCAAGATCGACGTGCTGATGGCCGACACCGCCGGCCGCCTGCCGACCCAACTGCATCTGATGGAAGAACTGCGCAAGGTGAAGCGCGTGATCGGCAAGGCGCAAGACGGCGCGCCGCACGAAGTGCTGCTGGTGATCGACGCGAACACCGGGCAGAACGCGCTCGCACAAGTGAAGGCTTTCGACGACGCGCTCGGCCTCACCGGCCTGATCGTGACCAAGCTCGACGGCACGGCGAAGGGCGGCATTCTTGCGGCGATCGCCCGGCAGCGTCCGATCCCGGTTTACTTCATCGGCGTCGGCGAAACGGTCGAGGATTTGCAGCCGTTCAGCGCGGAAGAGTTTTCGGACGCCCTGCTGGGCGGTTGAGCGTACACGCCGCTCGCAGCGAAACAGCAAAGAGGGCGCTTCGTGAACTGCACGCCAAAGGTTGGACCGGTATCCAACTTTGCGAGGTCAGCTCATCGAGCGCCCTTTTTATTCACGCCATGGAATCATTCCGCGTCCGGCTGCGCACCGGGCGCCGCACGCGCGAACGCATCGAGTTGCATCGCGTGATCGTAGATGCGCTGAATCGTCGGAAACCGCGCCGTGTCGACCTTGAAGCGCTGCGCGTTGAACACCTGCGGGATCAGGCACGCGTCGGCCAGCGTCGGCTGATCGCCGAAGCACATCTTGCCGGTGCGCGAATCGCCCGCCAGATGCGCTTCGAGCGTCGTAAAGCCCGCCTCGACCCAATGCCGGTACCACGCGTCCTTCGCGTCGTCGTCCAAACACAGCGTGTGCTTTAGGTACTTCAGCACGCGCAGGTTGTTCAGCGGATGAATCTCGCACGCGACTTGCAACGCCACCGAGCGCACATACGCGCGATCGGCCGGCGCCGCCGGCAACAACGGCGGCTCGGGATGCGTTTCTTCCAGATACTCGATGATCGCGAGCGACTGCGGCATCACTTCGTTACCGTCGACGAACGTCGGCACGATGCCGTCCACATTCACCTTGCGATACTCGGGCTTCAACTGCTCGCCGCCGTCGCGCACGAGGTGCACCGGCACGTAGTCGTACGGCAGGTTCTTCAGGTTCAGCGCGATACGCACGCGATAGGATGCCGAGCTGCGGAAATAGCTGTAGAGCTTCATGGTGTGTGTCTCCTCCGGCCGTCTTCAGACTACCCGCACGCTGAACTCTCCGAGCCCATCCACGCCACCCTTCATCAGATCGCCCTGCACCACCGCGCCGACGCCTTCTGGCGTGCCGGTGAAAATCAGGTCGCCCGGTTGCAGTTCAAACAGCGTCGACAGATAGGCGACGGTCTCGGCCACCGACCAGATCAGCTGCGACACGTCCGAGCTTTGCTTTTGCTCACCGTTCACCGATAACCAGATCGCACCCTTGCCGATATGTCCGACCGTCGCCACCGAATGAATCGGACCGATCGGCGCCGAGTGATCGAAGCCCTTCGCGGTATCCCACGGACGCCCCAGCTTCTTCGCCTCGGCCTGCAAATCGCGGCGCGTCATGTCGAGCCCCAGCGCATAGCCGTAGACATGGTCGAGCGCGCTTTCAGCGGGAATGTTCTTGCCGCCCTTGCCGATCGCCGCCACCAGTTCCATCTCGTAGTGCACGTTATTCGATTGGGACGGATAGGGGAATTCGCCGGTTGCGCCAGGTGCGACGTACAGCACTGCATCGGCCGGTTTGGTGAAGAAGAACGGCGGTTCGCGGTCGGGATCATGCCCCATCTCACGCGCGTGCGCCTCGTAGTTACGGCCCACACAGTAGATGCGGCGTACCGCGAACTGTTCGCTGGCCTCCACGACCGGCACCGCGACCACCGGTGCGGGTGCAAATACGTAACTCATCCCGTTCTCCGTCTTTTTAATTGTGCCGCCAGCGCGGCGATAAAACACCGAGTTTAACGCGCACGAAAGCACGGCGCGCATTGACACGCACGGCCGGCGGCACCGGCGCATCGTCTCGCGGGACCGCCATAGATGCGATACTCACACTGAATCTCGTCCTTTGAATACCCTGGCCAACCGCTTACGGCGGTACGCCACTACGCCCCACTGCGCCCGATGACCGACTCTGCCACCGCCACTTCCGTCTTTCCCTGCGCCCGTTTCATCAAGGAAATCGGCCGCGGCCCGAACGGCGCCCGCGCGCTTAGCGCCGAAGATACCCGCGCTCTTTACGACGCCATGCTCGACGGCCGCGTGTCCGACCTCGAACTCGGCGCGGTGCTGCTCGCCTATCGCGTGAAGGGCGAAACAGCCGACGAACTCGCCGCGATGCTGGCCGGCGCGCACGCGTCGTTCGAACCGGTTCATCTGCCGCACGGCGCGTTCCGGCCTGTCTCGATTCCGAGCTACAACGGCGCGCGCAAGCAACCGAATCTCGTGCCCTTGCTGGCGTTGCTGCTGGCGCGCGAGGGTGTGCCGGTGCTGGTGCACGGCGTCACCGAAGATCCGGGCCGCGTCACAAGCGCCGAAATCTTCACCCATCTGGACATCCCCCACGCGCAAAACCACGCCGATATCGAAGACGGCCTGGCGCAGCGGCGTCTCGCATTCGCGCCGATCGGCGTACTCGCACCGAAGCTCGCGCGGCTCCTCGCGCTGCGCCGCCGCATGGGCGTGCGCAATTCGACGCACACGCTCGTGAAGATCCTGCAGCCGTTCGCCCCGGCCGGCCTGCGGCTCGTGAACTACACACATCCGCCGTATCGGGACAGTCTCACGCAACTGTTCAACACGCATCCGGACGCCGCGGCAGGCGGCGCCCTGCTCGCGCGCGGCACTGAAGGCGAAGCGGTGGCCGACACGCGGCGGCAGGTGCAGGTCGACTGGCTGCACGACGGCGTCTGCGAAACGCGCGTGCCGCACGAGCGTTCATCGCCCGACGCGCCCGAGGTCGACTTGCCCGAAGCACGCGACGCTCCTACCACCGCCGCGTGGATCAGCGCCGTGCTGCGCGGCGAAGCGCCGGTGCCGAGCGCGATTTCGCGTCAAGTCGAACTGATCGTGGACGTCGCGAAAACGCCCATGTGACGGGCGTTGCACGGCCATGAGGCGGTTTTTGCGGCGGCGCTCGCTGTGTAAAACGTAAAGACCGCCGATTGACACGGCGCGGCCCGCTGTCATACATTCGGCCGATGCGTTCCCTTCCGAACACCCTCCGAATTACCTCCGGCCGCCTCGCGCGGCCCCTATCGCTACGTCTAGCGTAAGCCGGACGTAGCGCCGCGCGCTGGCAGCTCAGGTTGCTCAAAGCGCGGTCCGCAAGGCAGTTCCTCGTTGTTTCTGTTTCACCCCCGACCGTAGTTCTTCACAACCTGTAGTCGTTTGCATTCGTCCGTTTACCGTTCGGACGAATCGCGAGGGTCAAATGCACGTTGCATCGGCATCATCCACGTCCGTTTTCGTCGTCACGACGTTGTTTGTTCGCGCCCGTTCGTTGTTGCCGCTAGCGACCAGCTGGCGGGCCGTGCACTCCGTGGCAGCCCGCCAGCCGCTCGACGCCACATCCTTTCGCATACGACACAACGAACGAGGCCCATCATGTTGCGCAATCCCGCCGAAAAATACCGTCCCTTCCCGCTCGTACGCCTGACCGGGCGGAAATGGCCAGGCCGCACGATCAACCACGCGCCGATCTGGATGAGCACCGACCTGCGCGACGGCAACCAGTCGCTGATCGAACCGATGAACGCTGCACAAAAGCTCGAATTCTTCGAGATGCTGGTGGCGATCGGCTTCAAGGAGATCGAAGTCGGCTTTCCGTCGGCTTCGCAAACCGACTTCGATTTCGTGCGCAAGCTGATCGACGAACAGCGTATTCCCGACGACGTGACGATCGAAGTATTCGTGCCGTCGCGCCCCGAGCTGATCGCACGGACCTTCGAATCGCTCGAAGGCGCGCCGCGCGCCATCGTGCATCTGTACAACGCGATCTGTCCGTCGTTCCGCAAGATCGTCTTCAACCAGTCAAGGGACGAAATCAAGGCGCTGGCCGTCGAAGGCACACGCATCATCAAGGAACACGCGCAGGCTCGGCCCGGCACCCACTGGACGTTCCAGTACTCGCCGGAAACCTTCAACACGGCCGAACTCACGTTCGCGCGCGAAGTGTGCGACGCGGTTGCACAGACGTGGTGGCCCACGCGGGATCACAAGATGATCGTCAACCTGCCCGCGAGCGTCGAAGCGGCGACGCCGAACGTGTTCGCCGATCAGATCGAATGGATGGACCGCAATCTCGGCTACCGCGACAGCATCGTGCTGTCAGTGCATCCGCATAACGATCGGGGCACCGCGGTGGCCGCGGCGGAACTCGCGCTGCTGGCGGGCGCGGACCGTATCGAAGGGTGCCTGCTCGGCAACGGCGAACGCACCGGCAACGTCGATCTCGTGACGCTCGCGATGAACCTCTATGCGCAAGGTATCGACCCTGGCCTCGATTTCTCCGATATCGACGCGGTGCCGCGCGTGGTCGAGCGTTGCAACCAGATTCCGGTGCATCCGCGTCATCCGTATGCAGGCGATCTGGCCTTCACAGCGTTCTCCGGATCTCACCAGGACGCGATCCGCAAGGGCCTTGCGCAGCGCACACCCGGCAGTTAATCCGTGTAGTGAGTTCTGGTAGTCGTTGCCGGCAGGCGACACGCCCAGCACGAGCAGCGCAACCCGGCGGCTCGTGCCGGCCGGGCGCTCACCACGCGCCAGCGGCGAAACGAGACGGGCTCACGAAGGCTCACTCGATCGCGCAACGCGTCGCCTGCCAGGCAATCAGGCGCCATTGCCCGTCTTCCTGCGTATGAATCGCCGTGTACGCGATAGGAAACAGCAGCGCCCCGTTGTTCGCTTCCATCTCGATCAACGCCCGCCCGGTCACGACGCAGGTCTCTCGCCCTACCGGCAGCACGTCTTGCGACTGCACTTCGATCTGCCGATAGCGCCGGCGTCCCGCTGTAATGCCATCAATGAACTGCCGCTTCGTCTCACGCTTGCCGTTCGTATGGACATAGCTCACGTTGTCCGCGAGCAGCGTATCGAGCGACGGCCCGTCGCCGTCGACCATCGCACGAAAGCGCTCACGCTCGAGCCCGCGAATCGCTTCGATCAATTTTGCCGCCATTGCTCAGCCCCTCGCACCGATGAGCCGGACGTGGCCACGGTCGTCAGAAGTTATATTGCAAATATAGCTGGCTGAAATTTATACCAGGATTGGGCTCTTTGATACCGCCGTTGGAAATATGCTGGAACCGGTAGCCCGCCTGATACTGCTGGTGGCTGCCGAATTGCACGCCGACGCCCGCCATGTCGGCGAACTGGAACGCCGTCCCGAGGGTGAGCGACGTAGAAATTCTGGGACTCGACAGCAACCGGATGCCGGCACCCGCTTCAATATAAGGGCGGATCGACCCTGAACCCTTGATGAAGCGGATGATCGGCGTCACGCCGATTTCGCCGATGTTGTCGTGGACGTTCCCTTCGTTCGTATGCCACCAGGCCACGTGCGCTTCGCCGATCAGCGAGAAATGCCAATCGCCGATTTGCCACCACGTCAGATTCGGATCCCACACGAAACCGAGATCGACCTTTTTGACGTGGTGATCGCCCACGCCCGCAGCGACTTGCACCCCGAACGGATCAGCCACGGCCAATCCCGATACGCCAAGCAACACAACTGCTGAAGCGCCTTTTAGAGCCAGACCACGCAAAGCATTTTTCTTGTTTGTCATCGAACACCCGAACTATGGTCGAACGTTGATCATCTCTGACGATTTTGCCTATTCTAAATTCAAACCCGATCCGGCGCTCTGTATGAGGAAATCGAAATTCTCGCAATTAGTCACTTCACTTTTAGAAAATACCGGTCACTTATAGGTATGCAGGCGGTTTGTCAGGTAAGTCATGCGACTTACACATCGCTAGCAACAGAAGCGTATGATGGCTATTGAAACCTAAATTTCAATAGCGAAAGACGGAACTCAGATGACCCTACGCCCTCTAAGTGTTAGCACTCGGGAAATCAGAGTGCTAACATCCAACGCTGGAGTCGATCTCTGACCACGCTTTTGTCTGATTCCAAAGGAGTTTCCTACGTGAGCCATGCAATGACCCTTCCGAATACTCTGAGCCCGTTGTCGGCTAAGGCCGCTTCGGCAGGTGCACTGGCGCTCTCGCATTCCTCGCTGCTGCCCGGCCAACTGGGCAATATCGACGCCTACATCCAGGCCGTCAATCGGATTCCGATGCTGACGCCGGCGGAAGAACGCCAGTTCGCCACCGAATTTCGCGAGCAGGACAATCTCGAGTCCGCGCGCCGTCTCGTCCTGTCGCACCTGCGGCTGGTCGTATCGATCGCGCGCAACTATCTCGGTTATGGCCTGCCGCACGCCGACCTGATCCAGGAAGGCAATATCGGCCTGATGAAGGCCGTGAAGCGCTTCGACCCGGAGCAGAACGTGCGCCTCGTGTCGTACGCGATGCACTGGATCAAGGCCGAGATCCACGAATACATTCTGCGCAACTGGCGCATGGTGAAGGTCGCCACCACCAAAGCGCAGCGCAAGCTGTTCTTCAACTTGCGCAGCCACAAGCAGGGCTTGGGCGCGTTCACCCCGGATGAGATCGAAGGTCTCGCCAACGAGTTGAACGTGAAGCGTGAAGAAGTGGCCGAGATGGAAACGCGGCTCTCCGGCGGCGATATCGCACTGGAAGGTCAGGTCGAAGACGGTGAAGAGTCGTACGCGCCGATCGCCTATCTGGCCGACTCGCATAGCGAGCCGACCGCCGTGCTGGCTTCGCGTCAGCGCGACAAGCTGCAAAGCGACGGCATCGCCAGCGCGCTCGAATCGCTGGACGCCCGTAGCCGCCGCATCATCGAGGCACGCTGGCTGCATGTGGAAGACGACGGCTCGGGTGGCTCGACGCTGCACGAACTGGCCGACGAATTTGGTGTGTCGGCCGAACGTATTCGCCAGATCGAGGCGAGCGCCATGAAGAAAATGCGCAGCGCGCTGGCGGAGTATTCGTAACGTCTGACGAGATCCAGAGCGCCGGCTTGCCCGGCGCACTATTAGGTCACTGAGCCCTGCCCTCGCAAGATGGCAGGGCTTTTTTCTATCCGGGCGTCGACGCGCTCGCGCCTCGCCGCACCAGTGTCGCCCTCAATCAGGAACGCGCTCGGCCGGTGCGCATTTCTTGACGTATCGCAAGTCACGTTGCAATACTCTCCGAAGGAGGCAAGCTTCGCGACCCAATGCCGCAGCCTGAACTCACGCGCACAAGGTCACTGCTCCTAGAATCGGGATGCACTCGCCGGACCGCACTGCGGCCTGGTTCCAGCCGGACTCATCGGCGTGAAGTTGCCTTCGACCGATCATGACCATAGCCCTCAATCGCAATAACGCTCACCGGCCAGGCTTACGCAAGCGCCTCGCCGCCTGGGTGCGCGGTCCAACCCTGGCGCGGGACATCGCCATCGTCCTCGCCATCAAGTTCGCACTGCTGATGGCGCTCAAATACACGTTCTTCAATCATCCGCAGGCGGAGCATATGTCGCTGCCGCCCGAGCAAGTCGCGCAGGCATTGCTGTCCGTGCCTGTCTCGCATCCGTCCCAAGGTGATCCACATGCCCGTTAGCGAAGTCGTAGAACTGTCGCGCCTCCAGTTCGCCATTACGGCGCTTTATCACTTTCTCTTCGTGCCGCTCACGCTCGGCCTGTCCTGGCTGCTCGTCATCATGGAGTCGGTCCACGTGATGACCGGCAAGCAGATCTACAAGGACATGACGCAGTTCTGGGGCAAGCTGTTCGGCATCAACTTTGCGATGGGTGTCACGACCGGTCTTACGCTGGAATTTCAGTTCGGCACGAACTGGTCGTACTACTCACATTACGTCGGCGACATATTTGGCGTGCCGCTCGCAGTGGAAGGCCTGATGGCGTTCTTCCTCGAGTCGACCTTCGTCGGGCTGTTCTTCTTCGGCTGGAACCGGCTCTCGAAAGTGCAGCACCTGATCGTCACATTCCTCGTCGCGCTCGGTTCGAACCTGTCCGCACTGTGGATTCTGGTGGCCAACGGCTGGATGAACAATCCCGTCGGCGCGGAATTCAACTACCAGACGATGCGCATGGAACTCGACAGCATCTTTTCCGTGCTCTTCAATCCGGTCGCGCAGGTCAAGTTCGTGCACACCGTATCGGCCGGTTATGTGACGGCGTCGATGTTCGTGCTCGGCGTGTCGTCGTGGTATCTGCTCAAGCGCCGCGATACCGAATTCGCGTTGCGCTCGTTCGCGATCGCCGCGGGTTTCGGCCTGGCGTCGACGCTGTGCGTGATCGTGCTCGGCGACGAGTCCGGCTACCGTACCGGCGAAGTTCAGCAAGTGAAGCTGGCGGCGATCGAATCCGAGTGGGAAACGGCGCCCGCACCCGCACCGTTCACGATCTTCGGCATTCCGAACCAGAAGGAAGAGCGCACCGACTACGCCATCCGGATGCCGTACGCGCTCGGCATCATCGCAACGCGTTCGATCGACGAACCGGTGCTCGGCCTGAAAGATTTGATGGCGCGCAGCGAGGTGCGCATCAAGAACGGCATGCTGGCTTACGCTGCGCTCCAGAAGCTGAAGCAAGGCGACGCCACCGACGAAGCGAAAGCCGCCTTCGACGCGCACAAAAAGGACCTCGGCTACGGCCTGATGCTCAAGCAGTTCACCGCGAACGTCACCGATGCAACGCCTGATCAGATCGCCCAAGCCGCCAGGAAGACGATCCCGCCGGTGGCACCCGTGTTCTTCTCGTTCCGACTGATGGTCGGCCTCGGCATCCTGTTCCTCGCGACCTTCGTGCTGGCGTTCTGGTTCTGCGCGCAGCGCTCGCTGCTGCTGGAAAAGCGCCGCTGGTTCCTGCGCTGGGCCGTGTGGGCCATTCCGTTGCCGTGGCTCGCGGCTGAATTCGGCTGGATCGTCGCGGAGGTGGGCCGTCAACCATGGACCATCGCCGGCATTCTGCCGACCGCGCTGTCCGCGTCGAGCCTGACGCCGACCGACCTGTATCTGAGTATCGCCGGCTTCGTGGTGTTCTACACGGTGCTGTTCATCATCGAAATCATGCTGATGTTCAAGTACGCGCGGCTCGGGCCCTCGTCGCTGCATACGGGCCGCTATCACCACGAACAACAGCCGCTGAATCAGCCGCTGCCGTCCAACACGGCCGCATGAATCGCCGCCACGCCGTCTTAAGGGAAAAATCATCATCATGGATTACGCAACCCTCAAACTGATCTGGTGGGCGCTGATCGGCGTACTGCTGATCGGCTTCGCGCTCACCGACGGCTTCGACATGGGCGCGGCGATTCTGCTGCCGTTCATCGGCAAGACCGACGCCGAGCGGCGCATCGTCGTGAACACGGTCGGCGCGACGTGGGAAGGCAATCAGGTGTGGTTCATCACGGCGGGCGGCGCGATGTTCGCCGCGTGGCCGCTGGTGTACGCCGCATCGTTCTCCGGCTTTTACTTTGCGATGCTGCTGGTGCTGTTCTCGCTGTTCTTCCGGCCGGTCGGCTTCGACTACCGTAGCAAACGCGAAGACCCGCGCTGGCGCAGCGCATGGGACTGGGCGCTGTTCGTCGGCGGCTTCGTGCCGGCGCTGGTGTTCGGCGTCGCGTTCGGCAACCTGCTGCAAGGCGTGCCGTTCTCGTTCGACACCGATCTGCGCGTCACGTACCACGGCAGCTTCTTCGCGCTGCTCAATCCATTTGCGGTGTTGTGCGGGCTCGTCAGCGTGTCGATGCTGGCCGCCCACGGCGCAGCATTCGTGAAGATGAAGGCGGACGGCATCGTCGCGCAGCGCGCCTCCCGGGCGCTGCGGATCGCCTCACTGGTCGGCGTCGTGCTGTTTCTGCTTGCCGGCGCACTGGTCGCGACGATGATCGGCGGCTACCAGATCGTCGACGCCGCGCCGCTCGACACCGTCGCCAATCCGCTCCTGAAGAACGTGCTCGGCGCACCGGGCTTGTGGCTCACCAACTACGCGACCTATCCGTGGATGATGAGCGCACCCGTAGCCGGTGTGGTGGGCGGCGTGCTGGCATTGCTGCTGGCGCGCTCGCACTTCGAAAAGAGCGCCTTCCTGTCGACCTCGCTGATGATCATCGGCGTGATTCTGACGGCTGGCTTCTCGATGTTCCCGTTCATCATGCCCTCCTCGCTCGACGGCCGCAGCAGCCTGACGGTGTGGGATTCGACCTCGAGTCAGATGACGTTGAAGATCATGCTGATCGCCGTAATCATCTTCCTTCCGCTCATCCTGATCTATACGAGCTGGGTGTACCGCGTGATGCGCGGCAAGGTGACCGCCGCGGCGCTCGAAGAAAATCACCATTCGATGTATTGATCCGGAAACGATTAACAGGAGTTTGTGATGTGGTATTTCAGTTGGATTCTCGGCATTGGCGTGGCGTTGGCGTTTGGCGTCGTCAACGTGATGTGGCTCGAATCGCGCCGGCCATTGGAAGCGGGCAAGCATAAGACGCGTTGATGCATCCTGTGACGGCTACGCCGCCGTCGACACTGCCGGTCAACGCAAAGCGGCACCTTGCTTCGAAGGTGCCGCTTTTTTATTGCCGCGCTTTTTTATTGCCGCGCTTTTTATTGCCGCATGACTTGCGATGAAGCGACGCAGTGCGCTCCATCACCTGTATCACGCCGGCAGAGGAGTCGTGCGAACAGCCGCCGGCAGACGCGTTGCCAGTTGTGCGGCGTAGCGCTGCGCAGCGTCGCCGACGACGACGTGGAAGGTATCCGCCGAGACCCATGCGGTATCGAGCTTAGCGAGACGCTGACGATCAACCGCCGACGGATCGCGCACCACGACACGCAGACGCGTGGCCGCCACGGCGTCCAGCGACACCACGTTGCCCGCGCCGCCGAACACGGCGAGCCAATGCAGCGGATCGGGGTCGAGCGGACCGCCTTGAGCGCTCGTTGCCGCCGTCGCGGGCGCCGCCGAGGCAGCCGGTGCAGCAGGCGCAACAGCGGCACCCGGCTTCACGGGCTCAGCGCCGCCTTGCGCGATCACGGTGCGAATCTCGTCGGCGATGATGTCCGCTTCCGGCCCAATGATCACCTGCACATTGGTCGAGCCGCGCTTGAGCACACCGCGCGCACCGATCGTCTTCAGATCGCTTTCCGAGACCTTGTCCGAATCGACCACCGACAGACGCAGCCGCGTCGTGCAGGCGTCCACCAGCGACAGGTTCGACGCGCCGCCCAGCGCGGCGATATAACGCTGCGCGCGCGGCACGGCCGCAGCGGCAGCCGGCGCGACATAACCGCCGGCCGTGAACGACTCAACTTGTTCATCGGCGGCGGCGGGTTCGCGGCCCGGTGTCGCCATGTTGAATTTGCGGATGAAGAAGCGGAACAGACCGTAGTACGCCACCGCATACACGAGGCCGAGCGGAATCGCCCACCAGCCTTTGCTCGACAGGCCGTAGTTCAGCACGTAGTCGATCGCGCCCGCGGAGAACGTGAAACCGAGGTGAATCCCGAGTGCCGAGCAGATCGCGAGCGACAGACCGGTCAGCAACGCGTGGAACACATACAGCACCGGCGCGAGGAACATGAAGCTGAATTCGATCGGCTCGGTCACGCCCGTCAGGAACGAGGTGAGGGCCATCGAGAACAGCAGGCCGCCGACCACCGCGCGGCGCTCCTTCGGTGCTTCATGGAACATCGCCAGACACGCGGCCGGCAGGCCGAACATCATGACCGGGAAGAAGCCCGTCATGAACGTGCCCGCGCTCGGGTCGCCGGCGAAGAAGCGATGCAGGTCGCCCGTCACAGCGGCGCCGCCCGGCGGCGTGAACGTGCCGAACACGAACCACGTCAGCGAATTCAGGATGTGGTGCAGACCCGTGACGAGCAGCAAGCGGTTCAGCACGCCGAACACGAATGCACCGATCGCGCCCGCCGTGGTCAGCCAGTGTCCGGCGAGGTCGATGGCGGTCTGCACAGGCTGCCAGACATAGCCGAGCACGATGCCTAGCGCCAGACACGCGACGCCGGTGACAATCGGCACGAAGCGTTTCCCTCCGAAGAATGCGAGGTAGTCCGGCAGCTTGATGTCCTTGTACCGGTTGTACAGCAGACCCGCGACGATACCTGCCACGATCCCGGACAACACGCCCATGTTGAGCTTGTCGTTGATGTCCTTCATCACCGCGATTTCGATCAGGTAACCGATCGCGCCCGCGAGCGCCGCCACGCCGTTGTTATCCTTCGCGAAACCGACAGCGACGCCGATCGCGAACAGGAGCGGCAGGTTGTCGAAGATCGCCCCGCCGGCGTCGGCGATCATCTTGATGTTGAACACATCGGGCTGGCCCAGCCGCAGCAGCAGGCCGGCAACCGGCAGCACCGCGATCGGCAGCATCAGCGCGCGTCCAAGGCGCTGCACCTTCAGAAACGGATTCCCATCCATCGATACCTCCAATCCTTTGTCTCGTCGTTGAGTTTTGTAGCTGTACGTGATGATTGAGCGAAGCTGGTCGCGAACCGTGTGGGGTTCAGTCCAGCGGCCAGGTTTCGCGGCTCACTGCTCTTACCGCCTGTGCCGACTCGAGCGCCAGCGCATCCTGCGCGCGTTGACGGCACAGCTGATAATCGAGATTGCGCACCCGCGCCTTGATGCCCGGCACCGACACCGGATCCACCGACAGCTCGGTCACGCCGAGGCCGACCAGCAGCGGCATCGCAAGCGGATCGCCCGCCAGCGCGCCGCAGACGCCGACCCATTTGCCATGCTTGCCGGCACCCTGCACGGTTGCCGCGATCAACCGCAGCACCGCCGGATGCAAGCCGTCGGCCTGCGCGGCGAGATCGGCCTGGCAGCGATCCATGGCGAGCGTGTATTGCGTCAGATCGTTGGTGCCGATCGACAGGAAGTCCGCGTATTGCGAGAGTTGATCGGCGAGCAAGGCCGCCGACGGTACTTCGATCATCACGCCGACTTCGATCGGCTCGGTACGGCCCAATTCGCGAGCGAAGTCGTCGATGCGTTTGCGCAGACGGATAAGCTCGCCGACATCGGTCACCATCGGCAGCAGGATGCGCACGACGCCGAACGGCTTGACCGACAGCAGACCGCGCAGCTGGTCGTCGAGCAGGTCCGGACGCACTTGCGCGAGGCGAATGCCGCGCAGGCCGAGTGCCGGATTCGGTTCGGGCGGCAGCGTCAGGTAATCGACTTCCTTGTCCGCGCCGACGTCGAGCGTGCGGATGATCGCGGTGCGGCCATTCAAAGCGTCGACGATTGCCTGGTAACTCTGACGATGTTCGTCGGTAGTCGGCGCCTGCGCGCGGTGGATGAACAGCAGTTCGGTGCGCAGCAGGCCGACGGCATCGGCGCCGTTGTCGACTGCGGTTTTCGCGTCGTCGAGTGTGGCGATGTTGGCGGCGACTTCGATCGCGCGGCCGTCGGCAGTGACGGCGGCCTGTTGCGAAGTGCGGCGGTTCGCTTCACGCATGCCGGCGAGACGGGTTCGCTCCAGACGCGCACGTTCGACGTCGAGTTCGGTCGGTGCGAATTCCAGGCGGCCATGGGTGGCGTTCACCACCACTTGCGTGCCCGCGGGAATCGCGTGCAACGCATCGCCGACTGCAACCAGCGCGGGGATGCCCGCCTGGCGCGCGAGAATCGCCGCGTGCGAAGTCGCACCGCCGCGCGCCATCACCAGCGCGGTGACGCGCGAGCGATCCAGCGACGACAGATCCGACGGCGTGAATTCTTCCGCCGCCAGGACGGCTTCCTCCGGCAACGTGCGCGCCGCGGCGTTCGTATAGCCCAGCGCACGCAGAACCCGCTTTTCGATGTCGCGCAGATCGGCGGCACGCTCGGCGAGCAACGCGTCTTCGATTTTCGTCAGGATGCCGATCTGTGCGCGGATCGCTTCGCGCCATGCAAAACCGGCGCTCTTGCCGAGGCTGATCAGATCGCGTGCGGCGTCGAGCAAGGTGGGGTCCTCGAGCAGCACGCGATGCACCGCGAAAATACCCGCTTCGCCGACCGCGCCGCGTTGCGATGCGTCGCGTACGGTGGTGTCCAGGTCAGCATCGACGGCGGCGATCGCCTTGTCGAGCAGACGGCTTTCGGCCGCCGATGTGCCGTTCGCTTTTTCCGGCGGATCGATATCCGCGTCGTCCCAACGCACCAGCCTGCCGAGCGCGACGCCCGGCGCCGCGCACACGCCCGCGAGCGTATTCGGCGCGAGCGGTTCGCCCACCGCGCGCGCGACCGGTTGCGGCGCCGGCGAGCTTTGGCGCGCGGGTTTTTCTTCGACTTCCCCTTGCGCTTCACGCGTCAGTTCGCGAGCGATTGCTTCGACAGCCTCGGCCGCTTGCGGGCCAACGCCGAGCAGCTCGACGGTCGAACCTTCGCCTGCACCGAGGCCGAGCAAGCCGACCACGCTTTCGATCGGCGCCTTGCGCCCTTCATAGCGCACTTCGACACGCGCGTCGAAGCCGCACGCAGCTTCCCGCGCGCGCGCCGCGGGCCGCGCATGCAGGCCGCCTGCGTGAACCAGCGTGACTTGCTGACGGGCTTCCTCGGTCACGTTGGTCGCACTCGCCTCGCGCGACGCTTCCGCCGCCGCACCGGCGCGAGCGCGCAGCACCAGCAGCGGCGTTTCGCCTGCTTTGAGCATGCCGCCTTCGACGCGCTCGACAATCTCGAACGCCTCCGAATTGGCAATCGCGATCACCGACACGAGACTCGGTGCATTCAGCGCGACCTGGTCCTGATCGAATTCGATCAGCACGTCGCCGGCGCGCACGTGAGCGCCTTGCGCGACCATCGGCGCAAAACCCTTGCCGTTCAGCTCGACCGTATCGATACCGATGTGCAGCAAAATCTCCGCGCCTTCGGCGGTGGCCAACGTCACAGCGTGACCGGTGCGCGCGAGATGGGTGACGGTGCCGTCGCAGGGTGCGACGAGTCGGCCCTCGAGCGGATCGACACCGATGCCGTCGCCGAACATCCCGCCCGAGAACACAGGGTCGGGTACGTTCGCCAGCGGCACGACCGGACCGGTCATCGGCGCGAGCAAAACAATATGGCCTTCGGAATGGCTCATCAAACGGGACTCCTCGACACGTCGCATCTGATTTCTCGATCAGTGAGTTTCGGTGACTTTGTTGAGATGGCGCGGCGCATCGGGATTGCGCCCGCGCGCGGCGGCAAGGCCGGCGGCCATCACGTAAAAGGACAGGATTGCGGCGATCGGATCGAGCGCCGCATGAGCGGTGACGGCAAGCGGCAGGCTTGCTTCGGGCACGTCGTCCGGAGCGGCCAGCAGCACGCGGGCGCCGCGCGCCCGCATGTCGCGCGCGAGTTGCAGCAAGCCGGCCTGTTCCGGTCCGCGCGGGGCGAACACCAGCAGCGGATAATCGCGGTCGATCAGTTCCATCGGACCATGCCGCACTTCCGCGCTCGAAAACGCTTCCGCCTGGATGCCGGAGGTTTCCTTCAATTTCAGCGCGGCTTCCTGCGCGATCGCGAGGCCCAGGCCGCGGCCGATCACGATCATGCGTTCGATGTCGCGCAATTCGTCGACCGCTTTCGACCAGTCGAGCTTGCCGGCCGCGTGCAATGCATCGGGCAAGGTGCGCAGCGCGCCGAGCAGCGCTTCGTCACGCTGCCAGTGCGCGACGAGTTGCGCGGAAATCGACAGCATCGCGATGTAGCTCTTGGTGGCCGCGACGCTCAACTCAGGACCGGCGACGAGCGGCAGATGCCACTCGCACGCGTCGGCCAACGGCGAGCTCGGCGCATTCACCGCGGCGACGGTCAACGCACCCGCATTGCGCAGCGCTTCCATCGTGCCGACCAGATCGGGACTCTTGCCTGACTGGGAGAACGCGAGCGCGAGCTGACCGCGCACCTGCAGCGGCGCTTGCTGGAGTGTCGCGACCGACATCGGCAGCGAAGCGACCGGCACGCCGATACGGCTCATCGTCAGGCTGGCGAAGTAACTCGCCGCGTGGTCCGAACTGCCGCGCGCGACCGTCAGCGCGACATGGCGCGGCTGCTCCGCGAGCGTCGCCGCCAATGCCTCGACGCGCGAGGTATCGGCGAATTGCGCGGCGACCGTTTCGGCGGACGCCAGCGCTTCGTTAAGCATATTCGACAATCGATTCTCCTTCGACGTAAGTCGCGATCAGCGCCAGTTCGCGGTCGAATACGACCACGTCGGCCCACGCGCCGCGCGCGATGCGGCCTCGGTCTTCGATGCCGAGGTAGTCGGCGGCATAGCGCGACAAACGGTTTGACACATCGGCGATCGGCAAGCCGATCGACACGAGATTGCGCAGCGCCTGATCCATCGTCAGGGTGCTGCCGGCGAGTGTGCCGTCGGCGAGACGCACGCCGCCAAGGCACTTCGTCACGTGCTGGCTGCCGAGGCGGTATTCGCCGTCCGGCATGCCGGTGGCCGAGGTGCTGTCCGTGACGACGTACAGACGCGGAATCGCGCGCAACGCAGCGCGGATCGCACCCGGATGGACGTGCAGCAGATCGGGAATGATTTCGGCGAACTCGGCATGCGCGAGCGCCGCGCCGACGAGGCCGGGGTTACGGTGATGCATCGGCGACATCGCGTTGAACAGATGCGTGAAGCCGCAGGCGCCGTGTTTCATTGCGGCGACGGCGTCGTCGTACGTGCCGAGCGAATGGCCGAGCTGCACGCGCACGCCACGCGCCGCCATCTCGGAGATGACCTCCATGTGGCCGGCGATTTCAGGCGCCAGCGTGACCACGCGAATCGGCGCGATCGACAGATACTTCAGCACTTCGTCCATGACCGCCGAAACGGCAGCGTCCGGTTGCGCGCCAAGCTTGCCGGGATTGATGTACGGCCCTTCAAGATGCACGCCGAGCACGCGCGAACTGCCCGGCGTGCGGACCCGCGCCACGTCGCCGAGGCCCGCGACCACGCGCATCAGTTCGTCGCGCGGAGCGGTCATGGTGGTGGCGAGCAGGCTGGTGGTGCCGTAGCGCGCGTGCGTGCGGGCAATGGTTTCGATCGCATCGCCGTCTTCCATCACGTCGGCGCCACCGCCGCCGTGCACGTGCAGATCGATGAAGCCAGGCAGGATGTACGGCGCGTCGTTCGTCGACGGATCGACGCGTTCGCCGGTCAGCGCCGTGATGCGGCCGTTTTCGTATTCGAGCGTGCCGTGAATCCACCCGTCGGTGGTGAGTATGTTTCCGGTCAGCATGAGTCTCTCTGGTGAGGCGTAATGCAGGTTGTGACTGAATCGCGCTGTCCGGCGCCGCACATGGCGGCGGGCCGCGCGGACCGCTCAGGTGCGCCAATCACGCGCCCGGATCAGGTGCGCAATTCAGCGACAAAATCGTAGTAATCGTCGCGGCAATACGTGTCGGTCAGTTCGATCGCTCGCTGGTCGGCGCTATAGCCGATACGGGTGATGACCAGCAACGCCGAACGCGGTTCGATGTCCATCAGCGCGGCGATCTCGCTCGACGCATTGACCGCGCGAAAGTGCTGCAACGCGCGCACGACGGCGGCGCCGCGTTGTTCGAGATAGCTATATAGCGACACGCCGATTGCCAGCGGGTCGGGCACGACGGCCACCGGCAACGCGGAATGTTCGACCGCCATCACGATGCCGTCCGCGCGCCGTAGCCGCCGCAGACTCGCCACCGCCGCGCCGGGCGACAGGCCGAGGTGCACCAGCTCGTCACGGTTGGCGGCCCGGATATCGCGCTCGAGCCACACCGAATCCGGCCGGAAACCGCGTTGCTGCATTTTCTTCGTGAAGCCGGTGAGCCGCGACAGCGGGTCTTCGACGCGCGGCGTGATGAAGCTGCCCGCGCCGCGTGCACGCCGGATCAGCCCTTGTTCGACCAGCAGTTCGATCGCCTTGCGCGCGGTGATGCGCGACACGCCGATCGCATCCGACAGCGTGCGCTCCGAAGGCAGCGCTTCGCCCGCCGACCACACGCCGCAATGGATCGCCGTCGCCAGATTGCGCGCGAGCTGCAAATAGAGCGGCGTGACGTTGCGGGCGTCAGGCATCAATGCGGACCAGCGAGTTTCCATGGGGCTCCGGCGGTCGTCTTGAAGAGTGTGACCTTCGAAAATGAGAGCCCATTATATAACCAACATAATACCAGTCAATCGAATGGTCCCATCCTGGTTCTTATCCCCGGAAAGCCTTGCTGGCGCGGCGTTAGAAGGCGGTTTAGGGACTTAGGGACGTGGGTTTCGGGGATCGGGATTTACCCGTATTCGCGATGGAGGAAGGCGTCGGAGCGGTCCGTACTGGTTCTTGTCCCCCACGCCGAAATCCCTCGGAATTGATACCTTTCTGATACCAGTTTGACGCGCACCCCTTGCCGGAGCGGCTTTTTTAATGCCAAGCGTTCCAATATAGTGCTGTGTACCAAGTCAGTAAAAACTCCCCGGGGAGCTGCATTTGACAGATTCCGAGGCGCTGCGGCGTGCTCAGGCCGTCCGCCATTTCAATCGCTTCTACACGCAGCACATTGGCGCGCTGCACGAGCACTTGCAAAAGAGCGCCTTCTCGCTGACGGAAGTGCGCGTCCTGCACGAGCTATCCCGCGGACGTGGTCAGACCGCCTCGGTGCTGGGGCGCGATCTCGGACTCGACAGCGGTTATCTGAGCCGCCTTCTCACCAGCTTCGAACGACGCAACCTGATTACGCGACGGCCGTCCGACACGGACGCGCGCCAGTCGCTGATCGCCCTCACCGAGGGCGGTCACGCCGCGTATGCACCGCTCGATACGGCGGCCATCGAGGAGGTCTCGGCGGTGCTGAACGGCCTCAGTGCGCTCTCCCAGGAACAGCTGATCGCGGCGATGAAGCTGATCGAGCGGCTGCTCGACGGCGGGCCGCAGCACGAACTCGTGATCCTGCGCCAGCCGCGCGCGGGCGAGTGCGGCTGGCTCGTGCATCGTCAGGCGCAGTGGTTCGCGGCGCAATACGGCTGGGACCAATCGTTCGAAGGCTTGCTCGCGCGCGTCGTCGCAGATTACTCGCAACGTCAGGATCGGCTGCGCGAGATGTGCTGGATCGCCGACCAGGACGGCATGGTGGTCGGCTCGGTGTGCATCGTCGGCGTGTCGACGACGGTAGCGGGCGTGCGGCTCCTGTGGGTCGAGCCGGACGCGCAGCGTCTGGGCATCGGCACGCAGCTGATGAGCGAATGCGTGCGGTTCGCGAGGCGCGCGGGTTACACCAAGCTCACGCTGACCACCGCGAGCACGCTCAAGGAGCCGCGGCGGCTATGCGAACGCGCCGGTTTTCAACTGGCAGGCACGAGCGCGGAACGGCGTTTCGGCAAGGATCTAACAATCGAGCGATGGGAGTTGGAGTTGTAGCCTCGGGCTCGCCGGAGCGCAACCGCACGGATACATGAAGGTTCGAACGAAAAAAACGCCACGGTTTTCCGTGGCGTTTTTACTTTGCGGTACCGGTTGCGCGCGATCGCTTAGAACGACGGCACCACCGAGCCCTTGAACTGCGTCTTGATGAACTGACGCACGTCGTCCGACTGGTAGGCCGCGACCAGCTTCTTGACCCACGGCTTATCCTTGTCCTGTGCGCGCACGGCGATCAGGTTCGCATACGGGCTGCGGATGTCTTCGAGCGCGATCGCGTCTTTGGTCGGCTGCAGACCGGCGGCCAAAGCGAAGTTCGTGTTGATCGCGGCGGCGTCGACGTCCGACAGCGAGCGTGGCAGTTGGGCGGCGTCGAGTTCGACGAGCTTGATCTTCTTCGGATTGTCCGCGACGTCCAGCGCCGTTGCGTTGTTGCCGTTGGTGCCCGCGCCGGCCTTCAGCTTGATCACGCTTTGCGCTTGCAACAGCAGCAGCGCGCGATTTTCGTTTGACGGATCGTTCGGCACCGCGACCTTCGCGCCCTGCGGCAGGTCCTTCAGCGACTTCAGCCTCTTCGAATAGATGCCGAGCGGCGAGATGTACGTGAGGCCGGCATTGACGATTTTGTAGCCGCGTTGCTTGATCTGGCTGTCGAGGTACGGCTGATGCTGGAAGCTGTTGGCGTCGAGATCGCCCGCATCGAGCGCGGCGTTCGGCTGCACGTAGTCGTTGAACTCGACGACCTTCACGTTCAGACCTTCACGCTTCGCGACTTGGGTGACGACTTCCCAGATTTGCGCATCCGGGCCGCCGATGGTGCCGACCTTGATGGACTTGTCGTCGGCGTGCGCGCCGAAGCTGGTGACGATCGCCGCGCCGGCGACCACTGCGGAGAGGGCTTTGAGGATGTTTCTGCGCTGCATGTCATTCTCGCTTTCTTCTGATCGATGTCAGATTCGGGTGGAAGCCGGCGGCGAGCGCCTTATGGACGCGCCGCCAACTGGACCGCGAATGGTCTCATACGTCTGGCGAGATGGGAAATATCACAATCGCATAGGGTTATGTACGGCAGCGGCGCAGGCGGCACTCGGTGCGCCGCGACTGCAATGGCAGCCGGCCGCTGCGTCGCGCAACAAAACGTCCGCTGGTTGATAATTGCAGGCCATTGGCCGCGAGCACAGGCGGCCGAATCAATCTCTCACGAGGCCGCTCATGTACATCATCGATCTCATCTACACCGCGCCGCTCGAGCGCATCGACGACGCGCTGGAAGCGCACCGCGCGTTTCTGACCCAACAGTTTGAAGCAGGCGTGTTCGTAGCCGCCGGTCCGAAGGTGCCGCGCAACGGCGGCATCATTCTGGCGGTGCGCATCGATCGCGATAAGCTGGATGAGATTCTCGCCAGTGATCCGTTCGCCGAGCAGAACCTCGCACGCTACGAGGTGACGGAGTTCAAGGCGACGCGGCTGGCACCTGGGGTGAATTTGCCGATCCCGGCTTGAGGGTTGCAGCGCAAGAATGTGAAAACGGGCGCGCGGTTGAGGCACACGCCCGTTTTCATCACCGGTGCGTCAAAGTATCAATCCAGCAGCAGCTTGATATCGTGCACCCACGGCGTCGCGCCCTGGCCGTCGCGCGCGAATAGCCGCAGCTTGCCGTCCGTGTCGAACACATAGCTCGCCGCGGTGTGATCCAACGTGTAGCTGTCGGCGGTCTTGCCCGGTACCTTCGCGTAATAGACGCGGAAATCCTTCGTGAGCTTGGTGAGTTGCGCCTGGTCGGCCGGACGCAAACCGACGAACGTCGGATTGAACGCCGGCACGTACTGCGCCAGCAAAGCCGGCGTGTCGCGCTCCGGATCGACGGTGACGAATAGCACCTGCACGCGTTTCGCGTCCTCGGGACCGAGTTGCTGGAGCGCTTGCGAGAGCTCGGCCATCGTGGTCGGGCAAACGTCCGGACAATGCGTGTAGCCGAAGAACAGCACCACGACTTTGCCTTTGTAATCCGCCAGCGTGCGGATTTTGCCGGCCGTGTCCGGCAGCGAGAAGTTGCCGGCGAATTGCGTGTTACCGGTGATATCGACATTCTGGAACGCCGGCTGCTGCTTGCCGCAGCCGGCCACCAGCAGCGCGCCGCCAAGCGCGCAGGCCATCACTGCAGCACGCGCCGTACGCACGAAGGGGTCTTTGAGCATGGTGTTACGCGCCGATCACGACGCGTGCATAGTGGTCGATCAACAGCGCGGCGAACAGCAACGATAGATACACAATCGAGTAACGAAAGGTTTTGCGCGCCAGTTCGTCGGAATATTCCCGATAGATCTTCCACGCGTAAGCAAGGAATACGGCGCCCAACAGTACCGCCGACACAAGATACACCGCGCCGCTCATGCCGGAGATGAACGGCATCATCGTGACCGCGAACAGGATCACCGTGTACAGCAGAATATGCAGCCGCGTGTACTTCTCGCCGTGCGTGTTCGGCAGCATCGGCAGGCCGGCGTTTTCGTAGTCTTTGCGGCGATACAGCGCGAGCGCCCAGAAATGCGGCGGCGTCCACACGAAGATGATCAGCACGAGAATCCATGCGTCGCCCGGCACGTGACCGGTGACCGCGGCCCAGCCGAGCGCCGGCGGCATCGCGCCTGACGCGCCGCCGATCACGATGTTCTGCGGCGTGGCCGGCTTGAGCAATAGCGTGTAGATGACCGCATAGCCGACGAAAGTGGCGAGCGTCAGCCACATGGTGAGCGGATTGGCGAACGTATAGAGCGCCCACATGCCAAGTCCGCCGAGCACAGCCGAAAACAGCAGGATCTGTTTAGTCGTGATTTCGCCGCGCGCGGACGGACGCCACGAGGTACGGCGCATCTTCGCGTCGATTTTCTGCTCGACGAGGCAATTAATGGCGAACGCCGCACCGGCCAGCAGCCAGATGCCGACGGTGCCGCCGATCAGCACGGTCCACGGAACCATGCCGGGGGTCGAAAGAAACATGCCGATCACGGCGCAGAACACCGCGAGCTGCGTGACGCGCGGCTTGGTCAGGGCGATGTACTGGGAGACCCGGCTGCCGGGCGTTTGGGAGAGTGTTGTGCTGTCCATGTGGGGTCACGCTGGCGCGGCATCGCGCGCAGGCAACACGGCGCGGCCGGGACGGCTATAAGCGATCCGAAAGTTTAACATAACGAGCAGAAGCAGCAGGATCGCGGCCCCGCCGTTATGGGCGACCGCAATGGGCAGCGGCCATTGCAGGACGATGTTCGACAGCCCGGTGACGAACTGGATCGACACCACCAGCAGCACGCCGTTCGCCGGCCGCCGCAGCGACTCGAAACGACGCAGCTTCAGCGCGAACCAGACCAGATAGGCGACCACCACAAGCGCGAACGTACGATGGGTCCAGTGGATCGCCACCAGCGCGTCCTGCGTGATCATGTCGCCGTCGCCGGTCGTGCCGAGCGCGCGCCACAGGTGGAAGCCGTGCGCGAAGTCCATCGGTGGGACCCATTGGCCGTTGCAGGTCGGAAAGTCCGTGCAGGCGAGCACCGCGTAGTTCGTGCTGACCCAGCCGCCCAGCGCAATCTGCGCGACCAGCAGAATCAGGCCGCCAATCGCCGCCGCACGCCAGCGCGCGGCTTCGGGCTCGCAAGCAGGCAGCGGCGTCAGCCGGGCGGCCAGCCAGCCGAGCGTGCCGAGCAGCGCGAGACCGAGCAGCAGGTGCGTCGTCACGATGACCGGTTGCAGCTTCATGGTCACGGTCCACGCGCCGAACGCGCCCTGCACGAGGATCAGCAGCAGCAGCGAAGTCGGCCACCACGGCGACACATGCAACGGACGCCGCTTGATGCGAGCCGTCCACGCAATGATGGTCTGCGCGATGATCAGCACGCCGATCGCCATCGCGAAGTAACGGTGGATCATCTCGATCCAGGCTTTGGTCATGCTGACCGGCCCGGTTGGCATCGCCTGATGCGCGGCGGCAATGGCCGCATGCGCGATGAACGGCGAAGAGGTGCCGTAGCAGCCCGGCCAGTCCGGGCAGCCGAGGCCGGAATCGGTGAGCCGCGTGAAACCGCCGAACATCACCAGGTCCAGCGTCAGAAAGGTGGTGAGCCAGACCAGCTTGCGGAATTGGTTGTCGTCGGCCTTGACCCATACGTAGGACAGCGGCAACAACGCAATACACAAGCCGATCAGGGCCAGTTGCAGTACAAACATCGTTCTTATCCTGGTTGCGGCATCAGCCGATGCTCGACCATTTGAGCAGCTTCGTCACGTCGCCCTTGATCTTGCTGGGGTTCGGATCCTTCGGGAAACGCATCATCAGGTTGCCGTTCGGATCGACCATGTAGATGTGGTCGGTGAGCCTGGTGCCGTTGTCGGCGGGCAGCCAGGCTGACACCTGTGCCGGGTCGGCGACCAGCATGTTGGTGTCGGGATAGGCCTTTTGTATCACGTCGGCGACGTTGCCTGCATCGGTGCGCAGCCACACCTCGACGACGCGCTCGCGTTCCGGGCCTTGAGCTGCGCGGATTTGTCGCATGAAGTACAGCTTGGTGGCGCAGGCTTTGTCGCACGCGCTGCTGTCGACCGAGATCAGCAGCCAGCGGCCGCGCAATGAAGCGAGCTTGACCGGCTTGCCGTCTTCGCCTGTCACGACGAGCGATTCGGGAATCGGCCGCTGCGGTTCGACCAGCGTGCCGTAGCTCGTGCTGCCGCCGGCCGGTTTGATCACGTAGTACGTGAAATACGACACGACAATCGGCGCGGCGCAGATGATCGCCAACAGCAGCAGCGTCCAGCGGCCACGCCGCCACGATCCCTGGCCGTTCGGCTGGCCGGGCATCTTTTTGGGTGCGGCGGGTTTGCCGGCTTGCGGCGAACGGGGAGATTGCGTCGACACTACAGGACCTCTTTCAATGATTGCGCGGTTCCGGCCCTCGGGCCACGAAGCCGCGCGCTGCATTACACGCTCGGCGCGTGCTCTTTCTTAGCGGCGCGGCGCGCGGCGTAGAGGCCGAAGCCCAAGGCCGCGACCGCCATGCCCCACCACTGGAACATGTAGCCGTAGTTACGCTCGACGCCGCTTGTCGGCGCCGGCCAATCGCGCACCAGTTTGTCGCCGTCGTCGCTCAATTGCTGAATGACGAACGATTGCAGCGGCAGACCGGTTTCCGCGGCGTAGGCGCCGGTATCCAGATTCTGGCGAATCAGCAGATGCGCGGCCGAGCCACCCTGCCCCAACTCGAATGCGCGCGTAGCATCGGCACGCGCAATGCCTTCGATTTCGATCTCGCCTTGCGGCGTGGCGTACGGCGCGATCGTCTCGCGATTGTTCATGTTGCGCGGCAGCCAGCCGCGATTGACCAGCACGTATCCGCCGCCGGCGAGTTTAAAAGGCGTCACGACGTAAAAACCCGGCTGATCGTTATACGGGCGATTATCGAGGTAGACGACCTTGTCCGCGACAAAGCTGCCACGCGCCTTCACGCGATGAAATTCGATGTCCTTCAGTTCGACCGGCGTGGCGCCGATCACCTGCGCGGGCGCATTTTCGAACTGCGCGATGTGCGCTTCAAGCGCTTCCTTCTGATGCGCGCGGTCGCGCTGCCAGAAACCGAGCCGCACCGTCACCGCGATCACCAGCAGAATCAACAGCGCGGGAATCAGGCGGATCTTCATCGAAAACACTCCACCACTGCCTGCGGCACAGTCTGGAACACACGGCAGACGCCGGCGCGCGGTGCGATAATAACTGTCTTGCCTCTACGCCTTCCGGTCTCAGTTAGTTCCATGCACATTCTCGTTCCCATCGCCTTCGTCCTGATCATCGCCAGCATGGTATCGGCGCTGTACTTCATGATGCATGACAAGGGCAAAACCAAACGGATGGTCTGGTCGCTCGCCACACGGGTGGGCCTGTCGATCTCGCTGTTCCTGTTCATCCTGTTCGCACACTGGATGGGCTGGATCCAGTCGACCGGTATTCCTTACGGGCGTTGAGCTCGGCGCGAAAATCCGCTTCATCAAGCAAAACGCCGCCCTGACAGGGTCGAGAGCGGCGCTGCATAAGTCTCTTCGTACTGCTCGTGCGCTGCGCCCTTGGGGCGCTTTGCGCGAACCGCCTGCCCGTTGCGGCCACCGCTTCCGGCAACCGGTATGAGGCAGACCAGACTGTGTTATAGCCAGTACACGACGACGTACAACCCGAGCCACACGACGTCGACAAAGTGCCAGTACCAGGCCGCGCCTTCGAACGCGAAGTGATGGTCCGCCGTGAAGTGGCCGCGGATCATCCGCACCAGCACCACTGCCAGCATCGTGCCGCCGAGGAACACGTGGAAACCGTGGAAGCCCGTCAGAAGGAAGAACGTCGAACCATACACACCCGACGACAGCGTCAGGTTCAGTTCGTTGTACGCGTGGAAATACTCGAAGCCTTGCAGGAACAGGAAGGCGACGCCGAGCACGAGCGTGGCGGCCAGCCAGCCGATCGCCTGCTTGCGATGATTGTCGCGCAGTGCATGGTGCGAAACCGTCAGCGTGGCGCCCGACGACAGCAGCAGCGCCGTGTTGATGGTCGGCACCGGCCACGGCTGCATCGACTTGAAGGTCGACACCAGCGCTGCCGGACCGTTGTTCGGCCACACTGCCGAGAAATCCGGCCAGATCAGCTTGTAGTCGAGGCTGCCGAGTTGATGCAGCGCGATCTCACGGGCATAGAACAGCGCGCCGAAGAACGCACCGAAGAACATCACTTCGGAGAAGATGAACCAGCTCATGCTCCAGCGGTACGACTTGTCGACTTTCTTGCCGTACATGCCGCCTTCCGATTCCGCGATCGCGTCGCCGAACCAGTGCCACAACGTAAAGAGCAGCCACAGCAGACCGGCGACGACGCCGATCGGCGCCAGGGTATGGTCGTTGATCCAGGCCGCAAGCGATCCGAGCATGACCAGCAATCCGACCGCGGCGCTGATCGGATGCCGCGACGGATGCGGTACGAAATAGTACGGGCTCTCGTTTTGACCGCTCATTCTTGATTCTCCACTTCAGTCCAGTTGTTCCGGAATCTCCGGCTGTATCTTCGACGGCGCGTCGGTACCGCACCGCTTCACTCTAATTCGGGGGCTTTGCTTCGCCCGGTGCTACTTGTTCGACTACCGCCTCGAGCGCCTCAACCCACTACAGCGCGCACGATCAGAATCAACACGACAATCAGGATCGCAGCACTGATCAGCGCTGCCGCAATCACATGCAGCGGGTTCAGCTGTGCCGCGTCCGCTTCCAGATCGCTCCGCTTGCGCACGCCGAAAAACGACCAGAACACGGCTTTCATCGACTGGCCGAAACTGCTCTTGCGCGGGCCGCCTCCGTTATCGCTCATACGTCCTCTCTTCCTTCGCCTGCGGCAAACGCCGTCAGGCGGGATTGGCGCTAGTTGCCGCCGTGTTGGCCGCGGGTGCCGCGGTACCGGCAGCCGCCGGCGCCGGCGTGTTCAGTTCGAAGAACGTATACGACAACGTGATCGTTTTCACATCCTTCGGCAACTTCGGATCGACCACGAACACCACCGGCATCCGCTTCGTCTGATTCGCCGTCAAAGTCTGCTGCGTAAAGCAAAAACACTCGATCTTCCTGAAGTACTCGGTGGCCTGCTTCGGCGCGTAGCTCGGAATGGCCTGCGCCTGAATCGTGCGCGCCTGTTCGTTGCTCACCTCGTACATCACCGTCGTCACCTCGCCCGGATGCACATCGAGACTGCGCTGCTCCGGCTTGAAACCCAGCGGGCCGCGCGCGTTCGCATCGAATTCGATCGAAATCGTGCGGCTCATGTCGACCTGCGTGTTCTTCGCCTCGCGCACCGTGGCGTCACGCTGCACGAGGTTGTTGATGCCGGTGATCTGGCAAATCGCGCGGTACATCGGCACCAGTGCAAAACCAAACCCGAACATCATCAGCGCGACGACGAACAGCTTGATCAGCATCGAACGGTTAAAAGAGCGATCGGCCTGAGCCGGCGGTTGCGTCGACATCTCAATCCTCAACAAACCTGCAAACCAGACTGCAACGGCCGCGTCAGGCGAACCACCACTGCTTGATGATGACACTCGCGAAAAAGACCGCGGCGATAGCGAGCATCACCAAACCTATCCGCCTGTTGCTCGCGCGAATCTGTTCCGGCGTACGTCTTTCCTGTGGATTGCGCGTCATGCTCGACTTTCTGAATACTTTCGTGACTACCGTTTTGCAGCGGCCGCCTGGGCGACTGCCCGGTTCCCGCGGCTGCAACACCTACTTGCGCCGCCGCTGGAACCGTCACCTTTGCTGAAGGCCGATTACTCGACTGTCGGCGGGTTTTCGAACGTGTGGAACGGAGCCGGGCTCGGCACGGTCCATTCGAGGCCCGTTGCGCCGTCCCACGGCTTGTCGCCGGCCTTTTCAAGCTCGCCGCCGCCGCGGTATGCCGGCAGCGCGACTGCGAACAGGAAGTAGACCTGTGCCAGACCGAAGCCGAATGCACCGATCGAGATGACCTGGTTCCAGTCGGTGAACTGCGCCGGATAGTCAGCGTAACGACGCGGCATGCCTGCGAGACCGACGAAGTGCATCGGCAGGAACGCAAGGTTGAAAAAGAACATCGACGCCCAGAAGTGGATCTTGCCGCGCGTTTCGTTGTACATCCAGCCGGTCCACTTCGGCGCCCAGTAGTACCACCCGGAGAACAGCGCGAACAGCGAACCCGCCACCAGCACGTAATGGAAGTGCGCCACCACGAAATAGGTACCGTGATACTGGATGTCGAGCGGCGCCATGGCGAGCATCAGGCCCGACAGACCGCCGAACGTGAACACCAGCAGGAAGCCGACAGCGAATAGCATCGGCGTTTCGAACGACAGCGAACCGCGCCACATCGTCGCGACCCAGTTGAACACCTTCACGCCCGTCGGCACCGCGATCAGCATCGTCGCGTACATGAAGAACAGCTGGCCGGTCACCGGCATGCCGGTGGCGAACATGTGGTGCGCCCAGACCATGAACGACAGAATCGCGATCGACGAGGTTGCATACACCATCGAGCTATAGCCGAACAGCGGCTTGCGCGAGAACGCCGGGATCACCTGGGACACGATCCCGAACGCCGGCAAGATCATGATGTACACCTCGGGGTGACCGAAGAACCAGAAGATATGCTGGTACATCACCGGGTCGCCGCCGCCTGCCGCGTTGAAGAACGACGTGCCGAAGTGGCGGTCGAACAGCACCATGGTGATCGCGCCTGCCAGAACCGGCATCACGGCGATCAGCAGGTACGCGGTGATCAGCCACGTCCAGACGAACATCGGCATCTTCATCAGCGTGAGGCCGGGTGCGCGCATGTTCAGGATCGTCACGACGATGTTGATCCCGCCCATGATCGACGACGCGCCCATCAAGTGGACCGCGAAAATCGCGAAGTCCATGCCTGGGCCCATCTGCGTGGAGAGCGGCGCGTACAGCGTCCAGCCTGCGGCGGTCGCGCCGCCCGGCGAGAAGAACGAACCGACCAGAAGAACGGCAGCAACCGGCAGCAGCCAGAAGCTGAAGTTGTTCATCCGCGCGAAAGCCATGTCCGATGCGCCGATCTGCAGCGGCACCATCCAGTTCGCGAAGCCGACGAACGCCGGCATGATCGCGCCGAACACCATGATCAGGCCGTGCATGGTGGTCAACTGGTTGAAGAACTCGGGACGCATGATCTGCAGACCCGGCTCGAACAGCTCGGCGCGGATCATCAGCGCCATCACGCCCCCGGAGAGGAACATGACGAACGAGAAGATCAGGTACAGCGTACCGATGTCCTTGTGATTGGTTGCGAACAGCCAACGGCGCCAGCCATGCGGCGTTTCGTGGGCATGGTCGCCGTGCACGTGCTCGTGGCCCGCGACTACATCGTGTCCGATGCTAGACATGACAATCTCCTAAAGCGAATTCTGCGGTGCTGACCATGAACACGTCAGGCGGCCGGGCTGATCTGAACACGCCGGGCTTCTTTCGCGTCGCTGCCGCCCGTGATCGTTTCCGGCTTCTTCAAAATGATGTGGTCTTCGGCGATGCCGGCTGCTTTCAACGCGTCGCGCACGGCTTCAGCGCGGCTCTTCGCAAGCTTCGCATTGGCGTCGGCCGAACCGGTGACGTCGGTGAAACCCGACAGTGCGAACTTCGCGTCCGGATGCGCCTTCGCGTAGGCCGCGGCCGCGTCGACCGCCGCTTTCGCGTCGGCCGGCAGCGCGCTCTTGCCGATCTCGAAGTAGACGTTTGCCGGCAGCGCTGCCTGCGACGCTGCCGCGCTCTCCGAACCGGCCGCAGCCGCTTCGGCGCCCGAGGCGCCCGAAGCCGCCGCTTCCGCGCCGCTTGCCGCTGCGCCTGCTTCGGCCAGATGGTTGCCGCCTTCCGGCAGCTTGCCGTTACGGGCGTCCGCAACCTGTTTCGGCTGGAGAAGGTCGCCGGTATGGTTGCCCCACGAATTACGTTCGAATGTGATGACCGAGGCGATTTCGACGTCGTTCAAGGTCGGCGCCCACGAAGGCATCGCGTTCTTGCCCTTCAGCACGAGGCTCACGTGCTCGGCGAGCGAGCCGTTGGCGATCTTGCTGCCGTCGATCGCCGGGAAGGCGCCTGCGCCCTTGCCGGTGGGCTGGTGGCAGACCGCGCAGTTGGCGGCGTACACCTTGCCGCCGCGCTCCGTCAACTCGGCGAGCGTGTAGGTCTTGTTCGGATCGTCCTGGCCGGCGGCCAGTTTCTTCTTCTCCGTGTCGACCCACTTCGCGTAGTCGTCAGCGGACAGCACCTCGACTACCACCGGCATGAACGCGTGTTCCTTGCCGCACAGTTCGGTACAGAAGCCGCGGAACGTGCCGACCTTTTCAGCCTTGAACCACGTGTCGCGCACGAAGCCCGGAATCGCATCCTGCTTTACGCCGAAAGCCGGCACGTACCAGGAGTGGACCACGTCGTTCGCGGTGGTGATGATGCGGATTTTCTTGTCGACCGGGACGACGAGCGGATTGTCGACTTCCTGCAGATACGTGGTGGAAATCGGCTGACGGCCGTCGGTTTCCGCACGCGGCGTGGCCAGCGTGGACAGGAAGCTGATGCCCTCGCCCGGACCCTTCACGTAGTCGTAACCCCATTTCCACTGATAGCCGGTGACCTTGATGGTGACGTCGGCATTGGTGGTGTCCTTCATCGCGACGACGGTCTTGGTGGCTGGGAGCGCCATCAGCACGACGATGACGAACGGCACGATCGTCCAGATGATTTCGACGGTGGTGCTTTCGTGAAAATTAGCAGCCTGGTGACCTTTCGATTTGCGGTGGGCAAAGATCGAATAGAACATCACAGCGAACACGCCGATGAAGATCACCGTGCAAAGAATCAGCATGAACGTGTGAAGGCTGTAGAGCTCCTCAGCGATTTTCGTCACAGGCGGCTGGAGATTGATCTCGTTGACGGCGGGACCGCCCGGAACATCGCCCACTGCCAGGGCTGCACCGGCGAAAAGCACACCGCTCATCGCCAGCACGCCCATGAGGGCTCGCTTGATTGTTTTCATAGCTTCCTTACCCAAATTTTCCATTCAAACCCTCGACCCCTCTGGCAGGTTGCCACGCGCTCCCCGTGAACGCCGCGCGCCTTCACGCATCTAACAACGCGTGAGCCACATACGCAATTCGCCTGCGAACTGCGCGCGCCGATACTGCGCGAGATGTTGCCCGATCATGATCGTCTGGCCGCGCGAGACCAGTTTGATCTGGTCACGCGGCGTTGCGCCCGCCTCGATCCGCACCCAGCGCGGATTGAATTCGAACTGCGTGAGCTGCTCCGCGCTGACCTGCTCGATGACGAGCCGGTTCTGAAACAGCCGGATGCGCTCGTAATCGACAGCATGGCGCGCATATATGGCAAATGCGATACCCACCGCCAGCAATTCAATACCGGTGAACGGCAACACCAGCCAGGCGCCGACCAGAACCAGCATGAAAGCAATTGCCAGCGAGAACAATGCAAGCGACACGTAGAAACATACGAACTGCCGCGGCGATATCGAACAGTTGCGTTTCATCATCCAGTCTTTGAGGACTGGGTCAGAATCCGCCAGCAGATCTGATGCATCCATCGCTGCCTCCCGCGAATCGCCGCTCGCGGCCTTCCATCACCGCCGCGCCACCTCATGTTGCAGCCCCGCGCCTCGGGCCTGCCGCCCCAAATGTGGGAACTTCAGGCGACAAACTGACGCATTATAGGCGTGATCCATAGCATCCACAAGCAAGCCTCTATCGGCTCACAAGCCAGGCGCGACAAGCCTCCGCGCCGTTTTGACACACCATCTGGGCGTCTTTTGAAGCGGTAATTTCAGACATAACAGACGTCCTCTTTACCGCTTCAACGATTCTTCGGCGAACCTCGTCCGATGTCCTCGATCCGCACGATCCCATGACCTTCCGCCGTGGTGCGCGGCACGGCTTTCCATGCGTGTCCGTAGATCACCTCGAAGGTCAGCGCGATCGTACCGTCGACGCGCCGGCGGGCTTCGAGCGCCGCCAGCAAAGCCTTGTGCAGCCGGCGCGCAGCTGGATTCGACGACGCCGCGCGCTCGAACGGATAGGCGCCCCAACGGCGCACGTCCGCGAGCAGCGACTCGGGCGACTTATAAGTAATAGTCAGCGTTTCCTGATCCATCACGGGAATCTCGAAGCCGCTTTCGACCAGCATGTCGCCAAGATCATGCATGTCGACGAAGTCAATCACATGCGCGCGCGAACTCACGCCGTGCGCCGCCTCGACCTCGGCGTACGCGCCGCGCAATTCCTTCAGCGAATCGGGACCGAGCGTGCTGAACATCAGCAGGCCGTTCACTTTCAATACCCGCTGCCACTCGGGAAATACGAGGTCCGGCCGCGAGTGCCAGTGCAGTGCGAGATTGGACCAGACGAATTCGAAGGCGCCGGCCGCGAACGGCAGCGCAGAGAAGTCGGCCTGCGCAAACCGAGGACCGCGCGCGCCAAGCGCCTTGCCGAGCGTTGCGGGCAGAAAGCGCCGCCAGCTCGTGTCGCCGGCGTCGTGGCGCAGCGCACGCGCGAGCATCCCATGCGACAGATCGGTGCCGAACACCGGCGCCTCGGGGAAGCGCTCGCGCAACGCGGGAATGTCTTCGCCCATGCCGCAGCCCGCGTCGAGCACGCTCGACGGCGCGACCTTGATGTAATCGAGACGCTCGCGCATGCGTTGCGCGATTTCGCGCGGCAGGAACGCGACTTCGTCGAAGGTCGCTGAACGGCGATCGAAAATTCGCCTGAGGCGCCGGGAATCATAGGCCGGACGGCCAGATTGAGCGGGAGATGGGGACATGGGTGTCGTACTGGCGAAGAGCCCGAAGTATACTCGCTCGCTTCCGTCCCTTCAGTGTGAAAGGCCTTCGCGGGCGGTCCGATCATGTCATTTCGAGCATTTTCTTCGTCCTCCGTTAGCCGGTGCACGCGTTTTGTGCGCGGCTTGCATTCGGCATGGCCACACGTCGTGCACGCCGTGCTGCCGAACCTGTGCGCACTGTGCGGCAATTTGTCGCACAAGACGCTGTGCGCCGGTTGCGACGAAGCGTACTGGAATGAAGGCAGGTTGCGCTGCACGGCATGCGCCGCTCCATTGCCCGGCACGCAGCGCGCGGGTCGCGCGCACTATCGCTGCGCGGATTGCGTCGGCGAGCCGCCGCCGTTCGACGCGACCTTCGCGCTCGCCGACTACCGCGCGCCGCTCGACGCGCTCGCGCTCGGCCTGAAATTTCGCGCGCGGCTCATGCTGGCGCACGAATTTGCGCAACGGCTCGCATGTCTCGCCGAAGACTCGCAGGCCGATGCATCGGAATGGCCTGACGTGATCTCGCCCGTGCCGCTCGCCAGCAAGCGGCTGGCCGAACGCGGCTACAACCAGGCGTGGCAAATTGCCAAACCGCTGGCCCGCGCGCTAAACGTGCGCAGCGACGCAACCCTGCTGCATCGGACTGTCCACACCGCGCCGCAATCGCGGCTCGACCTCGATGCGCGCCGGCTCAATGTAGGCCGCGCGTTCCTGGTCGCGAAACCGGTACAGGGTCTGCACGTCGGCATCGTCGACGATGTGATGACGACCGGTGCGACGCTCGAAGCGCTGGCGCGCACGCTGAAGGCCGCCGGTGCGCGGCGCGTCACCAACTTCGTCGTGCTGCGCACGCCGAAAAACTAGTCTCAACCTGATCCCATCATGTTCAATGTCGTTCTCGTCGAACCGGAAATTCCCCCGAACACCGGCAACGTCATCCGCCTGTGCGCCAACACGGGCGCGCGGCTGCATCTGATCGAGCCGCTCGGCTTTCCACTCGACGACGCCAAATTGCGCCGCGCCGGCCTCGACTATCACGAGTATGCGCGGATGAACGTGCACGCCGATTGGGCAGCGTTCATCGCGAGCGAAGCGCCCGATCCGGCGCGCATGTTCGCGTTCACCACGCGCGGCTCGGGCCGCTTTCATGAGCACGCATTTCAAGCCGGCGACTGGTTCGTGTTCGGCGCCGAAACGCGCGGCCTGCCCGACGCGGTGCTCGATCAATTCGCCAACGAACAGCGGGTGCGTCTGCCGATGCGGCCGGACAACCGCAGCCTGAATCTGTCGAACACGGTCGCAATCGTGGTGTTCGAAGCGTGGCGTCAGACCGGCTTCGAAGGGGGCGTCTGACGGCGCTTCAACTCGGCTTCGTAGCGCGCGTGCATGGCGTCGACGAAACAGGCGAACACCATGCACGCCGCTAACGTGCAACCATTGAAAATGAGGATGGGAACCTCGCTAGTCCGAAGCGTCGATAAAACGTGGACGGCGATGGCAGGCAGCCGTTCAGCGAGCTTGCGCGCCAAACGGCTGAAAGATGGGACTTATTCGGCTTTCGAATCGCGCCGCAGCAGGGCGCTGACGGCGTCACGCGGTGCCACGCCGTCGAACAGCACAGCACAGACCGCTTGCGTGATCGGCATCTCGATCGCGTGCGCGCGCGCGATCGCCAGGACGGCTTCTGCACAACGCACCCCTTCGGCCACGTGACCGAGACCGCCAAGAATATCGTCAAGCGTGCGGCCGGCGGCGAGTTGCACGCCGACCGTGCGATTGCGCGACAGATCGCCCGTCGCGGTCAGAATCAGGTCGCCGAGGCCGGTCAAACCGGTGAACGTTTCCGCCCGACCGCCGAGCGTCACGCCGAGACGCGACATTTCAGCCAGGCCGCGCGTGATCAGCGCAGCGCGCGCATTCAGACCGAGGCCGAGGCCGTCGGCAATGCCCGTCGCGATCGCCAGCACGTTCTTCACCGCGCCGCCGACTTCCACGCCGACGACGTCGTCGCCGGTATAGATGCGCATGGCGCCATGATGGAACGCAGCGACCGTGCGCTCGCGGCAAGCCGCCGACGCACTCGCGATGGTCAACGCCACCGGCAGCCCCTGCCCCACTTCGCGCGCGAAGCTCGGACCGGACAGCACACCGTTGCTGCCGTGCCCCGGCAGTTCGGCGGCGACCACCTGATGCGGCAACAGTTGCGAATCGGCTTCGAAACCTTTGCACAGCCACACCACATGCGCCGGCACTTTGCCCGCGTCGTGCATCGCCCGAAACAGACCGCGCAGGCCGGCCACGGGCGTTGCCACGACGCACAGGGCGTCGTCGGCAAGCGCGTGGTCGAGCGCCGCGCTCAAGTCCGCTTCATAGCGAAGCGCCGCAGGCAAAGCAACGCCCGCCAGATAGCGGGCGTTTTCGTGCGAAGCGGAAAGATCGGCCACGAGCGCGGGTTCCCGCGCCCACAACACCGTGTCGTGCGGTACCGCCAGATGGCCGGCGAGGGCTGTGCCCCATGCGCCGGCGCCGAGAACAGCAACCTTCATAGCCGGCACTGCCTGCGACGCGTTAATGCGTGACGCCGTTTTGCGCCGCGCCGTCCTGGCTGCCCATCTGCGCGAGACGTTGCTCGTACAGGGCCTGGAAGTTGATTTCGGCGAGGTGGATCGGCGGGAAACCGGCGCGGGTGATCGCATCGGCGATGTTCGAGCGCAGGTACGGGAACAGGATCGTCGGGCAAGCAATGCCGACCAGCGGATCGATCTGCTCAGCCGGGATGTTGCGAATGTCGAAAATGCCGGCTTGCTTGGCTTCGATCAGGAACGCGACCTTGTCCGACACCTTGGCCGTCACGGTGCCCGTGACGAGTATTTCGAACACGGTGTCGGCGAGGCGCTCGGCCTTCACGTCGACTTCGACTTCGACCGACGGCATTTCCTGCTCGAGGAAGATAGCCGGCGAGTTCGGCTGTTCGAGCGACATGTCCTTCAGGTAGATGCGCTGGATGTTGAAGAACGGCTGGTTATTCTCGTCGGACATGATTGGATGATTCCCTGATTTATACACATGGCGGCGGCCCATTCAGCCACGGGCCGCCAGATCGTTGAGCCGCATCGCCGCCCTTGTGGGGACGGCGATGCGCCGGCTTGTTTCGTCCCACCCGACTCTCGCGCCGGCCGGCGCGCAAACTCAGGCGGCTTCAGGCAGCAGCTTCGAGCAGCGGCATCAAACCGCCCGCGCGATCGAGCGCGGACAGATCATCGTACCCGCCGACGTGCGTCTCGCCGATGAACACCTGCGGCACCGTACGACGGCCGGTTCGCGTCATCATCTCCGAGCGACGGGTCGGGTCCTTGTCGATCAGTACCTTTTCGACCTGCTCGACGCCGCGCGACTTTAAAAGACGTTCGGCCATCTGGCAATACGGACACACCTGGGTGCTGTACATGATCACTTTGTTCACTTCGCTGCTCCTTGTTTCACAACCGGCATGCCGGCTTTCTGCCAGGCGTCGACACCGCCTTCGAGAACGTGGACTTCGGCGTACCCGGCATCTTGCACGATACGCGCCGCCTTGTTCGACTGCTGGCCGGTCTGGCACACCAGCAGCACCGGGTTGCTCTTGTTCTTCACGAGTTGCGCGACTTTTGCCTGCAGCTCAGCAAATTCAAGGTGCCGTGCCGCGGGCAGATGACCCTTGGCAAAATCAGCCGACGGACGCAGGTCGATGACCGCCGCATTGCGACGGTTGATCAGTTGGGTGGCTTCAGCGGCCGACAGGCCGCCACGGCCGCGCCGGCTGATCGTCGGCCACAGCAGCAACCCACCGGAGATGAGGACGATCGCGATCAGTACAAGGTTTGTGTAATCAGTGAAAAACTTCACGGAAAATCCGCCGAAAAAGAGAGAAATCGAAAAGGGCAATCCACCCATTATAAAATAACCCTCTGACGCGATGGCGGCCCTCCTCGAGACGGGCCTCGCAGCGCTTTACCGCTTCCTTACTACCGACCGGCAATCTCATGTACAAACTCGTTCTCATCCGCCACGGCGAATCGACGTGGAACAAGGAAAACCGCTTCACGGGCTGGGTCGACGTCGACCTGACCGAGCAGGGCAACCGTGAAGCGCAGCAAGCGGGCCTGCTGCTCAAGGAATCCGGCTACACGTTCGACATTGCCTACACGTCGGTGCTCAAGCGCGCGATCCGCACCTTGTGGCACGTGCAGGACCAGATGGACCAGATGTATCTCCCCGTCGTGCATTCATGGCGTCTGAACGAGCGCCACTACGGCGGGCTGTCGGGCCTGAACAAAGCGGAAACCGCCGCCAAATTCGGCGACGAACAGGTGTTGGTCTGGCGCCGCAGCTACGACACGCCGCCGCCGGCGCTGGACCCGTCCGACGACCGCGCTCCGTTCAACGATCCGCGCTACGCCAAGGTGCCTCGCGAGCAGCTCCCGCTCACCGAGTGCCTGAAGGACACCGTCGCGCGCGTGCTGCCTTTGTGGAACGAGTCGATCGCGCCGGCCATCAAGGCGGGCCGCAAGGTGGTGATCGCCGCGCACGGCAACTCCATCCGCGCGCTGGTGAAGTATCTCGACAATATTTCGGACGACGACATCGTCGGCCTGAACATTCCGAACGGCGTGCCGCTCGTCTATGAACTCGACGACAGCCTGAAACCGATCAAGCACTACTATCTGGGCGACCAGGAAGCGATCGCGAAGGCGCAAGCCGCCGTCGCAAGCCAGGGCAAGGCGGGCTGATTCCGCCAGATCGCCGCGGCCGCTGCGTGAGATGCGCAGCGGCGCGGCTCCGATCTCCCGAACCGGACCCGACCGGCGCTGTCGAATCACGATTACCTGCGTCACGCACTGCCTGGGCGGGTGTGCAGTTATACTTGTCCGTCCCCATCTCTATCGACGCTGCCACGCGCTTCCGACCGCAACAGACTCTATGCGAAAGAACCTGAAAAACATCGGCCTGATCGCCGCGGGCCTTGCTACCGGCGCATTTGCCACGCTGCAACTTTCCGCCTCGGCCCAGCAACCCGCCAGCGCTACGGCCGCGCCGCTGCCGCTGGACCAGCTCCGGCTCTTCGCCGAAGTCTTCGGTCAAATCAAGCATGAGTACGTCGAACCGGTCGACGATAAAAAGCTGCTCACCGCCGCGATCAAGGGCATGGTGTCGAGCCTCGACCCGCACTCTTCGTACCTCGACAAGACCGATTACGAAGAACTGCAGGAGCAGACCAAGGGCCGCTTCGCGGGCTTGGGAATCGAAATTTCGTCTGAAGACGGCCTGATCAAGGTGATCTCGCCGATTGAAGACACCCCGGCGTTCCGCGCCGGCATCCGTCCGGGCGACCTGATCACCCGCATCAACGACAAACCCGTGCGTGGCATGACGCTCGACCAGGCGGTCAAGCAGATGCGCGGCGAACCGGGCACCAAGGTCACGCTCACCATCTTCCGCAAGACCGACGACCGCACGTTCCCGCTCACGGTCACGCGCGCGATCATCAAGGTCCAGTCGGTCAAGATGAAGATTCTCGCGCCGGGCTACGCCTACGTGCGCATCACCAGCTTCCAGGAGCGCACCACGCCTGATCTGGCCGCGAAACTGCAAGACATTGCGCGCCAACAGCCGAACCTGAAGGGCCTCGTGCTCGACCTGCGCAATAACGGCGGCGGCCTGCTGCAAAGCGCGGTCGGCGTCGCGGGCGCGTTCCTGCCGCCTAACTCGGTGGTGGTATCGACCAACGGTCAGATCCCGGATTCGAAGCAGGTTTATCGCGATACGTACGACAACTACCGTCTGCAATCTTTCGACGGCGATCCGTTGAAGGATGAAGCGCCGATCTTCAAGACGGTGCCGATGATCGTGCTGACCAATGCCTATTCGGCGTCGGCTTCGGAAATCGTCGCGGGCGCGCTGCAGGATCAGCATCGTGCGCTGATCGTCGGCAAGACCACGTTCGGCAAGGGCTCGGTGCAGACCGTCCGGCCCATGACGGCGGAGACCGCGCTGCGTCTGACCACGGCGTACTACTACACGCCGAGCGGCCGTTCGATCCAGAACAAGGGCATCCGTCCTGACATCGCGGTGGATCAATACGTGGAGGGCGATCCGGACGACGCACTGGTCACCCGCGAAGTCGACTACTCGAATCACCTTGCGAACACGCAGGACCCGAACGAGAAGAAGGAGGCGGAACAGCGCGAACAGGAGCGCATGGACCAGCTGCGTCAGCTTGAAGAGCAGAACGACAAGAAGACGCCGGAACAGCGCCAGAAGGATCGTGAGCGCAAGCCGGTGGAATTCGGTTCAACCGACGATTTCATGCTGCAACAGGCGCTGAACAAGCTGGAAGGCAAGCCGGTGATGGAATCGAAGTCGTTGACCGAGCGGCGTCTGGCGCAGAACAAGCCGGCTACGTCGGCCTCCGCGCCGGTAGCGGTAAAGGCGACACAACCGGTGCCCGGCGCGTCGGTGCCGGCAGGCGCTGCGGCGCCTGGCCCGTCCAAGTAAGCATCCGTCTCACGTGTCTTCGCAGCGCCCTATGCTGCGAAGACACGCTCCCCGCGCGATTAGAATAACCACCACGACAACGCGCGCCGCAGGCCATCGGCCTCGCATCCCATCGCGCGATTCACTTCACGCGCCCGCCATGAACGACGATCAACTCCTCCGCTATTCCCGCCACATCCTCGTCGACGAAATCGGCATCGAGGCGCAGCAGCGTTTTCTCGATGCGCACGCGATCGTTGTCGGCGCGGGCGGGCTGGGTTCGCCGGCCGCGATGTATCTGGCGGCCGCGGGTGTCGGCCGTCTGACGCTGGTCGATGCCGATACGGTCGATCTGACCAATCTGCAGCGGCAGATTCTGCATGTGACCGCCTCGGTCGGGCGTAAGAAGGTCGAGTCCGGGCGCGACGCGATCGCACGGCTCAACCCTGAGGTGGTGGTGAACGCGGTGGCCGAACGCGTCGACGATGCGTGGCTCGACCGGGAAGTGCCGCACGCCGGCGTCGTGCTCGATTGCACCGACAACTTCGCGACCCGCCACGCGATCAACCGCGCTTGCGTGAAGCACGGAGTGCCGCTGGTGTCCGGCGCGGCATTGCGCTTCGACGGCCAGATCAGCACCTTCGATTTCCGCGAGGAATCGTCGCCCTGCTACGCGTGCGTGTTTCCCGAAGACCAGCCGTTCGAGGAAGTCGCGTGCTCGACGATGGGTGTGTTCGCGCCGACGGTCGGCATCATCGGTTCGATGCAGGCCGCCGAGGCGCTACGCGTGATCGGGGGAATCGGCACGCCGCTGGTGGGCCGCCTGATGATGCTCGATTCGCTGCGGATGGAATGGAACACGATGCGCATCGCGCGCCAGCCGGACTGTCCGGTATGTGGCGAGAAGCATCCGGGCTGAATGAAATTGACAGAACCTGAAGGAAGCGTCGCGACCGCGCGACGCTTCCTTCGCGGCACCGCTTAAGCCAGCGCCACGCGCTTGAGCGCCGCTTGGACTTCTTCCGGTTCGAACGATGCCAGCACGTCGGCCACCGGCTTCTCCAGCGTCTTCAGATGCGAGCGCAGGATTTCCTGCTTGACCACCAGCAACTGGCTCGGGTGCATTGAAAACTCGGTGAGACCCATGCCGAGCAGGAGACGCGTCAACGCCGGATCGCCCGCCATTTCGCCGCACACCGACACCGGCACGCCTGCCCGCTTCGCTTCGCGCAGCGTGAATGCGATCAGATGCAGCACCGCCGGATGCAGCGGGTCGTACAAATGCGCGACCGAATTATCCGCGCGGTCGATCGCCAGCGTGTACTGGATCAGATCGTTCGTGCCGATCGACAGGAAATCGAGCCGCTTCAAAAACAGCGGCAGCGCGATCGCTGCGGCCGGAATCTCGATCATCGCGCCGACCTGCACGTTCGGATCGTAGGCGATGCCTGCGTCGTCCAGCTGACGCTTGGCTTCGCGAATCAGATCGAGCGTCTGGTCGATCTCCTGCGCGTGGGCGAGCATCGGAATCAGAATCTTCACCTTGCCAAACGCCGACGCGCGCAGAATCGCCCGCAGTTGCGTCAGGAACATCTGCGGCTCCGACAGGCTCCAGCGAATCGCCCGCAGGCCCAAGGCGGGATTGGAGGCGGTTTCGTAACCGTCGCCCCCGCCCATCGAATCGAGCGGCTTGTCGGCGCCGACGTCGATCGTGCGGATCGTCACCGGCAGGCCGTTCATTAACTCGACGGCGCGCCGGTACGCGCCGAACTGCTCTTCCTCTTCGGGCAACCGGTCCTTGTGATTCATGAACAGGAACTCGGTGCGAAACAGGCCGACGCCGGTCGCGCCGGCGTCGACCGCCGCGCGTGCGTCGTCCGGCAATTCGATGTTCGCGCACAGCTCGATGCGTGTACCGCACAGCGTTTGCGTCGGCGAAAATTTCAGGCGCTGGAGCTTGCGCTGCTCGAGCGCTTTTTCGCTTTGACGGTACGAATATTCTTCGAGAACGATCGGGGCGGGATCGACGATCACGATGCCATGATCGCCGTCGACGATGATCAGGTCGTCCTGCCGGATCAGCTGGCTCGCATGCTGCACGCCAACCGCGGCCGGAATGCCGAGACTGCGCGCGACGATCGCCGTATGCGAAGTGCGCCCGCCGAGATCCGTGACGAAGCCCTGAAACGTTTGCGTCTTGAACTGCATCATGTCGGCCGGCGCGATGTCATGCGCGACCACGATCATCTCGTCGCAGGCGCCGTGCACGCCGTCCACCAGCGCCGCCGACGCACCGGCGAGTGCCTTCAGCACGCGCTCGACCACCTGCTCGATGTCGGCTTTGCGCTCGCGCAGGTATTCGTCTTCGATATCGTCGAAATGGCGCGACAGGCGCTCGAGTTGTTCGGTCAGCGCCCACTCGACGTTGTAGCGGCGTGTACGGATCAGATCGATGGTTTCCTGCACGAGCATCGCATCGTTCAGGATCATTGAATGAACATTGATGAACGCACCCATTTCGCTGGGCGCGTCTGCCGCGAGATCGGCGCGCAGCGCGTCGAGCTCCTGATGCACGAGTTGCTGGGCCGAGCGGAAACGCTCGACCTCCCCTTCGATCTGGGTGGGTTCGATCAGATAGTGGTCTACGTCAAGTGCAGCCGGGGCGATCAGATAAGCCCGCCCGATGGCGATACCGCGTGACACGGGAATTCCATGCAGCGTGAATGACACGCGCACCTCCTCTAGTTGTGTGATGCCGCGGCAAACCGCTGCAGTGCTCTCAGACTCTCTTGGCCATTATAAATTCCGTGCCCGCTCCACGTACGACCGCGCTATGTGCAGCGCAACACGAATTGCCGTAAGCGATGCTCGCCCGCGGCGCCAAATCATCTGCCAATACCGCCATTGTCACGCGCTAAAAAAAACGCCGCGGACAGCCGCGGCGTTTTGCTCAAAGCAACGTGAACACGCGAACTCATTGACCCTCGCCGAATTTATCGGCAATCAGTTTCAACAATGCGTCCATCGCTTCTTTTTCGTCGGCGCCTTCCGTTTCGATCACAACGGTGCTGCCGATGCCCGCTGCCAGCATCATCACGCCCATGATGCTCTTGGCGTTGATGCGGCGACCGTTGCGGCTCATCCAGATTTCCGCCTGATAGTTGCCCGCGAGTTGCGTCAACTTGGCCGACGCGCGCGCGTGCAGCCCCAGCTTGTTCACGATAGTCGTTTCCTGTTGCAGCATGTGATGGTCCGAAGCGCGGGTAAGTGTTGTTGTGAAGGGTGAAACTGCAAATTGTCCGAAGCCGGCGATCCGCTTACAACCCGGTCGGGCCGGCCTTCTGCGTCAAAACGGCCTCAGTCGGCAAGGCCGGCAAACAGTCGCTGGAACAGGCTGTCGGCGCATCCGGCACCGCCGTGGCGGGTCCGATTGCCTGCACGCCTTTGGTGGCGCCGGCGAGCGCCTTGTCGGCCAGCGTGTCGAGCGGCGTGGCGCGGTAACAGACCGCGCGCACCAGCATCGGCAAATTGACGCCGCACAGCACGCGCACATTCGGCACTGAAGCGAGGCGCCCGGCGATATTCGCCGGCGTCGCACCGAACATATCGGTGAGCACAAGCGCGCCGTTTTCTTCCTTGAGCCGCTCGATTTCAGCGTGCGCAAACGCGACCATTTGGGCGGGATCGCAATCCGGCGATACGTCGATAACGCCGATGCGAGCCGGCAAGCCGCCATAGATGTGCGAAATGCAATCGCGCAACGCGCTGGCGAACGGAGCGTGCGCAATGATCAGAATGCCTGCCATGTCAGCCTTGCTGCAAAAAAACGGCCCCGAACCGTGGACCGGGACACACTACCCGGTTCGTAAGCGCCCTCGACCGGCCGTGGGTCGTGAGGGCCGGAACGCACCATTTGACGAGCGGCCCGCAGCGCCTGAAGCACCGCGGACAACGACTCGCTCACTGTCCGCGATCCATGCCCGTGGCGTCCTGGGGACACCGTCCAATCGGCTTGGACAGGCTTGGATCGCAAGAGCGGGCATTGTAGCAGGCCCATTTTGCGCCAAAGCCGTCGTTTCGCTCGATGCGGATTCACTACCCAGTTTGGGGGCGACGGCGGCCGTTCAAGAAGAGCGCTTTCAACCTGCCGCGCGCTCCAGCGCGCCGATGAACATCGCTGCAACGTCGAAACCGGTCTGATCCATGATTTCGCGGAAGCAGGTCGGGCTCGTCACGTTGACTTCCGTGAGCCAGTCGCCGATCGCATCCAGACCGACCAGCAGCAGGCCGCGCGCAGCCAGCACCGGCGCGAGCGTGTCGGCGATCTTGCGGTCGTGTTCAGTGAGCGGGCGCGCCACGCCCAAGCCCCCTGCCGCCAGATTGCCGCGCACTTCATTGCCCTGAGGAATGCGCGCGAGTGAATACGGCACCGCCTCGCCGCCGATCAGCAGAATGCGTTTATCGCCGTCCTTGATGTCGGGGATGAATTTCTGCGCCATCACGGAACGCGCGCCGTCGTGGCTCAGCATTTCGATGATCGAGCCGAGATTCATGCCGTCGGCCTTCACGCGGAACACGCCCATACCGCCCATGCCGTCGAGCGGCTTGAGGATCACGTCGCCGTGTTCCTCATGAAACGCGCGCAGACGGGTGGCGTCGCGCGTGACCAGCGTGGGCGCGACGAACTGCGCGAACTCGCCGATCGCCAGCTTTTCCGAGTGATCGCGAATCGCCTGCGGCTTGTTGAAGATGCGCGCGCCGCCGCGTTCAGCGAGTTCCAGCAGCCACGTCGACGTCACGTATTCCATATCGAACGGCGGGTCTTTGCGCATCACCACCGCGCTGAAGCTCTTCAGCGTTCGCGGCGTGGCCGCTTCGGCCGCGTACCAGGTGTCGCGATGCAGATCCACTCCGTCGCCAACGATCGCAAAGCGCTGCACGTTCGCCTCGACGTCGCCGCCCGTCCACGCCAGATGCTTCGGCTGGCACGTGTACAGCGTGTGACCACGGCGCGCGGCCTCGGCCATCATCGCGTAAGTCGAGTCTTTGTAAATCTTGAACTGCGTGAGCGGATCGGCGATGAAAAGAATATCCATGAAGGTCCCGGTGCGCCCTGATGGGCCTGGCATTGATCGTAAATATAGACGGTGTGGACCGTGCCCACAGCGGCGGCGGTGACGGCGGCACCCAGGCCGCCGTCGATCCGTTTGCGGAATTCAGACCTGAATCGCTTCCGGATCGGTCTTTTCCAGTTCGACCGATGCAGCCAGCAACCCCAGCCGCGCCACCACGCCATACATGTAGAAGCGGTTCGGCGGCGCCGCGCCGGGCTTCGCGTGCGCATCGGGCAGCGCCGTATGCTCGAAGCCGAGCGGCACGAAGTGCATGCCGGGCGCGTTGAGATTCTGATCGCGCTCGCGGCTGCCGTGCACGCGATAAAAACCGCCGACCACGTAACGGTCGATCATATACACGACCGGCTCGGCAACTTCTTCGCCGATGCGCTCGAAGGTGTACACGCCTTCCTGCACGATCACGTCATGCACTTCGAGGCCGTCTTTGGTGGCCGCCATCTTGGCGCGTTCGCGCTTGGTGAGCGCGGCCACTTCCGACGCGTCGTGCACGGTCATCACGCCCATACCGTAGGTGCCCGCATCGGACTTGATGACGACATACGGTTTTTCGGAGATGCCATACTCGCGGTACTTCCTGGCGATCTTCTTCAGCACGCCGTCGATCGCGTCCGCCAGTGCTTCCTCACCGGTGCGTTCCCGGAAGTCGACGCCTTCAACGTGCGCGAAGTACGGATTGATCATCCACGGATCGATCTCGACCATCTTCGCGAACTTTTTCGCGACGTCGTCATAGCAGGAGAAGTGCGTCGACTTGCGGCGCACGGCCCAGCCCGCGTGCAGCGGCGGCAGCAGATACTGCTCGTGCAGATTTTCCAGCACGGACGGAATGCCGCCCGACAGGTCATTGTTCAGCAGAATCGAGCAAGGATCGAAGTTCTTCAGACCGAGGCGCCGTTGCGAGCGCTCGAGCGGTTCGAGCACGAGTTTCTGCCCGTCCGACAGCGCGATCGTGACCGGCCCGACGATGCTTTCGTCGAGCGTGCCGAAACGCACGTTCAAACCCGCCTGGCGCATGATCGCGGCCAACCGGGCGACATTCTCGAGATAAAAGGCGTTGCGCGTATGGCGCTCGGGAATCACCAGCAGATTCTTCGCGTCCGGGCAGATCTTTTCGATCGACGCCATCGCGGCCTGCACGGCGAGCGGCAGCACTTCCTGCGGCAGATTGTTGAACGCGCCGGGGAACAGATTGGTGTCGACCGGCGCGAGCTTGAAACCCGCGTTACGCAGATCGACGGAACAATAGAACGGCGGCGTGTGCTCCTGCCATTCGAGCCGGAACCAGCGTTCGATGGCGGGCGTAGCGTCGAGGATCTTCCGCTCGAGGTCGAGCAGCGGGCCGTTTAACGCCGTAACTAGGTGCGGAACCATTGATCACTCGCAGACTGGAGAAAAAAGATTGTAGAGCAAATGCTTTGCCCATTTGGGGACGGTTTCTCCATTCGCAAGCGGATACGAATGCATTCTCGCTATCGCCATGATAGGCGGGGAAATCTCCTGTTTACAGGATAGGCCGCAAGAAAAAAGCCCGCCATAAAGGCGGGCCAAAGTCGCTGCGCTTGATTCAGTGATTCGTCAAGCCTTGGAGCTCGTATTCGATCCTTATTCGACGTGTTCGCCGTGCAGCGTCACGTCCAGACCTTCGCGTTCCTGTTCTTCCGTGACGCGCAGACCCATCACCATGTCGATGATCTTCAGCAGGATGAAGCTCACCACCCCGCTGTAGATCAGCGTCGTCAACACGCCCTTCGCCTGCAGAACGATGCTGCCGTCCGCGCCGCCGATGTCCTTGACCGCGAACACGCCGGTCAGGAGCGCACCCACGATACCGCCGATGCAGTGCACGCCGAACGCGTCGAGCGAGTCGTCGTAACCGAGCTTGTGCTTGAGCCACGTAGCCGACCAGAAGCAGATCACGCCTGCCGCGATGCCGATCACGAGGGAGCCCGTCATACCGACGAAGCCCGAAGCCGGCGTAATCGCCACCAGACCCGCCACGGCACCCGACACGATACCGAGCACCGACGGCTTACCCTTGGCGGCCCATTCAGCGAACATCCAGGCGAGTGCTGCTGCTGCGGTTGCCACTTGCGTTGCGAACATCGCGAAGCCGGCACGGCCGTCAGCCGCCACTGCCGAACCCGCGTTGAAGCCGAACCAGCCTACCCACAGCATGGCGCCACCGATCAGCGTGAGCGTCAGGTTGTGCGGCGCCATTGCTTCCTTGCCGTAGCCGACACGCTTGCCGAGCACCAGAGCGCAGACCAGCGCCGCGATACCGGCGTTGATGTGCACCACCGTGCCGCCCGCGAAGTCGAGGATGCCCGCGCTAGCCAGCCAGCCGCTCGGCTCCCAGACCATATGCGCGATCGGCGAGTAGACGATGATCGACCACAGCGTCATGAACACCAGCATCGCCGAGAACTTCATGCGATCGGCAAACGCGCCTGTGATCAGTGCCGGGGTAATGATCGCGAACGTCATCTGATAGACGCAGTAGACCGTTTCCGGAATCGTCGGTGCAAGGTGGCTGACGGTCAGCGTCGTCGCCTTGTCGCCGTGGATGTAGTTCATGCCCGCCATGAAGAAACGTGACAAACCGCCGATGAACGAACCGCCCGGGGTGAAGGCGAGGCTGTAGCCCACCACCACCCAGATGATCGACACGAGGCAGGTGATCGCGAAGCTCTGCATCAGGATCGCGAGCACGCTCTTCTTGCGGACCATGCCGCCGTAGAACAGTGCCAGACCCGGGATCGTCATGAACAGCACGAGCGCGGTGGAGGTCAGCATCCAGGCGGTGTCGCCCGAATTGATCTTCGACGAATCGACCGAGAACGGCGCGGTCGGGGCGGCCGGCGCGGCGGCAGCGGATGCGGCCGATGCATCAGGGGCGGCTGCGGCGCTGGCAGCCGGTGCAGCGGACGCGTCCGCGGCCGGTGCCGAAGCCGCGGCAGCAGCGGGTGCCGCCGAAGCGTCCGGTGCCGGCGCGCTCGCCGCTGTACCAGAAGCAGCTGCCGAGGCGGCTGCCGGGGCGGAAGCGTCGTCCGCGAGGGCGGCGCCGATACCGCCCGCGAGCAGCGAACCGGCCATCAGCAAGGACATCAATAATTTGCGCATCTTCGTTTTCCTCTTGTCGCTATCTGTGTCGCTATCTTTGGGTGTTACAGAGCGTCCGCGCCGGTCTCCCCGGTGCGAATCCGAATCACTTGCTCGATCGGCGTGACGAAAATCTTGCCGTCGCCGATCTTGCCGGTGCGTGCTGCACGTTCGAGCGCTTCGATCGCCTGGTCGACGATGTCGTCCGAGACAGCCGCCTCGATCTTCACCTTCGGCAGGAAATCGACCACGTATTCGGCGCCCCGATACAGCTCCGTGTGGCCCTTCTGACGGCCGAAACCTTTGACCTCCGTCACTGTGATGCCCGAGACGCCGATGGCCGACAAGGCTTCGCGCGCCTCATCGAGCTTGAACGGCTTGATGATTGCGGTAATGAGTTTCATGACATCCCTCGCTAAGTTGCGTAACCCGTTGCGTAACCTGTTTGCGTACCCATAATCCGTTCGCGTGGTCTCGTTCCGCTGCCGGGTAAATCGCATCCGGCAGTGCGCGCGGGGCAGTAACAGCAACTCGCATGCCAGCTGTGTCAGACGTCGCCCGCAGCACGCTTCAAAAGGGGCTCAGCCGGCCCTGGCCGGATGGCCAACGTTGACGGGACACGGTGGCGCGGCACATGGATCGTTGCTAGAGTGTTCGCAGGCTTCGGATACACAGCCGCGCACCAAACGGGCTCATGCGACGGCGGCAGGCAGCCGCCCATGCACCAATATCGATCATTCGCTGCGGCAAAGCACAGACGTAACGAAATACGCACATTTTTTGTGCACCAAGGGGAACACCATGAAACAACCGAACGATGTCTTTAACGATTTCCAGGCCCGCATGAGCGAGCTGTTCAAGAATTCGCCGGCCAAGGATGTCGAACGCAACGTCAAAGCCATGCTGTCGCAGGGCTTTTCCAAGCTCGATCTGGTCACGCGTGAGGAATTCGACACGCAAACCCAAGTACTGGTGCGCACCCGCTCGCGCCTCGAAGAACTGGAGCGCCGCGTCGCCGAACTCGAGCAGAAGCTCCCGGTCACGACGCAAACGCCTTAAGGCGTCGCACACAGCCTTGTAGCTGCATCGTGCTGCACATCACTGGCAAGCGAGCCGTGACGTCATCAGCGTCTTAGGGGACGTGCGCGCCATTGGCGCCGTCCGACGGGAGAAAACATGTCGCTTGCCGTGGTGCGCAGTCGCGCGCCGGCCTCTGGCCGCGCGCCTGAAGTAACCGTCGAAGTTCACCTCGCGAACGGATTACCCTCTTTTTCCATCGTCGGCCTTCCTGATCTGGAAGTGCGCGAAAGCCGCGAGCGCGTCCGCGCGGCGCTGCAGAATTGCAGCTTCGACTTCCCTGTCCGGCGGATCACAGTCAACCTCGCTCCGGCTGATTTGCCGAAGGAGTCTGGCCGCTTCGATCTGCCGATCGCTCTGGGCATTCTCGCGGCAAGCGGGCAGATTCCGGCGGAATCGTTGCTGCACCGTGAATTTGCCGGCGAGCTGTCCCTGACCGGCGCGCTGCGGCCTATGCGCGGCGCTTTTGCGATGGCCTGCGGGACGGCGCGCAGCGCAGCCGCTCACAGCAGCGCGTCTCACAGCGCTCCTCGCAGTGCGTCCAACGGGGCCTCAAGTGCTGCCTCCATGACCGCGAGCGAGGAGTCCGCGGCCGGGACGCCGGCTCAGCCGACCGCGCAGCTTTATCTTCCGGCCGCCAGCGCCGCGGAAGCCGCGCTCGTGCCCGGCGTCGATGTCTACGGCGCCGCCGATTTGCCGTCGTTGTGCGCCCATCTGGCCGGAGCGCCCGACGCCAGGCTCGATCCTGTCGCCGCGCCCAGCCTTGCCGGGACCGCGCCCGCCGTGGTCCCGGACATGGCCGACGTGATCGGCCAGCGCGGCGCGCGCCGTGCGCTCGAGGTCGCTGCCGCGGGCGGCCATCACGTGCTGATGGTGGGACCGCCCGGCGCGGGCAAGTCAATGCTCGCCGCGCGCCTGCCAAGCCTGCTCCCGCCGATGACCGACGATGAAGCGCTCAGCTCCGCCGCCTTGCTGTCTGCCAGCCGGGCAGGCTTCACGCCCTCGCAGTGGCGGCAACGGCCGTTTCGCGCGCCGCATCACTCGTCGAGCGCGGCGGCGCTGGTCGGCGGGCACAATCCGCCGCAGCCCGGCGAAATCACGTTGGCGCATCTGGGCGTGCTGTTTCTCGACGAACTGCCCGAATTCGACCGGCACGTGCTGGAAACGCTGCGTGAACCGCTCGAAGAGGGCCGTATCACTATTTCGCGCGCGGCGTTGCAGGCGGATTTCCCGGCGGCCTGCCAGTTGATTGCCGCAATGAATCCCTGTCCATGTGGATGGCGCGGCGACCCCAATGGCCGTTGTCGCTGCACGCCGGAGATTGCGGCACGCTATCTGCGCAAGCTGTCGGGCCCGCTGCTCGACCGGATCGATATTCAGATCGAGATTCCCGCGCTGGCACCCGCTGAACTGTCCGCGCGCAAGGCCGTGACCGCGGAGGCGAGCGCGGCCATAGCGGAAAGGGTGAGCGCGGCGCGAGCGCGGCAACTGGCACGCCAGGGCAAAACCAATCGAGAACTGGGCGGCCGCGAAGTCGATGACGTGTGCCGGCCCGACTCGGCCGGCGAAGCATTGCTGCGCGAAGCAGGCGAGCGCTTCGGCTGGTCAGCGCGTGCCTACTACAGGGTCCTGAAAGTGGCCCGGACCATCGCCGACCTCGCCGGGGCAGCTGCGCCAAGTGCCGCGCAAATCGGCGAAGCGATCCAATATCGACGCGCTTTTGGTTCCGTATGAGGCGAAAAATCCGCTGTCAAGACTTGACTTATTCACACACGCACGTTCCGCATAGATTTTGATACATCTGAAAGGTGCGCCTAAGTCAGAGCATAAAAGGCTTTGATTTTATTGATCTTTTTTGGCTGACCCACGCACGCGCAAACTAACAGAACGCCCACCGGACGGGCATCTGCGGCAAACGGCGGAGAGTTTTCAACAAAGTTATCCACAGCACCTGTGGGTAACCGGAAAACCTCCATGTAAACCAGCAATTAGCGCGCGAAGCTGCGAAGGAACTTTCACTGTACCCAGCCGGTCATCCCGCGCCGGATGGGCCAGAACTACCGCTGTCAATAAAGCTGGAACGACGAAAAAAACTGGTCGATCTGTTCCTGCGGCAGCGGCTTCGCAGCGATGATCGCGGCCTGATAGACGTGCCGGCCGCGCGCCACCAGACGCGCGTAGACGGTGCGCGCTTCGTGTTGCGAACCAGCCTCGCCGCTTAGCTTCATTTCCAGACCCGGCACCTGACCGCCTGCGGCGAGCGGGATCTGCACGGCGTGCGCATCGGGTGCGGCGCCCACGTTGCGGGCGAGGCCGGTGCGCAGGAACTCGAGCGCGGCCCGCTGGATCTGCGGATCGTCGTTCGGCAGCATCACCGTGCCGACCGCGAACACGGCATCGCCGGCCTCGGCCGTCTGCATCGCCATCTGCATCGGCTGGCCGGCGATCTGCACCGGGCGCTGATCGTTGCCAGGCTTGGCCGGCAAGTCGACGGTGTAGCCGTTGTCGTTGTTCATGACGGTGCGCCAGTCGAAGGTCGGTGAGCACGCTGTCAGCGCGCCGCCCAGCGCCAGCGCGCAGACCGCCGTGCCGAGAGCGGCGCGCGCGCGCCGCAAGCGCGAAACCGGAGCGACTGCACGACGACCCACCAGAGACTGGCGAGAGGAACGGCTATCGGAAGGGCGAGGCGGGCTGCAAAGTGGCAAGCGGGAGAGAAAACGAAAAGCAGTTCGGAACATGGGAACGGAAGATAGGACGTACGAGAAACGCCATTATCCGCTCCCGATCCGCGGCCTGCCGCACAGCCGGGTTGAGGCCATTGGCGCTACAATAACGACGGTAAGCATTTCGGGCCCCCAACCCAAGCCGATGCACTGTCCCGCGCGTTCCGCGCGACTCTCGAGGTTCCGTTCATGAGCTCCACCCCGTCCACCGCCGCCCGGCGCGCGAGTCCGCTTCGTTACATCATCATGGCCGTCGTCGCTGCAGCGATCGCCATTGCCGGCTATTTCGCCTTTGCCGGCCAGCAGCGCGTGCCCGATGCCACCTTCACCCTGTTGTCCGGCCAGAAAGTCTCGACCGCCGATCTGAAGGGCAAGGTCTATCTCGTCAACTTCTGGGCGACCAGCTGCGACACCTGTATGAAGGAAATGCCGCAGATGATCCAGACCTATAACCGCTTCAAGGGCCAAGGGCTCGAATTCGTTGCGGTCGCGATGAACTACGACGCGCCGATGTACGTGACGAATTACACGCAAACGCGCCAGTTGCCGTTCAAGGTTGCCATGGACGATGGTTCGGCCGCCAAGCAGTTCGGCAACGTCCAACTTACGCCGACCACCTTCGTGGTCGACAGGAACGGCAAGATTCTCAAGCGTTACGTGGGCGAACCGCAATTCGCGGAACTCGACCAATTGCTGCAACAAGCGCTGAACGCAGCCTGAGCGCGTAGCGTTTCCTGATCCATATCGATCCCGACGCGCCGGCGCGCATTGCCTCGCCGCCGGCGCTTCAGATGCTCACCGCTCCCCTTCCCCTTTGGCCGCCAGGCCATATCGCTTGATCTTCTCGTAAAGCGTCGCCTTCCCAAGCTGCAACTTGTCTGCAGCGACCGCGACGACGCCGCCGGTCTGCTCCAGCGCTTCCGCAATCACCGCCCGTTCGAACTGCTCGACCCGCTCTTTGAGCGGCTGGGTCGCCGCATCGTCGTCGGCGAACGACATGACGGGATCGTCGGCGACGCCGAGCACGAAACGGTCGGCGGCATTGCGCAACTCGCGGACGTTGCCCGGCCAGTCGCGCTGCATCAGACTCGCGCGCTGCCGGTCGGTGAGAATCGGCGCGGGTCGTTGGTAACGCACCGCCGCGTCCAGCAGGAAGTGCTCGAACAACGGCACTATGTCCTCGCGCCGCTCGCCTAACGGCGGCAGCGCGATCGTCACCACGTTCAGCCGATACAGCAGGTCGCGCCGGAACGAGCCGTCCGCGACATGCTCGGCCATATCGCCCTTCGCGGCGGCGACCACGCGGCAATCCACGCGAATCGGCTGATTCGAGCCGAGCCGCTCCAGCACACCGTCCTGCAAGACACGCAGCAGTTTGACCTGCAACGCGAGCGGCATGCTCTCGATTTCGTCGAGGAACAAGGTGCCGCCCGACGCGTGTTCGAGCTTACCGATCCGCCGTTTTGCCGCGCCCGTGAATGCGCCCGGTTCATAGCCGAACATCTCCGATTCGAACATCGGTTCCGGCAGCGCACCGCAATTGACCGCGATAAACGGCTTGTCACGCCGCGGCGACAGTTCGTGCAAGCTGCGTGCGATCAGTTCCTTGCCCGCGCCGGTGTCGCCATTGATCAGCACCGACGCATCGGTGGGCGCGACATTCGCAATCAGCCGCCGCACCTGCTCGATCGCCGGACTGCGGCCGATGATGCGCGGCGCCACCGTGTTCTGTTCGGCCAGTTCGCGGCGCAGCGCGAGGTTCTCCAGCACCAGCGTGCGGCGCTCCAACGCGCGCCGTACGGTCTCGATCAAACGCTCGGAGGCGAACGGTTTCTCGATGAAGTCATATGCGCCGTCGCGCATGGCCTGCACGGCCATCGAAATGTCGCCGTGGCCCGTGACCAGAATCACCGGCACGTCGGGCGCGCGCTCGTGGCACTGCGCCAGCAGATCGAGGCCGCTCGCGCCCGGCAAGCGGATATCGCTGACGATCACGCCGCAAAAATCCGCACTAATCACTCTGGCCGCCGATTCCGCCGACGCATGACCGATCACGTCGAAGCCCGCCAGTTGCAGGCTCTGCACGCTGGCGCGGCGCACCAGTTCGTCGTCCTCGATATACAGCACTTGCAAGCCGTGATTCGACATGTCGTTCTCGTTTGATTCAGGAACCCGTCGTAAGCGGGTCCGATGTTTGGCTCGTCTGCACGCGCACGCGGCGCAGCGTCAACACGAATAGTGCCCCCCCGCCGTCCGGCGCATTGCGTGCGACCAGCGTACCGCCGCAATCGCGCGCAATCGACGACGAAATCGCAAGGCCCAGCCCCAGCCCCTGGCCCATTTCCTTCGTGGTGAAGAACGGCTCGAAGAGACGCGGCAGGACGTCGTCGGGAATGCCGTGGCCGTTGTCGCCCACGGCGAACGACACGGTCGCATCGGCGACTTCGATCTCGATGGAGATACGCGGCGGCGTCATGCCCGCCGTCGCGTCGAGCGCGTTGCCAAGCAGATTGATCAGCACCTGTTCGAGCCGCAGATCGTCGCAATTCGCGATCAGCTGCGGATGATCGTCGGCGAGATTCAGGAGCGTGCGCGCGCCGCTGCCGGTATCGAGCAAAGCGAACTCGACTTCGACACCCTGCAAACGCTTTTGCAGCAGCGCGATGACGTTGCGCAACGCCCGCACGATCGGCGCGCGTGCGTTGCGGGGCCGCGCCCGGCCCACGAACAGCTTCAACTGATTGGTGATCTTGCCCATGCGCTCGGTGAGCGCCGCGATCGCTTCGAGGTTTTCGCGCGCCGACGCCTGATCGCCGCGTTCGAGCAGCACACGCGTATTGTCGGAGAAACCGCGCAACGCCGCGAGCGGCTGATTCAATTCGTGCGTAATGCCGGCCGCCATCTGACCGAGCGCGGCGAGCTTGCTCGCCTGTATCAGTTCGTCGTGCGCGGCGCGTAGCTCCTGTTCGGCGCGGGTGCGTTCGGCCACTTCCTTGTGCAATTGTTCGTTCGCCTGCGACAGGTCCGCGGTGCGCTCCGCAACCCGCCGGTTCAGTTCCGCATAGGCCTTTTGCAGCAGCGCGCGGCTGCGCATCACCTCGCGCACGCGGGCGCGGCGCATTCTCCAGTAGAACGCCAGCAACACCAGCGAGACATAACCGAATCCGGTCGCGATAGTCGCATTGCGCGCCTGGGCGTCGACCGGATCGAGCGGCGACATCGTGATCAGATGCCAATCCGGCTCGCCCATGCCGCGTCGCGACGCGAGATAGCGCGGCGCATAGCGGCCGCCGCCGATGCGCACAATTTGCGCATTGCCGGCGAGCATGCGCTCGATCGTGACCGGCAGCGGCGCAATCGGCTGCTGCGCGTATTGACGCGCCTGGTAAATCGAATCGGCGACCTGGCCCGACAGCGGCCGTATCGTGTGATATTTCCACGCCGGCACCGACGACAGAAAGATCACGCCGTGGTCATCGGTGACGACGAGCGGCTCGGCTGCATCCGCGCCCTGGAACCACTCGAGATCTAGCTTGACCACCGCCGCCCCGACAATCTTGCCGTCACGCCGCACCGGCTGCGAAATGTAGTAGCCCGGCGCCTGCGAAATCGTGCCGATGCCGAAGAAGCGGCCCACGCCGCCCTTGACCGCATCGAGAAAATACGGCCGGAACTGATAGCCCGCGCCGATAAAGCTGCCCGGCCCTTGCCAGTTGCTCGCGGCGACGCAATAGCCGTCGAGAGGAATGATGTACGTGACTGTCGCCCGCGCGTGGCGGTTGAGGTCTTCGAGATAGAGATTGGCGCGCTCGACGTTGGCCGGACTGGGGTTGACCAGCACGTCCTGCACGAGCGGATGTTCGGCCAGCAGATAAGGCAGCGACTCGTAACGCTCGAGTGTGCTTTTCAGCGCGCTGGCAGTGCGGTCGACACGCACCGCGGCGTTGTGGCGCAAACTGTCGATCCCGCGCTGCCACGCGATGCTGTAGGTGAGCCCGCACGCCGCCACGAGCCCGGCGACGAGCGCGAAGAGGATCAGCAGGCGGCGCGTCACGTTGGCAATTCCCGATCGGTGGTGATCGGTTATTGTGGCATAAGGTGACGCGCCGTCGGCGCAAGGTTCAGCCGACGGCAAACTCCGCCGGCGCGCAGCCGCCAGTTTCATACGTTGGCGTCCGCGGCCGTCGTCCTGGCTTAGACGCCGGCCGGCTCGTTGACCGGCACGTCGCCACGCAGCGCGGCGTTCAGCTTCGAGCGGTCCAGTTCCTTCTCCCATGCCGATACCACCACCGTCGCCACGCCGTTGCCGACGATATTGGTCAGCGCGCGGCATTCGCTCATGAAGCGGTCGATGCCGAGAATCAGCACCATGCCCGACAGCGGGATGGTGGGCACCACAGCGAGCGTCGCGGCCAGCGTGATGAAGCCGGCACCGGTCACGCCGCTCGCACCCTTCGAGGTCAGCATCGTCACAGCCAGCAGCGTGAGTTGCTGCGTCCACGTGAGGTCGGTGTTGGTGGCCTGGGCGATGAACAGCACGGCCATCGTCATGTAGATGTTGGTGCCGTCGAGGTTGAACGAGTAACCGGTCGGCACCACGAGGCCCACCACCGAGCGCGAGCAGCCGAGCTTTTCGAGCTTCAGCATCAATTGCGGCAGCGCTGCTTCCGACGAGCTCGTGCCGAGCACGATCAGCATTTCTTCCTTGATGTACCCGACGAAGCGCAGGATGTTGAAGCCCACCGCCCGCGCGATGATGCCGAGCACGACCACCACGAACACGATCGAGGTCAGATAGAACGTGCCGATCAGCTTGAGCATCGGCAGCAGCGAGCCGATGCCGTACTTGCCGATCGTGAAGGCCATCGCGCCGAATGCGCCGATCGGCGCCAGCTTCGTGATGATGCGCACGATGCCGAACAGCACGTGCGAGATGCCGTCGATGAAGTTCGTCACGGCCTTGCCCTTCTCACCCGCCGTTGCCAGTACCGCGCCGAACAGCAGCGCGACCAGCAGGATCTGCAGGATTTCGCCTTGCGCGAAAGCCGACGAGATCGTGTCCGGAATGATGTGCATCAGGAAGTCGACCGTGTTCTGGCCGTGCGCCTTGGCGGCGTACGAAGCGACCGCCTTGCCGTCGAGCGTGGCCGGATCGATGTTGAAGCCGACACCCGGCTTCAGCACGTGCGTGGCGAGCAGGCCGAGCACCAGCGCGAAGGTCGAGACGATTTCGAAGTAAAGCAGCGCCTTGCCGCCGACGCGACCGACCTTCTTCATGTCTTCCATGCCTGCGATGCCCGTCACCACCGTACAGAAGATGATCGGCCCGATCACCATCTTGATCAGCTTGATGAAGCCGTCGCCGAGCGGCTTCATGTCGACGGCGAGGTTCGGATAGTAGTGGCCGAGCGCGATACCGATGATGATCGCCACGATCACCTGGACGTATAGCACTTTGTAGATTGGTTTCTTCACGATGTTTCCTGCGATGTGGATGAGCCCATGGCCTGCCACGCTGCGCATCATGCGAACGAATGATCGTCACGCCTGTGCACGGCATTAGGCCGCGACAAGACGACGAATTCAGAGATACCGGGAAGGGAAATCAGACATCGTTGTCTCCTTGCTTTAGTTGTCGGACCGTTGCGGCCGCGTGATCTATTTCGCAAGGTCGATGCCAGCTTGAAGCGCGCCCTCGCCCTTTGATTTATATAGTTTTTTTTGTGCGTTGGCGCGCGCGCCGTCCGAGATTCCGGAAATCCAGACGAGGGCTGTCGGGGAATCCGGAATGCATCGAGGCGGCGACCTCGGGAAAACCCCGAGAACTTTTCGACAGCGCCCTTCGCTCATGAAGAGCACCCTTTGCCGGCTTTTATGCGCCGGCTTTTACGCGCCGCCTTCTTCGAGCACCAGCAGGTTCTCATGCGAGAAACCCAGCGACACCGGCTGCCCTCGTTCGGGTAAACCGCGATTCGGGTCGTTGAATACGTCGAGCGAAATGACCGCGTCCTTCACACGCGCTCTGATGCGCACCACCGCGCCGAGGAAGTTCACCTCTTCCACCGTCGCATTCAGCGTGTTGCGGCCAGGCGCGGCCGGCTCCAGCACGATGGCCTCAGGCCGCAACGCGAGCAAACGCTTCTTGCCGGCGTCGTCGGACGGCAATTCCTGCGTGGTGGTCAGCTCCTGGCCGTCGACGGCCATCTTGCCAGCCGCCGGATCGACCACATGCCCCGACAGAATGTTCAGCGTGCCGACGAACGACGCGACAAAGCGCGTGCGCGGATAGTTATAGATTTCCGAAGGCGAGCCGATCTGCTCGACACGGCCCTCGTTCATCACGACGATGCGGTCGGAAATCGACAGCGCCTCTTCCTGGTCGTGCGTGACGAAAATCGACGTAATGCCGAGCTCGCGCTGCAACGCGCGAATGTCCTGCCGCAGCGAAATGCGGATTTTCGCGTCGAGCGCGGAGAGCGGCTCGTCGAGCAGCAATACCTGCGGCTTGCCGGCCAGCGCGCGCGCGAGCGCCACGCGCTGCTGCTGCCCGCCCGACATCTGCCACGGATAGCGCCCGCCGAGATGCGGCAGCTTGATCAACTGCAGCATTTCTTCGACGCGCTGGTTGATCTCCGCCTGCGGGCGGTGCGTGACTTTCAGCCCGAAGCCGATGTTCTCGGCCACCGTCATGTTCGGAAACAGCGCATACGACTGAAACACCATGCCGACGTTGCGTTGACGCGTGCGCAAATGCGTAACGTCCTTGCTGTCCAGCCGGATGACGCCGCGCGTCGGCGTTTCGAAGCCGGCGATCATCCGCAGCACCGTGGTCTTGCCGCAGCCGGACGGCCCGAGGAAGGTGATGAACTCGCCGCGTTCGATCTGCATGTCGAAGTGGTGCAGCGCCGTGTTCGCCCCGAACGCCTTGTGCAGATTTTCGATCTCAAGGAATGCCATGATTCGCTGCCTCAGTCCGTCAAATTTTCTGGCCGCTCATTGCGCGGGCCGAGCCGAATACCTGAATCAAACCCATCGACGCCCACGTGATCACGAACGCGATGATCGCAAGCGCCGAAGGCTCATACGCGCGGTTCGCGCCGATCAATTGCAGATACGGTCCGAACGCCGGCCGGTCGAGCAGGCTCGCCAGCGTGAATTCGCCGATCACCACGGCAAAGGTGAGAAACGCGCCGGACAGAATGCCCGAACGGATATTCGGAAAGATCACCTTGAAGAGAATCGTCGGCCAGTTCGCGCCGAGACACTCGGCCGCTTCGGTCAGCGAGCGCACGTCGACGGCGCGCAGACCGGCATCCACCGCACGGTACATGTACGGCAGCGACAGCGTCACATAGCCGAGCACCAGCAGTAAGTCGGTCGCGCGTTCGTTGCTGGTGAGCGGCAGAATCGAACTGCTGTTGTAGATGCGCAGATAGCCGAACACGATCACGATCGCCGGCACCACCAGCGGCAACAGCGTGATGAACTCGACGACCGGCCGCAGTTTAGGCAGCCGCAATTGCACCCAGTACGCAGTCGGCACCACCAGCAGCACGCCGATGATGATCGTCAGCACCGCCATCAGAATCGAATAACCGAACGAGGCCTGAAAACGCGGATCGGCGAGCACGACGCTGTACGCCTCGAAGCTGTATGTGCCGCGCTTCATCCGCAGGCTGAATTCGAAGGTCGCGATCAACGGAATCAGGAAATACAGCGAACCGACGATCATCGCGGTCCACGCGCCCACACGAGACTGGCTTTTCATCGACGCCCCCTTTCCGCGCGCGAACGCAGCCAGATGTAGCCACCGTTCGAGAGCCCCGTCACGAGCACCATGCCGAGCGCGAGCGCGTAGCCGAGGTTCTGGTTATGCATCACGTCGCCGCGAATCTGTGCGTACAACAGGATCGTGACGATGTTCAGCGAACTGCCAGTCAGCGCATAAGCGGTGGCGACCGCGCCGAACGAATTGGCGAACAGCAGCAAGGCGGCGCCGAGCACGCTCGGCCACAGCACCGGCAATGCAACGTAGCGCCAGTATTGATATGACGTGCCGCCGAGACAATCGCAGGCTTCGCGCCATTCCCGCTTCAGGCCGTCGAGCGCGGGCGTGACGATCAGCACCATCAATGGAATCTGGAAGTACAGGTAAGTCAGTGTCAAACCGGAGAAGCTCAGGATGCTGAAGCCCGTGGAGTACAGATTGAAGCCGAGGTATTTCTTCAGCAGCACGGTAACGAGACCGACGCGCCCCAACGTGCAGATGAAGGCGAACGCGAGCGGCACGCCGGCAAAATTCGACGCGACGCCGGAGAACGTCATCAAGGTCGGACGAATCCAGCCCGGCAGTCTGCCTTGCACCGCCGCCCACGCGAGCAGCGAACCGATCACCGCGCCGCCGAGTGCGGACGCGGCGCTCACCTTGAAGCTGATCCAGTAAGCGTCGAGGACGCCCGGCTGAAACAGGTCGCGGAAATTGACGAGCGTGAAGTGGCCTTGCGAATCCTGGAACGCGCCGACCATCAGAAAGCCGGTCGGCAAAATCAGGAACAACAGCGCGAAGGTGAAAAACGGCACCACGCCGATCCAGTTCAGGACCTGCGACGCGCGGCCCGGACCGTCGACGCGAGGTGTCGGCGTGGGCACAGTCGGAACCAGCAATTCCGGCTGCACCGATCCAGCATCCGTTGAAGCGCTCATAGCTCACCCTTGGGGCTTTCTGACTAACGCCGGGCGCGCCGCCCAACTGGAGCGACGCGCCGCCGGCAACACTGCGCGCTGCACCTGGCAGCGCCGTTGCATCGCTTACTTCACGTTCGCGCCGACCGCTTCGTCCCAATGCTTCGTGATGGTTTCCTTATAGGCGTCCTGTTGGGACAACGTCGGAAACACCGCGTTCTTGTAGGCCGAAGCCGGCGGCAGTTTGTCGAGCAGCGCTTGCGGGACTTTCTTCGCCGCGACCATTTCGTTATAGCGCATCGGGTGGCAATAGCCGGTCAGCCAGCCGATCTGGCCTTCGTCCGAATACAGGTACTCCATCCACAGCTTGGCCGCGTTCGGATGCGGTGCATAGGCGCTGATCGCCTGCACATAGACACCGGCGACCACGCCTGTTTTCGGAATCACCACCTGCACCTTCGGATTGCCCTTCAGCGTGTCGCGGTCGGCGAGCGCGTTGTAGTCCCAGCGCACGATGATCGGCGTGGTGCCCTGCGCGAGCGACGCAGCCTTGCCGATCACCGGCACGAAGTTGCCGCTCTTGTTCAGGTCGGCGAAGAATTTGAGGCCGGCTTTATCGGCCTTGCTCACGTCGCCCTTGCTCTGCGACAAGCCCGAGGCGAACACGCCCTGGATCGCCTGGTTGGCCGAGCGCGGGTCGCCCGCCAGCGAGACGGCATTCTTATAGTCCGCCTTGAGCAGATCGCTCCAGTCGGCCGGCGCCTTGTCGATCATGTCGGCATTCACTTCGAACGACAGCACGCCGTAGTAATCGCCGTACCAGTAGCCGTCGGCATCTTTCGACTCTTTGGGAATCGAGTTCCACGATGCGACCTTATACGGCTGCAACAGACCTTCCGCCTTCGCGCTCGGACCGAAAGACAAGCCCACGTCGATCACGTCAGGCGCTTGCGGACCTTTATTGCCCTTGTTCGCCTTGATCGCTTCGACTTCGTCGCCCGAGCCCGCATCCGGATTCAGCTCGTTGATCTTGATGCCGTATTTCTTCTGAAAGCCGGCGACCAGCTGACCGTAGTTGCACCAGTCGTGCGGCAACGCGATCACGGTCAGTTGACCTTCCTGCTTGGCGGCGGCGATCAGTGCGTCGAGCGGCGCGGCCGAAGCGCTGCTCACGCCGGCTGCGGCAACACCCGCAGCGGCGGACATCGAGAGTAAGCGTGTTAACGCGCGAGCTAACGCAGTACGGTTCATGGTCTTCCCCATCCTCTGCCGAAATTGCTACGTTTGGAAAATTTCTGATGCGAGTTCTGTGGGCGCAGTTGTGATTGCCTGTGTATACCTGGATTCACGCGCCCGCGCCATGCTCAGCCCTGATTCACCGGTGCGGAAAACATGTCGTGGTCCAGTTTATCGATGCGATCCGTGCAAATCATGTCGACGCCCCACTGCGCGAGAAGCCGCGCGCGCGCCGGGTCGTTCACGGTATAGGCCAGCACGCGCAAGCCGGCCGCGTGGATCTCGGCGACCAGCGGCTCAGTCAGATGCCGGTGACTCGCGTGCAACGACACGCAGCCCAGTTCGCGCACGATGCGCAGCCAGTCCGCCGGCACTTCCTCGAACAGCATGCCGCGCTGCAGCGAAGGCGCCGCGTCGCGCGCTGCGGCGAGCGCGTCGAAAGAAAACGACGAAAGCAGTGGCGGCGTCTGAGCTTGCCAAAGCGTCAGCGCGCCGCTTGCCACCAGACGCCCGGTGATCTCGTCACGGCCTGGACACGGTTTGATTTCGAGGTTGGCAGCGATGCCGTCGCGCGCGCAGCGCTCGGCCGCTTCGGCGAGCGTCGGCAGGCGCGTGCCGGCGAATTGCGGTCCGAACCAGGTGCCGGCGTCGAGCCCGGCAAGTTGCTGCCAAGTGTGGCCGGCGGCGGCGCCGTGGCCATTGGTGGTGCGCTCGAGCGTGTCGTCGTGCAGCAGAAAGAGCTGGTTATCGGCGGAAAGCTTGGCGTCGAATTCGACCATGCGGTAGCCGTAGCGTACGCACGCGTCGAAACCGGCGAGCGTGTTCTCCGGCGCCAGCGTGCCGCCGCAGCGATGCGCGACCAGCCTCGGATACGGCCAGTCTGCGGATATGGCGCGATCAGTCCCGTTCCCCACGTTTTCCACGTCTCCCCACCTTCCCGATAGACCGGTTGAAACAGGCTCCCGACACGCTTTCAACTGCCGCTGCCGCGATGACGAACGCTGTTGCCTGCAGCCTTCGTGCGCGAACCCCACGCGTAGTATCGCGCGAATGGATGACACTGCGATTCTGGCCACACGTCCATTGCCTCGACGGCGCCGGCATCTGCCAATTCATCGTCAGAATGACGAATCGTGCAGTGTTCCGGCCGCGCCGCATGCATCTGCAAATCGTTCATTCGATGGATCCCACGATCCATTATGGCAACGATACAGATCAAACAAATTGCCAAGAAATGCCGCAAAATGCTCGAAACAGGACATTCCAATTCCTTTGCGAACATTTCCCGTTCGAAATAGGCGCAGGCGTCCGATCTGCGAAGGCTAAGGTCAAATACACAAACTTGCAAGCTACCAAAAAAATACAACACAATTCGGCTAGAGTAGTGCGCTTGACATCGTCTGGACACACATCCGTGCCCACGATGTCGTGATCAAAACAGAGCCCCGTGAACGCGCGTTCGCATTCAAGGAAAATTGCATGTGGCAGGAAGACCGTCATCAGAGAATTCGCGCGTTGCTGTCGACGCTTCAGCGTGTGTCGACCGAACGCATCATGGCGGACCTCGGCGTATCGCGCGAAACCGTGCGGCGCGATTTACTCGATCTCGAAGCGCTCGGTGAGTTGCGGCGCGTGCACGGCGGCGCGATCAAACCCGCCGACGAAGCGCCGATCGCCGAGCGTGCGCACATGCGCGTCAAATCGAAGACAGCGATCGCCAAGGCGGCAACCGGCTTGATCGCCAGCGGCCAGACGCTGTTCATCGACGCGGGCACCACCACCACGGCGCTGGCCGAAGAACTGGCGAAACTGGCGAACCTGACGATCGTCACCAACTCGATCGACGTCGCACTGAAAATGCGCGGCGCCGCCGAGCAAGCCGAAGCGGCCAATGAAGTCATCCTGCTGGGCGGCTCGATCAGCGATCGCGCGATGGCGACCACCGGTGCCACCACCGTGCTCGACATCCAGCGCTATCGCGCGGACATGGCGCTGCTCTCGCCGGTCGGCATCGATCACCGGCACGGCGCAACCAATTACGATCACGGCGAAACCGAAGTCGCGCGCGCCATGGTCGCCAACGCGGATCGCGTGGTGATCCTCGCCGACTACAGCAAGATCGGCCAGCGCAGCCGGATTTCGTACTGTCCGGTCGATCGCATCGACGTGCTGATCACCAACAAAAAGGCGGCCGAAGCCGCCGATTTCGCATCGCTGAAAAGGAAACTGGAAGAGATTGTTCTGGCTTAGCGCCTCGTGTGGGCCCGGTTGCCGGTGAAGCGCGCCGGCGATCGACAGCCGGCGAGATGCCTATTCCTTCACATGCATCGTGTCGAGCACGCGCTTGCGCAAGCGCGTGTCGCGCAGCGCGCCGACAGCGTCGAGTACCGGATAGGCTGTGGAGCAGAACAGCGAATTGAGCCGCTTCATGTCGCTGATCAGATCCAGATGTAACGCGCTGGTCTCGATGCTGCGCAAGCTTTGCCCCGCGAGCCGGTCCAGATGCTTGTATGAATACGCGCGCTCCAGATCGCGAAAGCGCTCCTTCTCCGCCAGCAAGCGCTCCGCGCAGCGCAGATCGTTGTTCAGAAACACGGATAGCCCGAGTTGCAGATTGGCGACGAGGCGTGTCTGCAAATCGTCCAGCTCACCGAGCCCTTCCTCGGAGAACGACAATCGGTGCGCGATCTTCTTCTCCTCAATATCGCTCACGATCCGCTCGATGATGTCGCCCGCATGCTCCAGGTTGATCGTGAGCGAAATGATGTCGGTCCAGCGGCGGCTGTCGGCCGCGTCGAGCTGCTCGCGGGAGATCAGCGTCAGATAGGTTTTGACCGCGGCATAGAGTTCGTCCACGTCGTCGTCCATGCGGACTGTTTCGCGCGCTTTGTCGAGATCGTTGTGATGGATCAGATCCGCGACGTTGTCGAGCATGGTGCGCACGATGTCGCCGATGCGCAGCACCTCGCGGGCGGCATGCGCGAGCGCGAGAGCCGGCGTGGAAAGCGCCGCGGTATCCAGATGCAGCGGACGCAGTTCGCCGTTCGGCTGCGGCCGGTCCGGCAACGCGCGCGTACAGATGCGCGCCACCGGGTCGATCAGCGACAGACACGCGCAGCAGCGCAGCGTGTTGTAGATCACGTGAAAACCGACCACGGCTTCGCGTGGATTCGCAATCAGCACCGGCAGGCCGCGCGCGAGCAGCGGTGCGAACGGCAGGATCAGCAGTGCGCCGGCCAGCTTGAACGCAAGGCTGCCCAACGCCAGACGCCGCGCTGCCGTGTTTTGCGCAACAGTACCGATAAGCGCCAGCAAGCCGCTGCCGAGATTCGCACCAATCACGAGACACAACGCCACTTTCAAAGAGATCACGCTGGACGACGCAAGCGTCGCGGTCAGCAATACCGCCGCGAGGCTCGAATAGGAAAGCATCGCGAATGCCGCGCCGACCAGCGCATCGAGCATGGTGTCGCCGGTCAGCGCGCCGAACATCACGCGCACGCCGGCGCCTTGCATCATCGGCTGTGCGGCCTCGACGATCAGGTGCAGCGCCAGCAGGATCAAGCCAAGCCCGATGAGCGTGCGGCCAATCTGGCCGACGCGGGTCTGCTTGCGCGACAAAAAGAACGGCACACCGGACAGAATCAGGATCGGCGACAGCCACGACAGATTGAGAGTCAGCACCCGCGCCATCAACGCGGTGCCGACGTCGGCACCGAGCATGATGGCAAGGCCGCTGGTGAGCGGCAGGAGACCCTGCGCCGCAAACGACGTGACGATCACCGCGGTTGCATTGCTGCTCTGCACGAGGCTCGTTACGCCGACGCCAGAAAGGAAGGCCCGCCAGCGGCTGCTGGTGCTGCGCCCGAGTGCGCTGCGCAGATCGGCGCCGAGAACACGCAGGATGCCGGTGCGTACGATGTGCGAGCCCCATACGAGCAGCGCAACGCCGGCCAGAAGGTTAAGGAGAATCAACATGAGGCACTGCGCGTTCCGTTCCGGCTGCCATGACCCGAACCGCATGCCGTGCGAACCGGCACCCGGGGCGTATGACAGTAGTGTTGCATATTTTTGCCTTATTGTAATTTTGTGCTTTTAAATATACGCTCGCGCAAAGCTGTGGATTGCTGTGCGCCGACGGGATGGTTAGCGCACCGGTCCGCTCAACCACCTGATGCCGAGGAATCCCGATGAGCCGCAACCTTGCGCTGTTCGACCTGGACCATACGCTGCTGCCGCTCGACAGCGATCAGGCATGGGCGCATTTCATCGCTGGATTAGGGATAGAAGGCGCTGCGCGGCATGCCGAGGAAATCGACGATTACTACCGGCAATATGTAGCCGGCACGCTCGATATGGCCGCCTATCTGGACTACACGCTGGCGCCGCTCGCCCGCCATTCGCGCGAGCAGCTCGACGCGTGGCATGCCCAGTTCATGCGTGAGGTGATTGTGCCGGCGATCCTGCCGGCAGCGCGCGAACTCGTGCAACGTCACATCGAAGCAGGTGACCTGTGCTGCATCGTGACGGCGACCAACGTGTTCATCACCATGCCGATCGGCAAGGCGCTCGGCTTCGAACATCTGCTCGGCATCGAGCTCGGCACGGAAGGCGGCGATCCTTTGGCGCGCTACACCGGAACCGCAGTTGGCGTACCCACCTTCCGCGAAGGCAAGATCACCCGCACCGAGAATTGGCTGGCTTCGCTCGGCCATCGTTTGCAGGATTTTCCGCGCAGCTACTTCTACAGCGACTCGATCAACGACGTGCCGTTACTGGAGCGCGTCACGCATCCGGTCGCGACCAATCCCGATCCTCGCTTGCGGGACATCGCCACGGAACGCGGCTGGCCGGTGATCGAACTGTTTGCCTGATGTTTGCCCGATGATTGCTCCGGGTTTGCCGGCGCATGCGGCCGTGCAGGTGTGAGCCGCCGCGGCTAAACGCGCCCTTTCCACGGCGCCATCCGCCGCTCCAGCGCGCGCATGCCGAGGTCGAACAGCCACGCGATAAGTCCGATCAGCACGATGCCCATCACCACCACGTCGGTACGTAGGAAGCTAGATGCGTTGAGCACCATCTGGCCGAGTCCCGCGGTGGCGGCGACCATCTCGGCGGCGACCAGCGTGGTCCAGCCGAAGCCGATCGCGATACGCAAGCCGGTCAGAATCTCGGGCAACGCGGCCGGCAAGACCACGTGGCGCACGACCTGCCCAGAGCGGCCGCCGAGAGAATAAGCCGCATGAATCTGTTCGATGGTCGCGCTGCGCACACCGGCGCGCGCAGCCATCGCGATCGGCGCGAAACAGGCGAGATAAATCACGACGATCTTCGCCGTCTCGTCGATGCCGAACCAGATCACCACCAGCGGCAGATACGCGAGCGGCGGCAACGGCCGGTAGAACTCCAGCGGCGGATCGAGCAAGCCGCGCGCGACCCGGCTCACGCCCATCAGGAGACCAATCGGCACTGCGGTGAGCGCCGCCAGTGCGAAGGCGCCGAACACGCGCAGCGCGCTCCATGCGAGATGCTGCGAGAGCGGCAGGCCGCCCTGAATGTGTCCGCGCCACGCGTCCAGAAACGCGGCCCAAACGGCTTCGGGCGTCGGCAGGAACAAGGGTGGCAACCAGTGCAGATGCGTCGCTAGCCACCACAGCGCTGCGAGCGTCGTCACCGAGACTACGCTGAGAGCCGCAGTCGGGCCTTCGCCCGGCAAGCGCCAGCCGCGCACCGGGCGCGCATTCCTGCGCGACGATTCTCCCGCACGCGCCCGCGGCAGATCGCCGAATGATTCCCGCGAAGCCGTCAAGACGCCACCTCCTCCTCGCGCCGTTCATGCAGGCGGCGCACCAGCCGCTCCCGCCATTCGATGAAATCCGGTGACGACTTCACCGCGCGCGCGTCGCGTGTCTCGAGAAAACGTCGTGCGAACGGCAGGTCGTAGCTGTCGGCGATGCGGCCAGGGCCTGGCGTCATCACCACGAGGCGGGTTGCCAGAAACAGCGCCTCTTCGACGCTGTGCGTAATGAAAAACACCGTCTTGCGCGTACGCCCCCAGACGTCGAGTACGAGTTCCTGCATCGACTCGCGTGTCATTGCGTCGAGTGCGCCCATCGGTTCATCCATCAACAGCACTTGTGGATCGCTCGCCAATGCGCGTGCAATGCCCACGCGCTGCTGCATGCCGCCCGACAACGCATAGACCGGCGAGCGCGCATGCTGTTCGAGGCCGACCAGCGCCAGCATCTGCCGTGCGATGCGCTCGCGCTCCGCCTTGGGCACGCGTTGGAAGCGCAAGCCGAGCGCCACGTTTTCGAGCACGTCGAGCCACGGCATCAACGCGTACTTCTGGAACACCACGCCGCGATCCGCGCCCGGCCCGAGCACAGGTTCGCCGTTTAGCCGCACGTCGCCTGCGGTCGGTTGAATGAAGCCGGCAATGCAGTTCAGCAAGGTCGTCTTGCCGCAACCCGACGCCCCCAGCGCGACGACGAACTCGCCCGGTTCGATGCGCAGATCGACGTCGGCGAGCGCGACGTGCGGCATCGCGCCGCGCTCGCCTTCATAGGCGACCTGCAATCGCCTGATCTCAAGACCGCTCATCGCCGATCCTTTTCATCGTGCTAATGGGAATCAATGCCTGCGGCTCAATGCGCTGCACGCTGCACGAACTGCGGATCGACGCCGATCGAGTAATCGGCCAGCACGTTCTGAATCGTGCCTTGCGTCTTCAGAAACGCGGCGGTGGCGGCCAGCGATTTCGCCGCGCCGGATTGCGCGCCGCCACCCAGCCACAAGTTCGAAGCCTGCTGCGCGGGCGTCGGGAAGGCATACAGCGCGAGGCTCGCCGGCACGTCCTGCGCGACGGCGCCGGACTCCTTCGCAACGGCTTCGACCAGCGGCGAAGCCGCGGTCCACGCCGACCTGTGATCGCGGTAGCTCGCGTCGGTCGCGGCCAGCACCTTCACGAAACGCGCGACGAACTCGGCGTTCTGACTGGCGAACTTACGATCCACAACGAAGCCGTCGAAGGTCGCCTTGCCGGTCTGCTGCGCAATCTGTCCCGACGTGATCAACACCTTGCCGTTCTTCTTCACCTTCGCCAGCACCGGATCCCAGATGTAGGTCGCGTCGATGTCGCCGCGCTCCCACGCTGCCGCGACTTCAGGCGGGCGCAGGTTGACGATCTTCACGTCCGACGGATTCACGCCGGCGTTCTGCAGCGCGACCAGCGTATGAAAGTGCGAGGTCGATACGAACGGGACGCCGATCTTCTTGCCCTTCAGTCCAGCGACGCTCGTTACGTTGGAACCGTCGCGCGCGACCAGCGCTTCGGCGTCGTTGATGTTGTCGAGAATCCAGAACAGCGAAATATCGACGCCTTGCGACAACCCTGCCGCGATCGGACTCGACCCCGCCTCGCCGAGTTGCACCGAGCCGGAGGCCAGCGCGCGGATCACGTCGGCGCCGCTACCGAGCTTGCGATAGGTGACTTTGTAACCGGTGGCCTTCTCGACCTCGCCGGTCGCCTGCGCATAACGCCAGGGCACGACCATGTCCTGATACGCGATCACGACTTCTTTGCTATCGGCGTGTGCGGCGGAGGTAAACGGCGCGGACAGCGCGAGCAGCGCGGAGAACGCCGCGAATGTGCGGAGAAAGCGGTTCATCGGGAAGCCCCTTTAGTGCGTGTTGTCTGGGAGGCTTTCGACTATAGGGAGTTTGTGCGCGCGCAGTTCTATTTAATCCGCGATAGCTAATCACGCCGTTCGAGCATTGCTTTTCGCGTTGAGTTGGATAGGGGTGGTTGCTGCTGCGTGCAGCGGATCGGCTCTAGCGGATGATCGCGGATTTAAATACCTGAGCGCAAGCTGGCCGTTTGGCGGATTGACCGTGGCTTGGGGCGGGCGGGATGATCACCGGATTGTTCTTCAGTTCGCATTCCTATGGTCGAATTTCTTCACCGCTTGAGCTGGTTGCTTTTCAATGTCGGCGTGCCTGTTTTCGCGCCGATTGCTTTGTTGCCTCTATTGAACTTCTCGCGCGTCTATCGGCAGACCTCGAAAGGCATTGCCACAAGGGCGATCCGGGACGGGCAACTCCTGTGGGTCGTCATTTCGATGTGCGCGAGCGCGTGCTATGAGATTGGAGGTGCGCTCGGAGCGGCTTCGTCAGGCAGCATATTGACTGTGATGCTGGCAGGACTAATCTGGCACGTACTATTTATCATCGCAGCCTCCATACTCGTGACGTTCGGCGCTGCTGACTCGGCGCCCCATCTCTCACATAGCGGCGGCGACGAGGTACCTGGCCAAAAACTGATGTGGACATCAATTTTAATAACGGCCGTCGCCGCGACTTCGTTCGCCATATCTCATTATTCGTTAACCTAAGCAATTTAAAAACTATTGGGCTATACTTTGACCCACGAATCACAGGGAGAAATCACATGCCCAATCTGATTGACTACATCATCGAGAATCGCGAACTGCGTAATCGCTTTATCGATTTCATCGGCCCCTTCGCGGTCGTCAGCGGAACGCTGCTCTGTATTGCGATGCTGACCGTGAAGTACTTCCGGTAACCGACGCCGGCCGTCTGCCCGGGCTTGACTCCCGCCCGGTAACCAGGCCGCCCAGATGAACAAAGCCCGCAACAAGTGCGGGCTTTGTATTTTCAACCGACCAACCAGCCAAACCGCTTAGACCACTCCAGCGCCATGCGCCTGCAAATCGGCGTGGTAGCTCGAGCGCACCATCGCGCCAACGGCAGCATGCGTGAAGCCCATCTTGTACGCTTCTTCCTCGTACATCTTGAACGTATCCGGATGCACATACGAGCGCACCGGCAGATGATGCTCCGACGGTTGCAGATACTGGCCGATCGTCAGCATATCCACGTCGTGCTCGCGCAGATCGCGCATCACTTGCAGGATTTCCTCTTCGGTTTCGCCGAGGCCGACCATCAGGCCCGATTTGGTCGCGACGTTCGGATGCAGCGCCTTGAAGTCTTTCAGCAACTTCAGCGAATGCGCGTAATCCGAACCCGGACGCGCTTCCTTGTACAGACGCGGCACCGTTTCGAGGTTGTGGTTCATCACGTCAGGCGGTGCGGCGTTCAGAATACCGATCGCGCGGTCCAGACGGCCGCGGAAGTCCGGCGTGAGAATTTCGATGCGCGTGTCCGGCGACAACTCGCGCGTCTGACGGATACATTCCACGAAGTGAGCGGCGCCACCATCGCGCAAATCATCGCGGTCGACGCTGGTGATCACCACGTACTTCAGCTTCAACGCCGCGATGGTGCGAGCGAGGTTGCCCGGCTCGTCCGCATCGAGCGGATCGGGACGGCCGTGGCCGACGTCGCAGAACGGGCAGCGGCGCGTGCACTTGTCGCCCATGATCATGAACGTCGCGGTGCCCTTGCCGAAGCATTCGCCGATGTTCGGGCAACTCGCCTCTTCACACACGGTATGCAGGTTGTGTTCGCGCAGGATCTGCTTGATCTCGTAGAAACGCGAATTGCCGGTGGCCGCCTTCACGCGGATCCAGTCGGGTTTCTTCAGCTTCTCGATCGGGACGATCTTGATCGGAATACGGGCGGTTTTGGCTTGCGCCTTCTGCTTCGCGGTGGCGTCGTAAGCCGTGCCGGCGGCGGCAGCCGGCACGGCATCGGTAGCGGCAGCAGGAGAAGCTGCGAGGTTCGCGGTAACGTCAGTCATTCGTTCGGTCCAGTCAGGCGGTGAGCGCACCGGCCTGCGGTTGGGCGACGGCCGCGGGACTGCCGTCGAGGTTTGCGGTGAGGCACGCAGCAAAGGTTCGGGCCACTTCGTCCCAGCCGGCAGCAACGCCCAGCGTCGCCATATCGACGGTTTCGAGCCCCGCGTAGCCGCATGGGTTGATGGCCAGAAACGGCCGCAGATCCATCTTCACATTCAGGCTCACGCCGTGATAGCTGCAGCCGTTGCGGATTTTCAGACCCAGCGCGGCGATCTTGGCGCCAGCATGCAGCCCGGCGTCCGGCCCGGGCGCCACATAGATGCCCGGAGCCCCCGCCTTGCGTTCTCCGGCGAGATTATACGCCGCAAGGGTATCGATCACGGCCTGCTCGATCCGCGTGACCATCTCGCGCACCATCAGCTTGCGCCGGCGCAAGTCGAGCAGCAGATAGGCGACCACCTGGCCTGGTCCGTGATACGTGATCTGCCCGCCGCGATCGACCTTGACCAACGGAATGCCGCTGTCGGCCGCCAGCAGATGCGCCGGGTCGCCGGCCTGGCCGAGCGTGAAGACGGGTGGGTGTTCGACCAGCCAGATTTCGTCAGGGGTGTCCGCCGTGCGCTCGTCGGTGAACGCGCGCATCGCGGCGAAACTGGCTTCGTAAGTTTCACTGCCGCGCCAGCGCAGAGTGGGGGGCACCGTGGCGGGCAGGGGAGACGGGAAAACCGGGGTGGCACACATAATGGCGTCAGTTTACCGAAATCCGGCAATCCCCGCCGGAAGTGCTCACGGCGCCGCGGCCCGCCGCCGCCGCGCCGTCCAGGCCCCAAAGAGGCTCAAACCGTGCGCCAGCCGCCGCGCATCCACGCCGCCAGCCGTTCGCCGACCCGCGCGAACCAGTTCAGCGCCCGCTCGTCGCACCGTGTCGGCACCGAAAACGCCACCCTCGCCTGCGTGTTGCCCTCGGCGCTCAGCCACAGACGCTCGCCGCGCCGCAGCCGCAGCGTGTGGCCAGGCTGCAGCCAGTAGTCTTCGGTGTCGTCGCTGCGTGTTACCCATACGGCGCCACCATGCACGACCAGCTTGGTGCTGCGTGCCACCTTCATCGGTACGGTTTCGCCGTGACGGATTTCAAACGCGATGCTAGAGGAAATTTCTCTCATGATGCCCTCGCCAAAATTCGTTTCGTGGCTACAATCGTAGGCGTAGCAAGGGTTTACGCAAAACGATCTATTTTCACCTCTATGTGAGAAATATTGCGATGGACCTAAGGCAATTGCCCGCACTGAACGCCATCAAGGCTTTCGAAGCCGCCGCCCGCCACGAGAGCTTCTCGCGCGCCGCCGACGAGCTGTTCGTCACGCACGGCGCTGTCAGCCACCAGATCCGGGCGCTGGAAGCGGAGCTGGGCATCACGCTGTTCGCCCGCGACGGCAAGCGCGTGCGTCTCACGGAAACCGGCCGGCGTTATGCCACCCACGTGCGCACCGCGCTGATGGCGCTCGCCGATGCCACCCGCGAAATCCGCGCCGGCGACCGCGAGCGGCGCCTCGTCGTATCGATGCTGTCATCGTTTGCGGCGCGCTGGGTGACGCCGCGCATCGGCAGCTTTATCGAGGCGCATCCGCAGTGGGACCTCGAACTGCTGTCCACCAACGCGCTAACGGACTTCGCGCGCGACGACGTCGACGTGGCGATCCGCTTCGGCTTCGGCAAATATTCGGGGCTTCATTCGGAACTGCTGCTGGAGGAGATTTTCTTTCCGGCCTGCGCGCCGACCTTCAACGGCGGCAAGCTGCCGCAAGTTCCCGCCGATCTGACCAAGGTCCCGCTGCTGCGCTCCGACGACGAATTGTGGCGCCCGTGGTTCGACGCCGCCGGCCTCACCGACTGGCCGGAGCCGAAGCGCGGGGTGCTGTATCAGGATTCGTCGAATTTGCTGCAGGCGGCCATCGACGGCCAGGGGGTCGCGCTCACGCGCCGATCGCTGGCAATGCACGAGATCGCGGCGGGCCGCCTCGTGCGGCTATTCGACGTGGATGGGCCGAGCCCGTGGCAGTACTACTTCATCTGCCCTCCGCAAATGCTCGAAACCGCGCGGGTCAAGGCTTTCCGCGATTGGGTATTCGACGAAGTGGGACGGTTCAAACAGCTTTTCGACCGGGCTTGTGCGGCAGGCCCCTCGGCAAGCTCCGCTCAGTCGGCGGACGCATTGCGCGTCACGCCATGACTTCGCTTAAAGCACCACTTTCACCATCGGATGACCGGTGAGCGCACGATAGATATCGTCAAGCTGCGCCTGGCTCGTTGCGCGCACCGTGACCGTCAGTCCGGTGTAGTTACCACCGCTGGACGGTCGCGTTTCGACACGCTCCGGGTCGACTTCGTTATCGAACTGCCGCACCACCGCGACGATGGTCTCAGCGAATGCGGGATGCGACTTGCCCATGATCTTGATGGGAAAATCGCACGGAAACTCAAGCAATGATTCTTTCGCGGAATTCACTGTTCACTCCTTGCTGCGCCTCAAGCGCTTCTTTTGCCTTGGCACGCTGGTACGCCGCGTACAGCGCCGCAAAGACCGCGCCCGGCTTACCGTCGTGGCCGACCGGCCGGCCGTCGAGCTGCGTGACCGGCAGCAGTTCCTTGGTGGCCGAGCTGACCAGGATCTCGTCCGCGGCGCGCAGTTCCGCTTCGGCAATCTCGCGCGCTTCGAAGCGGATGCCGCACTCCTGCGTCAGCTCTTCGATCAGTCCGTAGCGGATCCCTTCGAGAATCTTCTGGCTGCGCGGCGGTGCAAATAGCGCGCCATCCTTCACCACCCAGACATTCGACGACGACCCTTCGGTCAGCAAGCCGTCGCGAAACTGGATCGTTTCGAACGCATCGTTTTCCGCCGCGTACTGTGCCATCAGCACATTGCCGAGCAGCGACACCGATTTGATGTCGCAATTCAGCCAGCGACGATCTTCGGCGCTGACGCAACGCACGCCTTGGGCACGCTGCGCGGCGCCCGGCAAGTTCAACGGGCTGACCATCACGAATACGGTCGGCTGGATGCCGGCCGGAAATGCATGGCCGCGTTTCGCGACGCCGCGCGTCACTTGTACATAAGCGATCGCGTTCTGATCGACACGCAAGCCGCCATCCGCTTCATTGGCGGCGACTACCCGCTCGATCAGCGCGCGCCAGCCGGCGGCGTCGAACGGATTGACGATGCCGATCTTCTCCAGCGAACGCGCGAGACGCGCCAGATGGTGCGCGAAGCGAAACGGCGTGCGGCCGCCGGCGTGCGCATACAGCGGCGCGACTTCGTAAATGCCGTCGCCGAAGATAAAACCGCGGTCGAGAACCGGCACGCGCGCTTCGGACAACGGCACCAGCTCGCGGTTCAGATAGACGATCGGGTCGAGCGGAGCATCGCAGACAGCGGTCATCGGCGTCAGGTTGTTACTTCTTCTTGTTGAACATCAGCATCAGCGAATCCCACACGCGGCCCACTACGCCGGCTTGCGACACGGCCTGCAACGCGACAACCGGGAATTGCGCGAGCACCTTGCCGTCGGCGACCAGCTTCACGGTGCCGACCTGCTGACCGTTGGCGAGCGGCGCGATCAGCGGGTCGATCTGTTCGATCTGGGGCTTCACCTTGTCGCCCATGCCCTTCGGCACGGTGATGTACTGATCGCCCTTCACGCCGATCTGCACGGTGTCCTGCGCTCCCTTGTAGACGCGCGGCGCGCCGACCACCTGATTCGCCTTGTACAGACGCACCGTGTCATACGCGGTGTAGCCGTAGTTCAGCATCTTCAGGCTGTCCTGCACGCGGTCGTGTTCCTTGGTCTCGCCCATCATCACCGAAACGAGACGGCGCGACGTGTCGTTCGCGCCCGGCAACGGCCGCTTGGCGCTCGCGATGAGGCAGTAGCCGGCGCCTTGCGTATGGCCCGTCTTCAGGCCGTCCACCGACGGATCGATCCACAGCAGACGGTTGCGGTTCGGCTGCTTGATCTTGTTGTAGGTGAAATCCTTGACCGAGAAGATGTTGTAGTAGTCGGGGAAGTCGCGGATCAGGCGCGCCGACAGGATCGCGAGGTCGCCCGCGGTCGTGTAGTGCTGCGGGTCGGGCATGCCGTTCACGTCGGCGAAATGCGTATGCGTCATGCCGAGGCGCTGGGCTTCGGTGTTCATCATGTTGACGAACTGCGCCTCGCTGCCGCCGGCCAGTTCGGCCAGCGCGATCGCCGCGTCGTTACCCGACTGGACGATCATGCCGTAGACCAGATCGTGCACGGTCACCGGCTTGTTCGCCTCGATGAACATGCGCGATTCGTCCGTGCGCACGCGGCGCACCGCTTCGCTCGGCATCACCGTCTGTTCCATCGTGATCTTCTTCGTCTGCAGTGCTTCGAAGACGAGGTACGCGGTCATCAGCTTGGTGAGCGACGCCGGTTCGACGCGTTCGTCGGCATTGCCCGAGGCGAGCACCTGATTGCTGGTTGCGTCGACGAGCACCCACGAACGCGCGTTCACGCCAGGAGGCGGCACTTGCGCGAACGCCGTGCTGGCAACGAGGGTTGCCGGCAACACGATGCCGAGGGTCACGGCACGGCTAAGCGTAGGGGGAACGAAGGAAGCGACGGAGGGAAATGACGTGCGGCCGGAGATGGAAAAACGCATAGGGTCGATTCGTGCAGATAAATGCATCGCGCGCAGGGCGCGGAGTTTGGGAGAGCCGGTCGGCAAGCGTCAGCCGTGTAAAACACGGCACGGCGCCCGTTGGACTTCCGGCCACGCGGTCGGTTCGCGCAGCAAGCCTCGCATCCAGCACCGCTGCGCGCGCAGGGTTGCTACGCGTCGCGCGAACTGCCGGGTGGGCTGTGCTGCGCCCAAAAAAGAGCGCTCATTATACGCGCGCTATCCTGGTAACTTTGCGCAATGGGTGGCGATTAATTTCGGTTTGTGCGTACCTGTACCCCGGAAAACACGCGCCGGGCACGATTCACCGCCACGCGTCGACGATGATCCGCTTCAGAATATGCAGCTTGCGGTGCAGAAAATGCTCCGCTCCCGGGATCACGACAATCGGCAATTCCTGTGGCCTTGCCCAGTCGTAAACCGATTGAATGGGAACCGTCTCGTCGGTTTCGCCGTGAATCACGAGCGTGTTTTCCGGTACGGGCGCGACTTCCCAGCGACTCGCCGCGGTGCCGACGAACACCATGCGCTCGATCGGCTGACCGTCTTCGCGCAGCTTCGCGGCCACATGCGACAAGACGAAGGTGCCGAACGAGAAGCCCGCGAGCACGAGGGGCAGATCACCCTGCCCCGCTTCGGCGCGCATGTGGTCGAGCACCGCGCGCAGATCGTCGCGTTCGCCGATGCCGTTGTCATGCTCGCCCTGCGTTTCGCCCACGCCGCGAAAATTCGAGCGATAGGTCACGTAGTTCAACTGCACAAGCGTGCGCGCGAGCGTTTGCGCGACCTTGTTGTCCATCGTGCCGCCGAACAGCGGATGCGGGTGCGCGACGAGCGCGATGCCACGCGGCGCGGCGCCGTTTTCGCGGGTTTCGTCGGGCAGATCCAGTGCGACTTCGATCTTGCCGACCGGGCCGTCGATCAGATATTTCTTCGTGTGAACGTTCATGGCGCGGCTTATTGATCGATCTTCAGACGCTCGACAATCTTGCCGTTCGCAAGATGCGAATCGACGATTTCGTCGATGTCGCTCTCGTCGACATACGTGTACCAGACGCCTTCCGGATAAACGACGACCGTCGGCCCGAGTTCGCAGCGATCCAGACAGCCGGCCTTGTTGATCCGCACTTGTCCGGGGCCGGCGAGGCCAAGTTGCTTCACGCGTTTTTTCGCGTGCTCCTGCATCGCCTGCGCGTTGCAGTTCGCGCAGCTCGGGCGTTCCGCGCCGGGCTCGCGCTGATTGAGGCAGAAGAAGACGTGGTACTTGTAGAAGGAGTCCATGGTGTCCGGAGGCGAGACTGTAAGAATGGGGAACGGCGCTGGGCGCGCTGCGGCGCCTCTGTGGTGCGGTCGATTATAGCGAGCGGGGCTCGGGGCCGCTCATGCCCCATTCATGCCCCGCTCGCGCGCCGCCTGAGCCACACCCGCTCGACCAGGAACGCCAGCCACACCAGCGCCGCATACGGCCAGATCCACGCGAGCCATTGCGCGAGGCCATTGAAGTGCAGATAACGTCCTTGCCGCCAGTCGGCCAGCACGACATCGAAATACGGATTCACCGGCAGCAGATTGACGAACGCCAGCATGAGCGTCAGCGCACAGGCCGCGAGCGCCGCGCGCGAACGGCGCCGCAGCCGCAGTGCAAGCAGCGCCGCGACCGTGCCGCAGGCGAGGCCCAGCAGCGCGCCGGGCGTCGCCCAATCGAACGCGAGGCCCGATTGCGATTGCAGGAACGTCGCGCCCGCCTTGACGCACAAGGTCATGACGATAAAAGCAGTCAGCAGGCGCACGCGCGGCGCGTGGCGGCGCATCGGCAGCGACGCCAGCGCGAGCGCGGCGAACAGACTGAGCGTGGTGATAGCGGCTTCCCAGCCGCCGTCGGGCAACCAGGCGGCGGCCAGCGCCGGCCATCCGCCGACGTGCCAGCCGGGCGGCGTCCATGCGAGCAACGCCTCCTGCGTGTTCGAATCGAAACTCAGCCACAGCGCGCGCGGCCAGTTGCCAAGCCCGAAAAGGCGCGGCACCGGATACATCGTCGCGAACGGCCACAACGCGACGATGCAAGCGAGCGCCGCGCTATCGCGCTCGAACCACAGCAGGCGCAAGCGGCGCAGCAAGCCGCGATCGAGCAGCGCGCCGGTGGCCGGCGACATCATCGCCGCGCCGAGCAGCGCGCCGAGCGCATTGGCGGCCACATCGAGATTGGAGGCGACGCGCGTCGGCAGATAGGTCTGCACGGCTTCCATCACGCCCGACAACAGTCCGCCGAGCACGAACGCGAGCGCGACCGCCAACGTGCCGCGCCAGCGTGGATAGACCGCGAGCACCACCAGCGCGCCGAACGGCATGTAGCCGAGCACGTTGGCGACGACGTCGAACGCCGTCAGGTACTGCGGCATGGGATCGAACAGATAGTCGAAAGGACCGAGGCCGAGCGAACGCCAGCCGGAAAACGGGTACCACGACCCGTAGACGATCAGCGCGGCGTACAGCCCCAGCGCCAGCCGGGCGAGCGCCGACGGACGGTGCAGCCAGGGTTTGTCGTTCATGCAGCGCTCCGCAGCGCGCGCTGCAGTCGGGTCATTGCGCCGCGACCAGTGCCTGCACGCCGAGCCATGCGCTGATCTGCGCGACGAGGTCGTCGCTGGCGGCGGCGAGCGCCTGCGCGCCGCCGGCGGCATCGGCCGAACTGGACGGCGCGCGCGCAATGAAGGTGCGCTGGCCGATCACCTTGCCGCTCTGCGTCAGCGTGGCGCGCGCGGTCACCGCGCCGTGACTTTCCGACTGGCTGTCGAAGACCTGCTCGAACTCGCTCAATTCGACCTTCAATACCGGCGCACGCACGCCGTCCGCACCCGTCAGCACGGTGCCGCGCGAACTGAGCGCGCCGCGCAGACGCTGGGTGAGCAACTGCGACGGCGCCATGGTCCAGTGGCTATTCGCGTACGACGCCGTCTGCTGCGCGTCGGCGTAGCTGAGCCGGTAGATCAGCTTGTCGGACTCGAGCGTGTCGGGCGCGCTCACATCGAGCACCTTGACGGGCGGCAGCGTGCCGGCCGAAGCAACCGGGTTCGGCGGCCCGAGGTCGTAGCGGATATCCGCGATCGCCGCGGGCGTGCCCGCGCAGCCCGCGGCCAGCACGCCGAATGCGAGCAGCACCGCCAGCACGGCGCTCGAGGAAAACAGGCGGTGAATCGAGCGTGACATAACCATGTTCCTTCTTCAAAACCTTCAATTCATTTCGCGGCGGGCGCAGCGGCGGGCGCAGCGGCGCGGCCCGCGGGCCACGTAAAGCCGGCTTCGCCTGGGCCGGGCGCCGCCTGCGGCGCGCCGAACAGCACGCTGCGCGGATTGGTGCTGAACGCCTCGGCCGCGCGGTCCACCGAACGCGCGGCCGAGCGCACGTCTTCGGCAAGCGAATTGACGCGCGGCAGCGTGTCGTAACCGACTCGCGCCGACAACTCCTGCAACGAGCCGTCCATCGACGCCAGCGCATCGCCCGCCTGCTGCGCTGCCGTGCCGACCTTGTTCAGGTTGGTCTCGAACGGGCCGTCGGAGCGGTTCAGACTGGTGATCAGCTGATTGGTCGACGCCAGCGTGGCATTCAGCTGGTTGAGCGTGGCCGGCAGCTTGCCGGCGGCCGGCGCCATCTGCTGGGTCAGCGTTGCGACGCCGTCAGCGGCTTTCTGGATGCTGGCCGCCGTGCCCTGCAACTGACTGACCATTTCCGGCGACAACAGATTGTCGACGTCTTCGGTGACTCTTTCGAGTTTGCGCAGCAGCACGTCGCCGCGTTGCTGCAACTGATCGAGCAAGCCCGGGCGCATCGGCAATTGCGCCACCTGCTTCGGCGATGACGGCAACGGCGACGGATCGCGCCCGCTGTCGTCCAACTGGATGAATGCGATGCCCGTGACGCCCTGGAAGCCCAGGCTGCCGAAAGTCGAATGGGTAATCGGCGCGTGCGTGTCGACGAGGATGCGAATCACGATCTGACCCGGATGAGACGGATCGAATTTGATCGACTGCACCTTGCCGACGTCGAGCCCGCGATAACGCACGGCGGCGTCGGTATAGAGCCCGGTCACGTTGGTGCGCGCAATCAGATCGTACGGCACCCGTACCGAACGGTCGACGTTGAACAAAAAAGCCGCCGACGCGATGGCAACCAGCAAGACCACCGTGAAGAGCCCTGCCCAGAAGGCATGTGATTTGTTTTCCATGGTCAGGTTCCCTGGTTCACAGCGGCAATTCGGATGATGCCGGTTCGAGCGCCGCACGCGGCAGCTTCGCGCGGCGTTCCGGCGGCAGCGCCTGCAGCGCGCGACGCCCGCGCAGCCCGAGGAAATATTCGCGAATAAACGGATGATCGACGCCCGCCGCTTCTTCGACCGGCGCGGCGACCAGCACCTTGCGATCAGCCAGAACGGCCACGCGGGTGGACAGCGCGACCATCGTGTCGAGATCGTGCGTGACCATCACCACCGTCAAACCTAGCGCGCGATGCAAGGCGGCGATCAGCTCGACGAATTCCTCGGACGCTTGCGGATCGAGGCCTGCGGTCGGCTCGTCGAGAAACAGCAGTTCGGGTTCGAGCGCGATCGCGCGCGCAATGCCCACCCGCTTGATCATGCCGCCCGACAGCGCCGACGGCATCTTCGACGCATGCTTGCACGGCAGGCCGACCATTTCGAGCTTGAGCATCACGATGTCGCGCAGCAGGTCTTCGGGCACTTGGCCGAGTTCGCGCAACGGCTGCGCGACGTTGTCGAACACCGACAGCGACGAGAACAGCGCCCCGCGCTGAAACAGCATGCCCGAGCGGCTGCGCATCAGCAGCGCGGTTTCCGGAGATATCGTCGTAAGGTTCTCGCCGAACAGCTTGATGGTGCCGGACGACGGCCGCTCGAGACCGAGAATTTGCCGTACCAGCGTGGTCTTGCCCGAGCCCGAGCCGCCGACGATCGACACGATCTCGCCGCGCCGCACGTCGAAATTCAGGTGCTGATGCACGATGTTGCGGCCGTAGCGCTTGGTGATGTCGATCACCTCGATCACCGGCTCGGCGATCTCGGGCACCGGTTGGCCGCGCACGGCCTGAGTGAGTGGCGCAATCATCCGAGCCCCACGTTCTGGAACAGAATCGCGAACACCGCGTCCGCGAGAATCACGATGGTGATCGAGGTCACCACCGAGGTCGTCGTGCCTTCGCCGAGACTCTGCGAATTGGCCTTGATGCGAAAACCGAAGTGACAGCCGACGATCGCGATCAGCATGCCGAACGCGACGCCCTTGCCAAGGCCGATCCACAGGTTCGCGACCGGCACCACACTCGGCAATGCGCGCGCGAAGTAGTTCATGTCGATGCCAAGCACGATCTTCGCGGCGACCGCGCCGCCGGTCAGCGCGATGATGTTGGTCCACATCACGAGGAGCGGCATCGCCACGCCGAGCGCGACCACCCGCGGCAGGATCAGGCGCAGCCCGTGCGGGATGCCCATCACGCGCATCGCGTCCAGTTCTTCGGTGACGCGCATCACGCCGATCTGCGCGGTGATCGCCGAGCCCGACCGGCCCGCGACCAGAATCGCCGACAATACCGGTCCCAGCTCGCGGATCACCGAAAGCCCGAGAATATTGACGATGTACTGGTTTGCGCCAAAAAGCCGCAGTTGCTGCGCGGACAGGTAGCTGAGCACGATGCCGATCAGAAAGGCGACCAGCGCGGTGATCGGCAGCGCCTTGGTGCCGGCGTTGTAAACGTTCGCGGAGATTTCGGTCCACGGCGTGATTTTCGGTTTACGCAGGATCGCCAACAGATCCAGCACGACGCGCCCGAACATCGCGACGCCGCCGTACAGATGCTCGACGAACGAGAAGATCGCCATGCCGAGCCGCGTCAACGGATCGAACCTCGGCACCGGCTCGGCCTTTTCGCGCCCGGCGTCGAGCAAGGCAATGCGCTCGAAGATGTCGCGTTGCGTATCGGTGAGCGTGGTGTCGGCCGGCATCTTGTGGCCCCACACGCGCCACAGCGCCTGGCCGCCGACGTGGTCCATGCGGTCGACGCGCGATAGGTCCCACTGGCCGATGCCTTCGGCGCCGATCAGCTTGCGCAACTGGGGAATCACATGACCGGTGGCACGGTCGCGCGCGAGCGCAAGCGCCGTCCACTGGCCTGAGAGCCGGACGATCTTGCCTTGGCTGCCTGCCGCGACTTCGAGGCCGGGCGGAGTGTCGTAGTTCAAGGATCGCTGGAATCTTGTGATCGGATTAAGGGCCATTGTAACGAAGGCGCGGGCGATGGACCGTGCTCGCGGGCTCGCTGTGTTCGCTATCGCTACAATATAAAGATGAACGCTTCCAAGACCCCACCCAAAGCCGCCGAGGCTGCCGACTGGCGTATCGACCGGGCGCGGGCCGTCGCGCTGTTCGGCCCCCAGGCGCATGACTGGCCGATCGAAATTGTCGAAGAAACCGGCTCGACCAACGCCGACCTGATGACCCGCGTCAAAGCGCTGCCGCGCAAAGCCGGCGCGCTGCCGCGGCCGATCGTGCGGGTCGCGTATCTGCAGACCGCGGGCCGCGGCCGCCGGGGCCGGCCCTGGTATGCCGAGCCGGGCAATGCGCTGCTGTTTTCGGTGGCGTGCGTGCTGCCGCGTCCGCTAGAAGGCCTGGCGGGCTTGAGCCTTGCCGTCGGCGTGGCGCTCGTCGACGGTCTACGTTCGCTGCCGGTCGCGGGGCCCGGCCAGATCGCGCTGAAGTGGCCCAACGACGTGCTGCTCGAAGGCGACAAGCTGGCCGGCATCCTGATCGAAACCGCGTGGAGCACGGACGAAGCGAGCGCGGTGGTGATCGGCATCGGCACCAACGTGAAAGGCGCGGACGAACTCGCCGCCAGGGTCGGCGCACTGAACGCCGACGTGCCGCCGCAAGCGCGCGGCGCCATGCCGACCGCGCTGCAACGCGCACTGCCCAACGCGAACCTCACCGACACGCTAGCCGCCGAACTGAACGCGCTCGAACCGGCGCTGCAGCGCTTCGGCGCCGAAGGCTTCGCGCCGTTCCAGCCGCGCTGGAACGCAGTGCACGCTTATGCGGGCCGCGAAGTGGTGCTGCTGGAGCAAGGCGAAGAACTTGTGCGCGGTGTAGCGGCGGGCGTCGACGAACGCGGCCAGTTGCTGCTCGACACGGCCTCGGGCCGGCAGACCATCGCGACCGGCGACGTCTCGCTGCGGCTGGCCGACGGTGCCGCATGACGAGCGACGCGCCTTATCTGTTGATCGACGCGGGCAATAGCCGCATCAAGTGGGCGCTGGTGCAGCGCGACGGCACGCAGTGCGCGGCCGGAGCGCTCGCGCATGGCGGCGCCGATCAACCCGACTGGTCGACTCTGCCGACGCCTGGCAGCGCATGGTTGTCGAACGTCGCGGGCGAGACGGTGGCGGCCCGGATCGGCGCGTTGCTCGACGCTCATTGGCCGCAACTGCCGCTCACGACGATCCGTGCCTGCGCGCAGCAATGCGGCGTGACCAATAGCTACACGACGCCGCACGCGCTCGGCAGCGATCGCTGGGCCGGCCTGATTGGCGCGCATGCGGCATTTCCGGGCGAGCATCTGCTGATCGCGACCTTCGGCACGGCGACCACGCTGGAAGCCTTGCGTGCGGACGGCCGCTTTATCGGCGGATTGATTGCGCCAGGCTGGACCTTGATGATGCGCTCGCTCGGCGAGCACACTGCGCAACTGCCGACGCTCGACGCCAACGCCGCACGCGGCCTGCTCGACGATGGCGATGCGCCTGGCGGTGAGCGTCGCGGTCCGTTCTTCGCTACCGACACCCCGCGTTCGTTGTCTGCGGGCTGCACGTTGGCGCAAGCGGGTTTAATCGAACGAATGTGGCGCGACTTGCAGAGCGAGTGGCGGGTGCCGGTGCGGTTGGTGGTGAGTGGCGGCGCCGCGGACGAAGTGACAGGTGCGCTGGAAGTACCGCATACTCGCCACGATTCGCTGGTGCTGTCCGGGCTTGCGCTGATTGCGGCCGAGAGCGCGCCGGCGCGGAGCGCCTGAACGGTGACGATAGAAACGGCGGCTCAATTTCTGGACGGGGAATATTAACGATGCTGCGCTGGCTGATTGCCATATTGTTTCTTGCCAACATGCTGGCATTCGTCGCGATGCGCGGCGTCTTCGGCCCGACGCCTACAGCCGGCGGACGCGAGCCGAACCACCTGAACCGCCAGATCCATCCGGATTGGTTGAAGATACAACCGTTGACGGCCGCCGCAGCCGCGGACCAGGCCGTAGTAGGCGGCCCCGCACCGACGGCGCCGATCGCGGCGTCGGCGCTGCCGCAGTGAAGAAGAGAATCGCGCCGCCCCAAAGAATCGCGCCGCTCAAGGCAAAAATGAGCATCAGCCTTGTGCCCGAACCTTCCTTAGAAGTGCAGTGGTCGAGCGATCATGCTCGAACGGAATCGCCAACGCCCGCCCGCCCCATCCGCGCACAATCGCCGACTCCGGCAAAGCATCCATGTCGTAATCACCGCCTTTAACGAGCACATCCGGCCGCAAGGCCGAAATCAACTCGACGGGCGTCTGCTCCCCAAAGCAAACCACATAATCGACGCTCTCCAAAGCCGCGAGCAAGGCCATCCGGTCAGCCTCGTTATTGATAGGCCGATCATCCCCTTTACCCAGCATGCGAACTGAAGCGTCGCTATTCACGCCGACGATGAGACAAGCCCCAAGCGCTTTGGCATCGGCAAGATAAGTCACATGCCCGCGATGCAGGATATCGAACACACCGTTGGTAAAGACAACCGGCGCCGGCAGCGAAGGACGAAGCTCGGCCAGCGCATCGCGCGTAAGAATCTTGCGTTCGAAAGTAGCAGCCATAACGGAGTCAGAAAGAAAAAAGAAGTTTCGCCACAATACACGCCGAACAGCATGAAACAAAACGGCCCAGCAAGCTCACGCCTGCCAGGCCGTTCTCAACCAACAAACCGGTACGTGACGTAGACGCCCACGTACCTGAAACTATCAAGCCGGCTGTTCGGCCGATTTCTGATCGACCTGCAACCGCGCGACCACTTCCTTGCGATAGCGGTTCAATTCCTGCGCCGTATTGAACGTGCGCTCGAACAGGATCGACAGGTTATGCAGAATCCGCTCGACCACCTTCTTTTCCCAGCCGTCGTCGAAACGGATCTGCTCGTCGAGCCAGCGTTCGAGCCATTCCGGATCCGGCAGGCGCGATTGAATCGTGTCGCGCGGGAACAGCGCCTGATTCACGTGCAGGTTAGTGGGGTGCAGCGGCTTTTCAGTACGGCGCGCCGATGCCATCAGGACGCCGATCTTGGCAAACGCAGCACGTGCGATGTCGCCGGTTTGCGCCATCGCTTTCTTCATGTAGCGCAGGTAGGCGCCGCCGTGCCGCGCTTCGTCGCGCGAAATGGTTTCGTAGATGTGCTTGATGACCGGCTCGGTATGCCATTCGGCCGCGCGGCGATACCAGTGATTCAGGCGGATTTCGCCGCAGAAGTGCAGCATCAGCGTTTCGAGCGGCGGAGCCGGATCGAATTCGAAGCGCACGGCGTGCAGTTCTTCTTCGGTCGGGCACATTTCCGGCTTGAAGCGGCGCAGATATTCCATCAGCACCAGCGAGTGCTTCTGTTCTTCGAAGAACCACACGCTCATGAACGCGGAGAAATCGCTGTCGTGATGGTTGTCACGCAGGAACATTTCGGTGGCGGGCAACGCCGACCATTCGGTGATCGCGTTCATCTTGATCGTTGCGGCCTGCTCGTCGGTCAATAGCGATGCATCGAACTTGTCCCAGGGAATGTCTTTCTCCATGTCCCATCGAACGGATTCGAGCGATTTATAAAGTTCCGGATAAAGCATGGTGTTCATAGTCCCACCCCTGTTCTGCGCATACTGTCTGTGTCTGTTACTACTACGTGTAGCACTTTTGCTTACGACGAACGGAATGCACCGTTTGCCGGCCAACATTCAATTTTACGCGGTAATCAGCTGCCTGGACGCACTGGGCAGCAAAGAAGTCCTGGGCGTTTGCGCGGCGGCGACAACCAAAGGGTGATGCGCTGCGCGGCCAACCGTGGGTGAGGGATGCCCTGTGCCTGAGGTCGAGCCAGTTTGCGATGAAAACCGCACCGTCCAGCCCTACGCCGATTGTGCCGGCGACGAATGGAGCAAGGGCGGCTGGATTGGTTGTTTTTCAGCGCACGCCCAAAAGCCAAATAAAGCTTAAACAATGATAGCACGCTGACTTTACGGAACCCGCGCTTGGCGCCGCAATTCCGCTGCCCGCTTGACCGATCTCAATAAACGCGCAATTAGGCGAGTATGACCGTCGATCATGGTCAAAACCGTGACAGGCGGCGAATTCATATTCGTTCGCGCCGCCTGCGTGTGGTTCGCGTGCCGCTCCCCGCTTCTTTCCTGGCCTCTGTGCCGCAGTTAAATGGATTTTTTCGTTGCGCGCGGGCTGGCAGTTGAACTACTTGCGCGCCTGGCGGACGACGTCGCCCGTTTCGCCGCGGGACGTTTCGCCGCCGCTTCGGCCTCGCCATCGGCTTTCGCCGGCGCGCCACCCGGTTCATCGACCGACGCCGCCTGCTCATCGGTTTGCGCATCTTCCGGCGACGCCGGGGCGCTCCCGCTCGCCGCGCCTGCGGCCGCGGCTCCCGGCTGCGTCATCGCGAACTGGGCAATCTGGTTGAATTGCGATTGCAGCAGATTCCACCAGGCAGAGGCGTCGAAGGGCGGCGTATCGGCGGTATCGGCGGTATCGGCGGTATCGGCGGTATCGGCGGTATCGGCGTCGGCTTTGGCGCTTTCCGGCGAACCGGCACTCGACGCGCTCGACGTACCCGCTGCGCTGGACGCCTCCGGATGCGACCAACCCGCCGCCGGCGAAGGACTCGGCGCAGCGGACGGCGAAGCCGGCTGCGCCATCGACGCCTGCGCGAACGCGCCGAACGCACGCAGCGTCGCGAGTGTCGCGCGCTGCACTTCGAGCGCCTGAATGGCGGACTGCAGCATGTTCAGATTCAGCTTGAGCCATTGCTCGACCGCGCGCATGTCGGTAATGCGTTTGTCGAGTTCTTCGACACTGGTGAGCGGCGCCATCATGTCGGACATCATCGACAGCGACGGCCCGAGACCGCCGGGCTCCGCGCCCGAAAAAGCCGAACCGAACGGCGAAAGACGCATCATGCCCCACATGCGATCGAGCATTTCAGCGGGCGGAAAACCGGGAAAGCCCGGAAAGGGCGGCGTTGAACCAGGTGTATCGGTCATGCTTGTCGCCTCGTAGGAGAAAGGGAAGGAAGTAGCGCCATCCCGCGCGCGTCCGATCATACCGCGCGCGGCACAGCTTCCGGGGTTGGTTTGCGCTGTTGTCCGGCCTGTTGTCCGGCCTGTTGTCCTGCCTGTTGTCCTGCCTGTTGTCCTGCCTGTTGTCCTGCCTGTTGTCCTGCCTGTTGGTTAGCCTGCTGTCCGACCGGATGTCCGGCCCGTTCGACACCTTTCACGCAGCACCTCATACGCCGGCATCCGGCATCACGAACGCTCGCCGCCCGAAGTGCCGCCACGCGGCGCCCGTTGAGAATGTCCGCTCCACGGGTCCGCGCCGCCGAAGTCCGGCGCGCGCCGCTCGCGCAGCGAGGTCACGCCTTCGCGCACGTCCGGCCCGGCAAAGCCCATGAATTCCAACGCCAGCGACGTATCGAACGCCGGTCCCGCGGAGCGCAGCCAGTTGTTCAACGCGTACTTGGTCCAGCGAATCGCCGTTTGCGAACCGCTGGCCAGTTTCTGCGCGACTTCGAATGCCTTCGGCAGCAGATCGTTGTCGTCGACGGCGAGCGACACCAGCCCGATTCGCTCAGCCTCTTCGCCGCTCACCGGCTCGCACAGCAGCAGGTAGTACTTGGCCTTCGCCATGCCGCACAACAGCGGCCAGACGATTGCCGCGTGATCGCCTGCGGCGACACCGAGGCGCGTATGGCCGTCGATGATGCGCGCCGACTTCGCCGCAATCGAGATGTCCGCGAGCAGGCCGGCCACGAGCCCGGCGCCGACCGCCGGTCCGTGCATCGCCGAGACGATCGGCTTGCTGCAATTGATCACGTTGTAGACCAGATCGCGCGCCTCGCGCCAGACCCGCGCGCGCACCTCGAAATCGGTTGCCATGTCTTCGACCAGTTGCAGGTCGCCCCCCGCCGAAAACCCCTTGCCCTCGCCGCGAATGATCGCGACGCGTGTTTCGGGATCCCGATCGATATCGCGCCAGATTTCGGCGAGTTCGTAGTGCATCCGCGCGGTGGCCGTCGCGAGCCCGCTCCGGTTGGCGCCCTCGCCGCTCATCACGACTTCGAGCACGCCGTGCGGATGCCGGCGCAATTGCAGCGACCGGTAGTGCGCGTAAAAGGGATCGTTGCTGTGTGGTGCTTGAGACATGGTGAGCCATCCGTCCATCGGTATGTCTGTCAAAAGCCGCGCGCGAGCTCAGCGCGGCTGGTAAACCCACTTGGCGTTCCGGATCTCGACCATCACGCGCGCCCGTTGATCGAGCCCGAGGTGATCGGTGGCGCTCATGTTGACCACACCGTTGGTGTTCGCGAGCGCGCGCGTCGCTTCCAGCGCATCGCGCAGCGCGCGGCGAAATTCCGGCGTGCCGGGCCCGGCTTGTGTCAGTGCGATCGGCACGGCGTTGCCGAGCAGCATGCCCGCGTCCCACGTGTAGGCGCCGAACGCCGACACGCTGCCCGGCCCGCGCAGCGCCTCGAAGCGCGCGATGTAATCGAGAGCAAGACGCTTGGCCGGATGGTCCGTCGGCAGTTGCGCGGCGACCAGCACCGGGCTGGCGGGCAGGAAGGTGCCGTTGCAATCGGCGCCGCATACGCGCAGGAAGTCGTTATTGCCGACTCCATGGTTGTGATAGATCAGGCCTTTGAAGCCGCGCTCCCTGAGCGTCTTCGGCGGCAAGGCGGCCGGCGTGCCGGCCGCGCCCACCACCACTGCGTCGGGATTGGCCGCGAGGATCTTGAGGACCTGGCCGGTGACGCTCGGATCGGTGCGATTGAAACGCTCGCTTGCCACCACGTTGATGCGATGCAGTTGCGCGAACTTCGCGACTTCGGTGTAGAACGTCTCGCCGAGCGCGTCGGCCTGACCGATGAACGCGATCGTTTTGACGCCATGCGCGCTGGCATGTTCGGCGATCGCCGAAGCCATCATCGCGTCGGTTTGCGGGGTCTTGAATACCCAGTGGCGTTTCGCGTCGACCGGATCGATGATTTTCGCCGACGACGCCAGCGAGATCATCGGCGTTTCGCCCTCTGCGACGACGTCGATCATCGCGAGTGAATTCGGCGTGATCGACGAACCGATGATCACGTCGACGTGATTTTCGGAGATCAGCTTCTTGGTGTCCTGAACGGCCTGGGTGGTGTCGGACGCGTCGTCGAGCACGATGTATTCGACTTGCTGACCGCCGATCTGTTTGGGCAGCAGCGTGGCGGTATCGCGCGCGGGAATGCCGAGCGACGCGGCCGGCCCGGTCAGCGACAGCACCAGACCGATCTTCACCTGCGCCAGCACGATGCCCGGCAACGCGGCGCCCAGCGCGGCAGCCAGACAGCGGAATCGATACCGCAGTTTCGTTGCATGCAAACCCGATACGCGAGCACGCAGGGTTGCCGGCTCAGACGATTTGAATCGCGGCATGCTGTTTCCTCACGGTCGTTATTCGTTCTGACGTACTGTGCCGATGGACTGCGTCCGTCGTGCGTCCATCACGCGGCGGATCGACGGCCCTCCCCCTGGCGCGCCGCCGCGGCGTTCAGTGTAACGGTGCGCTCTGATGGCGGCATCGGGCGAAACCCTTTCGTATGCTGAGAACCTTGCGCGGACGCCGGCCCGACGCCGCGTTCCGCACAAAACCAGTGCATCAGTCCAGCGGCGCGATACTCTGGTCGATCGAACCGAAAATCGACTTGCCCGCTTCGTCGAACATCTCGATCTTCACCGTATCGCCGTATTTCATGAACTCGGTCTGCGGCGCGCCGTGCTCGATGGTTTCGAGGCAGCGCTTCTCGGCGATGCAGCAATAGCCGCGCTTCGCGTCCTTGTTGGACACTGTGCCCGAACCGACGATCGCCCCGGCACGCAAATTGCGCGTTTTCGCCGCGTGCGAGATCAACTGGCCGAAGTGAAACACCATGTCGGTGCCGGCGTCCGGCTGGCCGACTTTCCTGCCGTTCCAGTGGACGATCATCGGCCGGTGCACTCGGCCTTCGCGCCAGTGTTCGCCGAGTTCGTCGGGCGTCACCGCGACCGGCGCGAACGAGCTGGCCGGCTTGCTCTGGAAAAAGCCGAAGCCCTTCGCGAGTTCGGCGGGAATCAGATTGCGCAGCGAGACGTCGTTGACCAGCGTGATCAGACGCACGCCTTTGAGCGCCTGGTCGGGCGTGGCGCCCATCGGCACGTCGCCGGTGATCACGGCGACTTCCGCTTCGAAGTCGATGCCGAATTCCTCAGACGCACACAGTACGTCGTCTTTCGGGCCAATGAAGTCGTCGCTGCCGCCCTGATACATCAGCGGATCGGTCCAGAATTCCGGCGGCATTTCCGCGCCGCGCGCGCGCCGCACCAGTTCGACGTGGTTCACGTACGACGAACCGTCTGCCCACTGGAAGGCGCGCGGCAGCGGCGCCATGCAGTCCTTCGCATCGAACGGGAACGCATTGCGGGCGCGTCCCTGATTGAGCGCGTCGTACAGGTCCTGCAATTGCGGCGCATAGAAGGCCCAGTCGTCGAGCGCGCGCTGCAGCGTGGACGCGATCGCGTCGGCGATCGCCGCAGTGTGCAGGTCGCGGGACACGACGATCAGCTGGCCGTCGCGCGTGCCGTCCTTCAGCGTGGCAAGTTTCATAGAGGAATGAGCCGTATTGGTGACGATAGAGGGAATCTATTCTACGATGGTGAATCATCGCGACCCAAGCGCCGCGGCCCGGCCGTCGCTTGCGGGCCGCGGCGGACTGGCCGCTCTGCTTGTTTTCTGACCGTCTTTTGAATGCGCTCCGTGCGCCTCGCTCATGCCTTCACTTGCCCGCCCCGGCGCGATCCATCCCGATGCCACCCCAGCTGGACCGCTCGACCGAACTGAATCCGCTGATTCCTCAGACGACGAAACCGTCGAAGCCGTCGAAGCCGGCGAGGAGAAACTGCGCTCGGGCATTCAGTCGATCGAAGTCGGTTTCAGGCTGCTCGACGTGCTGACTCACGAACCGCGCGCGATGATGCTGCGCGATCTGGCGCAGCGCGCCGGCATGAGTCCGGCCAAGGCGCATCGCTATCTGGTGAGTTTTCTGCGGCTCGGCGTGGTCGCGCAGGATCCGCTGTCGGGCCGCTACGAGCTCGGCGGATTCGCCTTGCAATTGGGACTCGCGCGGCTCGCGCGCGTCGACGGCGTGAAGCTCGCGCGCATCGCGCTCGCCGAACTGCGCGACCGGCTCGATCTGACCGTGGGCATCGCCGTGTGGGGCAATCAGGGTCCGACGATGGTTCACTGGATGGAGTCGAGCCACCCGGCGAAGGCGTCGCTCAAGCTCGGCGACGTGATGCCGCTGCTCAGTTCCGCCACCGGCCTGCTGTTTGCCGCCTATCTGCCGCCTGGCAAGACCGCCGCGATGCTGGAGCGCGAGCTGGCCGATTCGCGCCGCTCGTCGCAAGCCAGCGAACCGCGCACGCGGGAAGAAGTCGAACGCGTGTTGGCCGAGGTGCGACAGCATGAGGCGGCACGCGTCGAGGGCATGTTGCTGCCGACTATCCACGCGTTCTGCATGCCGGTGTTCGACTCGACCGGCGATCTCGCGCTCGGCCTGGTCGCGCTCGGTCATGAAGGCGCGTTCGATATCCGCTGGGGCGGCGAGATCGATACGGCCCTGCGCGAGTGTGCGCAAAAGCTGTCGTATGAGCTGGGGTATAGTCCGACGCCGCGCTGACGCGCTGCACGCGTGCGCCAACCCGCTCACTTTCCGTCGCCTAACTTCCGTCGCCTAACTCCACTCGCCGATGTCGTCACCGTCCATCACACGCAGCTCCGAGCGCACGCAGCCCATCGCCGCGCGCCTCGATCTGCGCGCGTGGCGATGGATTGCCGTGCTGCTGGTGGTGGCCGTTCTGCACTGGATCGCCGCGCAGTGGGTCGAGCGCAACCGCGCGATGCTGAATGCAGCGGACAAGCAGACTATTCCCGTGCAGGTCGCGCTGCTGATGCCCGAGCGCATCGAGCGCAAGCCCGCCGACGCCTCGCAGCAACTGCAGCCGGCGCATCAAGCCATCCCCCGAAAACCGCGCGAACATGTGCTGACCGCTACGCAGCCGGGAACCGCTGCGCCCGCTCCCGCCACGGCCGCGCCGGACGCCGCGGCGAGCGCATCGGCTGCGGCAAGCAGCGCCGTTGCTGCATCGAATGGCACGGCCGGCGCGCCCGCTGCCGCCAGTGCGCCGCAAGCTTCATCCGGCGTAAAGTTCTCCGTCCCGCCGTCGGGCGAACTGCAATACGACTCGTTCTACAACGGCGTGCGCAACCAGCCCGGCACGATCCACTGGACCAGCAACGCCCAGAGCTACGAAATGGTCGTATCCGTGCCGCTACCGTTCGTCGGCGCATTTGTGTATTCGAGCCACGGCCGCATCGACGCATTTGGCCTCGCCCCCGAGCAATACATCGAAAAACGCGGCCGCCGGCCCGAAGACGTATCGATCTTCAACCGCACCGCCAGACAGATCGCATTCACGCGCACGCCGGCGACACTGCCGCTGCCCGACGGCGCGCAGGACCGTTTCAGCATGGTGATGCAACTTGCCAGCCTGGTGCGCGGCGACCCCGACGCATATAAACCCGGCGTGACGCGGCAGTTCTTCGTCGTGGATAGCGACAGCGGCGAGAACTGGCCGGTCGAGACAATCGGCGACGAGACGATCCGCACCGCGCAGGGCTACCTCGATACACGCCATTTCAAGCGGCTGCCCCGCCGTGAAGGCGATCAGCGCCGAATCGACGTGTGGCTCGCGCCATCGCTCGGCTGGTTGCCCGCGCGAATCATGCAAACCGAACCGAACGGCACGCAATTCGAACTCGTCTGGCGCGGCAAGCTCGATGCTGCGGGCGTCGGCGGTTCGGCCAGCGGTACGGATAACAACGGCAACCGCGAGAAACGCGACAACAGCGGCAGCAACGGTTCGCCTGACAATTCGACCAACCCCGCGACCCACCCGCCGACCAACACAGCGGCCAACCCGGCGCCATCCGCGCCATCGGCAGGCACACCCGAGGCGCAGCCCACCGCCTCGCCCGCTTCCGCAGCCACTTCGCCCCCCACGTCGCCGGTCGATTCGACCGATTCCGCCGGCGCGCCCGAAAAGCCTTGAACGCGAGCAGGATCTCGAAGAAATCGCCGAAACTTCCGCGGCAACGCTTACTCGCCCGAAGAGCTGCAACCGTTCGCGCGGCCACTGCGTCAGGCAGCACACCCTGAAGCCGTCGAGCAGATTCTCGACGCGCTGATCAATACGTTGTCAGAAGGCTACGCTCTCGCATGCGAAGCGCTGCGCGATTTCGATGTCCGCGGTAAGCTGGGGACGTTACGTCTTCTCACCCTCGCGGCGGCGGGCCGCCGCGACACAGGCACGCCGCCTGCTGCGACACAAGCCATGGCAAACGCCACGAAGGCGCACAGTTCGAACTGCTCGAAGCCGCTCATCTTGCCCCGATCGAGCAATCTCACCGTTTTGCTGCACTGCTTGAAACGTTTCTTGCAAGGCCGGTCTAACCGGTAGGTTCGGAACCTTTACAAGCATCAATCCGGACCCACCCCTTGAATTCCACACCAAATGCTCCACGTACGGTGCAGGAACGGCCAGGAGCCAACGGAAATAAGGAGTGTCGCCATGCAAATGATCTACAACAGCCCCAACTACTGCGTCGTCGAGTTTCCGCCGCAGGAAGGTCTGCTGGCCATGAAGTCCGGTGGCTACGAGATCGTCGACAAGAACATGCAGCGTGAAATCTATATCGACGGTGCAATGGCCGCGCGCTTTCGCGAGCACGTGCAAAAACTGATCGAAGAGGAGCCGTCGCTGGACGAGGTAGACGAATTCCTCGGCCAGTTCGACAGTCTGATGCATCAACCGGTGATTCTTCACTAACCTCGAGGTTCGGCTTAACAGTCTGGCGACATACATCGACCGCGCCGTCCGGCACAGCCGGCGGCCTTGAAGTCGGTCAGCATCGATAGAACGGCCCAGCAGGCCCGTGCCCGCTGGGCCGTTTTCTTTTCCTCCTTCCCTTTCCTGCATTTCGTGCGTTGCCGTTAATTTGCGTGCGCTGCCGCTTTACATCTGCTTGCGGGTGCTCGCGTGCGCGTGGGTCGCGAGGCGGACGACTCCGCCTCGCCCACGGCGCTTGCGCCGCCCACGCCCGGCGCAAGCGACCCGCAGCGGCTACAATGACAAGTTTCCTGAAAAAGCCGGCGCAAGCCCACGTCCGCCATGAACCAGCCTGCTCAAACCGCCACGCCAGTCCGTCCTGATGCCGCCTATACGCGCGGCACGGCGCTGCCCGCGCTGCTCAAGTCGCGCATCCTGATCCTGGACGGCGCGATGGGCACGATGATCCAGCGCTACAAGCTCGACGAAGCCCGCTACCGTGGCGAGCGCTTCAAGGACTACGGGCGCGACATCAAAGGCAACAACGAATTGCTGTCGATCACGCAGCCGCAGATCATCAGCGAGATCCACGAGCAATATCTCGCGGCGGGCGCGGACATCATCGAGACCAACACGTTCGGAGCCACCACGGTCGCGCAGGCCGACTACGGGATGGAAGGCCTCGCCGTCGAGATGAACCTCGCATCGGCGAAGCTCGCGCGCGCCGCCTGCGCCAAGTACTCGACGCCGGACAAGCCGCGCTTCGTCGCCGGCGCGATCGGACCGACGCCGAAAACAGCGAGCATTTCCCCTGACGTGAACGATCCAGGCGCGCGCAACGTGACGTTCGACGAATTGCGCGCGGCGTACTACGAGCAGGCCAAGGCGCTGCTCGACGGCGGCGCCGATCTGTTTCTCGTCGAAACTATCTTCGACACGCTCAATGCGAAGGCCGCGCTGTTCGCGCTGGATGAACTCTTCGAGGACACCGGCGAACGTCTGCCGATCATGATCTCGGGCACGGTCACCGATGCATCGGGCCGCATTCTGTCGGGGCAGACTGTCGAAGCATTCTGGAATTCGCTGCGTCACGCGAAGCCGCTCACGTTCGGCCTGAACTGCGCGCTGGGCGCGGCGTTGATGCGCCCGTACATCGCCGAACTGGCGAAGCTGTGCGACACCTACGTGTCGTGCTATCCGAACGCCGGTTTGCCGAATCCGATGAGCGACACGGGCTTCGACGAATTGCCGGCGGATACGTCGGGATTGCTGAAGGAGTTTGCGCAGGCAGGTCTCGTGAATATCGCGGGCGGGTGCTGCGGCACGACGCCGGAGCATATCGCGGCGATTGCGAAAGCGCTGGCCGACGTGAAGCCGCGCAAGTGGCCGACGCAATATCGCGACGCAGCCTGAGTTCGCGGCTCTGCGCCCACCCGCCGCTCTTCCGCTACCGAAACAGACACACCTAATCGTACGCAATCCCGCACGCAATCGAACCGCATACACGCCATGACCGATCACACCATGCGCCTTTCCGGCCTCGAGCCGTTCAACGTCACGTCCGGGGCGCTCTTCATCAACGTCGGTGAACGCACCAACGTGACCGGCTCGAAAGCGTTCGCGCGAATGATCCTGAACGACCAGTTCGACGAGGCGATCGCGGTCGCGCGTCAGCAGGTCGAGAACGGAGCGCAGATCATCGACGTGAATATGGACGAGGCGATGCTCGATTCGAAAGCGGCGATGGTGCGCTTCATGAATCTGATCGCGTCGGAGCCGGACATCGCGCGCGTGCCGATCATGATCGACTCGTCGAAGTGGGAAGTGATCGAAGCGGGTCTGAAGTGCGTGCAAGGCAAGGCGATCGTCAATTCGATCTCGCTGAAGGAAGGCGAAGAGGCGTTCCGCCATCATGCGAACCTGATCCGCCGTTACGGTGCGGCTGCCGTGGTGATGGCGTTCGACGAGCAAGGCCAGGCCGACACGTTTGCGCGCAAGACCGCGATCTGCAAGCGTTCGTACGATTTCCTCGTGAATGAAGTCGGCTTCGCGCCGGAAGACATCATCTTCGATCCGAACATCTTCGCGATCGCCACCGGCATCGAGGAGCACAACAACTACGCGGTCGACTTCATCAACGCGACGCGCTGGATCAAGGCAAACCTGCCGTACGCGAAGGTGAGCGGCGGTGTCTCGAACGTGTCGTTCTCGTTCCGCGGCAACGATCCGGTGCGCGAAGCGATCCACACCGTGTTCCTCTATCACGCAATCCAGGCGGGAATGGACATGGGCATCGTCAACGCGGGCCAGCTCGGCGTGTATGCCGATCTCGATCCCGAGTTGCGCGAGCGTGTCGAAGACGTGGTGCTGAACCGTCGTGAAGACGGCACCGACCGCCTGCTGGAAATCGCCGACAAGTTCAAGACCGGCACGGCAAAGAAGGAAGAGAACCTCGAGTGGCGCAACCAGCCGGTCGAGAAACGCCTGTCGCACGCGCTGGTGCACGGCATCACGAACTTCATCGTCGAAGACACCGAGGAAGTGCGCGCGAAGATCGCGGCCGAAGGCGGCCGCCCGATCAACGTGATCGAAGGCCCGCTGATGGACGGCATGAACATCGTCGGCGACCTGTTCGGTCAGGGCAAGATGTTCCTGCCGCAGGTGGTGAAGTCGGCGCGTGTGATGAAGCAGGCGGTCGCGCACCTGATCCCCTTCATCGAAGAAGAAAAGAAGCAGCTCGCGGCCGCCGGCGGCGACGTGCGCGCGAAGGGCAAGATCGTCATCGCCACGGTGAAGGGCGACGTGCACGACATCGGCAAGAACATCGTGTCGGTGGTGCTTCAGTGCAATAACTTCGAAGTGGTCAACATGGGCGTGATGGTCCCGTGCAACGACATTCTCGCGAAGGCGAAGGTCGAAGGCGCGGACATCATCGGCCTGTCCGGGCTGATCACGCCGAGCCTCGAAGAAATGGCGTACGTCGCCTCCGAAATGCAACGCGACGACTATTTCCGCGTGAAGAAGATTCCGCTCCTGATCGGCGGCGCAACCACTTCGCGCGTCCATACCGCAGTGAAGATCGCGCCGCATTACGAAGGCCCGGTGGTGTATGTGCCGGACGCGTCGCGCTCGGTCTCGGTGGCGTCGAACCTGCTGTCCGACGAAGGCGCGGCCAAATACGTCGACGATCTCAAAGCCGACTACGACCGCATCCGCGACCAGCACGCGAACAAAAAAGCCCTGCCGATGGTCACGCTCGCCGAAGCGCGTGCGAACCGGACCAAGGTCGACTGGGCCAACTACCAGCCGGTCAAGCCGAAGTTCATCGGCCGCCGGCTGTTCAGGAATTTCGATCTGAACGAACTGGCGAACTACATCGACTGGGGCCCGTTCTTCCAGACCTGGGACCTCGCCGGCCCCTACCCGGCGATCCTGAACGACGAGATCGTCGGCGAATCGGCGCGGCGCGTGTTCTCGGACGGCAAGTCGATGCTGGCGCGCCTGATCCAGGGCCGCTGGCTGCAGGCCAACGGCGTGATCGCGCTCTTGCCGGCCAACACGGTCAACGACGACGACATCGAAATCTACACGGACGAATCGCGCAGCGAAGTCGCGCTCACATGGCGCAACCTGCGCCAGCAGAGCGTGCGGCCGGTGGTGGACGGCGTGATGCGGCCGAACCGGTCGCTCGCCGACTTCATCGCGCCGAAGGAATCAGGCGTGGCCGACTACATCGGCATGTTCGCGGTCACGGCGGGCCTGGGCGTCGACGTAAAGGAAAAGCAGTTCGAGAAGGACAACGACGACTACAGCGCAATCATGCTGAAGGCGCTCGCCGACCGCTTCGCCGAAGCCTTCGCCGAAGCGATGCACGCCCGCGTGCGGCGCGACCTGTGGGGCTACGCGAACACCGAAACGCTCTCCAACGACGACCTGATCGCCGAAAAGTACCGCGGCATCCGCCCGGCGCCGGGCTATCCGGCTTGCCCGGATCACCTCGTGAAGCGCGACATGTTCGACGTGCTGCAAGCCAACGAAATCGGCATGAGCGTCACCGAATCGCTGGCGATGCTGCCGGCGGCGAGCGTCTCCGGCTTCTATCTGGCGCACCCGGACAGCACCTATTTCTCGGTCGGCAAGATCGGCCAGGATCAGTTGGAAGACTACGCAAAACGCATGTCGTTGTCGAAAACGGACGCCGAACGGGCTCTCGCGCCGTTGCTGTAAGCCTTTGCGTGGCGGGAAACCCACTATATCGGGCTGCAAAGACTGAATATTTGCGGCAGTGCAATTTTCGGCTTTGTAGACTGAACTAGCTTTACCCCGCCAGACGCGGCCAAAACGCGTCGGCTTACCCAATTGCAATCGTCAACGGAGAAAATCGTATGAAGAAGCTGACGCTGTTATTGACTGCTGTTTCGCTCGCCGTCGGCGCCTCGGCGGCGCTGGCTCAGACGGCCGCTCCGGCCGGCTCCAGCGCGGTCAGTTCGTATTCGCCGCCGGTAGAGAAGCACGTCAAGAAGCCGAAAACGAAGAAAATGAAAAAGGGTGCGTCAGCGCCAATGGCCGCATCGGCGGATGCCGCCAGCCAGTAAGCAGCCCGGACAGGCCGCCCGTTCGGGCCTGCGAAAGACGAAGAGCCCGCGCGAAGCGGGCTCTTTTTATTGGCACACGATTGATTGACACATCGGGATTGGCACATCAGGGTCTGCGGCGCGAGGCGTACCGCACGCCGCGACCGGTGGGCAGGCCCGAAATCAGAGGCCCCAGACGATGTCCGCGTTTTCCTTCTGCGCCGCGCGCAGCATGTCGAGGAACGGATACGCGCGCTGCGCGAGTCCGGGCGGAATCTCATGCGGCTCGTGGCCTTCTTCGCCTTCGTGGAAATGACCGTCGTGCTCGGCGCGCTCCTGCTTGTCGGTAGTGATGGCCGACTCGAGTTTCGTGATCGCAATACCCACTTCGTCGTGGGTAATGACACCACGCTCACCCAGCCGCTTGCCGACGATGCCGACCAGGTAGTGAGCGAGATTCTCCAGCATCACCACGTCCGGCGCTGCGCGACATTTGAAAGTAATCAGCATGACTGTTCCCTTTTTCGTTATGTTGGATCGCCGCGCGAGCGGCTGTACGGCCGCCGCCGACGCGCGTTTCGTTGACACGCCGATCAGGCATGGCGGCCACGGCCCTTAGTGGGCATCTCATTGAACATATTAGCACCTGCTAAAATCCGTCTGGACGGAAAAGCGCGCCGCCATACGCCGCGCGCGGCCTGGCGGAAGTCGCGCGGCCGGGCCGGCTGGCCGCGGTCCGCTGCGTGCCGCAGCAGCAAGCGCCTCGGCATGACGCTACGCACCGCGCCGGCCGCGTCGCAGGCCATGTGCCTGAAGCCGCGCCCGAGCGGCGTGCCCGATGCATCCTGGCGGGCGCGCCGCCGCTTTCCACGCTTCTGACGAATCGGCTGCGCCTGCCGCGCGGCCGGCACCTCTTCCGCATCACCGGATTGCCTCACTGGACTCGCAACAAGCATGCTGCCTGCACATAAACACACACTCGAAACACTGCTCGCCGACACGGTGAAGCAAGTTGCGCAAGCGTCCTGGGGCGCGAGCGAAGCCACTTTCGTCGCGCCCGCAATCACGCTGGAGCGCCCCAAGGTCGCGGCGCACGGAGACGTCGCCTGCAACGTGGCGATGCAACTCGCCAAGCCGCTGCGCGCCAACCCGCGCCAGTTGGCGCAACAGATCGTCGACACGCTGCTCGCGCAACCGCAAGCCAGGGGTCTCGTCGATGCCGCCGAAGTAGCCGGCCCCGGCTTCATCAACCTGCGTCTCGCGGCCGCCGCCAAGCAGGCGGTCATCGCCGCCGTGTTCGCCGGGAAAGACGCGTTCGGCCGCTCGCAACGCGACGCCGGCAAGCACGTGCTGATCGAATTCGTCTCGGCCAACCCGACCGGCCCGCTGCACGTCGGCCACGGCCGTCAGGCAGCGCTCGGCGACGCGCTCTCGAACGTGCTGGCTTCGCAAGGCTATGACGTGCATCGCGAGTTCTATTACAACGACGCCGGCGTGCAGATCCACACGCTCGCCGTGTCGACCCAGGCGCGCGCCCGCGGCCTCGCCCCCGGCGAGCCCGGCTGGCCGGCATCCGCGTACAACGGCGAGTACATCGCCGAGATCGCGCAAGACTATATGAAGGGCGTCACCGTTGCCGCGAGCGACGGCGAGCCGGTGACGGGCGCGGGCGACATCGAAGACCTCGACGCGATCCGCCGCTTTGCGGTGGCGTACCTGCGCCGCGAGCAGGACATGGACTTGCAGGCCTTCGGCGTGAAGTTCGATCAGTACTATCTGGAGTCTTCGCTGTACAAGGAAGGCCGGGTCGAGAAGACGGTCGAGGCGCTGATCGCCGCCGGCAAGACCTATGACCAGGAAGGCGCGCTGTGGCTGCGCACCACCGACGACGGCGACGACAAAGACCGCGTGATGCGCAAGAGCGACGGCACCTACACGTACTTCGTGCCGGATGTCGCCTATCACGTCGCCAAGTGGGAACGCGGCTTCACCAAGGTCATCAACATTCAGGGCTCGGACCACCACGGCACGATCGCGCGGGTGCGCGCCGGCCTGCAAGGGCTCGGCATCGGCATTCCGAAGGGCTATCCCGACTACATCCTGCACAAGATGGTCACGGTGATGCGCAACGGCGAGGAAGTGAAGATCTCCAAGCGTGCCGGCAGTTACGTCACCGTGCGCGATCTGATCGAATGGTCGGGCGGCGCGACGCCGGGCTCGGAAGCCGCCGTCGACCTGATCGACGAAGAGACGATTCGCCGCGGCCGCGACGCCGTGCGCTTCTTCCTGATCTCGCGCAAAGCGGATACGGAATTCGTGTTCGACATCGACCTCGCGCTGAAGCAGAACGACGAAAATCCGGTGCATTACGTGCAGTACGCGCACGCACGCATCTGCTCGGTGATCGCCGAGTGCAAGGCGCGCTACAACACGGACGAAAGCACGCTGGCCGAGGTGGACGTGGCGCCGCTCACGAGCGAACGCGCGATGGCCTTGCTGAACAAGCTCGCCGAGTTCCCGGACATGCTTCAGCATGCCGCCGACGAACTCGCGCCGCACGCGGTCGCGTTCTACCTGCGCGACCTCGCCGGGGAATTCCACTCGTTCTACAATGACAAAGCCGAACGCGTGCTGGTCGACGACGCAGCCGAGCGCAACGCCCGCGTCGCGCTGCTCGCGGCCACGCGCCAGGTGCTGGCCAACGGCCTCGCGACGATCGGCGTCTCCGCTCCCGTCAAGATGTAAGTCCTCCGGCGCAACATGCATGCGGCCGTCGTTATAATCGACGGCCGTTCCAGGATTCTTTTTGCAGGTGATTCATACGATGGCAAAACCACGCCGCACAACAAAGCAATCGAAACAAACCGGGGGTACTTTTCTCGGCATCGTGCTGGGCCTGATCGTCGGCCTTGCGATCGCGGTAGTGGTGGCGCTGTATATCACCCGTGCGCCCACGCCGTTCGTCGCAAAGGTCGCGCCGCCCGCGGCGTCCGATTCCGGCGCGAGCCAGCCGCAATACGATCCGAACCGTCCGCTGCAAGGCAAGACGCCGGGCCAGCCGGTGCCGCAAGCCGCACAACCGGCGCCGCCGAACACCGCACCGGGCCAGACCAATTCGCAGACGCAGTCGGGCATGCTGGAAGAGCCGCAGATCGTCGAAGTGCCGCCGTCGAACGGCAGCGCAAACGGCAATGCGAACGGCACGGCGGTTGCACCGAAACCCGCGCAGGATAACGGCAACAGCAACGGCAACGGCGCCGCCGCGCCGGCGAAGAAGCCGCAAGCCGGCAGCGCGCCTTCGGCCACCGCGGGCACCTCGGCGCCGAAGAGCAGTTCGTCCACGACGGTCGCCAGCATCAAGCCGGGTTCGAATGCGGCGCCCACGCCTGGCGACGCCAATACCGGCTACTTCCTGCAAGTGGGCGCGTACAAGACCGCGGCCGATGCGGAGCAGCAGCGCGCGCGTCTCGCCTTCCAGGGCTTCGAATCGAAGGTCACGCAGCGCGACGCGGGCGGTATCACGTACTACCGGGTGCGCATCGGGCCGTTCTCGAAGTTCGAGGACATGAATTCGAGCCGTCAGCGTCTGTCCGACGCAGGCGTGGATACCGCTGTGATCCGCTTTACGAAACAATGAGCCAACAATAAGCAAACGATGCTTTGCCGTGACGCGCCGCCGCCGAACTATCGCCGTGCGGCGCGTGTCACAAGCACAACGGACAAACAAGACGCAAACAAGACGTTTACGCCGATTTATAAACGGTGACGGGCATTTGCGTGGCGCCACCGCTTTACCGCCTACCTGGGTCAACACAACATGAAAAAATTGCTGAGCATTCTGTTTCTCTCGCTGGGCCTCGTTGCCGCCACGGCGCACGCATCGCCCACCGCACCGGTATCCGGCAAAGACTTCACCGTGCTGTCGGCGGCGCAACCTACCGACGCGCCGGCCGGCAAGATCGAAGTCACCGAATTCTTCTGGTACGGCTGCCCGCACTGCAACGAATTCGACCCCTTCCTCGAAGCATGGGTCAAGAAGCAAGGTCCGGACGTCGTGTTCAAGCGGGTGCCGGTCGCCTTCCGCGACGATTTCATTCCGCACTCGAAGCTGTACCACGCCGTCGACGCACTCGGTCTCGCGCAACAGCTCACGCCGAAGATCTTCAACGAAATCCACGTCAACAAGAACTACCTGCTGACGCCGGAGGATCAGGCCAAGTTCCTCGCGAAGAACGGCGTCGATTCGAAGAAGTTCATGGACGCGTACAACTCGTTCTCGACGCAAAGCGCGCTGCAAAAAGACAAGAAGCTGATGGAAGACTACAAGATCGACGGCGTGCCGACCCTTGCCGTACAAGGCAAGTATGAAACCGGTCCGGCTGCGACCAACAGCCTGCCGGGCACGATCCAGGTGCTCGACTACCTGGTCCAGCAAGTCCGCGCCAAGAAGATGTAACGTCAAAGGCGCCGGAATGAGCTCCCCTCTGAAGGTTTTCATTACCGGCGCATCGAGTGGCATCGGCCTCGCGCTCGCCGCCGAATATGCGCGGCGCGGCGCGATTCTCGGCCTCGTTGCCCGCCGCGGTGACGCGCTCGCCGCCTTCCAGCAGTCCCATCCCCAGAACACCGTCTCGATCTATTCCGTCGACGTCCGCGACGCCGAGGCGCTCGCCGAAGCGGCTGCACGATTCATCGCACAGCACGGCTTGCCGGATGTCGTGATCGCCAATGCCGGCATCAGCCGCGGCGCGCTCACCGGCCACGGCGATCTGCGCACCTTCCGCGAAGTGATGGACATCAATTACTTCGGCATGGTCGCCACCTTCGAGCCGTTCGCCGCCGCCATGGTCGAAGCAAGGAAAGGCACACTGGTCGGCATTGCCAGCGTGGCCGGCGTGCGCGGCTTGCCGGGCTCCGGCGCCTATAGCGCGTCGAAGTCGGCGGCGCTGAAGTATCTCGAAGCGTTGCGCGTCGAAATGCGGCCGTTGGGCGTCGGCGTGGTCACGATCGCGCCTGGCTACATCCGCACACCGATGACCGCGCACAACCCGTACGCCATGCCGTTTCTGATGGATGCCGAGCGCTTCGCGCTCAAGGCCGCGCAGGCAATCGAGCGGCAAACCGCCTTTGCGGTGTTCCCGTGGCAGATGCGCATCGGGGCCATGCTGCTGCACGTACTGCCGCGCTGGCTCTACGACCGCATCTTCGAGCGCGCGCCGCGCAAGCCCCGCGCCGTCACCGAGTAAATCATGCGGCCGCGTGCGGTCGATGCAGCCGGCGTCGCGCACGAAGTTGCGGGCGGCGAGGTGCGCATCGTCTCGCTGGTGCCGAGCATCACCGAATTGCTGTTCGCGCTGGAACTCGACGGGCAAATCGTCGGCCGCACCGGCTTTTGCGTGCATCCGCGCGACAAAGTGCGGCAGGTGCCCAAGGTCGGCGGCACCAAGGCCGTGAATATCGACGCGATCCGCGCGCTGCGCCCCACCCATCTGATCGTCAATATCGACGAAAACGAGCGCGATACCGTCGACACACTGCGCGCGTTCGTGCCGCATATCGTCGTAACTCATCCGCTGACGCCGCAGGACAATCTCTCGCTGTACGCGCTGCTCGGCACGATCTTCAACCGCGAGCAGGAAGCCCGGCGCTTGAGCAAGGCGCTCGAAGCGCGCCTGCACGAAGCTGCGGCGCGCGCGTTTCCCGCTCAAAACGTGCTGTATCTGATCTGGCGCGAACCCTGGATGACGGTCGCACGCGATACCTACATCGCCGCGATGCTGCGGCTCGTGAACTGGCGGACCCTGCCCGACGTGCAAGGCGGCGCGGCGGGCGCCGCGCGTTACCCAACCATCGACTTCGACCACGCGCCGTGGCTTGCCGAGGTCGACCGCATCCTCCTCGCCAGCGAGCCGTATCGCTTCACGCAGGCGCATTGCGACACGCTGAAGCGCGATCCGCGCTTCGCCGGCAAGCGCATCGAGTTAATCGATGGAGAACTGGTGTCGTGGTATGGCGTGCGCGCGGTCGAAGGCATCGGTTATCTGCTGCACCGCGCCGCCGCGCCGTGAACGCGTGTCGCCGCCCCCATATGGATATGTGGATTAAGTTGTTGTCGCCGCAACCACCCTTCGATAAGCTTTCGCGAAGGCCGGCGCGCGGGTATAGGCGGGTAGTGCGGGCGGGTAGTGCGGCAGCCAAACCGTGCGGCACCCCAACCATGCGCCTGCGCCGGAAACGTATCACAATAAAGACGACGGCCACGCCGCTGTCAGTTGCCGTCACTCGTCAACGGAACATAACCACACCACCAGACGCACTGCCTGACTGCGCTCGTTATGGGAGATCCTATGCGCTTCAAACTGCTCGCAGCCGCCGTACTGTTCACGGCGCCCGCGCTCGTGCTCGCCAAACCGCTGACCGTCTGTACCGAGTCGAGCCCCGACGGCTTCGATGTCGTGCAGTTCAATTCGCTGGTGACGACCAACGCGTCGGCCGATGTGATCTTCAATTCGCTGGTCTCGTACGACGAGGCCGCGAAGAAAGTGGTCCCGGCGCTCGCCGACAAATGGGACGTGAGCGCCGACGGCCTCACCTACACGTTCCACCTGCGCCCGAACGTGCAGTTCCAGACCACCGACTACTTCAAGCCCACCCGCGCGCTGAATGCCGACGACGTCGTGTTCACGTTCGACCGCATGCTCAACGACAGCAACCCGTGGCACAAGGTGACGGGCGCGAGTGGGTTTCCGCATGCGCAGTCGATGGGCTTGCCGAAGCTGATCAAGTCCATCGGCAAGGTCGACGACAACACCGTCAAGTTCGAACTGAACGCGCCGGATGCAACCTTCGTGTCGATCCTGACGATGGGTTTCGCGTCGGTCTATTCGGCTGAATACGCCGACCAGTTGCTCAAGGCCGGCAAGCAGGTCGATCTGAACTCGAAGCCGGTCGGCACCGGTCCGTTCGAGCTGAAGAGCTACACGAAAGACGCGGTGATCCGCTACGACGTGAATCCGACCTACTGGGGTCCCAAACCGAAGATCGACCGCCTGATCTACGCGATCACGCCGGACGCCACCGTGCGCGCGCAGAAGGTGAAGGCGGGCGAATGCCAGATCGCGCTGTCGCCCAAACCGCAGGATCTCGCCGACTCGAAGAGCGACAAGTCGCTCGCCATCGTGCAGACGCCCGCCTTCATGACCGCGTTCGTCGCGCTGAACACGCAGAAGAAGCCGCTCGACAACCAGAAGGTCCGCGCCGCGCTGAACATGGCGTTCGACCGCGGCACGTATCTGAAGACCGTCTTCGACAACACCGCGACGCCGGCCAACAACCCGTATCCTCCGAACACGTGGAGCTACGACAAGTCGGTCAAGCCCTGGCCGTACGATCCGGCAAAGGCAAAGAAACTGCTCGCGGACGCCGGCTATCCGAACGGCTTCGAAACGACCATCTGGGTGCGTCCGAACGGCAGCGTGCTGAATCCGAATCCGAAGGCCGGCGCCGAACTGCTGCAAGCCGACTTCGCGAAGATCGGCGTGAAGGCCGACGTGAAGGTGATCGAATGGGGCGAGCTGATCAAGCAGGCCAAGCAGGGCCAGCATGACACGCTGTTCATGGGCTGGGCCGGCGACAACGGCGATCCGGACAACTACCTGTCGCCGCTCTTCAGTTGCAATGCGGTGAAGTCAGGCATCAACTTCGCGCGCTTCTGCGATCAGGATCTGGACAAGCTGATCGCCGATGGCAAGGCCACACCGGATCAAGCCAAACGCGCGAAAGCGTATGAACAGGCGCAGCAGATCATCCACGACGAGGCGCTGTGGATTCCGCTGGGATATCCGACCGCCGCGGCGATTACGCGCACGAGCGTGAGCGGTTATCACGTCAGTCCGTTTGGACGGCAGAACTTTGGGACGGTGGCGGTGCAGTAAGCCAGACAGTCAGGCGGTGCGGTAAGCGTCAGCAGCACCACGCCAACAGAAAAGCCCGGTTGCGAAAGCACCGGGCTTTTTTCATGTACGCGTGACGCTCACCGGGCCGAAAACCGGATCACGCCATCCGCATCCTGCGTGCGCTGCAATTCACCGGCGAGCCAGAGCAGATGCAAGTGAGCCAATGCTTCGCCCATCGCAAACGTCATCTGGTGAATATCGAGTTGGCGCTTGAACATCAGCGGCACGATATCGGCCGCGCTCTGCGGCTTCCCGGCGCACGCCTCGCGCACTTCGGCCAGACGCGCGTCGTGATGCTCACGCAGTTGCGTGATGCGCGTACGCACGCCGCGAAACGGCTTGCCGTGCGAAGGCAGCACCAGCGTGTCCTCAGGCATCGTCTCATAGCGGCCGAGCGATTCCAGATACAGCGCGAGCGGCGAGCCCTCCGGCTCGATATCGAACACCGACACGTTGGTCGAAATGCGCGGCAGCACCATGTCGCCGGAAATCAGCACGCCCGTCTCTTCGCAGTGCAACGCGCAGTGTTCCGGAGAATGGCCGAAGCCGGTCACCACACGCCACGCCTTGCCGCCGATCTTCACGCTCTCCGCTTCGCGCAGCCGGCGATACTGCCCCGGAATCGCCGGCACGAGGCTCGAATAGTAGCTCTTGCGATTGCGCAGCTTCTCCAGCGACTCCTCGTCTTTGACGCCATGCCGCGCGAAGTGGCGAGCCGCGCCCTCGCCGCCCGCATTGGAACCGTCGCCGGCGGCCATCACGCGGGCTTGCATGTATTCGCCGAGCGTCATCCACAGCCGCACGTCCCAGCGCCGCTGGTCGCCGCCGGCGCAGATCCAGTGTGCGAGGCCGATGTGATCAGGATGGCAATGCGTGACGATCACGCGCAGCACCGGCAAACCGTCGAGCACCGAGTCGAACACTTTCTCCCAGTTCTCCTTGATCGTGTCCGACGTAATGCCGCAGTCGACTACGGTCCAGCCCTGCCGACCGTCGATTTCATCGCGTAGCAGCCAGAGGTTGATGTGGTTGAGCGCGAACGGCAGCGGCATACGCAGCCAGAACACGCCGGGCGCGACTTCCACCGCCTGACCCAGTTCGGGCAAGGTGTCGTTGAACGGATAGTCCAGTTGATGTTCGAGGGCGTTCATTGTGGGTGTCTTCCTCCGTCGGCCATCCGGCATGGCGAGGTATGCGATGCCGGATGGCGTGGTTGCGGCGCGTTCGCGAAGTCAGCGTGCCGTATTGCGCCTGGTTGCGTTTCGATCAAGTTGACGATAACGTAAACGTCGATTCTATCGTTCAATCCGATTTTCTGCCCGGCCACGGGATGCCCCGATGAATACGCAATACACGATCACCGAGCTCGCGCGGGAATTCGACGTGACGCCGCGTGCGATCCGCTTCTACGAAGATCAGGGTTTACTCTCACCGAGCCGCGAGGGATCGAGCGGCTTGCGGCGCGTCTACTCAGGCCGCGACCGAACCCGCCTGAAGTTGACGCTGCGCGGCAAACGGCTCGGTTTCACGCTGTCGGAAATCCGCGATCTGCTGGACGTCTACGAATCGCCGACCGACACCGTGCCGCAATTGCACGCGTTCCTCGCGACGGTGGCCCGGCATCGCGAGGTGCTCGAACGTCAACTGGAAGACCTGAACGCGACGCTCGAAGACCTTGCGCAATACGAAGCCCAGGCACAAGCGCTGCTCGAAAGCGGCACGCGCGAAGCCAAGCCCGCATGAGCGTGGATACCTGCGCGGACAAGTGCCGGACATGAACAGGCAGCAAATATTTTTTTGCCGAAAGTTGAGCCGATTAAGGCATGCCAAACTGCGGCATTGAGCGGAGATAGTCTGAAAGTCGGCGAACGCCCGACAACGCCCACGAGGCGGCAAGGCGCGAGTCGAGCGGCGCGATGCGTCGCAGGCCCACCCGGACGATACAATCCCGGGTGTCTTCACGACATGGGACGAATGCACGGTCGACATGAATCACTTCCCCAAACTGCTGTCGTCGCAGATCGGCTTTGACGTTGCGCAGACGATGCTCGAAGGTTTCGATCGGCACTACCGGATCTTCCGCGACGCTGCGATCCGTGCCAGGACACTCTTCGAAGCCGCCGACTGGCACGGTCTGCAAAAGCTCGCGCGCGAGCGCATTACCTCGTATGACGAACGCGTCGAGGAATGCGTCGAGTTGCTCGAAGACGAATACGACGCGGAAAACATCGACGACGAAGTGTGGCAGCAGATCAAGCTCCACTACATCGGCCTGCTGACCACGCACCGGCAACCCGAGTGCGCGGAAACGTTTTTCAATTCGGTGTGCTGCAAGATCCTGCACCGCTCATATTTCAACAACGACTTCATTTTCGTGCGCCCGGCGATCTCGACCGAATACATCGAGAACGACGAACCGGCGGCGAAGCCGACCTACCGCGCGTATTACCCGGCCAAGGACGGTCTTGCCGCGACGCTCGAGCGCATCGTCACGAACTTCCAGCTGGAGCCGCCGTTCGAAGACCTGCGCCGCGACGTCGGTTGCGTGATGCAGTCGATTCACGACGCGTTCGGCGTGTTCGAAGAAGCGGCCAACTTCCAGATTCACGTGCTGTCGTCGCTGTTCTATCGGAACAAGTCGGCGTATATCGTCGGACGGATCATCAACGGCGACTTGCTGCTGCCGTTCGCGGTGCCGCTGCGTCATGTGAAGCCGGGTGTGCTGGCGCTCGATACGGTGCTGCTCAAGCGCGACCAGTTGCTGATCATCTTCAGCTTCTCGCATTCGTACTTCCTCGTGGATATGGAAGTGCCGTCCGCGTACGTCGAGTTTCTCGGCACGATCATGCCGGGCAAACCGAAGGCGGAAATCTATACATCGGTCGGTTTGCAAAAGCAGGGCAAGAATCTGTTCTATCGCGATCTGCTGCACCATCTGTCGCATTCGAGCGATCAGTTCATCATCGCGCCCGGCATCAAGGGGCTCGTAATGCTGGTGTTCACGCTGCCTTCGTTTCCGTACGTGTTCAAGCTGATCAAAGACAGTTTCCCGCCGCCGAAGGAAACCACCCGCGCGCAAATCAAGGAAAAGTATCAGCTCGTCAAACGGCACGACCGTCTGGGCCGCATGGCCGACACGCTCGAATATTCGAGCGTCGCGTTGCCGGTCTCGCGCCTCGACGAGGCGCTCGTGCGCGAACTCGAAAAAGAAGTGCCCTCGCTGATCGAATACGACGGCGACAATCTGGTGATTCGCCATCTGTATATCGAACGCCGGATGGTGCCGCTCAATCTGTTCCTGCAAAACGGCAGCGACGAAGACATCGATCACGGCATCAAGGAATACGGCAACGCGGTGAAGGAACTGATGCAGGCCAACATCTTCCCCGGCGACATGCTCTACAAGAACTTCGGCGTGACGCGTCACGGCCGCGTCGTGTTTTACGACTACGATGAAATCGAGTATCTGACCGACTGCAACGTGCGCGCGGTGCCGCCGCCACGCTACGAAGAAGACGAAATGTCGGGCGAACCGTGGTACTCGGTCGGCCCGCACGACATTTTCCCGGAGACGTACGGCACGTTCCTGCTCGGCGACCCACGCGTGCGCCATTCCTTCATGCAGCATCACGCGGATTTTTTCGATCCCGCGCTGTGGCAGCGGCACAAGGATCATCTATTGAAAGGCGAACTGCCCGACTTCTTCCCGTACGACAACAACGCGCGCTTTTGCATCCGCTATCCGGAACGCTTCGCCGATGTGGCGTCCGAACTATCGCAGACACCGCACACGTCGCACACGCCCGATAAGCAAACCGATCGGCGCACCGCGCGCATGGCGTGAGCCTCATGCGTCGCGAGCATTGATGCATGCATCGCCCGAACCTCATGTAACGACACCGACCGGTCAATCGGTCGAGCAACCGCCCAGACGCACCATGAACCCGAACGCTTCCTCCCTTCCCAACCCGCTCGCGCATCTGTTCGACAACAACGACGCGTGGGTGGCCCGCAAGTTGTCCGAGGACCCCGAGTATTTCTCGCGTCTCGCCGATCAACAGACGCCCGAATACCTGTGGATCGGCTGCTCCGATTCGCGCGTACCGGCCAATCAGATCATCGGTCTGCCGCCGGGCGAAGTATTCGTACACAGAAACATCGCCAACGTCGTGGTGCATTCCGATCTGAACTGCCTGTCGGTGATCCAGTTCGCCGTCGATCTGCTCAAGGTCAAGCACATCATGGTGGTCGGCCACTATGGCTGCTCCGGTGTCGGCGCTGCGTTGCACGGCCGTCGCGTGGGTCTCGCGGACAACTGGCTGCATCACGTGCAGGACGTGCGCGCGAAGCATGCCGCGCTGCTCGAGGAATGGCCGCTCGGCGAAGCGCGTCATCGGCGTCTGGTCGAGCTGAATACGATCGAGCAGGTGGTCAACGTGTGCCGCACCACCATCGTCAACGATGCATGGGCGCGCGGCCAGGAACTGACCGTGCACGGCTGGGCGTATGGCGTGCACGACGGCAAGGTGCGCAACCTCGGCATGACGATCAGCGAGCCGGGAGCGCTCGACCCGACTTATCGGAATTGCGTTGCGGCGGTGTCGGCAAGCCGCGCGCACCAAGCGGACAACGACGTGGTCGCCGCCGATGCGGCCAGGCTCGGCGATGTGCCGGCAATCGTCGAAGGTGTGATCAAGGAGATCAAACATGAGTGAGACAAAATCCGATCCGGTCGTGATCGTTTCAGCAGCCCGCACGCCGATGGCGGCATTTCAGGGCGATTTCGCGTCATTGACCGCGCCGCAACTCGGTTCGGTCGCGATCGAAGCCGCCGTGCAACGCGCGGGCCTGAAACCTGAGCAGATCGATGAAGTGGTGATGGGCTGCGTGCTGCCCGCCGGTCTCGGCCAGGCGCCCGCGCGCCAGGCCGCGTTGGGTGCCGGCTTGCCGTTGAGCACCGGCAGCACGACCGTCAACAAGATGTGCGGCTCCGGCATGCGCGCGGCGATGTTCGCGCACGACATGCTGGCCGCGGGCTCGGTCGAGGTGATCGTCGCCGGCGGCATGGAGAGCATGACGAACGCGCCGTACCTGTTGCCGAAAGGGCGCAGCGGCATGCGCATGGGCCACGGCCAGGTGATCGACCACATGTTCTACGACGGCCTCGAAGACGCGTACGAGAAAGGCCGCCTGATGGGTACCTTCGCCGAGGAATGCGCGGCGTCGTTCGATTTCACGCGTGAAGCGCAGGACGCGTTCGCCGTCGAGTCGCTGAACCGTGCGAAGCGCGCGAACGAAGACGGCTCGTTTGCGTGGGAAATCGCACCGGTGAAGGTGGAAAGCCGCAAAGGCGAAGTCACCATCGATCGCGACGAACAGCCGTTCAAAGCGAACCTCGAAAAGATTCCGACGCTCAAGCCCGCGTTCAGCAAGACCGGCACGGTGACGGCGGCGAACTCGTCGTCGATTTCGGACGGCGCCGCGGCGCTCGTGATGATGCGCGAGTCGACGGCGAAGCGGCTTGGCGTCGAACCCATCGCGCGCGTGGTCGGCCACTCGACCTTCGCGCAGGAACCGGCGAAGTTCACCACCGCGCCGGTCGGCGCGATTCGCAAGCTGTTCGAGAAGAACGGCTGGCGCGCCGAAGAAGTCGATCTGTACGAGGTCAACGAAGCGTTCGCGGTAGTCACGATGGCCGCGATGAAGGAACACGGTCTGCCGCACGACAAGGTCAACGTGAACGGCGGCGCCTGCGCGCTCGGTCATCCGATCGGCGCATCGGGCGCGCGGATTCTCGTCACGCTGATCGGCGCGCTGAAACAGCGCGGCGGCAAGCGCGGCGTCGCCACGCTGTGCATCGGCGGCGGCGAAGCGACGGCGATGGGTATCGAACTCGTTTGAGGTGACTCGATGAAGACAGTGTTGATCGTCGGTGCTTCGCGCGGCATCGGCCTGGAGTTTGTGCGGCAGTACAGGAAGAGCGGCTGGCGCGTGCTCGCCACCGCGCGCGATGGCGCCGCGCTCGACGCGTTGAACGAGCTCGGCGCGGAAACCTTTTCGGTCGACGTCAGCGCGCCCGACGAGATCGCCGCCCTCGGCTGGAAGCTCGACGGCGAACAGCTCGATGCGGCGATACTGGTCTCGGGCGTGTACGGCCCGCGCACCGAAGGCATCGAGACGATCACCGCCGAAGACTTCGACCACGTGATGAGCACCAACGTCCGCGGTCCGATGCAGTTGATGCCGATCCTGCTGCCGCTCGTCGAAGAAGCCGGCGGCGTGTTTGCGGTGATTTCGAGCAAGATGGGCAGCATCAGCGACGCGAGCGGCACGAGCGGCTGGCTGTATCGCACGAGCAAGGCGGCGCTGAACGACGCGCTGAAGATCGCGTCGCTGGAAGCGAGGCGCGCGACCTGCATCTCGCTGCATCCGGGCTGGGTGCGCACCGACATGGGCGGCGCGCAGGCCGCGATCGACCCGGCGCGCAGCGTGACCGGCATGCGTGAAGTGATCGCGCAGGCCGCCGCCGCGCACGAATCGTTCAACGGCCGCTTCTATCAATACGACGGCACACCACTCGACTGGTGATGAGACGAATGAGGAGACCGAGCCATGGTGCTTGATCAGGATCACCTGATGGTCCGCGATGCGCTGCGCACCTTCGTACGCGAAGCGGTCACGCCGAATGCAGCGCTTTGGGACCGCGAGCGCATTTTCCCGAAGGACGTGCATCGGCAGCTCGCCGAACTGGGCGCATATGGCGTGCTGGTGCCCGAAGCGTACGGCGGCGCCGGCATGGACGCGCTGGCGCTCGCGCTGATCCTCGAAGAAATCGCCGCGGGCGACGGCGGCACGTCGACGGCGATCTCCGTCAACAACTGCCCGGTGTGCAGCATCCTGCTGACCTACGGCAACGACGCGCAAAAGCGCGACTGGCTCACACCGCTCGCGCGCGGCGAGATGCTCGGCGCGTTTTGCCTGACCGAACCGCAAGCGGGCTCGGACGCGTCCGCGCTGCGCACCACGGCCACCCGCGACGGCGACGCGTACGTGCTGAACGGCGTCAAACAGTTCATCACGAGCGGCAAGAACGGCAACGTCGCGATCGTGATGGCGGTGACCGACAAGACCGCGGGCAAGCGGGGCATCAGCGCGTTTATCGTGCCGACCGATACCAGCGGTTACGTCGTCGCGCGAGTCGAGGAGAAGCTCGGCCAGCATTCGTCGGACACCGCGCAAATCATCTTCGAAGATTGCCGCGTGCCGGCGGCGAACCTGATCGGCGCGGAAGGCGAAGGCTACCGGATTGCGCTGTCGGGGCTCGAAGGCGGGCGAATCGGCATCGCCGCGCAAAGCGTCGGCATGGCGCGTGCCGCGTTCGAGGCGGCGTTGAGCTATGCGAAGGAACGAGAGAGCTTCGGCCAGACTTTGTTTTCGCACCAGGCCGTGCAGTTCCGTCTCGCCGACATGGCGACGCAACTCGAAGCCGCGCGCCAGTTGATCTGGCACGCGGCTTCGCTGAAGGACGCCGGCCTGCCGTGTTTGACCGAAGCCGCGATGGCCAAGCTGTTCGCGTCGGAAGCCGCCGAGCGCATCTGTTCGGCAGCGTTACAGATCCACGGCGGCTATGGCTATCTGAGCGATTTCCCTGTCGAACGCATTTACCGCGACGTGCGCGTGTGCCAGATCTACGAAGGCACCAGCGACATCCAGAAGATCCTGATCGCACGCGGTCTTGACTGAACGTCTGATGAATAAGCCATTGTTGTCGATACAACGCCCCTCCGACTGTCCTTGCGGCGGCGCGGCGCCCGATCAGCGTAGTGCGCCCAAAGCGCCCCGCTTCGCGCAATGCTGTGGCCGATATATCGACGGCGGCGAAGCGGCGCCGCGGGCGCTCGAACTGATGCGCTCACGCTATAGCGCCTATGTGCTGGGCGCAACGGATTACCTGCGCGCAACCTGGGCGCCGCACACCTGTCCGGCCGATCTCGACGCCGACCCCGCCGCGTCCGACGCGCCCCGTTGGCTCGGACTGCAGATCAAGGCGTTCGCCGAAACCGACGCCGGGCATGCCACGGTGGAATTTGTCGCACGCTATAAGGTGGGCGGCCGCGCGCATCGTCTGCACGAACTGAGCCGCTTTGTACGCGACGAAGACGGACGCTGGCGTTATGTCGACGGCGACGTGAGCGAATGAAGTAAACCTTTCCGTGCCTTACGGCGCAACATAGCGACCGGCACCAGGGACACCCGGAAGTACATTACGGTGGACTGACTAGCGACCTCACATATGGCCCTCAAACTGAGGGCTTTTTTTCATGTTGGCTCTACGCCACAGCGCGCTCGGGCGCCGAGTGGCGCGGCGATTCCTTCGTGGAGCCGATCATCGCCGGAGCGCCAGTCCAGCCGCCCCACCACCCCCGATCCCCGCACGGCAATTATTTCGTCGCGGGTTCTCCTTGATTGCACAAAACAAAATTGTCGTGCCAGGATGAGGCCGTAGGTTTGTGACGCCACACGTTGCGAGGGCCGGCCAATATCGGTTCCGCAACATGCGCAGGCACCCTGCCGATGACCCGGTGTCCCGGTTCGGCGGCGGTTCCAGCCAGCATGATGTGGCGCTCATCATCGGCGCGTGGGGTCGCGTCGGCCGTTTGGGTTCATCCCGTGCGATCTCCATTAGCGTGCGTGCGCTTGACGCACTACGTACGCGAGTGTGTTTTTGTTTGTCGAAAATGCCAATGAAAGGCAAATGTCAGCAAGGGTTTTCGACAGACAGACGCCACGGTGTTCAGGGCAGATTCTTGAAGCAGGTGCGTTAATGGTGTTCAGCAAGGTTCTGACGAAGTGTGCGGTGATCTGTGCAACGGCGACGTGCGCTGTCGCACTCGCGCATGCCAAGCCGCTTGCCGAGCCGCTTGCCGACAACCAGGCGGGACCGCTGACCCGAGCTCACGTACCGCGCATTGCTCTGGACGACGACGTCTATCTGCCGAGCGCGAGCCTCAACGAGCGGATTGTGCGAGTCCCGGTCGACGCTGCCGGCTCGATCACGCTCGAAACGACGATTTACAAGCCGGACGGCGCAGGCCCGTTCCCGATGATCGTCTTCAATCACGGCAAGATTCCCGGCGACCCGCGCATGCAGGAGCGCAGCGATCCGCGGCCGTTCGCGCGCGAATTCGTGCGGCGCGGCTACGTGGTGGTGGCGCCGAACCGCCAGGGCTTCGGCCATTCGGGCGGCGCCTATCAACAGGATGGCTGCGATGTCGAGCGCAACGGCATCCACCAGGCCGGCGACGTGGCCGCGACGATCGACTACATGTCGAAGCAGCCATACGTGGATGCGACGCACATTGTGGTGGCCGGAACTTCACACGGCGGGCTGGCGACGATGGCTTACGGCACCGAAGCTGCACCGGGTGTTCGGGCATTGATCAATTTCTCCGGCGGTTTGCGGCAGGACGCCTGCACCGACTGGCAGGGCAACCTGACGCGCGCCTTCGGCGCATATGGTGAGAAGACCAAGGTGCCGTCGCTGTGGTTGTACGGCGAAAACGATTCGGTCTGGACGACACCTTTGGTGGCCGGCATGTATGCCGCTTATGCCGAGCATGGTGCGAGCGCCAGGATGGTGGATTTCGGCAACTACAAGAACGACGCGCATCGGCTGGTGGGCGATCGCGATGGCGTGCAGGTCTGGTGGCCTGCTGTCGAGGCTTTCCTTGCACGGGCGGGGATGCCTACCGGCGTGCAATATCGTGTGTCTGATCCTTCTTTGCCGAAGGCTAGCGGGTTTGCTGCTGTCGACGCGGTCGACGCCGTGCCGTTTGTCGATGAAGCTGGACGCAATGGGTATCGGAATTTCTTGCATCAGTATCCTAGCCGGGCTTTTGCGGTTTCGGATACGGGGGCCTGGTCGTGGGCTGAAGGCGGTGATGACCCGATGTCGGTAGCGATCGCGAATTGCCAGAAACAGAGTTCGGCGCCTTGCCGGTTGTATGCGGTGGATAACTCCGTTGTGTGGGGGGCTCAGTCGTCGCAGACGGCTAATTCGTCTGCTGGCTCTGAAAAGCGGGCTATTGCTAGTCGGGAGTAGGTTTTCTTTTGCCTTTGGCCGCGGCATTGTTCGGTGTGCCTACGGCGTTGGTCTTCCTTGATTTTTTGCCTTCGCGGCGCTTATGGTGGTGCTGCCTGCGGCGTTGGCCTTTCCTTGATTTCCTTCGAAAACCCATAGCGCGACGGTCTTGCACGGTGGGTCGTCGGGCAACCGTTCGCGCACGACGCCGACGCCCGTCCCAGCCCCCTCGCGCCCCACGTTGTATCCCCTAGGTAGCGGTGTCCATGCAGGGCCCCCGAAATTCATTCTTCCATGGCCGGATCGGCGCGATCCGGATCCACGCCGATTTCCTGCGGTGAATGCGCACCAAAGATGCCGCGATGCGCCGCGATTGCCGATCCCGCGAATCAGGTAATGCGCCGGCGCCGACCACGTCGCGCGGCTCACTCGCAGCAGATGCTGCCCGTTACCAAAAACACGGTATTGCCGGTCGTGGCGGCATCACCAAAAATCGACAGAGGGAGTCTCCAGGCAACTGGTCGAACACGCGGGCCTGCGGCTGACCGTCCGCGACAACGGCGTCGGCTTCAGGTCGTTCGATGAGACGTCCCATCTGGGAACGGGCATGTCGAGCATGCGCACGCGGGCGCAACGACTGGGCGGAACGCTCGACCTTCAGTCGGCGCCGGGGGCCACCGTCGTCACGCTATGGATGCCGGAGAACCGGGACGCGGATGCCACGATTTCATCGGCCGACACTACCGCGTTTTAGGTATTTCTCGCTCAAATTCCGCGTTATACCATCGCCCCGCAGTCGATGCCTCCCTCGCCATATCGAGGGCATCGGCAATCGAACTAGAACATATCGCTCGGGGTTCAGCGTCACTCGGCCACCACTTTCGTAACGGAACTGCGGGAGCGTGCCGCTCCTGCTGCCGCAGCCGGCGAGGACGGTATCCGTCCCGCCGCGCTACGACGTGTTGTCCGACACTTCGCATGGGTCCGATCAGGCGGCGAGGCCGGCGTCGATATTGCCAGCCTCCGGCCATGCTCGACCTGCTTCGGCTTGCGGTTGATAGCGGTATGCGACGACTAACTCAGGCGCACGCAGCTTCGCGCGTCATACAGGGACCAATCTGGACATGGAAATCTCCATGCGCTCTCTTCTGTCTGGCGACAGGAAATCATATGGCTATCCATTAGTCTTGCTGGTGACGTCTCTGGTCTCCGCCACCGCCGCCTGGGCGGACGAAGCGCCCGCCGACAGGACCGTATTCGACACGCTGCACCTGTCCGGATTTTCGACTCTCGGACTGACTTACAACGATAACGACAGCGCCGGAGTTATTACTTCGTACATGCAGAAAAAGCCGGCGACGCACGGTGTGTCGGCTTACCTGGACTCGGTAGTCGGCGTCCAGCTCGAATGGCGCCCGTTGCAGAACACGTCGGTCGTTGCTCAGGCCGTGTCGCGTCCGAGCAATGACATGCAGCCGGAACTGCGCATGGGGTATCTGCGCCAGCAGTTCGGTAACGATTTCGCGGTGCGTCTCGGTCGCATTCGCAGTCCGGTGTTTTTCGACTCCGACGTCGCCGAGATCGGCTATGCGTACCTGACGGTACGCCCCCCCATCCCCGTTTACGGCGACGTGAACAGCGTGAACGTGATCGACGGCGGCGACGTGCAATGGAGACATGCGTTCGGCGGCACCGCGATCCTCGTGCAAGGTTATTTCGGACATGACGGCTACAGGCACTATTTCTACAATCTCAACCCGGTGTCCGCGGCGGATGCGAGTGTCAACGGCATCGCCGGACTCTCCGTCAGTGCATCGCTGCCGAACGTGACCTTTCGCGTGTCGCGCACCTGGATAAAGAGCTACACGTTCCGCTCCGGCCAGCTTGACCAGCTCAATGCCGGTCTCGGCCAGCTTTCCAGTTCGTTGACGGCACTGGCAGCCAACCCATTCCTGCCGCCTGCGCTGGCGGAATCGCTCAGGAATCAGGCCGGCGGTATCGAAGGGTATGAAAACCCTTTCGACAGCCATCCGATCTACACCAGCATCGGCTTCGACTCCACCCTCGGCAAGTGGCGCGTACAGGGCGAATGGACACTGCTGGATTCGCGCTCGGCTATCGTGGGCAAATACCGGAGCTATCAATTCACGGTCGGGTACAGCCACGGCAATTTCACCCCGTATGTGTCATATGCACGCCGGGACCGCACGAGCCCGCCATTCGACGCCAGCGCGCTGTCCGCAACGGGGCTGAACCCGGCCCTGGACGCAGGGCTCGCGCAGATGCGAGGGGCGCTCAATCAGGCCGCCCAGTTCGCCGATCTTTCGACCCGTGCCGCCAGCGTGGGCGTGCGTTGGGACTTCAGGGAAGGGATGGCGCTGAAACTGCAATACGACAGGATCACAACGCCGAATTCGATGACGCCTGGCAACTTCGCGGTATCCACTTTGCCGTACAAGAACACGGTGAACCTGATCTCTGCCACTTTCGACTCCGTTTTCTGAGGTAGAAACCATGAAAACGCTCTACTTCGCATTGCTGTTTTTTTCCTGGCCAATACCTCGTTTGCGGATGAGTCGTTCGTGGTGGTTGCCAATCGCGACACGGCAGTCGACAAGATCAGTCCGGACCAGACCACTCAAATCTTCCTGAAGCACGTTCAGAGCTGGCCGGACGGCAAGGCGATCTATCCGGTCGACATCGAGGAAGGCTCTCCGCTGCGCACCGAGTTCTACAGCAAGATCACCGGCCGCAGCCCCGCGCAATTGCGCGCTTATTGGGCCCGCCAGGCCTTTACGGGCATGGGCTTCCCACCCCGGCAGGTCGCGTCGGCCGAGGAGGTCAGCAAGATCGTGCAGAACACCGCCGGCGCGATCGGATATGTCGGCAGGAACGAGCGCGACGGGACGGCCAAGATCGTACTCGACCCAGGCAAATGAACGGGCGTGGCCACACCGAATCCGATGCGAGGAAGCGCTCGCTGATGCAGCACTTTCTGGCGCCGACCATCTGGCTTTCCAGCCGCCTGGCTTTTTCGCGCAAGTTTCTGCTGATCGGGGCCGTGGTGCTGATCGCGCTCGCGCTGCTGAGCTTGCCGCTGCTGCGGCAGGTGCGGGACGATCGGCGTCTTGCCGGCGTTGAGCGTGAAGGGTTGAGGCAGTACGTGGCCCAGGTCGATGTTCTGGCGAACATGATCGCGCTGCGCAGCCGGGGCATCGACGACAAGGGCACGACGCCGTCTTCCGCGCTGAATGCCGACATGGCCCGGTTGGCCGCTCAGGCAAGCCGGGCCGGTATGGCCGGTCCCGCCGAGCGATTGTCGCGCAGCTGGCAGCAGGCGGACAGCCATGCAGCAGACCCGGACCTCCGGCGGCGCTTTGCGACGATGACGGCGAGCATCAACGCATTGCTCGCGCTGATCGAGGAAAGCGCACGAACCTACCGGCTCAACGTCGACCCCGAGCTCGACGCGACCTTCGACATGCTGACCAGCCGCCTGCCGCTGGTGCTGGAAACGCTAGGCAAGCAGCGCGACGCGCTCGCGCTGCACACGGGCGAGATGGCCTCCTACGCGCTGGGGGCACAAGTCGTGTTGACCGAGTCGGCCCCCGCATTGAAGGCAGGCATCGCGCAGATGGTCGCGCGTGAGGGCCATCGGGCGTCATTGCAGCGGTCGTTGCAGACGCTCCTCGACGGCATCGTCCGGCAGCAGGATGCTGCCGACAATGCGCTGGACGATCCGAAGGCCAACGACGAACTGGGCGGGCTCACGCACGCAAACCTGGCGCTCGCGCAGCTCCTGCTGAAGGACGCGGTCGACGCGGCGGATCAGCACCTCGCATCCCGCATCGATCAGCTCGATCGGGCCCAGCGGATCATCGCGGCCTTGCTGCTCGGCGTCATCGTGGCCGTCGCCTACCTGTTCGCCGGAATTTATCTGTCCACGCTGCGTTCGCTCCGCAGCCTATCCGTGGGGACGGACGCGTTCTGCGGGGGACAACTGGAGACGCGCATCGAGGTCGATACCCGGGACGAACTGGTGCTGGTGGCGCGCAATTTCAACACGATGGCGGCGGAAGTCCAGCGCCTGCTGGAGTTCATACGCAGGCAGAACGAGTCTCGCCAGCGCGAGCTGGAAACGTTGGTCCAGCAACGCACCGCCGAACTCGCGGACAAAAACGAACTGCTGCTGGCCGCCGGCAAACGGGTGCAGGAGGAGCTTGACCTCGCGCGCGGCATGCAGCTGGCCATTCTGCCGCAATCCTTTCCCGACGAGCCGGGTTGGGGCGTCTGTGCCGGGATGTTCCCGGCTCGCGAGCTGAGCGGGGATTTCTACGATTGCTTCGCGCTGCCCGACGGCCGCTATGGCGTGCTGGTCGCCGACGTTTCCGGCAAAGGCGTCGGTGCGGCCTTCTTCATGGCGGTTTCCCGTACGGTGCTGCTCGACCTCGCGTCCACCGGCAGCTCGCCCGCGGAGGTGTTTGCCCACGCGAACACGCTCTTGTGCGAGCGCAACCCAATGGAGCTGTTCGTGACCGCCTGCTACGCGATCTACGATCCGGGCGATGGCAGCCTGGTCTACGCAAGCGCGGGACATCACCCGCCGCTGTTGCGCAAGGCGTCCGGTGTGGTGGCGGCGCTGCCGTCTCCGAGCGACATCGCCTTGGGCATCCTGCACGACATGGACTACGCCGACCACACCGCCGTTCTGGAGCCAGGAGACAGCCTGCTGCTCTATACGGACGGGGTGACCGAGGCGTTTTCCGGCACGGGCGAGGCATACGGCGACGAACGCCTGCATGCGTGGCTGTCGGCGACGGCACCCGATGCCACCGCCGGCCAACTGCTCAACGGCCTGGTCCGTGACGTCGCAAGGTTCGTCGACGAGGCCGAGGCTTCGGATGACCTGACTTGTCTGGTTCTTTGCCGAAAGCAAGAAGGCTCCATGAAGAAAACGCCCGCCCTGGAATTGCACGACAAGGTGTTGCTGCTGGAGTACCCGCTGCTTACGCGGCTCGAAGAGATCGCCAAACTCGCCGAGGCCGTCGAACGCGCGCTGATCGAACGCCCTGACCTGGCATTTTCGGCCAATCTGTGCCTGGAAGAACTGATTACCAACACCATCCTGCATGGCCTGAACGGCGCGCCGGACCGCTGGATTGACGTGCGACTGAGCATGTCAGATGAATGGTTGGAGATCTCTTTGAAAGATGACGCCCCGCAGTTCGATCCCTTCGCCGAGGCACCGGCGCCGGCCCTCGATCTGGATGTGGAGGAGCGCCCCATCGGCGGGCTCGGCGTGCACATGGTCAAGACCATGATGAATGAGGCACGCGCTTACCACGATGGCAGCGGCAATCTGATCGTATTGCTCAAGACCTTGCAGCAGTCAGAACCACGACACCCGGGTCATGCCGATGACCTCGACACGACAGATCCTTTACACAAGGAGAATAGAAAATGACTTTTCAGTGCGAGTTGACCGACACGAACGGCGTACGGCAGGTCAGCCTGTCCGGCCGGCTGGACAGCGCGACGTCCGGCGATTTCGAGAAGCACCTGCAAACGCTGTTCGAATCATCGGGCGCCCGGGCGCTGATGGATTTCTCCTCTCTCGACTACATTTCCAGCGCTGGATTGCGTGTGGTGCTGATGGCGGCCAAACGCGCCAAGCAGGCACAAGGGCGGCTGGTGTTGTGCGGCTTGCAGCCACACGTCAAGGACGTGTTCGAAATCAGCGGATTTCTGAAGATACTGACTGTCGCGGACGATCCCGTGTCGGCCTTGTCTCACCTCAACGCGTAGCAGACGGCGACCCTGACCGCTCTATGAATCCCTCGCATCGGATGAGACAGGAGCCTCGATGATGGAAATATTTGCACTCGTTTTTTCCGGGCTCGGCCTGTTCTTCATCGGCATGCGCTACATGGGCGCGCACCTGCAGCAGCTGGTCGGCCGGAAGATGCGAATCATGATCACCCGCGCCGTTTCGCGAAAAGGATCGGTCGCGTTGTTCGGTCTCGCCGCGGGCACCATATTTCAAAGCGTGAACGCGGTCACCTGTCTGCTGCTGGTCCTGATTGCCGCCGGAGCCATCGACACGCGCCGCGCCTTTGCCGCCATCTCCTGGACCAACGTCGGCACCGCCACGCTCGTCGTCATTGCCTCGTTGAACATGCATCTGCTAGTGCTGGTGCTGCTCGGCCTGACCGGATGGGCGTTCTTTTTCAACCTCGACGAAACGCCACGCTATCGCCACGTCATCGGCGGGCTGCTGGGTATCGGCATGCTGTTTCTGGGCATGGATTTTCTCAAGGCAAGCGCAACCCTTCTCAAGGGGACCGCATGGCTGCACGATGATCTGGCCTTTGCCGCCAACTACCCAGTTCTCGGATTCGCGATCGGCGTCGCCGTCGCCTTTGCCACCCAGTCGGCGTCCGCGATCACGCTGGTGGCGATGTCCATGACCACCGCAGGCGTGTTGAGCTTCAACGCAGGCGCCCCGATGGTCATCGGCGCGTTCTTCGGATCGGCCCTGTCGTCGTGGCCGCTGATCAGCCAGCGCAGCGGCAGTGCGCGTCAGATCGCGCTCTTTCAACTGGCGCTCCGACTGCTTGGCGCGGCAGCACTGCTATGCGTATACGTTGCCGATAGAATGAGCGGCCACCCGTTCCTGCAGCCGGCGCTGCAAGCGCTGGGCCTGTCACCTACCGGCCAGTTGGCCGCGATGTACGTACTGATACCGGTTGCGGCCTACCTGATGGTGCAGATCCTCAACGCGCCGCTCACGCGCTGGATCGAAAAACTTTCCCCCCCGTCCCATACGGAAACCTTGGGGCGTCCCCACTATCTCGTCGACGGCGCGCTGGCCGAATCCGAAAGTGCGCTGATACTGGTCAGCAAGGAACTGCAGCGCCTGCTGCTGACGCTCCCGCTCTACCTGGCTCCGCTGCGCGAGGAAGGCGATCCGAGCGGCCCGGCGGTCGACGTGCGCTTTGCCGCGGAGCAAAACGTCCTCAAGGAAGCAGGTCAGTTCCTGACCGAAGTCGTCGACCGGAGCCGCAGCCGTGAAGTGCTCGAATACAGCGTCGTGCTGCGCGGCCAGAATGAACTGCTTGGCTCGCTCCAGGAGACCTTGCTCGCGATGTGCAACGAGTGCCGGAACCCTTCCATCGTAGGTGAGATGCGCGTGCTGACCGGCAACATCATCGAGAGCCTGCACATGATGCTTGAAATGCTGGCCGACGCGGCGCACCAACCCGACCCGGACGACCTGCACATGCTGCGTGCGCTGACCCACGACCGGTCCGAACTGATGGACTCCATTCGCCGCAGCCTGCAAAGCGCAGACCAAGCCCTGTCGCACGATGTGCAGCAATCGATCTTTGCTGCCACGTCTCTGTTTGAGCGCTGTGTCTGGTTGCTGCGCCGGTATGTGCTGACCCTGGACAACACGCATGCCCGGGAGCAGATCCAACATACGTGAAAGCGCATGCTGGCCTCTCCCGGCCAAGGCCTGGCTGGACTGCACGACCAGGCCAAATCTGGCCGTCCCGCACGAATGACGATGAGACCGTCGCGGAGCTACTCAGCAAGATCGGGCGCTTACGCAAAGTTATTTCAGGGACAAAACACTAGCAACCCGGCAAGGCAAACAGAAGAAGAAAGACCAACACACCGAGATATTGCCGCCACCAAAGGCAAAAACCCCAAATTTCCGCCCATAGGGTCCCACTACTTTGCCGTCGCTAACTCCGCCGATCCGCGACCTTCTGACCCAAACTTAAATCACCTGCAGCGAACAGCCAGCAACCTCGGCGCCGCCAGCAAAAAACCACCTCAACCCGCTAGTGCACTGCACGAAATAAACCGCTAATCTCGACCCCGAACGCCCGCCAAGGCCGCGCGCAGTGCATTGAAAAAACCGCGCAGCGCCGATCAAATGGCCCTAAAAAAAGCCAGCCGTGCAGCGGCGAAAAAAGCACTTCGGAGTACCTTTTGGAAAAGTCAGCATCCCCTGAAGACTGGATCACCCGCAGCCTGCGTGCCGTCTGGCATCCCTGCACGCAGATGAAGCACCACGAGCGCTTACCGCTTGTGCCCGTCGCGCGAGGTCAAGGTGCCTGGCTCTACGATCGCGACAACCATCGATATCTCGATGCGATCAGCTCCTGGTGGGTCAACCTGTTCGGCCACGCCAACCCGCGGATCAACGCGGCATTGAAAGACCAGCTCGACACGCTGGAACACGCAATGCTCGCCGGCTGCACGCACGAACCCGCAATCGAACTCGCCGAACGCCTCAGCGCGCTCACCCACAACACGCTCGGCCACGCGTTCTTTGCATCCGACGGCGCGTCCGCCGTCGAAATCGCGCTCAAGATGAGCTTCCATTCGTGGCGCAATCGCGGCTTCGCCGACAAGCAGGAATTCGTCTGCATCGCCAACAGCTATCACGGCGAAACCATCGGCGCGCTCGGCGTCACCGACGTCGCGCTCTTCAAGGATGCCTACGATCCGCTGATCCGCAACGCGCACGTTGTCGCTTCGCCCGATGCGCGCCTCGCGCAACCCGGTGAAACCACAGCCGACGTCGCGCGCCGCGCGCTCGATCACGTCCGCTCGCTCTTCGAAGCCCGCGCCACGAAGATCGCCGCGCTGATCGTCGAGCCACTCGTGCAATGCGCGGCCGGCATGGCGATGCACGACGCGTCGTATATCGCCGGATTGCGCGCCTTGTGCGATCAATACGGCGTGCATCTGATCGCCGATGAAATCGCCGTCGGTTGCGGACGCACCGGCACTTTCTTCGCTTGCGAACAGGCCGGCATCTGGCCGGACTTCCTGTGTCTTTCGAAAGGCATCAGCGGCGGCTATCTGCCGTTGTCGATCGTGTTGTCGCGCGATGAAATCTTCGACGCCTTCTATCACGACGACACCGCGCGCGGCTTCCTGCACTCGCATTCGTACACCGGCAATCCGCTCGCGTGCCGCGCCGCGCTCGCCACGCTCGATCTGTTCGCAAGCGGCAACGTGCTCGCGGTCAACGCGCAGAAGTCCGCGAAACTGAAGGCCGCGCTTGCGCCGCTTGCCGAAACTAAGCAAGTGCGCAATCTGCGTCAGTGCGGCACGATCCTCGCGTTCGATGCGGTGATCGACGACCCTCAGCACGCCAGAACATTCTCGCGCCGCTTCTTCGAAAACGCGCTGAAGCACGAACTTCTGCTGCGCCCGATTTCGACCACGGTGTATCTGATGCCCCCCTACATCCTCGACGACGAAGAGCTCGCGCTGCTCGCCTCGCGCACCCGCGAGACCTTCGAAGCGACGCTCGCGGAGACCCGCTAATGCACCTGCTCGACACGCTCGCACAAGGACTCAAGGAAATCGACGAACGCGGCCTGCGCCGCCGCCGCCGCACAGCCGACACGCCATGCGCCGCGCACATGACGGTCGACGGCCGCGCGATCATCGGTTTCGCCAGTAACGACTACCTCGGTCTCGCCGCGCATCCGCAATTGATCGCCGCGATCGCCGAAGGCGCACAGCGCTATGGCGCGGGCAGCGGCGGCTCGCATCTGCTCGGCGGCCACTCGCGCGCGCATGCGCAGCTCGAAGACGATCTCGCCGCATTCGCCGGCGGTTTTGTCGATACGCCGCGCGCGCTCTACTTCAGCACCGGCTACATGGCCAATCTCGCGACGCTCACCGCGCTTGCGGGGCGCGGCACGACGCTCTTCTCCGATGCGCTGAATCACGCCTCGCTGATCGACGGTGCACGCCTATCGCGCGCTGACGTGCAGATCTACCCGCACGTCGATATGGATGCGTTGAGCGCGATGCTTGAGGCGTCGGATGCGGACGTCAAAGTGATCGTCTCCGATACGGTATTCAGCATGGACGGCGACATCGCGCCACTGCCGCGTCTGCTCGAACTCGCGGAACAGCACGGCGCATGGCTGATCGTCGACGATGCACACGGTTTCGGCGTGCTCGGCCCGCAAGGACGCGGCGCGGTGGCGCAGGCCGCATTGCGCTCACCGAATCTGATTTCGATCGGCACGCTCGGCAAGGCCGCGGGTGTGTCGGGCGCATTCGTCGTCGCGCACGAAACCGTGATCGAATGGCTCGTGCAGCGCGCGCGTCCGTATATTTTCACGACCGCTTCGGTGCCTGCCGCGGCGCATGCGGTGTCGGCGAGTCTGCGCATCATCGGCGGTGAAGAAGGCGATGCGCGGCGCGCGCATCTCCAGCAACTGATCGCGCGCACCCGCGCCATGCTGAAAGCAACGCCGTGGTTGCCGGTCGATTCGCATACTGCCGTGCAGCCGCTGATCATCGGTGCGAATGACGCCACGCTGGACATCGCGGCCACGCTCGATCGCGCCGGTTTGTGGGTGCCGGCAATCCGTCCGCCGACCGTGCCCAGCGGCACCTCGCGGTTGCGCATTTCGTTGTCCGCCGCGCATTCGCACGCGGATCTGGACCGGCTCGACGCGGGCTTGCAACAACTCGGCGCGAAGGCGGCATGAGCGCACCGTTGTCCCTGTTCGTCACCGGCACCGATACGGAAATCGGCAAGACCTTCGTGTCCGCCGCGCTCTTGCGCGGCTTCGTTCGCGAAGGCCTGCAAGCCGCCGCGATGAAGCCGATCGCCGCTGGCGCATTCGAATCGAACGGCGTGCTGCACAACGACGACGCGGATCGACTCGATGCCGCGTCGAGCGTGTTGCTGCCGCCCGGAATGCGCACGCCGTATCTGCTGAAAGAACCCGCCGCGCCGCACATCGCTGCCGCACTGGAAAACGTCACGTTCGATATCGCGCACATCGTCGATTGCCATGCGCAGGCTTTGCAGCGCGCGGATATCGTCGTGGTGGAAGGCGTAGGCGGCTTTCGCGTACCGCTTACCGCCACGCAGGACACCGCCGACCTCGCCGTCGCATTGAAGTTGCCGGTCGTGCTGGTGATCGGCATGCGCCTCGGCTGCATCAGCCATGCGCTGCTCACCGCCGAAGCGATCGCGGCGCGCGGCCTCACGCTCGCCGGCTGGGTCGCGAATCGCATCGATCCGGACATGACGTTCCCCGACGAAAACATCGCGTCGATCCGCGAGCATCTCGCGCGCGAACATGACGCGCCCTTGCTCGGCATCGTGCCGCATTTGAGCCCTGCCTCACCGGAGCTCGCGGCGGATCAGCTCGACATCAACCGGCTTCTACAGACGCTGCGCAACGCGCAGCCCTGATAAACCATCACATCCATCCATGAGGATTGACGACATGACGCAACTGAACATCGCTCCGACACCCGCCGACACGGTCGCGCCGAACAACCATCACGCCGCCGACACCACGCAGGTGGCTCGCTGGCGTGTCGCCGACATCGTCGCGCTGTACGAACTGCCGTTCAACGATCTGATGTTCCGTGCGCAGCAAACGCATCGCGAACATTTCGACGCCAACACCGTGCAGCTGTCGACGCTGCTGTCGATCAAGACCGGCGGCTGCGAGGAGGATTGCGCATATTGTCCGCAGTCGGTGCATCACGACACCGGCCTGCAAGCCGACAAGCTGATGCCGGTCGACGAAGTGCTGGCCGCCGCGCGCGTCGCCAAGGAAAACGGCGCGACGCGTTTCTGCATGGGCGCCGCGTGGCGCAATCCGAAAGATCGTCATCTGGAACCGATCAAGGACATGATCCGCGGCGTGAAAGCGATGGGGCTCGAAACCTGCGTGACGCTCGGCATGCTCGAAACGCACCAGGCGCAAGGTCTGCGCGAAGCGGGTCTCGACTACTACAACCACAACCTCGATACGTCGCCTGAGTTCTACGGCCAGATCATTTCGACGCGCACGTATCAGGACCGTCTCGACACGCTCGAACGCGTGCGCGATGCGGGCATCAACGTGTGCTGCGGCGGCATCGTCGGACTCGGCGAATCGCGCCGCGAACGCGCCGGTTTGATCGCGCAGCTCGCGAACATGGATCCGTATCCGGAATCGGTGCCGATCAACAATCTGGTGCAGGTGGAAGGCACGCCGCTCACCGGCACCGAGGCGATCGATCCGTTCGAGTTCGTACGCACGATCGCGATTGCACGCATTACGATGCCGCGCGCAATGGTGCGTCTGTCGGCCGGCCGTGAGCAGATGAACGAAGCGTTGCAGGCGATGTGTTTCCTCGCCGGCGCGAATTCGATTTTCTACGGCGATCAATTGCTGACCACCAGCAATCCGCAAGCGGAAGCGGACCGCAAGCTGCTCGAACGCCTCGGCATTCGCGCGGAAGCGGCGCAGCAGATGCCGCTGGATCAGAGCGGTTGCGAGCATGGCTGCGCGCACGATCACGATCCCCATGCCGCACCGAACTAAGGATCGAGCGGCGTAGCAAACGCACCGCATCCACCGCAACGCATGCACCGCAATGCAAAAGGCCGCCTCGTTTCCGAGGCGGCCTTGTTGCGTCGTCAAGTCCAAACTTATTTCTTGTCGACGATGATCTGATCGAACGTACCGCCATCGGAGAAATGCGTTTGCTGCGCTTTCTGCCAGCTGCCGAACGTCTCTTCGACGGTGAAGGTCCTGATCGGGTTGAACTCGGCCGCGTGCTTCGCGAGCACGTTCTTGTCGCGCGGACGCAGATGATGCTGCGCGATGATTTCCTGCGCGGCCGGCGACCACAGATAGTCGAGATACGCCTGCGCTGCCTTGCGCGTGCCGCGCTTGTCGACCACGTTATCGACGATCGACACGGGCGGCGCAGCCAGCAAGCTGACCGACGGATACACCGCTTCGAAGTTGCCCGCACCCACGCCGCTGTCCATCAGCGCCACTTCGTTTTCGAACGTCACCAGCACGTCGCCGATGCCGCGTTGCGTGAACGTGGTCGTCGCGCCGCGACCGCCGGTGTCGAGCACCGGCACGTTTTTGAAGATCGCCTTTTCGAAGTCGAGCGCCTGCGCGTCGGTACCGCCGTGCTGCTTCCGATAACCCCATGCCGCGAGATACGTGTAGCGGCCGTTACCCGACGTCTTCGGATTGGCGATCACCACTTGCACGCCAGGCTTGGCGAGATCGTCCCAGTCCTTGATGTGCTTCGGGTTGCCCTTGCGCACGAGGAACACCATCGTCGTGGTATACGGCGCGCTGTCGTCCGGCAGACGCGCGCGCCAGTTGGCGGGCACCAGTTGGGCCTTTTCCGCGAGCAGGTCGATGTCGTTCGGCTGGTTCATCGTCACGACATCCGCCTGCAGCCCTTGCAACACCGACAGCGCCTGCGCACTCGATGCGCCATGCGACTGGCGGATCGACACGGTCTCGCCGCTCTTCTGCTTGTACGCCGTGATGAAGCTCGCGTTGATGTCCTTGTACAGCTCGCGCGTCACGTCGTATGACACGTTGAGCAGCGACGCATCCGCGTGCGCCGTCGAAACGCCGCCGAGAGCGAGCGTCATTGCCGTCATGCCGGCTGCCAGCCAGCGCGATGTCCCCGTCTTGCCTGCCATCTTGCCCCCGCCTGTCGATGATGAAACCTGTTGCCGCACGAAGATGCGGCGTGAAGCGGGATTCTAACGGATCGCTTACTTGTTCACTGGCCCGGTGCCCGATGTTCAACCGCCTGGCGAAAACTCACACGAACGCGTGCTGTACGGCCTCGAACGGCTCCTCGCGAAAGCGCAGCGGCGCCGCGCAGTGCACCAGCGTGTCGACGAAATACTTCGCCCGCGGCCATGGGCCGAATCCCGCGGCAGTGTTGATATGCCCCGCGTCGCCGAGATTGACGAACGCACTGCCGAAACGCTGCGCGAGATCGCGCGAACCCGCGAGCGGCATCCACGGGTCCGTCTCGCTGCCGATCAGAATTGACGGCACGCCGAGGCGCCGTGCCTCGAACGGACCGGCGAACGCGAATTTCTCCGGGCTCGCCGGCGCGACGAACAGGACGCCGACCACATCGGCGACATACGACGCCTGTTGCAAAGCATGGGCGGCCGCGAGGCAACCGAAGCTATGCGCAGCCAGCACGAACGGCCCGCGCTCGCTTGCCAGCAGCTTGCGCAGCGACTGCGCCCAGCCGGCCACGTCCGGCGCGTCCCAGTCGGCCTGCTCGACGCGCAACGAGCGCGCGAATTGCCGTTCGAGCCACGTTTGCCAATGCGCGCCTTCGCTGCCGTGCAAGCCGGGGACCGTGACGAGCCGCGGCGGCCATGTCGATTGGGTGCATGCACGCATGTCTGTCCTTCGCTGCCGGAATCGGGGAAGTTATTCTCCCGCCCGGCGCCGCGCGGACGAACCAAGTTTTTGTGCTTTGTTTATCGGACAAATGGGTCGGGCGAATCGGACCGACGGATCGGGCCGACGAATCGGACGGACGGATCGGGCCGACGAATCGGGTCGACGGATCGGGCCAGCGAACACCTGCGCCCGGCCTCGGCCCACACAGAGCTCGCGCCCAGCCAGCCATGCACGCCCGTCAAACCGCACGCCCGTACGCAAACGCACGCGATTCGCATCGAAAAAGTAGAATGAAGCCTATCCATAAAAGGAGAGGCCCCATGCCGCAAGCGTCGTCCGTCAAGCTGCATGCGTTGCAGCCCTTCCGCGCGGCCTTTTCCGTCACAGGCGCCGACAACGCGCACACTTTACGGACCGTATGAAAATCCTCTTCTACATGCCGCATGCCGACGCCGCCTCGTGGCTGTACGACTTTGCCCGCGTGCTGCCCGATGCCGAACTGCGCGAATGGCAAGCGGGCGACACCGCGCCGGCCGACTTCGCGATCGTGTGGCGGCCGCCGCGCGACATGCTGGCCGGCCGCGACGATCTGCGCGCGATCTTCAACCTCGGCGCGGGCGTCGATGCGATTCTCGCGCTCGAGCATGAGCGGCCCGGCACGCTGCCGCGCAACGCGAAGCTGGTGCGGCTCGAGGACACCGGCATGGCGCCGCAAATGGCCGAGTACGTGACGCACGCGGTGCTGCGTTACATGCGCCGCTTCGACGAATACCAGATGCTGCAAAGCGCACGCCGCTGGCAGGAGCTCGAAGCGCATCCGCGCGAGACTTTCACGGTCGGCGTGCTCGGGCTCGGCGTGCTCGGTGCGCATGTCGCGCAAGCGGTCGCCGCGTTCGGCATGCCGGTGCGCGGTTATAGCCGCAGCGCGCGGCAAATCGACGGCGTCACGACGTTTGCCGGCGAAGCGCAGTTCGATGCATTTCTCGACGGCGTGAAAGTGCTGGTGAATCTGCTGCCGCATACGCCGGATACGGGCGACGTGTTGAACGCGCGCACCTTCTCGAAGCTCGCGCGCGGCGCGTACCTGATCAACGTCGCACGCGGCGGCCATCTGGTCGAGCAGGATCTGCTCGAAGCGCTCGCGAGCGGCCAGCTCGCCGCCGCGACGCTCGATGTGGTCCGCGAAGAACCGTTGCCGCCCGATCATCTGTTCTGGCGGGAACCGCGCATCACGATCACGCCGCATATCTCGGCGCTTACATTGCGTGAAGAGAGCGTCGCGCAAGTCGCGCAGAAAATCACCGCGCTGATGCGCGGCGAAACGGTGAGCGGCGTGGTGGATATCGGGCGCGGATACTGAACACTGGGTGAGCGCAGTGGAACATTAATCGAGGAGCGCCGCCACGCGCGGTAACACGTTACATGGGACCAGAGTAGGCGCTAAAGCGCTAACTCTGGTCGACACAGGAGACACATCATGGCCTTGCCACTACAAGTCAAAATCGTCGAAGTCGGTCCGCGTGACGGACTGCAGAACGAGAAAGAATTCGTCCCCACCGCGATCAAGATCGACCTGATCAATCGATTGTCCGCAGCGGGTTTTCGCAACGTCGAAGCGGCTTCGTTCGTATCGCCGAAATGGGTGCCGCAAATGGCCGACGGCGCCGAGGTGATGGCCGGCATCGAGCGTCGCGCGGGCACGGTCTACTCGGTGCTGACGCCGAACCTGCGCGGCTTCGAAGGCGCGCTCGCCGCGCGCGCGGACGAGATCGTGATCTTCGGCGCGGCCAGCGAAGCGTTCTCGCAGAAGAACATCAACTGCAGCATCGCGGAAAGCATCGACCGCTTCGCGCCGGTCGCGCAGGCGGCGAAGGAGCATGGCCTGCGGATTCGCGGCAGCGTGTCGTGTTCGCTCGGCTGCCCGTATCAGGGCGAGGTGCCGGTGGCGTCGGTGGTCGACGTGGTCGAGCGTTTTGCGGCGCTCGGCTGCGACGAGATCGATATCGCGGATACGATCGGCGTCGGCACGCCGAAGCGCACGCGCGAAGTGTTCGAGGCGGTGACGAAGGTGTTTCCGCGCGAACGTCTATCGGGCCACTTCCACGACACCTATGGTCAGGCGCTCGCGAACATCTACGCGGCATTGCAGGAAGGTATCGAGATTTACCACGCTTCCGTGGCGGGGCTCGGCGGCTGTCCGTATGCGAAGGGCGCGACCGGCAACGTCGCGACCGAAGACGTGCTGTATCTGATGAACGGCCTCGGCATCGAGACCGGCGTCGACCTCGCGCAAGTCGTCGCGATCGGCGATTTCATCTCGACGTCGATTGGCCGGCCCAATGTGTCGCGCGCCGGCAAAGCACTGCTCGCCAAGGCGCGCAGCGAAGCAGCCAACTGTGTTTGATTTCTGCACTCAGGAAGGAAATACAACGATGACGGACCACGCCTCCCTCGAATCCGACGATCTCGCCGCGCTGCCCGACTCCGCGCGCCGCGTCGCGCTGCTGTTGCGCGAACGCGGTCACGCCGGCCGCATTGTCATGCTGCCGGAAACCGGCAAGACGTCCGCCGAAGCCGCGGCCGGACTTGGCTGTGCGGTCGCGCAGATCGCCAAGTCGATTCTGTTTCGCCGCCGCGAAGACGACGCACCGGTACTGGTGGTCGCGAGCGGTGCGAATCGCGTCGATGAGAAGAAAGTGGCAGCGCAGGTCGGCGCAATCGGCCGTGCGGATGCGAAGTTCGTCCGCGAAAAAACCGGCTATGCGATCGGCGGCGTGTGCCCGATCGGCCACGCCACGGAGCCGGTCACGCTGATCGATGCGGATCTGCTCGAACTCGACAGCTTGTGGGCCGCGGCCGGTCATCCGCATGCGGTGTTCAACCTGACCGCGCGAGAACTGGTGGCGTTGACGGGCGCGCCGGTGCTCGACGTGGCGCTGCGCGAGACGGCATGACGCCATGACACCGGGTATCGACAACGAAGACGACGACGCTGCCGTGCCATCGCCCTGCATCAGCGTGTGCAGGATGGATGCGTCGACCGGCTGGTGCGAAGGGTGTCTGCGCACCATCGACGAGATCGCCGGCTGGTCGTCGTTCGACGACGACGAGAAGCGCGCGGTCTGGGATGCGATCGAGGAACGTCACGCACAGTTCATGGCGAGGCAAGCGCAGGTGCGGCGATGAACGCCGCGCCACGCATCGTGACGGTCGGCGAAACATTCAGCTCGACGCTCGAGCTATCGGCGGAGTCGGTGAAATCGTTCGCCACGCTCGTCAACGACTTCAACCCGCTGCATCACGACGACGCTTTCGCCGCGCAAAGCCGCTTCGGTGGTCTGATCGCATCGGGTACGCAACCGACCGCGCATTTCATGGCGCTGCTGGCCACGTATTTTTCCACCTACGCGCAGCCGCTCGGGCTCGAGTTCGATATCAAGCTGAAGAAGGCCGTCCATGCGCACGACACGCTGACGATCACCTGGCGCGTGCGCGATGCTTACTGGAAGCCGAGTCTGAACGGCGATCTGACGCAGCTCGAAGGAACGGTCGTGAATCAGCGCGGTGAGACCACGTTGACCGGCCGCTCGACGATCCTGGTGATGCCGAAGCCCGACGCGCAGTTGAACACCAGCACGTCATGATCACACTGCCCGATTCGATCCGGGTCTTCGAGCGCGGCTGGCTTTCGTCGAACAACGTGCTGCTGACCGACGACCACTGCGCCGCGCTCGTCGATACCGGTTACGCGACGCACGCGCCGCAAACGCTCGCACTGGTTCGGCAGGCGCTCGGCGCGCGGCCGCTCGATCTGATCGTCAACACGCATCTGCATTCGGATCACTGCGGCGGCAACGCGCTATTGCAGGCAGCGTGGCCGTGCCGTACCGCGATTCCCGCCGCCGAAGCCGAGGCGGTGCGCGACTGGGACGAAGCGCGCCTAACGTTTCGCGCCACCGGCCAAACCTGCGAGCGCTTCACCTTTACCGGGACGATCGCGCCCGGCGCGCATCTGACGCTCGGTGCGCTCGATTGGCAGGTGCTCGGCGCGCCTGGTCACGATCCGCATTCGCTGATGCTGTTTTGCGCGGACGAACGCATCCTGATCAGCGCGGACGCGCTGTGGGAAAACGGCTTTGGTGTGATATTTCCCGAGCTGGAAGGTGAAAGCGGTTTCGCCGAACAACAGGCGGTGCTCGAAACCATCGCGAAGCTGGACGTGCGGCTGGTGATCCCCGGCCACGGTACGCCGTTCACGAATGTCGAACCGGCGCTCGAACGGGCGTTTTCGCGCGTCGCATGGTTGCGAGCCGATCCCGCGCGCAATGCCAGGAATGCGCTGAAGGTGCTGATCGTGTTCAAGCTGCTCGAAGTCCGCGCGATGAGTTTCGACACGTTGTTGCAGATGCTCGGCGACGCCGCCGTGATGCGCGCCGCCGCGTCGATGCTCGCGCCGCGCGGCGAATCGCCAACGCTGGTGCGCACGATTGTCGACGAGCTGGCCGGCAAGAGCGGACCGCTGGAGATCGACGGCGAGAGCGTCGTCGCACGTCGGGCCTGACGGATTGTCTGGCGCGCCTTCCGCACTCGAAGCGGCAAGCAAAAACCGTTGCCACAAAAAGAAAAGCCGCTCGACCAGCGAGGCGAGCGGCGCAAATTCTGTCGGACGTGATCAGCGTCAGGAGGGATGATACGCGTGCCCGTTTTTTAAGCGCATCGGTGATTTCCCTACAGAACCTTGACGCCGCCTTTTAAACCCGCATACACGCGACGTTACGAAGCCTCGTAGTTATGTGGATTACGGCTGATTAGTACGTCCACTTGAATAATTTGAACAATGCCTTCGCCGGCAGATGATCCGGAATCCGTAGCATCGATGGCTTCGGCTTCGGCTTCGGCTTCGGCTTCGGCTTCGGCTTCGGCTTCGGCTTCGGCTTCGGCTTCGGCTTCGGCTTCGGCTTCGGCTTCGGCTTCGGCTTCGGCTTCGGCCAAGAACAGGCCGAAGCTATCCAATCGAAGCAATCAGGTAGAAGACAGGCGCTTTTGCGGCACGATCCTCCAGCCGAGATTGACGCCGGCCGCCGCCAGCAGGATCAGCATCGCGCCGAGCACCTGAATCCACGCGAGCGTCTGCCCGAACGCGACCCGGTCCACGATGATGGCGACCACCGGATAAATGAACGACAACGCGCCGGTCATCGATGTCGGCAACTTCTGAATCGCGCCGTAAAGCAGCACGTACATGATTCCCGTGTTGACGATGCCGAGTACGATCAATCCGAGCCAATGCATGCCGGTGGTCGGCAATGCATCGAAGCGCACGAACGGCGCGAGCATCACGACGCCGAGCCCGACCTGGATCAGCGCGATCAGATGCGGCGGCGTGCCCTTGAGCCGCTTCGTGATGATCGACGAGACCGCATACATCGCCGCCGCGCCCACCGCATACGCGACGCCGACCAGGTACTGTCCCGGCACCGCCAGCACCGCCGGCTCGACCTTTACGACGAACACGAGACCGATGAACGCGACCACCAGCCACGCGAGCGTCGACGCGCTAATGCGCTCGCGAAACACCAGCGCGCCCAGTGCGACCAGCATGAAAGGCTGCGTGTTATAGACGGCTGTCGCCATCGAAATCGACGCGCGTGAATAGGCGGCGAACAGCAGCACCCAGTTGATGACGATCGCCGCGCCGCCGAGCAACGCGAGTCCGAGCATCTTCCACGAAAAGAGCTTGCGCCGGAACAGCCCGAGCACGGCGCACACCAGCGCGAGCGTCGCGCCGCCGAAGATGCAGCGAAAGAACACCACGTTGAACGCGCTTTGCTGCGACGACACCACCAGCCAGCCGATGGTGCCGGACATCAGCATCGCCATTGTCATTTCAGCCGCGCCGCGGCGGATTTCATTCGATGCCATGATTCGATCCTCGAATTGATTCCTGCATGAGACGCAGTGTAATTAATCCGATCGCTCGAATACATGGCTAAACTTAAGCAATCTCACGTCGACACCTAAAAATCGAAGGCAATCGTGACCAAACGCCTTGCTCCCGTTGCACCCGCCGCGCTCGACGAAACCGACCGCGCGCTGCTCGCCGCGCTCGCCGAAGACGCACGCCAGCCGGTCAGCGAACTGGCGCGGCAGGTCGGCTTGTCGGCGCCGAGTACGGCCGAGCGCGTGCGCCGGCTCGAAGCGCAAGGCGTAATCGAACGCTTCACCGTGCAGATCGACCCGCGCGCGCTCGGCTTCACGCTGCAGGCGATCGTGCGCGTGAAGCCGTTGCCCGGCCAGCTGCATCTGGTGGAAGAAGTGATCCGGCGGATTCCGGAGTTTGTCGAATGCGACAAGGTGACGGGCGACGATTGCTTCATCTGCCGCCTGTACCTGCATTCGATCGAGCAGCTCGACGAGATTCTCGCGAAGGTCACCGAGCGCGCGGAGACCAGCACCGCGATCGTCAAATCGACGCCGGTCGCGCGCCGCCTGCCGCCGCTCGGCTGAACGGAGCGCGCGGCATTGGGCGGAATGCGCTTACTGTTCGACCGCTTCGAAGAACGACAACATTTCAGCGACGAGTTCGTCCGACGCCTCTTCGGGAATGTAATGCCCGCATGACAGCGAACGGCCGCTGACGTCGCGCGCCACGTGACGCCATTCATCGAGCGCGTCGAAGCACTTCTCGATCACGCCTTTGTCGCCCCACAGCACGCGCAGCGGGCAGCCGATCTTGTGGCCGCGTTCGATATCGGCGCGGTCGTGGTCGAGATCGATGCTCGCCGACGCGCGGTAATCCTCGCACATCGCATGCACGGCGCCGGCTTGCGCGAGCGCCGAGCGATAGGCGTCGAGCGCGTCGGGTTCGAACGGCGCCAGGCCCGCGTGACGGCCGCCCATCACCGCATTGACATAAGCGGCCGGATTCGCGCCGATCAGCGTCTCGGGCAGCGGTTCCGGCTGGATCAGGAAGAACCAGTGGAAGTAATGCGTTGCGAAGGCGCGGTCGGTGGCTTCGTACATCGCGAGCGTCGGCGCGATATCCAGCAGCATCAAACGCTCGACAGCGTCCGCATGATCGAGCGCCATCCGGTGTGCGACGCGCGCGCCGCGATCGTGCGCGCACACCAGGAAGCGTTCGAAACCGAAGTGACGCATCACGGCGACCTGATCGGCGGCCATCGCGCGTTTGGAATACGGCGTGTGCTCCGCGTCGCTCGGCGGCTTGCCCGATGCGCCATAGCCGCGCAAGTCGGTCGCGATGACGGTGAAATGCCTGGCCAGTTGCGCGGCGCAGCGCCGCCAGATCAGATGCGTCTGAGGATGACCGTGCAGCAGCAGAAGCGGCGGCCCCGCTCCGCCCTTGACTCCGAAAATATCGACATCGCCCACGGCGACGCGAAAGGGCGTGAAATTCTCGAAGGCCATAGCAGGTCTCTAGTCGTTTAGGGGTCTGAGCATTGTAGGAGGGCAATGTGTCGGTGCGGGGTGGGATAGCGCACGTACGCATAGAACCTGAACACTCCTTCCAACTGTTCTGCATAAACACGCCGAACACGGTTCATCCACTTCGCCTATAATCGAACGATCGTTCTTAAATTTTGAGCGTGACGTTGAGCGCCAATGTGCGGATGCGCGGCGACGCTGTGATGACAACGCGACGCTCGCCAGCTTCAGCGCAACACGCGCGATGTGCCGCTAAACTCAATTGAATCGCCGGGCGCCCAACCCCGCACCGGTCCGCTTATCAGGAGACTCGCACCATGGCATTACCCGCCGTCCTGCAAAAACTCGCGCTGCCCGTCGTCGCCTCGCCGATGTTCATCGTCAGCTATCCGGAACTCGTGTTGGCGCAATGTAAGGCCGGTATCGTCGGCTCGTTCCCGGCGCTCAACGCCCGCCCGGCTGAATTGCTCGACGAATGGCTCACGCAGATTCAGGCTCAGCTCGCCGAGCACAAGGCGGCCAATCCCGGTGCGATCATCGGGCCGATCGCCGTGAACCAGATCGTCCATCAGTCGAATACGCGGCTCGAGCACGACGTGCGCGTGTGCGTCGAACACAAGGTGCCGATCTTCATCACCAGCCTGCGCGCGCCGGCACGCGAAATCGTCGACGCGGTGCATAGCTACGGCGGCATCGTGCTGCATGACGTGATCAATCTGCGCCACGCGCAGAAGGCGCTGGAAGCGGGCGTCGACGGTCTGATCCTGGTGGCGTCAGGCGCCGGCGGCCATGCGGGCACGACCTCGCCGTTCGCGCTGGTCGGTGAAGTGCGGCGTATGTTCGACGGTCCGATCGTACTGTCGGGCTCGATCGCCAACGGCGGCTCGATTCTCGCCGCGCAGGCAATGGGCGCGGACCTCGCGTACATGGGCACGCGCTTCATCGCGACCAAAGAGGCACATGCCGTGGACAGCTACAAGCAGGCGATCGTCAACTCCACCGCATCGGACATCATCTACACGAATCTGTTTACCGGCGTGCACGGCAACTACATCCGCGAAAGTATCGTGAACGCGGGACTGGACCCGGATGCGCTGCCGGAATCGGACAAGACCAAGATGAACTTCGGCAGCGACAAGGCGAAGGCGTGGAAAGACATCTGGGGCGCAGGCCAGGGCGTCGGCCTGATGCACGACGTGCCGAGCGTCGGCGAACTGGTGCAGCGCCTGTCGAACGAATATAACGACGCGAAGGCGCGGCTGGGGATTGCGCGCTAAGACGCATCGCTTTCCATGACCTGGGAACGGTGTTACTGCGGGTGTTACTGCGGCTCTACCTGAAGCGAGCCGCAGTAAGCCCAGGCTTCACATATTGCGGCGGTACTGTCCGCCCACTTCAAACAACGCGTGTGTGATTTGCCCGAGCGAGCAAACGCGCACGACGTCCATCAGTACCGCGAACACGTTTTCGTCGTCGATGACCGCGCGCTTCAGGCGTTCGAGCGCCGCGGGCGCGGCGTCGCGATGCCGCGCCTGAAAATCGCGCAGGCGTTTCAACTGGCTCTGCTTTTCGTCGTCGGTGGAACGGGCGAGGGCGACCGGCTGCGGCGCCTCATGCGGATGCGAGCTCAAAAACGTATTCACGCCGACAATCGGATACGAGCCGTCGTGCTTGCGACGCTCGTACAGCATCGACTCGTCCTGAATCCGTCCACGCTGATAGCCGGTTTCCATTGCGCCCAGCACGCCGCCGCGTTCGGTGAGGCGGTCGAACTCCGCCAGCACCGCTTCTTCCACCAGATCGGTCAATTCCTCGATCACAAAGCTGCCCTGATTCGGGTTCTGGTTCTTCGCAAGCCCCCACTCGCGGTTGATGATCAACTGGATCGCGACCGCGCGACGAACCGATTCCTCGGTGGGCGTGGTGATTGCCTCGTCGAAGGCGTTGGTGTGCAGCGAATTGCAGTTGTCGTAGATCGCAATGAGCGCTTGCAGCGTGGTGCGGATATCGTTGAAGTCGATTTCCTGCGCGTGCAGGCTGCGCCCCGACGTCTGCACGTGATACTTGAGCTTCTGGCTGCGTTCGTTCGCGCCGTAACGTTCACGCATCGCGATTGCCCAGATGCGGCGCGCGACGCGGCCCAGCACGGTGTATTCCGGGTCCATGCCGTTCGAAAAGAAGAACGACAGGTTCGGCGCGAAATCGTCGATCGACATGCCGCGCGCGAGATACGCCTCGACGTACGTGAAACCGTTCGCGAGCGTGTACGCGAGTTGCGAGATCGGGTTCGCGCCGGCTTCCGCGATGTGATAGCCGGAGATCGACACCGAATAGAAATTGCGCACGCGATGCTCGACGAAGTACGCCTGAATATCGCCCATCACTTTCAGGCTGAACTCGGTCGAGAAGATACAGGTGTTCTGGCCCTGGTCTTCCTTCAGGATGTCCGCCTGCACGGTGCCGCGCACGTTTTCCAACGCATGGCGGCGGGCGGCGGCAAGTTCTTCGCCGCTCGGCTTGCGTCCTTCCTGTTGCAGTCTTTCGTTCAGGCCTGCGATCTGCTGGTCGATCGCGACGTTGAAGAACATCGCGAGGATCGTCGGCGCGGGGCCGTTGATCGTCATCGACACGGACGTCTCCGGTGCGCAGAGATCGAAGCCGTCGTAGAGCGCTTTCATATCGTCGAGCGTCGCGACGGAGACACCCGAATTGCCCACCTTGCCGTAGATGTCCGGCCGCTCGTGCGGTTCTTCGCCGTATAGCGTGACCGAATCGAACGCCGTCGAGAGACGTTTGGCCGGCATGCCTTCGGAGAGCAGCTTGAAACGCCGGTTGGTGCGGAACGGATCGCCTTCGCCTGCGAACATCCGCGTCGGGTCTTCGTTCTCTCGGCGAAACGGAAACACGCCTGCGGTGAACGGAAAATAGCCGGGCAGATTGTCGAGCATCAGCCAGCGCAGGATTTCGCCGTGGTCCACGAATCTGGGCAGCGCGACTTTGCGCACCGCCGAGCCCGATAGCGTCGTGACGGTCAGCGCGGTGTGAATTTCGCGGTCGCGAATCCGCACGATGTGTTCGTCGCCGGAATAAGCCGCTACGGTTTGCGGCCACGCGTCGAGCAGCTTGCGCTCGCGTTCGCCGAGCTCGGCGGTGCGCTGCTCGATCAGCTTGTCCAGTTGGGCCTGAGACTGTTTCGCGACCTTGGCATTGAGCTCGGCGTCGGCCTCGGCTTGCGCGCTCGCCTCGCCGAGCATGCGGCGCGCTTCGGTGAGCTGCCAGCGTTCGCGCGCCACACGCGCCTGCGCTTGCGCACGCTTGCGATAGTCGTGAACGGTCTGCGCAACGTCCGCCAGATAACGCACGCGCGCGGGCGGCACGATCGCGTGGCGGCCAGTCGAAAAGCGTACGTCCGCGAGCATCGGCAGACGGTTGCTGCCCGGGCGCAGGCCATGCCTGCGCAGCGCCTCGACGACGTGCTGATACAGCGCGGTCACGCCGTCGTCGTTAAAGCGCGAGGCGATCGTGCCGAACACCGGCATCGCGTCCGGCGCCTTGGCGAAATCGCCGCGATTGCGCTGCACCTGCTTCGCGACGTCGCGCAACGCATCCGGCGCGCCTTTGCGATCGAACTTGTTGATCGCGACGAAACTGGCGAAGTCGAGCATGTCGATCTTTTCCAGCTGGCTCGCCGCGCCGAACTCCGGCGTCATCACGTAGAGCGATTCATCGACGAACGGCACGATCGCCGCATTGCCCTGACCAATCCCGGAGGTCTCGACGATGATCAGGTCGAAGCCCGCGGCTTTGCATAGCATCAGCGCGCCGGGCAGCGAGTCGGAGATTTCGCTCGACGCTTCGCGCGTCGCCATCGAACGCATGTACACGCGCGGCCCGCCGCCCCAATCGCCGATCGCGTTCATGCGGATGCGGTCGCCGAGCAACGCGCCGCCGGACTTGCGGCGCGACGGGTCGAATGCGAGTACAGCAATGGTGAGCGCATCGCCGTAGTCGAGACGGAAACGGCGGATCAGTTCGTCGGTGAGCGAGGATTTGCCGGCGCCGCCTGTGCCGGTGATGCCGAGCACAGGAATCGCCGCCGACCTGGCCATGCTCGACAGCGCCTCCTGCTCGGCGGCGGTGACTTGGCCAGCTTCGAACACGCTGATCAAACGGGCGAGCCGGCGGAATACGAGCGTTGCGGGGTCGGCCGCTGCGCCGCCGCTTCGCGCCTGGACCGCTGTGTCTGCTGTGTCTGCTGTGTCTGCTGTGTCTGCTGTGTCTGCTGTGTCTGCTGTGTCTGCTGTGTCTGCTGTGTCTGCTGTGTCTGCTGCACCCGCTGCGTCCGCTGTGTGGTCAACGGAGCGAGCATTGAACCGCGGCAAGCCGTCTGCCGCCAATCCGGCGACCAGTTCCCCCACCGGATTCGGCTTCGCCGCCGCGGCTTCACGCACGGCCAGGGCACAGCGCCCGATCATGTCGTCGATCATCCCTTGCAGGCCGAGCCGCTGGCCGTCGTGCGGCGAATAGATCTTCTCGACGCCGTAGCGTTCGAGTTCGGCGATTTCCTCGGGGACGATCACCCCCCCGCCGCCGCCGAACACCTTGATGCGCTCGCCGCCGCGCGCGCGCAACAGGTCGACGAGATAGCGGAAGTATTCGTTATGGCCGCCCTGGTAGCTGGACACGGCGACGCCGTCGGCGTCTTCGTGCAGTGCGGCGGTGGCGACTTCATCGACCGAGCGGTTGTGCCCGAGGTGGATCACCTCGACACCGCTCGCTTGCAGGATGCGCCGCATGATGTTGATCGACGCGTCGTGGCCGTCGAACAACGCGGCAGCGGTGACGAAACGCAGGCGCCGGCCCGCGGGCAGCTTGTGGCCACCGGCGCGCCGCGGCGTGGACAGATCGGTCATGTCTCCCCCAGATCGTTACGCGTATGGGTGCTGGCAATCAGTATAGCCAAACGGCTTGCAGCGCCTGTGACGTCCGCGCAGGCCTAGCGCACCGCCAACGCCTTGATCTGTTCGAGCGACGGCCACAGCGCTTCGTTCGTGAACCGCTCGACCAAAAAATCGACAAAGGAGCGCACCTTCGCGGACAAATGCCGGCGGCTCGCATACACGACATGGATCGGCAACTCGCGCGGCGGCACTTCGTCGACCAGCAGCGGCACGAGGCGCCCTGCCGCCAGATCGTCGCCGATCACCTCAGTGCCGAGCATCGCGATACCCGCGCCTTGCAGCACGATCACGCGTTGCGCTTCGAGGTGGTTGACGATCAGATTGCCGGTGAGACGCACGCGCGGCGTGCCGTTGCCGGTCGCGGGGGCGATCTCGAGGGGCGATACGCCGGCGTATTGCAGATAGTTGTGGCGCGCGAGGTCGGCGACCGTCTTCGGCGTGCCGTGCCGGCGCAGATAAGCGGGCGAGGCGCACAGCACGAGATGCGCGGTCGCGATCTGCCGCGCGATCAGCGACGACGATTTGAGGCCGCTCGGCGAGGCCCGGATCGCGACGTCGAAGCCTTCGTCGATCAGTTCGACCACTCGGTCGGACAAGGTCATATCGACGGTGACCTGCGGATACTGCGCGGCGTAATCGGCCACCGCTGCCATCACGTGACTCAGGCCGAACGCCGACAGCGACGACACCCGCAAGCGCCCTTGCGGCACGACGCTCGCTGCGCCGACCACCTGCTCGGCTTCTTCGAGTTCGGTCAGCACCTGGGAGAGGCGCTCGTAGTATTCGCGGCCGGCTTCGGTCGGCGCGACGCGTCGCGTGGTGCGGTTCAGCAAACGCGCGCCGAGCTGCTGTTCGAGGTGCATCACGTGCTTGCTCGCCATCGCCGCCGACATCTCCATCCGTTCGGCCGCGCCGACAAAGCTGCCGACTTCGACCACCTGCCGGAACACTTTCATGCTGACGAGGGTGTCCATCTCAATCGCTCGCTTCAGGAATCAATCGACGATATTTTGCCGGGTTTATCAAAGATTGGTCGGCAAATCGGCGGTGAAGATGCACCAAAAAGCGCACCAGAAGCGCCCCAGAAACGACAAACCCCGCCTTCCTGACCGGAAGGCGGGGTTTGCAAAATCAGGCGTGGAACTGCCGCGCTCAGAACTTCGCGCGCAGGCCGACGCCGTAGGTGTTGCCGCTCGACTGGTTGCTGATGTGGTCGTACAGGTACGCCGCGTAGATGTCCGTGCGCTTGGACAGCGGATAGTCGTAGCCGATTGCGGCCGTCTGACGGGTCTGGTCGAAGCCGCCGCCGTCGCGCGAATACGCGTACGACGCCATCACCGTGCCCGGGCCGGCCGGCACCGACACGCCGCCCTGCGCCGTGTTCACGTGCCAGCTCGTGATGGTCTCGTCGTTATACGTGTACATGTATTGGCCGAAGAACTTCACATACTTCAGGTCGTACGACATGCCGACCTGCGCAACGCTCTGGCTCTTCAGGCCGGCAATGCCCGACGCAGCGGCGCTGCCGAGGTCGCTCGGAGAGTTGTTGAAGTTCACGTACTGATACACCGCGGTCGCCGCGAAGGGGCCGTGGAAATACAGCACCTGGCCGCTCCACTTCTTCGCGCCGTTCTGACCCGCGGTGTTGCCGAGGGCATACATTGCCGTCGCGCTGAGACCGTTGAAGTTCGGCGAAGAGTACGACACCGCGTTGTTCCAGCCCGAGTCGCCCGTCACGCCCTGATCGGTCGAGTACGTCGGGAACGTGCCGAGCCCGAGGTACACGTGATAGACCATCGGCGAGAACACGTACGAGTCGATGAACGGGTTGAACAGAATCGTCGACACGAACAGCGGCGTCGTCAGGCGGCCGGCGGTCACCGTGCCGTACGGCGATTCGATACCGACGTACGCGTTGCGCGAGAACGTCGTGTCGCCGGTGAAGCGGCCGTACGCGCCGTTCTGCGCACGGAAGAAGCCTTCCAACGTGAAGATCGCCTTGTAGCCGTTGCCCAGATCCTCAGCCCCCTTCAAGCCCCAGTACGACGTGGACATCCCGCCGCCGGACACTTGCGTCGCGCTATGGCCGTCCGGGAATTTCTGCGAGCCGACCCATTCGTCGACCTGACCGTAGAGTTGTACGCTCGATTGCGCAAAAGCCGACGATGCACTGGCCAGCAAAGCGGCACACGTGGTTGCCTTGAGGGTGGTCTTCAGCGCGCGGCTGATGCCTGTTTTCATGGGTTCTCCTGTCTTTGTCAAAAAGGGTGTGGCTGTGCGAAAGGGGTAACTCGCGCGAACCGTTGTTGTCGTCCGTTCGATCGTCGAGCCAATCTGGGCGGGACCATCTTTGCGGACCATTTTTATGAACAAAAATATCTCTGGTTATTGCGGGTATAGCGATCTGATTAGTTTTGTCGTTTATCGGCCTGATAAGGCCTTGGCCGTGCCCGTCATGACTGCGTCGCCGCATTCCGCACGGCGCACCGCCAAGCGGCGCTGACACTACGCCCGACCGGGTGATAACGGTCGAGATGTCAAACGGATGACGCGCCGCAACAGAAACGATGGAATTTGACGACGGCAGGCCGTTTATTGCCGAGCGTTTTCAAAAAAGTGTGGCGTCTACACGTCACCTTGACAGAGGCTTTTTGGACGACAGCGGAGCATGAAGCCGCGGCTAGTCGGTTTGACAGCCGGAATATCCGATTTGAAGGAAGGTGGCAGAGGATTTCAGCCGCGATTTGGCGCAGCGGATTATCCGCATCACGCGATTGCTGCGGCGAGGGCAACAGGGAGATAAGAAGCGGTAGCGCAGTTCGCGCGGATGGCGGGGGCGCTTGTCGCGCCGCGAAACGCGTCAAAGAATCAGCCGGCGACAACCGCATCTTTTCGGCGCGGTGCCTCGCGGTGCCTCGCGATGCCTAATTACGGTAAGGGGAGCCTTCTGACTGACGCGGATAGTCCGCCTGGCGCGGCATGGCACGCGACGAACCGCGCTCCTCGTTGTAGCGCGCGACATCGGCGCGAATCGAGCCGGCGCGGACCGGCGCGTTGGCCGGCGGACGCGGCACCGGCCGTGATTCGGTGCTGACCGGGGTGATTGCGCCGGCGTACTGGAAGCCGCGGCGATCGCCGGGATATCCGGCCGCTCCGCCTACACGGGGCATTGCCGGGTTGTAGCCGTCAAAGCCGCCAGCGTAGTGACCGCCACTCAGGTTCGCGCCGCCGCGCGGCAAGCGCGCGTTGCGCACGGCCGGATTGCCGCGGGGCACCCTGACATTGGCGGCGCCGTAATAACGGCCCTCGCTGCGAGCATCGCCGCGCATAGCGTGGTCCGCGGCATGCGGGTAGCCGCGATAACCGCCGCCTGCGGCTATATGCGGCATGCCTGTTACTTTCGCATAGGCGAACGAGCACAGTGCGGCGATGACCGCACCCAACGCCCAATGCATCGTTCTCGACAACCCGTCCACCCGTGACTCACTTACCCGAAGACTTGCCTGAAGCCCGCCGTTCGAGCTGCGGCGTGCCTGTTCTGGGACCAGCTCGAGCGTCGCGTGTCTGTCGCGGCGCGGGGCATCCCGGTGGCCTTTGAGCAGTAATTTATGGGCATGGTCAAAGGGTGTCGAGCCAAAAAGTGTTAGGCCCCCACTGCTGTTGTAACACCTTGTTACTGCGACGTTTTTCCGCGACAGAGCCCTTGCGCGAAAGCGCTGAAACAGCTTGCTGGCGCGGCTTTAGCGAAGCATCCGCAGCGCCTTGGCGTATGACGGACGGCAACTGGCTTTGCCGTTCAACGGCTAAAACGGCAGTGGACCAATCGCGCGCCGTCGCCAATACTGAAACGGCGTTGCGCACCATGCGTCATATGGCGGCGTAATGCATGATGCTCATTAATCGATTCGACAAATGAATTTGCCATTTCAATCACTTTTCAACAACAATAGTCGTTTTTCATAGCCCGCCGCCTTCATGCGTCCTTGGGTCTTTCTGCATCACCGAATCGAGATTTCAACAATGGCTCGCCCGAAACTGCTTCCCGACAATTTCACCTTGTGCCTCGTGGGCACCGTGATCCTGGCCAGCTTGCTGCCGGTGCACGGGCAGGCCGCCGTCGGGTTCAACTGGGTGACGAACGTCGCGGTCGGCCTGCTGTTTTTCCTGCACGGCGCGAAGCTGTCACGAGAAGCGATCATTGCGGGTGCGACGCACTGGCGGCTGCATCTGGTCGTGCTGCTCAGCACGTTCGCGCTGTTTCCGCTGCTCGGCCTCGCGCTCAAACCGCTCCTTTCGCCACTTGTCACGCCGGCGCTCTATGCGGGGATCCTCTTCCTCTGCACGCTGCCGTCGACGGTTCAATCTTCCATCGCGTTCACGTCCATTGCCAAAGGCAATGTGCCGGCCGCCGTCTGCAGCGCGTCGGCCTCGAGCCTGCTGGGCATCTTCATCACCCCGGCGCTCGTCAGCCTCGTCGTGACCAATCAGGCTGCGAGCGGCGGTTCGTCGCCGTGGCACACGATAGGCAACATCGTGCTGCAACTGCTGGTGCCGTTCGTGGCCGGTCAGTTGTTGCGCCCGTTGATCGGCAAGTGGATCGAGCACCATCGCGGCATGCTGAAGTTCGTCGACCAGGGCTCGATTCTGCTGGTGGTATACGGCGCCTTCAGCGAGGCCGTCAACGAAGGCCTGTGGCACCAGATTCCGCTGTCCGCCCTCGGCGGCCTGCTGCTCATCAACGTCGTGCTGCTCGCGCTGGCGCTGGCCGTCACGATACTCGGCAGCAAGCGGCTCGGCTTCAACCGCGCCGACCAGATCACGATCATCTTCTGCGGCTCGAAGAAAAGTCTCGCCGCCGGGGTGCCGATGGCCAAGGTCATTTTCGCCTCGCATGCGGTGGGCGCCGTGGTCTTGCCGCTGATGCTGTTCCACCAGATCCAGCTGATGGTGTGCGCCGCGCTCGCGCAGCGCTGGGGGGCTCGCGACACCAGCGCCGAAACCCGCGCCGCCTCGCACGAGCGGCCCGCCGCCGCCGTGGCCCGCCGTTGAACACGCGTGCAATGCAAACAGGACATTCATAAGCGCCCTCCCTGAGCGTCATTAGAAGAAGGCCGCCTCGTGCGGCTTTTTTGTTATTTCACGCGTAAAAGCCGCCGGTGTCGCCTCGGCCGGACGGCATAGGCGCAATCCTGGCGGCACCTCGTCACTCGGGTCCCGAACGCCCCACCGAGGTGCAAAGCTTCATCAAAGGTTCACTTAAGCTCAAGCCGCGCGGGCCGTTAAGCCGAAAGTCGCTCGCTAGGCCTAACTTCCATGCAACCTCTCTCGCCCCCCCGATCCGCCGCGCCGCGCATCGAGGAGTTGATCGCCCGGCGCGATCTGTCGGCGGTGTTCCAGCCGATCATCGACTTCAACGACGGCGCGATTCTCGGCTACGAAGGCCTGATCCGCGGACCGGCCGGCACGCCGCTCGAAGCGCCGTACGCGTTGTTTTCGCAGGCGCTGGCCGAGGGCTGCGCGATCGAACTCGAACGCGCGGCCGCGCACACCTGCATCAAGGCGTTCATGCAGTTGGAATGCGAGGGCAAACTGTTCCTCAATTTCAGCGCGGGCGCGATCCGCCAGCTAGCCGAAGCGCGCGACGACTCGCTGGCGCTGCTGCGCCATTGCGGCGTCGATCCGCAACGGATCGTGATCGAATTGACCGAGCAAAGCACGATTGCCGACGTCGGCAGCTTCCTGCCGGTGATCACGGCGCTGCGCACGGCCGGCGCGCAATTCGCGCTCGACGATTACGGCACCGCGAACGCCAGCATGAATCTGTGGGTGCGGCTGCAACCGGACGTCGTGAAGATCGATCGCTTCTTCATTCACGACATCGCCAGCGATCCGCTCAAGTTCGAAGCCGTGCGCGCGATGCAGCACTTCGCCAACGCGAGCGGTGCGCGTCTGGTCGCTGAGGGAATCGAGAACGAGGCAGATCTGATCGTGGTGCGCGACATGGGGATCGGCTGCGGACAAGGCTATTTCTTCGGCCGGCCGAATGCGCAGCCGTCCCGCAGCGTCACCGACGACGCCCGCGAAGCGCTGCGCGCCGGCCACATCGCCGTGTTTCCCGAAACCACGCGCACGCTCAGCAGCGCATCGCCGTCGGGCGGCATGGCGTCGGCGAAGATGCTGGTGCACGCGCCCGCGCTGCCGCGCGAGGCCTCCAACAACGACGTGCTAGATCTATTCAACCGCCTGCCCGATCTGCACGCGGTTGCGGTGGTCGAGCACGGCGAACCGGTCGCGCTGATCAACCGGCGCAGCTTCATGGACCGCTATGCGCTGCCGTACCACCGGGAGTTGTTCGGCAAGCGCCCGTGCCTGCAGTTTGCGAACGCGTCACCGGTGGTCATCGAGAAATCGATGACCGTCGAGCAGATGGCCCAGCTCCTCGCCAGCGACGATCAGCGCTATCTCGCCGACGGCTTCGTCATCACCGACAACGGCAAATACGCCGGCCTCGGCACCGGCGAAAAACTCGTGCGCGCGGTGACCGAGGTGCGCATCGAAGCCGCGCGCTACGCGAATCCGCTGACCTTTCTGCCGGGCAATATCCCGATCAGCTCGCACATCGCCCGCCTGCTCGGCAACGACGCGGGCTTCTACGCGTGCTACGTCGACCTGAATCACTTCAAGCCCTTCAACGATCAGTACGGCTACTGGCAAGGCGACGAAGTACTGAAGTTTGCCGCCGTCGTGCTTGCCGACGTCTGCGACCCGACCCGCGACTTTCTCGGCCACGTGGGCGGCGACGATTTCCTGCTCCTGTTCCAGAGCGACGACTGGAAGGAGCGCGTGCTGCGCGCGATCCACGTGTTCAACGAAGGCGCGCAGCGGTTCTACGCGCCGGCCGACCGGCTGGCCGGCGGCATCCATGGCGAGGACCGGCGCGGCAATCCGACCTTCTTCGGCTTCGTGACGATGGCGATCGGCTGCGTGCGCGTCGAGCCGGACGGCGGACCGTCGTTCTACAGCAGCGAGGAAATTGCGTCCGTGGCGGCACTGGCGAAGCGGCGCGCCAAGCACGAGACAAGCGGTTTCGTGCTGATCGATGCAAGCGAGAGCGTCGCGTTGCTGCGGGGACAGACGGAGGTCGCGCACGCGGCGCCCAACTAGGCCCGCAGGCTTTGCCGGGTCGCTCGAAACGGGGTTGTTTAGCAATTTTTACTAAACAAAATATTTCCGACTAAGCCCCGTGTATACGGGTATTTACCTGTGTCGATCGTGTGTTTTCTGGGCTGTTTCAGGCGTGTTTTACTATACAATCGCCCGAACCCAAACACCGTGCGGCCGCCCTCTTGCGTCCGCTTCATTCGATGGCCACAACCATCCGCGACGTCGCCCGGGCGGCCAGCGTGTCGATCGGCACCGTCTCACGCGCACTGAAGAACCAGCCGGGCCTCTCCGAGGCCACCCGCGTACGCGTCGTCGAAGCCGCGCGGCAGCTCGGCTATGACGCCGCGCAGTTGCGCCCGCGCATCCGCCGCCTCACTTTCCTGCTGCATCGGCAGCACAACAACTTCTCGGTCAGCCCGTTCTTTTCGCACGTGCTGCACGGCGTCGAAGACGCCTGCCGCGAACGCGGCATCGTCCCTTCGGTGCTGACGGCGGGCCCGACCGAAGACGTGATCCAGCAGATGCGCGTGCACTCGCCGGACGCCGTGGCGATCGCCGGTTTCGTCGAACCCGAAACGCTGACCACGCTGGTGGCGATGCAGCGCCCGCTCGTACTGATCGACCTGTGGGCGCCCGGCTTGCGCTCGGTGAATCTCGACAACGCCGCGGGCGCCACGCTCGCCATGCGTCATCTGTTCGAGCAGAAGCGCACGCGCGTCGCATTCATCGGCGGGTCGCTCGCGCACTTCAGCATCGCGCAGCGCGCGCTCGGTTACCGGCGCGCGTTTTTCGAAGCGGGCCTGCTGTTCGATCCGTCGCTGGAACTGACCATCGACGCCGGCCTCGACCCCGACAGCGGCGCCGCGCGCGCGATGCACCAGTTGCTCGACGCGCCCGGCGCACGCCCCGACGCCGTGTTTGCCTATAACGACGCCGCCGCGCTCGCCGCGCTGCGCGCGTGCCTTGCGCGCGGCCTGCGTGTGCCTGAGGACATCGCGATCATCGGCTTCGACGACATTCCCGCCGCCGCCCACGCCACGCCGCCGCTGTCGACCATTTCGGTCGACAAGGAAGCGCTCGGCCGGCGCGGCGTCGAGTTGCTGCTCGAAGAGGCCCCCACCCAACTCGAAGTCCGCTTGCCCGTCCATCTCATTGCCCGTGCCAGTACTTTGGTGAAAACGTCATGATGCAATCCGATCCGCTTCACTCCGCAGCGAACGGCGCGGCCAATGCCGTTGCCGCCGCGCCGCCGCCCGTCGAGAACTTCCGCAGCCCCGAATTTCTGCTCTCGCATGTGCAGGACACGCTGCGCTTCTACGCACCGAACGTGCTCGACCCGAGCGGCGGCTTCTTCCATTTTTTCCGCGACGACGGTTCGGTCTACGACAGGACCACGCGCCATCTGGTGAGCAGTTGCCGCTACGTCTTCAACTACGCGATGGCGTATCGCCAGTTCGGCGACCCGCAGCATCTCGAGTATGCGCGCCACGGTTTGCGCTTCCTGCACGAAGCGCATTGGGACACCGAGCACGAGGGCTACGACTGGGAACTCGAATGGCGCGACGGCCACAAGCGCACGCTCGACGCGACCCGCCACTGCTACGGTCTCGCCTTCGTGCTGCTCGCGTATGCGCATGCGGCGATGGCGGGCATCGAAGAAGCGAAGCCGATGATCGGCGCGACCTTCGAGCTGATGGAACACCGCTTCTGGGACGCCGCCGCGGGCCTCTACGCCGACGATGCGACCCCCGAATGGCACGTCAGCTCGTACCGCGGCCAGAACGCGAACATGCACACGACCGAGGCGCTGCTTGCCGCGCACGAAGCGACCGGCCATCTCGTCTATCTGGATCGGGCGGAACGGGTGGCGTCGAACATGACGCTGCGGCAGGCGAAGCTGTCGCAGGGGTTGGTGTGGGAGCACTTTCACGCGGACTGGTCGATCGACTGGCATTACAACGAGGAAGACAGCTCGAACATTTTCCGTCCGTGGGGCTTCCAGCCGGGCCACCAGACCGAATGGGCGAAGCTGCTGCTGATTCTCGAACGCTACCGTCCGCTGCCGTGGCTGCTGCCGCGCGCCGTCGAGCTATTCGACGCCGCGATGACCCATGCCTGGGACGAAGACCACGGTGGCCTCTATTACGGCTTCGGCCCGGACGGCACCGTTTGCGATCACGACAAATATTTCTGGGTGCAGGCCGAGACATTCGCGACTGCTGCGCTGCTTGGCCAGCGCACCGGCAACGAACGCTTCTGGGACTGGTACGACGAGATCTGGCGCTACAGCTGGGCGCATTTCGTCGATCACAAGCATGGCGCGTGGTATCGCATCCTCACCTGCGACAACCGCAAGTACAGCGACGAAAAGAGTCCGGCCGGCAAGACCGACTATCACACGATGGGCGCGTGCTACGAAGTGCTGGCGCACGCGCTGCCTTCCAGCGCTGCTGGGGCGCCTGAATCCGCGGAGTAAGCACAATGAGCCCAAACACCGAATTTCCCTTCTTCGTTTCCGCCGGCGACATCCTCACCGATCTCGTGCGGACCGGCCCATCGCAATGGCTGTCGCGTCCGGGCGGCGCCGGCTGGAACGTCGCGCGCTGCGTGGCGCGGCTCGGATTGCCGACGGCCTGCGCCGGTTCGCTGGGCGTCGACAATTTCTCCGACGACCTCTGGAACGCGAGCGTCGCCGCGGGTCTCGACATGCGCTTCATGCAGCGTGTGGAGCACCCGCCGTTGCTGGCGATCGTTCATCAGACGCATCCGCCGGCGTATTTCTTCATGGGCGAAAACGGCGCCGATCTCGCGTTCGATCCGGCGCGCTTGCCGGCCGGCTGGATGGAGCAGGTGAAGTGGGCGCATTTCGGTTGCATCAGCCTCGTGCGGCAGCCGCTTGGCGACACGCTTGCTGCGCTGGCCGCCGAGCTTCGCTCGCGCGGCGTGAAGATCAGTTTCGATCCGAATTACCGGAACCTGATGGAGCATGGATATGAACCGACGCTGCGGAAGATGGCTGCGCTGGCTGATTTGATCAAGGTGTCGGATGAGGATTTGCGATTGCTGTTCAAGTCCGCCGATGAGGCGCACGCGCTGGCGCAATTGCGGGAGATGAATCCGGCTGCGACGGTGCTGGTGACACGTGGACCGGAGCCGGCGATGTTGATCGACGGCGCCAAGGTAGTCGAGGCTCGTCCGCCTCGGGTCGAGATTGTCGATACGGTTGGGGCCGGGGATGCCTCAATTGGCGGCTTGCTGTTCAGCTTGATGACTGCTCCGCAGCGGTCCTGGGCGGAGCATCTGGCTTTTTCTCTGGCCGCCGGCGCGGCGGCGTGCAGGCATGCCGGGGCGCATGCGCCTTCTTTGGATGAAGTCGTGGCGCTGCTGTGATTGTTTGCCGGCGGCGGTCATAACCAAACAGGGAATGCCGCCGCAGGCAAACAGTTCGACGACCGCCGCCAAAGGCAAAAAAGCCGACCCCGTGCTAGGATAAAAGTCACACCTTGGGAAGGAGCCAGCGCCATGGAAGACATCACCTACACCAAGGGTATCTACACCGCCATCGCTTCGGTCCGCGAACTCAGCAACGACAAGTTCCAGGGCGTGGTCGCCCTCTCCCGCGATGAAGGCGACCCAACCGCCGACCCGGAATCCACTCTCTACGAAGTCGACGCCACCTCGTCGACGCCGGACGAAGCCCTCGAGGAAGCCAAAGCCCTCGCCCACCGGATCCTCGGCGAAATCGAACTGTAGGCGGCACGGCGCCACGCCCATCGCGCAGCGCCATCCCTGAACCAACCGGCTGGAGGCGATCATGGCTGAACAGCTCTTCCTCTACGGCGTCTACTCGATTCACGTCCGCCCGCTCGAACTGAACGGCGCGCGCTGGGACGCGGAATACGAAATCCGTCATCGTGAAAAAGCTGTCAAATCGTGGACGACCGTCGGCAGCGACGACGGCTACACGGACGAAGCCGAAGCAATCGCCGCCGCGCACCACCAAGCCGTCGACGACATAGAACACGGCGCCGGTATTCCAGAGCCGCGCGCGTTTCCGTAAAGCCGGAACGAGTGCATCGATCGACACCCCTGCGGTAAGTTCGGCACGCAGAGCGGCAGTCGAGTACACCTGCCAGACAAGCGTCGCGGCGCTCGCAAGAATCGCAGCCCGCGTGGGCCGCTCAGGTTCCGCTCAGGTTCCGCTCAGGTTCCGTTCGGGCTCCATTCGGGCTCCATTCGGGCTCCGTTCGGGCTTCATTCGGGTTCCGCTTTCGCCACACGCGCGGCACGCCCGAAATCACCTTCCGCACGCCGATCGGCGTGCTACGCTTTGCGCGTTTTCATCTCCACGAGCACATGATGGCAACCGAATCGTCAGACCGCTTTTCCGGCACCGGCGATGCCGATGCGCACGCGCAGCGACGTCGCGCGCGCGGCAGCCGCGAGTTGCGCCTCGACGATCGCGTGGTCATCGCGCACGGCATGCCGACGCCGCTCTGGCAGGATCTCTATCACCGCGCACTCGCCGTCCGCTGGCCGACGTTTTTCGTGTCGCTCGCCTTGCTGTTCCTGTTGCTCAACACCGTGTTCGCCGCGCTCTACATGCTGGGCTCGGCGACGATCGCCAATCAGTTTCCGGCGGGTTTCGGCGGCGCATTCTTCTTCAGCGTCGAAACGCTCGCGACAGTCGGCTACGGCGACATGCATCCGCAAACCGTCTACGCACACTGGATCGCGACGCTGGAAATCTTTGTCGGCATGTCGAGTATCGCGTTGGCGACGGGGCTGATCTTCGCGCGCTTTTCGCGCCCGCACGCCAAGATCATGTTTGCCCGCTACGCAGTCGTACGGCCGCTCGACGGCCGCATGACGCTGATGGTGCGCGCCGCCAATGCCCGTCAGAACGTCATCGCCGAAGCGCGCGCGAGGCTGCGCATCATGCGCCTGGAAACCACCATCGAAGGCTATACGCTGCGCAAGCTCTACGACCTGACGCTGGTGCGCGAGCAGCATCCGGTATTCAAACTGGGCTGGATCCTCATGCACACCATCGACGAGAACAGTCCGCTGTTCGGCGAAACCGCCGAGACACTCAAAGGCCGCGACGCGTCCCTGCTGCTCACCATCGAAGGGGCCGACGAGTCGACCTCGCAGACCATGCAGGCGCGCCACCTGTGGACTTGCGATCAGATTTACTGGCAATACCGCTACGCCGACATCATGAGCGAGGAAGAGGGAGTGAGTCACATCGACTACGCGCATTTTCACGAAATCGTTCCACTCGACCCGGCGCCCGTCGCGGTCACGGCGAAAGCGCCGGTGTGAAGCCATAGCGCAAGCCGCGTCGGCTATCGCGCCGCCGCACCAGGGCATACCCGAAGCCGGCCGGCGCGTGGCATTTCCATCTCAAAAACTCGCTAAAACGCGCAGGTCTTCGCGCGCATTCACCATCGAACGCGCGAGGTAGCAAAAATCCACTCTAATCGGCGCTAAAAAATAGAGTCTCTTTCGCTGCGTCACCTCACGTGGTCCCCACCACACGCGCGGATGCAAAACCCACAACCTTGCTGCATGGAATCGGAGTAAGTGCTTTGCATGGGACCGGAGTAACACGCTATGGGGCTGGAGTAAGCGCTAAAGCGCTAACTCCAGCCGACACGTGAACTCCGGTCGACAGCTGAAGCGCGAACTCCGATCGACAGGAGACTCACCTATGACCGCTCGCCTGCCCGTCGATGGCACGCCCGCTCTCGCCGACTACAAGCTGTCCGACAACCTCACCGCGACGCGCGGCCGGATCTTCCTGACCGGCACGCAGGCGCTGGTGCGTCTCGCGCTGATGCAGCGCGCGCTCGACAGGACGCACGGCATGAACACCGCCGGCTTTATCAGCGGCTATCGCGGCTCGCCGCTCGGCATGGTCGATCAGCAGTTGTGGAAGGCGGGCAAACTGCTCGCCGCCAGCGATATCCGCTTTCTGCCCGCGATCAACGAAGAACTCGGCGGTACCGCGGTGCTCGGCACGCAGCGCGTGGAAGCGGACCCGGAGCGCACCGTCGAGGGCGTATTCGCGATGTGGTACGGCAAGGGCCCCGGCGTGGATCGCGCGGGCGACGCGCTGAAACACGGCAACGCGTACGGCTCGTCGCCGCACGGCGGCGTGCTGGTGGTGGCGGGTGACGACCACGGTTGCGTGTCGTCGTCGATGCCGCATCAGAGCGACTTCGCGATGATGGCGTGGCACATGCCGATCGTGAATCCGTCGAACATCGCCGACATGCTCGAATTCGGCCTGTACGGCTGGGCATTGTCGCGCTTCTCGGGTGCCTGGGTCGGCTACAAGGCGATCTCCGAAACGGTCGAATCCGGTTCGACGGTGGACCTCGACGCGCTGCAAACCGAATGGACGATTCCACAGGATTTCGACACACCGGCGGGCGGTCTGCATAACCGCTGGCCCGATCTGCCGAGCCTGACGATCGAAGCGCGAATGCACGCGAAGCTCGACGCGGTGCGTCATTTCGCGCGCATCAACAGCATCGACAAATGGATCGCGCCGAGTCCGCACGCGAACGTCGGCATCGTGACGTGCGGCAAGGCGCATCTCGACCTGATGGAAACGCTGCGCCGGCTCGATCTGACCGTTGCCGATCTGGAAGCGGCCGGCGTGCGGATCTACAAGGTGGGTTTGTCGTTCCCGCTGGAAATGACGCGTATCGACGCGTTCGTTGCGGGGCTTTCGGAAGTGCTGGTGATCGAGGAGAAAGGCCCGGTCATCGAACAGCAGATCAAGGACTATCTGTACAACCGCACGCAAGGCACGCGGCCGATCGTGATCGGCAAGCATGCGCAAGACGGCACGCTGCTGCTGTCCTCGCTCGGGGAATTGCGGCCGTCGCGCATTCTGCCGGTGTTCGCGAACTGGCTCGCGACGCACAAGCCGGCGCTCGATCGCCGCGAGCGCGTGGTCGATCTGGTCGCGCCGCAAATCCTCTCGAACGCCGCGGACAGCGTGAAGCGCACGCCGTATTTCTGTTCGGGCTGTCCGCACAACACCTCGACCAAGGTGCCCGAAGGTTCGATCGCGCAGGCGGGGATCGGCTGTCACTTCATGGCGTCGTGGATGGAGCGCGACACCACCGGACTGATCCAGATGGGCGGTGAAGGCGTCGACTGGGCCTCGCATTCGATGTTCACGAAAACGCGCCACGTGTTCCAGAATCTCGGCGACGGCACCTACTTTCACTCGGGCATTCTCGCGATCCGCCAGGCGGTGGCCGCGAAAGCCACCATCACGTACAAGATCCTCTATAACGATGCGGTCGCGATGACGGGCGGCCAGCCCGTCGACGGCAGCATCTCGGTGCCGCAGATCGCGCGTCAGGTGGAAGCCGAAGGCGTGTCGCGCTTCGTCGTGGTCAGCGACGAGCCGGAGAAATACGACGGCCATCACGATCTGTTTCCGAAGGGCACGACGTTCCACCATCGCAGCGAAATGGACACCGTGCAGCGCCAGTTGCGCGACACCGACGGTGTGACCGTGCTGATCTACGACCAGACCTGTGCGGCGGAAAAACGGCGTCGCCGGAAAAAAGGCGAGTTTCCCGATCCGGACAAGCGCCTGTTCATCAACGAGGAAGTCTGCGAAGGCTGCGGCGATTGCGGCGTGCAATCGAATTGTCTGTCGGTCGAACCTGTTGAAACCCCGCTGGGCCGCAAGCGTCGCATCGACCAGTCGTCGTGCAATAAAGACTATTCATGCGTGAACGGCTTCTGCCCGAGCTTCGTCACCGTCGAAGGCGGCAAGCTCAAGAAGGCCGCAGGCGTCGCGTTCGATCCTCAAGCGCTTGCCGCGCACGTCGAAGCGTTGCCGGTTCCCGCCACGCACCTCGATGCCGCGCCGTACGACATTCTGGTGACCGGCGTCGGCGGCACGGGCGTCGTGACGGTCGGCGCGCTGATCAGCATGGCCGCGCATCTGGAAGGCAAGAGCGCCTCGGTGCTCGACTTCATGGGCTTCGCGCAAAAGGGCGGCTCGGTGCTGTCGTTCGTGCGCTTCGCCGCGCGCGACGAGTGGCTCAACCAGGTCCGCATCGACACGCAACAGGCCGACGTGCTGCTCGCCTGCGATATGGTGGTCGGCGCGAGTGCCGACGCGCTGCAGACGGTGCGTCACGGCCGCACGCGCATCGTCGTCAACACGCATGCGATTCCGAATGCGACCTTCGTGCAGAACCCGGATGCCACGCTGCACGCGGACGCATTGCTCGACAAGATGCGCCACGCGGCAGGCCCGGAACGCATGGCCACCTGCGACGCGCAAGCGCTCGCCACGCGCTTTCTCGGCGATACGATCGGCGCGAACATTCTGATGCTCGGTTATGCCTGGCAACTCGGCCTGGTGCCGGTATCGTTCGCGGCGATGATGCGCGCGATCGAGCTGAACAACGTCGCCGTGCAGATGAATCAGCTGGCGTTTTCGATCGGCCGTCTGGCCGCCGCCGATCCGGCTGCGCTCGAAGCGCTGTGGCAAGCGCGGCATCTGGCGAAGCAGCCGGTACGCGTCGATACGCTCGACGAACTGATCGCACATCGCGAAGCACGCCTTCAGACGTATGGCGGCGCGAGCTATGTGAAGCGCTATCGCGCGCTGGTCGACGCGGCACGGCGTGCGGAAGGTGCGGTGGATGCAAAGAGCGAGCGCCTCACGCGCGCCGTGGCGACGACGTTCTATCGTCTGTTGGCGGTGAAGGACGAATACGAAGTAGCGCGCCTGCATACGGATAGCGCGTTCCTTGAAGCGCTTGAAGCTCAATTCGAAGGCGTGGCCGGCAAGGACTTCGGCATCAGGTTCAACCTCGCGCCGCCGACGCTCGCGCGTCCGAAACCCGGCGTCAATCCGACCAAGAAGACCTTCGGTCAGTGGATGTGGCCGGTGCTCGGCATGCTGGCAAAATTCCGCGGCCTGCGCGGCACGATGCTCGATCCGTTCAGCCGCACGCTCGAACGCAAGATGGAGCGCGAACTCGCCGGCGACTACGAAACCACGCTGCAACGCGCTTTCGCGAAGCTCGATGCGGGCAATCTCGAAGACGTCGCGAAGCTGGCCGATCTGCACGCTCGCGTGCGCGGCTACGGTCACGTGAAACTGGCGAATCTGGCGGGCGTGAAGCGCGGTGAGCGCGATCTGGCCGTACGCTTGCAGATCGAAGCCGCGACGGGCGCGGCGGTGAAGAAGTCGCTGGAAGAGGTGAAAGGCGCCGGGCAGTTGCGCGGGATTCCGGTGGTCGTGGCGAAGTAATCAATTCGGTATCTCGACTGCGTCGAGCACGGCTTCGATCAAACCGGCGCTCGGCGTCAGGCCGCCCTCGCCCATCGCTTCACGAGTTCGAGACGGTTCGCGCCGGCTTGCGCGGCAAGCCGCGCGTCGGCGACGGTCGTGGCGATGACTTCAAGCAGAACGGGTATGAGTGCGGCTGGGCGTCGTTAAAAACGACATGATCTCAGAACCGCTCTTCGTCGACCCAGTCGATATCGCCGCACAGCACGCAAGTCTGCTCGCCGACACGCGTCGCCACCGATAGCGTCACGCACGGCAGCGCCTCGTTGATCGACAGATACGGACGCGTGACATGCACACGTTCCGGCGCATTGATCGCCGCGCGAAAATACGGACGACGCAGCCAGTTCGCCCCTTGCGCGTCGGCGAGCGGTAGAAAGCGCGTTTCGTGCGCCGCGCGATCGGCGCGCAGCACGACGTTGCGGCCCGCCTGCCTGCCTTTCGCGTCGAGCAGAAAGCAGCGCGCGGCGTGATCGAGCGCGAGAAAATTCCAGCACACTTCCTCGAGCGGTTCACCTGCGGCCAGCCGTTCCGCGGCGCGCTCGAACGCGCGCAAATACGGCGCGAGACGGCTCGCGTTGCGGCGCTCGCGCGCTTCGGTCTGATCCCGGTAACGATCGGTGAGTTCGCCGATGCAGGCCGCCGCGTGCGGCGCGTCGGCCACGCCCGGGTTCGGACGGCCGAAGAAAAAACCCTGCACGAAGTCGGCATCGCAAGCGAGCGCCATCTGCGCTTCGTGCTCCGTTTCGACACCTTCGATCAGCACCAGCTTGCCCGCCTCGTGAAGCAGCGCGACCAGCCCAGGCAGGATCGTCCCCATATCGGCTCGGTGCGCGGCATGCGACAGCATGATGCGGTCGAGCTTCACGATATCGGGATTCAGTTGCCAGATCCGTTCGATGTTCGAATGGCCCGCGCCGAAATCGTCGAGCGCAATCAGGAAGCCGCGCTCGCGGAACTGGCGCACTGCATCGGCGAGGCGTTCGAGGTCTTCCGCACGCTGCTCGAGCACCTCGAGCACGATGCGCCGCGGCGGCAGATCGAGCCGGCGCAGATTGGCCAGCAAGGCGGCGGAGTGATACGGATCGGTGAGCGCGCCGGGATGGACATTCAGGAACAGCCATTCCCGCTCGGCGCCGAGCACCTTGAAGTTTTCCAGATGCAGCGTCTGGGCCAGCCGGTCCACTTGAAGAATGTCGCCCAGCCGCGCGGCCTCGCCGAATACGTCGAGCGGCGACACAGGCCGGTCCAGCGCGTCGTGCGCGCGCAGCAAGCCCTCATAACCGACCGCCCGCATATGCGACAGGCTGAAGATCGGTTGAAACACGCTGGTCAATGTCAGCTCGCCGTGCTGCACGGAAAAGCGTTCGAGCCCCGAGGTCACCTCGACCTCGAAGCCATGCGGCGCGGCGGCCGTTCTTTCGTGTTGCGCAATCGTCATGCAATCCTCTCACGCGAGAGTCGGGCCGGTCCGAACGCGGAAGCGAACAACGTCGGCGCCGTCTCTCGAAATGTGCGTCATCGATATTGCTTAAGCAAGCTCCATGCGCACGGTGCCGCACATTCGAATGAAATTCGCATGAAAGATTGCACCGACAGAAGGGTTCATGCGTCGACTGTGGGCGCAAAACGCACCGTTGCGGTGCATTGCCTTTTTTTGAGGCGCTTGCTATCGGTACGGCCGGTGCGTTGCCCGTCTGACGATGACGGCAAGCGTGGTCGGGCTAAACTTCGGCCTCGTGGTTCTCTTACGCTTTCCTTGTATCTCGCCCGGACCTCGCTTGTAGTTGCCTTGCGCCTCGTGATTGAAACGCGACGTCGTCGTCGACGATGACAGAGGAAACACCGTTATATCTCCAGAAATAGAGCGATGGAAATTGTCTTTACCGTACTGATTCTTTTGCTGGCTGTCGCCGCATCCGGCATCGTCGCCCGCGTGCTGCCGTTTGCGTTACCGCTGCCGCTCGTACAGATCGCGATCGGCGCACTGCTCGCATGGCCGAGGCTCGGCCTGCACGTCACCTTCGATCCGGAAATCTTCATGATGCTGTTCATTCCGCCGCTGCTGTTCGCGGACGGTTGGCGCATCCCCAAGCGCGAATTGTTCATGGCACGCCGCTCGATCCTGATGCTCGCGCTCGGGCTGGTTTTCATGACGGTGCTGGTGGTCGGCTATTTCGTGCATGCGCTGGTGCCCTCGATTCCGTTGCCGGTCGCGTTCGCACTTGCCGCCGTGCTCTCGCCGACGGACGCGGTGGCGCTCACCGGTATCGCCGGCAAGGGCAGGATTCCTGGGCGGCTGATGCACATCCTCGAAGGCGAAGCGCTGATGAACGACGCGTCGGGCCTTGTCGCGTTGAAGTTTGCGATTGCTGCTGCGTTGACCGGCGTGTTTTCGCTGCGCGACGCGTCGATCAGCTTCGTGATCATCGCGGTGGGCGGTCTCGCGACCGGTGCTGCGGTGAGCTGGTTGTTCAGCATCGTGTCGGCGCATTTTCTGCGCGTCACCGAAGAAGGCGATCCGGCGCCCGGCGTGGTGATGACGCTGCTGATTCCGTTCAGCGCGTATCTGATCGCCGAGCGCTTCGAGCTGTCGGGCATTCTGGCCGCGGTCGCCGCCGGCATGACGATGAACTACGCGAGCATTGCGAACGCCGGACCGGCTGCCTCGCGTGTGCGCGCCGCCAGCACGTGGACGATGATCGAGTTCGTCTTCAACGGCATGGTGTTCATTCTGTTGGGGCTGCAGTTTCCGCACATCCTGGGCCGTGCGTTGCTCGATGCGCACGAGATCAGCAACACGCAGGTGTGGCTGCTGATCGGCTACATCGCCGAGGTGACGATGGCGCTCTACGCGATGCGCTTCGTCTGGGTATGGCTGCTGCGCTGGTTCGCGAGCCGCGGCGCGGCGAAGCACGGCATGACGAATGCGGTGCCGGGGCTACGCACGGTGACGGTGACGACCGTGGCGGGCGTGCGTGGCGCAGTGACGCTGGCGGGCGTGCTGTCGTTGCCGGAAGTATTGCCGGGCGGCACGCCGCTGCCGGGACGGGACCTGGCGATTTTCATCGCGTCGGGCGTGATTCTGACTTCGCTGCTGGTGGCAGTGGTGGCGTTGCCGCTCCTGTTGCGAGGCTGGCGCAAGGGGAAGGATCCGCATGCTGCGGAGGAGGCGCTGGCGCGCACACTTGCGGCGCAAGCTGCGATTCGCGCCGTCGACGAGTTGCACGAAGCCGAGTGTGCGGATCTCGACGAATCCGCATCGGCGTATGCGGCGGATGTCACCGCGAGAGTGATGGATTTGTACCGGCGACGGCTCGCTACGCTTGGAGATGAAAAGGAGCCGCGCGAATTGGCGCGGCGGGCCGATGCGCTTGAATTCCGGATGAAGCTGGCGGCGATGAGAGCGGAGAGGAAGGCGCTGTTGGCACTGCGGAATACGCAGAAAATCAACGACGAGACTTTGAATAAGTTGATGCGGGAGGTCGACTTGCTGGAGACCGCGCTGACTAGTCGAGGACGGTGAGCGGTTTATTTCGCCGCAGGCGCTGATTGTTTTTTCTGCTTGCGGCCCGCGTTTTTCTGTACGCCCTCGCGCCGTTGGCCTTTCTTTTTGCAGCAAGGAAAGGCCAACGCCGCAGGCAGGCGTCCAGGCAGGTGTCCCATCACGCCGCGAAGGCAAAAAAGCTCAAACAGAAGGCTGTTGCACGGGCTTCCGACGAAGAAGCGCATACAGAATGATGGCGCCGAAGGTGGCGGTGCCGATACCGCCGAGCCCGAACCCACCCAGCTTCAACGAAAAATCTCCGGCCCCTAGCACAAGCGTGACCGCCGCGACGATCAAATTGCGATTGTCGGAAAAATCAACCCTGTTGACGACCCAAATCCTCGCACCGGTCACGGCAATCAACCCGAACACGACAATCGACACCCCGCCGAGCACGGGCCCGGGAATCGTCTGGATCACCGCGCCGAACTTCGGCGAAAAGCCGAGAACCAACGCAATGAGCGCCGCAATCACAAACACCAGCGTCGAATAAATCTTCGTTACGGCCATCACGCCAATGTTCTCGGCATACGTCGTCACCCCCGTGCCGCCGGCAAAACCAGAAACGACCGTCGCGAGTCCATCGCCGAGAAAGGCACGCCCCACATAGCGGTCGAGGTTCTGCCCGGTCATCGCGCTCACCGCCTTGATATGCCCAAGATTCTCAGCAACAAGGATCACCGCGATCGGCGCCAGCAGGGTCATCGCCTGCACGTTGAAAACCGGCGCCGTGAAATGCGGCATGCCGAACCACGCAGCATTCGCGACAATCGAGAAGTCAATCGGCTTACCCATGCCGAGCCCGTTCGTCACGATCGCGTAAATCACATACGCCATCAGCAAACCAACCAGAATCAGAAGGCGCTGCAACATGCCGTGTGCGAACACGGCCACCGCGCCGACACACAGCACCGTCACAATCGCCATCCACGAATCGAAGTTGCTGCCGCTCACGCCGTGCACCGCAATCGGCGCAAGATTCAGCCCGATCACGCAGACGATCGCCCCAGTGACGACCGGCGGCATCAGTGTTTCGATCCACCGGGTGCCCACCGCCGATACGATCAACCCGATGAGCGCGTACACCACCCCGCACGCGACGATCCCGCCCAACGCGACCGGAATGTTCATATTGGGCCCGTGACCGGCGTACCCGGTCACCGCGATCACGAGTCCGATGAACGAAAAACTCGAACCGAGATAACTCGGCACGCGGCCGCCTACCATCACGAAGAACAGCAACGTGCCGATCCCCGACATGAAGATGCACAGATTCGGATCGAAGCCCATCAGCAGCGGCGCGAGCACGGTCGCGCCGAACATCGCGACCACGTGCTGAACGCCCATCGCGAACATCTGCGGCCACGCGAGCCGCTCATCCGTGCCGACGATCCGGCCTTCAGCGGCATTGGGCTGGACGCGCCAGCGGGGGAAATAAGAATCGGCCATGGCGGGGGTTCTCCTCTGTCGGCGTGATGTGGACGGCGCCGGAAAACGGCGCTGTCTGCGAATTACGCGCGAGTGTACGGAGTGCGAATACCCCTGGCAAGGGTGGTGCGAAGCGGGGCAAAAAACTGGATGGAAAGCGTGGCGAACAGCACGCCCTGCAAAGTCATCGACGCCATCAGCCGCACCTTGCTTGCAGGAAGAACACTGTGACCGCCGCCGCTTGCAACTGCCTCGCCCGGTCTGCCATCGATTCAGCCGCCGCCGACGCCGCGCGCGGGGATTGGGAGTTGTCTGATATTTGCGATGCAGCCGGACTCTTAGACTTTCTCTCGCTGCGTTCAAATCCCGTGAGTGAGCGCATGCAATCGATGTTGTTGTAACTCTCCGACTTTCCGCTCACGCTCCCCCGGGCGTGAGCGGTTTTTTTTGTCCATCCGTTTTGTCGTCGGTGGCATGGGACTGCCGTTTGAAGCTACGCAAGCGTCACGAAGGCGTGGGCGGCAAGCCGCAGCGTATGGTCGCGCACGTCGGCAGGCCAGGCCGAGACGATGTCTTCAAAACGCGGCCGATCGTCAGCGTACAAGGCGCGCGTGGCGTCTTCGTAACCCGGCAGATTGCCGGCCAGCGCAGTCGTGAAGCGATAAACCGCTTCCTGCGCCGCACGTTTGCGGTCCTTGTCCTCGCTGGCCGAGCGGGCCGCATCGACCAGTTTGCGCAGCGCAACCGAAGCGCCGCCCGGCTGCCCGTTCAGCCAGTCCCAATGGCGCGGCAACAACGTGACCTCTCTTGCCACCACGCCGAGTTTGGGCCGGCCGCGGCCACGCGGGGCGGCGTCGTCTTCCGTGGCGTCGGCAGCTTGTGCTGATGCCTCGCCGGACTCCTGACTGGCCAGCCTCGCCACAATCTCTTCGGGTGTGCCGCGCAAATCGAACTCGACCGGGCGGCTCGTCACGTCGTCGAAAATCAGAACCGGCGCCTGTTCGCCGCGTTCGAACACCGCTCGCACCGCCAACGCCACGTCAGGCAAGGCGCCTGAGGCAATACGGCGGAGCCCTTCGAAGGCAGTGCAGCTGGCGATATAGGGGGTCATGACAAACTCCGGTAAGAAAGAATTTGTCGAATTATACCCGGGTATAATTTGGCGCAACATATTACCCGGGTGAAATTTAAAGGCCGCTCACCGATGAGGCCTCCGGCCTATCGGTGGGGCTGCTCGACTAGCGTGCTGCTATCCGCACGTGCCGCCGGATAACGCATCACGCGATTTCGGCCCGCATCCTTGGCTTCGTAGAGCGCTTCGTCGGCGGCGTCGATCAGTGAGCGGCTCGTCGCGAAGGTGTGACCTTTGGTGCTGGCGATACCGATGCTGATGGTCAGCACATGGTGAGAGCTGGCGACGTGCCGCAGTTGAAGCGCCTGCACCGCGGCGCGAATCTGCTCGGCGATACGCTCCGCGCCGAATTCGTCGGTATCCGGCAGCAGCACGGCAAACTCTTCGCCGCCGTAGCGCGCTGCCGTGTCGCCCGGGCGCCGCACGTTCTGTGCGATGCAGCGCGCCACGCCGATCAACGCTTCGTCGCCCGCCGAATGGCCGTACAGATCGTTGAAGCCTTTGAAACTGTCCACGTCGATCAACAACATCGACAGCGGCCACGCGCAGCGTTGCGCGCGGAGCCACTCTTCTTCGATGTGTTCCTCGAACTCGCGGCGATTGTTCAGCCCGGTCAGCCCGTCAGTACGCGCCAGCTCGCGCAACTCGGCTTCGGCCGCAAGACGCCGCCGCAATTGCTGCGAGAACAGCACGGCCATCGCGATGATGGTCGCATCCAGCGCGGCAATCAGCGTGCCGATGATCCACGCGCGATGCCGCCATTCCACGTAGATGTCCTGTGTGGATAGCGCCACGTCGAGAATCAGCGGATAGACGTCGATATGGCGGAACGCATACCAGCGCTCGACTCCGTCGATCGCCGCCGTGCCGAAGAATTCCCCGCTCGGCTGCTGGGTGAAGCGCGTGTAGTTCGCCGTTCCGGTGAGATTACGGCCGATGATTTTCGGATCGTACGGCCGGCGCATCAGCATCGTGCCGTCGGCGAGCATCAACGCCATCGAGCCGCTCGCACCGAGATTCATGCCGGCGAACAGACGCCTGAAGTAAGTGAGGCGCATCGTGCCGACCACGACACCGGCAAAGCTGCCATCCGGATGCGAAAGACGCCGGCTCAAGCCGATGGTGATGTCTTTGCCGGGCGCCTTCGGTATGAACGGATGGCTCACGTAGAGGCCGACGTTGGGCGAGTCGCGCTGAACCTGGAAGTAGTCGCGGTCCGCAAGGTTGAACTTGCGCGGCGGACTCGCTTGCGAGTCGAACACGATGTCGCCGGTTTCGTTGGTGACGAGGATCGAGCCCATGTCTTTCGCGCTGGCCGAGCCGTCGAACAGGACCATCTGGCGGATTTCGGGCGGCAGGTCCAGCACGCCGGGCTGTTTCAAACCCGCGATCACCGCGCGCAGCGACAGATCGTAGATTTCCAGATTGCGCGACACGTCGCGCTCGACCAGCAGCGAAACGTTGAAGACCGAATCCTGGGCGCGCCGCAACGCGTCATCACGCATTTGCGCCAGCACCCATACCGCGATCGCGAGTATCGCGCTGGCCAGCACGATACTGACGGCAATCAGGATGTTCGGTCGACGCGTCATCATGGTCTTATTGTTCGAACGTGCGCTGATCCACGCGCGTGGGGAGGTGGGTCGCGTCTGCAGCTGAAGGCGCGACTGTGAAGACGGTAGCCTACCAGACGGCACGGCACATCGAACGCTCGAAAAGACGGGGATTTTCGCGACCTGGCCGCGCGCGGTCAGCTGGTATGCAAATCCAACTGGGATCCGGATGCGGCACGGCTCAGCGCGCGGATATCGGACGCTTCGAGCACCGTTTTGCCGGCGCCGTGGCGCGCGAGCTCCAGCATCGCCAGGCCGATGTCCTCGGTGCTCAGGATCTGGTTGGGCAACAGCGCGCGCAGCGTCGACAGGAAAGGCTTGGCGACTGCATAGACCAGCCGGTACGAACGGGTTTTCGAACGCGCGCCGTGGAGCGGCTGGATCACGCCGGGACGGAACAGATAGACGGCCTTGAACGGCAAACGCTGCAACGCGTTCTCGGTCTTGCCCTTGACGCGCGCCCACATGCTGCGGCCGCGTTCGGTGCTGTCGGTGCCCGCGCCGGACACGTAGATGAAGGTCATCCGCGGATTCAGACGGACGAGCGTTTGTGCGGCCGCCAGCGTCAGGTCGTAGGTCAGGCGCGCATAATCCGCTTCCCGCATGCCCGCCGACGACACGCCCAGGCAGAAGAAGCACGCATCGAAGCCCTTCAGCGATGCTTCGGCCGCGCGGTAGTCCATCAGGTCCGGCTGAATCAGTTCATGCAGGCGCGGATCGAGCTGGTCCGTGCGGGTGCGGCCCACCGTCTGGATCGCGTCGACGTCGGGCGCGCGTAGGCATTCGCGCAGCACGCCCTGGCCCACCATGCCCGTCGCGCCGAAAATCAGAACCTTCATGATGCTTGCTCCATGGCCACGTGCGGCCAGTGCGTGTTGGTCAATGCTTCGGACACGGGTTTGCCCGCCGACGCGGGCTCAACTTTACGCCGATGCCGCGGGAAAGTCGGGCAGTCTGCGCGGGTGCGCTGTAATCCGTCGCGACGCTGACCGTTCGCCATGCTTCGGCGCTTGCCGCGCGCGCTTTGTCGCCTTCGCCGTAGTCGCTGCTGCCGCAGCACAGGCAACGCCGCGCGCGTCACGTTGACGGCGCCGTAGAAGTTGGTGTCGGCTCAAGCTGTTTCTGCTGTCGGTGCTGTCGGTGCTGTCGGTGCTGTCGGTGCTGTCGGTGCTGTCGGTGCGTAATCGCATCAGCGCGGAATGTGCGGGAACACGGATTTCACGGGGCCGTTACTGTTTATTGCACGAGCGCCCCTCGCACGATCAGGCACAACCCTGCTGCGACGATGGCCACGCCGACAACTCGCGCAATGCGCTCACCGTCCGGCGCGAAACGTTCGATGGTAATAGCTGCCGTCACGACCGCCATCGCGCGCAGGTCCATGACTCCAATGACGAAAAGGATCGCCGTCAAGCCTGCACAACGGCAGCTGCAGTGCAGCCCCAGGCGCAGGCCGTGTTGCAAGGCAACACCGGCGCTCGCCGGCAACGTGCGAGCGCGCCCCGGCGCCTCCCGGCAGCAAGTAAGGTGGCGGGCCTTCCACGCGGTGAACTGCAGCGCGCCAGCGCTCAAAACGACCCCACTGGCCGCAATTGGAACGACACGAGCCAGCGCTGGCAGCTGCATCTCGACTGCCGCCAGCACCGCGCCCAGCGCAAAGGCGACCACGCCGAACAGGGTCCATACGCAGAAATAACCCACGCCCACCAGAACAGTCAGCCAGGCGAGGCGCGTCTCGCCCGTTCTGCCGACCGCCAGGCGATAGCGCCACAGCGTGGGCGCAAGGGATGGCAGCATCATCGCCACCATCATCACGCCCCACATGCCGAGAAACGACGCCGCGACGCCGGGCCACGTCTGTCCGCACATCCGCAGCCACGCCATCGACATTGCCCAGCCGCCGGGCATCGGCATCTCGCCCATCGCCGACATGGCCGCACACCCGACGATCGTCGCCGTCGCGCTGGCGGCAAAGAGCAGCGCCAGGACACCGAAGAAGGTTCGACGGGAAGCTCGCCCGGAAACCGCCCGTCGCGAGAATTCCCGTGCCCCGGTTGCGCCAGCGTCACTCATGAAGATGCTCAGCGCTGGTTGTACTCGTCGTGACGGCGCCACCAGATACCCGTCTCGTTGCGCCCCTTGGGCGCACGATCGAGCCATTGGTACATGCCCCAGATGCCGTCCACGCCGCGCGCGTAGGAGGAATACGTGTGGTAGACCACGCCGTCTTCGAGCACGAACGCGCTCAGGCCCGGCCGGTCGCGAACGTACGTGGAAGCGTCGGTTCCGCAGGTGGCCGCGAACTGGGCGACGGGCTCCGGTGCCGGTGTCGCGTCCATCGCGTGGCCGCCGCGCTTGTAGTTGTATTCGACGCGCCCCTCGCGCTGCTGCTCCTCGGTGAACGAAATGTTGAAGTCGAAGTTGAAGTCGCTGCCATGCGACGACGCCCACGGAAACGTCCACCCCATCCGGCGCTTGTACGTCTGCAGCTTGGCAAGCGGCGCCCGCGACACCGCCATCAGCATGACGTCGTGGTTCGCCAGGTGCACGGCGACACCATTGAACCCGTCTGCAATCGACGAGCAGGACGGACACCCCGCCGTGTAGTCGGGCCCGAACATGAAGTGGTAAACGAGAAGCTGCGAGCGTCCCCTGAAAAGGTCCGGCAGCGAGGCGCTCCCTTCATCGGTCTCGAATCGGTACGCCTTGTCGATTCGAACCCAGGGCAGCGCCTGCCGCTGACGCGCCAGCTCGTCGCCCTTGCGCGTGAGCTCCTTCTCCGCCGTGAGCAGCTCGAGCCGCGCGGCTAGCCACTCTTCACGTGTCCCGGTCGTATGTGTCGTCATCATGCTTCCCTCCGTTGAGTGTTGCTCGCCGGTCGTTCAATTCCCGCTACGGCGTGCTGGTTGGTGGTCGTGCTAGATTAGTTCCGGACTTCGAACGGTGGGAGTGACAAGTGTGACGGGATTCGAATAGGCCATGGACTCGCTAGTCACGGCTGCGGCGCGCGCGCTCGCAGCGGGGGATCCGCTCGGCGCACTGAACCGGGTTGCCTTGCGCGACGACGCACCTGCGCTCGCGCTTCGCGGCATCGCGATGGCCCAGCTCGGCGATCTCGTTCGGGCGAAGGCTCTCTTGCGAAGTGCGGCGCGCGCCTTCGGTCCGAAAGAAGCCGTGGCCCGCGCGAGGTGCATCGTCGCCGAAGCCGAGATCGCACTCGTCTCGCGCGACCTGGGCTGGCCAGCGAAGGCGCTCGACGCCGCGCGGGCGACGCTCGAAGCACACGGCGACCGGGTGAACGCCGCGCACGCGCGGTATCTCGAAGTCCGGCGCCTCCTTCTGATCGGGCGCCTCGACGAAGCCGAACGTACGCTCGCCGAACTCGACCCCGCGCCCTTCCCTCCCGCGTCGCGGGCCGCCCACGAACTGGTCGTTGCCGGGATCGCGATTCGGCGCATCAGGACGAAGACGGCACGCGCCGCGCTCGCCCGAGCCGGGCACGCCGCGCACCACGCGGGGATCCCGGCACTGACAGCGGAAGTCGAAAGCGCCGCCCACGTCCTGAACACGCCCGCAGCGCGCCTGATTGCGCGCGGCGAGGAGCGGCTCCTGCTGCTCGATGAGGTTGAAGCGTTGCTGGCGTCGAAGGCGCTCGTCGTGGACGCGTGCCGCCATGTCGTACGCGACGTCGACACGGTGGTCTCGCTCGCGAGGCGTCCGGTGTTGTTCGCGCTGGCACGCGCGCTGGGCGAAGCGTGGCCGTCAGACGTGCCGAGGGACGCGCTCGTCGCGCTGGCATTCCGGGCGAAACACGCTGACGAATCGCATCGCGCGCGCCTGCGAGTCGAAGTCGGGCGGCTTCGCAGGGTGCTTGGGACGCTGGCCGGCGTGAGCGCGACGACGCGAGGATTTGCGCTGGTGCCGCGCGGCGCACGCGAGGTCGTGGTGCTGGCGCGGCCCGTCGAAGACAAGCATGCGGCGATGCTCGCCCTCCTCGCCGACGGCGAGTCGTGGTCGAGTTCGGCTCTCGCGCTTGCGCTTGGAGCCAGCCAGCGCACCGTGCAGCGTGCACTCGACTCGCTTGCGGCCGCGGACAAGGTGCAGCCGTTTGGCCACGGACGAGCGCGCCGCTGGATGACCCCGCCTGTGCCGGGATTCACGACGACCTTGTTACTCCCCGTTCCTTTGCCGACCGGCTAGGATGGAAGCAACAATCGTCCACTACTAGGTGCTCCCAAACCTTCCGCATCGCGCCAGGCCAGCAGAGGGGGGACAATCCCCCAAGGGACTTCCTGCGGGGCGGAAAACCTGGGGTGGCCCGGCGTTTTCTTGAGGACAACCAGGATGGAAACATGAATCGATCCGCAGCCAAAATCGTCCGTGAATATGGACCCTTTCCGGGTGTCGACCAGGTGGGTGGAGTCACGTATGACGGTCAGCAAGTCTGGTTTGCTACCGGAGACAAGCTGAACGCCCTCGATCCGGCGAGCGGGAAGACGCTGCGCTCGATCGATGTCGCCGCGCATGCGGGAACCGCCTTCGACGGCCAGCACCTGTTTCAGATCGTCGAGGATCGCATCCAGAAGATCGATCCGACGACCGGCCGTGTGCTCGCGACGATCCCGGCGCCCGGCGGTGGTGCTGACTCGGGGCTCGCGTGGGCCGAAGGCACGCTCTGGGTGGGGCAGTATCGGGACCGGAAGATCCATCAGATCGATCCTCAGACAGGGGCGATTCTTCGCACCATCGAATCCAATCGCTTCGTCACCGGGGTTACCTGGGTCGACGGAGAACTCTGGCACGGCACCTGGGAAGGTGATGAGAGCGAGTTGAGGCGAATCGATCCTCGCACGGGAGAGGTCCTCGAGAGGCTCGATATGCCGGCGGGAATGGGCGTGTCGGGACTCGAGTCCGATGGCGGCGATCAGTTCTTTTGCGGAGGCGGAAGCAGCGGGAAGGTGAGGGCTGTCCGGCGGCCTGGGCGAAGTGGCGGGATTTCGGGTGAGGCCGCGAGCGAGTAGGTGGTGAATGGGCGGCTCGTCAGCTGCGAGTAGGCGGAGCGCGCCGAACGGATCGGCCAGGTAGGCGGAGGGGTCGAGGCGGCTCGAATTCGCGGTCTCGATGAGCGGGTGGTTTGGATCGGTCCTGGAAACAACAAAGCCGACGTTAAGTCGGCTTTGTTTTGCGGCAGTTGTTGCTCTTTGTTAGTCAGGCATGTTGTTGCACTTGCGGCAGAAGTCGGGGGCCTGATTCAAGTGCGTTGTTTCTAAAGAAAAACTTGGTGGAGAGGAGGAGGATCGAACTCCCGACCTTCGCATTGCGAACGCGACGCTCTCCCAGCTGAGCTACCCCCCCAACGTGCAAATTATTCTAGCACAGGCATTTTCCGTTTTGCCAAGCGCCGCGGCGCGCCAAAACATCACTTCGATGGCGCGCCCGCCAGCACCCAATCGACCACCGTGCGGATGTCAGCATCGCTCATCGACTGATGCGCCGGCATCGGAATCATGCCCCATACGCCGGCCCCGCCGTCCTTCACCTTACGCGACAGCTTGGCCGGCGCTTGCGCGTCGCCCTTGTACTTCGTCGCGATCTGCTGGAACGACGGCCCGACCAGCTTGCGGTCCACCGCGTGACATCCCATACAAGCATTCGCGTTTGCCACCACCTGGCCGCGCGGCGTATCAGCTGCCTGCGCCGTCGATGCAAAAGCACCGCCCAACACGCTAACCGTCAATACAGCACCTGCAAGGGCAACGCACCACTTCATGGCGTCGCCTTCGGATTACCCGGATGCACCGAGTTCGAATTGCTGACCGGCGCCGGCGCCTGCTGCTCGAGCGGACGCGCGCTCACCGACGAATCCGGAATCGTGCCGACCGTCGGCGCGCTGGCGTCCGGTTGCGATGCGGCCACCGGCGCAGTGGCCGCAGCCGCGGCAGCCGCCGCCGCTTCCTGCGGCTGGATGTACTGGAACACCTTCACGACTTGCGTCACACCCGGCACACGGCTCGCCACATCCGCGCCGCGATTGCCTTCGTCCATCGTGACGAGACCCATCAGATACAGCGAGCCACGCTCGGCCACCACCTTGAAGTTGTTCGCCGAAATATTCTTCTCGGCGATCAGCGCGGTCTTCACGCGCGTTTCAAGGTACGTGTCATTGGTGCGCGACGAGAACGAGCTGGCCGGCATGATCGCGAGTTCGTTGACGATCGTGTTCACGTTGTTCAAGCCACGCACGATCGTCTCGGCCCGCTGCTTCGACACCTCGCCCGCCACTTCACCGGTCAGCAGCACGCGCCGGTTGAACACCGTCACGTTCACGTGCGCCGAGTCCGGCAAATTCTGGCTGATCTGCGCGAGCGCCTTCACCTGCAACTCGCGATCCTCGGTCTGCGCGCCGAGCGTGCGCCGGTCGGTCGCCACCAGCGCGCCGCCGCCCGCCGCACCGGCGACGGCGAGGAAACACCCCTGCAACGTCGCGGACAGCCCCGCCGCGAACCCGATCACCAGCACGGTTCTCACCAGTGTCTTCTTGACGCGGAATACGCTCATCAACTAGCTCTCCTTCGGAATCAGTCTCAGTCTTCGCCCAGCAACATGGCATCGATGCCGTCGCACAGACAATGGATGGTCAGCAAATGCACTTCCTGGATACGCGCGGTGCGATCGGACGGCACGCACACATGGATATCGGTGTCGCTCAAGACTTCCTGCATGCGCCCGCCGCCCTTGCCGGTCAGCGCGACCACGATCATTTCGCGCTCGTGCGCGGCTTCGATCGCGGCCAGCACATTGGCTGAATTGCCCGACGTGGTGATCGCCAGCAGCACGTCGCCCGGCTGGCCGAGCGCCCAGACCTGCTTCGAGAAAATCTGCTCGAATGAATAGTCGTTGGCGATCGCGGTCAGCACGGACGTGTCGGTGGTCAACGCAATCGCCGGCAAACCCGGACGCTCACGTTCGAATCGGCCGATCAGTTCAGCGGCGAAATGCTGCGCGTCGGCGGCCGACCCGCCGTTGCCGCACGCAAGAATGCGATTGCCATTGGCAAGCGCGGTGAACATCGTGTCGACCGCAGCAGCGATCGGCATCGACAGGGTTTCGAGGGCTTCGAGTTTGACTGCCGCGCTGTCGCGGAAGTGTTGTTGAATGCGTTCGACTGACATCGAGTCTCTATCTTGTACCGCGAATGAGCCGCGCCATGCGGCCGTGTTGTGAAGACTGGGGTGCTTTCAGGTGGTGCTCCGCCATGCCCGCGCGGCGCTCATTGCGCTTGCGCGCGATACTCGCGTTGTGCTGACGCGTGATGCCGGCAACCCGCACGTTCGCGAATACGTGGCAAACCGCGCTGCTTTTCTGCTTGCGCGCGTCGCTCGCACACCTGCACGCGAGCGCAAGTTTATCGCACTCACGCGCGTTCTCCGCGCACCGCGTCAGACTTCGTCGGCGCGAAACGCATCGCGCAGCCACACGAGCCGGCCGGCTTCGAACGCAATCACATCGAAACGGCACGCAGGTTCGTCGCGCGAATACCGGCCGCGGGTCGCCAGATAGTGCCGTGCAGCGCGCACGATACGCTGCTTCTTCTGCCACCCGATGCTCGCCGCCGCGCCGCCATAGTGCCGCTGCGCACGCGCGCGAACCTCGACGAACACCAATGCGCCGTCACGTTCGCGCATCACGAGATCGATCTCGCCGCCGCGGCACATCACATTGCGCGCGACGAACCGCAAACGCTGCCGCTGCAGAAATTCCAGCGCACGCGCCTCGAAAGCGGCGCCGACGAGTTTGGACCGGGCAGGTCTCGAAAAGTTGGGCGCGCTGACGGGCAAGCTCATCGCCGTGGCGTCGGCGGCACGCGGCGCCGGCCGCGCGCCGCCCGGCTCGCGCGCCGCTGCGTGGCACAATGGCGGCCTCGTTCTGTCTGTCTGCGTCTTCTGTCTCATGACTCCTCTCTCCGAACTCGCGCAAGGGCAGCAGTACCCCATTGCCGCGCTGTATGTGGTGGCCACGCCGATCGGCAATGTCGCCGACATCACGCTGCGCGCGTTGCATGTGCTCGGACTCGCGGACCGCATCGCCGCCGAAGACACCCGCAACACCGGCCAACTGCTAGCGCGATACGGCATCTCGAAGCCGCTCGTCGCGGTTCATCAGCACAACGAGCGGGCCGCGGCGCGGCGCCTGATCGAACATCTGCAAGCGGGCGAACGCGTGGCGTACGTCTCCGATGCGGGCACGCCGGGCATCTCGGACCCCGGCGCAAAACTGGTCGACGCGGTGCGCGAAGCGGGCTTCCCGGTGATTCCACTACCCGGCGCAAGCGCGCTCGCCACCGCGTTGAGCGCGGCCGGCGACTGGGTCGCGACGTTCTCGTTCCTCGGCTTCCTGCCGCCAAAAGCAAAACAGCGCGCGACAACGCTGCAAACGCTCGCGACGCATCCGCACGCCATGGTGTTCTACGAAGCACCCCACCGGATCGTCGAGACGGTGCAGGCAATGGCCGACTCGTTCGGCGGCGAGCGCAAGCTGCTGATCGCGCGGGAATTGACGAAGTTACATGAAGCGCTGCATCGCGGCACCCTGGCCGAAGGGCCAGCGTGGCTCGCCGCCGATCCGAACCGGCAACGCGGTGAATTCGTGCTGGTGGTGGAAGGCGCGCAGGCGCAAGCCGCCGGCGAGCAGGATCACGACGCGTTGCTGGGCATCCTGCTGGAAGAGCTGACGGTGAGCAGCGCGGCGAAAGTCGCGGCGGCCATCACCGGGGTGTCGCGCAACACGCTATACACGCGCGCGTTGGCGCTGAAGAAGGACGAGTAAAAAATACAAAGGGCCGCGCGAGGCGGCCCTTTGACTGAGTCTTGCAGCACGCCAAGCCCAGCCGTCACGCCGCTTGCTCGCCGGCGTGACGGCTGCGCCTGAAACACGCTTGCCGCCATCAACTTATTTCTCGGCGCTCGAACCCGAGTTCGACGCCAGTATTTCGTTACGTGCAGCCCTTGCTTCCCGCTGCGTCAACCCTTCGATCTTGACCCGCGCGGTGCCGGCATGGCGCATGTCGAGCATGCTCGCGGCGGCCATCGACAGGTCGATTACCCGGCCGCGCGCGTACGGACCACGGTCGTTGATACGCACGACGACCGAGCGCGAAGTGGCCGGATTGGTCACTCGCACATACGAACCGAGCGGCAGCGTACGATGCGCCGCGGTCAGCGCGTGCATGTCGTAACGTTCGCCGTTGGCGGTGCGGCGGCCATGAAAGCCGCGGCCGTACCAGGAGGCACGGCCGGTCTGATGGAAGTCCGAAATGCTGGGACCGTCGTCCGTTAGCGGCTGCGCGTCGGCTAGCGATGAGCCTTTGGCGGCGCCATTTGATGCCTCAGCGCCACCGAAGGCTTGCGGCCCAAACGAGCCCGCCTGCGCACTCTTCGTGCCGAGCGGCATGCCGCTTGCAGACGTGCTGCTGGCGCCCGGAGGCGTCGCGCAGCCGACCAGCACAAAAAAGGCGAAAAGACTCCCTAGACCACGGGTTAACCGAGTTTTCATAAGACGTGCAATCACATTGTCGAGCCGCATCACGCGAAAAAAGAGCGTGTTGCCTGCGACTCCGGCGGCAAGGGACGACAGCGCGCCGCGCAGACGAGCGCAGTACGCAGAAGCCCGGATGCGGCTCACACAGCCGCTACCGCACGGTTAATTTTCACGTCTGGCGCAACCTGTCCCCGGCAGCCTGACCAGACCCCACATGCCGCCATCGAACGTGGCAAACACGTTCTTGCGCGCGGAACTCAACGTGCAGGAACGGCGGCGTAGGCCCCACCCAGCGTCACGGAAGTTAGGTCCGTTGCAGGCGCGCGGCGCCTGGCTGGGTAAGACGTGTGCATCGAAAGCATCGATACTGGATTGCCGTCGGTAAAGCACGACGGCACATACTTGAGAGGCAATTCGCGTGCCCATTTTTGATGGGGACGCATCACCTGGTGGCGGCACGGTGACCCGTGCACTGGGGTGCATTATACCGAAAAGAAATTTTTGAGATCACAAGCGACTGAAAAGCTTGATGATTTTTCACTATCGCTGCAAGAATGGGCCAGCGACGGCCCGCTGCAACAAGGTCTCGACGCCCCGGCGAGGGTAGGAGAGACACCGGTACAATCAACGTTTTTCCAGCGGCGCCGTCATCCATGAAAGTCACCTTGATCCCCGTCACGCCGTTTCAGCAGAACAGTTCGCTGCTCGTTTGCGAGACGACCGGACGCGCGGCCGTCGTCGATCCGGGCGGCGACTTCGATGTCATTCAGGGCGAGATAGCGCGCCAGAACGTGACAGTCGAAAAAGTTTTCCTGACGCACGGGCATATCGATCACTGCGCGGGCGCGAAGACGCTTGCCGCGCACTATGGCGTGCCGATCGAAGGTCCGCATCCCGACGAGCGCTTCTGGCTCGACAAGCTGCCGGATCAAAGTACGCGCTTCGGCTTTCCGGCCGCAGAGGCGTTCGAGCCGGACCGTTGGCTGCAAGATGGCGACACCGTGCAATTCGGCGACGAAACCCTCGAGGTCTATCACTGCCCGGGCCACACGCCGGGACACGTGGTGTTCTTCAGCCGCAAGCATCGGCTCGCGCTGGTGGGCGACGTGCTGTTCGCCGGGTCGATCGGCCGCACGGATTTTCCGCGCGGCAATCACGCCGATCTGGTGCGCTCGATCCGCGAGAAACTCTGGCCGCTCGGCGACGACGTCACCTTCGTGCCGGGTCATGGCCCCACCTCGACGTTTGGCGCCGAGCGCCGCTCCAATCCATACGTCGCGGACGGAGTAGAAGCATGAGCAGCGAAATCTATGTGAGCACCGACGTCGAAGCGGACGGCCCGATTCCCGGCCCGCATTCGATGCTCAGTTTCGCCTCCGCGGCCTATACCGAAGACAAGCGGCTGATCGCCACTTTCTCGGCGAATCTCGAATTGCTCGAAGGGGCCGCGCCGCATCCGGTGCAAGCCGCATGGTGGAAGACCCAGCCCGACGCGTGGGAAGCCTGCCGCAAGGACTTGCAGCAGCCGCAAGCCGCACTGAACGCCTACGTCGAATGGGTTGAAGCGTTGCCGGGCAAGCCGGTGTTCGTCGCGATGCCGGCGGGTTTCGACTTCACCTATATGTTCTGGTACATGATGCGCTTTGCCGGCCGTTGCCCGTTTTCCTGGTCGGCGCTCGACATCAAGACGCTAGCTTTCGCGATGACCGGCTTGCCGTATCGCAAGAGCATCAAACCGCGCTTTCCAAAACACTGGTTCGACGATCACCCGCACACGCACGTCGCGCTCGACGACGCGATCGAACAGGGCGCACTCTTCTGCAACATGCTCAAGGAGTTGCGAGCCACTCAGGCGAGTGTCGCAGCCGGTAAAGATGGGGACGGCTCAGGGCAAAACGCCGCTGAGGAACCGGCAAATTAGGTAATCTCCCTCGCCGAAGCCGTTTTACATTGCGTTTCGTTTTCGAGCCCTCTACCATGCGTTGATACGGCGACGCAAACGGAGGCGCAGTTGACACTCGATACGTTCTCTCAAAAAATCCTGCGCCTGCTGCAGCTCGACGCACGCCGCTCCGTGCAAGAGATTTCCGACCAGGTCGGCCTGTCGAGCACGCCATGCTGGCGGCGTATCAAGGACATGGAGCAATCGGGAGTGATCCAGCGTTACACGGCGCTGCTCGATCGCGAAAAGCTCGGGCTGCACGTCTGCGCGCTCGCACATATTCATCTGACGCGGCACACCGAAGGCGGCGTCGAACAGTTCGAGCGGGAAATCGCCACCTGCCCGGAAGTCACCGAGTGCTACAGCACGACCGGCGAATCCGATTACATCCTCAAGATCGTGGCGCCGGACATCAAGGCGTACGACAGCTTTCTGCACGAGCGCATTTTCAAGATTCCGGCTGTTGCGCAGGTGCGTACGAGCGTCGTGCTTCGTGAGATCAAATTCGATACGCAATTGCCGCTGTGACACCGCGCTGTGACACCGTGAAGCCGAGGCTGGCGCGAGCTTGTCGCGCCCCACAGCATGGCAGCGCGCTCAGATGGAGTGGTGCGGCTCGGTGAGCCCGGCGCGAACATTCGCCTCGCCTGCCCCGGCTTCCTTCGCGGAGCCCGTTTCAGCCGGCGCCGTATCCAATGCCCGCACCACATCGAGCTTGCGTGCGCCCAGGCGGCGCTTGAGCGCAGCCAGGTCGACGCGCGCGAGGTTCAGCGCGTCGCTCTCGAGCGCGCGCGCACCGACGGCCGGCAAGGTCACTTCCACATCCAGCCCGGTACTCAGATAGTGGATATTGACCGTCGCAGCCTTGATGCCGCCCTCGGCCAGCGCCGCATCGACTTCGGCGACGACCCGCTCACGCGCCGGCAGGTTGACCGGAGGCCGCGCGAGCGCATCGTTTTCGGGGTCGACATGGATCAGCGCGTCGAGCACGCGGTTGTCGGTCAACACGCGCAAGCGCGCCGACTCCGCGATGTAATGCCCTTCCGAAACCGAAATCAGCGGATCGACCAGAATGTGCGCGTCGACGAGCGCAAAATCGCCCATCTTGCGCGTACGCAGTTCATGCACGTCGCGCACGCCGGGGGTGGATAGCAACAGCTTGCGCATGTCGGCGGCCGCGGTTTCGTCGAGCGCGCGGTCCGATAGATCCTGCAGCGCGTCCCAGCCGAACGTCCACCCCATGCGCGCCACCATGAAACCGACAATCGCCGCGGCGATCGGATCGAGCAGGCGCACACCCGCGAGGCTACCAATAACACCGATCGTCACCACCAGCGACGACGCCGCATCCGAGCGCGCATGCCACGCGTTCGCAATCAGCATCGCCGAACGTACGCGCTGCGCTTCGCGCAGCATGTAGCGAAACAGACTTTCTTTGGAAATCAACACGAGAACGGCGACCGCGAGCGCGCTCATATGCACGGCGGGAATGCTCTGCAAATCGGCGAGACGCGTACCGGCGCGCCATAACATGCCGACGCCTACCGCAATCAGCAATCCGCCCAGAAATAATGAAGCGACGGTTTCATAGCGGCTGTGTCCGTAATTGTGATCGGCATCCGGCTTCGCGCCGCTGTGCCGATTGGCTACCAGTACGACAAAATCGGAAATCAGATCGGCAAGCGAATGGACGCCGTCGGCGACCAGCGCCTGAGAATGCGCAAAGACGCCGATGACGATTTGCAGCGTCATCAACACCGTATTCAGCGCAATACTGACAAAGGTGCTTTTGCGCGCAACGCGATGTTTTTCGGCGGACTGGCCGGAGGTGGTGGAAGGCATCTGAAGCAGCGAGAAAAGGTTCAATGCCTGCATTCTACCCGGAGCATCTCGAAATCGCTCCATCCCGGCATTAGAATTTCCTTTTAAATCAGATGCTTATCTAAACGAAAAGCATTCGCGTTCCCACCACGGGGAATACGTGTGACAAATACACGTCAATTCGCCGGCGCAGTAAAAAAACGAAAAAAAACCGCGCCCTGGGCGGTGCGCGGTTTTCTTGTCAGCAGCGGCGCGGCAAAGGCGCTACTGGTGCACTGCATTACTTCTGGATCAAAAACTTCTCACGATCGAGGCCGGCGATCCAGCGCGGCGGCTTGCCACGGCCAGACCACGTGCTGCCGCTGTCCGGGTCGCGATATTTCGGCGCGACGCCCGCACGCGGACGGCCGGCTTTAGCGCCCTTGGCAGCACGGCCGCCGCCGAGCTCGCTCAGCGTAATGCCGTAGTCGGCCATTTTCTGCTTGATCTCATTCAACACTTCCGCGTATTCACGCGACTTAGCTTCTTCGATCTGCTTTTCGAGTTTCTCGCGCTGGGCGAGTAGTTCCTTGTAGGACGACATAGGTTCCCTTGTAGTATGGATAAATGACTGCCAGTCTTAAGCCAGCTTGCCCTTTGAAGGTGATCACGCCTCGGAATTTGATCGCGAGATTAACACAAAATAGAAAGACTGCAAAAGTCGCCGCGTAAAATTAATCCTGTTTCGTTTCAAAAAATTTCCGTCGAACGCTGCGTGACCCACAATCTTTCAAATGGCTAATTTCCCGTTTTGCTGAGAACCCGTAGTGAGGCGCCAGTAATTATGAGATTAATTAGCAAAAGATGGAAATTAAGATGAATATTTCGTATCAACATTTCACGCCATGAAAGCTTTAACATGAAGTCGCGTCACATATTGCGCTAGATGTCTCCGCCGTTATTGCGCTATACGTGTTTTCCCCAAAGCAATCAGGCTTAATTCGCGTGGCGCTGGATGCAAACTTCGAGCGCGGCGTGCAAGGCTTCGGTATCGCCTATGGCGTCGTCGAAAATAAAACGCGTGCGCTCGCCGTCGCGCTTCAGATCGACGCCGTATCGATCGACGCCAAGCAACTGGAGTTTGGCGGTGGCCGCCGAGTGCTGGGCGAAATACTCGATCAACGCGCGCTCTTCATCGAAGTCGAGCGGCGCCAGCGGATCGAGATCGGCGCCGTCGAGCCATCCCATCGAGCCAAAGCCGCCGATATAGCGCAGCCGCTCGATCTTCATCGCCCAGAACGTGAAGTCGCCGAGAACCAGGTAGCGTTCGGCGTCCGGGTGATAGCGCAGATAGCGGTCCACAACCTCAGGCGTCGGGTCGACCGGTTCGAAGATGCCGAGCAAGGTAACGCGCTGGCTGCTCAGCACGTCGCCATTGGGCGCGTCGACGGCCAGAAAACCGGCGCGCGGGTCGGCGAGCAGGTTGTGCGTATGCTCGGCGAGCCGGCTCACGAGAATCGTCGGACGGTGCCGCGAATCCGGCGCGAATGGCAGCACCGTCGGGTAGGGAAAGCCTTGCGGCTGGCGCGCATGGGTCGCAAGCGTGCCGACAGCGGCGGTATGCAGCAGATGCAGCGGAGCGTGAGCGGGAATGTTCAAGTGCGCGTCTCTCAATGGATGACCGGCAAAAAAACCGGCACACGGATTGGGGCGCACGTCTGTCATTTCACGTCGCCCCGAATAATCGTAAATACTAGATCACCACGCTCCGAGCAGGAGACGGCACGCTTCGATAGAATCGGAAATTCGCTTTCAACGCGCTTTCTTCCGGCGTTCTCTCCCTCGACGAGATTTCAGTGTCCGACCGCACTTCCGAATTCGCCACCCTCCCCGCCGCTCACCGTGACCTTTCCGGCACCGCGCGGCAGCGCGCCCGTTTTGCCACCATGGCGGTGTTTTTCATTGCCGGGATGATGTACGCATCGTGGGGGGTGCATGTGCCCACCGTGCGCGACCGCTTCCATCTGAACGCGGCACTGCTGTCGTTCGCGCTGCTGGCTGTCGCGGGCGGCTCGATCGGCGCGATGGCGGCGAACGCGTCGTGGATCGCGCGTGTCGGCACGCGCCGCGCCTGTCTCACGGGCGGCCTCGTCATGACGGTGTGCGCGGCGCTGATTCTGGTCGTGCCCGCTTACTGGCTGTTGCTGATCGTGCTGGCCATCTTCGGCGCGGGCATGGCCACACTCGACGTCGCGATGAATGCGGAGGCCAGCGCCGTCGAGAAGGCGCTCGGCAAGCCGATCATGTCGTCGCTGCACGGCATGTTCAGCATCGGCGGGATGTTTGGCGCGGCGGTCGGCGGCGCGTTGCTGTCACGCGGCATGGAGCCGGCGATGCACCTTGCGCTGGCCGCGGCGGTCAGCGCGCTGGTGCTGATCGCAGCTTGTCCTTCCGTGCTGCCGCATGTGCCGCACGCCGATCATCCGGATGCCGCCACGCCGCGCGCCAACCGCTGGCGCTCTCCCGCGCTGTGGGCGCTCGGCGCGATGGCGCTGGTAGCGTTGATCGCCGAAGGCGCCATGTACGACTGGGCGACCGTCTACATGCGCGACGTCGTGCTGGCGACGCCGGCGCTCGCCAGCGCGGCCTACGCGGCGTTCTCGGGCGGCATGGCGGCGGCGCGTTTCGCCGGGGACGCGGTGCGCGCCCGCTTCGGCGCACCGCAACTGGTGATGGCGAGCGCGTCGCTCGCGTTCGCCGGGATGATCGGCGCGCTGCTGCTGCCGAACACGGCTGCCGCGCTGATCGGCTTCACGCTGATGGGCCTCGGGCTCGCCAACATGATGCCGGTGTTGTTCGCGGCGGCCGCAAGCGTCAAGGGAATTCACGCCGCCGAAGGACTCGCCCACGTTGCGGGGCTGGCGTACTTCGGCCTGCTGCTCGGCCCGGTGATTATCGGTGCGGTGACGCAGGCGACCAGTTTGCCGATCGGGTTGTCGGTGGTCGCGGTGTGCTCGGCGCTGATCGCGGTTGCAGGTCCGAAAGTGCTGCGTCGTTTGAAAGTCTGATGCGGGAGCGCGCTGTCGCCGCATCGGCGGACGTGACGGCATACGAAAATCCATTGACTTACGTTACGTTACACGCGGCATGCACCCGTCGGTGTTCCGGGCCACATGAGCCTCTCCAGCGCTTTCATGCACCGGCACCGTCGCTCACAACCCATTGATCCATATGAGTTTATCCGTCTTGCCAGACGCGCGGATTTGAATGGCATAGGTTTTGCAGTTAGCTCCCTCAGCAGTTGTCCAAATTACGGGGGAGCAGACCATGAATCACCATTTCAAACTCTCGGCGATCGCCATGTGCGTGACGTCGATGATTGTGCTGACGGGATGCGGGAGCACGCTGCACGCGCCGAGTGTGCCCAGCAGCGTAGGAAGCAGCTCAGGTAGCGGTTCGGGTAACGGCTCAGGTAGCGGTTCGGGTTCAGGCTCGGGTTCAGGCAGTGGCTCTGGAAGCGGCACGCCGACTCCGACTCCGACTCCGACTCCGACTCCGACTCCGACGCCGACGCCGACTCCGACGCCGACGCCAACCCCGACGCCAACCCCGACGCCTACTCCCACGCCTACTCCCACGCCAACTCCAACGCCAACTCCAACGCCAACTCCAACGCCTACGCCTACGCCTACGCCGACGCCCACGCCAACCCCAACGCCCTCCAGCGCCAACCCGATCGGCGTCGTTGCTCAAAACACCGGCAACGCCATTACGGCGACCGGGCAAACCGTCGCCGCGGTCGGCAGCCAGATCGCCCTTACGCCGGTCCCGGGCGCGAACCCGGCGACCACCAGCGCGCTCGGCGGCGTCGTATCGAATCTAGGCAACGCCGTCACCGCACTCGGCGGGGGGACCACCAACGGCGTCGGCCAGCTCGGCAATTCCACCACTCCGCTCGACACGACCCTAGGGAGCAGCGGCAACCTCGTTTATGACGCGGGCCAGGCCGTCAACAGCGCGGGCCAACTCGTGACCAGCCTGGGCAGCGGCCCCACCGCGCCGCTCAGTCCGCTGACCACGCCGCTCGGCAGCACCGTCTCGACGGTCGGCACAGCGGTCAGCAGCCTCGGCACCCAATTCGGTTCGCAACTGACGGGCGGTTCGATCCAGCAAGTCTTGCAGACCGGGAGCACGGCGATCACACCGATCACGGCCACACTCGCGCAAACGACCCAAACCGTCGGCGATACAACCGGCGTCGGTTCACCGCTGAACGGCCTGCTGTCGACTATCGGCCAAGGACTGAATAGCGCGGGCGGCCAGATCGGCAGCGCCACCAACGATCCGATCGGCCAGAACCTCGGCAACGTCGTGAGCCAGCTCGGCAACACCGTCGCATCCGCCGGCGGCCTGTTGACAGCGGGAGCTTCAAACAGCGGCAACCCGTTGGGCGGCATCACCGGCATCCTCGATCCGGGCGGCAGCGGCGGCACTGCGGGTAATCCGCTGGCGCCGTTGACCAGCATCCTCACCGCGCTGCCCGGCACCTTGAGCGGCGGCCTGAGCGGCGGCAGCGGCTCCGGCAGTCCTCTGGCGCCGTTGACCAATGCATTGACCACCTTGACCAGCAGCCTCGGCGGCGTCTCCGGCGGCTCGGGCAGTCCGCTTGCGCCGCTGACCGGCGTAGTGAGTTCGGTCACCGGCGCGTTGAGCAACGCGACGGGCGGCTCGGGCAATCCTCTGGCGCCGGTGACCTCGGCGGTGTCCTCGCTGACCGGCGCGCTCGGCTCGGCTACGGGCTCAGGCTCGGGCGGCACCGGCGGGACCAGCAATCCGCTCGCGCCGATCACCGGCCTGCTCACTACCGTGACCGGCACGTTGACCGGCGCAGCGGCATCGACGGGGGGGACATCCGGCAGTACATCGGGTGGCGGATTGCTCGGCGGCCTCGTCGGCGGACTGGCGCCGAAGAAATGACGAATACGAATCACGACAGCGCGAGTCACAACAGCGAATAACGACAGCAAATAACGACAGCAAATAACGACGCGTCACAAGCGTCGAAGGGGGGCGGCGAACCGGGCAACCGGCTCGCCGTTTTTTTATCGCCTCGACAAAGCCGCTGACGCGCCGCGCGAATCCCTCACAGGTCGTGATACGTGTCGTAATTGCGCGAGAAATCGTTACGCTGCAGAAAGTTGGTGAAAGTCATCGTCACCGATGCGTCGAGTCCTTCGACGTAATGCCACCAGCCGATCGGCAAAAACAACAATTCGCCCGGCGCCAGCGTGCATTCGATCAGCTGCGCATCGCGCATCGACGGGAAACGCGCGTAGTCGATCGCACTGCCGTCCACCTGCGAATAACAGTGCAGATAATTGGCCATATGCGGCGTATCGGACAGCGGAACGAGTTTGATATGTTTGCGCCCGATCACCTGCGCCATGAAGTTATTGGTCAAATCATGGTGAAACGGCGTCTTCGTGCCCGCCGGTCCAAACCAGAAGAATCCGGTATCGGGCGACCCGGCATCAAGATACTCGCGAATGGTCGACACATCTGACCATAACGCGGCCAGCGCTGCGCGATTGTGCGACGTGTTATTGGCCGTCATATAGAAATCGTTGGTCGAGCCGCTGCGCTCGACGAGCTCGACATAATCGGCAAAGCGCATCATCCGCTTGAGCTTCGGCTGATTGATTTCATAGTTCGCATCGGACTCGCGGCCGAACTGCACTTCGACTTCGCAATCGCCGCAACGCGAGCGAAAGTAATCGAAATTCCATTGCGTGCGAGCCGGCCAGAAATCGAAGGCGCCGGTGATGATCACGGGCCGGTTCTGAAAGTAGTACTGCTCAAAGAATTCGTCGCGCGATAAACGCTCGCGCCGTTCGACCGTATCGCTGTGAGCGCGCAAACGACTCAGCGTGCCGTACACGGACAACATCCAGTCGCGCTTGCGCAAACGATTGCGCAAGCGCGTGGCACCCTGCAAATAGGGACTCGCGAGTGCGGCCTCGATTTCGCGCGCGGCTTCGGCTGCGTCGAAACCATGCTCGATCAGCACGCCATGGAGCGCCGGCGGCGGCGCATCGAGCAGCAGATTCTCGGCAATCCAGCGGCGCCAGCCGTCATCGATCGAGCGGATCACAGAACTCACGTTATTCTCCCAGGCGGCATGCAGCGGCATTCGTCAGGCCGTCAGCGTCTCATGCGTCCGGCCAAAAGAAAAGGCACGCGAGCCATGCGGCGCGCGTGCCTTCGAACCACTCGAGCGGCGACACGCAAAGCTGTCGCCGAACCCGCAGTTTTACATCTTCACAACGTCGAGCAGGGTCTTCTTGCCCGACTTGTAGTTGTACAGCGAGATCACGCCGTGCTGAAGGTCGCCCTTCGAGTCGAACGTTGTTTCACCGATCACACCCTTGTAGTCCGTGGTCGGCATCTCTGCCAGAATCTTCGCCGGATCGGTCGAGTTCGAACGCTTCATAGCGTCGACGATGATGTACACAGCGTCATACGTGAACGGAGCGTAGATCTGGATCGGCTGACCGAAACGCTTCTGATACTTGGCGAGGAACGCTGCGCCACCGGCCATCTTTTCGAGCGCCATACCGGCTTCCGAGCAGACGATGTTGTCGGTTGCGTCACCGGCCAGATCCGACAGCTTGTCGGTACAGACGCCGTCGCCTGCCAGCACCTTCGCACGCAGGCCGAGCTGCTTGGCTTGCTTGGCGAACGGGCCGCCGGTGGCGTCCATGCCGCCGTACATGATCGCGTCCGGGTTTTCGCCCTTGATCTTCGTCAGAATTGCGCGGAAGTCGACAGCCTTGTCGTTGGTCGCGTCATGCGACATCACGTTCAGGCCCAGCGACTTTGCGGTCTTTTCGAATTCGTTGGCGAGACCCTGACCATAAGCGGTCGAGTCGTCGACGATCGCGACGCTCTTCACCTTCATGGTCTTGGAGGCGTAGTTCGCAAGTGCCGGACCTTGTTGGGCATCGGTCGCCACCACACGGTACGTCGTCTTGAAGCCCTGTTGCGTGTACGCCGGGTTCGTTGCCGACGGCGAGATCTGCACGACGCCTGCGTCGCTATAGATCTTCGAAGCCGGAATCGACGTGCCCGAGTTCAAGTGACCGACCACTGCGACGACCTTATCGTCGACCAGTTTCTGGGCGACTTGAGTTGCCGTACGCGGGTCAGCTGCATCGTCTTGTGCGTCGAGTTGCAGCGTGACTTTCTGGCCACCGATCGTCAGGCCCTTGGCGTTGATTTCCTCAACCGCCAGGCGCGCGCCGTTTTCGTTGTCTTTCCCCAGGTGAGCGATACCACCAGTCAGCGGTGCCACGTGACCGATCTTGACGACCGTGTCTGCCGCGGCCGTTGTTGCCAACGTTGCGAACAGCATCGCCGCAGCGCTGATCGGCAACAGCTTTTGAATCTTGATGTTCATGTAAGTCTCCAGTTTCGGTCCCAAAAACAACGTAATCGCCCTGTGCCCCCGCGTCCCTACACGTGTCGCTCAGTCCCGTGGACGACCACGCCGGTTGCATCGTTCATGCACTTGGCCAGCACGTCCGCCAACCTGTTTGTGGCAGGCGGCAAACCGTACTTGCGCGCAAGTGTAGGCTATCAAATTAATTTGTGGGACTTTTTTGAGAAAGTGGGATGAACACTAATAGCGTTTATCCAACAGGCACCCGTCGCGACGCGGCAGACCGGCTGGAAAGCGCCAACCCATGCGGGTTTCCGCTATGTGAGGGGTTCGTCTGACGGCACCGCCTAAAGGTTTTAGCGTGTTAAACCGTTAATGTTTCGAATAGTCATTGTGCGTAAAAAGCAGGCGCATTGCGGGCACGCGCGAGAGACACTTACGAAGCATGGACGAGGCGCACCTGCACCGCGCTGTATCAACGCTCGAGCGAAGCGATCCGCGCCACCGCCGCACGCCATTCCTGATCGAGTTGCGCAACCAGTTCCGCGGCGCCGAGACCCTCGCGGCGCTTGCGGCCTAGATGCGCACCCTGGCCCGACCAGAGAGATAGATAGTCGCCGTTTCCCGCACGGCTCGCGGTTTGACGCAATTCCTGAGTCAAGGCGTTTTGCACCGGATAAGGCGCGATCTTTTGCGCTGCTTCGGACAAGCGCAGCATCAGCGGATTGCGTATGCCGCGTGCATGACGGCCGGTGATGGCGCGCGTAACGCTAGTCGCGGTGTCGGGCATCGAGCGCAACCGGTCCTTCCATGCAGGCGAGATCGCACTCTCCGCACAGGTGATGAACGCGCTGCCCATCATCGCCGCCCGAGCGCCCAGTGCCAGCGCGGCGGCCACGCCGCGTCCGTCCATGATGCCGCCCGCCGCCAGCACCGGCAGGCCGGTCGCATCGGCGAGTTGCGGCACGAGCGCCATGGTGCCGATCAGCGCTTCATCGAATGCGCCGATGAAGGTGCCGCGATGCCCGCCGGCTTCCGCGCCTTGCGCGACGATCGCGTCGGCCCCTGCGTCGCGCCATGCCAGCCCTTCGGCGACATGCGTCGCGGTACCTATTACATATAGACCCGCTGCGTGCAAACGCGCGACGTCGTCGTTGGAGAGCAGCCCGAACGTGAAGCTAACCACCGGCACGCGCAATTCGCGCTGCAACGGAACAATGAATTATCGAGAACGTTTCAATCGTCTTACGAGATTGCCACGCTGCGTGGCTCGCTGTCAGGCTCGCTGGAGCCTCGCTGCACGGCGTTTCTTTTGATGGCAAACTGAGCGCCCGCTTCAGGCACTCGGGCCTTGGGCATTCAATCAGACCGGCCTCGCACAGCGAGCGGTGCGCAGGTCAATGGAGAGCAACATGAGCACGACTTCCCGATGGATCGATATCCCCGCCGGCAACGACAGCTTCGGCGGCTATCTGGCGCTGCCCAAGGGCGGCAAGGGACCGGCCGTCATCATCATCCAGGAGATCTTCGGCGTGAACAGCCACATCCGCTCGGTCGCGGATCAGTATGCCCAAGACGGCTACATCGCACTCGCCCCGGACATCTTCTGGCGCACGCAGCCGCGCGTCGAACTGACTTATGAGGGCGCCGACCGCAACAAGGGCATCGAGTTGATGCAGAAGACCAACGTCGACCTGGCGGTCGCGGATATCGGCGTGGCCGCCGCGGCGCTGCGCGCGATGCCGGACGTAACCGGCAAGATCGCCGCGATCGGTTTCTGCTTCGGCGGCCAGCTCGCCTATCTGGCGGCAGCGCAAGGCTCGCTCGACGGTGCGGTCGCCTATTACGGCGGCGGCATCCAGAACAAGCTCGAGCACGCCGCGAAGATCAAAGTGCCGATGCAATTCCACTACGGCGAACTCGACGCGCATATTCCGCTGTCGGCGGTGGGCGAGATCCAGGAGCGCTTCGCGGGCCGCACGGATGCGGAATTCAACATCTATCCGAACGCCGATCACGGCTTCAACTGTACGGACCGCGCGTCGTACAACCAGCATGCGGCAGCGCTGGCGCACGGCCGCACGCTGACCTTCCTCGGCGAACGTCTGTAACTCGAAAGAAGGCGGGCATCCGGCGCGCCGTCTTCTCCGATGCCTGTGTATGAACCGGGCCACGGGACGTCCAGCGCAGCTGGTTTATCACGCCTCCCTGCAACCGGCAGGTTCCGACACTCGATAGCGAGGGCTCATCCGCCGTGCATTCAGACTATCTCGCCTATGACGCCATCGGCCTCGCCGAACTGGTTCGCACCGGCGAAGCAAGCGCGCGTGAATTGCTGGATATCGCGATCTCACGCACCGAGGCCGTCAATCCCGCGATCAATGCGATTGTCCTGAAGGACTACGACGCGGCGCGTCAACGTGCATCGCGCGACGACGCGAACAGGGCGAATGGCGCGCATAGCGCGGATAGCAGGGCCGACGGAGTCGGGCACGGCGCGCTGGCAGGCGTGCCGTTTCTGATCAAGGATCTGGGCGCACCGGTCGCCGGGCTGCGCATGGCGATGGGCAGCCGTCACTATCGCCACTTCATTCCCGCCGAGGACGCGCCGGTCGTCGCGCTTGCCAAGGCGGCCGGTCTCAACATCTTCGCCAAGACCAGCACGTCCGAACTCGGTCAGATGCCTTATACGGAGCCCGAACTGTTCGGCGCGTGCCGCAATCCGTGGAATCTCGACCACACGCCGGGCGGCTCCAGCGGCGGCGCGGCAGCGGCGGTCGCCGCGGGCATCGTGCCGCTCGCGCATGCGTCCGACGGCGGCGGTTCGATCCGGATTCCCGCTTCGTGCTGCGGACTGTTCGGCCTCAAACCCTCGCGCGGACGTGTGCCGGGTGCGAGCCCGAGTGCCGCCGCCGGCGAGCTCGGCATCGACCATGCGGTATCGCGCAGCGTGCGCGACAGCGCATTGCTGCTCGATTTGCTCGGCGGCAACGCGGATCGGCCGGCCGGCGCGCCGGGCACCTTCCTGAGCGCCGCGCGCGAGCCATGCAAGCCGCTGAACATCGCGTACGTCACCGAACCGATGCTCGCGCCATCGTTATCCGCCGACGCGCGCGCCGCACTCGCGGACGCTGCGCAACTCGCGAGCTCGCTGGGTCATAACATCGAGCCGGTCTCGCTCGGCATCGATTTCGCAGCAGTCCGGCATGCGTTCCTGACGATCTGGTCGGTCACCGCCGAAGACATGGTGCTCAATGCCGATCGCATCACCGGCCGTAAACCGCTGCGCACGGAATTCGAAATTTCGACGTGGGCGATGGCGCACGTCGGCCGCAAGCTAGGTGAACGCGGTCTGCCCGCCGCGCTAGAAGAACAGCGCCGCATCACCGAGCGGCTCACCGGTCTGCTGAGCCGCTACGACGTGATTCTGTGCGCGACGCTCGCCGCCGCGCCGATCAAGATCGGCGAAATGCAGCCCACCGCCGTGGAACGCATGCAGATGCGCGCCATCACCGCGATGCCGCTCGAACCGTTGATGAAGAAGATGCTTACCGAAGCGTCGAACAAAGCATTCGCGTGGGCCGGCTGCACGGAAGTGTTCAATCTCAGCGGCCAGCCGGCGATGTCGATGCCGCTTTACTGGAATGCGCGCGGACTGCCGGTCGGCGTGCAGTTCGCCGCGCGCGACGGCGGCGAAGCAACCCTGCTGCGCCTTGCCGCGCAACTCGAAGCGGCACGGCCGTGGTTCGACAGGCGGCCGCCGTTGCTGCAGGCGCGCAGCTAGGAAAGCCGCTGCTTAAAGATCCGTTCAGGCAGGCTTGCGACGCGCGTCGAGATCTGCGTGGCGCTTGCCGGGGATGCAGGCCACTGCGACGATCGAGAGCGCCAGGCCGCCCATCACGTAGTAAGTCGGTGCGAGCGGCGAACCGGTTGTGTTGATGAGCCACGTCACAATGAAAGGCCCAAAGCCGCCGAACAGCATCACCGCGATGTTGTACGCGAGCGATAAGCCAATCGAGCGTACGTTCGCCGGAAACAGTTCGGCGATCAACGCGCCGAACGGACCGTAATAGCCGGACAGCGTGATCGACAGAAGCGCCTGCACGAGAATCAGTTTCGACAAGGTCGGCTCCGCCGCGAGCCACGCGAACAGCGGGTAGATGATCACGAGCGTCAGCACCAGCGACCACAGCGAAAGCCCCTTGCGCCCGATCCTGTCGGACCATGCGCCGGTGAGCGGCGAAAGCACGGTCAACAGCAGGTTGCCGACGATCACCGCGTAAAAAGACTGCGCGTAAGGCAGCTTCAGTTGCTTGACCGCGAAAGTTGGCAGGTAGCTGATCAGCACGTAGATCGTCACGGTGAGCGCGATCACCGCGCCGAGTCCGCACAGAATCTCGCGGCTATGACTGCTGAACGCTTCGCGCAGCGTCGCGCGGCGCGCGGTTTTTTGCGCATGCAGAAATGCTTCCGAATCGGCGAGATTCCGGCGGATGTAGAAACCGATCGGCCCGATGATCAAGCCGAGAATGAACGGTACGCGCCAGCCCCAGGATTTCAGCGTATCCGGCGGCAAGCCGCGTGTAATCAAAGCGCCCACCACCGCGCCGAGCAGCAGCGCCGCCGCCTGGCTCGCCATCTGCCAGCTGCCGTAGAAGCCGCGTTTCGAGAACGGCGCGGCTTCGATCAGCAACGCCGTCGAACTGCCGAATTCGCCGCCGGCGGAAAAGCCTTGCAGCAGACGTCCAAGCACGATCATCAAAGGCGCGCCGATGCCGATGGCCGAATACGGCGGCGCGATCGCCAGCAGCAGAATGCCGAGCGTCATCAGCGCGATGACGAGCGACAACGCCGCTTTGCGTCCCGCGCGATCCGCATAGAGTCCAAGTACGATGCCGCCGACCGGCCGCATGAAGAACGCGACGCCGAAGGTCGCCGTGGTGAGCAGCAGCGATGAATATTCGTTACCCACCGGGAAGAACAGCTGAGCGATCACCACCGTCATGAAACCGAACACGGTGAAGTCGTACCACTCGAGCGCATTGCCGATCACGGCCGCCGCGACTGCCCGTGTATTGAGGCTCCTTGACGCTGGTGCCATTCGGATCTCCAGCCTGCGAAAAGTGTCCCGTGGTGCCTCGCGGGTGCGTACGAGAGGAAAATTCTGCTCGCCCACACAATCGCATTGGAGTGTAAAGAGCGCGCAAGCTGTTTTCAAGCAAGAAAAAGGCGCCTGTCGCGGGTTGCGACAGACGCCTCGATGATCGAACTTCAATCCGAACTTCAATCATGCGCCTGCGTGTTGCGGCGCACTTACCGCGACGCTTAACGTGCACGCGCCCCGGACGCTATCAGGCCTTCTTGTTATATGCGCTGCACCAACCCTTGGCCGCGACCTGCTTGCCGGCGAACATCGGGCAACCGGCGTAGGCGTCGGTGGGCTTGCCTTGATAGAAGCTGCAGTTGCCGCATTCCTGGCCCGGCGCGTACTTCGCGAACTTGGCCTTGTCGACTTTGCTGGCATCTGCCTTGTAGCCGAGCGCCTGTGCGGTCGGATCGGATTCAGCGACCTTCGGCGCGTCAGCGAAAGCCTGGCGCGACAGTGCGAAGCTGGATGCAACACCAATGCTGGTGATCAAAAACGTACGACGGGACGGTTTCATGGGGACTCACTCCATTTATATTCAACTGATCGCCGTTCTGATGACAGCGGTCCCCAAGGATAACAATGAAGCCGCCGCGCGTGACGGCTCAAATGATGGAGATAACCGAATTAGTACTGCGCGCGCCCGGTTATCGAGCGCCGCGTGCCGGTTCGGCATGCGGGATGCAAATGCCTGATGAAAACCCGAAGGGCCGGCTCGGGCGGCAAGCTCGGGTGGACGACTTCCGCGCCAAGCTCGGGCGGCAAGCCCGAGTGACCGGCTTCCGCGCCAAACTCGGCTGGCCAGCTATCACGCGCGGCCGCTCAGTTCGCAGACGCGCTGCGCAATCGCCAGCGACGCCGTCAACCCTGGCGACTCAATGCCGAACAGGTTGACGAGCCCGCGTACGCCATGCGCGGCCGGCCCCTGGATCACGAAGTCCGCGGCCGGCTCACCAGGGCCGGACAGCTTCGGACGGATTCCCGCATAAGCCGGTTGCAACGCGCCGTCCGGCAGCGCGGGCCAGTATGCGCGGATCGCCGCGTAGAACGACTCCGCGCGGTGCGGATCGACATCGTAATTGATCGCATCGACCCATTCGACGTCGGGACCGAAACGCGCCTGCCCGCCGAGGTCGATCGTCAGATGCACGCCCAGGCCGGCTTCGTTCGGCATGGGGTAGATCAGACGGCTGAACGGTGCGCGCCCCGAGATGCTGAAGTAATTACCGCGTGCGAGATAGAGCGGCGGCACATGGCGCGCATCGAGTCCGCGAATCTTGCGGGCCAGCGCGTTCGCGTGCAAACCGGCGCTGTTGATGACGCAGGCGGCACTGATGGTGGTCGGCGCAGCGCCGCCCACCTTGACGACGAAGCGGCCGTTGCTCGCCTCGATCGCTTCGACCGGCGCGTGGAACACGCACACGGCGCCGTTGCGTTGCGCGTCGCCCTGAATCGCCAGCATCAGCTGATGACTATCCACAATGCCGGTCTGCGGCGAAAACACCGCCTCGACACACTCGAGCGCCGGCTCGAGCGCCTGCGCCTGGTCGCCGGTGATTCGCATCAGGTCGAGCACACCATTCTCGCGGCCCTTCGCCATGATGCTTTCAAGCTGCGGAATCTGATTGCGCGAGGTCGCGACCAGCAGCTTGCCGCAGCGGGAATGCGGCACGTTGTGCTCGGCGCAATAGTCGTACAGCATCTCGCGGCCGCGCACGCACAACGCCGCTTTCAGCGAGCCACGCGGGTAGTAGATCCCCGCGTGAATCACTTCGCTATTGCGCGAGCTGGTGCCCACGCCGATCGCTTCGGCCGCTTCCAGCACGATCACTTCGCGCCCGCGCGCCGCCAGGGCACGCGCCACGGCGAGGCCGATCACGCCCGCGCCGATCACCACACATTCGATTTGATCCATATCCCTTGACGCGGCCGACTCCACCGCGCGCTGCCTCGTTCACCCGATAAAGATGAAGACGGGATGCGGCTACCGAGTGCCGCACACCGCTCGCTGTCGAATGCACCTGCCTACACCTCAAATTTGCACGACGCTGCACAGACACAAATGCCCGCAGGCGAAAACGGCTGCGGGCATTCGGTCTTGAGCGGGTCTTGTTGTATAGGTGGGCCGGACAGAATCAGTGTACGCCGTCCGCGGTCGCCGCGCTCGATTCTTCATGCTCGCGATGGGCGCGCCGCACCGCTCGCGCCCGGCTCCGCGGGTCGGCGCGTTGACGCGACGCGTCCGCCACGTCGGCCAGCCGCTTGCGCGCATCGGCATCATCGCGCAATTAGAAACAATTGCCGCGACATTCACCCTGGTTCAGGTATGGATGCCGTGAATGGAGGCAATAAAAGGCCGCCCGAAGGCAGCCTGGATGCCTGAAATAGGTCAAAAAACCTCAAAAAACATCAAAAACCAATCGGTTTTCGGCGATTTCCGTGGTCCAGTCGAATGTCGCGGGCTTCAATCCGGTCGCGTCCGCCGATGCGCGCCGCGCCAAAGCCATTGAGAATCGCGCGCCGCATTTCACGCGGTGATGCCCGCTTCAGCGCATCGAGCGCGGCGTCGCCCAGCTCGGCGGGAAAACGCAAGCCCCAGGCGTGCGTCGAGCGAATTTCGTCGTAGATCGACTGCGCGATGCGGCGCGCCCCGTCCTGGTCGGGCGGCGGAATCTCGTACACGTTCATCCGGTTCAGGATCGGCTCGGGAATCGAACGCTCGTCATTCGCCGTCGCGATCCAGATCACGTGGCCCGCATTGATCGGAATCTCGGCGAATTCGTCGATGAAGGCTTGCGCCGTGTCGTGCTCGAGCAGCGCATAGAGCGCGCCGAGCGGATCATATTGCGAATCTCCCGTAGCCTTGTCGATTTCGTCGACGGCAATCACGGGGTTCGCGTAGCTGCCGTTCACCAGCGCCTCGAACACCTTGCCCGGCTTCGCGTTCTTCCACTGCGACGAGGCGCCCGACAGAATCCACCCCGCCGTCAACGAGCTCATCGCGACGTATTGATAGGCGGTGCCGAGCAGGCGCGCCAACTGCTTCGCAAAATGCGTCTTGCCGATGCCCGGGTCGCCCAGCAGCAGGATCGGCATCAGTTCGAGCCGGTCTTCGGTCTCGAGGCACAAGGCGACCTGCTTGCGGATATCGTCGAGCGGCTCGGAGAAGTTGGGCAGCGCGTCGATCAGATCGTCGATCGAGGGCATCCGGTTCGGCTTGACGCAAAAGCGCAGGTTGCCGGTCTTCAGCATCTTTTCGTACGTCGCGCGCAGCGCCTCGTTCGCGCCTTCGCCGAGATCGTTCAGCGCGGCTTCGACCCGATCGAGGTCGTACACCTGACTGAAAGACGCCACGGCGATTTCCTGTTTGACCACTGCTGTTGTCATAGCTCACCCCGTCTGGCTGGTCCTGCTGCAGCGGCACCCTGTCGGGCGCCCTTTTCAGGTCCAGTGTAACGAGGCCATATTCACGTGCAAGCCAGCAGTCGTGCGGCTCTGCTGCTAACAACGGGCTGTTTTCCACGACGCCGCGCAAGCCCCCTTTGGGGGATTCGCAGCCCCATGTGAAATTCATTGTTGCTGAACCCGGTCCCCCTTGAAGTGTCAGAAAAGCGTTCCGTCCATCAGGCGTAAGATGGCCGTCTGACTACTCGAGCGGTCGCCGTCCCGGACGCAGTGCCCCGGAGAATTTTCTATGTGGAAAACCAGTATCGTGGCCGTGCTGCTCGGCACTTCGTTGCTTGCACATGCGCAACAACGGCCGGCGCAGCAGGTCGTCCAATGGCAGTTGCAGGTAATGCGCGACGGCCAGCAGATCGACGCATTCGAGGGCACCACGACCGTCGGCCAGGCGCGCACCGACACCCATCACAAGATCGTGCAGCACAATGTCGGTTGCAAGGATCGGCCCGCCGGCAACATCGATCTGGCGCGCACGCTGACGGTTTCGCCGCTGCAAGCGGATGCGAACGAGGTCACGCTGTCGATCGAAGCACAGGAAACCTTCGAGGAAGACACCTCGCAACAAACCGACACCGGCTGCAAGCTGCCGCCGCAACCGCGTCAGGTGAGCGCGAGCCATCCGGGCCTGAAGGTGCCGGCCGGCCAATGGACCAGTTGGACGATCGTCGAGAAGAACCCGAATCTGATCTATCGCGTGCGTGCGAGCCTCGCGAACAGCGCAACTTGAAGCGGATAACTGAAGCTAACAACTGAAGCCCTCAAACAGAACACGTGGATAACGCGGCATGCGAAACCCCAAAGAATTGATCCGCGAGAGCGTAGCGCCCAAGGATTTCATTGCGGTGAGCTGGAACCTGCATAAAGGCCGCACGCCGCTTGGTTTTCAAGCCTGGCAGGCGATGCAGCGCTGGGTTCAGTCGACCCATGCGGACGCGTACTTTCTACAGGAAGCGATGGCGCGGCGCATGCCGTCGCCGGTGCTCTCATCCGGATTCGGTGCACCGCTCACCGTCGATCCTTTGGACGACGTCTGGCACTGCCAGGCCACCGAGATTGCACGCGCGCTGGAACTGGAAATCGCGCTCGGGCCGAATGTCTTCAAGCCGTCGTGGCGGCATGGCAATGCGATCCTGTCGCCGCATCCGCTCGATCTCGGCGGACGCTGGGATATCTCCGCGCATCGCTTCGAGAAACGCGGTTTGCTGGTGGCGCGGGCCACCTTCGGCGGCCATTCGGTCACGCTGCTGTGCGCGCACCTGGCGCTCACGCGCTCGGCGCGTTTGCGGCAGATGAACTGGATCGCCCACTGGATCGCGAAGGAAGCGCCGGAGGGTCCATTGGTGCTCGCCGGCGACTTCAACGACTGGCGCAACGACTCGGTGCCGCTCTTCGGCGAGCATGGCTTGCACGAAGTCGCGACGTTGCTCGGCGAATCGGGCCGGACGTTCCCGGCTTTCTCGCCGGCGCTCGCGCTCGACAAGATGTTCGTGCGCGGCATGCAGCCGATCGAATGGATCCAACCGACCCAGGAAACGGCGTGGTTATCGGATCACTTGCCGTATATGGCGCGCTTGCGGGTCGAATGAGTGGCGAGGGCGGTAGCCTCGGCGTAATCAAATTGCGAACCGCTACAACCCGCATGCAGCCGCGGATTTCAGCGATTCGAAGAGCCGCCGCCCTATCTTTGTGTACCAAAACGGCACCACTGCGCAGCGCAAACAGAACCCGCCGTGCTAGCGCTGCGCATCTTGCCTTTCCATGCCGATTTCCGAGCTTTCCGCCGGTTTCACACGGGTTTGCCAGTTTCGTCAGCAGGGTCAATGCTGCGCCGCACGGCGGGTTTCGGTATCATCGCGATAATGTTGCCCGCGCGGCGCGCCTATCCGGCGCATGCCGGACAGCCGATGGCAGCCGCCCTGCGCGGCTTTCGCCCATCGCCGTACCCCGACTGAAGCGCGGCTGCATCCACGCCAACGTACTTCGCGGCGCCCGGTTGTACCGACAGTACCGACAGCCGGCGCCAACGCTTCAAGGTCCGGTAACCCGCTTGACCACAGTTATCGCGCTCAACCGCCGCGCCGCAGCCCTCAGGCAGCGGTCGCGGTAAAATAGCGGATTACGCGTGATTCCCGACCACGGGTTAGCGCAGCATTGCCCTTGCCGTGCCGGCCGGCTAAAACGACTGGCCGCCTTTGTTTTCGCACTATCCAAGAAGCCATGAGCAACCTGAATCCACAAACCGTCCTGAGCGTCCATCACTGGACCGATACGCTTTTCAGCTTCACCTGCACGCGCGATCCGTCGTTCCGGTTCGAAAATGGCCAGTTCACGATGGTAGGCCTCGAAGTCGACGGCAAGCCGCTGCTCCGCGCCTACAGCCTCGCGAGCGCGAACTATGAAGAGCACCTCGAATTCCTGAGCATCAAGGTGCAGGACGGCCCGCTCACGTCGCGTTTGCAGCATCTGAAGGTCGGCGACGAAGTCCTGATCGGCAAGAAGCCGGTCGGCACGCTGATGGCCGACAACCTGCTGCCGGGCAAGACGCTGTGGCTGTTGTCCACCGGCACGGGTCTCGCGCCGTTCATGTCGATCATCAAGGATCCGGACATTTACGACCGCTACGAGCGCGTGATCCTGACGCACACCTGCCGTTTCGTCGACGAGCTGGCGTACAAGGAATACATCACGGATCACCTGCCGGCTCACGAACATCTGGGCGAACTGGTACAGGAAAAGCTGCTGTACTACCCCACCGTCACGCGCGAAGCGTTCCAGAACCGCGGCCGCATCACTGAACTGATCGAAACCGAAAAGCTGTTCGCCGACCTCGGCGTACCGGGCTTCTCGCTCGAAAACGACCGCGTGATGCTGTGCGGCAGCCCGCACATGCTGCGCGACACGCGCGAACTGCTGGACAAGCTGGGCTTCCAGGAAGGCAGCAACAACTCGCCGGGCCACTACGTGGTCGAAAAGGCATTTGTGGGCTGAGCGGACGTTCCGATCCGCGGCCGCCGCCGCGTACTCAGCGAAAAGGAGCCTTCGGGCTCCTTTTTTATTGCGTCAGACGTCGGATTGGCCAACAAGCGCACACGGGCGAAACGCTTGTGAACCCTCGCCGACGCCGAAGGCCTCGCCATCTCCGTCGTCCTGAAGGCGTGGCGCACCGATGTGCCGACTCTGCGCGACGCGTGGCGGCTACGCCGCGCGCCCACCGAATGGCGACCTGCGCCACAGACGTTCTTCCGTTACAAATACCGTTTGATGGTTTGACATTTGTCGTCGGTGTTATTCCTACAAGCACGACGTCGCCGGACATCAACCGTTGCGTGAAATATTGGCGCTAACCCTTGGTGCACCTGCATTTTTTTCTTTTTTTGAGATATCATCGCGGCGCATGATCGGTCGCTTTGACATGCCTGTCGTCGTACGATCCATTTGTTACCGAATGTAACTTTCGTTACGCCGCGCTGTAGCAATTTACCCGTCGTGCCATTGGCATCGCGGGCATATCTGGAGGCCAGAGACTCGCATGCGTTCTTTCGTCTTCGCGCCGCCGACGCACGCCCGCTTCGTCGTCCGCACCGCTTCCTGAGAGGGAAAGTCATGGATACGTCGACTGTCGTCCCGTTCAGTGCGCCCATTCCGCCCTCTCTGGGCCGTGATGGGGTCGTTGCGGCCGCGGCGGGCTCTTGCGCGGCCGACGTCACGGCCCGGCACGCCGCTTCGGCCTCAGTTTCGACCTCCGCATCGCTGCGCCGCCGCGCCGCGCGGCAATCCGCACCGTCATCCGCCGCCGAGCGCGAACTGGCGCGGCTGCACGCTCGCGTGCGCGAACTCTCGGCCGAACTCGTGCAGGCGCAGGAAGCGGCCTGCCGCCACGTGGCGCGCGAGCTGCATGACGGCGTGGGCGCCGAGTTGACCGCCACTCGCTTTGCGCTCGCCAGCGTCGAAACCTGGCTGCCCGCCGACGCGCCGCCGCAATGCGCCGCCGCGCTCGAAGTCGCAAACCGTTCGCTCGACGCTGTCTGCATCGCGAGCCGCCAGGCCGTGGCGGAGTTGCATGCACCGTCGCTGGATGCCGGCATCGTCAGCGCGCTGGCGCAATGGACCGGCGACTTCGCCACGCGCACCCAATTGCGCACGAGTTTTGTCTGCGCCGCAGACGTGCGGCTCACACGTCTGCCCGCCGACGCGACGCTCGCCGTGTTCCGGGTCGCCCAGGAAGCATTGAACAATATCGCCAGGCACGCGCGCGCCGAAGCCGCCGACGTGCGGCTCGAAACCAGCCGCCGTCATCTGACGCTGATCGTCAGCGACGACGGCATCGGCTTGACGCGTAACGCCCGCACCCGCCTCGGCCATTTCGGCCTGAGCGGCATGCGCGCGCGCTGCGCCGCCTTCGACGGCACGCTGCGCATCGGCAGCGTCCGGCGCAGTGGCGGCCGCCGCGGCGAGAGCGGCAACGACATGCGCGGCACCACCGTGTATGCGCGCTTTGCGTGGGACGCGGTGCTGGCGAGCGCGCCGGACGCCGACCGCCAAGCACTTCAATCGTGAGTACGCCGTCATGAGCCTGCGCATCCTGCTCGCCGACGACCACGCGGTGGTCCGCCAAGGCGTCCGCCAGTTGCTGCTCGACCGCGGCGTGGCGCGCGAAGTCACCGAGGCGAAAAGCGGCGCCGAAGCGCTCGACGAAGTCGCCAAACGCAGCTATGACGTGGTGCTGCTCGACATTTCGCTGCCCGACATGAACGGCGTCGAAGTGCTCAAGCGTCTGAAGCGCAAGACGCCGCGCGTGGCCGTACTGATGTTCTCGATGTACCGCGAAGACCAGTACGCCGTGCGCGCCTTGAAGGCGGGCGCCGCCGGCTACCTGTCGAAAACGGTCGACGCCGCGCAGATGATCGGAGCGATCCAGCAGGTCGCGGCGGGCCGCAAATACGTCAGCCCGGCGATGGCCGAAGCGCTGGCCGATTACGTCTCATTCGACGGCGAGCAATTGCCACACGAAAAGCTCTCCGATCGCGAATATCAGACGCTGTGCATGCTGGCGTCAGGCAAACGGCTGACCGACATCGCCACGGCGCTATCGTTGTCGGTGAAGACGGTCAGCGTCTACCGGACCCGGCTGCTCGAAAAGATGAAGCTGCGCAACAACGCGGAGCTGACCTTCTATGTGATGAGCAACCGTCTCGTCGACCTGAATCCGGCGATGACGGGCTGAGACCGGCCGCCTTCCTCCCACCGCACGGCGCCAGAAAGCACTGTCCCCAAGCGGGGCAACGGCGCGCATCCGTTAAAATCGCGGGTTTCCCGACATTCGGCGCGCAAGATGCGTGCACTACCGGAGACCCCCGCTAATGTCCCTGTTTCGCAAGAAGAGCGTGGAGCACATGCTCGCGGCGAGCGCTCAGAGCGCCGGCCTCAAAAAAGCCCTCGGCGCACTCGATCTGACCTTCCTCGGGGTGGGCGCCATCATCGGCACCGGCATTTTCGTGCTGACCGGCACAGGCGCGGTCCAGGCCGGCCCGGCGCTGATGATCTCGTTCCTGATCGCGGCGCTCGCGTGCGGCTTTGCCGCGCTCGCCTACGCCGAATTCGCGTCGACGATTCCGGTCGCGGGCTCCATCTACACGTACTCGTACGCTACGCTCGGCGAGCTGGCCGCGTGGATCATCGGCTGGGACTTGATGCTCGAGTATGGGCTGGCGACTTCGGCTGTGTCGGTCGGCTGGTCGGGCTACCTGCAATCGTTGCTGGCGGGCTTTGGGCTCACGCTGCCGGTGGCGCTGTCGGCGGCGCCGGGCGCTTTGCCCGGCCACGAGACGCTCTTCAATCTGCCCGCGTTCCTCGTGATGATGGCAATTACTGCGCTGTTGTCAGTCGGCGTGCGCGAATCCGCGCGGATCAACAACATCATGGTGGCGATCAAGGTTGTCGTGGTGTTGCTGGTGATTGCAGTCGGCGTATTTCACGTGAGCCCGGCGAATTGGCATCCGTTCATGCCGAACGGCTGGAATGGTGTATTCGGCGCCGCGGCGGTGATGTTCTTCGCGTTCATCGGTTTCGATTCGGTTTCTTCCGCCGCGGAGGAAGTAAAGAATCCCAGGCGCGATCTGCCGATCGGGATCATTGCGTCGCTGGGCGTGTGCGCCGTGTTGTATGTGGCCGTGGCGGGCGTGGTCACGGGGATCGTGCCGTCGACGCAGTTCGCCAATATTTCTCACCCGGTGTCCTATGCGTTACAGGTTGCGGGTCAGAAGTGGGTGGCCGGTTTTATCGACCTTGGCGCCGTGCTGGGCATGCTGACGGTGATTCTGGTGATGGCTTATGGCCAGACGCGGGTGATCTTCGCGATGTCGCGGGACGGGTTGTTGCCAGCGCGGCTTTCGCGCGTGCATCCGAAGTTCGCTACGCCGTTCCTGACTACGTGGCTGGTGGGGATTGTCTTTGGCCTGATTGGCGCGCTGGTGCCGTTGAACGTGTTGGCTGAGCTGATCAACATCGGCACGCTGGCCGCGTTTTCGATGGTGTCGATCGCGGTTCTCGTCTTGCGCAAGACGCATCCCGAGTTGCCGCGCGCGTTCCGCTGCCCCGGCGTGCCGGTCGTGCCGATGCTGGCCGTGGCTTTCTGTCTGTTTCTGATGGCCAATCTTCAGGCGGTGACCTGGGTGGCGTTCGTGGTTTGGCTTCTCATTGGCATGGTCATTTATTTTGGCTATTCACGCCGGAATTCGAAGTTAGCGCCTACGCGCTGAGGTTCTGGTTTTCTTCCCTGGCGGCCGCACTGGTCTATGTGCCTGCGGCGCGCGCAGAAGAACCCAACACACTTCCCCTCATAGCGCCACCGCCCGATTTGTGCTTTACTTTTCGGCAGACCCATAAAAAAGAGAAAAACCCCGCATCGGACCCCGCGAAGTGGCAGCCGAAGGCAAGAAACAAAAAGGTCCGATCTCACCCCATCAGGAGACACTCCATGGCGATCAGCATCAGTCTGACGGTGAACGGCGCGCCCATCAGCGCATCAATCGAAGCTAACACCCTGCTTGTCCAGTTCCTTCGCGATCAACTCCGCCTGACGGGCACGCACATCGGTTGCGATACGGCTCAGTGCGGCGCGTGCACGGTCCACCTGAACGGCCGGGCGATCAAATCCTGCAACATCCTCGCGGTCCAGGCCGAGGGCGCAGAAGTCACCACCATCGAAGGGCTCGCGAAAGACGGCGCCCTGCATCCGATGCAAGCGGCTTTCAAACACTGTCATGGCTTGCAGTGCGGCTTCTGCACGCCGGGGATGGTGATGAGCGCCATCGCGCTCGTGCAACGCCACCCCGAGCTCACCGGCGACGACGTGCGCGCCGAGCTCGACGGCAATCTGTGCCGCTGTACGGGATATCACAACATCGTCAAAGCCGTGCTCGAAGGTGCGGCCGGTATGAAGTCCTCCGGCACCGCCCACGCCGGCGCGTCGGCCACCGCCCAAGCAACCGCCTGAGGAGCCGACGATGAACGCCCCCGAAACACACAGCCTGATCGGCGCATCCGTAGAACGTAAGGAAGACTATCGCTTCCTGACCGGCAACGGCCAATACACCGACGACGTTGTCCTGCCCCAGCAAACCTACGCCGTGTTCCTGCGCTCGCCGCACGCACACGCGAAAATCAACCGCATCGACACCGCCGCGGCCAAACAGTCGCCCGGCGTGATCGCGATCTTCACCGGCGCGGACATGGCCGCCGACAAGGTCGGCGGCCTGCCGTGCGGCTGGCTCATCCACAGCACCGACGGCAAGCCGATGAACGAGCCGCCCCATCCGGTGATCGCGCATACGAAAGTGCGCCACGTCGGCGACCAGGTCGCGCTCGTGATCGCCGATTCGATCAAGGCCGCGAAAGACGCCGCCGAGCTGATCGAAGTCGACTATGACGTGCTGCCCGCCGTCGTCGACACGGCGCATGCGGCGGACCCCGGCCAACCGGCGGTCCACGACGAAGTCCCCGGCAACGTCTGCTACAACTGGGGCCACGGCGACAAAGCCGCAACCGACGCAGCGTTCGCCAAAGCCGCGCACGTCACCACGCTCGACATCGTCAACAACCGCCTGATCCCGAACGCGATCGAACCGCGCGCGGTCAACGCGAGCTATTCGCCGCAAGACGACAGCTACACGGTCTACGTCGCGAATCAGAATCCGCACGTGGAGCGTTTGCTGATGGCCGCGTTCGTGCTGTCGCTGCCGGAATCGAAACTGCGCATCATCGCGCCGGACGTCGGCGGCGGCTTTGGGTCGAAGATCTTCCTGTACGCCGAAGACGTCGCGCTGACGTGGGCCTCGAAGAAGATTCGCCGGCCTGTCAAATGGACCGCCGAGCGTTCGGAAGCGTTCGTCTCGGATGCGCACGGCCGCGATCACGTGACCAAAGCCGAGCTGGCCCTGGATGCCGACGGCAAGTTCCTCGCCATGCGCATCCATACGATCGCCAACATGGGCGCGTATCTGTCGACGTTCGCCTCGAGCGTGCCGACCATCCTGTACGCAACGCTGCTCGCCGGACAGTACGCGACGCCCGCCATCTATGCCGAGGTGAAAGCGGTCTTCACCAACACCGTTCCCGTCGACGCGTATCGCGGCGCGGGTCGTCCCGAAGCGACGTATGTCGTCGAGCGTCTGGTTGAAACCGCGGCGCGCGAGATGAAGCTCGATCCTGCCGAAATCCGCCGCCGCAATTTCATCCGCACCTTTCCGTATGCGACGCCGGTCGGCCTCACCTACGATACCGGCGACTACGACACGATCCTCGCACGCTCGCTCGAACTCGCGGACGTAAAGGGCTTCGAAGCCCGCAGGCAGGAATCCGAAAGGAACGGCAAGCGCCGCGGCCTCGGCTACTCGTGCTACATCGAAGCCTGCGGACTGGCGCCGTCGAACATCGCGGGTGCCTTGGGCGCACGCGCGGGGCTGTTCGAAGTCGGCCAGATTCGTGTGCATCCGACCGGCACGGTCACCGTGTTCACCGGCTCGCACAGTCATGGCCAGGGCCACGAGACGACCTTCGCGCAAGTGGTGGCGGACCGGCTCGGCATTGCGCTGGAAAGCGTCGAGATCGTGCACGGCGACACCGGCCGCATTCCGTTCGGCATGGGCACGTATGGTTCGCGCTCGATCGCGGTCGGCGGCTCCGCGATCATGAAGGCGCTCGACAAGGTCGAAGCCAAGGCGAAGAAAATCGCCGCGCATCTGCTCGAAGCCGCGGTGGAAGACATCGAGTTCAAGGACGGCGTGTTCCGCGTCGCGGGCACCGATCGCACCAAGGCGTTCGCCGATATCTCGCTGGCCGCCTATGTGCCGCACAACTATCCGCTCGACGTGCTCGAACCGGGCCTCGAGGAAAGCGCGTTCTACGATCCAAGCAACTTCACCTATCCGGCGGGCGCGTATATCTGCGAGATCGAGGTCGATCCTGAGACGGGCGTCAGCCAGATCCAGCGGTTCACCGCGGTCGACGATTTCGGCAACGTGATCAACCCGATGATCGTCGAAGGCCAGGTGCATGGCGGACTGGCACAGGGCATCGGTCAGGCGATGCTGGAGCGCTGCGTGTACGACAACGAGAGCGGCCAGCTGCTGTCCGGCTCGTACATGGATTACGCGATGCCGCATGCGTCCGATCTGCCGGATTTCACCGTCGAAACCGCGAAGGGCACGCCGTGCACGCACAACCCGCTCGGCGTGAAAGGTTGCGGCGAGGCGGGTGCGATCGGCTCGCCGCCGGCGGTGATCAACGCGATCATCGACGCGCTCGCGCCGCTCGGCGTGACCGACCTGCAAATGCCGGCGACGCCGCATCGCGTGTGGTCCGCGATTCGCGCCGCGAGCCAACCCAACTGAGATTCTGAGCGGGAGCATTCGACATGTATGCATTCGAGTATCAACGCGCGACGGATCCCAAAGGGGCCGCCGCGGCCATCGCAGCCGACAGCGAAGCGAAGTTCATCGCCGGCGGACAAAGTCTGTTGCCGACCATGCGCCTGCGTCTCGCGCAACCCTCGCAACTGATCGACGTGACGCGGATCCCGGCGCTCAAGGCGATCACCGTCGACGCAAAAACGGTGACGATCGGCGCCGCCGTCTGTCATGCGGACGTGGCGGAGCACGCCGGGCTTCGGCGCGTGTTGCCCGCGCTCGCGAATCTCGCCGCGCACATCGGCGATCGCCAGGTGCGCGCGCTCGGCACGATCGGCGGCTCGCTCGCGAACAACGATCCCGCGGCATGCTATCCGGCGGCGGCGATGGGTCTGGACGCCACCATCGTCACGGACCGGCGGCGGATTGCGTCGGGCGATTTCTTCGTCGGCATGTACGAGACCGCGTTGGCGCCCGACGAGCTGATCACCGCCGTCGAGTTTCCTGTGCCCGAACGGGCGGCCTACGAGAAATTCGACAACCCGGCTTCGCACTTCGCGCTGGTCGGCGTGTTCGTCGCCAAGTTTGCAAGCGGCGTGCGCGTCGCGGTGACGGGCGCGGCGGCTTCGGTATTTCGCGTGCCGGAGCTGGAAAGCGCGCTGACGGCGAATTTCACGCCCGAGGCCGCGCGCGCGGTCACCGTGCCGGCAACCGACCTGAACACTGACATGCACGCGAGCGCCGACTATCGCGCGCATCTGATACCGGTGCTGGCAGCGCGAGCGGTGGTGAAGGCGAACGGCTAGCCGTTCGCGCCGTCGGCGGCTGACGCGGCGTGCCTCGCACGACGCGTCGGCCGCATTCGCTCGCTCACGCGATACGGCCGGGCAGTTTTGCTCCTCACCGTGCGAATTCAGGAACACCATGCAGCCTGCTTCAATCGACGACACCCTCGCGCAACTCGCCGCCCAGAACTACTTCGCCAGCCGCGAGCTGGCCACCGCGTTGTATCTCGCGTTGCGCATGGAGCGGCCCCTGTTCGTCGAAGGCGAGCCGGGCGTCGGCAAGACCGAGCTCGCGAAGGCCGCGGCAGGCATGCTCGGCACCTCGATGCTGCGGCTGCAATGCTATGAAGGGCTCGACACCGCCAGCGCGCTCTACGAGTGGGACTATCCGCGGCAGATCATGGCGCTGCGTCTGGCCGAAGCCGCCGGCGAGCGGCCGGGCAACGACACGCTGTATCGCGGCGAATTCCTGCTGAAGCGTCCGCTGTTGCAGGCGCTGCTGCCCGACGAACGTCATCCGGACGCGCGGCGCGTATTGCTGATCGACGAAATCGACCGCGCCGACGAGCCGTTCGAAGCGTTCCTGCTCGAACTGCTGTCGGACTTCCAGGTATCGATTCCCGAGTACGGCACGGTGCGCGCGACGCAGCCGCCGCTCGTCGTGATGACGTCGAACCGGACGCGCGAAGTGCACGACGCGTTGAAGCGCCGCTGTCTGTATCAATGGATCGGCTATCCGGAGCGCGATCGCGAACTGGAGATCGTCGCCGCGCGAGCGCCGCAAACGTCCGCGGAATTGCAACGGCGCGCCGTCGATTTCGTGCATCGGCTGCGCGGCATGGATCTGTTCAAGGCGCCCGGCATCGCCGAAACGATCGACTGGTGCCGCGCGCTGGAAGCGCTGTCGGTCACCGAACTCGATCCGCAGTCGGTGCAGAACACCTTGGGCGTGCTGCTCAAGTATCAGGACGATCTGGCGCGCCTCGATGCCGCGCAGATCGCGCAATGTCTCGCGATGCCGGAGTAGCGGCGATGATTCAGTCAATCACGCAGGCGGTGACCCAGGCGAAGGACGCGGGCCGCGGCGCTTCGGCAGCCGGCACGCAGCGAGCCGAAAAAAACAGCGAAAAAACCAACGAAAAGGCCGGCGCTCCCATCCTCGCTCGCAACGTCGTGCATTTTGTGCGCGTGCTGCGCGGCGCGGGCCTGCCGATGTCGCCCGCACAAGCCGCCGATGCGCTCGCCGCGTTGCACTGGATCGACCTCGGGCGGCGCGACGATGTGCGCGCCGCCCTCGCCGCCTTGTTGGTCTGCGCACCGGATCAGCGCGACCTGTTCAACGCCGCCTTCGAGTTGTTCTGGCGCGACCCGGACTGGGAAGGCAAGCTGCGGGCGCTGCTGTTGCCGAAGGTCCGCGACGGCTTGCCTCCGCCCAGGCGCAACAACCGTCTCGCCGACGCGCTCGCGGTACGCGCGCCGCCGTCGCTGCACGGCAAGCCGCCGGAAACCGAGCAGCATGAACTCCACGCGCACCTCACCTTCAGTGCGGAAGAGCGGCTGCGCCATCGCGATTTCGACACCCTTTCCGCCGACGAATGGCGCACGCTGCGCCATCTGATCCGCGGCCAGCGCCTGCCGCTCGCCACTGAGCCGACGCGTCGTCTGAAGGCCGCCTCGCGCGGCACGCATGCGGACTTGCGCGCGAGCGCCCGGCACGCGGTGCGGGCGGGCGGCGACTGGACGGTGTGGAAATATCGCGCGGTGGTCGAACGCAAACCGCCGCTGGTGCTGCTGCTCGACATCTCCGGCTCGATGAGCAACTATTCGCGCGCGGTGCTGTACTTTTGCCACGCGCTTTTGCAATCGCGCGAGCGCTTGCAGGTGTTCCTGTTCGGTACGCGTCTCACCAATGCGACGCGCGCGCTGCGCGAGCGCGATCCCGACGTCGCGATCGCCGCGCTCACCGATCAGGTGGTCGACTGGTCGGGCGGCACACGGATCGGCGCCGCGCTCGCCGAATTCAATCGCCGCTGGGCACGCCGCGTGCTGAGCGGCCGGGCCACCGTTCTGCTCGTGACCGATGGCCTCGATCACGAAGCGATCGACGTGCTCGACAACGAAATGGCGCGCCTGCGCCGCTTCGCGCATCGCATTATCTGGCTCAATCCGCTGCTGCGTTTTAGCGGCTTTTCACCGAAAGCGCGCGGCGTGCAGGCGATCCTGCCGTATGTCGATGCGCATCGTCCGGCTCATAATCTAGACAGTCTGGCGGCGTTTGGCCGCGACCTCGCGCAACTCACGCGCGCGCCTCGTCTCGCCGTACCCGCCACGACCATTGCAGGAGCAATGCCATGGAACTGACCGAAACCTATACGCTACCGATTTCGCAGCAGCGCACATGGGAGGCGCTGAACGACACCGGAATCCTGCACGCCTCGATTCCCGGTTGCGAGAGCATCGAGGCGGATGGCGAGAATGCGTACGCGGTGGTGTTGAGCGCGTCGGTGGGTCCCGTGAAGGCGCGCTTCAAAGGGCGTATGCTGCTGACCGATATCGACGCGCCGAACGCCTACACCATCGTCTTCGAAGGGCAGGGCGGCGCGGCGGGCTTCGGTAAGGGCAATGCGCGCGTCACGCTCGAACCCGAAGGCGAAGCCGCGACGAAGCTGATGTACGCGGCGAGCGCCCAGGTCGGCGGCAAGCTGGCGCAGATCGGCTCGCGGCTCGTCGACGGCGCCGCGCGCAAGATTGCCGGCGAATTTTTCAAGCGCTTCAGCGCGCAGGTAGGCGGCGAAGGCGACGGCGCAACGGCCGCGACCGCGGACGACGGGCAAACTGCAGCGGCGCAAACCGCGCCGCCGAATACGGAATCGACTGAGGCTGCCGACTCCGGGTCCGACGGCAAGGAAACGAAAAGGAAGAAATCATGGACAGCGTGGATCTCGAGGTCCTGAAGTCCAGCGCGCGCTGGCTCGAAGAGGGACATCGCGCACTACTGGTGACGGTGGTGAAGACGTGGGGCTCGTCGCCGCGTCCCGAGGGCGCGATGCTCGCGGTGCGCGACGATGGTCTGGTGGTCGGGTCGGTATCGGGCGGCTGCATTGAAGACGACCTGATCGACCGCGTGCGGCAAAGTGGTATCGAGCAGACGCATCCGGAGGCGGTGAAGTACGGCATCTCCGCGGAAGAAGCCCATCGCTTTGGCTTGCCTTGCGGCGGGACGATCCAGCTGGTGCTGGAGCCGCTGACGCCGCAAAGCGGCATCGCGACGCTATGCCGCGCGGTGGAGGACGGCCGGCTGGTGGCGCGCGAAGTCGACATGGCGACGGGCGCAGTAAGGCTCGAGGCGGCGCAGGCGACTGACGGCGTGCATTTCGACGGCGAGCGCCTGCTGACGATTCACGGCCCGCGCTACCGGATGCTGGTGATCGGCGCGGGACAGTTGTCGCGTTATCTGTGCCACATTGCGGTGGGGCTCGACTATCAGGTGACCGTGTGCGATCCGCGCGAGGAATACACCGAGGAGTGGGATATTCCCGGCACGAAGATTGTCCGCACGATGCCGGACGATACCGTGATCGAGATGAAGCTCGACGAGCGGTGCGCAGTGATTGCGCTAACGCATGACCCGAAGCTGGATGATCTCGCGTTGATGGAAGCGTTGAAGACGCCGGCTTTTTATGTGGGTGCGCTGGGCTCGCGGCGCAATAATGCGGCGCGGCGCGAGCGGCTGAAGGAGTTCGATCTGAACGAGACTGAATTGGCCCGGCTGCATGGGCCGGTTGGGATTTATATCGGCAGCCGCACGCCGCCGGAAATCGCTGTTTCCATTCTCGCCGAGGTGACGGCGGCTAAAAACGGGGTTTCGTTGCCGACCTTGCTTCAGGTGGAAGGCGCCAAGGCCGCGCGGGAGATTGCCGCTTCCGGAGGTGCGGCTTGTAGCGTTTAATTTTGCGGGGCCAGTTCATTCAGGCGGCGGCATTTTTCGATTCGCCCGTGGCGCAGAGAAAAATGCCGCGCCGGCAAAAAACCAATCACATCAATCCACAGACAACAGCGGCCACCACCGAGCCGCCAATCAGGACCACGCCAATCAAGCGTCGCTTATTGAGCTCCGTCCACAACAAAACGCCGGTCAACGAAAGCAGAATCATTCCACCCGCGATCGTATCGATCAGCAAAACCCACCCAACGCTCAATCCGACACCGCGGTGCAGGTTATTCATCGTAGTGAGAAACGAGTTCTGCGTGCGTTTCACCGCTACAAACCCATTCCCAACCCAATACTCGGCCTGCACACTCTCAGCGGGCCCATTGATCCCAACTTGCCAAAACTCCGGCTGCATCGTACTGCGATCGCCCCAGGCGACAGGATGCGCGGGCTCGCGCTTCACTCTCCCCAGCTTGCCGTCAGATTTCAACTCGCCTTTGAGCCACTTCGCCATCTCCATTGGCGAGGCCAACTTCTTCTGCGGCAATGGAATCTGCAACTCCTCGACCTGAGGTTCCCCCGACGACACCTTCAACGGGCCGCCCCGGTGGTTCAGCAAAAACCCCGTCGCGCCGAACATCAAGCCAAGCACCGCGCCCCACAACCCAACCCAGCCATGCACCTTGCGCAGCCACTTGATGAAGTTCGCCCGCCGGGAACGCTGGCGCCGCGCGGCCTGCTCGGCATCGTCCATCAGATGACGGCCGCGCTCCGGCGCATGCGCGGCGTAATGCATGCCGCCAGCAGCCGCAGCAGGTTTCAGATCGGTCGATTCAGGCGCGTTCAAATCAAGGCTTCAGGTGCAGCGGTTTAAACCATCGCAGGCGCGCAACGGCCAAGCGCACGCTCACACCAGCGGTCATTGAAGTATCGAAGGAGGGGGCCGGCCAACCCGGCTTGCGGTCCAGGCTGCCCGGCTGAGAGGCTGGCTGGCAGTCACAGAGGAGGAGAAATGTGACAGAAGCTGGCGATGCCTTTCAAATGAGAATGGCTATCATTACATAATTGACGCATTTCCTCAATCGCAACGCATGACATCCGCTTGACATCCGGGCGGTGCAAACCGACTCTAGTCAACGATCTCGTCAACGTTGCCGTTCCGGACAACTGCCCGCCATGCGCCTCTTACCGCTCGTCTGCCTCGGCACTTTCAGCTGGCTAGTCGGCATCCATGCCGCGACCGCCGGCGTCCCGGACAAGCCGGACGACCCGTATACGAACGAAGGCGAGACGCAAACCTTCACCGTCAACGCCGACGGCTCGTATTCGAAGCTCGACTCGATGACGCTGCGCGTGAACAACGAAGCAGGCGTCGCGCGCGTGGCGCAGCAATATGTCTGGTTCAACGGCAACATGGCGGATGTGCAGATCATCGAGGCCTATACGACGAGCGCCGACGGCGTACGTCACGATGTGCAGCCGGAGCAGATTCGCGACGTGCAGGAAGTCCGCTCGTTCGACGCGCCGATGTTCCAGGACATCCAGGAAAAGGTGATCGTATTCCCCGCAGTCGAGCCGGGCGCGCGCGTGCATCTCACCTATCGCAAAACGCAAAAGCAGCCTATCGTGCCGGGCGAGTTCAGCGACTTCACGCCGCCCGATCTCGCGCCGACTCACAACTTCCGCCTGATCTACGATCTGCCCGCCGACAAGCCGCTCCATGCCGACGCGCGCGGCTTCACTGTCATGCAGCCGGTGACGCGCGACGGCCGCACACGCTATGAATATCGCTACGACAAGGCGCATTTCAGCCGGCTCGAACGCGGCTCGATTGCGTACGTGTCGTATGGCGACCGGCTGATGGTCTCGACCTTCCCCGACTACGCCGCGTTCGCCGCCACCTACAAAGCGTCCGCGGCCGACCCGAGCGCGCGCGATGCCACCATCACCCGTCTCGCGCAAAACCTCACTGCGCGTGACCACACGCCACGCGCCAAAGCCAAGACACTGTACGACTGGGTGCGCCGCAACATCCGCTACGTGGCGATCAACGTCGGGCGCGGCGCGGTCGTGCCGCATAGCGCGAGCGCCATCCTCGCGAACCGCTACGGCGACTGCAAGGATCACGTCGCGTTGTACGGCGCGTTGCTCGACGCCGCCGGCATTCGCAACGAGCCGGCGCTGATCAGCAGCGGCACGATCTACACGCTGCCCAGCGTGCCCGGTTACGGCGTGATCAATCACGTCATCACGTGGCTGCCGGACTTGCAGCAATACGCCGACTCGACCGCGTCGAATGTCGAATTCGGCTTTCTGCCGTCGTCCGACATGAACCGGCCGACCGTGCTGGTCGACCAGGGCGTGCTCGCACGCACGCCGGCCACCGTCTTGATGATGCGCAACACCGACCTGTCGATCCAGGTCGAACCGGATGGCTCAGCGAGCTTCACGTACCGGCTGGATGCATCCGGCGCGTCCGCCGAACAGGCGCGCGCGATGTTGCGCATGCAGACACCCGCGCAACGCGAGGAGTCGATCCAGGCGGAGTTGCGCGGCGCGAACCTGCGCGGCACAGCCACACTCGCCACCAGCGACCTGATGGCCGCCGACGGTCCGTTGACGATCACGATGAAAGGCACGCTGGAAAATCTCGTGGTGCCGGGCGCGGCGGCATCCATTCCGGCGCTGACGAGTCTGGCCGGCGGCTTCGAAGCCGACACGCGCTACTGGCTCGGCGAACGCCGGCGCACGCAGCCGTTCGTCTGTCACAACCTGGCGTTGCACGAGCGCGCGCGCATCGCGTTGCCGGCCAACTTCCGCGTGCTCGACATGCCGGAGGCGAAGCGAACGCAAGACCGCTTCGTCGATTTCCAGTCGCAGTACACGTTCGATCCGCCAGGCAACGTCGTGACGATGACGCGCGACGGCACTACTCATTTCGACAGCGACGTCTGCACGCCCGACGACTTCGCGCAGATGCGTCCCGCGATCGAAGCGATCGGGCGCGACGTGCGCGCCCAGGTGATCGTCAAATCGACCTTGGTGGAATCGTCGAACGTGGCGTCACAGGCGCCGTCAAGTAACGCGGAAGCGGCGCCGTAGCGCAGCAAACGCTCAAACCGGCCAGAGCGGCCCTTCCTGCATCGCGCCAAGCTGCTCGCGCAGTTCGAGGATGCGCTCTTCCCAATAGCGTTGCGTGTTGAACCACGGAAACGCCGCCGGAAACGCCGGATCGTCCCAGCGGCGCGCAAGCCACGCCTGATAGTGAATCAGCCGCAGTGTGCGCAACGCCTCGACCAGATACAGTTCGCGCGGCTCGAAGTCGCAGAAGTCTTCGTAGCCGGCGAGCAGATCGGTCAGCGCACGCGATGCTTCCGCACGCTCGCCCGGCAGCAGCAGCCACAAATCCTGTATCGCCGGCCCCATCCGGCTATCGTCGAAGTCGACGAAATGCGGGCCCGCGTCGGTCCACAACACATTGCTCGGATGACAATCGCCGTGCATTCGCAGCATGCGAATCTCGCCGGCCCGTTCGAATGCGCGTTCGACGCCTTCGAGCGCGAGGTTCACCACGGTTTCCCACGCGGTGCGCACATCGTCTGGGATGAAGCGCTGCGCGAGCAGGAAGTCGCGCGGCTCGTAGCCGAACGTGTGGATGTCGAGCGTCGGGCGCTCGGTGTAGTTTTGCGTCTGCCCAACTGCGTGGATGCGGCCGATAAAGCGGCCCAGCCATTCGAGCGTGTCGCGCCGGTCCAGATCCGGCGCGCGGCCGCCGCGGCGCTCGAAGATCGAGAAGCGAAAACCGTCGAACGCATGCAGCGTACGGCCTTCGAAAACGCGCGCGGGCACCGCCGGAATCTCGCGCGCGGCGAGATCGGCGACAAAGTCGTGCTCTTCGAGAATGGCTTCGTCGCTCCAGCGCTCGGGACGATAGAACTTCGCGACCACCGGCGGGCCGTCTTCGACGCCCACCTGATACACGCGGTTCTCGTAACTGTTGAGCGGCAACATGCGCCCGTCGGTGCGCACGCCGACCGTGCGGAGCACGCTGTCGAGCGCGTCGAGCACAATTTCCGGCCTGAGCCGGGCGAAAGGAACGGCGCCGTTGGCGCCGTCCTGTGAGTCGAGAATGTCGTTCATGCCCGCATTGTGCGCCGCGCCGCCGTCAAAGACGAGGGCGGCGGCCCCGCTTGCCGGTTACCGCCACCTGCAACCACCACGAATCATGCTCAAACTGCCTTCAATGCATCTGCGCGCTCGACGGGCGCACAAGCTCGCCCGTATCGATCAGGTCTTCGAGAAAAAAGGGTTCAGTGTTCAGTTGCGGCGAAGCGCCGGGCTCGCCGGCATACCACGCCACCATGGCCATGTCGCCGAGAATGCGCATGACGATCCCGCGCGCGCCTTGCGGCACGGCGATATGCACCGATCGGACAATGGAACCGATTTGCATGATGTTTCCCCGTTTCTCCCATAGCCGGCTTTATGGATTCCCTGCCGGTCAAGGTGATGATAAAAGCGCCGCTTCGCCTATGACGTTGCGTACGCACCCAATCTGCTTCGCGTGATGCGATGAGAGGTTCGTGTCATTGTTCCCGTTTTGCGGGGCCATGGAAAGCGCGAACAAAAGGCAGTTCACCAATCGGTTCGCCCTATTCCGTTACGGCGCGCCAAACCGATGATCCGGGCCCGACCCGTCGTAACGGGACCATCATAAACCCTGAGGCGGCGGGGTATCAAAATCGCGCACTCGTCTCGCCAACGCGTTATGGCGCAGCAAGTACAGGCTTCTTGGCGGCGATTCGATTGCGCGACTGTGAACGCGTCGTGGCATAGCCGGCAATCTGCCGCGCATTGAAAAGGCCTGAAAGTAAGGCCTGCGTAAGCAAACGCTTCACAGATCGAGGCCCGTTTACTGCGTCGCAATAATCGCTGCGAGCCTTGCCGGACTGGCTTCAGCGGTCTGCGAATAGGCGTTGCAGCGCCGCAAAGCGCCGTTATGTCCAGCTAGCGGTCGCCTATACTCGAATCGCGCGTTGGCAGCGCATGACTCCAGAAATAGAGCCGCTGCCGCCGCTGATACTACACAAGGAGACGGGTATGACGACCTACTTCACGATCGGCGATTTCATCCTGGTCATTCCGATGGCGCTGGCTGGCGCTTTGTTTGTCGGTGCGCTCCCCTGCAAGACGGAATTCCGGCACAACGCGCTACGCGTGCTTGGCGCGCTGATCGGCGTCGTGTTCGCGGTCGTGCTGGTCGAAGGGTTGCCTGCGCTGGTGTAGCGGGGTCCAGCGAAGACGCTCTGATTGCCATCCCCGATGGTTCGGTGCACTGAACGCAGTGGCTACTGTCACTGCGTTGACCTTGCGCACCTATGAGAAAAGCCGCCACACGGCGGCTTTTCTATTTCCATTCCTGCAGCAAGCAAGCCGTCAGATTCAGATCGCCTGATCGGTCGACGGCTTTTCCCACAGGTTGATGCCGCCTTCGGTCGCATAGCGGTCGATTTCCGCCAGTTCATCCTTCGAGAATGCGAGGTTTTTCAGCGCACCGACGTTTTCGCGCACCTGCTCGGCCCGGCTCGCGCCAATCAGCACCGACGTGACACGCTGATCGCGCAATGCCCAGGCCAGCGCCATCTGCGCGAGACTTTGTCCGCGACGCTGTGCGATGTCATTGAGCTTGCGCACGTGTTCGATGTTCTGCGGGCTCAGGTGCTCCTGCTTCAGCGAACCGCCGCCGGGCTTGTTGACACGCGCGTCTTCCGGCACGCCGTTGAGATACTTGCTGGTGAGCAAGCCCTGCGCGAGCGGCGTGAACGCAATGCTGCCCGCTCCCACCTGGTCGAGCGTATCCAGCAGTTCTTGTTCGATCCAGCGGTTGAGCATGTTGTACGCCGGCTGATGGATCAGCAGCGGCACCTTGTACTCGGCGAGCAGCTTCGCCATTTCGAGCGTCTTGGTTGCCGAGTACGACGAAATACCGATGTAGAGCGCCTTGCCCTGTTGGACGGCACTTGCCAATGCGCCCGCGGTTTCTTCGAGCGGCGTGTCGGCGTCGAAACGATGCGAATAGAAGATGTCGACGTAGTCGAGACCCATGCGTTGCAGACTCTGATCGAGGCTCGCGAGAATGTACTTACGCGAGCCGCCGCCCTGACCGTATGGCCCCGGCCACATGTCCCAGCCGGCCTTCGACGAGATCAGCAGTTCGTCGCGATACGGTTTGAAATCGTCCTTGAAAAGCCGGCCGAAATTCGTTTCGGCGCTGCCGTACGGGGGGCCGTAGTTGTTCGCGAGGTCGAAGTGCGTGATGCCCAGATCGAAGGCGGTGCGCAGAATGTCGCGCTGCGTGGAGATCGGCGTCGTGTCGCCGAAGTTGTGCCACAGGCCCAGCGACAACGCCGGCAGTTTGAGACCCGACTTCCCGCAAACGCGGTATTGCATGTCTGAATAGCGTGCTGAAGCTGCTTCGTAAGCCATTGCTAGAGTCCTTGATGGTGAGCCGCCCGAAAGATGCAGGCGCTGGGAGATTGCGTGCCGCGAGGCGACGCTTTGATTCGATGTTCGAGGGAAGCAGTTTTGTTATGGTAGCCAATCGGCGCTTTACATGCAGAAGCCCAGTATGCGGGATGGACGGTTGCTCGCGGTTCCCCTACACTGGGCCGCTCGGATTTATCGGAGGGATCATGACGAAGGCGATTTCAATCGCGTTGATTGTCGGCGGGATTGTGTTGTTGTATTTCGGCGGACAGGCGTTCAATTCTGTTAGCAGCGATGTTTCGCGCGTATTGACTGGGTCTCCGACCAATAAGGCGATCATGCTGATCGTGAGCGGCGTTATCGCCACTGTTGCCGGATTGACTGGGGTGGCTGTTTCGGGACGGAAGAAGTAGCGTCGTTTTGTCGCACGGCGCTGTATGTCTGTGCGCCCACGGCGTTGCCTCTTCTTGTTTTCTCATTGTGTTCTTGAGGCAACGCGGCGGGCGCACAAACAAATGCCGCCGCCAAAGGCAAGAAACCTGCAAGAAACCTAAAAAGCAATTTCAGGTTTGGCAGCCGACCTCGACCCCGGCAACGGGACATTGCTCAACCCGTGATAGGTGAACACCAGCGAAAACTTAACCTGATCGCTAAGATTCTTCCCGGCCGAATGCAGTGTATTGCAATGGAAAAACACCACATCCCCGGCCTTGAGTTCCGGCGAAACTGCGGTCCGGATCAGCGCCTGATTCTCCTCCAGATCGGAGCGAAAAAACTTGGCTTCATCGAACCGGTCAGAAGTGAAAGCAGCACTATGTGACTTCGGCACAAACCACAACGCGCCGTTATCGATAGTTTCGTCCCCCACAGCGAGCCACACGGAAACCAGATCGTCGCGCTCGAACGACCAATACCTGACGTCGCGATGCCAGCCCGTCAGGCTGCCATAGGCAGGATGCTTGGTCATCATGCAGTTGTGATGCGCCCGCGATAGCCGCGGCTCCTCACCGAAATACAACTCCATCCAGCCGCGAATTTCCGGCGCCGTCGCCCATTGCGCAAAACTCGGATGACGCCCATACGCATCGAGCAGCCGACGCACCGTATGGCCGCCCGGTGCATGTTTCGACTCCGGCGCACCCGGATAGCGCAGATCCGCTTCGAACTCGATCGGCGCTGCCGCTTCCTCCAATTGCCGCTCCGCAATCTGCTTCAGTTCGCCGCAGCGCTCGGGCGACACTAGTCCCGGCGCAACGACAAAGCCCTGCTCCCGCAACGTTTGAATCTGTTCTTTCTTCGAGTGAACTGACATGGGTGTTCCGTTACTTTCGACTGGCTGATGCTGGATTGTAAAACGGGCGCGATCGGACTGCGCGCGGTTTCGCCCGCCAACAAGCCGCAGCCTTACGCCCGACTTCCATGCGCAACAGAATTGCGTCGCACTTTGTAAGGGCAACCGCGCACGATAGACGGGCGCAAAGGGCACGACCCCACAGGCATGCAAGCTATTCCAACTCCGTACAAACCCGTATTCGCAGGGTAAGAACGGACTTTCTGACGTCACGAATCGCGTGTAGCCTGCACGCATGTCGATCGCTACTCCCGCACTTCGGCGGCGTGCACAGGCCGCTCTGGCCGATTCCGCCGTTCTCCGTACCCGTTCCAGTCGATTCCCGGGCTTACGCGCCGTCCATCGCGACACCGCCGTTGGCACATTTGGTGCTCCTTTTGCTGCACCTTCCGTCGCGCGACACGTTGCCCACTTGTGAAGCCATGCATACTCTCCTAAGCACCCGCCTTACCCGCGCCGCATTGAAAGCGGCGCGCCCCGCGCGCCGCCATGTGGTACGCGCGCTGCGTCACCACTCCGCCCGCACTCGCGCGCTCGGTGAACAATGGCGCGACGCCAAAGCGGTCGACGGCATTCGCACCTGGTTCCACACCTTCTTTGCCGCGCTGCGCGTACAAGGCGCCGCGCGCCGCTTTTCGCTGCGCACGCTGCTGCGCAAGCCGACGCCAACGCGTGCGTTGACTGCCACACGCCGTGCACCGGTCGCCGCGCTTCAGAGCACGAGCCGACGTCCGCGCCGGATGTCGACGAGCGGCAGCACAGGCTGGTTTGCGTTCGCGTTCGCTAGCCGCTAGCAACCGGTTGACGGTTTGGTGTCAGGCTGAAGCCGTCACCCAATGCGCCTTGAACTTCAGTTCCGCGCGGGCGGGTGCCTTCTACTTTCGGCAACGTCGTCAGAGCCTCGAGAAGACTGCCGAGCATCGCATGATTCTGTAGCGGTAAGCGAACGCGATTCCAAGGCGGAAAGCAGCAGGAGTCGAACCTGCCCGGGAGCGGCTGGCGCCCCCAACTGGGTTTGAAGCCCAGCCGCACCACCGGATGCGAATGCCTTCCTTCGAGAGGACAACCAAACGTTCAAAGCGCCTCCAGGAGGGGGCCGTCGCCACGCAGCACATGAACCTCGTGGAGAAACCGAGTATATCCAACGCGATCGAAGAACTCTAAGAGTTGAATCGCGCGTTTGCGTCCCAAGCCTGTCGCGTCACGAAACGAGGCAGCGGCGAGCCCCTCGCCGCGCTCGCCCGCCAATTGCGCGATCAGCCGCGCCAGCTCGCGCACGGTGTCGCGCCGATAAAACAGATCGCGCACGACCTGATAGACCTCGCCCTTGCGGGCCAGCTTGCGCAGCAGCTGCCGGACCTGCTCCTCGGGAACCTCGACGGCCGACGCCAGATCGCGGACCCAGGGCGGGTCGTAGCGCCCCGCGGCCACGAGCGGCAGCAATTGCGCCGCGAGGCGCTCTTCGCTCGCATCGAAGCTGACCGAGTGGCTCGGCAAGTGCAGCCACGGCCCGCTTCGCGTGATCTCGCCGTCCGCGACCATTACCTCGACGAGCTCGCGCCACAATGCATCGGACAAGAGCGGCGCGGCGATGCGGCGCGCCCGCGCCGTGTCTGGTCCTTGCTCGTCAGGCGAGCGCTCATGAAACGTCCGCAGCGCATCGACGACGTTCGCGCGCATGCATGCCCAATGCGCTCGCAGCACGATGCAGGCTTCGCCCTCATGCGAGCCCCGCAGCGGCACGACAAGCGCTTCGGCCGGCAACGTGGAGTCGTCCAGCGCCCTCCCCGTCAACCGCTCGAGCGTCGAGCGAAGCATCCCACGCGGCGACTGCTCCAGAAGCGGCTCGATACGCCCCGTTTCGAGCCATGCCGTCAACGCGTCGAGCCATGCGTGCCGTTCCGGCGTGCGGCGTTTCCTCGCCGGCCCGAACGGATCGAGCACGCGCCCGCCGCCCACGGTACGCGTCGCCTGGGCGTTGCGCACGATGAAGCGGTCGCCCGGCAACGCGCAGACCGGCGCGTCGAATACGAGTTGAACGCGCGCAGCCTGCCCGGCGGCGAGCGTCTCGCCTTCGAGCAGCGTGCCGTGCGCAACGCGATGCATCGTGGCGAGGTGCACGTGCAGCGGCTTCCAGTGCTGCAACGTCATTTCCGCATCGGGCAGCATCGTCAATTCGACGTCGAGCCGCTCCGACGCCGCCACGAGCCGCCGGTCGACGATCCAGTCGCCGCGTGCGATCCGCTCCTTCGGAATGCCCGCAAGATTGAGCGCGCAACGCTCTCCGGCCCGCCCGGTCTGCGCCGGCCGGTTCTGCACATGGACGCTGCGCACGCGAACCGGCTCTGCACGCGGCGTGAGCCACACCGTGTCGCCCACGCTGACTCGCCCCGCGAACGCCGTGCCCGTCACGATCGTCCCGGCGCCCGCGAGCGTGAACACACGATCGACAGCGAGCCGAAACAAGCCGTCGTCGCGGCGCGCGCGCCAGGCGAGCGCGGCCTCGCGCAAGTGCGCATCGAGCGCGGCCACACCGGCGTCGCCGGCCTGTAGCGCTTGCGTCTCGAAGACGGGCGCATCGGCCAGCATGGTCGGCGCGAGCCACGTGCGAATTTCGTCGCGCGCTTGCCCGACACGCGCGCGTTCCACGCGATCGATCTTGGTCAGCGCGATCGCGCCGCGCGTAATGCCGAGCAATTGGAGGATCGCAAGATGCTCGCGCGTTTGCGGCATCACGCCGTCGTCTGCGGCGATCGCGATCAGCGCGAAGTCGATTCCGCAAGCGCCCGCAACCATCGTGTGCACGAGCTGCTCGTGTCCAGGCACGTCGATGAAACCGAGCACGTCTCCGTTGTCGAGCGGCCGGTACGCGTAGCCGAGCTCGATCGAGATGCCGCGCGCCTTCTCTTCTTTCAGGCGGTCGGTGTCGACGCCCGTCAGAGCATGAACGAGCGTGGTCTTGCCGTGGTCGATATGCCCGGCTGTGCCAATAATCATTCGTGCGCCTCTGCGCATTGCGCGACGAAGGCGGCCTCCTGCGGGCCCTCGAGGCACCGCAGGTCGAGCCGGAGCGCGTCGTCCGAGATCCGGCCCAGCACCGGACGCGGCCATTCGCGCAACCGCTTCTCAAGCTTCGCGAGCGAGCCGCCATTGCGCTTTGCGCTTGCGTTGCGCGCGACCAGCCCGTAGCTCGGCAATTGATCGACGGGCAGCGCCCCGCTGCCGATCTGGCTGTACATCGGCTCGATGCTGACGACATAAGCAGCGCCGAGCGCCTGGGCAAACACCGGCTGGACGCGTTCGGCACACGCGCGGATCTCCGCAGCCGGGCGAGCCAGCAGGCGCAGCGTCGTCAACCGCTCGCCCAGGAATTCGGGCGCGCGATAAAGCCGAAGCACCGGTTCCAATGCGGCAAGCGTCAGCTTGCCGACGCGCAGCGCCCGCTTGAGCGGGTGTTTCTTGATCTTCGCGACGAGGTCGGCACGTCCGACGATCAGCCCTGCTTGCGGGCCGCCGAGCAGCTTGTCGCCGCTGAACGTGACGAGATCGGCGCCGGCTTCGACCGATTCGCGCACGGTCGTCTCGCGCGGCAGACCCCATTGCGCCAGGTCGACGAGCGTGCCGCTGCCGAGGTCGATCGCCACCGGCAAGCCGCGCGCATGAGCAAGCCGTGCGAGTTCGCCGATGGCAACCGACTCCGTGAAGCCGCGGATCGCGTAGTTGCTGCAATGGACTTTCATCAGCAGCGCAGTTCGCATGCCAATCGCCTCTTCGTAGTCCGCGAGGTGCGTGCGGTTGGTCGTGCCGACCTCGTGCAATTTCGCGCCGGCGCGGCCCATGATGTCGGGAATGCGGAACGCTCCGCCGATCTCGACGAGCTCGCCGCGCGACACAACCACTTCTTTTCTCGAGGCGAGCGCCGACAGTGTGAGCAGCACCGCCGCCGCGTTGTTATTGACCACCGTTGCCGCTTCGGCGCCCGTCAGCTCGCACAGCAGATCGGCAACGAGATCGTCGCGATCGCCGCGCCCGCCGCTCGCGAGATCGAACTCGAGGTTCACCGGCTGCGTGAGCGCGGAGACGACGGCGTGCACCGCTTCGTCGGGCAGGAGCGCGCGCCCGAGGTTGGTATGAAGCACAGTGCCGGTCAGATTGAACACGGGACGCAGACGCGTCCGTGCATCGGCAGCGAGCGTGCGGGCGGCGTCGGCCGCGATGCACGCCTCGTCAGGCGGCTCGGCGTCCCGCTCGGGCAGCGCGCTTAGCCGGACCCCACGCCGCCATGCATCGAGCGTCGCGCGGATGGCGGCGAGGACCTGCGTGCGGCCATGCTCGGCGACGAGCGGCGCGACGGGCACCGACGACATGAGACGCTCCACCGACGGCAAGCGCGCGAACAGCGTGTTCAAGTCGTTACGGGAGGTCTCTTTCATGGCGCCCTCCGCCGGGCTACGCGTCGCTCGACTGCGGCCAGAGCAGCGGGTTCGGCGACGCGCGTTGGAAGCCCGCCTCGCTCATCAGCAGATCGAGCGTGAGGCTCGCAAGATCGTCGGCGAGCGGCTCGAACGCGTAGTCCTTCTCCTGGTAGCCGATCTTGCGATACGTATGGCATTCGTCGCACGATTCGGCCTTGAGGGCATCGCCGCCTACGATGCCGTGATAGGCGATGCCCTTGGTCGAATCGCAATGCGAGCACTTGACGCGGACCATATGCCACTCGCACGCGCAAAGGCTGCACTGCAGAAAGCGATAACCCTGATATTGCCCGCCGATCCGCACAATGCTCGCGACAGGGGGCGAGCCGCAGACGGGACAGAGGCCGGGCGTGTCGAGATAGGGAATGTCGCGCGTGTCGAGCCGGGTCGCGATATCGGTCCAGACAACCTGCAGCGCGGCCATCAGAAACGGCGCCGTGGCCGGGTCGACTTCCGTAAAGCTCAGCGCTAGCACGGCGTCGGCGGCGGCGGCGAGTTCGGCGTCGCTCATGGCGCGCAGGCCGTCGAGGAGCTTGCCGAGCGCGGGCGTCACAGGGCCTGCCGCATCGACGCCGTCGAGGACGCGCCGCAGCACGCCGCGCCAGGCGGGGTCGCGCTCGGAGGCCAGGGCGCTCGCGAGCGGCATCGAATGCGCTTGAGCGAGTTTTAGCGAGTTGGGCGCGAGCGGCCTGGCGGAGAACGTTGCGAGAATCTGGTGCTGTGCGTCGACGACCGTAGCCATGAGGCGGAGGTAGCCGGCGATCGGATTGTGGTCGGCGAGCTTGCGAAGGCGCGCGGCGCGCTCGGCAAAGACAGTGGCGCGATCCGGCAGACGAATGCGCGGGATAGCGGTTTGGTCGAGCGCTTCGATCTCTCCGGGCTGCAGGATTCGCTGAATCACTTGCTCACCTCACTGTGCAAGCTGAACACGCCGACGAGAACTGCGGACGTTCCTATCTTACGTCTACGGTCTCATAGGTGTCGACGCGCTTGTGCCCCATCTTGCGAAGGTGCCTCGATTCGAATTTCGCATGCCTGAGCGATCCCGGCGATTACTTGACGCTCTCCCGAAACCATTTCGCATGATGCTTTCTGGCCCATCCTGGCGAAACGGTGCCTCGTGTCATGGCCCGCACGGACCCTTTGACCCAGATCGCAGCATAGATATGGACGATGATGCCGACGATCAGCACGAACGCCGCGAATGCATGCACGACCGATGCAAACCGAATGACGCCGAGCGAGAACATCCCGCCGAAGTACACGCGCCATATCACGACGCCGCTCGCAAGCAGCACGATCAGGCACGCGACCATGACGAAGAACAGCACCTTCTGCCCGGCGTTATAGCGCCCGACCTCGGGCAGCTCGTCCTCGCGCTTCGCGAGTACGTCGCCGATGTGCTTGAGCCACTGGACGTCGTCGCGATCGAGATAGTTATGCCGCCAGAAACGCACCGCGAGCAGGAGGAACGACACGAACATCACCACGCCGATGTACGGATGCAGGATGCGCGTCCACTGCCCGCCGCCGAAGAGTCCGGTAAGCCAGAACATCGACGGATGAAAGAGTGCGAGCCCCGAAAGTGCGAGCAGCACGAACGTGATTGCCGTGATCCAGTGGTTCGTGCGCTCGTTCGGCGTATACCGCACGATCTGGTTCGGATCGTCGGGCTTCATGATTGCGCTCCTGACCGTTTTTCCTTGATCTTGCGGGCCTCTTCACGGGCGGCTGTCTCGTCTTCGTCCGACACCTCGTTCGGTCCGACCCGCGTGTAATGGAAGAATCCAGCCAGCGCGGTGAGCGCCATGATTCCCAGTGCGAATGGTTTCGTCACACCCTTCCAGAGCGACACCATCGAGCTGATTTGCGGATCGTCGGGCAGGCCGTGATAGAGCGAGGGCTGGTCGGCGTGATGCAGGACGTACATCACGTGCGTGCCGCCGACCCCGGCGGGGTCGTACAGCCCAGCGTGCTCGAAGCCGCGCTCCTTCAAGTCCTCGATGCGCTCGGCCGCGTGCTGCTTCATGTCCTCCTTCGTGCCGAACATGATCGCGCCCGTCGGGCAAGTCTTCACGCAAGCCGGCTCCTGCCCCACAGCGACGCGATCGGAGCAGAGCGTGCACTTGTACGCGCGGTGGTCCTTCTTCGAAATCCGCGGAATGTCGAACGGGCACGCCGTCACGCAATAGCCGCAGCCGATGCAATTCTCCTCATGAAAATCGACGATGCCGTTCGTGTACTGCACGATCGCGCCCGGCGCCGGGCATGCCTTCAGGCAGGCGGGGTCCTCGCAATGCATGCAGCCGTCCTTGCGGATCAGCCATTCGAGATCGCCGTGCGGATTCTCGTATTCAGAGAAACGCATCACCGTCCATGAGTTTTCGGTGAGGTCGCGCGGATTGTCGTAGACGCCGGTGTTCGTGCCGACCTCGTCGCGCAGGTCGTTCCACTCCATGCATGCCGTCTGACACGCCTTGCAGCCGATGCACCTCGACACGTCGATGAGCTTCGCCACCGTGCCCGTCGACGGTTCACGCTGGGAAGGCGGCGTGACCGTGGTGGCCGAGCGGCGCTTGATGTCCAATGATTGCAGTGCCATCGCTGCCCCCTTACGCCTTCTCGACCTTCACGAGGAACGACTTGAATTCCGGCGTCTGCGCATTCGCGTCGCCGACTACCGGAGTCAGCGTGTTCGTGAGATACCCGGGCTTCGCCAGACCCATGAAGCCCCAGTGCAACGGAATGCCGACGGTCTGGATCTTCTTGCCGTCGACCATGAGCGGCTTGATCCGCTTCGTCACGACTGCCACCGCGACGATGTGCCCACGGTTCGACGACACCTTCACGCGCTCGCCGCTCGCGACGCCCACTTCCTTCGCGAGATCCTCGCCGATCTCGACGAACTGCTCGGGTTGGAGGATCGCGTTGAGGCGCACGTGCTTGGTCCAGTAATGGAAGTGCTCGGTCAATCGATACGTCGTCGCCACGATCGGGAACTCCGCCGCCTTGCCGAACGCCGCGCGGTCGCCCGGGAACACGCGGGCGGCCGGGTTGTTCGTCGCGAGCGGATTGTTTGGACTGAGGGGGTTGTAGCCGAGCGGCGTTTCAAACGGCTCGTAGTGCTCGGGGAACGGTCCTTCCACCATCGCGTCGCGCGCGAAGAACCGCGCGACACCCTCCGGCAGCATGATGAACGGGCCCATGCCGTTCTCGGGCGGCTCGTCCGCCTTGAAGTCCGCGATGTCAGGTCCGCTCCAGGCGCTGCCGTTCCAGGCGATCAGCTTGCGCGCCGGATCGAACGGCTTGCCCTTCATATCGCACGATGCGCGGTTGTACTGCACGCGGCGGTTCGCCGGCCACGCCCAGGCCCAGTTGAGCGTCTGGCCGATGCCGGTCGGGTCCGCGTTGTCGCGCCGCGCCATCTGGTTGCCCGCCTGCGTCCACGCTCCGCAGAACAGCCAGCAGCCGCACGACGTCGTCCCGTCGTCCTTCAGAAGCGCGAAGCCCGAGAGCTGCTCGCCCTTCTTGACGAGCACCTTCGTCGGATCTTTCGGGTCTGCAAGATCGGCGAGCGCCCGGCCGTTGTACTCCTTCGCGAGCTCTTCCGGCGTTGGATTCTCGGGGTTCGAGTACGGCCAGCTCAGGTTCACGATCGGGTCGGGGTACTTGCCGCCATGCTGCTGGTAGAGCTTGCGCATGCGCACGAACAGGCCCCCCATGATCGCGAGGTCGCTCCTCGCCTCGCCCGGCGGCGTTCCACCCTGCCAGTGCCATTGCAGCACGCGGCTCGAGCTGACGAGCGAGCCGTTTTCCTCGGCGAAGCACGTCGTCGGCAAACGGAACACCTCAGTCTGGATCTTCGATGGGTCGACGTCGTTGAACTCGCCATGGTTCTTCCAGAACTCGGACGTTTCGGTCGCAAGAGGGTCCATCACGACGAGCCACTTGAGCTTGGCCAGCGCAGCCAGGTTCTTCGCCTTGTTCGGCGCGGCCGCGAGCGGGTTGAAGCCCTGCGCGAGGTAGCCGTTCATCTTGCCGTGGTACATCAGCTCGAGCCCCTGCATCAGGTCGTAGGACTTGTCGAGCTTCGGCAGATAGTCGTAGCCCCAGTTGTTCTCGGCCGTGGCGGCGTCGCCCCACCATGCCTTCATGAGGCTCACAAAGAACGCGCGATAGTTCTTCCAGTAGCTGAGCTGGTTCGGCCGCAGCGGCAGGAGCACGCGTTTCTTCAGGTAGGCCTCGAAGTCCTGCTCGGCTTGCAAAGGCAGCGTCATGTAGCCTGTCAGCAGGTTCGACAGCAGTCCGAGGTCCGTGAGACCCTGGATGTTCGAGTGGCCCCGCAACGCGTTCATGCCGCCGCCGGCAATGCCGATATTGCCGAGCAGCAGTTGAACCATCGCGCCCGTGCGGATCATCTGCGCACCGACCGAGTGATGCGTCCAGCCGAGCGCGTACAGGATGGTCGCAGCACGGTCCGGCGCCGCCGTCGACGCGAGCATCTCGCAGACCTTCAGGAACTTGTCCTTCGGCGTGCCGCAGATTTTTTCGACCATCTCGGGCGTGTAACGCGCGAAGTGCGTATTCATCAGGTTGTAGACGCAGTGCGGATCCTGCAGCGTCATGTCGACCTTCACGAAGCCGTCATCGCCACGCACATAGTCCCAGCTCGATTTGTCGGGATAGGCGTGCTTGCTCGCGTCGTATCCTGAGTAGATGCCGTCGTCGAACGCGAAGTCGTCGCGCACGATGAACGCGAGGTCCGTGTAGTTGAGCACGTACTCGCGCTGGATCTTGTCGTTCGTCAGCAGGTAGTGGACCACGCCGCCGAGGAACGCGATGTCGGTGCCCGTGCGGATCGGCACGTAAAGGTCGGCCACCGAGGCCGTGCGCGTAAAGCGCGGATCGACGACGATCAGGCGTGCCTTGCGGTTCGCCTTCGCCTCAGTCACCCATTTGAAACCGCACGGATGCGCCTCCGCGGCATTGCCGCCCATCACCAGGATCACGTCCGCGTTCTTGATGTCGACCCAATGGTTCGTCATGGCTCCACGGCCAAACGTCGGGGCAAGACCTGCCACCGTCGGGCCGTGTCAGACACGCGCCTGGTTGTCGAACGCGAGCATCCCCCAGCTGCGGGCCGCCTTGTGCGTCAGATAGCCGACTTCGTTGCTGCTCGCCGACGCCGCCAGCATCCCGGTCGTCAGCCAGCGGTTGACCTTCAGGCCGTCGTCCGTCGTCTCGACGAAATTCGCGTCGCGATCCTCCTTCATCAGCTTCGCGATGCGATCGAGCGCGTCGTCCCACGAGATGCGCTGCCATGCATCGCTGCCCGGCGCACGATATTCGGGGTACCGCAGACGGCTCTCGCTATGGATGAAGTCGATCAGGCTCGCACCCTTCGGACACAGCGTGCCGCGATTGACAGGGTGATCGGGATCGCCTTCGATGTGGATGATGCTCGGCTTGGCGTTCTTCGCGTTGTCGCCGAGACCGTACATGAGGATGCCGCAACCGACTGAACAATACGGGCAGGTGTTGCGAGTTTCGGTGGTGCGCGCCAGCTTGTACTGTCGGACCTCGGCGAGTGCGTCTGCCGGCGAATAGCCCATGAGCGCGAGGCTCGAACCGGCCAGGGTGGTCGCGGTGACCTTCAGGAATTGGCGCCGGGACAATTGCAGCATGATGTCATCCTCGGCTTTATGGTTACGCAGTCCTTACAGTGTAGAACTTACACGGCGATGCGGGACACTTACCTATGCTGCGATGCAGCGCCCTGCCGGCAGGCCGTTTGTCGTTGTCATTCCTCTACACAGCAACCGGTTGCCCGAAAAACTAGCAACCAGTTGTAAGTCAACCGCCAAGCGCACCGTCGACCCGCAGCCTGTTTGCGGCGAGCACATACAGCACGGCCCGTAGCCGCGCTTGCTGTGCGGCGTCAGGACCGTCCGCCCTACGGCAAGCCCAGAGTCGGCAAAGCCAATAAAAAAACCCCGCCTGGCTCACGCCGGCGGGGTTTTTCGTTAGAGCGAACTGCGTGCGCTTATTCTGCGAGCGCGGCGACCGGTTCCGTGCCGGCGGCTTCGGCGAGCGCCAGAGCCTTGTCCGTGGCTTCCCACGTGAATTCCGGCTCTTCACGGCCGAAATGGCCGTAGGCCGCGCTCTTCTCATAGACCGGGCGCAGCAGGTCGAGCATCTGGATAATGCCCTTCGGACGCAGATCGAAATGCTCCTGCACGAGCTTCGTGATCGTCGCATCCGACACGCGGCCCGTGCCGAACGTATTGACCATCACCGAAGTCGGCTGTGCCACGCCGATCGCGTACGACACCTGAATCAGACAGCGCGACGCCAAACCAGCGGCAACGATGTTCTTCGCCACGTAACGGCCGGCATACGCCGCCGAACGGTCGACCTTCGACGGATCCTTGCCCGAGAACGCACCGCCGCCGTGGGGCGCCGCACCGCCGTACGTATCGACGATGATCTTGCGGCCGGTCAAACCGCAATCGCCTTGCGGACCGCCGATCACGAACCGGCCGGTCGGGTTCACCAGGAACTTGATGTCGCCTTTGATGAGCTCGGCCGGCAGCGTCGGCTTGATGACTTCTTCGATCACGGCTTCGCGCAGCGTAGCCAGATCGATGTCCGGCGAATGTTGCGTGGACAGCACGACGGTGTCGATCGAATGCGGCTTGCCGTCGACGTAACGCACAGTGACTTGCGACTTCGCATCCGGACGCAGCCAGGGCAGACGGCCGTCGCGGCGCAGATTCGCCTGACGCTCGACCAGACGGTGCGACAGGTGAATCGGCAGCGGCATTAGTTCCGGCGTCTCTTCGCACGCGTAGCCGAACATCAGGCCCTGGTCGCCGGCGCCTTGATCGAGGTTGTTGTCGTGCGCGCGGTCCACGCCTTGGGCGATGTCCGGCGACTGCTTGTCGTATGCGACGAGCACCGCACAACCGCGGTAGTCGATGCCGTATTCGGTGTTGTCATAGCCGATGCGCTTGATCGTGTTGCGCGCGACCTGGATGTAATCGACGTTCGCGGTGGTGGTGATTTCACCGGCCAGCACGACCAGACCCGTGTTGCACAGCGTTTCGGCCGCGACACGCGAATACTTGTCTTGCGTCAGGATTGCGTCGAGGATTGCGTCCGAAATCTGATCCGCGACTTTGTCGGGATGGCCTTCGGACACGGATTCGGAAGTAAAGAGATAATCGTTTGCCACGTTGCAGACTCCTGTTGTGTGGTTACGGTTGAGTTTCACGTAGCCAGCTTCGGGAGCCTTGAAGCGGCGACGCTTTAGCGGATTACATGACCGTCAGACGCGCCCCACATGGATCGCGCGCCTGGCAGCTTCGCCCCGCAAGTTGTCTATTAACTCGGCGAAGCCTTTATTATAGCGACTTCCTTTGATTGTCACAGAGTGTCCACTCGTGCCGTATTTCAACCCGTTTCCAGGTTTCTTGAGCAAAGCGTCGCTCGACGCCCCACGCGGAGGGCCGGCATGCTGAGTCGTATTGGTGCCCACCTGGCCATTGGGCTGCTGAAATTTTTAGCGCTGCTGCCGTACGGCCTCGTTGCAAGAATGGGCGATGGGCTTGGCTGGCTGCTCTATCAGATCCCCAGCAAGCGTAAGCGCATCGTTCATATCAACCTGAGCTTGTGTTTCCCGGAATGGAGCGAGGAGCACCGCGCAGAGATCGCGCAGAAACACTTCCGCCATGCGATTCGCAGTTATGTGGAGCGCAGCGTGCAATGGTTCGGCTCTGCGAAGAAGCTCGAAAAGCTCGTGCAGGTGGATAGCGAGATCGACCTGCTCGATCCCGACATGCCGCCCACCCTATTGCTTGGCGCGCATTTCGTCGGTATCGAGGCAGGCTCTGTGTTCATTAATCACGCACTGCGCCGGCAGTGCGGCGCGCTCTATCAGCCGATGTCCAACAAAGTGCTCGACGACGTGGCGATAGCCGCGCGCGGCCGCTTTGGCGCGGATATGGCAAGCCGTGCTGACAGCGCGCGCATCGTGCTGCGCTGGCTGCGCGACCGCAAGCCCGTCATGCTCGGCGCCGACATGGACTACGGCATGCGCAACTCGACGTTCGTGCCGTTCTTTGGCGTACAGGCATGCACGCTGACGGCCGTCGGACGGCTCGCCGAAGTCGGACACGCGCAGGTGGTGCCGTTCATCGGCGAAGTGCTGCCGAACTACAAGGGCTACCTTCTGAAGGTGTTCAAGCCGTGGGATAACTACCCCACCGGCGACGAGGATGCCGATGCGCGCCGCATGAACGCCTTTCTCGAAGAACATATTCCCCACATCCCCGAGCAGTATTACTGGGTTCACAAGCGCTTCAAGACCCGACCGCCGGGTCAGCCGAGCGTGTACTGAGCACATCGCGTCGAAACGGCGCCGAAACGCTGAAATAGCGCGGAGTTCGGCGCACCTGCCGGCGCGTCACTTACAATAGCGTGATGAAACTGAAATTCACCAAAATGCACGGCGCGGGCAATGACTTCGTCGTGCTCGACGGCTACACCCAACCGGTCAACCTGACACCGGAACGGGTGCGCGCGCTCGCGGACCGGCATTTCGGCGTCGGCGCCGACCAGTTGCTGCTGGTCGAAAAGCCCACGCTCGAAGGCGTCGATTTCCGCTATCGCATCTTCAATTGCGACGGCGGCGAGGTCGAGCATTGCGGCAATGGCGCGCGCTGCTTCGTCAAGTTCGTGCGCGATACCGGCTTGACCGACAAGCGCAGCGTGCGCGTGCAGGTTCAGAACGGCACCATCACGCTGACCATGCAGGAGAACGGCGAGGTGCTGGTCGACATGGGCACGCCGGTGTTCGACCCGGAGCGCGTGCCGTTCGCCACCAAGGGTCTCGAAGGCCGAGGCGAAGGCGCCGACACGCTTTGGCCGCTCGAGGTGAACGGCGCGACACGCTGGATCTCGGCGGTGTCGATGGGCAATCCGCACGCCGTGCAGGTGGTGGACGACGTCGAAGATTTCCCGGTGCTTACCGACGGCCCGGTGATCGAGCGGCATGCACGTTTCCCGCAGCGAGTGAATGCGGGCTTCATGCAGATCGTCGGCCGCAGCGAAATCAAACTGCGCGTCTACGAGCGCGGCGCCGGCGAAACGCTGGCGTGCGGCACGGGCGCTTGCGCGGCGGTGGCCGCCGGCATCCGCCGCGGGCTGCTCGATGCGCCGGTCCTCGTGCACACGCACGGCGGCAAGCTGACGATTTCGTGGGACATTACGCAGGACGGCGCGCCGCTGCTGATGGCCGGCCCGGCGGCAACCGTTTTCGAAGGCGAAATCGAATTGGCCGATTAGCCGACCAACCGACTAACCGGCCAACCAGCTCGCCTCCCACTCAACCCATTGACCGATGCGCCGCCCGAGGGCGTCGTCCCGTAGTCCTTTAGCCGAAACCATGAACGATCGCGAAGTCGCCGAATATCTGCTCGCCAATCCCGAATTCTTCGCCGAACACGCGGAAATGCTCGCGGCCATCCGGCTTGCGAACCCGCACGGCAAAGCCGCGGTGTCGCTGCAGGAACGGCAGATGGAAATGCTGCGCGACAAGAACAAACTGCTCGAACGGCGCCTCGCCGAGCTGCTGCGCTATGGCCACGAGAACGACAGCATCGCGTCGAAATTCAATCGCTGGACCATCCGCGTGATGGCCGAGCGCGATCCTTACGCGCTGCCGCGCACGATCGCCTACGGCTTGCGCGAGATTTTCGATGTGCCGCAAGCCGCGCTGCGTGTGTGGGACATCGCCGAACCGTACACCCAGGCCGACTTCGCGCGCCACGTCGGCGAGGAAGTGCGGATCTTCGCGAACAGTCTCACCACGCCGTATTGCGGCGCGAACACCGGCTTCGAAGCGGCACAGTGGCTGGCGCCGGCAGTGTCGGCGGTCGCGGACGACGCGGCGCCGGCGGCCGATAACGCCAGCGGATCCGCGCACGTCACCGAGTCGATCGCGCTGCTCGCGCTGCGCGACCCCGAAGGCAAGGAAGAAACGCCCACCTTCGGCTTGCTGGTGATGGGCTCAGCCGATCCGCGCCGCTTCCATGAAGGCATGGCCACCGATTTCCTGACGCAGATCGCCGCGTTGGCAAGCGCGGCGCTGAGCCGTCTGCTGCCGCGCTGATCGCGCGCCGATTCCACACCGATTCCACGCCGATCCGCCCAACCACCGCCCATCGTGACCGAAGCCGACCCGATCGCCGCCTATCTGTCGAACCTCGAACACGAGCGGCGGCTGTCGGTACATACGCTGCGCGGCTACACCCACGAACTCGCGGAACTGAAGCTGCTGGCCAAGGGCCGGCCGCTCGAAAGCCTCACTGCCGTCGATATTCGCGGCGCCGTCTCGCGCGCGCATGCGGGTGGGCTGACGGCGCGCTCGATCAGCCATCGGCTCTCGGTGTGGCGCGCATTTTATCGCTGGTTCGCGGGCCGCGTCGCCTTGCCGGCCAACCCGGTCGCCACCGTACGCGCGCCGAAACAGGCGAGGACCTTGCCCAAAGCGCTTTCCGTCGACGACGCCATGCGTCTGATGGAAAGCCCGCCCGCCGCCACGCTCGAGGGTTTGCGCGATCACGCGATGCTGGAGCTGTTCTACTCGTCGGGCCTGCGCCTGTCCGAACTGGTTGGCCTCGACGCCCGTTTCGCCGATGCCGACGGCTACCGCTCCGCAGGCTGGCTCAAGCCCGATTCCGCCGAAGTCGAAGTGCTCGGCAAGGGCAACCGGCGCCGCATCGTGCCGGTCGGCAGCAAGGCGCTCGAGGCCTTGCGCGCATGGCTCGAAGTGCGCGACCAGATGGTGAAGCACGATCCGCATCCGCTGTTCCTGTCGGCGCGCGGCAATCGTCTGTCGCCGAACGTGGTGCGTGACCGGGTGAAGCGCACGGCGCTGGTCGCCGGCATTCCCGCCAACGTGCATCCGCACGTGTTGCGGCATTCGTTCGCCACGCATGTGCTGCAATCGAGCGGCGACCTGCGCGCGGTGCAGGAACTGCTCGGCCACGCCAGCATCACCGCCACTCAGGTCTACACCGCGCTCGATTTCCAGCATCTCGCGCACGTCTACGATCAGGCGCATCCGCGCGCCAAAAAACGCGACTGATTCCGCTTTTAGCGGTTGCTGTCTTCACCTTCGCTTCATCGCCGTGTGCGCCATGCACGCGGCCTATTGCTTATTGCTCTGCTGACACCCTGATGAATACCGTTACGCTCAAACCGTCGAAAGAAAAGTCGCTGCTGCGCCGCCATCCGTGGGTTTATGCCAATGCGATCGATCGTGTCGACGGCAATCCCGCTGCCGGCGCCACCGTGCTGGTGCGCGCGCACGACGGCCGTTTCCTCGCACGCGCCGCCTATAGCCCGCATTCGCAGATCCGCGCCCGCGTGTGGAGCTTCGACGAAACCGAGCCGATCGATCACGCTTTCTTCAAGCGCCGCGTGCAACGCGCGCTCGCGCATCGTCAGACGATGGTGCACGACACCGGCGCCGTGCGGTTGATTTTCGGCGAAGCCGACGGCCTCCCCGGCCTGATCGTCGACCACTACGTCGCCGAGGACGAAGGCCAGCGCAGCCAGCTCGTCTGCCAGTTCATGGCGGCGGGCGTCGAGGCGTGGAAGGAGGCGATCGTCGCGGCGCTGACCGGCGCGACCGGCTGCCCGAACGTCTACGAACGCTCGGACGTGTCGATCCGCCAGAAAGAAGGGCTCGAACAGATCACCGGCGTGCTGGCGGGTGAAGCGCCGTCGGAGAAGCTGATTTCGAGCGAAAACGGCGTGCGTTATCACGTCGACGTGCGCAACGGCCACAAGACCGGCTTCTACGTCGATCAGCGCGACAATCGCCTGCTGGTGCAGCAGCTCGCGCAGGATCGCGACGTGCTGAACTGCTTCTGCTATACCGGCGGCTTCTCGCTGGCAGCGCTCAAGGGCGGCGCCAAACGCGTGGTGTCGATCGATTCGTCGGGCGAGGCCTTGGCGCTCGCGCAGCAGAACGTCGCGGCCAACGGTTTCGATGCCGAGCGCGCCACGTGGCTCGACGCCGACGCGTTCAAGACCCTGCGCCGCCTTTACGACGACGGCGAGCGCTTCGACCTGATCGTGCTCGACCCGCCGAAATTTGCGCCGTCGCGTGAACATGTGGACCGTGCGTCGCGCGCCTACAAGGACATTAACCTGACCGGCCTGAAGCTGCTGCGCCCGGGCGGCCTGTTGTTCACCTATTCGTGTTCCGGCGCGATCGACTCCGAACTTTTCCAGAAAATCGTCTCGAGCGCCGCGGCCGACGCGCGCGTGGATGCGCGGATTCTCAAGCGGCTCGGCGCGGGGGTCGACCATCCGTTGCTCACCGCATTCCCGGAAGGCGAATACCTGAAAGGCCTATTGTTGCAAATCGCCTGATCGCCCATAGTTTCAGGGTTATTTCCCGCGCTGGCGGCGTGGGCAAACGCAGGTTCGAACCTCACCGCCAGCGCCGGCTTGACAGATATGTTTCAATAGCCGGCTAGACCGGGCTGCGCGCCACGAGGCCGCCGCACCCGGTGTATGCACCCGGAGTAGGCGCCCGCTTAAACCCCCAATTACGCACAGATTCACGTACATACAGGCGACCCATATGATCCCCGTCACTATCCTGACCGGCTTTCTCGGCAGCGGCAAAACCACCCTGCTCAAGCGCATCCTGAACGAAAAGCACGGCATGAAGATCGCCGTGATCGAAAACGAGTTCGGCGAAGAAAACATCGACAACGAAATTCTCGTGCAGAACACGAGCGAGCAGATCATCCAGATGAGCAACGGCTGTATCTGCTGCACGATCCGCGGCGATCTCGCGCGCGTGCTGGGCGATCTGGCGGAGCAGAAACAGTCCGGCAAGCTGGATTTCGACCGCGTCGTGATCGAGACCACCGGTCTCGCGAATCCGGGTCCGGTCGCGCAAACGTTCTTCATGGATAACCAGATCGCCGACGAATTCCTGCTCGACGCGATCATCACGCTGGTCGATGCGAAGCACGCGAATCAGCAGTTGGACGAGCACGAAGTGGTGCAACGCCAGGTCGGTTTCGCCGATCGCCTGTTCATCACCAAGGGCGATCTGGTCGACGAACAGCACGTGGGCGATCTACGTCATCGCCTCCTGCACATGAATCCGAGGGCGGCGATCAAGCTCGTCAATTTCGGCGAGGCGGACATCAAGGAAATCTTCGACCTGCGCGGCTTCAACCTGAATTCGAAGCTCGAGATCGATCCGGACTTCCTCGCCGAAGACGAACACGCGCACAGCCATGCTCACGCGCATGACGAGCACGGCCATACCCACGACGATCACGCAAACTGCGATCACGACCACGGCCATTGCGATCACGAAGGCCACGATCACACGAATCATCACCACGCGCACCACGACGACAAGATCAAATCGTTCGTCTACCGCAGCGACCGCGCGTTCGACCCGAACAAGCTCGAAGACTTCCTCGGCGGCATTCTGCAGATCTATGGCGAGCGTCTGTTGCGCTACAAGGGCGTGCTGTACATGAAGGGCGTCGATCGCAAGGTCGTCTTCCAGGGGGTACATCAGATGATGGGCAGCGATCTGGCCGCGAAATGGCAGCCGATCGAGAAAAAGACCAACAAGATGGTGTTCATCGGCATCGAACTGCCGCAAGACCTGATCACCGACGGTCTGAACGCCTGTCTGGCGTAAGGTGCGGGCGGCGGCGGCACGTGCCGTGCCGCTCCATTCGGCCGCGGGGGCTTTCGACGACATGGGCGCCACGTCAATCGTCTGCCGAATGCGCCGGACACGGCCGAAAGGCTGCTGAAAAGTCGTGCGTATGAAAAGCGCGTGAAAACCCTGCTGTATTAAAGCGTGCACGACCATCGCTTTTTGGTCGTCCGCGCGTTATATTTTCGGGATATCAGCGCGCTGCAGCGGGATTTCCACCAGTTGCGGTGCAGGATTGTGATTCAGTTACAATACGTGCCCACTGGAGAATGACAACGAATTGCCCGGTCAGCGCGTATCCCGCGCCGGGCTCGAAATGGCGCCGGAAAATCTTGTCCGGAAACACGCCGACAATGCCGGCTGGCACAGCCTGAACGGGGGGTGCGCTGCCGGTGAGCACTGCCTCAGGAGCACTTGAGAATCGGTTTCCAGAGGAGTTCGGCCCCGCATTGGCGTAGCAGCGCCCAGCGCGTAGGCGCTCGGCGTATCGACGCCCGGCGCTTCGGCGTCACGACAGTCCATCGTCCGTGTTCGCCCTGCGCTCATTGAGCGTCTAGAAGCGCCTTTGCGGGCAACACGAAAGTGCGGGCACTATGTAAGAGTTTTGCCTCACATTGAAGAAGCAAGCCAGATGACGACGAAACGACTCTTGACCGAAGCCGAAATCCTGAAGATGAGCGACAAGGATTACATGAATGAGGATCAGCTCGCTTTCTTCAAGAACAAGCTCGAACAGCTGCAGGCGGAGATTCTCCGCAATGCCGGCCAGACGACCGAGAACCTGCGCGAAACGGTAATCGTGCCGGACCCGGCCGATCGCGCAACGATCGAGGAAGAGCATGCGCTGGAACTGCGCACGCGCGACCGCGAGCGCAAGCTGCTGAAGAAGGTGCAGCAATCGCTCGCGCGCATCGATTCGGGCGATTACGGCTGGTGCGAAGAAACCGGCGAACCAATCGGCATCCCGCGTCTGCTCGCACGGCCCACGGCCACCCTGTCGCTCGAAGCACAGGAACGCCGCGAACTGCGCCAGAAGCTGTTCGGCGATTGAACGCCTGCGGCGCGGCCTCGGCTCCGCGCCCTGTTACGCTGCTTCGTCGAGAGGCGCACGGTGAGCCGTGCGCCTTTTTCTTTGTGCGCGACACCTTTGTAGCGTTCGCTGGAAACACGGCGCCGATCCTCCGCCGGGCTGTGGGTCCACACCGCGCCGGACCTGCCCCCGTCTCTTCCCCCCTCCGCCGTGCACCCTCCTTGTCGCGTGTATTTTGTCTTATGCCATTTGCCGGCTCTTGATATGACCGCGCACGCCCTAAAATAAACCGGACATGCGTTGCACGAGCGCGCGCCGGCCGGTTGGGTTTTTCACGTCGCGCGCCGTCCGCTTCCCGGATTCATGCGGTAGCGCTGCGCTGCCGCGTCCTACCCGTTTTGCAAAGAGGAACGCATATGGAGCAATTTCACGGCACGACGATCGTCTCCGTGCGCCGCGGCGACAAGGTCGCGCTCGGCGGCGACGGCCAGGTGACGCTGGGCAACATCGTCATGAAGGGTGGCGCGAAGAAAGTCCGGCGCATTTATAACGGCAAGGTGCTGGTCGGCTTCGCCGGCGGTACGGCCGACGCCTTCTCGCTGCTCGACCGCTTCGAAGCGAAGCTGGAAAAACATCAGGGCAACCTGACGCGCGCGGCCGTCGAACTCGCGAAAGACTGGCGCACCGACCGCATGCTGCGCCGGCTCGAAGCCATGCTGATTGCCGCCGACGCCACCACCACCCTCGTCATCACCGGTAACGGCGACGTGCTCGACCCGGAAGGCGGCATCTGCGCAATCGGTTCAGGCGGCGCCTACGCGCAAGCCGCTGCGAAAGCGCTCGCAGACAACACCGAGTTGTCGCCACGCGAAATCGTGGAGAAGTCGCTGGAGATTGCCGGCGACATGTGCATCTATACGAACCACAACCGCGTCATCGAGACGATCGAGTAAGGACCCGCGATGAGTACCATGACCCCTGCCGAGATCGTCTCGGAACTCGACAAGCACATCATCGGCCAAGGCCGCGCGAAGAAAGCAGTGGCGGTGGCATTGCGCAACCGCTGGCGCCGTCAGCAGGTCGAGGAACCGCTGCGTCAGGAAATCACGCCGAAGAACATTCTGATGATCGGACCGACCGGCGTCGGCAAAACCGAAATCGCGCGGCGTCTGGCGAAACTGGCCGACGCGCCGTTCATCAAGATCGAGGCCACCAAGTTCACCGAAGTCGGCTATGTAGGCCGCGACGTCGACAGCATCGTGCGCGATCTGATGGAGATTTCGATCAAGCAGACGCGCGAAACGGAAATGCGCAAGGTGCGAAGCAAGGCCGAAGATCAGGCCGAGGACCGCATTCTCGACATCCTGCTACCCACCGCGCGCCCGGTCGGTTTCGGCGCGAGCTCGAGCGTCGCGGACACCGTGGATGAAAGCAGCCCCACGCGCCAGACCTTCCGCAAGCGCCTGCGCGAAGGCCTGCTCGACGACAAGGAAATCGAACTCGACGTCGAACAGCCGCAAATCGGCATGGACATCATGGGGCCGCCGGGCATGGAAGACATGACCGAGCAGATCCGCTCGATGTTCGCCAACATAGGCGGCGGCAAGAAAACGCGCCGCAAGATGAAGGTGAAGGAAGCGCTGAAAGTCCTCACCGACGAAGAAGCCGGCAAGATGCTCAACGACGAAGAGGTGAAAACCAGGGCGGTACAGAACGTCGAGCAGAACGGCATCGTGTTTCTGGATGAGATCGACAAGATCGCGTCGCGTAACGAAGCGGGCGGCGGCGAGGTGTCGCGCCAGGGCGTGCAGCGCGATCTGTTGCCGCTCGTCGAAGGCACCACGATCAGCACCAAGTACGGCATGGTGAAGACCGATCACATCCTGTTTATCGCGAGCGGCGCGTTTCATCTGGCGAAGCCGAGCGATCTGATTCCGGAGCTGCAAGGCCGTTTCCCGATTCGGGTCGAACTGGATTCGCTGTCGGTCGGCGATTTCGAAGCGATCCTGGTCGCCACCGATGCAAGCCTCGTCAAGCAATACCAGGCGCTGCTCGAAACCGAAGACGTGCACCTCGAATTCGCCGACGACAGCATCCGCCGTCTCGCGGAAATCGCATTTTCGGTGAACGAGAAAACCGAGAATATCGGCGCGCGCCGCTTGTACACGGTGATCGAAAAGCTGCTCGAAGAAGTCTCGTTCTCGGCCGGCAATCATTCGGGTACGACAGTCAAGATCGACGCGGCCTATGTCGATCGCGCGCTAAATGAAGTTGCCGAGGACGAAGACCTCTCGCGTTACGTGCTGTGATGTCGCTGATGTTGCATTAGAACCTGCGCCTCATCGCATCTTGTGTGAGGCGTAAAAAAAGCGGGCTGCCTTGCGAAAGGCAGCCCGCCTGGCGTTCTGGCTTGCTAACGAAAGACCCGGCGCTTACTGCTTGACCGGCCGCTTGGCCAACTTGCGCTGCAACGTTCGACGATGCATGTTCAGCGCACGCGCGGTCGCCGAAATATTGCCGCCGTGCTCAGCGAGCACGCGTTGAATATGCTCCCACTCGAGACGCGCGACCGACAGCGGCGTGGGATGCTCGATCGCCTCTTCAGCTTGCAATGCGCTCGCTTCGCTTTGCAGCGCCGACAAAATCGTTTCGACGTTGGCGGGTTTCGCCAGATAGTTATCCGCGCCGTCTTTCACCGCTTGCACCGCGGTGGCGATGCTCGCATAGCCGGTCAGCACCAGCATCCGCGCGTCCGGCTGCAAGTCGCGCAACGGCGCGACGAGCGTGAGGCCCGAATCGTTGCCCAGGTGCAGGTCAACCGTAATCTGGCCGAACTTCTGCAGGTTCGCGAGCTTGATCGCCTCGTCCGCGTTGTGCGCTTCGGCCACCGTGTAGCCGCGCCGAGTCAGACCGCGGGCGAGGATGCCGGAGAACACCTCGTCGTCGTCGATCACCAGAAAATTCATATCGCTCATGCCTGTTTCTCCGTGTTGGATGGCGCGGCGCCGCGACGGCCCGTGCCGGATATTTTGTGTGCCGCGAGCGGCAGCCGCAGCACCGCGCGCGTACCACGCGGCTTGATCTCACTGACGTCGGTCAGTTCGATCGAACCGCCCAGACGCGCTGCCGCAGAGAATGCCAGGTAAAGACCCACGCCGTGTCCGCCCTGTGTACTGTCGACCGGCATCGCGCCGAGCGAACCGCGCAGCGCCGGCGGAATGCCGGGGCCCGCGTCGCATACTTCGAATTCGATCTGGTCGCCCTGCATCGCGAGCCTGCATGCCAGCGTCACACGATCGCGGCTAGCACGCGCTGCGTTGTCCAGCAGAATCGTGAGAATCTGGCTGACGGCAACCGTGTCGTCAAGGCTGACCTCCGCAGGCGGCACGCCGAGCCGTTCGAATTTCACATGCGGATGGCGCAAGCGCCATTGTTCACCGAACGATTCGAGCCACTCGGCGACGCGTTGCCGATTGCTCGGCGTCGATGCGCGGCTGCGCAGCCGCGCGAGCGCCGAGGTACATAACGTCATTTGCTGTTCGAGCAGTTCGAGATCGGCGGCATAGGGCGCGAGGCCCTGATCCGTGCGCGCGGCGCCGCGCAATTCTTCCGACAGGATCGCAATGGTAGACAGCGGCGTGCCGATTTCGTGCGCGACGGTGGCAGCCTGCACGCCGAGCGCGACCGCGCGCTCGTCGTGCAGCAAGCGCTGCTGGGCCTCGCCGAGCGCTGCGTCATGTAGCCGCAGCGCTCGCGACATACGCGCCACGAACCATGCAATCAAGCCGACGCTGACCATGAAGTTCACCCACATGCCGGCGCGATAGTAATCGAACAGATTGGCGGGGTTATCGAGATTGAGCGGGACCGAATCGAAACCGAGCACTGCGTAGCAGGCCACCGCGAACGCCGCGAGCCACGCCATCAGATGCCAGGGCAACACGGCCGCGGCAATCGCGAGAGACGGCAGATACAGCGACACAAACGGATTGGTCGTGCCGCCGGACAGAAACAGCAGCGCCGACAACGCGCCCAGATCGACCCAGATCTGGCCGAACAATTCGAGGTTGGACTCGGGCCGTTGCTGCGAGACGCGCCACCAGGTGAGTCCGTTGAAGATCACTTCGAGTGAGATCACGAGCAACATCGCGGGCAACGGCAGGTGCACGCCGATGAAGGTCTGCACGAACGCGATCGTCACCAGTTGGCCGATGATGGCGAGGCTGCGCAGCCAGAACAGATGACCGAGATTGACCCGGCCGGTGTTGGTTATCCGATGCATGACGCCAGTTTACCTGTTCGGACGTGTCTGACTCACCTCGAGATGCCGCGCCGGTAGCATGGAATTTTTCCGCTAGCACCGTACAAGCGCAGGCCAACTGGCTCGAAGCCGCCGCACGCGCTCTGAGCGCGCTCGCGACCGACCGGTGTCCGCACGGCGTAATCGCCATAGCGCACCGGTTTCAAGCTCGGTCCGCGCCAGACCCGGCTTGCGCAACTCGTGCGATCTCTGCCGCCAGACATTCAGGACACAAGCAGCGGCCGCTCGGATCCAGCCTGTCGGCCGGCAATGCCGGCATGGCGCGGCACCAGCAGTCGAACGGCTGTCCGTGCATGGCGCAATCGAACGCGTTGCCGCAGCGCGGGCAACGCGCGCTGCTTGCGTGACGGGAGACAGACGGTTTCATGACGGGCCGGATGGTCTCGCTGAGGCATCGGTCAGGAAATGATGCCACGTCTGACGAGGCTCCGTCAGTCGTCCGTCCGGCCTATTCACGGGCGGGCTCGGATCGCTGTACGCTTCACCTTCGCCCGCCTGCCGGCACCGCCGATTGCGCAGTGCGCAAAGCACGCGCCGCCCGCCGCCAGCAGCGCTGTCGAAAACCCTGTTGCAGCGCGCCAGTCCTGTACAATTCGCCCTGTTTCAACTGTCCCGTGCCCGAGCCTGCCGCCATGTCCGAGCTTCCCGACCTTTCGCAGATTGCGCCCACCCTGAAGGCTGAAATCCTGGCCGAGGCGCTGCCCTACATTCGCCAGTATCACGGCAAGACCGTGGTCATCAAATACGGCGGCAACGCCATGACCGAAGAGCGCCTGAAGCAAGGCTTCGCGCGCGACGTGATTCTGCTGAAACTGGTCGGTATCAATCCGGTGATCGTGCACGGCGGCGGTCCGCAAATCGACCAGGCGCTGAAGAAAATCGGCAAACAGGGCACGTTCATCCAGGGCATGCGCGTCACCGACGAAGAGACGATGGAAGTCGTCGAATGGGTGCTCGGCGGCGAAGTGCAGCAGGATATCGTCACGCTGATCAATCATTTCGGCGGCCATGCGGTAGGCTTGACCGGCAAAGACGGCGGCCTGATCCACGCGCGCAAGATGCTGATGCCGGATCGCGACAATCCCGGCCAGTATGTCGATATCGGCCAGGTCGGCGAAGTCGAGGCGATCAATCCGGCGGTCGTGAAGGCGCTGCAGGACGACGCGTTCATTCCGGTGATCTCGCCGATCGGCTTCGGTGAAGACGGCCTGTCGTACAACATCAATGCGGATCTGGTCGCAGGCAAGCTGGCAGTCGTGCTGAACGCCGAAAAGCTCGTGATGATGACCAACATCCCAGGCGTGATGGACAAGGAAGGCAATCTGCTCACCGACCTGTCGGCGCGTGAAATCGACGGCCTGTTCGCCGACGGCACGATCTCCGGCGGCATGCTGCCGAAAATCTCGTCGGCACTGGATGCGGCGAAGAGCGGCGTGCGTTCGGTACACATCATCGACGGCCGGATCGAGCATTCCGTACTGCTGGAAATTCTCACCGAACAACCGTTCGGCACGATGATCCGTTCGCATTGATCCCCGCCTCAGGCATGGCATGCATGGCGCGCTCAACCTGCGCGCCATGCATGTCCCCTTGCCTGTGCCCATCCGTGCTCGCGACGTCGATCGGTACGCCACGCGCCGCCCAAGCGCGCGAAAATAAACATCCCTGTCCTGCCGCAGCCCGCAACGCGAACCGCTCGCGTTCGCCGCGCGGCGCGGCAGCACGCCGCTAGCCGGCTCCTCTTATCATGCGCACTCCCACTTTCCGGCGCCGTCGTCCGCACATCGCAGGCGGGCGTCCGGTCTGGCTGTTCGATCTCGACAACACGCTGCACCACGCGTCGCACGCAATCTTTCCGGCGATCAACCACGCGATGACGCAGTACATCATCGACGCGCTGCAAGTCGAGATCGACGAAGCCAACCGCCTGCGCAACGGCTACACGCAGCGCTACGGCGCGACCTTGCTTGGGCTCGCGCGGCACCATCCGCTCGATCCGAACGATTTCCTCAAGGTCGTGCACACGTTTGCCGATCTGGGTTCGATGATCCGCCATGAGCGCGGGATCGCGCGCCTCGTCGCGGCGCTGCCGGGCCGCAAGATCGTGCTGACCAACGCCCCGGAAGCCTATGCGCGCGCCGTGCTGGCCGAACTGGGCAGCGAGCGCCTGTTCGAGCAAGTGATCGCGATCGAGCACATGCGCGACCGGCGCGGCTGGCGCGCCAAACCCGACCACGCCATGCTGCGCAAGGCGATGCGCGACGCGCACGTGTCGCTCAAAGACGCGATCCTCGTCGAAGACACGCGTTCGCATCTGAAGAACTATCGGCGGCTCGGCATCCGCACCGTGTGGATCACTGGCCATCTGCCGCGCAAGCCGCATGCGGACGGCGTGCCGACGCGTCTGCCGGGCACCGGCCGGCCGCACTATGTCGACCAGTGCATTCGTTCGTTAAAATCGTTACGACTGGGCACCCGCTCGGTGCGACTGAAGGGACGACAGACATGCAGCCGATCGACAAGCCTGACGAAGCCGTAGCCGAACACGAGCCCGACCCCGCGGCAAACCCGCGCGCGCCGCGCCTGAAGCCGGGCGAGCGCCGCGTGCACATCCTCCAGACGCTCGCCGCGATGCTGGAGGCGCCGAAGAACGAAAAGATCACCACGGCGGCGCTCGCCGCCCGCCTGGGCGTCTCGGAAGCCGCGCTGTACCGGCATTTCGCCAGCAAGGCGCAAATGTTCGAAGGGCTGATCGAGTTCATCGAACAAACCATCTTCGGCCTGATCAACCAGATCGCCGACAAGGAAAGCAACGGCGTCCTGCAAGCGCGTTCGATCGCGCTGATGCTGCTCAATTTCCCCGCGAGGAATCCCGGCATGACGCGCGTGCTGACATGCGAGGCGCTGGTCGGCGAGCATGAGCGGCTCACCGAACGCGTCAATCAGATGCTGGAGCGGGTCGAAGCGTCGTTGAAGCAGTGTCTGCGGCTCGCTCAAATGGAGGCGGGTGCAACTGCCGATGCACCTGCCGGCGCGAGCGCCGGGAGCGTGAACCATGGTGTCCCGCTGCCCGCCAGCTACGATCCGGCGATCCGCGCGAGCCTGCTGCTGAGCTATATCATCGGCCGCTGGCACCGCTACGTGCGCAGCGGCTTTGCGCGCCCGCCCGCTGAACACGCCGACGCCCAGTTGCTGCTGATTCTTCAGTAGCCCGCGCGGGCATGCGCGGCTTCATGCGAGCGTCTACGATGCTGCCGCGTGAGAATTTCCGCTATACTTTGCGCCTGACTGCGGCCCCTCGATGCACTTGAGGCCGCAATGCAGAACACCTTGAACATCCGACGCGCCGATTTGCTGACTCGATTGCGGGCGCGCGAACTGCCGGGAACCATCCCGGGGTTCATTACAAATGCGGCTAAAGAGGTCGTCAGCCCCGCACACAGTCGCCTCCTCCGTGCTTTGCCGACGCCGTCTAGCCGCCCTGCTTTGTTAAATGGCGGAATGAATGGAATCGATCGGTATCGTCGCTCCCCAAAAAATGCATTTCAGCGAGCCGCTGCGCTTGCAGAACGGCAGTTCGCTCGCCGGTTACGACCTGATGGTCGAGACCTACGGCACGCTCAACGCCGCACGCAGCAATGCCGTGCTGGTGTGTCACGCGCTCAACGCTTCGCATCATGTGGCGGGCGTGTATGCCGACAATCCGAAGGACATCGGCTGGTGGGACAACATGGTCGGTCCGGGCAAGCCGCTCGACACCAACCAGTTCTTCGTGATCGGCGTGAACAACCTGGGCTCGTGCTTCGGCTCGACCGGCCCGATGAGCATCGATCCGGCCACCGGCAAGCCGTACGGCGCGACGTTTCCCGTCGTGACGGTCGAAGACTGGGTCAATGCCCAGGCGCGCGTCGCCGATGAATTCGGCATCACCCGCTTTGCCGCGGTGATGGGCGGAAGCCTCGGCGGCATGCAGGCGCTCGCGTGGAGCATGATGTATCCGGAGCGCGTCGGCCATTGCATCGTGGTCGCCTCCACGCCGAAGCTCTCCGCGCAGAACATCGCCTTCAACGAGGTGGCGCGCTCGGCGATCCTGTCCGACCCCGACTTCCACGGCGGCAACTACTACGCGCACAACGTGAAGCCGAAACGCGGCCTGCGCGTCGCGCGGATGATCGGCCACATCACCTATCTGTCGGACGACGACATGGCCGAGAAATTCGGCCGGGCGCTGCGCCGCGCGGAAGGCGCGGTGGACGAGTACAACTTCAACTTCGACGTCGAGTTCGAGGTGGAGTCGTATCTACGCTACCAGGGCGACAAATTCGCCGACTACTTCGACGCGAACACCTATCTGCTGATCACCCGCGCGCTCGATTATTTCGATCCGGCCAAAGCCTTCGACGGCGATCTGACCGCCGCCGTCGCGCACACCACCGCGAAATACCTGATCGCCAGCTTCTCGACCGACTGGCGGTTCGCGCCGGCCCGCTCGCGTGAACTGGTGAAGGCGCTGCTCGACCACAAGCGCACGGTGACCTACGCGGAGATCGACGCGCCGCACGGCCACGACGCCTTCCTGCTCGACGACGCGCGCTATCACAACCTGATGCGCGCCTATTACGAACGCATTGCGAACGAGGTGAACGCATGAACCAGCGCGCTCTCGATTATCTGGCGCTGCGCCCGGACTTCCGCGCGATCGCCCGCTGGGTCGAACCCCGTGCCACCGTGCTCGACCTGGGCTGCGGCGACGGCTCGCTGCTGTCGCTGCTGACCGAAGAACTGGACGTGCAGGGCTACGGTATCGAAATCAACGACGCCGGCGTGCTGGCGTCGACGCAAAACGGCGTCAATGTGATCCAGCAGAACCTGGAAGACGGCCTGCGTCTGTTCGAGGACGCCAGCTTCGACTTCGCGATCCTCTCGCAGACGCTGCAAACCATTCATCAGACGGCCGCGATCCTGCGCGAGACGGTGCGGGTAGGCAAGGAATGCATCGTCTCGTTTCCGAATTTCGGCTACTGGGCGCATCGGCTCTCGGTGTTGCAGGGCCGCATGCCGGTGTCGAAATCGCTACCTTATCAGTGGCACAACACGCCGAACGTGCGGGTGCTGACCATCAAGGATTTCGAGGCGCTGGCACCGGAGGTCGGCATCGAAATTCTCGACCGCGTGGTGCTGCACGACGGCCAGGCGGTGCGGTGGGGCGTGAACTGGCGTGGTAGTCTTGCGGTCTATCGCGTCAAGAAAAGCTAACGCAAGCTATCCACATGTCGAACCCGCCGCACGAGGCGCCTGCACTTACCGCTCACGAAGAACATCCCGGCTGGCGCGCGTTTCTGAATACGCGCATGCTGATTTGCGTCTTTCTCGGCTTTACGTCCGGACTGCCGCTGTTCACGCTCGTCTATCTGGTGCAGGCGTGGCTACGCTCGGAAGGCGTCAATCTGAAGGAAATCGGCCTGTTTGCGCTGATTCAGTTCCCGTACACCTGGAAATTCGTCTGGGCGCCGCTGATGGACCGCTACGTGCCGCGTCTTCCGGGCTGGCGGCCGGGCAGACGGCGCGGCTGGATGCTGGTCACGCAGATTCTGGTCGCCGGAGCGATCGCCACACTCGGCTTCGTCTCGCCCAAAGACGCGATCTGGAGCGTCGCGGCCTTGACGGCGCTGGTCGCGTTCTTCGGCGCGAGCCAGGACATTGCGATCGACGCCTACCGGCGCGAGCTGCTGAGCGACACGCAGCAGGGTCTCGGCAATGCGGTGCATGTGAACGCTTACAAAATCGCCGCGCTGGTGCCGGGTTCGCTGGCGCTGATTCTGTCCGATCACTTGCCGTGGACCACCGTTTTCATCGTCACCGGCGCGTTCATGCTGCCCGGCATGATCATGACGCTGGTGGTGCGCGAACCCGAGGTGCACGGCACGCCGCCCAAGAATCTGCGCGAAGCGATCGTGCAGCCGTTCAGCGAATTCATTCAACGCGACGGCTGGCGCGGCGCGCTGTTCGTGCTCGGTTTCATCTTCCTGTATAAGCTCGGCGATACGATGGCGACCACGCTGTCCACGTCGTTTTTCCTCGACATCGGCTTTTCGCGCACGCAGATCGGCGTGATCGCGAAGACCACCGCGTTTGGCGCGAGTCTCGCGGGCGGGATTGTCGGCGGGATCTGGCTGATGAAGATCGGCATCGGCCGCGGCCTGTGGATCTTCGGCATCCTGCAGATGGTGTCGACGCTCGGTTTTGCGTGGCTTGCGCATCTCGGGCCGGCCTCGCCCGGTCTGACGGCGATTTACGACATCGCCGTCTGGGTGAGCCAAGGCGCGACCAGGCTGCTGGCAGCAGTGGGCGTCGACTGGGCCGTGCAGCTCGAACCGCGCTCGGTCGCGCTCGCACTCGTGTACGGCTTCGAAACCTTCTCGACCGGCCTGACCATGGCGGCCTTCACCGCCTACATCGCCAGCACCACCGATCCGCGCTACACGGCCACCCAGTTCGCGCTGTTCACGAGCCTGGCTTCGGTGCCGCGCACGCTGGCTTCAGCGGCAAGCGGCTACGTGGTCGCGAAGATCGGCTGGTTCGACTACTTCATCGTGTGTACCGCGCTGGCACTGCCCGGCATGCTGCTTCTGCTGCGGATCTCCCCTTGGAGAAACCAGTCGTGACGGTGCGTGTGCCAAAGCGCGCGATGCGCACGGATGCCTCTTCGGCCGCCTTCAGCAAGGCCAGCCGCGCCGCGTTCCACGCTGCATTGGCGTTCGGCTATGCCGGCCTCATGCTCGCCACTCCGTCGAGCGCACACGCGACGGCAACGGCAACGCCGGCGGCCGCCACCAGTGCGTCGGCGCCGGCCACCGTGCCGCCGGCAAAATCGGCGCCGAGCACAGTCGCCCTCGAAAACCCGGCACCGGCGGCGCCCAGCGCGAATAGCGCCGCAACTGCCGGCAGCGCACCGGCCGCCGCCACACCGCAGGCTTCACCGCCGCCCGCGCCGCCCGCGTCTCCTCAGCCGGTAACGGCCAAGACACCCGCGCCTACCGCCATGCCGCTCACGGGCGCAAAAGCGCCCGCGGCCACGTCGGCGCCCGGCGCTTCAAACGCGCCGGTGTCCACGTCGTACGGCCCGAACTCGCAATTGCGCTACGGCGGATATGTGGTGTTCCGCAACCTGATTCCGTCGTCCATGCTCGAGGCGCAAGCCGCCGAAGAGTTCGACCAGATCGCGCGCGGCGCGGACCACGCGAACCGTCTGTACGGCGACACCGACGCGCACGTCACGCGCGTGCGTTCGATCGCCGACAAGCTGATCCCTTACTCGCTGAAATGGAACGAGCGGGCGAAGGGCTGGAAGTGGGATGTGGCGGTGGTGCGCTCGCCCGATATCCGCATGTACTGTCTGCCGGGCGGCAAGATCGTCGTGTATAGCGGACTGCTCGACCGCGTGCGGCTGAACGACAACGAACTCGGCGCGCTGATCGGCCACGAGATCGCGCACGCATTGCGCGAACATGCGCGCGAGCGGCTCGGCGAGCAACAGGCGGGACAACTGGGTTCATCGGGCGCGATTCCGCAGCTGTTCGGGCTCGCCGATCTCGGCGCAGCGCCGCTCGGCATCGGCTCGCAGTTGCTGGAAATGAAGTACGAGAGCACCGACGAAACCGAAGCCGACGTGATCGGCAGCGATATCGCGTCGCGCGCCGGCTTCGATCCGCGCGCGGCGGTCACGCTGTGGGACAAGCTGGCGACGGCAACGCGCAGCAATCGCGAGCAAGGTTTCATCTACGTGCATCCGTACACGCAGGCGCGCCGCCAGGACATCATCAAGCGCTTGCCGGACATGCTTCCGCTCTACGCGAAGGCCGCCGGCAAAACCGTGGACGCACTGCCGGACTACGCCGGCATGGGCCGCCCGCGCCGCAAGCTGGTCCGCGATTGAGTCTGGCGAACCGAGCGTTCGCGGCTCGCTCGCCGTGCTTGCGGCGCTAGTGGCGCTGGTGGCGCTAGCCGGCTCAAGCGGCTCAAGCGGCACTCACTCTGTGATTACTTCTTGAGCTTGTGGTCGTAGTCGACGGTCAGCGGCGCGTGGTCGCTGAACTTGATGTCGCGGAACACATCGGTGCGCTTCGCCTTGCCCGCGATGCCCGGTGTCGCGATCTGATAGTCGATCCGCCACCCGACGTTCTTCGCATACGCCTGCCCGCGATTGCTCCACCACGTGTACTGTTCCGGCCGCTGATCGAGCGTGCGGAACACGTCGACGTAACCGACTTCGTCGAACAGTTCGGTCAGCCACGCGCGCTCTTCCGGCAGGCAACCCGAGTTCTTCTGGTTGCCCTTCCAGTTCTTGATGTCGATCTCTTTGTGGACGATGTTGACGTCGCCGCACACGATCACTTCGCGCTCTTTGGACAGCTCCGCGAGATGCGGCATGAACTCGTCCATGAAGCGGTACTTGGCCTGCTGGCGCTCATCGCCGCTCGAACCCGACGGCACGTACACCGACACGATCGACAGTTTGCCGAAACGCAGTTCGACATAGCGCCCTTCGGTGTCGAATTCCTCGCTGCCGAAACCGATCACGACTTCGTCCGGCTCATGCCGCGTGTATACGCCAGCGCCGCTGTAGCCCTTCTTCACCGCATGCTGAAAATAGCCGGTGAAATCGTGCGGCGCCATGAATTCCGGCGTCATGTCGTCCTGCGAGCATTTGATTTCCTGCACGCACAGCACGTCGGCTTTCTGTTCGCCGAACCAGTCGAAAAAGCCCTTCTTCGCCGCTGAACGGATGCCGTTCAGGTTCGCGGTAATCACACGCAACATATCGTTCCTCTTAGGTTCAATTCGTTCAGTTCGTTCAATTCATTGCGAGACCAAAGGACAGGTCACTCGACCCTGACGCCCTTCAGCGACTCTTTGGGTGGCGGATATTCGAGTTTCAACCCTTCGAATGTGCGCAACAGCAACTCGGCGACCATCACGTTGCGATGCGTTTTCGAATCGGCCGGGATCACATACCACGGCGCGCAATCCATCGACGTGGCGGCCAATGCGTCGCAATACACCGCCTGATATTTGTCCCACTGCTTGCGCGCCTCGAGATCGGACACATCGAATTTCCAGTGCTTGCTCGGATCGTCGATCCGCGCTTGCAGACGCGCACGCTGCTCGTCTTTCGAAATGTGCAACATGCACTTGATGATGGTCGTACCGTTGTATGCCAGCATCTCTTCGAACTGACGAATGTGGCGGCAGCGTTGCTCGAATGCTTCAGCGTCCAGGTTGCCGAGCACGGTCGGCACCAGCAGATCTTCGTAGTGGCTGCGATTGAAGATCGTCAGCTCGCCGGCAGCCGGCGCTTGCGCATGGACGCGCCACAGGAAGTCGTGGGCCATTTCGACGGGCGTCGGCGCCTTGAACGGCACGATGTGCAAACCGAGCGGATCGACTTCATGAAACACTGCGCGGATCGTGCCATCCTTGCCGCTCGTATCCATGCCTTGCAGAACCAGCAACACGCGACGCTTCTGCTGGGCGTGCAAGCACTCCTGCAACGTATCGAGCTTCGCGCCAATCTCCGAGAGCCGCGCACGGTCGGCATCTTTTGAGCCGGTCGAAAAAGGCTTGGCGCTCGGGTCGAAATCGTCGAGTGAGAATTTGCTCTTCTTTTTGCCGTCGTCGAAATACGGCACGCGGTAATCGTCGAGTTCGGGTTGCTTCGCCATTCACACACTCCGTGATCTGCGTTTAAACGGGCCCGCAAAATGAAACGGGCCGTTGCCCCACTTTCGTTTCCGGCAACAGCCCGTGATGGCCGAAGCTCGCGCCTCAGCCTTGCTTCTTCAACCAAGCTTCAACTCAGGACAGCTTCTTCTTCAGCAGTTCGTTCACCTGCGCCGGATTGGCCTTACCCTTGGTCGCTTTCATCGCCTGGCCGATCAGCGCGTTGAACGCCTTTTCCTTGCCGGCGCGGAATTCCTCGACCGATTTCTGGTTCGCGGCGAGCACTTCGTCGAGAATCGCTTCCAGCGCGCCGGTGTCCGAAATCTGCTTCAAACCCTTCGCTTCGATGATGCGATCGGCCGCGGCTTCGTCGGTGGCCTTCTCTTCCCAGATCGCGAGGAAAATTTCCTTGGCGATCTTGTTCGAGATCGTGCCGTCGGCGATACGTTGCAGCAGCAAGGCGAGTTGCGCCGCCGAAACCGGGCTCCCGGCGATATCCAGGTCCTCGCGATTCAGCTGCGACGACACTTCGCCCATCAGCCAGTTGGCCGCGACCTTGGCCTGGGCCATATCGGCCTGCGCCGGGCTGACCTTCCGCACTACGGCTTCGTAGTACGCCGCCATCGCCTTGCTCGACGTCAGCACGTTGGCGTCGTACGGCGTCAGGCCGTATTGCGACACGAAGCGCTGCTGGATCGCCACCGGCAGTTCCGGCATCTCGCTCCTCACGCGCTCGACCCATGCCGAATCGATCACCAGCGGCATCAGATCGGGATCGGGGAAATAGCGGTAATCGTGCGCGTCTTCCTTGCTGCGCATCGAGCGCGTTTCGCGCTTGTCCGGATCGTACAGACGCGTTTCCTGCACCACCGTGCCGCCGTCTTCGATCAGCTCGATCTGGCGCCGCACTTCGTACTGAATGGCTTCTTCGAGGAAGCGGAACGAGTTCAGGTTCTTGATCTCGGCGCGCGTGCCGAATTCCGCCTGGCCAACCGGTCGCACCGACACATTCGCGTCGCAACGGAACGAGCCTTCCTGCATGTTGCCGTCGCAGATGCCGAGCCAGGTGACGAGCGTGTGCAGCGTCTTCGCATACGCCACCGCTTCAGCCGCGCTGCGCATTTCCGGCTCGGTGACGATCTCGAGCAACGGCGTGCCGGCGCGATTCAGATCGATGCCGGTCATGCCCGCGAAGTCTTCGTGCAGCGACTTGCCCGCGTCTTCTTCGAGGTGGGCGCGCGTCAGGTTGACGACTTTCTCGTAGGCTTCCTTGCCCGCCTTTTCGTTGGCCGGGACCTGAATCGTCACCTGGCCGCCCTGCACGACGGGAATTTCGTACTGGCTGATCTGATAGCCCTTCGGCAGATCGGGGTAGAAATAATTCTTGCGCGCGAAGATGCTGCGCGGCGCCACCGTCGCGCCGATCGCAAGGCCGAACTGGATCGCACGCTCCACCGCGCCGCGGTTCATCACCGGCAGCGTGCCCGGCAAAGCGAGATCGACGGGACACGCCTGCGTGTTGGGCGCGGCGCCGAATTGCGTGGCGGCGCCCGAGAAGATCTTCGATTCCGTCGACAGTTGCGCGTGGGTCTCCAGACCGATCACGACTTCCCATTGCTTGGTCATGGTGTTCACACTCCTGCCGGTGCTTTGCGGTGCCAGTCGGTCGCGCGCTGGAACGCGTCGGCCACTTGCAGCATCCGGGCTTCATTGAAATAGTTGCCGATGATCTGCAGACCCACCGGACGCTGCGCATTCGCGCCCGCGCCGAAACCGCACGGCACGCTCATGCCCGGCAAACCGGCGAGACTCACCGACAGCGTGTAGATGTCAGCGAGATACATCTGCACGGGATCGTCGCCCTTCGCGCCGATGTCCCACGCCACGGAAGGCGCCACCGGCCCCATGATCACGTCGCACTGCCTGAATGCTTCCTGGAAATCCTGCGCGATGATGCGGCGGATCTTCTGCGCCTGCAGGTAGTACGCGTCGTAATAGCCGTGCGAGAGCACATAGGCGCCGACCAGAATGCGGCGCTTCACTTCCGGGCCGAAACCTTCGGCACGCGACTTCTTGTACATGTCGAGCAGATCGCGATATTGCGCGGCGCGATGGCCGAAGCGCACGCCGTCGAAACGCGACAGGTTCGACGAAGCTTCGGCCGGCGCGATCACGTAGTACACCGGGATCGACAGTTCGGTTTTCGGCAGCGAGACTTCGACCAGCGTTGCGCCGAGCGCTTCGTATTGCTTCAGTGCGGCGTCGATCGAGGCACGCACGTCGTCGGCGAGACCCGCGCCGAAATACTCTTTCGGCAGGCCGATGCGCAAACCGGCGAGCGGCTTGTCCGCGCCATCCGCTTGCCACGTCTTGCCGAGGTAGCGCGTGAAGTCTTCGTCAGCGCGCGTGAGGCTCGTCGAATCGCGTTCGTCGAAACCGGCCATGGCATTGAGCAGCGTCGCGCAATCCGCGGCGGTTTGCGCCATCGGGCCGCCCTGGTCCAGCGACGACGCGAATGCGATCATCCCGTAACGCGACACGCGGCCGTAGGTCGGCTTGATACCGGTGATGCCGGAAAACGAGGCCGGCTGACGAATCGAGCCGCCGGTATCCGTGCCGGTTGCCGCGGGCGCGAGTCGCGCCGCCACGGCCGCCGCCGATCCACCGGACGAACCGCCCGGCACGGCCTGACGATCCCACGGATTCTGCACCGGGCCAAAGTAGGAATTCTCGTTGGACGAGCCCATCGCGAACTCGTCCATATTGGTCTTGCCCACACACACCATGCCGGCATTCTGCAAGCGCGCGACCACCGTCGCGTCGAACGGGCTTTCGTAGTTCGCGAGCATCTTCGAGCCGGCGGTGGAGCGCCAGCCCTTCGTCACGAACACATCTTTGTGGGCGACCGGCAGGCCGACCAGCGGGCCGGCGTGGCCGGTGTGGAGCAGCGCGTCGGCGGCTTTCGCCTGCGCGAGCGTCAGATCGGCGTCGACCTGAATAAACGCGTTCAGGCTGTTGGCCGCATCGATCCGCTTCAGATACAGCTGCGCCAGTTCGACTGCGGAGCATTCCTTGGCGGCGAGTGCGGCACGCAGTTCGGTCAAGCTTTTTTCATGCATTGCGTTTCATCCTGAAGAGCGCGGCAGCGTGGGCAACGCCGCCGTGGGGGCATTCGGCTGCCCGCCGGCAAGCCGAGCCGAGAAGGCCGGATTCAGTGGACGGTGCGCGCGCGAACCGGTTGGGCGGCAGTCCGCTGGGCGGCATTCCGCTCGCACACCGCGCCGGGCTTTATTCGATCACCTTCGGCACGAGGTACAGGCCATCCTGGACAGCCGGCGCCGGGCGCTGGAAAGCTTCGCGTTGAACGACTTCGGTTACGGCATCGTCACGCAGACGCAGCGCGACGTCTTCGATCTGTTCGATCGGATGGGCAAGCGGCGCGATGCCAGTGGTATCGACTGCCTGCATCTGCTCGACGAGGCCGAAGAAATCATTGAGCTGGGCGAGCGTGTGCTCAGCGTCGGCGTCGGCCAGTTCGAGCCGCGCAAGATGCGCGATACGTTTAACATCGGTCAGGGTCAGAGCCATGCAGTCACCGGAAAATGTGGTGGACCGCCGCAGCGCGGAAAAACAATGCTGCGACAGCGGGTTACGACACTGGAGGAACGCCTCGAAAAAGGGGCCAGCGGCAGCAAAAAGTGCCGTCCGTTTCCTTCAAAACAACCAAAATTATAAGGTATCATTACGCGTTCGACCCAAACCCGGACCGACTTACCAAAGCCTTTCTGGACAATTCCCACGGATAGTACGGATTCGCCAACTTGGCTTTGCTCCGGCCTCCGGTAGACTCCCCCGCAGCTTCAAGTTCCTGTGGCGCCGCTTCCGCCCGGTTGAAGCTGTTATTTTTTCCGCTGCCGCCCTGCGCATACGTTGCGAGGCCCGGCGCCAAGCGAGACAGGATTTTGAATGTTCGGTTTTTTGCGCAGCTACTTCTCCAACGATCTGGCGATTGACCTTGGCACTGCCAACACGCTCATCTACATGCGTGGCAAAGGTATCGTTCTCGATGAACCGTCGGTGGTCTCGATCCGCCAGGAAGGCGGCCCCAACGGTAAGAAAACCATTCAGGCAGTCGGCAAGGAAGCCAAGCAGATGCTCGGCAAGGTGCCGGGCAATATCGAGGCGATCCGCCCGATGAAAGACGGCGTGATCGCCGACTTCACCGTCACTGAGCAGATGATCAAGCAGTTCATCAAAACGGCTCACGAATCGCGCATGTTCTCGCCGTCGCCGCGCATCATCATCTGCGTGCCGTGCGGTTCGACCCAGGTCGAGCGTCGTGCGATTAAAGAAGCGGCGCACGGCGCCGGCGCATCGCAGGTCTATCTGATCGAAGAACCCATGGCCGCCGCCATCGGCGCCGGCCTGCCGGTCTCGGAAGCCACCGGCTCGATGGTCGTCGATATCGGCGGCGGCACGACCGAAGTGGGCGTGATCTCGCTCGGCGGCATCGTCTACAAGGGCTCGGTGCGCGTGGGCGGCGACAAGTTCGACGAAGCCATCGTCAACTACATCCGCCGCAACTACGGCATGCTGATCGGCGAACAAACCGCTGAAGCCATCAAGAAGGAAATCGGTTCCGCGTTCCCGGGTTCCGAAGTCAAGGAAATGGAAGTGAAGGGCCGCAATCTGTCGGAAGGCATCCCGCGCAGCTTCACGATCTCCAGCAATGAAATCCTCGAAGCCCTCACCGATCCGCTGAACCAGATCGTGTCGTCGGTGAAGATCGCGCTCGAACAGACCCCGCCGGAACTCGGCGCGGACATCGCCGAGCGCGGCATGATGCTCACGGGCGGTGGCGCATTGCTGCGCGATCTGGACCGCCTGCTCGCGGAAGAAACCGGCCTGCCGGTGCTCGTCGCCGAAGACCCGCTGACGTGCGTGGTGCGCGGCTCGGGCATGGCGCTCGAACGCATGGACAAGCTGGGTAGCATCTTCTCGTACGAGTAAGCGAGCCCGTCTCCATGCCAGTAGCGCGGATCAGGCAAACGGCCCCTTGTGGGCCGGTTTGCCGTTGGCTGGGCCTACCAGCCGCCGCGCACTGAACGCGCGTCCCTCGCGCGCCGCCGTCTCACCCATCCGCTCACGCCCCCGGCGCCGACCATGGAATACAGTCCGCCGCCCCTGTTCAAGCAAGGCCCGTCCGCGCTCGCGCGGCTGGTGTTTTTTGTCGTGCTGGCGCTCGCCCTGCTGATCTCCGACGCACGCTTCAGAACGCTCGAAATCGTTCGCGGCGTGCTCGGCGCGGGTCTTTATCCGTTGCAACGCGCCGCCCTCGTGCCGCGCGACGTTTTCATGGGCGCGGCCGACCTGGCCGTAACCAGCGCCACCTTGCGCCACGAAAACGAAAAGCTGCGCACCAAAGATCTCCAGCTGTCGCAACAAGCCAATACGGCGGCCGAACTGGCCGCCGAAAATACGCATTTGCGCGCGCTGCTGCAGCTGTCGCAGCGCGCGACCACGCAATCGCTGCCCGCCGAAATCCAGTACGACACGCGCGATCCGTTCACGCAGAAGGTGGTGATCGGCCGCGGCGCGCAGCAAGGCATCCAGAACGGCTCGCCGATCGTCAACGAAGACGGCGTGATCGGCCAGGTGACGCGCGTGTTCCCGCTGCAAGCCGAAGTCACGCTGCTGACCGACAAGGATCAGGCAGTGCCCGTGCAGATCGTGCGCACCGGTTTGCGCAGCGTGATTTACGGCACGCCGAAGGGCGATACGCTCGATCTGCGCTTCGTGCCGATCAGCGCCGACGTGCAAGCCGGCGACGAGCTCGTCACGAGTGGGCTCGACGGCGTGTATCCGCCGGGTCTGCCGGTGGCAAAGGTGGTACGCGTCGATAAACAGGCCGATACGGCGTTTGCGCGCGTGATCTGCCTGCCGGTCGCGCCAGTGCGCGGCGCGCGTCAGGTGCTGGTGCTGCACTACCTGAACAATGTGCCGCCGCGTCCGGCGGAAGAGCCCGATGCGGCCGCCGCCGCAAAAGACGCGAAGAAGAAAGGCGCCAAGGCCGCGGAAAGCAAAGCCGCCGCGGACAAGAACGCCGCGAAGCCCGCTGACAAGCCGGCCGCCAAGGGCGCCGACAAAACCCCGCCCGCCAAACCCGCCGCCGCGGAGAAGAAACCGGCCGCCGACAAGAGCGCCAAGCCGCAAGCCACGCCGGGGGCCAAGCCATGAACCGTCCGCAATACATTCTGCAGCCGGTCAATCCGTACTTCATCGCCTTCAGCCTCGCCGCGGCGTTCTTGCTGAACCTGATGCCGTGGGGACGCCTCGCCGGCGTACCCGACTTCGTCGCGCTGGTGCTGCTGTTCTGGAACGTGCACCAGCCACGCAAGGTCGGCATGGGCATCGCGTTTTTCCTCGGTTTGCTGATGGACGTGCACAACGCCAGCCTGCTCGGCGAACATGCGCTGGCTTATACGCTGCTGTCGTATGGGGCGATTACGATCCATCGCCGCGTGCTGTGGATGTCGCTCGGCGTGCAAACCTTCGCGGTGATGCCGCTGCTGGTGATCGCGCAACTGGTGCCATTCGTGATCCGTCTGCTGACGGGCGCGGCGTTTCCGGGCTGGGGTTACCTGATCGACGGCTTCGTCGAGGCCGTGCTGTGGCCGATCGCCAGCACGCTGCTGCTGATGCCGCAGCGCCGCCCCGCCGATCCGGACGATACGCGGCCGATTTGACCGCGCATCGAGCGAACCGGCCGTTCTGATGGAACCTACGCTGCCGGCCCGCTCGACGCGCATCGCTGTTCTTGCCTTCCGGTTCCGGCCGGATTGGGCGCACACTCATCATGGCCGTCACACGGCCCTTTGCAGAATCGCATGACCGAATTCAAGGACACTCAGCAACAGCTCTCGAAGTTCCGCCTGCGCGTCGCGGCGGCGGGCCTGTTCGTGTTCGTGTGCTTCGGGCTGATCGGCTTGCGCTTCCTGTTCCTGCAGGTCTGGCACTACAGCAAGTACTCGCTCCAGGCGGACGAAAACCGCATCTCGGTCGCGCCGATCGTGCCGAACCGCGGCATCATCACCGACCGCAACGGCGTGGTGCTGGCCAAGAACTACTCGGCGTACACGCTCGAAATCACGCCGTCCAAGCTGAACGATTCGCTCGAAAACGTGATCGACAATCTGTCGAGCGTGGTTTCGATCGACGCACGCGACCGCCGCCGCTTCAAGAAGCTGCAGGAAGACTCGAAGAACTTCGAGAGCCTGCCGATCCGCACCCGCCTCACGGACGACGAAGTCGCACGCTTCACCGCGCAGCGCTTCCGCTTTCCGGGCGTCGAAGTGCGCGCGCGCCTCTTCCGCCAATATCCGCTCGGGCCGACCGCGGCGCACGTGATTGGCTACATCGGGCGGATTTCGCAGCGCGACCAGGAGCGCATCGACGACGCCAGCGATCAGAACGACAGCGATCCGGATCACTACGATCCGCGTCTGGACGCGAACAACTACAAGGGCACCGACTACATCGGCAAGATCGGCGTCGAGCAGAACTACGAAACGGAACTGCACGGCCAGACCGGCTTCGAGGAAGTCGAAGTGACCGCCGGCGGCCGGCCGGTGCGCACGCTGTCGCGCACCCAGGCGACACCCGGCAACAACCTCGTGCTGTCGCTCGATATCGGCTTGCAGCAAGTCGCCGAGCAAGCCTTCGCGGGGCGCCGCGGCGCGCTGGTGGCGATCGAACCGTCGACGGGCGACGTCCTCGCCTTTGTGTCGGCGCCGAGCTTCGATCCGAATTCCTTCGTCGACGGCATCGATCAGCAGACCTGGGACGAACTGAACAACTCGCCGGACCACCCGCTGCTGAACCGTCCACTGCACGGCACCTATCCGCCGGGCTCGACCTACAAGCCGTTCATGGCGCTCGCCGCGCTGACGCTGCACAAGCGCACGCCGGGCTGGGGCTTCCAGGATCCGGGCTCGTACACGTTCGGCGGCCACACGTTCCGCAACGACATACGCTCGGGCCAGGGCTGGGTCGACATGAACCGCGCGATCGTCGTGTCGAACGACACGTATTTCTACATGCTCGCACACGATCTCGGCGTCAACGCGATCGCCAGCTTCATGAAACCGTGGGGCTTCGGCCAGATCACCGGCATCGATATTTCGGGCGAAGCGCGCGGCATCCTGCCGTCGACGGAATGGAAGCGCAAGGCGTATCGCAAGCCCGAGCAGCAGCGCTGGTACGAGGGCGAAACGATCAGCCTGGGCATCGGCCAGGGCTACAACTCGTTCACCATTCTGCAGCTCGCGCACGCCACGGCGACGCTCGCGAACAATGGCGTCGTGATGAAGCCGCACCTCGTGCGCGACATCGAAAATCCGATTACGAAGGAAACCCGCGCGGTCGTGCGCGATCCGAGCGACAAGATCGCCGTGAAGCAAGCGGACATCGACGTCATCAAGCGTGCGATGGAAGGCGTCGTGACGAACGGCACAGCGTCGAAACTGTTCATCGGCGCGCCGTATCAGGCGGCCGGCAAAACCGGCACCGCCCAGGTGTATTCGCTGCAAGGCGCGAACTACAAGGGCCACGCGATCGCCGAACATCTGCGCGACCACGCGCTGTTCATCGCATTCGCACCCGCCGAGCAGCCGAAGATCGCGCTCGCGCTGATCGTCGAGAACGGCGGCTGGGGCGCGGAGGCGGCCGGTCCGGTCGCACGGCGCGTGCTCGACTATTACCTGGTCGGCCGGATGAAGCCGGGCGCTGAAGCGGCGGCCGTAGAGGCGGCAGCCTCGGCGACGCAGGATGCCTCCGCGCCGGAAGTGGGTGGCGCACCGGCGCCGCAAGAAGCGGTGCAGCCGGTCAAGGTTGCGGCGGGCTTCACCGCGCTGCCGATACCCGGTGCCGCTTCGGCGGCCGCGGCGGCCTCAGCGGCCTCGGCTGCGGCTGCCGCGTCGGCTGCAGCGGCGACATCGGCACCTGCTGCCACGGCTGCTGCAGCGGGCGTATCGGCTCCCCGTGCATCGGCCCCCGCTGCATCAACGGCCGTTGCTGCGTCTGCGGCCACTGCCGCAAAGAATCCGCCGCCGCGCAAGTCCGCCAGCCCGCGCAAGCCCCGTCCGAGCAGCGAAGCGGCGCCGAGCGCCGCCGCACGCCCCGGAGGAAGTCCCCTTGGGGGACCGTCGCCGGATGACGGCATTCAGTCCACGTCGCCACGCCAGCCGGTTTCCGGCGGCATCGACGAGTAAGGAGAAAGGCATGCAATTCGACAAGCGCGCCTGGCTCGACCGCATCAAGCGAATGTTCGCGGGCTTCGATCGCCCGCTCGCGCTGATCGTGTTTCTGCTGTTGTGCGTCGGCATCGTCACGCTGTACAGCGCGAGCCTGGACGTCCCCGGCCGCGTGGAAGACCAGTTGCGCAACATCATGCTGACGTTCGTGCTGATGTGGGCGCTCGCCAATGTGCCGCCCACCACGCTGATGCGCTTCGCGGTACCGCTCTATACGTTCGGTATCGCGTTACTGGTCGCAGTGGCCCTGTTCGGTTTGACGCGCAAGGGCGCGAAGCGCTGGATCAACGTCGGCGTCGTGATCCAGCCGTCCGAGATTCTGAAGATCGCCACGCCATTGATGCTCGCCTGGTACTATCAGCGCCGCGAAGGTGTGATGCGCTGGTACGACTATCTGGTCGGCCTGCTTATCCTCGCCGTGCCGGTCGGATTGATTGCCAAGCAGCCCGACCTGGGCACCGCCGTACTGGTGTTCGCCGCCGGTCTCTTCGTGATCTACTTCGCCGGGCTGAGTTTCAAGCTGATCGTGCCGGTGCTGATTGCCGGCGTGATCGCGGTCGGTTCGATCGCCGCGTTCCAGGACAAGATCTGTCAGCCCGAAGTGCAGTGGCCGCTGATGCACGACTATCAGAAGCACCGCATCTGCACGCTGCTCGATCCGACCTCCGATCCGCTCGGCAAGGGCTTCCACACGATCCAGGCGGTGATTGCGATCGGCTCGGGCGGCCCGCTCGGCAAAGGCTGGCTGAAGGGCACACAGGCGCATCTGGAGTTCATCCCGGAGAAACACACCGACTTCATCTTTGCGGTGTTTTCCGAGGAGTTCGGGCTGGCGGGCGGCGTCGTGCTGCTGACGCTGTACATGCTGCTGATCGCACGCGGTCTGTACATCGCAGCCAATGGCGCGACGCTGTTTGGACGCCTGCTGGCCGGTTCGCTGACGATGGCGTTCTTCACCTATGCGTTCGTCAACATCGGGATGGTGAGCGGAATCTTGCCGGTGGTCGGCGTGCCGTTGCCGTTCATGAGTTACGGCGGCACTGCGCTGACTACGCTGGGGGTCGCGATCGGCCTGATCATGAGCGTCGCGCGGCAGAAGCGGTTGATGCAGAGTTAAAACGGCCGGGTTAGAAAGGCAGAGCTGAAGCGACAGGGTCAAAGCCGGCCATGAACGGCTCAAGAAACAGGAGGGGCGCACCGCCGTGAACTGCACCCCAAAAGTTGGACACCGATTCAACCTTTGGGGTGCAGTTCACAGGGAGCGCCCCTTTTTCATTCACTGCGGTTTCACTTCCTTCTGATCCCGCAATTGCGCGCTCAGTTGCTGATACTTCAGACGCGCCGCCGGATCGCCCTGCGCCGCCGCTGCCGCGTAGTACGCGCGCGCCACGTTCAGATTCTTGTCCACGCCGTCGCCGCCGCGCTCGTAGAACGAGCCGGTCACGTATTGCGCGGTCATGTCGCCGCCTTGCGCCGCCTTCTTGTACCAGACGAAGGCCTGCTTGTTGTCGCGCTCGGTGCCGCGGCCGTCGAGGAACTGGTTGGCGAGCGCCAGTTCCGCCTGCACGTGCCCCTGCTGCGCGGCCTTCAAAAACCACCGATGCGCCTCGACCGGATCGCGGCCGACGAATTCGCCATCGTCGTACATCTTGCCGTACACGTACTGCGCGTGAGACATGTTCGCGTCGGCGGCCTTGCGCAGCCACTTCTTGCCTTCGTCGACATTCGCGGTGGTGCCTTCGCCGTTGAGCAGCATCATCGCGTAGTTGAACTCGGCGAGCCGGCTGCCGTGCTCCGCGGCTTGACGGAACTCGGCAAGCGCGGCCTTCAGATTACCCGCGTTGTAATCGGCGACCGCGGTTTGCGTCTCGGGATCGGCCGACTTCGCGATCTTGTCCTGCGCATGCGCCATCACGCTCGCCATCAACGCCGCTGTCACCGCCAGACGCACGACGACGCACTGCACCATCCCCATCATGTCCTCACCTCCTGCAACGCCTGGCGAGTCGCGCGCAACATCCACATGACGTCCGCGGCCAGCGCGATAAAACGGAAACCGGCGTCGCGATACTGCTTCGCGCTGGCGACATCCATGGCAAAAATTCCGGCTGCGATGCCGGACCTGTCGGCGGCGCTGACAATGCGCGCGGTCGCCGCCTGCACGTCGGCATGCTTCGAATCGCCGAGATGACCGAGGCTCGCGGCCAGATCGGCCGGTCCGACGAACAGGCAATCGACGCCCGGCGTCGCTGCAATCCTGTCCACTTCCTGCAAGCCGCGCGCCGACTCGACCTGCACGATGGTCGCGATCTGCGCGTTGGCCGTCTGCACGTAGTCGCGCCGCATGCCGTACGACGCAGCACGCACCGCGCCCGCCACACCGCGCAAACCGTCGGGCGCCTCGGTGGTCGGATATTGCGTGAGACGCACGGCGCGTGCCGCCTCCTCGGCGGACTCGATATTCGGGAACATCAGCGTGCGCGCGCCGGCGTCCAGCACGCGCTTGACGAGCCACGCCTCGCTCGCGGGCAACCGCACGACAGGCTCGCTCGGCAGATGCGCAGCGGCGATCGCGCGCAATTGCGAGGTGACGTCGGCGCTATCGTTGGGGGAGTGCTCCATGTCGATCAGCAGCCAGTCGAAACCGGCATGCGCGAGCGCCTCGGCCGCCGATTCGCTACCGAGCGACAGCCACAGGCCGAACAGCGGATCGGTTTCCGCCAGACGCTGCTTGAGGGGATTGGTGAAGGTGCTCATCGCCGCGCTCCCCGGCGCTGGAACACATCGCCTGAAACTCGGGAAAGGACGTCGATGTGGCGAACCTGATGGCCGCCAAGGCCGTGGCGGCCGGCGTGCCTGTTGCGACGCAATGCGGTGACCGGCATGTCTCGCTCCGTGTGGTTATCGGAACGATCATACCGTGACAATAACGCGGGGGTGGGTCGTGCTGCGAGTCGTACTGCGGGTCGTGCTACTGACCGCAGCTTCAGTCGCGGACCACGTCGGCCCAGCAGTTCGGCGTCTCGTACAGACGCACCTTGTGCAAGCGCAGATTCACGCCGTAATGCGCGTCGTAGACGTTCGCGAGGATCTCGAACGCAACCGCGGCCAGGTTTTCGACCGTCGGAATGCGGTCGAGCACGACGGTCTTATGCCCCGCCATGGTTTCCAGAAAGCCGCGCACCTGCGTATCGCCTTCGTAGACGAGGAACGCGTGATCCCACTTGTCGACCAGATGCTCGACGGCGAGCGACTTCACGTCGGCGAAGTCCATCACCATGCCGCGATCCGGCGCGCCCTCGGTGTCGACCAGGTCGCCTTGCAGCGTGATTTCGAGCACATAGCGATGCCCGTGCAGGTTACGGCACTGGCTGCGGTGGTCAGGGATGCGGTGACCCGCGTCGAATTCGAGTTTTCGTGTAATCGTCAGCACGGCAAATCAGGGAATGTTCAGATACTTGTGGGTCTGCATCGACAGGCGCCATTGCGGATGGCGTTTGCACCAGTCGATCGCGAGCCTGGTGTTGAGCTCGCGCGACGGGCCGTCCATCGGCTGGACGAGAAAATACTCGAAGTCGAGCTTCGCGTACTCGGACAGGCGCTGGTTGTCCTGCGGAATCACCACCTTCAGTTCGTTGCCTTTGGTGACGACGAGCGGCGCGTCAGCCTTCGGGCTCACGCAGACCCAGTCGATCGTCTCGAGCACCGGCAGCGAGCCGTTGGTTTCGATGGCGATTTCGAACCTGGCGGCATGCAGCGCGTCGACGAACGGCTGATCGATCTGCAGCATCGGTTCACCGCCCGTGCACACTACGAAGCGTTCGCCCTCGCCTTCCGGCCACAGCGACACGATCATCTGCACCAGTTCTTCGGCGGTGCGGTACTTGCCGCCGTTCTCGCCGTCAGTGCCGACGAAGTCCGTATCACAGAAGCGGCACACGGCTTCGGCGCGATCTTCTTCGCGGCCCGACCACAGATTGCAACCGGCGAACCGGCAAAACACGGCCGGGCGCCCGGCATTCGCGCCCTCGCCCTGCAATGTGTAGAAGATTTCCTTGACCGCGTACGTCATGCTGCTTTCTGCCTGTGTTCCTGAATGTGATTGCGTATGCCGCGCGCGTCCGGGCGGTACTGCTGCATCAAACCGGCTCCGTGACCTTTTCGCCTGACAGATACGCTTCGTACCCACGCTTGCGCAAGCGGCACGCCGGGCACTCGCCGCAGCCGAAGCCCCAGGCATGCAATTCGGCACGTTCGCCGACGTAGCACGTATGCGTTTCGACGCGCACCAGTTCGACCAGTTCGTCGCCGCCCAGCTCGTGTGCGAGACGCCATGTGTCGGCCTTGTCGAGCCACATCAACGGCGTTTCGAGCAGGAAGCGCTTGTCCATGCCGAGGTTCAGCGTGACCTGCAATGCCTTCATCGTATCGTCGCGGCAATCGGGGTAACCCGAGAAATCCGTCTCGCACATCCCGCCGACCAGCACCTGCAAACCGCGCCGATACGCGATAGCCGCGGCGATCGTCATGAACATCAGATTGCGGCCCGGCACGAACGTATTCGGCAAACCGTTCGCCGTGGCTTCGATCTCGATCTCGCGCGTCATCGCGGTTTCGCTGATCGAACCGAGCACCGACAGATCGATCATGTGATCGTCGCCGAGACGGTCGGCCCACGCCGGAAAAGCGCGCACCACGGCGTTACGAAAACCTTCGCGGCATTCGAGTTCGACCCGGTGCCGCTGACCATAATCGAAGCCGAGCGTTTCGACCGTTTCATAACGTTCGAGCGCCCAAGCAAGGCACGTGGCGGAATCCTGGCCGCCGGAAAACAGCACCAGAGCGCTACGTTTAGCGTCTTTGCGGATCACCGTGAAACTCCGTGAATGATGAGTGCCGCGTCGCGCTGCGCGAGGTGCGCCATGCAAGCAACGCGGCGCGACGCATGCCGGCACTGCTGCCGGCCCAAACCAGTATAGGCCGCGCCTTCCGCATGCAGAGTCGCTGGGCGCTTATACCGTTAATCGGCGGGCGATGGGTTCGGCGTCTGTTGCGGGCCCCGGCCTTTGCGACTGGGAAGCCGCGGAAGGCCCGCTCCAGCAAGGCGAAAGGACTTGCCTGACGCGGCGGTACCCGGTTGGCACCCAGTCGGCATTCAGGCGACGCGCTCACGTGCAAGTCCTTGAACTGTCGCGATTTTATCACGCGACGCCGAACGTCGCCTGGCACACCGCGCCCGCGTGATGCGCCCAAGCCGGAAGCAATGAAAGCCCGTCAGAAAAGGAAAAGCCCCAGGAATCTTGCGATTTCCTGGGGCTGAATCCTGGTGGCCTGGGACGGAATCGAACCATCGACACGCGGATTTTCAATCCGCTGCTCTACCAACTGAGCTACCGGGCCAACGAAGAACGAAATGATATCAAAGGGTCAGCAGCACGGCAAGCCCCCTCTCGAAAAAATCTGCCGGGGCAGAATCGGCGCGCATTACGTGGACCTTCACTCCCCTTTGTTCTTGCCGAGATCCACACCGAGTTGCTTGAGCTTGCGATACAGGTGCGTGCGCTCCAGGCCCGTCTTCTCAGCCACGCGCGTCATGCTGCCGTTCTCGCGCGCGAGGTGATATTCGAAGTACGCGCGCTCGAACGCGTCGCGTGCGTCGCGCAGCGGAATATCGAACGAGATCGACGCTGTTTGCGCCGCCAATGCGCCGCTGCTCATGCCGTCGGCCGACAGCATCGGCAACGCCGCCGACGACGCCACTGCCGACGTATTCGTCGGCAAGGCCGGCTTGATTGCCGCGCCGCCTGGCGCACTCGCCGCATTGCCACGCGCCAGCCCTTGCTCGACGGCCTTCAACAGCTTCTGCAACGCAATCGGCTTCTCGAGAAAATTGAGCGCGCCAATCTTGGTCGCTTCGACCGCCGTATCGATCGTCGCGTGGCCGGACATCATGATCACCGGCATTGTCAGTTGCCCTTGCGCGGCCCACTCCTTGAGCAACGTCACGCCGTCGGTATCGGGCATCCAGATGTCGAGCAACACCAGATCGGGCGCCTGGCGCAAACGGAAGTCGCGCGCTTCCTGCGCGTTTTCCGCGGCCTCTACGACATGCCCCTCGTCGCTCAGGATCTCCGAGAGCAATTCCCGGATGCCCATTTCATCATCTACCACCAGGATGGTTGCCATTTACGCTGCCCTTGTCTGCACTGTTGCTTTTGTCGTTCCCTGCGACGCACCACCGTGCGCCGCCCGCGGCCCCGCTTCAGGCGCCGCGACATCATCTGCCAGTTGAAGGAAGAGGATCGAAATCTGCGCGCCTTCGATCACATCGCCCGCTTTCATGCGGTTGCGAATGTCGATTCGCGCGCCGTGTTCGTCGACGATCTTCTTGACCATCGCGAGACCGAGGCCCGTACCTTTGGCCTTGGTCGTCACGTAAGGCTCGAATGCACGTGTGAGGATACGCGCGGGGAAGCCCGGCCCGTTATCCGACACGGTCAGACGCACCGCGACGTGCACCTTGCCTTCCGCGTCGGGGTCTCCGTATTCTACTGTCCTCGTCTCGAGCAACACACGTGGTTGCTCGAGCTCGGCCACTGCATCCTGCGCGTTCTGCAGCAGGTTGTGAATCACCTGACGCAATTGCGTCGCGTCGCCGCGGATCACCGGCAACTCCGCGAGCTCCACCTCGATCGCGCTCTTGCCTTCCTCGATACCGTACAGCGTGAGTACTTCGCTGACCAGATCGTTCAGCTGCAGATGCGCGAGCACCGCCGGCGGCGTACGCGCATAGTCGCGGAAATTGTCGACCATCTGCTTCATCGCCGCGACCTGGTTGACGATCGTGGTCGCGCCGCGCTTGAGCACATCGGCATCCGATGGCGAGAGCTTGTCGGCGAGCTTCATCTGCAAGCGCTCGGCCGAAAGCTGGATCGGCGTGAGCGGATTCTTGATCTCATGCGCGAGGCGCCGCGCGACCTCACCCCACGCGATCGAACGCTGTGCGGAGATCACGTCGGAGATGTCGTCGAACACGACGACGTAGCCGGAGGTCTGCATGTCTTCGGCGTCGCGCTCGGTGGCGGACACAAGGCGCGCGCCGCGCACGAGCAAGGTGAGCGGTTCCGTTTCGCCCGGCACCTGCACGGAGAACTGCTGCTGCCAGTGGCCGCGGTCGTCGTGACCGTCGCCGCTCGCGGCCTCGCGATCGGCAAAGGCCTTGCGCACCATGCCGCCGAATTCGCTCAACACGCCGATCTGCTCGAGCGCCAAACCCAACACCTCCTGGAACTGCTGGCGGAAGATCCGTTCGGCGCCGCGGTTCGCGGTGGTGAGGCGGAACTGCCGGTCGAACACGAACACGCCCGCCGTCAGGTTCGCGAGAATGCTCTCCAGATAGGCCTTCGAATGCTCGAGCGCGATACGGTTGTTCTCGACCGCCGCGCGCGCTTCGGACAACTGCCGCGTCATCGCGTTGAACGACTGCGTGAGGAAGCCCAGTTCGTCACGCGACTTGATTTCACGCTTCGGCGTGTAGTCGCCTTCGGTCACTTCCTTGGTGCCCTGCGCGAGCAGGAACAACGGCCGCGCAAGCTGATTGCCGAGCGCGAGCGCCAGCATCATCGCGATGAAGGTGGCGAGGAACAGCGCGAGCGTCAGCGTGCCGATGTACATCTTGCGCAAGCCGGTGCGGCCTAGCGCCTTCTCCTGATACTCGCGATACGCGCGCTGCACGGCATCGGCATTGTGCGCGAGCGACGGCGACACCGGCTGCGTGAGTTGCAGGAAACGTTCGGTGGGTTGCAGCAGCGCCGCGTTCGAATCCGGAATGCGCTGCACGACGCGCAGCCGCAACGCGCCCTTGCTGCCGTGCGCGTGCGGATCGCCGTCGACCTCGCCCTCGATCGCGGCGAAACCGCGGCCGCGCGCCTGATCGATCATCAACGGCGTGGGCAAGTCGTTCGGCACGAGCGTCGCGAAATTGCCGGACGCCTGTGCGACCACGTGCATGTCCGGCGTCGCGCCCGACATGCTGCGGGTGGGTTCGACGATCGTCGCGTCCTGCACGCCGAACTGATCGCGCAAGCGCAGGAGCGTGAGCGTCGTGCCGGCCGCGTCCGCGCTCGCCAGTTGCTCGGCCATCAAACGGCCCTTGGTCTGCAGATCGGACAGCGACGCGTCGAGCATGCCGCGGCCGAGATTCAGGCCCGAGGTCAGCGCGGTTTCGACGTTCACGTCGAACCACGACTCGATACTGCGCGACACGAACTGATACGACACGACGTAAATGATCCCGCCCGGCACCACGCCGACCAGCGCCATGAAAAACGCTAGCTTCGCTAACAGCCTGGTGCCGAACTTACCCTTCCGTAGCCGCGCGATGATGATGATGACGAGCGTGGCCACCACCAGCAGGAAGATCATCGCGACCACGAGGTTGGCCGCATACAGCCACTGGTAATAGCGGTCGAAGAATTCGGTATTCGCGCTCGCCGCCGCCAGCAGGACGAGCAGCAACACGGCCGTCACGGCGACCGTCGACACCAGCACGCGCACGACGATGCTGCTGACACTGGTGGCTCGGCGCACTCTATTTAGCACGTTCGGTCACCGTGAAGGTAAAGCGCTTCCACTCCGAAGAGAGATTCCAGTCGCGGTTGTTCACCGCGTCGATCTGGAACGGCTTGGGCATCAGCGCGATGTCGAGTTGCATGCGCACGGAGGCGTTGTAAGTCTCGCCGGCATGCACCTGATTGCGGTCGATCACATGCCACGAGGTAACGTGCTTGATCACCGCGAGCGCGTCCTTGAGCGTCGTGAAGCCGAGCTGCAAACCGCCCGACGACACGCTCGACACGCGGTACTCGCGCGTGAGCGGCTGGAACGACAGCCGAATGCTCTGCGACACGCTCACCGGTTGCTCGTCGAACCAGTACCAACGCGGCCGGCTCAACTCGAAATCGGTCGTGAAATAAAGCGGAATGCCTTTATTGACCGCGTCTTCGAGATTGCTGTTCAGATCGAAGTCGAAGCGCGCGTCCAGGTTCCATCCGGTATTGTCCGCCTGCAGCGACGCACGCGGCACCGCGATCGAGTCAGCGTGCGCCGCGCCCGGTGCGGCAAGCCATACGGCCAGCGCGATCCAGAGCACGGCTGCGAGCCGAAGCGGGAAGAAGCGTTTGATGGTCACCGTTTCTGAAAGCGCGCGTAGAAAAATCCGTCGTGGTCTGAGTTCGAGCCGGCGCCATCTTCAGCGGCGTGTCCGGCATGGGAAGCGGCCGATGTGTCGGCGGGCGCGCGGGCAACTGCGGGTAAAAGTTGCCCCGGCGCGTCCAATCGTACCGCATCCTGGTATTTGTCTCCAAACCACTGCGCCTGCAACTCGCCTTCTTCGGGGAAGATCGAGCATGTAACGTAGAGCAACTCGCCGCCGGGCTTCACGAGCGGCCACAGCGCGTCGAGAATGCGGCGCTGTTCGGCGACCAGCGCGGGAATATCCGACGCACGGCGCAGCCAGCGAATATCCGGATGACGCCGCACGATGCCCGATGCCGAGCACGGCACGTCGGCGAGAATGCGATCGAACGGCTGGTCGATGTCGTCATGCCATTTTGACGGCTGGCCCGCGTCGCCGATGCGCACTTCCGCGTCGAGCTTGAGCCGCTGCAAATTTTCACCGATGCGGCGTGCGCGCGACGCGTCGCTTTCAAGCGCGACGAGTTGGAGGTTGGCCAGCTCCAGCAAATGACCGGTCTTGCCGCCAGGCGCCGCGCACGCATCGAGCACGCGCATGCCGTCGCGCACGCCGAGCAGTTGCGCCGCGAGTTGCGCACCGGCGTCCTGCACCGATACGACGCCGTCGTTGAAGCCGGGGATACGGTCGACCGGCATCGGCGTGGCCAGCCGGACAGCGTAGTCGCCGGCTCGGCTCGCGGCGATGTGATGATCCTGCAGCACTTGCAGATAGGCATCGACTGTCGAGCGCCGTGCGTTCACGCGCAACGTCAGCGGACCTTGCGTGTTGCCGGAGGCGAGCACCGCTTGCCACGCGTCGGGCCATGCGCGCTTGACTGCGTCGATCCACCACGCAGGGTAATTCCAGCGCGCCACTTCGTCGGCCTGCAATGCGCTGAGCAGCGTCTCACGCTCGCGTAGGAAATGACGCAACACGGCGTTGACGAGTCCTTTCGCAAACGCGAATTCACGACGCGCGCCGATTGCGCTGACAGCCTGATCGACGACCGTGAACGGCGCGTAAGCAGCACTCGCTTCATCGTCGACGAGCAAGGCGAGCGCACAGGCCAGCACGTGGCCGACGTGTGGAGGCGGCGCCTTCTTTACCAGCTTCGCGATCAGCCATTCGGCGGTGGCCAGGCGTCGCATCGTGCGATACGCGATGTCCTGCACCGCGCCGCGCGCAGCGGCAGCGCTGCCTTCAGGCGCGGACACGAACACGGATTGCAGGGCGGCCGGCAACGCCGCGCCGAGGCGCACGGCGCCAACGGCCTGGCCTGCGCAGTCGAGCGCAAAACCGAGCGATTCGGGTGCGAGATGCAGCACCGAAAGACGTGATTCGCGCGGACGCGCCGGTTGGGAAGCAGAACGCGAAGAAGGCTTTGGGATCATGAAAGAGGCAAAGGCAGGCCGCGCGGAGCGCGCGACGCAAACAACACATTGTAGCGTGGTGCAGCGCGGGGGCTTCTGCGGCAGGAGGGCCTGGCCGCGGCGACCGGCGCGTATGACCCGAACCTGCCGCCGGCGTGACAGGCTTTCACATCGGTTGTATCCGGCGGCGGCGGCGGCGGCGCCGCTCGCGCGTGCAATATTCTCCGCCTCATAAAAAAGGCGAGCCCGCGGACTCGCCTTTCATCACACGCCTTTCATCACACACCGTTCGCACCTCGCCGTTCGCGCCTCGCCATCGGCGCCCCGCCGTTATCCGTTATTCAAAGCGCCCGGTGCGCGCCATTTCCATCAACCGCGCGATGCGTTCCTCAGTGGCCGGGTGCGTCGAGAACAGATTCGCGATGCCGCCGCCCGACAGCGGATTCATGATCATCATCTGCGCGGTGGCCGGATGCTGTTCGGCCGCGGGAAACGGAATGCCGCTCGCGTAACGATGAATCTTGTCGAGCGCGGAAGCGAGCGCTTGCGGGTCGCCGGAAATCTGCGCGCCGCCGCGGTCCGCTTCGAATTCACGTGCACGCGAAATCGCCATCTGGATCAGCGCGCCGGCGATCGGCGCGAGCAATGCGACGGCAATGCTCGCGACCGGATTCGTGGGACGGCCGTTTTCGTCACGTCCACCGAAGAACATCGCGAAGTTCGCCAGCGCGGAGATGGCGCCCGCCATCGTGGCCGAGATGGTGGAGATCAGGATGTCGCGGTGCTTCACGTGCGCCAGTTCGTGCGCCATCACGCCGCGCATCTCGCGCTCGGACAGCACGCGCAGGATACCTGTGGTGGCGGCGACCGCTGCGTGCTCCGGATTGCGGCCGGTGGCGAACGCGTTCGGCGCGTCTTCGTTGATCAAGTAGACGCGCGGCATCGGCAAGCCGGCGCGGGTGGCGAGATCGCGCACCATCCGGTAAAACTGCGGCGCGCTCGTCTCGTCCACTTCCTGCGCGTTATACATGCGCAGGACCATCTTGTCCGAGAACCAGTACGAAAAGAAATTCATTCCGAGGGCGATCACCAGTGCGATCGTCATACCGCGCGACCCGCCGATCATCCCGCCGATCACGATGAAAAGGGCCGTGATCGCGGCCATCAACATCGCGGTTTTGACCCAATTGAACATGTCTGCAACTCCTTGCCCTAACGCGGGTTCATATCTGCGCCGCGTCATCGCGGCGCCTGATTGTAAGCGAACTGTTAGATATGGGCGCGCGAGGAAAATTCAATTATCGTGATGCGGTGGCGAGCTTGATGCCCAATCCGACGAATGCACTGCCGACGCCGCGATCCAGCCACTTCTTCACTGATGGTTTGCCGGAGAAACGCTGCGTGACGCTTCCCGCGATCCACGCAACGAAACTGTTCCAGATCATGCTCATCACCACGAACACAACGCCGAGCGTGAGGAACGCGAGCGCCTTGTGGTCGCTACCGGTCGTCACGAACTGGGGAAAGAAAGAGACGAAGAACAGCACCACCTTCGGGTTCAGCACGTTGGTCCAGAAGCCTTGCAGGAACAACTGACGCAGCGACTTCGGCGCGCCCGCCGCACGCGCTTCGCCCGCCGCCTCGTCTACCGCGGGCTTCGCGAAAATCAGCCGCACGCCCAGATAAATCAGATAAATCGCGCCGACAAACTTGATCACGGTGAAAGCGGTGGCCGAAGCAGCCAGCAACGCCGTCAGGCCGAACGCGCAGGCAAGCGAATGGACACAGCATCCGGCGGAAATACCGAGCGCCGACATCAGACCCGCCCCGCGCCCCTGCGCGACACTGCGCCCGACGATATAGGCCGTATCGGGGCCGGGCGTCACGTTCAACAAAAAAACGGCGACGACGAAAAACGCGAAATGGGTGATGCCGAACATGGAAATCCTCGAAAACTGGGCTGTTGCATGGAGGATTCTAACGCGCCGCAAGCATGCGGCGGGGGCGCCGAACATCGGCCGAACGGACGATGTTCAGGACACGCGCACCGCTGTTATTGTGCGTCGGGAAGCTGGAAATGCTGCCCCGCGGCCAGCGTCGCGCCGGCCAGAAATTCGCGTACCGGCAAGCGCTTGCCGCCGGGTTTCTGCAGTTGCGTGAGACACAGCGCGCCTTCCCCGCAGGCCACCACAACGCCTTCGGGCGACACATCGGTGATCGTGCCAGGAATGCCGCCATGGCCTTGCGTTTGTGCCGGCACGGCTGCCCAGATCTTGACCGACACGCCGTCTTCCAGCGTGGCCACGCCGCCGGGGAACGGGTCAAATGCACGGACCTGCCGCGCAAGAACGGCGGCCGGCCGTCGCCAGTCGAGCGCGGCTTCGTGCTTGCCGATCTTTTCCGCGTAAGTCGTGCCGTCCGCAGGTTGTGGCGTCGCCGGCAGCTTGCCGTTGCGCTCGAGTTCGCCCAGCGCCTCGACAATCAGCTTCGCGCCGTCCCGCGCAAGCCGGTCGTGCAGGGTAGCCGTGGTGTCGTCGTCGGAAATCGGTGTGCGCGCTTCGGAAATCATGGCGCCGGTGTCGAGGCCGACATCCATCTGCATCAGCGTGATGCCGGTTTGCGCGTCGCCCGCTTCAATTGCCCGGTGGATCGGCGCGGCGCCGCGCCAGCGCGGCAACAGCGATGCGTGAATGTTGATGCAGCCATGCGGCGGGATATCCAGCACTTCCTGCGGCAGGATCAGGCCGTACGCGGCCACCACCATCACGTCGTGCGGCGTGGCGCACAGCAGCTCGATCGCGGCTGCGGCTTCGGCTGGGTACTTGCCGGCGCGGCGCAGCGACGGCGGCTGCGCGACGGCAAGGCCATGCTCCTGCCCATAGCGCTTTACCGGGCTCGCCTGCAATTTCATTCCGCGTCCGGCGGGCCGGTCGGGTTGGGTCAGCACGAGCGGTACTGGAAAACCGACGCTGTGGATCGCGGCCAGTGCGGCCGCGGCGAACTCCGGCGTACCGGCAAAGACGACGCGCAACGAATGACTCATGAACGGGAGCAGTAGGCGAAATGGACGCGAATTACATCGCGTGGGCGAGCTTCTTCATCTTGCTCTTGATACGCGTCTGCTTCAGCGACGAAAGGTACTCGACAAACACGCGGCCCATCAGGTGATCCATTTCGTGCTGGATGCAGACCGCGAGCAGCCCTTCGCAGTCCATCTCGAAGGTTTCGCCCTTCTCGTTCAGCGCCCGCACCCGCACTTTCTCGGCGCGCTCCACGTTGTCGTAGATGCCCGGCACCGACAAGCAGCCTTCTTCCGAAAGCTTCCGCTCGTCGCTCGACCAGATGAGTTCCGGGTTGATGAAGACGAGCAATTCGTCGTGCGCGTCCGACACGTCGATCACGACCACGCGCTCATGCACGTCCACTTGGGTCGCGGCAAGGCCGACACCGGGCGCGGCGTACATCGTTTCGGCCATGTCCGCGACGAGGCGGCGGATGCGGTCGTTGACCGCTTCGACCGGCTTCGCGATCTTGTGCAGCCGTTTGTCCGGGTAATTGAGGATATTCAGTAAAGCCATGATCTTGAAGTTGATTTCAGGCGCCGCGCACCGGTGGAAGGTTCGCGTTGGCCATTCGGCCAGGTTGTGAGCTGGTCGCGTAACGCACAGGATAGACGGTGTCGAACCGGTTCGATTCAACGCGCCACTTGCGCTAGACGACGAGCCCGCGCGGGTGGGCGCGGCGCTGCGGTTATTTCGGATGATGAAAATTTTAGCATGGCGCCCGCCTGCCCGCTGGCCCTGTAGGAGGATCGACCGCAATGCGCACGTTGCCCGCAACCAATATTGAACTCGCCGCCTGGCTGCGGCTTTCGCTCGCGCCGGGGCTGAAACCGGCCGCGCTACGTTTGCTGCTGAGCGCTTTTGGACTTCCCGAAGCGATCTTTGATCAATCGCCAGAGGCGCTCGCCAGCATCGCCGGCGAGGCTGCCGCGCGCGCCGTGCTGACCCCGGCCAGTCCCGACTTCGAGGCCCAGCTTGCCGCAGTGGTTGCGTGGCGCGAGCAGCCCGGCAATCAGCTGGTAACGCTCGATGATCCCGCCTACCCGCCCGCGCTGCTGACCATGCCCGATCCACCGCCGCTGCTATATATAAAGGGCCAGCTCGATCTGCTCCATACGCGGGCAATTGCGGTGGTGGGCAGCCGCAGCGCGACACCGCAAGGTGTGGAGGACGCGGAACGTTTTGCGCGTGAGCTTTCAGTGGCGGGAGTGACCGTTGTGTCGGGCCTGGCGCTCGGCATCGACGGCGCCGCGCATCGCGGCGGTCTGGAAGGTCCCGGCGGCACGGTAGCGGTCATCGGCACCGGGGCGGACCTCGTGTATCCGTCGGCGCATCACGCGCTGGCCCGGCAGATCGCGGTGCGAGGCGCGATCGTCTCGGAATGGCCGCTCGGCACGCCCGCGCGCGCGGCCAATTTTCCGCAGCGCAACCGGTTGATCGCCGGCCTGGTCAGCGGCGTGTTGATCGTGGAGGCAGCGATGCGCTCAGGCTCGCTGATCACCGCGCGGCTCGCCAACGAAATGGGGCGCGATATCTTTGCACTGCCTGGCTCGGTCCACGCGCCGCTATCGCGCGGCTGTCATCGGATGATCAAGCAAGGCGCCAAGCTGATCGAAACGCCCGATGAGGTGCTCGAGGAGCTCGGCTTCGCCAGAGCGGCGAAGACCGCGCCCGTTGGCGCGCCGCCCATGCAGCGGGATGACAGGATCCAGGAGGATGCCGCACAGGCTGCGGCATCGGCAGTCGTCCGGTCGGCAATCACCGCGGAAGGTGAGCGGCTGCTGGCCGCGCTCGGCCATGCGCCCACCACCCTTGAAATTCTTGCCACCCGTACCGAGATGGAAGGCGCAGTATTACAAAACACACTGCTGCAACTCGAACTCGCCGGCCAACTGACCGTCCTGCCTGGCGGCCGCTTCATGCGGGCAAGCCACGGCTGACCCTGCATCGACCATGGCTTGACCGCGGCTCGCGACCGGCCATGCTACATTCCCGCCAAAGCACCTGACAAAAGTACGCAAGGAACCATCATGCCCGCGCTGAATCTCGACACCGACCAAGACCGGATCGCCGAGCGCGTCAACGAACCCGACACGCTGTTCGTTGCCTGCCTGTGCGCGGAGTGGTGCGGAACCTGCCGTGACTATCGTGAAGCCTTCAACCAGCTGGCCGATAAGCACCCGGACATCTGCTTCGCATGGATCGACATCGAAACCCATGCCGATCGTTTCGATGACCTGGACGTCGAGAATTTCCCGACCATCCTGATCGAAGACTCGGTCACGACACGTTTTTTTGGCACGGTTTTGCCCCAGGCGGCGATTGTCGAGCGGATGCTGGTCGACCTGACAGCCGTGCCCGGCATCAGCGGAGCGCCCAAATTGCGGCCCGCACTGGCCGCCGCCTGAAGCGCGGCAACCGGCCGCAAAGCCTTGCGGCAATGCCGCTGCAGGCGGTCCTGACCGCGCACGTCACGGCTTGCTCAACCGCGGGGCACGAAATTATGATGGCACGCATTTTATGGCACTTGACACGCCGCTCTCGCGCCGTGTGCTATAAAGCGGTCGTTATTGGGTCGCAAAGGTCGCAAACGAGGGTCGCGCGCTAATTTCGCGCACTCAAGGCCATCAACCCGGATCTACCAACCTCACATCGAGTCATGTCCAAAGCACTGATCATCGCCGAAAAGCCTTCCGTCGCGAACGACATCGCGCGCGCTTTGGGCGGTTTTACCAAGCATGACGAATACTACGAAAGCGACGACTACGTCCTTTCCTCGGCAGTCGGCCATCTGCTGGAAATCGCCGCGCCCGAAGATTACGAAGTCAAGCGCGGCAAGTGGAGTTTCGCCAATCTACCCGTCATTCCGCCGCATTTCGACCTCAACCCGATCGCAAAAAGCGAGTCGCGCCTGAAGGTGCTGACCAAGCTGCTCAAGCGTAAAGACGTCGATCGCCTGATCAACGCGTGTGACGCGGGGCGCGAAGGCGAGCTGATTTTCCGACTGATCGCGCAGCACGCGAAAGCCAGGCAGCCGGTGCAACGCCTGTGGCTGCAATCCATGACGCAGGCCGCGATCCGCGAAGGATTTGCCCGCCTGCGCAGCGACGAAGAAATGCAGCCGCTCGCCGACGCGGCGCGCTGCCGTTCGGAAGCGGACTGGCTGGTCGGCATCAACGGCACGCGGGCCATGACCGCGTTCAACAGCAAGGGTGGCGGCTTCTTCCTGACCACCGTCGGGCGGGTGCAGACGCCGACGCTATCGATCGTCGTGGAGCGCGAAGAGAAAATTCGCCGCTTCGTGCCGCGCGACTACTGGGAAGTGAAGGCGGAGTTCGTCTGCGCGGCCGGCTTCTATGAAGGCCGGTGGTTCGATCCCAAGTTCAAGCGTGACGAGTTCGATCCGGAAAAGCGCGATTCGCGTCTGTGGGCGCTGCCCGCCGCCGAGACAATCGTCGCCGCCTGCCGTGGCCAGATCGGCACGGTGACGGAAGAGTCGAAGCCATCCACGCAATTGTCGCCGGCGCTCTTCGACCTGACCAGCTTGCAGCGCGAGGCCAATGGCCGCTTCGGCTTCTCGGCGAAGAACACGCTCGGCCTGGCTCAGGCGCTGTACGAAAAGCACAAAGTCCTGACCTATCCCCGGACCGACGCGCGCGCGCTGCCGGAAGACTATATGGAGACGGTCAAGCAGACACTCGGCATGCTCAAGGAGAGCAACAACTATCTGCCGTTCGCCAAGCAGGTGCTCGACAAGGGCTGGGTAAAGCCGAACAAGCGCATCTTCGATAACTCGAAGATCAGCGACCACTTCGCAATCATCCCGACGCTGCAAGCGCCGAAGAACCTGTCCGAACCGGAACAGAAGTTGTACGACCTGGTCGTGAAGCGCTTCCTGTCGGTGTTCTTCCCGGCCGCCGAGTACCGTGTCACGACGCGCATCACCGAAGTGGTCGGCCATCACTTCAAGACCGAAGGCAAGGTGCTGGTCGAACCGGGCTGGTTGCAGATCTACGGCCGTGAAATTAGCGGCGAAGACGCGAACCTCGTGCCGGTGCAGAAAGACGAGAAGGTCAAGACCGACAAGATCGCCGCACAGCAACTGGTGACCAAACCGCCCGCACGCTACAACGAAGCGACCTTGCTGTCGGCAATGGAAGGCGCGGGCAAGCTGGTCGAAGACGACGAACTGCGCGAAGCGATGGCGGCCAAGGGTCTCGGCACGCCGGCCACGCGTGCTGCGATCATCGAAGGCTTGCTCGGCGAAAAGTATCTGATCCGCGAAGGCCGCGATCTGATTCCGACCGCCAAGGCATTCCAGCTGATGACTCTGCTGCGCGGCCTCGGTGTCAAGGAATTGACCGCGCCCGAGCTGACCGGCGAGTGGGAATACAAGCTCTCGCAAATGGAGCGTGGCAACCTGCCGCGCGACGCGTTCATGCAGGAAATCGCCCGCATGACGCAAACTATCGTCAAGCGCGCGAAAGAATACGATTCCGACACGATACCGGGCGATTACGCGACGTTGCAGACGCCGTGTCCGAATTGCGGCGGTCAGGTGAAGGAAAACTACCGGCGCTTTGCGTGCTCCAAGTGCGAGTTCTCCATTTCGAAGATTCCGGGCGGACGCCAGTTCGAAATCGAGGAAGTCGAGGAGTTGTTGAAGAACAAAACGATCGGACCGCTGTCGGGTTTCCGCAGCAAGATGGGCCGGCCGTTCTCGGCAATCCTGAAGCTTTCGCTGGACGACGAGATCAAGAACTACAAACTCGAATTCGACTTCGGCCAGGATTCAGGCGGCGAAGACGGCGAACCGCCTGATTTCTCCGACCAGCAGCCGGTCGGCGCATGCCCGAAGTGCAAAGGACACGTGTTCGAGCACGGCATGAGTTATGTCTGCGAGAACTCGGTTGCGAATCCGAAGACGTGCGACTTCCGCTCGGGCAAGGTGATCTTGCAGCAGGAAATCGCCCGCGAGCAAATGGCAAAACTGCTGGAAGAAGGACGCACCGATCTGCTGACCAACTTCAAGTCGTCGCGCACCGGCCGCAATTTCAAGGCGTTCCTCGTCAAGCAGAACGACGGCAAGATCGGCTTCGAGTTCGAGAAGAAGGAGCCGTCGGCGAAAACCGCTGCAAAGACTGCGGCGGCGAAATCAGCTGCCAGGACGGCGCCGGAATCGGATGACGAAGAGGGGGCAGTTGCAGTTAAGGCGGCGCCTGCGGCCAAAAAAGCGGCTGCGAAGAAAGCGCCCGCTGCCAAGACCGCGGCGGCCAAGAAGGCGCCCGCCAAGAAAGCGGTGGCGCGCAAGACCGGCTCGTAATCGAAGCCTGTCGGCAGCCTCTGGGAATAATCGGCAGGAATCTGCGACCGGCTTTTAGTTCGTGTCCAGCCGGCTTCGAGCTGGCTATAAAAAAGGCGCAGTCACTTGAAGTGACTGCGCCTTTTATTTACCGGCAGACTGCGCTTATCGCCGCGCTTCCCGTCCTGGGCGAGCTCACAACGGCGACAAAGCCGTCGGTCGTGGGCGATTCGACGTCTTCGCCAAGGTCTTCGGCACTGGCGACAATTCGCTGTCGAGGAGCCGTGACAGCGGCTCGGCGCCGTCGAAGGCTTCCGGTGGCGCCATCTCCGTGGAGTCCACTGCGGCCGCCGTGGCAGGACGCACCAAGCCGTCCTTGATCCACTGCTCGCCGAGCAGACTGTTCGGCGTCTGGCTGAAATGATCCACCAGGTGATCGATGAACGTGCGCACCTTGGCCGGCAAGTGACGGCGGCTCGGATACGCAATGTTGATCTCCACCTGCGGCAATCGGTAATCGCCGAGCAGGCGCACGAGCCTGCCGCGCGTCATGTCGCGGCCAATCAGATAGCTCGGCAGAATCGCGATGCCCATGCCGAGCAGCGAAAACTGCCGCAGCATTTCCGTGTTGTTCGCCACGATCACGTTCGACGGACGCACCCGCACCTCTCCTTCCGGCCCCGTGAACACGCGCTCGTCGCCCCAATACTCGGACGGCAAGCTCAGGCACGGATGCTCGAGCAGATGCTCAGGACGCGTGGGCATGCCATGCTTTTCCAGGTATGCGGGAGTCGCGCACACCGTCATGCAACCGGTGGTCAAACGCCGCGTGACGATGCTCGCGCTGCGCATCTGCCGCGCGATCACCACACCGACGTCGAAGCCTTCTTCGACCAGATCGACCTGGCGGTCCACCAGCGTGACATCGGGAATGACTTTCGGATAGCGCTCCGCATACGTCTGGAGCACCGGCGCCAGGTTGTGCAACCCGAACACAACAGGCGCAACTATTCGCAAGGTGCCGACGGGTTCATGATTTCGCGCAACCACCATCTGCTCGACGTCTTCCAGTTCGTCGAGAATCTGGCGCGCACGCTCCAGATAAACCTGACCTGATTCCGTCAGCGACAAGCTGCGGGTTGTGCGATTGAGCAGCCGCGTACCAAGACGGCCTTCGAGATCGGCAACGTGGCGCGTCGCGACTGCGTTGGAAATATCCATCGCGCTTGCAGCGCGGGCAAAACTGCCGAGATCCGCCACTTTGACGAAAACTCGCATCGACTGCAAATGATCCATAGGACAACTCCTGCCGTGCTACAGCTTCCTGACAATTGGTGAAAACCAGTGAAGCGAACTTGGAATTCTCCTACGACTCGCAAAATCGTGCAGAAGTTGCCCGTCAAAGCGGAAATTTTGTCGATATTTGTGTCACTGTGCTCCCTAGTGTGGGACATGGACGTTCATTGTTCCCGAGAAAGCAACAATCTGCTGCACCGCAGCTTGCACTGTCTTTTTTGTTCGAACAGACGCAAAGGTCGATCGGGCTTTGCTGAATCAGAAAAAATACCTTGGGGGTCGAATCAAAAAACAAAAGCCGCCCGAAGGCGGCCTTTGATACGAAGTGAATACTCACGTGATCAGACCACGAGTTTTCGCTCCAAGGCTGCTTTAGTCTGAGTCAAAGCCGGTGGCAACCCCTGTTGCAGTGTGTCAAACAACTCGGCATGCAGAGCGAGTTCATCGCGCCAGGCGGCGGCGTCGACTGAGATCACCTGCTGGAATTGCTCTCGGCTGAAATCGAGCCCGCTCCAGTCGATGTCGTCATAGTGCGGCGAAATGCCAAATGCGTGTTCCTCGCCTTGCGCCGAGCCTTCGATGCGGCCGACCATCCAGCTCAGCACCCGCATGTTCTCGCCAAAGCCCGGCCAGACGAACTTGCCTTCCGCGCCCTTGCGGAACCAGTTCACGCAGAAGATCTTCGGCAACTTCGCATTCAATTTTTCGAGGCGTTCACCGGTTTTGAGCCAGTGACCGAAGTAGTCGCTCATGTTGTAACCGCAGAACGGCAGCATCGCGAACGGGTCGCGGCGCACGACGCCCTGCTGACCTGCGGCAGCCGCGGTCGTTTCGGAACCCATAGTCGCCGCCATGTAGACGCCTTCGACCCAGTTGCGCGCCTCGGTAACGAGCGGCACGGTGGTCGAGCGGCGGCCACCGAAGATAAACGCGTCGATCGCGACGCCCGCCGGGTTCTCCCATTCGGTATCGATCGACGGGCATTGCGAGGCCGGCGCCGTGAAGCGCGCGTTCGGGTGCGCCGCCTTGCGGCCGCTTTCCTTCGCGATCGCCGGCGTCCAGTCCTTGCGCTGCCAGTCGATCAGGTGCGCGGGCGGCTCGGCCGTCATGCCTTCCCACCAGACGTCGCCGTCGTCGGTCAGCGCAACGTTCGTGAAGATGACGTTTTCCTTCAGCGTGGCCATGGCGTTGAAGTTGGTCTTCTCGCTGGTGCCCGGTGCGACGCCGAAATAGCCCGCTTCCGGATTGATCGCGTACAGGCGGCCGTCCTTGCCCGGCTTGATCCACGCAATATCGTCGCCGATCGTGGAGATTTTCCAGCCGTTCAGGCCTTCCGGCGGAATCAGCATCGCGAAGTTGGTCTTGCCGCAAGCCGACGGAAACGCGGCGGCGACATGGTACTTGCGCCCTTCCGGCGAGGTCACACCGAGAATCAGCATGTGTTCGGCGAGCCAGCCTTCGTCGCGGCCCATGGTCGACGCGATGCGCAGCGCGAAACACTTCTTGCCGAGCAGCGCATTGCCGCCGTAGCCCGAGCCGTAGCTCCAGATTTCACGCGATTCGGGGAAATGGACGATGTATTTGGTGCTATTGCACGGCCACGGCACGTCTTTAGCGCCCGCAGCGAGCGGCGCGCCGACCGAATGCACGCACGGCACGAACTCGCCGTCTTCGCCCAGCACGTCATACACCTTGCGGCCCATGCGCGTCATGATGCGCATGTTGGTCACCACGTACGGGCTGTCGCTCAACTCGACACCAATGTGCGCGATCGGCGAACCGAGCGGCCCCATCGAGAACGGCACCACGTACATCGTGCGGCCGCGCATGGCGCCGTCGAACAGGCCGTCGAGCGTCGAGCGCATTTCGGCCGGGGCAATCCAGTTGTTGGTCGGGCCGGCGTCTTCACGGCGCTGCGAGCAGATAAAGGTACGGTCCTCGACGCGCGCCACGTCGGACGGATCGGACCACGCGAGATAGGAATTGGGACGTTTGGCGGGATTGAGCCTCTTGAGGGTGCCGGCTTCGACCATCTGCGCGCATAGGCGGTCGTACTCCTCCTGCGAGCCGTCGCACCAGACCACCTGATCGGGCTTGGTCAGCGCCGCGACGCGCCCGACCCACTCGATCAGCTTGCGGTGTTTGACCCAGACGGGCGCCTCGATGGTGGTTTGTCCTTCGAATGAGGGATGATTCATCGACCTGTCTCCGTTTTGATAGCAATAGAAAAACGGTACAAGCCCAGCGACGCTGCGCGCGAGAGGCGGTCAATTCGTCACACCGGCGTTCTTACAACGCGGCGCGCAATTGTTCAGGTCATCGTGGGCCATACACAGCCCGTTGCGCGGAAGCTTTTGCCGACTGGCTTCTGAAACCGTCTGTAAAGCGGCTTGCCTCAACACGCAACAAACTGTTAAAAACGATCTCAATCGGCCTTGCCGTGGTGCTGCCGTTCTTCGCGGAAGCTACTACGGTACGGCATCCATCCAAACCACCGTGTGACCTGGGTCACATGGTGGGACAGTCAGCATAACACTCCGTTCCGCACCGTCATGGTGCGCCGCAAGACACATACCATGAAGATTGCCATCCTCGACGATTACCAGGACGCCGTTCGCAAGCTCGATTGCTTTCAATTGCTGGCCGACCATGAGGTCAAGGTTTTCAACAACACAGTCCGTGGTTTGGGCCAGCTGGCGAGCCGTCTTTCCGAAGTCGACGCATTGGTCCTGATTCGCGAACGTACTCGCATCAACTCGCAACTACTCGATAAGTTGCCTCGTTTGCGCATGATCAGCCAAACCGGCAAGGTGTCGAGCCACATCGATCTGCAGGCTTGTACCGAGCGCGGCATCGCCGTGCTGGAAGGCAGCGGCTCGCCAATCGCGCCCGCCGAACTGACGTGGGCACTCATCATGGCCGCTCAACGGCGGATTCCGCAATACGTGGCAAACCTTAAGCAAGGAGCCTGGCAACAGTCGGGATTGAAGACGTCGGCATTGCCGCCGAACTTCGGTTTGGGCCAGGTGTTGCGCGGCCAGACACTGGGGATTTGGGGTTACGGCAAGATCGGGCGGCTGGTTGCCGGATACGGCAAGGCGTTCGGCATGAACGTGCTGATCTGGGGCCGCGAGCATTCGCGCGAAGCGGCAAGCGCCGACGGCTTCGGCGTCGCGGAAAGCCGCGAAGCGCTGTTCGAGCAGAGCGATGTGCTGTCGCTGCACCTGCGTTTGCATGACGACACGCGCGGCATCGTCAAGCAGGAGGACCTGATGCGGATGAAGCCGACCGCGTTGCTCGTGAACACGAGCCGGGCCGAGCTGCTCGACGAAAATGCGCTGGTCAATGCGCTGTCGCGCAACCGCCCGGGGATGGTCGCGATCGATGTCTACGAAAGCGAGCCGATTCTGCAGGGCTACAGCCTGCTGCGGATGGAAAACGTGATCTGCACACCGCACATCGGCTATGTCGAGCGCGAAAGCTACGAGTTGTATTTCGGCGCGGCGTTCAAGAACATTCTGGCTTTCGACGCCGGCGATACGGCAAGCGTGGCGAATCCGGAAGCGTTGCAGGGCGGCCGGCGGCGTTAAGCGCGGCCGCAGGCTCGGGCCCGGTGCGCGGCGGCGCTCAGCGAGAAGAAACGGCGCAACGAAACCGCGCCGTCGCCGCTCAGCGCGCTTCGTGCGCGGCGGCTTCGCGCAGATCGGGCATGCGTTCGAGGAAGGTCTCGCCGTCGGTGCGGCCGAGGTTGTATGCGTGGACCATCTGCGAGGGGCTTGTGTAATCCCAGCTCGAAATCGGCACCTTGCGCGACGGTTGCACGTAGAGCCGTTGCTGGACGCCATGCGGCACGACGAACATCTGCGGACGCGGATAAAGACGCGTGACCATCACCAACACGTTGCCCGGCGCATCGGCATCGAGCGCGCCGACCGGCACGTTGTCGACCATCCCGCCATCCAGCACCGGCCTGCCGTTGCGCCGCAGAACCGGCGTGAACGGCGGCGTACTCGACGATTGCAGGATCAGATCCGCGAGGTCCTCGACCGTCGCGCAATCCTGCGCGCGCACGAATTCCGGATGGAAACCGAGCGTCTGACCAAGCGTCGGATGCAGCGTCTTACGCAGGTACTTTTCGATGTTGTACGCGACCAGCCCTGCGGCGACCGCGCTGCGTGCACCGAGCCAGCGGGGCAGATGCGACACACCGATGCGGATTTCCGGCGCCTGCGCGAGCGTCGAAAATTTATCGCCATAGATGTCGAGCAGAGCCTGCCGGTAGATGCGGTAATGCGGAAACACCGATTCGCCGCGCAGCAGGTTGCCCCAGTAGACGTTGCGGGTGTTGTGGCGCAGCGCCTCTTCGTAATAGCGCATCACCCAGTCGGAATCGCGCGTGTAAAGCATGCACGCGGTGGCGGCGCCGGCCGAAATGCCGGTGATGACGCGCGGACGGATACGCAGTTCCGGCTGCACGACGTCCCAGAATCCCGCCTGCCACCAGCAACGATTGCCGCCACCGGCGAATACGACCTGATCGAACATCTTGGCTTTTCCCTCTAATACGGTGTGCGGCGCGTCGGTTTAGGTCGAATTGAGTTGTTTTAGTCGTTTTAGTCGAGCAGCGCGTAGGTGGTCGTGGCGTGGACGGCCATGTTGCCGGCTTCATCGAACAACTCGATTTCACCGAACACCAGATTACGGCCCATGCGCAATACGCGCGCGGTAATCAGCACGTCGCCCTTACGGACCGCGCGCATGAAGCTGATGTTGAGCGACACCGTGGTCATCGGCTTGAAGCCGCCGAGCGCGGCCGCAATCGCGACGATCATCGCCGTATCGGCGGCTGCCATGAAGACCTGACCGCAGATCACGCCGCCCGAGTGGCGCAGTTCGCCGGAAAACGGCAGGCGCAGCGTCGCGCTCTCTTCGTCGACCTTGACCGGTGTGAGCGTGAGCGTGCGCACCCACGGCGCGAGGACGCGGTCGAGCAACGCGAGAATCTCTTTATCATTCATGTTTGTCCCCGGTCGAGAGCCGCGCGACGCTTCGCGCGGCCTAGTGTCCGCGACATGATACCGGGACGTTGGGCACAGCGCGTTGTCAGCGACAGCGCGTCTGCCAGGCACATGTTCGAGCGCCCGGCGCAGATTTTTTTAAGAAATCTGCTAAAGGGACTTGGCAATCTCGGAAAGTTACTGCATAATTTCGCTTCTGTTGGGGGCGTTAGCTCAGTTGGTAGAGCAGCGGACTCTTAATCCGTAGGTCGAGTGTTCGAGTCACTCACGCCCCACCAAAGAATTCAAAGGGTTACAAGCGATTGCTTGTAACCCTTTTTTGTTTTGTGTCACCGAATTGTCGACGCACTTTCGCAACCGTAGAGAGCCAGAGTAGGGGCGACTGACACCACTGTTATGCGACTGAGCAGCTACCGTAGCGACGACGATCTGTTCCGTCGCAAGCCAGCTCGCGATCGCCGACAAAGCTTTCGGCTTCAAGCTGCGTTCGAAAGAAGGTCCCATTGATGGGCGTAAGCCAGTGCCGCACCAAACTATCCAGCTCCTAGTTCGGCCAAAAAACTCTTATAAGAAGCGTATAAGCAATTCACGGCCTTATCATGCTACATTTATGAGGCATAAGGAGTTGCCTCATGGATTGCACCCTGCAGATATTCCTCGACGATAGCTGGGTCGACTGCGCGCAGATCGAACTCAACGGTGGTCTTTGCCAGTGGAATCACCTGGTCGAGTACGCCATCGAATACCCGAACGCCCCAGTGTCACTGGCTGAGCCTGTAGATCTGCAGATCCGCGCGCCCCGGACCCTGCCCGCGTTCCTCTATGACCTCGTCCCGCAGGGGGCCGGTCGTCGCTTCCTGCTGGGCGAGCTGGAACTACAGGATGGCCCTGACGCGGATTTTCCCCTGATCTGCGCGGGCGCCTTCAATCCGATCGGCCGCATCCGCGTTGCCGAGGCCGTCAACTACTTTGAGGCGCACGTCGGGCGGCACCCGGACGCGCGTGGTCTGCCCGGCCTGACGATCGACGAAGTCGTCGTGCGCAGCTCGGATTTCGCGGAAAGAATTTTCCTGCACGGGATGCTGGGCACCGGCACCACCGGGGTTCAAGGCGCGGCGCCGAAATACCTGCTAACCCGGGACCGCGCGGGCCTACTCCATGGTGATGCCATCCTGCCTGATGCCGATGCCAAGCAGCACCTGATCGCCAAACTGCCGCGCGGTAGTACCGCGGCCGATGAAAAGGTCCTGCGCAATGAAGCGGCGTACATGCGGGTGGCCGCCGCGCTCGATATCCGCACGCATCCGGATTTGCCAACCCTCCACGGCGACGTACTGCTGATTCCGCGCTTTGACCGGATCGCGCGCGACGGGAAAGTCGGACGCCTCCATCAGGAAAGCGTGGCATCCATTCTGGGGCTGGCAGGCTTTGACCCGCGACCGAGCCTCTTCGAGGTCGTAGCCGGAATCCGCAAGGTTGTGAGCGATCCAGCAGCCGAAACGCTCGAATTCATCAAGCGGGACGTGCTCAATCTGGCGATGCGCAATACAGACAATCACGCACGCAATACGGCCGTGCAACTGGTCGAAGGCAGAGTCCAACTCACGCCCCTGTTTGACTTCGCGCCGATGTACCTGGATCCCGAGTTGATTCCACGCGCACTGCGGTGGTATCAGCTTGATACCCGGGCTGAGCTGATGGACTGGGCCGACGTGCTCGCGGCGTTGCCTGTACCCGATCACGAACGCCGGATGCTCGCCGGGGAATTGAGCCGGTTTGCCGTACAGATCGAACGCCTGCCCGACACCATGGCAGCGCAGGGGGTCGATCACGACATCATCGAGTTCGTGACGCAGTACATCGATACGCAGGTCCGACAACTGAAAGCCCTTCAACCCTCAGAGGCCTAGCATGCCCCGTCGGAACCGACCTACCCGTGATGAGCAGAACGCCCTGCGCCGTGCTTTCTACGAAAGGATGGGCCGGGGCGACATGACCATTCCTGAGGCCATGAAAGCGATGCGCGAGATGACGGGCCTGACTCAGGCTGAATTCGCCGCGCACCGAGGCGTTAGCCGCCGGGTCATTCAGGACATCGAGCGCGGGACCGGAAATCCGACCGTCGACTCGCTCAACAGCGTTGCGAAGCTCTTCGGCCTGCAGGTCGGATTCGTCCCAATCAGACGGAACGAACCATCTTCGCCGACCTGAATAGAACCGATTGTCGTTGTGTGACTTTTCGCTTCGATCCAGGCGGTGTCGCTGCCGACCCAGCGCGCGAGCGGGTCGATCGCCCAAAGCAATTTCCTTCAATACACCCCGCCCCACCGCCCGATACCGTTGGCCGTCGCAAATCCTGCGCACCCACGTATCGAGGCATCAGATGACCGTCTTACTTTCCATGGCCGCCTTTGCGTTGGCCTCGTCAATCTCTCCCGGACCGGTGAATGTCGTTGCGCTGAGCGCCGGCGCGCAACACGGACTCGCCGCGAGCATGCGGCACGTCACCGGCGCAACCGTCGGCTTCACGCTGCTGCTTCTGCTCATCGGTCTCGGCCTGCACGAGTTGCTCGCCCACTGCCCCAATCTGATCACCGTAGTCCAGTGGGCCGGGGTCGGGTTTCTGCTTTACATGGCCTGCAAACTGGCCACCGATGACGGCCAACTCGGCGCCGACAAGCCCGCCCGAGGTCCATCCTTCGCATACGGCGCCGCCATGCAATGGCTGAATCCGAAGGCATGGCTCGCGTCTCTCGCCGGCATGGGCGCCTACGCATCCGACGGCGACGGCAGGCTCGTCTGGCAATTCACCGTCGTGTACTTCGTGATTTGCTATCTATCGATCGCGAGTTGGGCGTATGCGGGCACGTTTCTGCGCCGGTATTTGCGGGAACCGAAACGCGTGCGGCTATTCAATCGTGTGATGGCGGGTTTGCTGGCCACTAGCGCCCTCTACCTTGTCATCTCGTGACACACGCTTCACCACGGCACGCGCGTCGCCACCCATGCGCTCACTTCATCTGCGGTACTGCCCAGGCGTCGCCGCAACCAGCCGCTTGAAGGTCCGCTGCAAATGGGCCTGGTCGGCGAAACCGGCATCGAGCGCGACCTCGGCGATCAGACGGCCGCGCCTGAGCTGCGCGCGGCTGTACTGAATGCGCCGATTGATCAGATACGCGTGCGGCGTCATGCCGTAGCGCTGTTTGAACGCGCGGATCAGATGCGACGCGGAAAGGTCGGCTGCCTTGCAGACCTCGTCCAGCTTTAGCGCACGCGTGCAGTTTTCGGCGATGAATTCAGCGGCACGCGTAAGTTGGCGGCTGGCGTCGTGACCCGGCAAGGGTGCCGGATTGAGGTTCTGCTGTACTTCGGAAAAGAATGTGACCGCAGCGCTTTCCTTGCACATGGGATCGGCGTTGTCGTCGACGAGAATCGCGTACAAGCGGTTCAACCCGTCAAACAAAGCTGGCGCAGTCGACATGGTTTGCGAGAAAGCGCGGAACGTGTGGTTGTCGCTGAAACCCAGGTCGTGTTGCAGACCGGTGAGCCACGCAACATCGACATGCAGCATCCGATACGACCAGCGTTCGTCGGCAACCGGATTACATGCATGCACGTCGTCCGGGTTCATCATGACGACGGCGCCGGCCCCGACCCACTCCTGCACGCTGCGGTTCACGTAGACGCTGCGCCCACCGGTCACGGCGCCAATCGAAAACGTCTCGTGCGAGTGTTTGGCGTAGCAAAGCTCGCGGCCATCTTCAATCGAGCGGGCTTCGAGAAACGGCAACGTCTCGTCGCGCCAGAACCGAGGCTGCGTGCCGCTTCGCGCGAAAACCGCTTGCTGCTTCGCCTCACTCATTGCGCGTCTCCCGATTATTCACGTGACACAGGCCTCGGCTGCGGCACTGAATGTACTGACTGGCCACGGCCGCAGCCTTGTCACGAGAGAATAGCCGGGAATCTCCTTCGTCGCCTGCCGAAAAGAATGGCTGCGGCTCGCCGGCGAGTTCGGCGAGACGCGCGACGTAAAGGGGCTTGGTTCCGTGAACCACGCCCCTTTGCACTACTTCGGCGTCACATCGATATTCCCCAGATACTTCGCCGCCAGGGTCTTCACCGTGCCGTCGGCCTGCACCTTCGCGATCGCCGCGTTCAGCTGATCGCGCAGCGCAGTATCGCCTTTGCGAATGCCATACGCGATGCCGCTGCCGAGAATCCTGTCGTCACGCACCGGCTGACCGACGAACGCGAAGTCCTTGCCGTTCGGCTGCGACAGAAAACCCGACTGCCCCGCCGGCGCCAGAACGAGCGTCGCATCGAGACGGCCAGCGACGAGATCCGTATAGACCTGGTTCTGGTCCTGATACGGCACGACGGCGACGCCCGCTGCTTCCCAATGCGTCTTCGCGAAGGTTTCCTGAATCGACGCCTGCAACACGCCGACGCGTTTGCCCTTCAACGATTCAGGGGTCGGCAGCAGACCGCTGTCGCGTTTCGCGATCAGTTGCGTCGGCACGCGATACACGACAGTGGTGAAATCGATCGTCTGACGGCGCTGCTCGGTCGCGTTCATCGCCGAATTGATGGCGTCGAACTTGCGGCCCTGCAATGCGGGGATCAAACCGTCGAACGACGTTTCGACCCATTTGCACGTCAAATGCGCAGCGGCGCAGACTGCCTTGCCGACATCGATGTCGAGGCCTTGCAGTTCACCGTTCGGCCCTTTCGATTCGAACGGCGGATACTGTGCTTCGAGTCCGAAACGCAGCGTCGACGCATCGGCAGCGATGGCGGCCGGCGACAACGCAACCGCGGCAAATGCGCAAGCTAGCGCCAGTAGAGGTTTGAGCAACTTCATAGCAGGTCCCTTTCCCTTCGATTTTGTTGTGACGCGAGCGCTCGTCGCGCTCGTATGCCAAGGCGCGACGATCACACGGCGGCCAATAAGGCCGCCGGCGCGTGCCGCGTTCATCAGATTTCGCACAAACGCCGCGCACCTTCGATCAGCGTCGCGTCGTCCTTCGAGAAGCTCAGACGGATCAAACCGGAGTCCGTGCCGTCGGTATAAAACGCCGACAACGGAATCGTCGCGACACGCGCGTCGCGAATCAGGCGCAGCACGAAGTCGCTGTCGCTTTCATCGGAAAAGCCGCGAAAACGCGCGAGCATGAAGAAGCTGCCCTCACTCGGCAGCAACTCGAAGCGGGACTCGCGCAGCGCGTGCGCCAGCAGATCGCGCTTCTTCTGATAGAACGCGGACAGGCCGAGGTAGCTCTCGCGATTGGCCAAAGCATCGACGAACGCGTATTGCATCGGCGTATCGGCGGAAAACACCATGAACTGATGGACCTTGCGGATCTCGTCCATCAGCGCGGCGGGCGCGAGGCAATAGCCGACACGCCAACCAGTCACGTGATACGACTTGCCGAACGACGACACGATCACGCTGCGTTCGGCCAGTTCGGCGTCGCAAGCCATGCTTTGATGTTTGGCGCCGTCGAACACCACATGTTCGTAGACTTCGTCGGCGAGGATCACGATATCAGTGTTGCGCGTGATGGCCTTCAGCCGGGCGACGTCCGCCTCGCTGAATACTGTCGCGGTCGGATTGTGCGGCGTGTTGATGATGATCATGCGCGTCTTCGGCGTGATCGCGGCTACGACCTCGTCCCAGTCCACGCGGAAATCCTCGAGCGATAGTTTGATTGCGATCGGCCGCGCGCCTTGCAGGCGCACGATCGGTCCGTAGCTGTCGAACGAGGGCTCGAAGTAAATCACTTCGTCGCCGGGATGCACTAGCGCGCTGATCGTCGAGTACAGGCCTTCGCTGGCGCTGGCGATCACGGTCACTTCGCTGGCCGGGTCGTAACGCACGCCGTACAGCGCCTCGACCTTGCCGGCGAGCGCTTCGCGCAGCGCGCCGATGCCGGCCATCGGGGCATACTGGTTGTGGCCGGCGCGCATCGCTTGCGCGACACCGTCGACCAGCTTCGCGTCCGGCGCAAAATTCGGCGCGCCTTGCGACAGGTTCAATGCTTCGTATTGCGCGGCCAATTGACCGATCACGGTAAAAATCGTCGTGCCTACATCAGGCAGTTTCGAGCGGGCTTGCAAGGCGCTCTGCATAAGGCGTTCTCCCTTTCTCCATCCGGCAGCGGATTGGCGGCCGGCCAGCTGCGCGGCGGTCCCATCCGGTTCGATGATTAGGCACCAGCCAAAGAACCGTCACAATCGAAACTTTGTCATGCGCGGCATGCGTTTACCTCATGACTGGCGCAATGCCGCACCGGCGCGGACGCGAGCGAAGCCAATGAAATCGGGACTTTGAAGGAAGAAACGAGGCCGCCGAAAGATTGCGGAAGACGGCAGAGGTATGACGTAATGTGATGAACCCGAACGGCTGCGACCCGGCGAGCGCAGCCGTTCGACGCGGATTTACTCGTCCATCATGCGGACTTTGACCTTCTTGCCCTTCACCTTGCCGGCGCTGAGCTTGCGCACCGCGTCGCGCGCGATGCTGCGCTCCACCGCCACATAGGTCGACATTTCGGTCACGTTGATCTTGCCGATCTGCGAACCGGCGAAACCCGCCTCACCGGTCAGCGCGCCGAGCACGTCGCCGGGACGGATCTTCTCCTTGCGGCCGCCGAGGATCTGCAGCGTTTCCATCGGCGGCAGCAGCGGCTCGTTGCTGGCGGGTTTCAGATCCGCAAGCTTGTGCCACTCGACGTCGCGCTTTTGCGCCTGTTCGAGACTGCCCACGCGACCCATCTCGTTCATGCTGGCGAGGCTCAGTGCCCAGCCTTCCTGATCGGCCCGGCCCGTGCGGCCGATGCGGTGCACATGCACTTCCGGATCCGGCGTCACGTCGACGTTGATCACCGCTTCGAGCTGCGCGATGTCGAGACCGCGCGCGGCGACATCGGTGGCGACCAGCACCGAGCAGCTACGGTTCGCGAACTGGATCAGCACCTGATCGCGTTCGCGCTGATCGAGTTCGCCATGCAGCGCCAGCGCATGAAAACCTTGTGCGCGCAGCACGTCGAGCAGATCGCGGCACTGCTGCTTGGTATTGCAAAACGCCAGCGTGCTCACCGGGCGATAGTGATTCAGCAACATACCGACCGCATGCAGACGCTCATCCTCGGTCACTTCATAGAAGCGCTGGCGGATCTTGGTGTCGTCGTGCCGCTCGGCAAGCTTCACTTCCTTCGGATTACGCAGGAATTGCTGGCTGAGCTTGACGATACCTTCGGGGTACGTCGCGGAGAACAGCAGCGTTTGCCGTTCTTTCGGACATTGCTTCACGACTGTGGCGATATCGTCGAAGAAACCCATGTCGAGCATTCGGTCGGCTTCGTCGAGCACCAGCGTGTTCAGTGCCTGCAACGGCAGGCTGCCGCGCTCGAGGTGATCCATGATCCGGCCAGGCGTGCCGACCACGATGTGCGCGCCGTGTTCGAGGCTGGCCGTCTGCGGACGCATCGGCGTGCCGCCGCATAGCGTAAGCACCTTGATGTTTTCTTCAGCACGCGCAAGGCGGCGGATTTCCTGCGTGACCTGGTCGGCGAGTTCGCGCGTTGGGCACAGCACCATCGCCTGCACGGCAAAGTTGCGGGCGTCGAGGCGCGCGAGCAGCGCCAGCGAAAACGCCGCGGTCTTGCCGCTGCCGGTTTTCGCCTGGGCAATCAGATCGTGGCCGGCCAGCGCAATCGGCAAACTGGCGGCCTGGATCGGCGTCATCTCGACATAGCCGAGCTGCGTCAGATTGGCGAGCGTCGCCGGCGGCAAGGGCAGCTCGCTGAACGGTGCGCCGGCGGTGGTGGGACTGTTCATATTCTCGATGGCTCGCTAAAGGCTGAAGGCTAAGGATTAATCGGCCATGGGGCCAAGGTTGGGACGGCCTTCGAGCTGCTCGTAAAGCACCGAGCCATCATCTGCGTCGAAACGCTCGACGTAATTGCGCGCGCCGCACATCGGACAACGGAACAGGAGCCCCTGCCCCTCGTTCTTGATGACGACGTCCGACTGCTCCCACTGCGCGCCGCAGGACTGGTTTCTACAGGTAAACACGTTGATTCTCCAACTGGATTCGATGGTGTGTTGGCGAGGCCGTACGAGCGGCCCAGCCGTGAATGGGGTCATGACCGAGGTCACTACCGGCGTCAATACCGACCTCAATACCGCGGTGGCGAAGGATGAAGCGCTTTAGCCCAGATGCGTATGCCGTGCCCGCGTCGCGCTCACTTCCATACCGGTGAGGCCCTGAACGATGCCGCAGTCTTCGACCGCCTGTTCGCCATGGCATTGCTCGCGCAACGTGGTCAGTTGCACTTTCAGTTGCTTCAGTTCGTCGATGCGCGTGTCGACATGCGCGATGTGCTCGTCGATCAATGCATTGATGCCGCCGCAGCCGTCCGCCGGCGCGTCGGTCAGACGCAGCAATGCACGGATTTCGTCGTGGGTCATGTCGAGCGCACGGCAATTGCGGATGAAACGCAGCCGTTCGACGTGCTTCGCCGTGTAGCTGCGGTAATTCGCCTCGGTGCGCTCCGCTTCGGGCAACAGGCCCTCTTTTTCGTAGAAACGAATGGTTTCGGTCGTGCAATGGGCGATTTTCGCCAGTTCGCCGATTTTCATGGAGCCTCCAGATTGCGGCCTTGACCTTGTAGTGGCTTCAAGGTGTTTACTAGACCACAAATCGAACCAGGAAGCCACCATGCCGCACGCCAACCACGCCGAAACCGAACTCGACGAACACGGCCAAGCCTGTGCCCACGGGCAGACAGCGCATGCTCAAGAGCACGTCCATGAGCACGGACACGCCCACAGCCACGGCGAAACCTGCAGCCACGACCACCCAGCGCATGCTCACGCGAATGGACACGCCCATAGCCATGTCGACGACGCCTGCTGCGGGAGCGCGTCCGTTGCGCCGTTCTCGAGCCGGCTCCCACAATCCGAAACCGTCGGCAGCGATGTACGCACCGCCATCCGCATCATGCAGATGGACTGTCCGACCGAAGAAGCGCTGATCCGCAAGAAGTTCAGCCGCATGCAGGCCGTGCGCAGCATGGATTTCAACCTGATGCAGCGGGTCTTGACGGTCGTGCACGCGCCCGACGCGCTCGGCACCATCCTCGCCGCGCTGCGCTCGCTCGACTTCACGCCCGAACTCGCCGACGCCAAGCCAGACGCAGGTTCAAACGCAAACCCGGCGTCCGCTGTCGCGCCTCACACGCCGTCCAGGCCGTGGTGGCCGCTGGCGCTGGCAGGCCTCGCCGCCGTGGGCTCGGAGGTCGCCGGCTGGCTCGGCGCGCCCGCCTGGCTGGCGGCGGCTCTGGCAATCCTCGCCGTCGCCTCGTGCGGCCTGACCACGTACAGGAAGGGTTGGCTCGCGATCCGCAACGGCACCCTCAATATCAACGCGCTGATGAGTATCGCGGTGACCGGCGCGTTGATCCTGCGCCAGTGGCCGGAAGCCGCGATGGTGATGGTCCTCTTCACGATCGCCGAGTTGATCGAGGCGAAATCGCTCGACCGCGCCCGCAACGCGATCAAAGGCCTGATGCAGTTGACGCCCGAACAGGCGAGCGTGCAGCAGGCCGACGGGAGCTGGCGTTCGCTGGAACTCAAGGCGATCGCGCCCGGCGCCGTGGTTCGCGTGAAGCCGGGTGAACGCATTGCGCTCGACGGCGAAATCGTCGCGGGCCGCTCGAGCGTGGATCAGGCGCCGATCACCGGCGAAAGTTTGCCCGTCGACAAAACCATTGGCGACGCAGTGTTCGCCGGCACGATCAACCAGGCCGGCTCGTTCGACTATCGCGTGACGGCGGCGGCCAGCAACACGACGCTCGCGCGCATCATTCACGCGGTCGAAGAAGCACAGGGCGCCAAAGCGCCGACGCAACGTTTCGTCGACCAGTTCGCGCGCGTCTATACGCCGATCGTATTCGCGGCCGCGCTTGCCGTCGCGGTGCTGCCGCCCTTGCTGCTCGGCGGCCTGTGGCAGGCGTGGATCTATAAAGCGCTGGTGATGCTGGTGATCGCCTGCCCGTGCGCGCTGGTGATCTCGACGCCGGTGACGATCGTCAGCGGCCTCGCCGCGGCGGCACGGCACGGCATCCTGATCAAAGGCGGCGTCTACCTCGAACAGGGCCGCAAGCTGAGCTGGCTCGCGCTCGACAAAACCGGCACGATCACGCACGGCAAACCGGTGCAAACGGAGTTCGAAGTGCTGGCCGATGTCTATGCCGCCCGTTGCCGGTCGCTCGCGGCGAGTCTCGCTGGCCGCTCGGATCATCCGGTGTCGATGGCGATCGCGGCAGCGGCCAACGCCGCAGGCGTCGGGGGCACGACGGTCGATGCGTTCGAAGCGCTGGCGGGACGCGGCGTGCGCGGCGATATCGACGGTTTGCCGTATTGGCTCGGCAATCATCGGCTGGTCGAAGAACTCGGCCGCTGTTCAGCGTCGCTCGAAGCGTGCCTCGACAAGCTCGAACGGCAAGGCAAAACGGTCGTGATGCTGGTGGATGCCGAACGTGTGCTGGCGTTATTTGCCGTCGCCGATACGGTGAAGGATACGAGCCGCGCCGCCATCGCCGATTTGCATCGCCTCGGCGTGCGGACCGCGATGCTCTCTGGCGACAACCCGCACACAGCGGAGGCGATCGCGCAGCAGGTCGGCATCGACGAAGCGCGCGGCGATCAGTTGCCGGCAGACAAGCTGAACGCGGTGGCGAGCTGGTCGAAGGACGGCGCTATGGTCGGGATGGTCGGCGACGGCATCAACGACGCGCCGGCGCTCGCACGCGCCGATATCGGCTTCGCGATGGGCGCAATGGGCACCGACACCGCGATCGAAACCGCCGACGTCGCGCTGATGGACGACGACCTGCGCAAGATTCCGCTGTTCGTACGGCTCTCGAAGGCGACGCGTGCCGTGCTGGTTCAGAACATTGCGTTGGCGCTGGGCATCAAGGCCGTTTTCCTCGTGCTGACGGTCATGGGCCTGGGCACGATGTGGATGGCGGTGTTCGCCGACGTGGGCGCGAGTTTGCTGGTAGTGGCGAACGGGTTGCGCCTGTTGCGCAAGTGAGGCCCACCGCCTTACGGCATTTCGCGGCAACGCTGCCGTTACACGCTAGTGCGCTTATGGGCTAGTGAGCGAACGAACCACTGTCGGTTTGGGTGCGGCCATTGATCGCCGCCTTCAACGTATCCGAAGGCCGCATTCCAAACAGCTTCCGATAATCAGTGGCGAACTGGCTCAGATGCCAGAAGCCCCACGCCGCGGCCACATCCTGCACCGAACGCGACTCGCGCGACGCGTTGCATAAATCACGGCGCGCGCCGTTTAGCCGGATCGTGCGCAGATAGGTGGCGGGCGCCATGCCGAGCACGTCCTGAAAGCAGTACTGCAAAGTGCGCCGGCTCACATGCAGCCGTTCGCACAACTCCGGCACATTGACCGCGCGATCGCGATTGGCGAGCACATATTCACGCGCCTCCGACACGATTGACTGACGCCGCGGACGCGCAGGCATCGCAACCAGCTCCGAGCCCGGCAACGCGCCCACGTCGAACAGCGACGCCAGCACGGACGCCTGCAAATTGTTGCGCGCGAACGAAGATAGCGGCGCGGCGCTCGCCGCGCCGTCGTCGAGAAGCCGGCGCAGCGAAGCGCAAAGCCGCTCCTTCCTCGCCATGCCGATCGGCACGACTTCAGTATTCGGCAAGTGGTCCGCCAAGCCGATGCGCTCCACTTCGGCCGCGTAACGGCGCAGCACTTCGCCCTTCACCACTACGCCGAAAATCTCGTAACCCGCCGACGTCAGCAGTTCGAACTCGATGCCGCCCGGACGAAATGCGAGCGCGTCGCCCGCGATCAACTGCGCGTCGATCCGCCCGGAGCCTGTCGGGCACGTGGGAATGCCGAACCAGTAGGCGCCTTCCTGCACCTCGCAGGTTTGCCGCAGCGTGTGACTGGTCGTTTCGACGAACACCTGCATGTGATCGAGACACAACTCGGTCAACCCGCCGACAAAGCGGCCCGCGGTCAACTGGTCGTAGGTCTGGCTCCAGCCGTGGAGATTGCGCGCCTGTTCGTCGGCATCGTGAGCCACGCAGGTGTGCACGCAAAAGCTCGGCTGCGACGCTGGGGGCCGGTCAGTGAAGGTGTCGCTTTGGAGTTCAATCGCCATACCGGATCTACGAGAACTGAATATCGAAGGCAAAAAGAAGGCAATTCCCATGCCGAACGCATTCGCTGCATACAGTGGCGAGAAGCGTCAACGCCCTGTTCATTTGGTGAACAACGCTGCGCATGCTGATCAGAAACGGGACACAAGCGAGGCACAAGCGCGACACAAGTGGGACGTTCATCCTTCGCGGATTGAACAGCGCATCGTGCGACGCGTCGCAACAGTGCCTGTTGCACGAGCAGGACTCACCAGTGCGGTGCATTGGCACACTTCTGGCTCTAGCCTCTCGCGGCCAAGCGAAATATCGCGCCGAATACAATCCATTCAACATGTGAGGAGCACACAGATGAATCACGCGGAAATGCAATTTCTGACCACCGAATTCCCGTACAAAAAGCAGTATGCGAATTTTATCGGCGGTGAATGGGTCAAGCCCGTCGGAGGCGAGTACTTCGACAATATATCGCCGATCACCGGCGAGCCGTTTACCTCTATCCCGCGCTCACGCGAGGCGGATATCGAACTCGCGCTCGATGCAGCTCACCGCGCGAAAGCTGCGTGGGGCAAGACCTCGACGACCGATCGCGCGAACATTCTGAACCGCATCGCCGACCGGATGGAAGCGAATCTGCAACGTCTCGCCGTCGCTGAAACGATCGACAACGGCAAGCCGCTGCGCGAAACCATGGCCGCCGACATTCCGCTCGCGATCGACCACTTCCGCTATTTCGCCGGCGCCGTGCGCGCGCAGGAAGGCTCCATCTCCGAGATCGACGACGACACCGTCGCCTATCACTTTCACGAACCGCTGGGTGTGGTCGGCCAGATCATTCCGTGGAATTTCCCGATCCTGATGGCGGTCTGGAAACTCGCGCCGGCACTGGCTGCGGGGAACTGCATCGTACTGAAGCCCGCCGAGCAAACGCCTGCGTCGATCCTGGTGTTGATCGAACTGATCCAGGACCTGCTGCCGCCGGGCGTGCTGAATGTGGTCAACGGGTTTGGCCTTGAGGCCGGCAAGCCGCTCGCGTCGAACAAACGCATCGCGAAGATCGCCTTCACCGGCGAGACCACCACGGGCCGCCTGATCATGCAGTACGCGAGCCAGAACATCATTCCGGTGACGCTCGAGCTCGGCGGCAAGAGCCCGAACATTTTCTTCGCCGACGTGATGAATCAGGACGACAGCTATTTCGACAAGGCGCTCGAAGGCTTCGCGATGTTCGCGCTGAATCAGGGCGAAGTGTGTACATGCCCGTCGCGCGTGCTGATCGACGAAAAAATCTACGATCGCTTCATGGAGCGCGCATTGAAGCGCGTCGCCGCGATCACGCAGGGTCATCCGCTCGATACGAAAACGATGATCGGTGCGCAGGCTTCGCAGGAACAGCTCGAAAAAATCCTCTCGTATGTCGATCTCGGCAAGCAGGAAGGCGCCGAATGCCTGATCGGCGGCGAACGCAACACGCTGGGCGGCGAACTGAGCAAGGGCTACTACGTGAAGCCGACCGTGTTCCGCGGCCACAACAGGATGCGCATCTTCCAGGAAGAGATATTCGGGCCGGTGGTGTCGGTGACCACGTTCAAAACCGAAGAAGAGGCGCTGGAGATCGCCAACGATACGCTCTACGGTCTCGGCGCCGGTGTGTGGACGCGCGACGGCACGCGTGCCTATCGCTTCGGCCGGCAGATCCAGGCAGGCCGCGTGTGGACGAACTGCTATCACGCGTATCCGGCGCATGCGGCGTTCGGCGGCTACAAGCAATCCGGCATTGGCCGCGAGAATCACAAGATGATGCTCGATCACTATCAGCAGACCAAGAACCTGCTCGTCAGCTATAGCGAGAAGCCGCTCGGCTTCTTCTAAGCGCAACGATCCTGTTCGAGCGGGCCGCATTGCGCGGCTCGCTCTTTTTTCAGCGGGGGAATGTGATGGCTGATGAAAAGGAAGTCTCACGCGTGATCGCAACGCCTGCCGCGGCAGCGTTGATCGACACGCTGCGTGCCGAGCATGGCGAAGTACTCTTTCACCAATCCGGCGGATGCTGCGACGGCAGCGCGCCGATGATGTTTCCGCAAGCCGAATTCATGGTCGGCTCATCCGACGTGAAGCTCGGGACAATCGCCGGCGTGTCGTTCTACATGAGCGAATCGCAGTTCGAGTATTGGCAGCACACGCAACTGATCATCGACGTCGTGCCGGGCAACGGCGGCATGTTTTCTCTGGAAAGACCCAGTGGATTGCGATTCCTGACGCGTTCACGCCTCTTTGAGGACGACGAGAACGCGTGGCTGGAAACGCATCCGGTGGAACGGGCGGATGCGTGAGTTTCTATGACGCGTCTGAACTTGAATCGTCGCCGACTGCGGGTGCCGAGGGCGTGTGCGCCAGCGCCGCGTCGCTATCGTCTTTCAGACCGACGCCGGTCAGTCCCAAGCGCCTTGCATGCGTCAGCAGGTAGTGCAATTTGTGCGCGGCCAACGCGTAGTTCAGACCTTCAGGCCGCACGTTCGAAATGCAGTTGCGCTGCGCGTCACTACAGCCTACTTTCGGCGCGTACGTCAGATAGATGCCGAGGCTGTCGGGCGAGCTCAAACCGGGCCGCTCGCCGATCAGCATCACCACCAGCTTCGCGCCCAACAACTCGCCGATTTCGTCGCCTAGCGCGACGCGCGCCTGCCGCGCGACCACCACCGGGCCGATCCTCCAATCGGTGAGTTTCGGACAGACGGCCTGCAGCAAAGGAATCGATTGCTTCGATGCAGCGAACGCCGACAGGCCATCGCCGATCACGAACACCACATCGGGTGATTCGGACGGAACCTGGGCGAGCGCTGCGCGGCTCTCTTCCGACAAGCGCCTGCCGAGATCGGGACGCCGCAAGTAATGCTCGCGATCGGGCGCGGCGCTGTGCAGGTCGAGCGTGCGGAAATTCTGCGCACGCAACTGTTCGTGCAGCACCTCGGTATCGAGCGGATGATGCACCGCGTCGCGCGCCTGTGCGTGCGACAGGTTGAACGCCAGCAGCGGTGCGGTCGGCAAGCTGTTACCCGCGCGTCCCAACGCGATGCGCGCATTGGTGAACTGGCGCAGCGCATTCCATGGATTCTTTTCGAGGAAGTCGCTCATGCGATGCCCATCCAGTCGCGCGCGCCTTCCAGCAGCGGTTGTTGGGTCGATGCGCTGAGCAATGCGCCGCGCGCATCGGCGATCTGCATCGACTCGAGCCACTCTTCGAATTCAGGTGCACGGCGCAGGCCGAGCACTTCGCGCACATACAGCGCGTCGTGAAATGAGGTGCTTTGATAGTTGAGCATCACGTCGTCCGCACCCGGAATGCCCATGATGAAGTTGATGCCCGCCACGCCCAGCAGCGTGAGCAGGTTGTCCATGTCGTCCTGATCGGCTTCCGCGTGATTCGTGTAGCAGATGTCGCAACCCATCGGCACGCCGAGCAGCTTGCCGCAGAAGTGGTCTTCGAGACCGGCGCGGGTAATCTGCTTGCCGTCATACAGATACTCGGGGCCGATGAAACCGACCACGGTGTTGACCAGAAACGGATTGAACTTGCGTGCGACCGCATAGGCGCGCACTTCGCACGTCTGTTGATCGACGCCGTGATGGGCGTTGGCCGACAGCGCGCTGCCCTGGCCGGTTTCGAAGTACATCAGGTTATTGCCGACCGTGCCGCGCTTGAGCGACAAGCCCGCTTCATACGCTTCCTGCAACAGCGCGAGCGAAATGCCGAAACCCGCGTTCGCTTTCTCCGTGCCGGCAATCGACTGAAACACCAGGTCGACTGGCGCGCCTTTTTCGATCGCCGCGATCGTGTTGGTGACGTGAGTCAGCACGCACGATTGCGTCGGCACCTGATAGCGCTGGCGGAAGTCGTCGATCATCACGAGCAGCGTGGTAATCGCGGCGAGATTGTCGCTGGCGGGATTGATGCCGATCATCGCGTCGCCGCAGCCGTACATCAGGCCGTCGAGCATCGATGCAGCGATCCCTTTGACGTCGTCGGTCGGATGATTGGGTTGCAGGCGCACCGACATGTGGCCCGGCAAGCCGACCGTGTTGCGAAAGCGCGTGATCACCGGGCGCTTGCGCGCAGCCGCGATCAGGTCCTGATTGCGCATCAGCTTCGATACAGCCGCGACCATCTCCGGCGTGAGGCCGGCGCTGATACGCGTCAGCGCGTCGGCATCGGTCGTGCTGCTGAGCAGCCAGTTGCGGAAATCGCCGACGGTCAGATGGGCGATCTCGGCGAACGCTTGCGGCGAGTGATCGTCGATCACGAGGCGCGTGACCTCGTCGCTTTCGTACGGGATCAGCGCTTCGTTGAGAAACGTGCGCAGCGGCACCTGCGCGAGCGCCATCTTGGCCGCGACGCGCTCCTCTTCGCTGGCCGCCGCGACGCCTGCCAGCTGGTCGCCCGAACGCTGCGGACTCGCCTTCGCGAGCAGCGTTTTCAGGTCGGCGAAACGATAGGTGCGGCTGCCGATTGTCTCGGTATAGCTCATCTTTACGACTCCATCGCCGCTGCCTAAGCAGCGGCTCGATCCGTCACTCTTCGAGCAAAGCGTCCGTCGGCGCCGTTTCGCGTTGATGGCGCGTCAGCAGGAAGTAGACGTAGCCAAGCGCGAGGAAGATCGCGAACACGATGGCCACCAGGAAATTGAAGTAGGCCATCGTCGCCAGACAAATCACCGCGGCCACCAGCGCGAACGCCGGAAAGAACGGAAACAGCGGCGCGCGGAAAGGACGCTCCATGTTCGGGTCCGAGCGACGCAGCTTGAACAGCGCCAGCATGCTGATGATATACATCACGATAGCGCCAAACACGGACATCGTCACGATGTTCGCCGTCAGCGTCTGGCCGCCGAACTGGATCAGCTCGTCGCTGTAGATCGCAGCGATGCCGACCACGCCGCCCGCGAGAATCGCGCGATGCGGCGTCTTGAAGCGCGGATGCACCTTTGCGAGCCACTCCGGCAGGAAACCCGCGCGAGCCAGCGCGAAGATCTGGCGCGAGTAGCCGAGGATGATGCCGTGAAACGACGCGACGAGCCCGAACAAGCCGAGCCACACCAGCATGTGCATCCAGCCGCTATGTTCGCCGACGATGAATTTCATCGCTTGCGGCAGCGGGTCGTTGATGTTCGACAGCTTGGTCCAATCGCCCGCCGCGCCCGCAAACACCATCACGCCGATGGCGAGCACCACCAGCGTCAGGATGCCGGTCACGTAGGCGATCGGAATCGAGCGCTTCGGGTTCTTCGCTTCCTCGGCCGCCATCGCGACGCCTTCAATCGCGAGAAAGAACCAGATCGCAAACGGGATCGCCGCGAACATGCCGTGGAACGAACCCATGCTGAAGGTATCCGCGCCCGACCAGCCGCCCTTCGTGAAGTTGGTCCACTGGAAACCTGGCGAAACGACGCCCATGAACACCAGCAATTCGAAGATCGCGAGCAGCGTCACGCATAACTCGAAGGCCGCGGCGATCTGCACGCCGACAATATTCAGCGCCATGAAGACGAGATACGCGCCCATTGCCGCGTGCTTCGGCTCGAGGCCGGGAAACTGCACGTGCAGATACGCGCCGATCGCGAGTGCAATCGCGGGCGGCGCGAATACGAATTCGACGAGCGTCGCCGCGCCTGCCAGATAACCGCCGGTCGGACCGAACGCGTGGCGCGCGTAGGCGAACGGGCCGCCCGCATGTGGAATCGACGTGGTGAGTTCGGTGAAACTGAAGATGAAGGTGGTGTACATCGCCGCGATAAAAACCGCCGTGATGACGAAGCCGAGCGTGCCGGCGCTCGCCCAGCCGTAACTCCAGCCGAAGTACTCGCCCGAAATGACGAGACCGACCGCGATCCCCCATAGTTGCCACGTACCCAGCGTCTGTTTCAACTCGTGATGCGTGACCTTACCGACGTGTTGATTCCTGGCTTCTGAATTCATCGGGTGCTCCCTGATGTTGCCGCTTGCTCGATGCCGCAAGGTTTTGCGGTGCATGGGCGGACAGGCTTCAGCCGATGGTAGTGAGCCATTAATCGAGGTGTTATCGAAATTCGGCAATTTTCAGACCGCACACGTGTCAGCGGACGCTTACATGCACCGACCCGCGGTACGCGAAATCCGCAGGATTTGGTAAATGGGGACGTGGTACTTTTGTCCGCATCCGTTTAGCAAACTTCTGTGGGTTGGCTCATGAACGAATCAGGCAATCGGGCACGCTATGAAACGCGGCTGGGCCGCGTGCTCGACCATATTTACGATCATCTGGACGAGCCGCTGGATATCGATTGTCTGGCGGAAATCGCCTGCTTGTCGCCCTATCACTGGCACCGGATCTACCAGGCGATGTACGGCGAGACCGTGGCGACCACCGTACGGCGCTTGCGGCTGCATCGCGCGGCTGGATACCTCGCGAATGGCGCGATGCCGATCGCGGAAATCGCCGAACGCTCCGGCTACAGCAGTTTGCAGTCTTTTTCGCGGACCTTTCGGGCGGCGTTTGGCGTGCCACCGGCGCAGTATCGCAAGCAAGGCACACATAGCCGGTTTCGCCCGGCGCTTTCAGGAGACAAGCAAATGACGATGCATGAAGTGGTGATTCGTGACGTGGAGCCGATGGAGATTCTGGCGGTAGATCACGTTGGACCGTATATGCAGATCGGCAAAGCGTACGACGGTTTGTTCGGTTGGCTGGCGAAACACAATCTGTTGGCGGCGCAGATACGAATGATCGGGATCTACTACGACGATCCGGGTGTGGTGGCGGAAAGCGATTTGCGGTCGAAAGCCGGCGTGCTGTTGCCGCATCCGGTACAGGCAGCTGTGACGGTCAGTCCGCCGGTTGCTGTGGTGCATGTGAAAGGCGGTCGATATGCGGTGCTGCGGCACAAGGGGCCGTATAGCGATATGCGTGCGGCGTATGAGTGGCTGTATGGAACGTGGCTGGTGCAGTCGGGAAGTGAAGCTGCGGATGCGCCGGTGTTCGAGGAATATCTGAATAGCCCGAAGGAGACCGCGCCTTTGGATCTGTTGACGGAGATTTGTTTGCCGTTGGTTTGATGCTTTGCCGGCTCCGTGCCCGCTTTGTGCCCCCTTGTGCAGCGCGGTTCGCTGCTGCCTCTCTGGTTTTTATAGTCTTTGTATATGTATACGTAGTAATAGTTAACAAGCAGCGCGCCTGGCTGTGGATAACTTCAATCTTCTTTTACGGATCAAAGGTCTGCTGAATCGATAACCCTGCGGAGCATGGGCGGACAGGGGCACGGAGCCAGGGACAACTTTTGCTCGGAATTGCGAGGTTGGGTTTTTATCAAAGTTTCGCTCACAGGGTGTCAGGTGGCTTTTACAAATGTTGTCCAGAGGGGGGTGTGGATAAGTGGGTTAACTTATGTGGCCCTCAGTCTGCCAAGTCGTATGACGTGCTGCGCCCCCCCGTTGTCGATTTTTTTAACATCCCTAACGCGACCAGTTCGCCGAAGTCACGCAATGCCGTATCCGGCGAACACTTTGCAATCGCAGCCCATTTGCTACTGGTTAGCTTCCCGTCGAAACCCTCGAGCAGGCGACTCACCAGTTTGACTTGCCGCTCGTTTAAAGGCGCGCCTGCCCAGCGCTGCCAGAAACGTGCCTTCGACAGCACGACGTTCAGCGTGAGCTGGGCGTTGTCGACTGCGCGATGCAAAGCACCGAGAAACCAGGCGAGCCACTCGGTGACATCGAGTGTGCCTTTTTGAGTGCGCTCGAGAATGTCGTAATAATCGTTCCGCTCACGCTGGATCTGTGCCGACAAACTGTAGAAACGCTCGGGGCTGCCGTCGGCACGCGCCAGCAACAAATCGCCGATGGCTCTTGCAATGCGGCCGTTGCCGTCGTCGAACGGATGCAGTGTGACGAACCAGAGGTGGGCGAGCCCAGCCTTGAGTACCGGTGGATCGGATGAATCGTTATTCAGCCAGGCGAGAAAGCGGTCTGCTTCCAGATCGAGACGTCTGGCGGGCGGCGCCTCGAAGTGGACCTTCTGACGACCTATTGGGCCGGAAACGACCTGCATCGGCCCTTTGGAATCGTCGCGCCAGTTGGCGACGCTGATGCGGGACATGCCGCTGAACCCCGTTGGAAAAAGCGCGGCGTGCCATGCGAACAGACGCTCGCGCGACACCTCGGCCGAGCATTTCAGCGTGGCGTCGAGCACCATCTCCACGACGCCTTCGACATGGCGATCGACGGGCGCGAGCGCGCCAATTTCTACACCGAGCCTGCGAGCTATCGACGAACGCACCGATGCGACGTCGAGCTGTTCGCCTTCTATCTCGCTGGTTTTGACGACGTCTTCAGTCAGCGCGGCAAGACTGGCCTCGCCCCGTAGCGCCATGCCGATATCGGCAAGACGCCCCAGCAATAGACCTTGGGCTCGGGAGACTTCCGAGAGCGGTTCCGCGAGGCGTGACAAGTCGTAACGCCATGCAGGCCATTCAGGGGCTTCCCAGATGTACAACCAATCTCCGCTATTCATGCGGAGATTATGATCTATTTTCCATGCACATACAAATTATTCTCCGCAAAAAATACGGAGAATAATGGTGTTATTCGCCGCTTAGCGCCATAGATTTGTTGCGTGCGACTGATTGTCGAGCGGGATTGGATGGGGTGGTGTGACAAGGTTTAGGCGGGCAACATCATGGGCAAGAGCCCCAACATAGTCGTCCGCCGAGCCTTTGTGGGCCTCGGCGACCAGAAACGTGGACTATCATCGCGGTTTGCGACCCCGACCGTCTCCGCTTTTCCAACGCTCGCGCCATGAACTTCGACTATTCCACGCTCGACGCACTACGCCAGAACCATCCGGCATGGCGGCTGCTGCGATCGGACCACGCGCCGCTCGTGGCAAGCTTTCTTCATCGAACTTTCACTGCGCCCAATGTACGCGTGATATCGCAGGCGGACCTAGCCGAAGCTTTGGAAGACGAACTGTATGCTTTGCGCGAACAGCTTGGTCCCACCACATTCCCCAAAGCGGCTTCCGATTACCTTAACGACTGGGCCGCCAACGACAAAGGCTGGCTTCGCAAGTTTTATCGTCAGGATTCGGACGAACCGCATTTCGATCTCACTCCCGCTACAGAAAAGGCCATTGCGTGGCTTGGCACATTGACCGAACGTAGTTTCGTCGGCACTGAATCGCGCTTGCTTACTTTGTTCGAATTGCTCAAACAGATGAGTGAAGGCAGCGAAAGTGACCCCGAGACACGGCTTGCCGAACTACATAAGCGCCGCGCTGAGATCGATGCGGAGATCGCCCGTGCAGAGGCCGGTGACATTTCGATTCTGGATGACACCGCGCTGAAAGATCGCTTCCAGCAGTTCACAGCGATCGCACGTGAACTGCTGACCGATTTCCGCGAAGTCGAACACAATTTCCGTGGTCTCGATCGCCGGGTGCGTGAGCGTATTGCCCTGTGGGACGGAGCAAAAGGCGAACTGCTTGAGGAAATCATGGGCGAGCGCGATGCGATCGCCGACTCGGATCAGGGGCGGAGCTTCAGGGCGTTCTGGGACTTTCTGATGTCGAGCAGTCGCCAGGAAGAACTGACCGTGTTGCTCGACCGCGTGCTGGCGCTCCCGCCCGTGGCGGAACTCAAGCCCGACGCGCGTACACGACGCGTTCACTATGACTGGCTGGAAGCGGGGGAGCACACGCAGCGTACCGTCGCATTTCTATCACAGCAGTTGCGGCGCTTTCTCGACGATCAGGCATGGCTCGAAAACCGCCGCATCATGGATATCCTGCATGGCGTGGAAGCTAAAGCGCTGGCCTTGCGAGACACGCCGCCAGCCGGGGAGGTCATGACCATCGCCGACACGGCAGCCGAAATCGAACTGCCGATGGAGCGACCACTCTATGCCCCGAGCCTCAAACCGCGCATCGCCGCCATCGCCATCGAGGCCGGCGATGCCGACATCGACGCCGCGGCGTTGTACTCCCAGGTCGTAGTCGACAAAGCCAGACTGGCATGGCATATCCGCCATGTCCTGCAGGACCGCTCGCAAGTGACGCTGCGCGAGCTTTGCGACATCCAGCCTCTGCAACAAGGTTTAGCTGAACTGGTCGCCTACCTGCAACTTGCCGGCGACACATTCAGCACTGTGGTGGACGAGCAGGTCAGCGAAACGATCGTCTGGAGTAGCCAGAAGGACAGCGGCGAACAACGGACCCGGCAGGCGAGCCTGCCGCGAGTCATTTTCGTGAGATAAAGATGCAGGAACAGGAACACGATGCAACAGTCTCGACGCACGATCTGTCGAGCCTTCTGATTCCGTTGCTTAAAGGCGTGATTTACCGGGATGCGGATACGGCTCTTTGGAGCGCGCTGCTCGACTTGCAATCCCGCGTAAGGGATTACGTCACGGTGCTGAATCTCGAGTTGGTGCTCGACGAAGCAGAGGGCTATGCGTTCCTGCGCTCACGCCCCGATAACGACGATGACGATTCGCCTGCCTTGCCCCGCCTTGTCGCGAGACGCCCGTTGTCTTTTCCAGTGAGCCTGATGCTGGCGTTGCTACGCAAGAAACTCGCCGAGTCCGATGCCGGCGGTGGAGACACACGGCTCATTCTCACGCGCGAGCAGATTGTGGAAATGGTCCGCGTATTTCTACCCGCAGGCAGCAACGAGGCCAAGCTGATCGACCAGATCGATACGCATATAAACAAGATCATCGAACTCGGTTTTTTGCGTAAGCTGAAACCAGCCGCCGGCAAGCAAGAGGGGCAAGCCACCGCGTTCGAAGTACAGCGAATTCTCAAGGCGTTTGTCGACGCCCAGTGGCTCGCCGATTTCGACGCACGGCTCGCGGCCTATCAGGCGCAACTCGGCACGGCAGCATCAAGGAACGCAGATGACTGACATGCAACTGCCCGGACTCGATTTCGTCGCCGACGACGCACTGTCCGGTTTTCGCCTGCATCAACTGGAGGTCTTCAATTGGGGGACCTTCGACCGCCGGGTGTGGACGCTGAACCCCGACGGCAAGAACGCGCTGTTGACGGGCGACATCGGTTCCGGCAAATCGACACTCGTCGATGCCGTGACGACGCTGCTGGTTCCCGCGCATCGCATCGCCTACAACAAGGCTGCGGGCGCCGACAGCAAGGAGCGCACGCTGCGCTCGTACGTGCTCGGCCATTACAAGTCGGAACGCAACGAAGCCAGCGGCACGGCCAAGCCGGTGCCTTTGCGGGACCACAACAGCTATTCGGTGATTCTCGGCCGCTTTCACAATGCAGGCTATGACCAGACCGTCACGCTCGCTCAGGTGTTCTGGATGAAAGACGCGCACGGCCAACCCGCGCGGCTGTTCGTCGGCGCGGAACGGGCGCTGTCGATTGCGGCAGACTTCGCCGACTTCGGACCGGACATCTCCGGTCTACGCAAAAAGCTGCGAGCGCTCGGCGCAGAAGTGTTCGACAGTTTTCCGCCATACGGTGCATGGTTCCGTCGGCGCTTCGGGATCGAGAACGAGCAGGCGCTGGAGTTGTTTCATCAAACGGTGTCGATGAAGTCGGTGGGCAATCTGACGGATTTTGTCCGTAGCCACATGCTCGAGCCGTTCGATGTCGCGCCGCGCATGACTGCGCTAATTGGCCACTTCGACGACCTGAATCGCGCCCATGAAGCGGTGTTAAAAGCCAAGAGGCAGATGGAGCGGCTGAGTCCTCTCGTCGAGGATTGCGAGCGGCACGCGCTGCTGGTATCGCAGGTCGAAGATCTACGGGCCTGCCGGGAGGCGCTTAAATCGTATGCCGCCGACCTCAAGCTCGGTTTGCTCGACCGACGAATCGAGAATCTCGCCGCGGAATGGGAGCGACAGGACGCTCATGTCAAGCGACTCGACGCAATGCGCTCCGCGCAGCGTATCGAGGAAGGCGAACTGCGGCGCAATATTGCCGAAAATGGTGGAGACCGGCTGGAGCGGCTGGAGGCCGAGATTCGATCGAAGGATGCGGAGTGCACTCGGCGCAGGCAGAAAGCGCAGCGTTTCGACGATCTCGCGCAGATGGCCGGCGAGCGAGTTCCTGAAGACGAACCTGCCTTTCTTGCGCTGCGCCGGCGCCTCGCCGAGCGTGTCGAAACCGCGCAGTCGGACGAAGCACGTCTGCAAAACGACCTGACCGAACACGGCGTCAGTTTCCGCACAGGCAGACAGGAGCATGACGCGCTGTTGGCGGAGATCGACAGTCTGAAGAGCCGGCGCAGCAATATCCCGGCGGAACAGATCGCGATGCGCGTGGCGTTGTGCAACGCCCTCGCGCTCCCCGAAGCAGACGTATGCTTCGCCGGCGAATTGCTACAAGTGCGCGAAGATGAGCGCGATTGGGAGGGCGCTGCCGAGCGCCTGCTGCGTAGTTTCGGCCTGTCGCTTCTGGTATCCGATGAACACTACGCCGCTGTCACCGAATGGGTTGACAGGACCCACCTCAAAGGGCGACTCGTTTATTTCCGGGTCCGGCAATCCGCAAGACGTGAGCGCGCCGAACTGCATCGGGACTCGCTGGCCCGAAAGCTCTCCGTGAAACCCGACTCGCCGTTTTACGACTGGCTCGAATACGAAGTGGCGCAGCGCTTCAATGTTGTCTGCTGCGACACCCAGGAGCAATTCCGCCGCGAAACACGTGCCATTACACGCGCCGGTCAGATCAAGGCGCCGGGCGAACGGCATGAGAAAGACGATCGCCATCGACTGGACGACCGCCGGCGCTACGTGCTGGGCTGGACCAATACGGCAAAGATTCAGGCGCTCGAAGCGCAATCCGGACAGTTGGCGGCACACCTGAGCGAAGTGGGCGCGCTGATCGGCAGGATTCAGACAGAGCAAAGTGAATTGAAGACACGCCTGAACGCGCTGTCGCTGCTCAACGAACATGCGGACTATCGCGAGCTCGACTGGCACGCCGTCGCAGTAGAAATCGCCGGGTTGCGCGAAGAGAAGACTCGGCTGGAGTCGGCCTCAGACCTGTTGCAAGAACTGACCCAGCGTCTGAATCAAGTCAGCACCGCTCTCGCTGACATCGAAACGCAACTCGATGGGCACAAAGCGGAGCGCACGCGTACCGAAGAGCGGCAGCGCATTGCGCATGATCTACACGCGCATACCCGAGCGATTCTCGACGACCCGGCTTACGCGACTCACACGGCTTACTTCACCCGGCTCGCCGATCTGTGGTCCGAGGTGCTCGGCAAGCACCAACTGACTGTTGAATCCTGTGACAATCGCGAGAGCGATATGCGCAAATGGCTGCAGGACAATATCGACGCTGAAGAAAAGAAGGTTTCGCGTCAGCGCGACAAGATCATCGACGCCATGCGGGCCTACTGCACTGCTTTCCCGCTTGAGACGCAGGAAGTGGATGTCGCCATTGAAGCAGCGGCAGAATATCGCGCAATGCTGGAGACATTGAAAGCGGACGATCTGCCGCGCTTCGAAGCCCGCTTCAAAGATTTGCTCAATGAGAACACCATTCGTGAAGTGGCCAACTTCCAGTCGCAACTCGCTCGCGAGCGCGAGACGATCAAAGAGAGGATCGCGTTGATCAACGAATCGCTGACGCAAATCGACTACAACGCCGGCCGCTATATCGTTCTGGAAGCGCAGTTGAGCCAGGACGCAGAGATTCGTGACTTTCAGAGCGACTTGCGTTCGTGTACCGAAGGCACACTCACAGGCTCGGAAGACGTGCAGTATTCCGAGGCCAAATTTCTGCAAGTCAAACAGATCATCGAGCGATTCCGCGGGCGCGAGGGGCTGACGGAGCAGGATCGTCGTTGGTCGGCGAAGGTCACTGACGTGCGCAACTGGTTCGTGTTCGCCGCCAGCGAACGTTGGCGCGAAGATGATAGCGAGCATGAGCACTACTCCGACTCTGGTGGCAAGTCAGGCGGGCAAAAGGAAAAGCTCGCCTATACGATCCTGGCCGCGAGTCTTGCTTATCAGTTCGGTCTCGAGTGGGGTGCCGTGCGCTCGCGCTCGTTTCGCTTCGTCGTTATTGACGAAGCATTTGGCCGCGGATCCGACGAGTCCGCGCAATACGGTCTGCGGCTGTTTGCCCAGTTGAACCTGCAGTTGCTGATCGTCACCCCGCTGCAGAAGATTTATATCATCGAGCCGTTTGTTGCCAGCGTTGGGTTTGTCGACAATAAGGAGGGGCGCGAATCGAGGCTGCGCAATCTGTCGATCGAGGAGTACCGCGAAGAAAAAGGCAGGAGCGAAACGTGAGTTGGACCACACCGGCCGATCTGCGCACGCAGGTCAGCAGGCTTTGGGAGCGAGGTGAACTGCTCGCCGGCGTCGCAACAGGAGCGTCGTTGTTTCCGAAGCGCCTCGTGCTTAAAGGCCCTACGTCTGCTGAGATCACAGAGCGCTTCGAAGACATTCGTCAATGGAGTAGTTCGCTCAGGACAATGGCGCATTGCCGCCTTGAGATGCGCGAGTTTCGGCATCGAGTTTTCGGCACCAATGCGCTGCCCGTTGAAGTCTGGATCGACTCATTCGAGGATGCCGTCGCGTTGATTGGAAAACAACGCGACGCGGCACGGTTCGCATTGTTGCTGGATGTGACCCGTGCGCGCGAGCCGCGCCTTGTTCCGTGGCTCGCGAAGAGACCTCTAAGGGCGCTTGAACTTGCTGAGGTGTGGGGGCGGCTGCTGGATGTGTGCGTTTGGCTCGAGCGGCATCCGCGTCCCGATGTATATCTGCGGCAGATTGATATCGCAAACGTGCACACCAAATTCATCGAGGCCTATCGCGGTGTGCTTTCGGAATTGCTGGACGTCGTACTGCCCGCGGAAACAGTGGATTCCGCACGATCCGGTATCGGCCAGTTCGCAGCGCGCTATGGATTACGAGAAAAACCGTTGCGTATCCGCTTCCGCGTGCTGGATGCGAAGAAGGCGCTATTTCATCCCGCCAGCGCCGAGCAGGACGTCACGCTGGACGCCGCCAGTTTTGCTCGCCTGAACCTCGAGGTTAGCCGGATTTTTATCACTGAGAACGAGATTAATTTTCTGGCTTTTCCGCCGGTTGACGACAGCATGGTTGTCTTCGGCGCAGGATATGGTTTTGAAATGCTCGCAAACGCCAACTGGCTTTCGCGTCGGCGCATTTGTTACTGGGGCGATATAGACACGCATGGGTTTGCGATTCTCGATCAACTGCGCCATCAGTTCGATCACGTCGAATCGTTCTTGATGGACCGGGAAACGCTTTTGGCGTTCGAATCGCAATGGGATCGGGAGGACAAACAGACGTTGCGGGATTTGCCTCGCCTCAATCGCGATGAAGAGGCGTTATACGACGATCTGCGCGATAACCGTTTGCGCAAGAATCTGCGGCTGGAGCAGGAGAAGGTCAGCTTTGGGTGGGTTGAGGCGGCGCTCTGCAAGTTGGGGTGAGCGCCGAGGTCTTGCGACATTCTTTCGTGATTGACCTTCCGCTCGTCACGCCTTGACGCAACCGGCGATCGGACGGTGCGAGTGTATCCGTCAGCGGAGCCCGTGTTGACGGTGTGGCGCGGTTAACCATCAGATGTTGTGGCTCTGTGCTGTCCAGCTCGTAAATGTCCTTCGCTCAGCCCCTTTAGACGAATAGCGCATTTTTGCGATCTCAGAGCTCCAATCGACAAGTTAGCGTTTGTGCGGCGTGCTTTTATTGCAGATAGGGAAATATTTCATGGCGGTCCAAGGCAATCAATAGAACAAGAAATATTTTCCGAAATGCAAGGCTCATTAATCCGTTTTGGCTAAAATATGTATAGATTTGACATTTTAAATGCGATATTAATTTGCCTTCCTCCAGAAATGTTTTGTAGAATCGCCGCGATAACGCGGGGGCGCGTATTGAATAAGAAAGGCGGATCGGGGTATGGGAGCGCAGGACCTAATCAGCACAATCAACGGCGGGCTGTCCCAGACTGACCGCCTGCTAAAACTCGACACCCCGCTGGCCTCCAACACGCTGGTTCCCCAGCGTGTCGTCGGCAGTTCGCGTCTGGGCCGTCACTTCGAGTTCACCGTCGACGTGGTGTCCACCACGGGCAGCGTCGAGCTCAAGACGCTAATCGCGCAGCCGGTGACGCTGTGGATCCAGCAGACCGACAAGTCCTATCTCCCACACAACGGCTACGTGCACACCGCCCGACGTCTGGGCTCCAACAGCGGCCTGACGAGCTACCAGCTCGGCTTCGCCTCGTGGATGCACTTCCTAAAGTTCCGGCGTGATCAGCGCATCTGGCAGGACAAAAGCGCTGACGAGACAATCACGGACGTCTTCAACATGCATCCCCAAGCCTTGGGGCTGTTTCAGTTCGCGCTGTCGAAACCGCTTCCCTCGCGCTCGTACTGCCGCCAGGACGAGGATGACTGGAACTTCGTGCACCGGCTGCTGGAGTCCGAAGGACTGTATGGATTCTGGCAGCAGGCGCAGGACGGCAAGTCGCATACGCTGGTGATCACCGACCGGCTGCAGACGCTCGATGCGCTGTCTCCGGAAGCGGTCACGTTCTACCGCGCCGGCACAGACAGCGAGACCGACGCGCTCACGCAGTGGTCCGGCACGCGCACGCTGCAGAGCACGATGCTCACCACCCGCACGTTCGACTACAAGAGTCCGTCGACACAGTTCAACCCGAAGGGCACGAACGTGCCGACGATGCCCAACCAGGGCAGCCTGCCGGACCAGGCCGAGGTGTACGAGTACACCGGCGCATACACGTATGCGAAACAGGACCGCGGCGATCAGCTATCTGGTATCCGGATGGAGGAATGGGAGTCGCGGGCCAAACGGTTTGTCGGCGTAGGCGGCGTGCGTCGGGTGGACGCGGGACGCCGTTTCATCCTGAACGGCCATCCGGACCACGATCGCGATCAGGCGCGTCAGAAAGAGTTTGCGGTAATTGAAACGGCGTGGGTGATTGCTAACAACCTGCCGGTGGGCGATCAGGGGCCAACCTTCCCGCATAGCCTGCAGGGCACACTCGATGAGGTGCGGGCGAGTCACCCCGCTGATAAAACGTTCAAGGTTTTGCACGCCGATGGCTCCGAAGGCTTCTACCTGACGGAGATCGAGGCGCGGCGCGTTACAGTCCCGTACCGCAGCGCGTTCGAACACAAGAAGCCTGAGATGCACCTTGAGTCCGCTATCGTGGTCGGCCCGCAAGGTGAGGAGGTGTACACGGACGAGCTGAACCGAATCAAGGTGCAGTTCATCTGGGATCGACTAAACAGCGGTGATGAGCGGGCCTCGTGTTGGGTGCGGGTAGCGCAGTCGGATACGGGCAACGGGTACGGTGGCGTGCATATGCCGCGAGTTGGAGAGGAGGTGCTAATCGACCATATTGGCGGGGATTGTGACCGGCCAGTGGTGATCTCGCGCATGTATAACGGTGCGACGAAACCCCAGTGGCATTCGAACGGCCTGCTATCGGGTTATCGGTCCAAAGAGTATGGCGGTAACGGCTTCAATCAACTTGTGATGGACGATGCGACGAACCAGAACCGCGTTCATCTGTACTCGAGTAGCTACAACTCGCACCTGCACCTGGGCTACCTGATCCAGCATTCGGACAACGCGCGTGGTGGTTTTCTGGGCAGCGGTTTCGACCTGAAATCCGACGCTTACGGTGCGATTCGGGCGGGACAAGGTTTGTATGTTTCGACGCATCCCACGTCGGCGGGACAACCTTTGAATTCTCAGCCGGCAGGCGAGCAATTGATCAATGCGGAAAGCGTCATCGAAGCGGTGTCCGAGGCGAGTGTCGCGGGTCAGGCTGAAAGCCTCCGAGCGGGCCACGAAGCTCTGAAAAAGTTTACCGACGCAAGCCAGCGTAGCGTGCCAGGACGCGAGTCGACTGGAGGGCGAACCGCAGGTGGCGGTACGGGTAGCGCGAACGGATTTTCGACACCCATCATGCTGATGGCCAGTCCATCTGGTATCGCACTGTCGACTCCGCAGTCGACTCATATCGGTGCGGACCAGCACATCAACGTTATTAGCGGGCAGGACACCTACCTTGCTACCGGAAAATCGCTCGTACTGAGTGTCGTGGAAAAGATCAGTCTGTTCGTGCAAAAGGCTGGCATCAAGATGTTCGCGTCGAGCGGCAAGGTGGACATCCAGGCCCAGAACGATGAAATGTCTCTGAGCGCGCTCAAGAATCTCACGATACGCAGTACCGACGCAGAACTGGCGTTGTCAGGGGCTCAGGATGTCAAGCTAAATAGTATCGAAAGTCAAATCACGATCGCAGCGAAACAAGGCATCACCCTGACGAGCGGCGGCGCATACGTGAAGATTGCGAACGGCAATATCGAGCTGGGTTGTCCGGGTAGCATCACCCTCAAGTCCGGCAATTTCCATTGGGAAGGACCCGCGCAGCTGTCCGATTCGGAGAACCTGTGGCCCGGCCAGATTCCCGCTAACTTCAGCACGAAGGTCTTGCTGGACAAGCAACTCCAGGAGCGCATGGGGATGACGGACGCGATTCCCTATCAGTTCGTCAGCGATAGCGGTGCCGTGATCGCAAAGGGGATGATCGATGAGTCCGGCTCAACGCAACGCGTCTTCCACACGAACACCGAAGCCCTAAGCGTACTGCTCGGAAAAAAGGGCGATTGGCTCAAGACCGAACACAACGACGCCGACTGCGGTTGCGGAGTCGACCATGCGGCCGAAGTGTCTCCAGATTTTGTTCAACTCGTGAATCAGCAACCCCATGAAACCGACGAGGCCGGCGCGAGCGAAGACGGAAAATCGCTTCAATCGTCGATCAACTCAAACTCGGCACCGCTCGCCAATGCGGATACGAGTGAATTCCAACGCTCGCTGATCGAACATCTCATATTTAATGACCCGGAAATCAAACAGGCCATTTTGGATGGTGAGGACTAACGCATGAAAATCGTCGCACTCTTGTGCTTGGCTCTCTGTATTTCCGGAGCCTATGGTGCCGACACCAAACCTGTCGCCGCGAATGCGGAATTGAAATTGACGGACGGTGCGAACGACGTAGTGCTGACTGGCATGACCGTAAGAGTCATCAAAGGCTACGTTGGCACACTGACGGCTCACAGCTATGACACGTTCACCAGCTACGTCCTCCCGGAAAAATCCAGCGGCACTTGGCTACAGATACCGGTCGATCAGCCTGACGGCAGCATTTCCGAATTCAGAACGGTGGAGTCCGCGGACTCGACCGTGCAGGCCATTGCCATGTATCGCTCGGCGGGTAAGCTTTACGCTGTTGTGGCGACCAAAAATGGCGGTAGCCCGCCCGATTTGTATTTAAAGCCTGCACCGATTACCTTCAAGGTTTATCGGTTCAACGGCAGCCTCGATGTGGCTCGATTCAAGTTGGAGCAGACGTCGAGCAGCAAAGCGGCCTACATGGACGCGGGCGATGCGCTGACCAAAGAATTCTTCTCGAAGTAGAGGCTACTCATGTTCGTCAGAGCAACCTACGATCGCGAAAAAAGAACCGTTCATTACTTCGATGAAGATGGCAATGAAACACTCTACATAGGCGGTTCATTTGCGTGGCGCACCAACAATCCCGGCAACCTGACCAAGCCGCGTGCTTACGTCATGAAGTCGGCTATTGGCTACGCTCAGCGCACGAGCAATGCAAAGTCGTTGTTCATCATTTTCCCCGACCGCGCAGCGGGTCAAGAGGCGCATCAGAAGCTGCTTAAAGAAGTCTACGGTGACAGCACCATCCGCGGCATGATCACTGTCTATGCACCACCGTCTGAGAACGATACTGAAGGCTATATTGGCTTCGTGACAAAGAAGGCGGGCGTTTCGTCCACCGATGTCGTTGGTTCACTACCCGACGACAAGTTCAAAGCGGTGTCTGCAGCGATGGAGCAAAAGGAGGGCTGGGTTCCGGGGGTAATCAAGTCCTTGGGTAAACCGGTTCAGGTTCAGATGCTCGACAAGCTGAACCAGCCTTTCGCGGGACAGGCAATGCAGATCAAGGGAGCAAACGCCAGTTTTGATGCAAAAACCAATGACAACGGCGAACTGCCTTGGATCTATAGCGGCTTGCTCGGGCAGGACGTCAGTATCCTCTACAAGCGCGAGTTGGACGACCACGAGAATGTAGGGCAGATTTCCACATCGGCGGCGTCCAACGCTTTCACGTTCAACGCCCCGTACCATCTGGTCTCCACACGTCCTCGGCTGCATGCAAAAGATGAATCCGCACGTCCGCGCGTACACATCGTCCAGCCCGGGGAAACGCTGTCGTCGATCGCGGCGAAGTACGGGACGACCGTTGATGCGATGGTCGGCACAAATGGATTGAAGGATGCGAATCACATTTACGCGCACCAGCATCTCAAGGTTCCCTCGGGCGATGCTCAAACTCAACCGGCCGATCAACCACATGCACAGGGTACCAACGCCAAACCGCAGGCGACGGTCACCGCTGCCAAACCCACTATTGGCTCTGCCACGCACGTTAGCGGCACTGCGGTGAACAGCGCTACGGGAGATAACCCGCCAGCGGCAACGCCGCAGGTGGCGGCGCCAGTCAGCACCGGCAGCGCGGCGAGTAGTGGATCGAATGCAACTCCACATCCGTCAGCTAGTGGAGCGCCTGCCGGTTCGGCCGCCACCGGCGCTGCCGCTCCTGCGGGCGTTGTACATCAGCACGCTCCAAACGGCCATCCCCAGACCGTGGTTAGCTCACCCACGCTTGAGCCAAGCGGCGTGGCGTGGTGCAGCAGGTTTCCAGGCAGCGCGTCGCTCAGTTCACTGAACGACTCTTTCAAGGCCAGCGCCAGCGCGTTTATCGGCGCAATGCGTGATGCCAACATCTCAGTGAGGATCAATGCCGCGCTTCGGCCCATCCAGCGCTCATACCTCATGTTCCATGCCTTTGAAATTGCTAAAGGGCGCGAGCGCCCGGACCGGGTGCCGCCCTATTCGGGCGTTAACATAGATTGGGTACACCGCAACGCCGACGGCAGCATGGATCTGGACGCGTCGGTTAAGGCCGCAAAGGAGATGTGCCGGGGCTATGGCATCAATGTCAATTCGGCGATGCAAGCCGTTGGGAGGCCTGGTCGGTCTCGCCACAATTACGGCGCAGCAGTCGATCTGAATATCACCGGGTACGTAGGCAAGCGGGTCAAGGATGCGGCGGGCCATGACGTCGAGGTTAGGTCATTTGCCGACCTGAAGCACGTTGGCGATGGCTATGGGGTGACTTATTATCCCCACGAAAACATGCATTGGTCTGACACGGGTCATTAATTAAGGAAAATTATGAGAAGGATCGCAGTATCGGTTTTTGTCGCTTTGATCTGCAATTTTGCGAATGCCCAACAAACCCCGATCGTTGGCGTGTGGGAGCAACTTCCTGTTGCCAATGCTAGTGGCGGACCCAATGCGGTGCGCCACAATATTGTTTTCGTCGATAAAAAAATTGCCGGCGATACGGTGTTCAGCGGACTGGTTGATGCCGGCACAAAGAACGGCGTGCTTTGTTGCGTGAAAGTCAGCAAGAATTCGTCCGTCACGCTGGCGGAGTTGCTGAAAAAATATCAGTGGGATGACGACATCGCAGATCACCTCAAGAAGATCACCGGCTGGAAATATATCTACGAAGCGAGCCTCGTCGATCAGTCAGCGCAGAATCCGAGGATGCGCAAGTTGGTAAAAGACTTAAGCATGCCCCCTGCTTTGTCGCCGTATTCCGCAGCTATCGTTTCGGGAAAAATTGCCGGCGAAGAAGTCGATAAGAAATTTTCGACTAGCGATGGAGCGATCTCTTTTTCTACGCAATCGTCACAGAACAAGAACGTTATCCAGTATAAGTTTTCGGTCAACGGCGAGCCGGTGAAATTGACGGAAGAGATGTTTGCCGATTGATTGATGAAGCTGATTCAGCTCGCGAGGATGGTAGTCGATGGCGTCGGGTGTCGACTCAACTGACGGGGGAGTTATGCCGGGTGTGATACGGGTCGGTGACCGTACCAGTTCGAATGGTGAAGTGCTGGGTGGTTCGGCTAGCTGTTTCTTTATGGGAAAGCCCGTTGCGAGAATCGGGGACCCTGTGTCCTGTCCCAAACATGGAGACAACCACATTGCCCATGCCACGTCGCAAGCTCGTCACAAGGGCTTGGAAGTGGCGCAACACGGCGACGCATGTGAGTGTGGTTGCACGCTCATTTCTTCGCTGCCTACGGGTGGTCTTAGATAGCGGATATCGCTTCGTAGTTATAAGAGCGGTCTCCAGCGACCCGTCCGGCTGGCCTGCACGCGTGTCGGTTACGATCATGTAGATCGGGTGCAAGGCGCTGCTGTCGGTGACTCTCTGCACCGACAGCGGCAAGTCCGCCCGCGTCGACAGGCATGTCACGCGACCAGTCATGCCTGAGCACAGCCCTCACTGATCGAGGATCCGTACTTGCTCAACGCTCGCCTAGCTGAGCCCCGGCGCGGGCGGTAGGCGAGTTCGGCTCGCGTCAGCGAAGGAACGCAAAGGCGGTCAACAGTCCCCTGCATCGAACAGGACGCAACGCGGCCGAGTTTGCCGCCCCTGCTCCACCACGTCCCGGCCACGCGCCCTCGCGGCCAAATAAATAACGCACGCATCAAACCGCCCGGTCTTATATCATCACCTTTTATTGAGATAGGGACGACGCGACCCATTCGTCGAGCAGGGACGCCCCCGGTGCCCTATTTCATGCCGCAAGACCGATCCGATTAGTTATCCCCAGCCGTCTGGGGGAGCCATCATCCGAAGAGATTTTGAGATGCAAAGTGACCTCGCTAGCTTGCGTGACCTCGTTCGTCAGTTTGCGGATGAGCGCGACTGGGACAAGTTCCACACGCCGAAGAATCTGGCGACAGCTCTAAGCGTCGAGGCCAGCGAGCTACTGGAGCCATTTCAGTGGCTGACCTCCGGAGACAAGAGCGAACTGGACGAAGGCAAACAAGCTGCCATTCGTCACGAAATGGCGGACGTATTGCTATACCTCGTCCGCCTTGCAGACAAGCTTGATGTCGACCTCTATCAAGCCTGTTTGGAAAAAATGGATGTCAATCGGGCGAAATATCCCGCCGAAAAAGTCCGGGGGGATTCGCGTAAGTACTCCGACTACCAAGACTAAGAATCAAACCAAAACTAAAACAAAAATCAAAGACCAATGCGACTGTACGCAAACCATTGCAAGACATTCATCGAAGACTGCGAGCGCAACCAGATCGCAGAGAAGCTACGTACCAGCTTCCAGCTATACGCCAAAAATCCGTCACCGAGTGAATTCCAATCCTGGCAAAACTCCCTGCGCGCGCTCGCACTCATTTTTTCGCGCGCCGGGTTGACCAACCAGGGAGTCATGCTCGAGTTTCAACTGCCGACGAACTCGAAGCGTATCGACTGCTTACTATGTGGCTTCGCGAAAGATGGAACGCCGACGGCCGTAGCGATCGAGCTGAAACAATGGCAGGCATGTGAGGAGTCGGCGGGGGACAACGAAGTCTCAACGTTCATTAATGGGTCTGTCCGCGACGTATTGCATCCCTCTGCTCAGGTAGCGCTATACGCGTCCTATCTTCGGGACAATCATGAAGCTTGCTACGCGGACGAGACTCCGATTGAAGTTGCGGCTTGTGCCTATTTACACAACTACCATTCGCACCCAGCTGATCCGCTCCGGGCGCCTAAATTCTCGGCGTTGCTGGATGCGGCACCGACGTTCAGCGCCGACGACGTAGACGAGTTCGTCAAGTTTCTGGTGGAGCGGGTTGGAGGCGGCGACGGTCTGGAAGTGCTTAGTCGCATGGAAGAGAATCGCTATCGTCCTAGCAAGAAGCTGATGGACTATGTTGCGTCCGTGATCAAGAACAACCCGGAGTACACGCTGCTTGACGAGCAGCAGGTGGCGTTCGACGCCGTGATGACCGCTGCGCGTCGCGGAGTGCATGACCGTCAGAAGCAGATCATCATCATCAAAGGCGGTCCAGGCACCGGCAAGTCTGTGCTGGCGGTCAACCTCGTAGCAAGTTTGCTATCAAGTCACTACTCGACGCACTACGTGACCGGCTCCAAAGCGTTCACTGAAACGCTGCGGAAGATAATTGGTTCGCGAGGTCAGGAGCTGTTTACGTACACGAACGACTACGTAGGCGCGCAGGCTGATTCCGTAGATGTGCTGGTCACTGACGAAGCACATCGTATCCGAGACGTGAGCAGCAACCGCTTCACGCCGGCGAACAAGAAATCCGGTCTGAAGCAACTGGAGGAGTTGATCGCGGCCGCACGTGTTTTGGTATTTCTCATCGACGATCATCAAATCGTACGCCCCGATGAGATCGGCTCCGTCGCCTACATTCGGGAGTACGCGCAGAAGTACAAGTGCGCGGTGCACGAGTTCGAACTCGAGGCCCAGTTCCGCTGTAACGGCTCAGATGCGTTTGTTCGCTGGATAAACACGATGTTGGGCATCGATGATCGTCCGCGCTTCGAATGGAACGATCACGGCGCTTTCGATTTCCGGATTTTTCAGTCTCCGGAAGCTTTGGAAAACGCCATCAAGGATAAGGTGCAAGCGGGTGCGACTGGCCGGTTGACGGCCGGCTTCTGTTGGCCTTGGTCCGATCCTAACAAGGACGGTACGCTTCAGGCCGACGTCGTGCTCGGAAACTTCAACCGTCCGTGGAACGCAAGGCCCGATTCGGGGCGGCTTGCTGCAGGCATTCCGAAATCGTCGCTTTGGGCGCATCACCCGAACGGGATTAACCAGGTCGGATGCGTGTATACCGCCCAAGGTTTTGAGTTCGACTACGCCGGGATCATCTTCGGACGGGACCTGCGCTTCGATCCATCTCAAGACGCGTGGGTCGGAGATAAAACTAAGTCGCACGACACGACTGTGAAGAAGTCGAAGGACGACTTTACACGGCTGGTGAAGAACACATATCGCGTCCTGCTCTCTCGCGGCATGAAAGGCTGTTACGTCTGCTTCGCGGACGCTGAAACCGAGGCCTACTTCAGAAGCCACGTTGCTGGAGCATTACAGTAAGTAGTGTCTTGCAGAGGGCGCACAAAGGTGGCCGCGCAAATTCGGACAGTCGGATAAGTGGAACGCTCGGGGCCTGAGCCGGCGATAATGCCGGCAAAGGAACCAGGAAGTTGGAGGAGGTGGGGTTTGAGATTAGTGGGAGGATCCGGGTGGAGGTCGAGAGAGGGAAGCTGACTATTACGCCTGCGTGAGACGAGAACACGCGCGCGCCGACTACCTGTCAGGTCCGGTCCAGGCTAATACATGTTAGCCGACAGGGTCCGTTCGCCGGAGAATGTTGCGCGGAGGAGAATCGAACTCCCGACCTCCGCGTCGCGAGCGCAACCTTAGGGTATTCGCGATTCCTAGGGCTTACCAGTCCCAAAACTGTGGCGCCAGCCGCAATCACTCTTACAGCCTACGCACGCAATAGTGCGGCCACTTCACGTCTAAGTAGTCTAATCTCATTAACTCCGTCCCACAGTCGCAAAACTGTGGCGCCAGTCGCACTTACTCTGGCGCCCTACGACAACCTAAAATATCAAACATCAATATTCCCCGCCCTCAACGCATTCGACTCGATGAAAGCCCTACGCGGCTCCACATCATCCCCCATGAGCGTCGTAAAGATGCCGTCGGCGGCAATAGCATCCTCAATCTGCACACGAAGCAATCGGCGAACAGTCGGATCCATCGTAGTCTCCCAAAGCTGCCCAGGGTTCATCTCACCGAGACCCTTATAGCGCTGCTTGGAAATATTCCGTTCAGCATCAGCCAGCAACCACTTCATAGCGCTCTTGAAGTCGGTAACAGCCATACTCCGCTCGCCACGTTTAATGACAGCACCAACACCGATCAACCCCTTAAACGTATTAGCGGTATTGATCAGCTGTTGATAATCAGCGGTCAGCTGAAAATCCTGATCCAGCACCGAAATCTTCTGATTCCCATGATGAGTCCGGGCAACGCGCAGCGAGCGCAGCTCACGCACTGGGTCATACATCGTCGTGACTTTAACCTCAGGCTTCAGCGGATCATCGCGCAACTTAGCCTCCAGCGCCGTAGCCGAACCCTCAGCCGCTTCCTCGCTAGACAGGTCAATAACAACCCCATCCATCACAGCCTCGAGCGCCCCAGCGTCATACAACCGGCTCAACCGATCGACCACCGCCTGCGCGAGCAAATAAGCCCGCGCCAACTCACCCAACGCATCACCCGTAATCGGCGTAGCGCCTTCAGAAGCCAAAAGCTCCGACCCCTGCAACGCCAGCTTCAGGATGTGAGCATTGACCTCAGCTTCATCCTTCAAATAACGCTCATCCTTACCCGCCTTGATCTTGAACAGCGGCGGCTGCGCAATATAGATATACCCACGCTCGATCATGTCCGGCATCTGACGATAGAAGAACGTCAGCAGCAGCGTCCGGATGTGCGCGCCGTCCACGTCAGCATCGGTCATGATGATGATGCGGTGATAACGCAGCTTGTCGAGGTTGTAGTCTTCCTTGCCGATCCCGCATCCAAGCGCAGTAATCAGCGTCACAATCTGCTCCGAAGAAAGCAGCTTGTCATAACGCGCCTTCTCCACGTTGAGCACCTTGCCGCGCAGCGGCAAGATTGCCTGAAACTTCCGGTCACGTCCCTGCTTCGCCGAGCCGCCTGCCGAGTCACCCTCGACGATATAAATCTCCGACTTCGCCGGGTCTTTCTCCTGGCAATCCGCCAGCTTTCCAGGCAAACCAACGCCATCCAGAACGCCCTTGCGGCGCGTCATTTCACGCGCCTTCCGAGCTGCATCGCGCGCCCGCGCCGCATCGACGATCTTGCTGCAAATGATCTTCGCGTCGTTCGGCGTTTCCAGCAGGAATTCCTCGAGCGCCTTCGCGACCACATCCTCCACCGGCGCGCGCACTTCCGACGACACCAGCTTGTCCTTGGTCTGCGCACTGAACTTCGGCTCCGGCACCTTCACCGACAGCACGCACGACAGCCCTTCGCGCATATCGTCGCCGGACGTCTCGACCTTCGCTTTCTTCGCGACTTCGTGATCGTTGATGTACTTGTTCAACACGCGCGTCATCGCCGCCCGCAACCCGGTCAGGTGCGTGCCGCCGTCGCGCTGCGGAATGTTGTTCGTGAAGCACAGCACGTTTTCGTTGTAGCTGTCGTTCCACTGCATCGCCACTTCCACGCCCACACCGTCCTTCTCGCCGTTGATGTGGAAAATGTTCGGGTGCAGCACGGACTTGTTCTTGTTGATGTACTCGACAAAACCCTTCACGCCGCCCACGAACGCGAAATCTTCTTCCTTGCCGGTGCGCTGATCCAGCAGGCGAATCCGCACGCCGTTATTCAGGAACGACAGTTCGCGAATCCGCTTGGCCAGAATGTCGTAGTGATATTCGACATTGCCGAAGATCGTGTCGTCGGCGAGGAAGTGCACTTCGGTGCCGCGGTTCTCGGTGTCGCCGATCACCTGAATCGGCGAGACAGCCACGCCGTCGATCTCTTCGATCACGCGGTTCTGCGGCACGCCTCGGTGGAATTCCATGAAGTGCTTCTTGCCGTCGCGGCGCACCGTGAGGCGCAGCCACGCGGAGAGCGCGTTCACGCACGACACGCCCACGCCGTGCAGGCCGCCGGATACCTTATAGCTGTTCTGGTCGAACTTGCCGCCGGCGTGCAGCTCGGTCATCACGATTTCAGCGGCGCTGCGCTTCGGATCGTGCTTGTCGTCCATCTTGAGGCCGGTCGGCACACCGCGGCCGTTGTCGGTAATGGAAATCGAGTTGTCCGCGTGGATGATCACCTGGATGTCGTTGCAGTGCCCGGCCAACGCTTCGTCGATCGAGTTGTCCAGCACTTCGAATACGAGGTGATGCAGACCGGTGCCGTCCGATGTATCCCCGATGTACATCCCGGGACGCTTGCGCACCGCCTCCAGACCTTCAAGGATCTGAATCGACGAGGCGCCGTAGCTGTTATCGGGTTGCGAATTGTTCAGTTCAGTCATGGATTTTTTCCGGTTCTGCGTTACTGCAAGGTTGCTGCTCGGGACTTTTCAAAACACCATAAAAACGCCAAAGGGGCGCTGCGCCCCTTGGTGTCTTCTTGGTTTCTGGACGCGTTAGATGCGCATCGGCATCACGACGTATTTGAATTCGTCGTTCTCGGGAATCGTGATCAACGCGCTGGAGCTGGCATCGCCAAGGCTCACTTGCAACATGTCGACCTTCAGGTTCGCGAGCACGTCGAGCAGATACGTGACGTTGAACCCGATATCGACGCTGTCGCCGTCGTATGCGATTTCCAGTTCTTCCTGCGCCTCTTCCTGATCGGCGTTGGTCGACATGATCTTCAACTGGCCCGGCTCGATGATGCAGCGCACGCCCTTGAATTTGTCCGAAGTCAGAATCGCGGCGCGTTGCAGCGAACGCTGCAGTTCTTCACGGCCGATCACGAACTGATTCTTGTGCGACTTCGGAATCACGCGCTGGAAGTCGGGGAATTTGCCTTCCACCAGCTTCGACACCAGTTCGACCTGGCCGAAGGTGAACTTCACCTGCGTGGGCGCGATGTCGATCTTCAGCGTGTCGTCGATGTCTTCCAGCAGACGCTGCAGTTCCAGAATCGTCTTGCGCGGAATGATGACTTCCTGGCGCGCGAACGAGCCTTCGATCTTCATCGACGAGAACGCCAGGCGGTGGCCGTCGGTCGCGACCGCCATCAGCTGGTCGCCGTCCACCACCAGCAGCATGCCGTTCAGGTAGTAGCGGATGTCCTGCTGGGCCATCGAGAAATGGACCATGCCGAGCAGCTGGCGGAACGTCTTTTGGGGAACCACGAGGTTCGCGCCGTAGTCTTTAGCCTGAGCGACGGTCGGGAACTCGTCGGCCGCCAGCGTTTGCAGCGCAAAACGGCTCTTGCCGGATTGCACGGTCAAACGCTTGTCGTTCAACGTGAGCGTGACCTGCCCGTCGGGCATGGCGCGCAGAATGTCGAGGAGCTTTCTTGCTGCCACTGTGGTGGCGACCGAATCGCCGCCCACGCCGAAATCCGCGCGCGTGGTGATCTGCAACTCGAGGTCGGTCGACAGGAACGACACGTCCGGGCCGTTCTTGGTAATCAGCAAATTGGCGAGGATCGGCAACGTATGGCGGCGTTCGACGATGCCGCTCACGGTTTGCAGCGGCCTGAGGAGGTTATCGCGTTCGGTCTTGACCAGTTGCATAGAGTTCCTTCGTTGATATGACGGCCTGCGCGCCTTGCCAGGCAGCTTTCCAGCACGCAGCCGTGGCTCCCCGCCGGCGCCACGCAGCGCCTGTCACGGCGTGAAATCCGCCCGCGGCCGCCGGGCGGTTAAACCTGTATTGTGCCTGAAAACGGAACCGCCTCACTAAAATGGGGGCGAGTTTGGAAATAAACAGGTCGATTTTTCCGTCCGGGCCGCTTAGCCCTTCAGCGTCTGCTCCAGCACGTGCAATTCGTGGTTCAGTTGCGCGTCCTTGCTGCGCTCGTCGGCAATCTTGCGCACCGCGTGCAGCACCGTGGTGTGATCGCGCCCGCCGAACAGCTCGCCGATTTCCGGCAAACTTTTCTGCGTCAGCTCCTTCGCCAGATACATCGCGATCTGCCGCGGCCGCGCGATGTTCGCCGGACGCTTCTTCGAATACATGTCCGCCACTTTGATGCTGTAGAAGTCGGCCACCGTCTTCTGGATGTTTTCAACCGAAATCTGCCGGTTTTGCACCGTCAGCAGGTCTTTCAGCGCTTCTTTCGTCAGTTCGATGGTGATTTCGCGGCCGTGGAACTTCGAGTACGCGAGGATCTTGCGCAGCGCGCCTTCGAGCTCACGCACGTTCGAGCGCAAATGCTTGGCGACGAAGAACGCGACGTCCTCGTTCAGGCTCACGAACTCGGATTGCGCCTTGCGCATCAGAATCGCGACTCGCATTTCCAGCTCGGGCGGCTCGATCGCCACCGTCAGGCCGGAGTCGAAGCGCGAGATCAGGCGGTCGTCGATGCCTGAAATTTCCTTCGGGTAGGTGTCGCTAGTGATGATCACCTGCGCCTTGTTCGCTACCAGCGCCTCGAACGCATAGAAGAATTCTTCCTGGGTGCGAGATTTGCCCGAAAAAAATTGAATATCGTCGATCAGCAGCAGATCGAGCGAATGGTAGTAGCGCTTGAAGTCGTCGAACGCCTTGCGCTGGTAAGCCTTCACCACGTCGGACACGTACTGTTCCGCGTGGATGTAGCGAATCCGCGCGCCGGCCTTGTCCATCAGAAGCTGGTTGCCGATCGCGTGGATCAGGTGGGTCTTGCCGAGGCCCACGCCGCCGTACAGGAACAGCGGGTTGTACGAAATGCCCGGATTGTCCGCGACCTGGATCGCCGCGGCGCGCGCCAGCTGGTTGGCCTTACCGGTCACGAAGTTGTCGAAGGTGAGCACGGGGTTAAGCTTCGAGCGCTCGTACATCGAGTCGTTTTCGCCGCTGCTGGCGCTCGCGCCCGCGCTCTGGCCGGGGCGCCACGTGCGGCGGGCGGCGGCGGCTTCGTTCGCGTCGAGGCTGGGGAGGTCGAGGTCGGCGGAATCTTCGGCTGCGGCGGCCGATGCGCGCGCGTTCGCATTCTGCTGCGCAGCCCCATTGACGCCGCCTGCGCGCGCGGCCTGCGCCGCTTGCACGGCGCCGACCGCCGCGTCCACCGCGGCAACGGCCGTGTTGCCGCCCGTCGGCGCGGCCGAAGCCGGACGCGCCGGGGCCGTCGCCGCTGCCGCCGGGGCGCGCATGCCTGCTTTCGGGTCCAGCACGAATTGCACATCGACCGGTGTGTGCCAGAAATCGCGGGCCATATCCGCGATGCGGCCGGAGAACTGGCTCTTGACCCAGTCGAGCTTGAAGCGGTTCGGCGCAGCGATGCTGAGCGTGTTCGCAGCGGCGTCGAAGGCGACCGGGGCCAACGGTTTGATCCACGTCACGTACTGCTGGGGCGTAAGCTCACGCTCCAGCAGGGCGGAACAGTGTTGCCAGAAATCGTTCATCGAGTTGCTGTCGTTATGGTGTGCACGGCGGTTCGCCGCTGCCACTGTCGCGCGCACGCAACAAGGCCCTGAGCAGCCAGGCGTAACGGCTCCAGGCGCTTGTTCCACAAGGGTTTGCGGGGCAAGCGAGCCGGAGCGGCGTGCAGGATTTTTGGGAAGTAAGGCGAGATTCTAACGCCAAATCGGACCCGAAAGGGAGTTATCCACAGGGACCGATCACTTGGCGAAGCGCGCCGGGCCCACGGCCGAACCAGGCTAAACTATTGACGCCCAACAGAAAACGGGTTTAAATAGCGGGTTCCGCGAAAACCAATTCAGTAAACCTCCGGCCATTGCGCTTTCAGCGATGATCGCGCGGTTATTTTTCGATCAAGTGAGAGCAACATGAAACGTACTTACCAACCTTCCGTTACCCGTCGCAAGCGCACCCACGGCTTCCGCGTTCGCATGAAGACCGCAGGTGGCCGCAAGGTCATCAACGCACGTCGCGCGAAGGGCCGCAAGCGCCTCGCGATCTAAGGCTGGCGAGCGGATTGCGCGCTCCGTCTGTGATAAGCGAAGCCCGCGGTGAAGCGGGAGCGGCTGGGGCGCCGCAACAGGGCTCGGTTCCGTTGCGAGCGCAAGCCGCCTTCCCCAAAGCCGCAAGGCTGCTGAAAACGGATGAATTTTCATCCGTTTTTCGTTTGCGCCCGTGGCGCCGAACCGCGCACTTCGTGGTTTACGGCCGGCCCACCGGCAAAGACGCTCGCCTCGGTCTCGTGATCGGCAAGAAGTATGCGCCGCGCGCGGCCACGCGTAATCTGGTACGTCGAATCGCGCGTGAAGCCTTCCGGCTGCGTCGCGCGGAATTCGGCGGTTGGGATGTGCTGCTGCGTTTGCACACGCGCTTCGACAAGAAGGCTTTGCCGAGCGCCTCGTCGCCGCCGCTGAAGGCGCTGTGCCGCAGCGAAATCGAGGCGCTGCTGGACAAGGCAGCGCGCGAAATCGTCCGTCGCGAGGCGCCGCCCGCGGAAGCGCCCAAGACGGAATGACGCTCAAGTGACCGCCCATACCGCAGCTTTGGCAGCGCTGCTGCGCGGGCGTCGCCCGGTACTCCACGTTGCGCGGCGCTGTCAGGCCGCACCAGCCATGCAAACGGTACTCATCGCTTTACTGCGTTTCTACAAAGTTGCCGTGAGCCCAATGCTCGGCAACCGGTGCCGTTTTTACCCTTCCTGCTCTGATTACGCGCGCGAAGCAATCCAGTATCATGGCGCCGCGCGCGGGACTTATCTCGCCGCCAGGCGTATTTGCCGCTGCCACCCGTTTTCCGCGGGCGGCATCGATCTCGTCCCGCCTCCCACTTCTGAAAAGCGCTGACGCGCCGTTCCATCGACACTGAGACAACGCATGGATATCAAACGCACCGTCCTATGGGTCATCTTTTTCATGTCAGCGGTCATGCTGTTCGACAACTGGCAACGCGACCACGGACGCCCGTCGATGTTCTTCCCGAGCGCCACGCCGACCAAGACTGTCGGCAGCGCCGAACCGGGAACCACGACGCCGGGAACCCAGCCCGCCGAGCTGCCGGCCACCAATGCAGCAGCGCCGGGCAACGCGCCGGCGGCAACGCAGTCGCAACTGATCAAGTTCAGCACCGACGTCTATAACGGCGAAATCGACACCCGCGGCGGCACGCTGTCGAAGCTGTCGCTCGTCAAGCAAGGCGACGGCAAGCAGCCGGATCTGGTGATTACGCTGTTCGACCGCACCGCGAACCACACGTATCTGGCGCGCACGGGCCTGCTCGGCGGCGACTTCCCGAACCATAACGACGTCTACACGCCGGTGCCGAACCAGCCGCACGAACTGACGGGCGACGCCAAGTCGTTCCAGCTCAGCTTCGAGTCGCCGGTCAAGGGTGGCGTGAAGGTCGTCAAGACCTACACGTTCACGCGCGGCAGCTATGTGATCGGCGTGGACACGAAGATCGAGAATGTCGGCACGGCGCCGGTGAGCCCGTCGGTCTATATGGAACTGGTGCGCGACAGCCAGCCGGTGGAAACGCCGCGCTTCTCGCACACGTTCATCGGACCGGCTGTCTTCACGGATCAGCATCACTTCCAGAAGATCGACTTCAGCGATATCGACAAGAACAAGGCAACCTACGCGAACGCGGCCGACAATGGCTGGATCGCGATGGTGCAGCATTACTTCGCGTCGGCGTGGATTCCGCAGCAGGGCGCCAAACGCGACATCTACGTCGAGAAGATCGATCCGACGCTGTATCGCGTCGGCGTGAAGCAGCCGGTGGCGACGATCGCCCCGGGCCAGTCCGTCGACGTCGCGGCACGCCTGTTCGCCGGTCCTGAAGAAGAGCGCATGCTGGAAGGCGTTGCGCCGGGCCTCGAACTCGTGAAGGACTACGGCTATGTGACGATCATCGCGAAGCCGCTGTTCTGGCTGCTCGAGAAGATCCACGGCTTCGTCGGCAACTGGGGCTGGGCGATCGTGCTGCTCACGCTGCTGATCAAGGCGGTGTTCTTCCCGCTGTCGGCGGCAAGCTACAAGTCGATGGCGCGCATGAAGGCGATCACGCCGCGCATGCAGGCGCTGCGCGAACGCTTCAAGGGCGATCCGCAGAAAATGAACGCCGCGCTGATGGAGCTCTACAAGACCGAAAAGGTCAATCCGTTCGGCGGCTGTCTGCCGGTCGTGATTCAGATTCCGGTGTTCATCTCGCTGTACTGGGTGCTGCTGTCGTCGGTGGAAATGCGCGGCGCGCCGTGGGTTCTGTGGATCCACGATCTGTCGCAACAGGATCCGTTCTTCATCCTGCCGGTGCTGATGGCCGTCTCGATGTTCCTGCAGACCAAGCTGAACCCGACGCCGCCGGACCCGGTTCAAGCCAAGATGATGATGTTCATGCCGATCGCGTTCTCGGTCATGTTCTTCTTCTTCCCGGCGGGTCTGGTGCTGTACTACGTCGTGAACAACGTGCTGTCGATCGCCCAGCAGTACTACATCACGCGGATGATGGGCCAATCGAAGACGAAAGCGGCCTGACGATGTCAGTGGCGGGCGGCAGTAGCGCCCGCCAGCGGTCGGAAACTGAAGAAGCCAGCTGAAAAAACAGCCGAAAAAAAGCCGCCCGGTTTTGCGCCGGGCGGCTTTTTTATTGGCCTCAGGGTTCGCCGTCTATTTGATCGTCAGCACCGCCATACAATTCGGTGATCATTTCTTCGACCAGATTTCGCTGACGCGGCGGCAATCCCGCGAGCCTCGAAGCAAGCTCGATCATTTCAGGCGACAGCGGATATTTCTCGCCGCGCGCGAGCGGTTTGGCCTTGCCCACAGGCGGTGGCCCGTAATGCAGCCAATGGACGTCCTTTTGCAACCAGGCGGCCAAAACCTGCAACTTATCGGACTTCGGAATCGTCGTACCTGCGAGCCATTTGTGGGCGGTTTGCGGCGAGACGGCAGGGCCGCCGCTATAGAGCAGATTGAATTTCCTGGCTAAATCTGTCCCGCCCTTAATATCTTTAGGGAGTGAGTCTTTCAGCCGTTTGGCGAAAGCTGCTTTTTCTTTGGAGGTCGGCATGGCCCGATTGTGCAATTCAGCGCATAATCAGTGGACAACCGTTCACGCTAATTTATAGCGTAAATAAGCTATTTTTAGCCTGAAATGGCCATCAAATAACGCTTTTCGCGATTTCGTCGAATCTCGCTTTTTCCTTTTGCAGCGGGGACTTCAGGGGTTTATGCGCGTCAAGGAGTCGTCAGCGTGTCTTAATCCATCTTAGCTTATTTGAGATAAATTCTTATTTGTCTGATGAACTGCGCAGAGCCTTAGGAGTCCCTTGCCCTCGAAGGTGCGCTTGAGTGCCCGCGTTACAATGCGCAGCGCCCACTGGTGGGCGTTTCAATCTCTTCTGATAGCTTCTTTCCCATGCTCACCACCGATTCCGATCCGATCGTCGCCATTGCCACCGCGCCCGGCCGAGGAGGTATCGGGGTCGTGCGGATTTCGTTTGGCCGCGCAGCCGAAACAGCGGCCCCGCCGCTGATGCGAGCGCTCACCGGCCAGACGCTCGCACCGCGCCACGCCAGCTATGTGCCGTTCCTCGACGACAGCGGCAACGCGCTCGATCGCGGCATCGCGCTGTATTTTCCCGCGCCGCACTCCTACACCGGTGAGCATGTGCTCGAACTGCAAGGTCACGGCGGCCCCGTCGTGCTGCAACTGGTCTTGCAGCGTTGCATCGACGCCGGCCGCGCGTTCGGTCTGCGCCTCGCCGAGCCAGGCGAGTTCACGCGCCGCGCGTTTCTCAACGACAAGCTGGATCTGGCGCAGGCCGAAGCCGTTGCCGATCTGATCGAGGCCAGCACCGAGGCCGCCGCGCGCTCGGCGGGGCGTTCGCTCGACGGCGCGTTTTCGCGCGATATTCACGCGCTGGTCGAAGAGGTGATCACGCTGCGGATGCTGGTCGAAGCGACGCTCGACTTCCCGGAAGAAGAAATCGACTTCCTCGAAGCGGCGGATGCCCGCGGCAAGCTCGCGCGGATTCGCGAGCGGCTCGCGCACGTGCTGAGCGAAGCGCGGCAAGGAGCATTGCTGCGTGAGGGCTTGTCGGTGGTGCTCGCAGGGCAGCCGAACGTCGGCAAGTCGTCCCTGTTGAACGCGTTGGCCGGCGCGGAACTGGCCATCGTCACGCCGATTGCCGGCACGACACGCGACAAGGTCGCGCAGACCATCCAGATCGAAGGCATTCCGCTGCACGTGATCGACACCGCCGGCCTGCGCGATACCGAGGACGAAGTGGAGAAGATCGGTATCGCTCGCACGTGGAGCGAGATCGAACGCGCGGACGTGGTGCTGCATCTGCTCGACGCAAGAACCGGCATGACCGCCGAAGACGAGACGATCGCCGGCCGCTTTCCAAGCGGCGTGCCCGTGGTGCGGGTGCTGAACAAGACCGATCTGACTGGCCTCGCGCCGGAGGTGAGATCGCTCGCCGCGGCCACGGACGTCGATCTGAGCGAGGTGCGGTTATCGGCGAAACAGGGTGACGGCGTCACGCTGCTGCGCGAGGAGTTATTGCGGATCGCCGGCTGGCAAGCCGGCGCGGAGAGCGTGTATCTCGCGCGCGAACGGCATCTGGTTGCGCTGCGAGCGGCAGAGGAACACCTGGCGACGGCGGCCGCGCATGCCGATCAGAACTCGCAGGCGCTGGATCTGTTTGCCGAAGAACTGCGTCTCGTGCAGGACCAGTTGAACTCGATCACCGGTGAGTTCAGTTCGGACGACTTGCTCGGTGTGATTTTCAGCAGGTTCTGTATCGGCAAGTAGAGGGTTTCCGGAGTTTGCAGGGAAAAGCCCGGTAGGGCTGGCATATAGGCCCCATCACGCATGACTTCCGGAGACCTTCGACCAAGCTTCGTTGACCCAAAACCGCGCAAATCTTTGGTACACAGCGGGTACACGGTTTAGAATCGCGCCTGTCCGTGACTCAACGATTCGAGAATGCCAAAACTAGCCGCTCCTCTAACCGAAACCCAGATACGTGCACTAGAGCCGCGCGCGACCCGATACTCGGTAGCCGACGGCAACGGCCTGGTGATCGAAGTCATGACGACCGGCACGAAAGTCTGGCGTTTCCGTTATTCGCTGAACGGCAAGCGGCAGCCGCTCGTCACGATCGGCGACTACAGAATGATCTCGCTGCGGGTCGCCCGCGCGAAGGCGCAAAAGTACGCCGAAATGGTCGCAAGCGGCATCTCGCCCGTGGCCACGGCGCGCAGAGACCGCGGTGCGGAAAGCAAGGCGGACGTTCTGCGGGAGGGCGCGGAACTCTATCTCGCGGCGCAGATGGCCGGCAAGTCGGAAGAATATCAACGCACCACGCGGCGGGCGCTGGAAAAGGACGTCTTGCCGGTGATCGGCGGCAAGCCTATCAAAGCCGTGACTCCCGACGACATCCTCGCGATATGCGGCACGATCAAAAGCCGCGGCTCCCCAAAAATGGCGCTGCACACGCGCAATGTGGTGAAGCGGCTCTATGAGTACCTGATTGCCCGCCAACTCGCGACGACAAACCCCGCGCAAGTCATTGCGGCTCGCTCCATAGCTACATCGGACAGCCGCACTCGCGTCCTCTCCCCGGACGAAATCGGCACGATGCTCCGTTCGATTTACGCATCGAGTATCCGGCGACCGCTGAAGTTAGCCTTGCACCTTCTGGTGCTGACGATGGTTCGAAAGTCCGAACTCGTCGAGTCGACGTGGTCCGAATTCGACCTGGACAATGCGCTCTGGACGATTCCGGCCGCGCGAATGAAGAAAGACCGGGACCACGACGTGTATCTCCCGCATCAGGCGGTTGCAATGCTTCGGGAGCTGCGCGACGGCACGGCTAGTCGAAATTTCGTCTTCCCGACCGTCAGGGGCGACGACCGGCCCATCGCGAAGAGCACCCTCAATCAAGCCGTCAAGGCACTCGGGCTCGATGTGGAACATTTCGTCTTGCATGACTTTCGGCGCACCGCGTCGGCGCACTTGCGCGAATTGGGACAGCCATCAGGCGCGATCGAAAAGACCTTGGCGCATACGATCAAGGACACGGCAAGCGCCAACGGTGTGGAAGATGCCGCCGAGCGGCGCGGAATCTTGCAGCTCTGGGCAGACTTCGTCGATACCCAGATCCAGGGCGGCCGAAATGTAGGGACGGGCCCGTTCTGATGGCCTCCGGCAGATAGGGCGTTGCCTGGCCGACCGGAGACGGTTCCGATTCGATGGTTGGTACACAACGCTACGCAACTAACATGCAAGATGTTGTAGAAAAACGGAAAATTATCTTCCCACCAGGTTCTGCTCGCGGCGATAACAGCGCATTTACGCTCTCATCTCTTTCACCGCACAGCGCCCTTTTCTCTCGCCGTTCATCGCCTAAACTGAAGCATGCGCGCAACCCGATACGGAGGCTCCCATGTCTGAATCGTTGATGGCTTATTTGCTGGGACCCCTGGTGATGCTGGTGGTTGGCGTTGCGATCTGGGCGGCGTCGCACTACAGCCGCAAGACCAAGCCGGAACGCCTGGAGCGCTGGCTCGATACGCATTACGCGGAATGGTTGCACCACAAACACTGAGCACCGCACCAAATGAAAAGGCCGTCGCATGCCGCGACGGCCTTTTTGTCTGACGCGCGTTTATCAGCTGCGCGCGCCGGCTCGCCCCATCTCCCCGCCTGTTTACCACCCCGGCTGAGGTCCATAGTACCGCCCGGGCGGCGGCGCACCGCACGCGACGTACGCACGCATGTACTGGTCATAGCAGTATCCCGGCGGCGGCCCGGCATAGACGGAGGGAGCCGGTTGATACACCGGTTGCGCGTAGACCGGCTGCTGGTAGGCGACCACCGGCGCCGGATTCAAAGCGGACGTCACCACGGCGCCGAGCAAGGCCCCGCCGATCAGCGCGCCGACCACATCGCCGCCGTCGCCATGAGCCGACGCTTGTCCCGCCACGCTCAGGCTCCCGACCATCAACAACGCCACCGCAATCTTTTTCATGTCTGACTCCTCGCCGTTTAGGCATGGAACAGATTGTGTATGGCGCGCGCGGAAATAGATGCTGCAAGTGGTAACGGGGAATTACCCGTGTAACGCTGAAACCGCTCTTCAAAGCGGTTGCCGTCGCCTTTGCAAGACCATCCCAACCCACCTCCATTCCACCGATTCGTGCGAAGCGGGATGGAAAGAATCAGGTGGCGGCGAGCGATTGATTCGCTGAACACCAAGGTGAAGCGCCACTGGATCGCCAAGCGCCCGGACAGCTTGCCGGGCGCGTTTTCATTGGCAGCGGCGTTGCGTCAGCGTTGCCACGAAGCTGCGCCTGCGGGAGCATCGCCGCGATACTTCCGGCGCGCCTCGGCGAGCACGCCGGCTTCGAGTGCGCCTTCGTCCACCAGGGCTTTCAACGCCGCGATCACGATCGCCGTGCGGTCCACTTCGAAGAACTCGCGCAATGCCTGGCGCGTGTCGCTGCGGCCGAAGCCGTCGGTGCCGAGCGTCACGTAGCGGCGCGGTACATAGGCGCGGATCAGTTCGGGCACCGCGCGGACGTAGTCGGTTGCGGCGATCACCGGCCCTTGGGACGCGCCGAGCGCTTGCGTCACATACGGCGCCTGCGTCGTCTCGCCGTGACGCGCGAGGCGCTCAGACTCCATCCCGTCGCGCTGCAACTCGGTGAAGCTGGTCACGCTCCACACCGCGGCTTCGATCTGCCAGTCGTCCTTCAGCACCCGTTGCGCGGCGATGACTTCGCCGAGGATCGCGCCCGCGCCGAGCAACTGGACCTGCGCCGCTTGTGCCGATTGCACCGCTTGCGTCTGCGTCTGTACCTGAGCACCCAGCGGATAGATCCCCTTCAGGATGCCCTCGCGCAGCGCCTGCGGATCGCCACTGGGCACCGAAGGCTGCGCGTAGTTCTCGTTCATCACCGTCACGTAATAGAACACGTCGCGCTGCTGTTCGACCATCTCGCGCATGCCCTCGTCGACGATCGTCGCGACTTCATAAGCGAACGCCGGATCGTAGGCGCGGCAGTTCGGAATCGTCGATGCCGCGAGGTGGCTCGTGCCGTCCTGATGCTGCAAACCCTCGCCGCCGAGCGTCGTCTTGCCCGAGGTCGCGCCGATCAGGAAACCGCGTGCGCGCTGATCCGCCGCGGCCCAGATCAGGTCGCCGATGCGCTGGAAGCCGAACATCGAGTAGTAGATGTAGAACGGCAGCATCGGCAGGTCGTGCACGCTGTACGACGTGGCCGCCGCGATCCACGACGACACCGCGCCTGCTTCGGAAATCCCCTCTTCGAGAATCTGCCCTCTGATGTCTTCACGGTAATAGAGCATCGAGCCGAGGTCCTCCGGCTCGTAGAGTTGCCCGAGCGGCGAATAGATGCCGACCTGGCGGAACATGTTCGCCATGCCGAAGGTGCGCGCCTCATCGGCGACGATCGGCACCACGCGCGGGCCGACTTCGTTGTCCTTGAGCAGCGCAGTCAGCATGCGCACGAGCGCCATCGTCGTGGACATCTCGCGGCCGTTCGAGTCCAGCGCGAATTGTCCCCAGGAGGACATCGGCGGGACGATCAGCCCCTTCGATGCAACTCTCCGCCTTCTGGGCAGATAGCCTCCCAAGGCAGCCCGGCGAGCATGCAGGTATTGCATCTCCGGGCTGTCGTCCGCTGGCTTGTAAAACTTCACCTGTTCGACGTCCTCATCCGTGAGCGGCAGGCGGAAGCGGTCGCGAAACGCCTTGAGGTCGTCGAAGCCGAGTTTCTTCTGCTGGTGCGTGGTCATGCGGCCCTGGCCTGCCGCGCCCATGCCGAAACCCTTCATCGTCTTCGCGAGGATCACCGTCGGCTGGCCGCGATGCGCGAGCGCCTTCGCATACGCCGCGTGCAGCTTGCGCACGTCGTGGCCGCCACGGCGCAAGCGGTCGATGTCGTCGTCGCTCAACTGCGCGGCGAGCGCCGCAAGCTCCGGATTCTGGCCGAAGAAGCGTTCGCGGTTGTACGCGCCGTCGTTGGCCGAGAAGGTCTGGAACTGCCCGTCGACGGTCTGCGCGAACGCACGCAGCAACGCGCCGGTGCGGTCGCGTGAAAACAGCGGGTCCCAGTCCGAGCCCCAGATCACCTTGATCACGTTCCAGCCGGCGCCGATGAAATGCGCCTCGAGTTCGTCGATGATGCGGCCGTTGCTGCGCACCGGGCCATCCAGGCGCTGCAAGTTGCAGTTGATCACGAACACGAGGTTGTCGAGCCCCTCGCGGGCGGCCAGCGACAGCGCGCCGGTCGACTCCGGCTCGTCCATTTCGCCGTCGCCGAAGAAGCCCCACACCTTGCGGCCGTCCGTTTGCGCAAGGCCGCGGTTGGCGAGGTAGCGCATGAAGCGCGCCTGGTAAATCGCGTTGATCGGGCCGATGCCCATCGAGCCGGTCGGGAACTGCCAGAAGTCCGGCATCAGCCACGGATGCGGATACGAGCACAGCCCCGGCCCGGCAATCTCGCGACGATAGTGTTGCAGGTGCTGCTCGCTCAGAAAGCCTTCGAGGTAGGCCCGCGCGTACACGCCCGGCGACGAATGCGGCTGAAAGTACACGAGGTCGCCTGTGCCCTCCTCTCCACCCGGCGCGGCGGCCCGGAAAAAATGGTTGAAACCGACCTCGAACAGATCCGCCGCCGACGCATAGCTCGCGATATGCCCGCCGAGTTCGCCGTACGCCTGATTCGCGCGCACCACCATCGCCAGCGCATTCCAGCGCAGCGCGGCGGCGAGACGCTCTTCGAATTCGAGATTGCCTGGGTAACGCGGTTGCTGCTCGAACGGGATCGTGTTCCGGTACGGCGTGACGTTGATCCGCGCCGACTCCACGCCGAGCGACAGCGCATGCTCCGCGAGCTTGTCGAACAGGAACTGCGCGCGCTCGCGGCCCACGTGCGCAACGACGGCGTCGAGCGCCTCCAGCCATTCGGCGGTTTCCTGCGGATCGGCGTCCGCACGCTCGACGCGCTCCCCACCCTGGGCATTCAGAGACCGCAACTGCTCGCTACCGCTGGACAAATCCGTCATGGCGCCACTCCCGCATGGAGGCATTCGGCTCGAAATCGAGTGAAATAATGGTACCCATCCATGCACAAAATGAGCATCTCAATTGCTTGTGATCACGCGCTGAGATAGGCTATTTATTCCGAATTTCGCGCCTCTCACGGAATATTTCATCTATGACCACCACGCCACCCAGACGGCTTGATCGCATCGACATCGGCATCCTCAGCCAGTTGCAGCAAAACGCGCGCATCACCAACGCGGATCTGGCCCGCTCGGTGAACCTGTCGCCGACGCCCTGCTTCAACCGCGTGCGCGCGCTCGAAAAGCTCGGGCTGTTCAAGCAGCAGGTCACACTGCTGAATCCGGAGCCGCTCGGGCTGCGCATCAACGTGTTCATTCAGGTAAGTCTGGAAAAGCAGGTGGAAGACGCGCTGCAGCGTTTCGAGCAGGCGATTTCGGAGCGCCCCGAGGTGATGGAGTGCTATCTGATGACGGGCGACGCCGACTATCTGCTGCGCGTCGTCATGCCGGATATGCAGACGCTGGAGCGCTTCATCGTCGATCATCTGACGAAGATTCCGGGCATCTCGAACATCCGTTCCAGCTTTGCCCTGAAACAGGTGCGCTATAAAACGGCGCTGCCGCTGCCGTCGTCGGGACTGACGCTGGTCGATCCCGACGACGTCGCGACCGACTGGCGTTAAGCCGCTGAAGCGCCGCGTGTGTAGCGCCTGGCCGGCGACTTGTGCGACAGGTTCGGTTGCAGTTGCTGGCGGGCGTTGTTGAAACGCTCCCAATCGGCCGCGTCCGGCAGCGACGGAATCGTCACCAGTTCGTGCTGGTCGAGGCCCACGAGTGCGGCGTCCACCATGTCCTCGGCGGTCATCACGATCTGCGCGGGCAGATGCTCGACCGCGAGGCCGGCGCGGTCCCAGAACGCGGTGCTGGTGGCGCCGGGCAGCACGGCTTGCAACTGCACGCCCTTGTCGCCCACCTCGTGATGCAGCGACTGCGTCAGATTCAGCACATACGCCTTGGTGCCGCTATAGGTGCCGTTCAGCGTCTCCGGCGACAGGGCGACGATCGACGAGATATTGACCACGACACCGTTCGCCCGCTCGACGAAACTCGGCACCGCCGCCGCGGTTAAACGCGTGAGTGCGGTTACGTTCAGCTCGATCATCTTGTCGAGTTCGTCGACGTCGGAGTCGATCAACGACGCGGTCGCACCGACGCCGGCGTTGTTGACCAGCATCGTGATGCTGCTGTCCGTACGCAGGCGTTCTTCGATGCGGCGCGTGTCGGCCTTGACGGTCAGATCGGCGGCGACGATATCGACATGGCGGCCGGTCTCGCTGGCAAGACGCTCGGCCACGGCGGTCAGGCCCTTCACGTTGCGCGCCACCAGAATCAGGTCATAGCCGCGCCGCGCGAGGCGGTCCGCGTAAACGGCGCCGATGCCCGACGATGCGCCCGTAATCAATGCCGTGCCCTTGTTTGCTTGCGTTGACATCTGAATCTCTCCTTGCGGGCCGTGCGCACCGCGCCCGCGCCCTATCGATGAATGGGAAAACCTGGAACCTCCGCCGCAGCGCCGCTTTTTTGGGCAGCGCGATGTTGACGAGGCAAGTCTAGGCGCGTAGCCTCTTGTCTCAAATGTCGTATTTACCTCGTTTTAGGACATCGCGATGAAACGTATCGGCGTGGTGGTTTTCCCCGGCTTCCAGATCCTCGACCTGGTGGCGAACTCCGTGTTCGAGTTGGCCAACATGGAAGCGCCGCAGCCGGAGTACGAGGTGGAAGTCATCTCCGAGCACGGCGGGATGGTGCGCAGTTCGTCCGGCGTGCAGGTTGCTACGCAGCCCTTCGGCGATCCGTCGTATGACACGGTGGTCGTCACGGGTGCGCTGCGGATCGAACCGTCGTCGCCGGGCCTGCTGGCCTTTCTGAACGAAGCGCTCGCCGCTTCGCGCCGCACCACCAGCATCTGCACCGGCGCGTTTGTGCTGGCCGAAGCAGGCATCCTCGACGGCCGGCGTGTCACGACTCACTGGCGCTATGCCCGCGAATTGCAGCAGCGTTATCCCGAGGTGCGGATCGACGAAGACCGCATCTTCATCGTCGACGGGACGGTGTGGACGTCGGCCGGCATGACGGCGTGCATCGATCTGTGTCTGGCGCTGATCGAAAACGATCTGGGCGTCGACCTCTCGCGCGCGGTTGCCAGGAAGATGGTGGTCTATCACCGGCGTGCCGGCGGCCAGTCGCAGTTCTCGGCCATGCTGGATCTGGAACCGAAGTCCGATCGCATTCAAAACGCGCTGTCGTATGCGAAAACGCATCTGCGCGAGCCGCTTACGGTCGAACAGCTCGCCGAGTTCGCGCATCTGAGCCCGCGCCAGTTCAGCCGGGCCTTTCGCGACGAGACGCGGCAGTCGCCGGCAAAGGCCATCGAGGCGCTGCGCGTCGAAGCCGCGCGCTCGATGCTCGAAGCCGGCCGTCATTCGATGGAAGCGGTTGCCGCCGAGACAGGCTTTCTCGACACCGAGCGGATGCGGCGCGCGTTTCTGCGTGCGTTCGGCCAGCCGCCGCAGGCCATCAAACGCGCGGCGCGCGCGTTATAACGGAGCGCTGTAACAGAGGTGGTGGACAATATCGGCGACTGCGGCACAACCGCGAATTGAACCGGCAACCAGAGAGGACGCGTGATGAAGACCTACGACGACAGCAATCCCTTCGCAAGGATTCTGCGTGGCGAACTACCCTGCATCAAGGTCGCGGAAACCGACGCGGCGCTCGCCTTCATGGACCTGATGCCGCAAGCCGACGGTCACGTGCTGGTCGTGCCGAAGGAAGCGGCGGTGGAAATTTTCGAGTTGTCGGATGCGTCGGTGGTCGCTTGCATGCGGGTGGCGCAGAAACTGGCCATCGCGCTACGCGAGGCCTTGCGCCCGGACGGCATGTTCATCGGACAGTTCAACGGCAGCGCCGCGGGACAAACCGTGCCGCACGTGCACTTTCATGTGATTCCGCGCTGGGACGGACAGCCGCTGCGCATGCACGCGCGCGAGGTCGCCGACGCCGCCACGCTCGAAGGGCTTGCCAGGCGCATCCGCGAGCATTGGCGCGCGGACTGAGCGCGGCATCAAGGACGATGCCGTGTACGGCGCAACGGATGCCGCCAGTCGATACGGCGATGCGGTACATCCATGGGCCGCAACTCTTGCTGATGTCTATGCTCTTGCCACAATTCGTCGGAGAAAAGGAACGCGACAATCACGAGCGGCACGACCAGAAATGCGCCCAGAATAACTTGCTCGATCACGGTAGCCTCCTGACCGCAACAGCATGATTTCATTGTAGAGCAGCATGCGTGCCCATACCGTGCCGCACCGCGCACAAATTTGCGGTAGCCCGCCTGCGACAATGCGACGCCCTGCCCTTGCCGAGTCCGCGCGCCGTCTCGCGCTTTGCAAAAAATGCGCAGCGCCGCCCGCGCGCGTTGAAAGAACTTCCCACACTGCGTCCGGACTAACAAAAACGCGTGCCTCGGCCCGCCTATTCAAAGCAGATATTTTCAAGGGGAATCCAATGACTATCGAACGCAGCGGCGAACTGACGTTACGCCCGCTCGAGCGAACCGATCTGAGGTTCGTCCACGAAGTGAACAACAACGCGAAAATCATGCGCTACTGGTTCGAGGAGCCGTACGAAACGTTCTCCGAGCTGACCCAGCTATACGACCAGCACGTGCACGATCAACGCGAACGGCGCTTCGTCGCGATCGACAACGCCGGCGAAACCATCGGCGTCGTGGAGCTGATCGAACTGGACTACATCCACCGGCGCGGTGAATTCCAGATCATCATCGCGCCGCATGCCCAGGGCCGCGGTTATGCGACCCTCGCCACGCGGCTCGCAATCGACTATGCGTTTTCAGTGCTGAATCTGCGCAAGATCTATCTGATCGTCGACACGTCGAATACGGCCGCCATTCACGTTTACGAGAAGTGCGGTTTCAGGCACGAGGCCGAGCTGATCGAAGAGTTCTTCGGCAATGGCCGGTATCACAACGCGTTGCGCATGTGCATGTTTCAGTCCGAGTTCTTCAAGACCAATCAACGTGGCGATTGACCGGCTGCTTCGCAAGGGCGCGCTGGCGCGCCGACCGTGCGTGCCGACCGATAGACCTGGCACCGTTTATCTTCTGCACATACACCGTTATTTCGCGATTTTTCTTTAGTCGGTTGAATGACTTTGTGTGCAATGCACCAACCGCACTTCCTGATTGTATTAAGTCGCTTAATTGTCGCTTCGCGTTTACGCGAATACGAACCGCAAAGCTTTACCGGTTAAAGCGGCGCACCCCGCTCGTCTTTTAGTTATCCGTTTCAATCCTGCGTATTCAGGCATTCGCCCGACGGCTAAGAGGCTGCGGCAGCGGGTGCGACAATTCGCCGCTGTTGCGACCGCACACAAGATGTGCTTGTCGTTCTCTCACGTTCTCCTAAAGTGCGAGATGCGGGTTCGACGTTAAAGTTAAATACATAGCTAACCTGAGTAATCAACCCGCACCGGAGGAAACATGAAATTGCGAATCGCTCTTCTTTTCGCCATTGCGGGTTTGGCTGCCGCATCCGTTCAAGCGCAAGACGTTGTCGTCAAGCCGCAGCAAACCATCCAGTTCAAGGCCAATGCATATGGCTGCCTGTCGAAGGATAAACTCGACGCCGTCGATCAGCATGCGCAAGCCGGTGAACAGCAAAAGATGGAGGAGTTCTTCTCCGGATACCAGTGCATTTCAACACCGGAGAATTCGAGTTTCCGCGTGGTGCGCGTAGTCGGCCATGATGTCGAATTCGTGAATGCCGCCAATAGCGATACGCAAGGCCTCTGGGCCAACGACCGGTTCATCAAGCAATAAGCCTGTGCGCTCCGGCAAAACGCCGGACGCGGGGTATGCGGGAAAATCCTCCGACTGTAAAAGCCGGAGGCGGCGGATTTATGAGTTAAAAACGGCTGGGCGAATTTGCCCGGCCGTTTTTATTCGCCGCTCCAATTTGCGGCTCTATCCGGATTGCCCGGATTGCTGAAGCGAATTAAAAAAGCCGATGCGGATTGTCGGTCCGCATCGGCAGCACGCCTTCTCGCAAAGCGCAGGAACAACACAAACGTCGATCAATGTGAATCGCGCGGCACCGGCGCACCGCTCGATCCCACCAGGAAGTCGAGATCCGCGCCCTGATCCGCTTGCAGCACGTGCTCGACGTAGAGCTTGTAGTAGCCGCGCGTAGGTGCTTGCGGCGGCTGCCACGCGGCGCGCCGGCGCGCCAGTTCGTCGTCGGAAACGTCCAGATGCAGGCGGCGCGCTTCGACGTCGAGTTCGATCATGTCACCGGTCTGCACGAATGCGAGCGGCCCGCCTGCCGCCGCCTCCGGCGACACGTGCAGCACCACCGCGCCGTATGCCGTGCCGCTCATGCGTCCGTCGGAAATGCGCACCATGTCCGTGATGCCTTTTTGCAGCACCTTCTTCGGCAGGGGCATGTTGCCGACTTCCGCAAAACCCGGATAGCCCTTAGGCCCCGCGCCCTTGAGCACCATGATGCAGTGCTCGTCGATCTCGAGCGCTTCGTCGTCGATCTTCGCGTGCAATTCCTCGATGTTCTCGAACACCACCGCGCGCCCGCGATGCTTCAGCAGATGCTGGGTGGCCGCCGACGGTTTGATCACCGCGCCGTTCGGCGCCAGGTTGCCCCTCAGCACCGCGATGCCCGCCTTCGGCTTGAATGGCTCGGCGAACGTCGTGATGACCTTCTCGTCGTGGTTCGGTGCGTTGCGCACGTTGTCCCAGATCGTCTTGCCGTTGACGGTCAGCGCCTCGCGATGCAGCAGCCCTTGCTCGCCGAGTTGCCTGAGCACCGCTGGCAAACCGCCCGCGTAGTAAAAGTCCTCCATCAGGTACTCGCCCGACGGTTGCAGATTCACCAGACACGGCACGTTCGATCCCAACTCCCAATCCTCCAGCGCAAGCTCGACGCCTATGCGCTTCGCCAATGCGATCAGATGCACGACCGCGTTGGTCGAGCCGCCGATCGCCGCGTTCGTTCGGATCGCGTTTTCGAACGCCTGGCGCGTGAGAATCTTGTCCATCGTCAGATCCTCGCGCACCATCTCGACGATGCGCCGGCCCGCGAGATGCGCGAGCACTTGCCGACGTGCGTCGACTGCGGGAATGGCCGCGTTGTGCGGCAAACCCATACCGAGCGATTCGACCATCGAGGCCATCGTCGATGCCGTGCCCATCGTCATGCAATGGCCGCGCGAACGGTTCATGCACGACTCGGCTTCGGTGAACTCCTCCTGCGTCATCGAACCGGCGCGCACTTCTTCCGACATCTGCCAGACACCTGTGCCCGAGCCGATATGTTTGCCGCGGAACCGGCCATTGAGCATCGGTCCGCCCGACACCGCGAGCGACGGCAAATTGCACGACGCTGCACCCATCAGCAGTGCCGGCGTGGTCTTGTCGCAGCCCACCAGCAGAATCACGCCGTCCATCGGATTGCCGCGAATCGACTCCTCGACGTCCATCGAAGCGAGGTTGCGAAACAGCATCGCGGTAGGCCGCAAATTGGTTTCGCCGAGCGACATCACCGGAAACTCCAGCGGCAAACCACCGGCTTCGTGCACGCCTTTTTTTACGTACTCGGCGAGTTCGCGAAAGTGCGCGTTGCACGGCGTGAGTTCGGACCACGTATTACAGATGCCGATCACTGGACGTCCGTCGAATTCGTCGTGCGGAATGCCCTGGTTTTTCATCCACGAGCGATGCAGAAAGCCGTCCCGGTCCTTCAGGCCGAACCACGCCTGGCTGCGCAGCGGCTTTTTAGTCTGGTTCGAATCAGCCATGAAATCTCCTGTCGGCAAGTATGTAGAGCGGGGGCGCCCAGCCCGGGGCGCGCGTCAGTGCACGCGCTTGCTGCGGCGGAACTGATCGAACAGCACCGCGAGCAGCAGAATCCCGCCGCGAATCAGGTATTGATAGAAGGTCGGCACGTTCAGCAGGCTCATGGCGTCCTGCACGGAGCCCATGATCAGTACGCCGACCAGCACACCGGAAATCGTCGCGACGCCGCCCGTCAGCGAGACGCCGCCGAGCACGCAGGCGGAGATCACACCGAGTTCAAGACCGACCGAGGTTTTCGGATCGCCGAGGCTCATTCGCGAGGCGAGCATGACGCCGGCAAAACCAGTGACGAGCCCTTGCAAGACGAACACGGCGATCTTGATGCGCATGACCGGCAGGCCCGCGAGCAGCGCCGCCTCGCTATTGCCGCCGACGGCGAGCACGTTCTTGCCGAACACGGTCTTCTTCAGCAGAAAACCGAACAGCACAAAGCCGACGATGTTGCTCCAGATCGGATACGAAATGCCGAGGAACGAGCCGCCGCCCAGGTCGAAGAAACGCTCTTCGGAGATCATCACCGCGTCGCCGTTGGACGTGATGAACGCGAGGCCGCGCACGACTTCCATCATCGCGAGCGTGACGATCAGCGAGTTGATCTTGTAGCGCGCGACCAGCACGCCGTTCACGAGTCCGACCGCGCCGCCCGCCAGCACGCCGGCTGTCACGCCGACCAGCACGCTATGCGTCGCGGTGATCAGGGTGGAGGCGACCACGCCCGCGAACGCGACGATCGACGCGACCGACAGATCCACTTCGCCCAACGCGAGCACGAACATCATCGTCACGGAGATCGAACCGATCAGCGTGACGGACAGCAGCAAGCCCTGGATATTGCGCGAGCTGATGAAGTCCGGCACCGTGAACGACAGAACGGCGAACAGGATGACGAACACCATCACGATGCCGGACCTGTTGATGAGATCCCATGTGCGCGCCGCGCGTGCGCTCAGGCCCGCATGAGCGACGGCTGGAGTAGTGGAGTCGGTGGAAGGTGTGTGCATGATGTCTATTCCGTTTTCAATGGCGCGGTGTCTCTGTGTATCTCTGCGTATCTCTGTGTCCGCATCAACGCGGCAGAGCGAGCTTGATCAATGCGTCGGGCGTGGCCTGCGCCTTCGGCAGATCGCCGACAATGCGGCCTTCCTTCATCACGATCACGCGATCCGCTACGCCGATCACTTCAGCCAGATCGCTCGACACGACGATCACCGTGCGGCCCGCTTCGGCAAGCCCATACAGCAGGCCGTAAATCTCGCTGCGCGCGCCGACGTCGATACCGCGCGTGGGTTCGTCCATCAGGAATACGTCGATGTCTTCGGCGAGCCAGCGCGACAGAATCACCTTCTGCTGATTGCCGCCGGAGAGCGTGCCGATCGGCGTCTCGCCGTTGCGCGTCTTGATCGCAAGCTTGGCGATGAAGTCCTTCGCGGTCTGCGCTTCCTTGCGGCCGTTGAGCACGCTGAAGCGGCTGAAGTGACGGCGGCAACTGATGTTGAGGTTGTCCGAGACGGAGGCGATCGACACGATGCCTTCCTGCTTGCGGTCCTCGGGACATAAGGCGACGCCCGCGCGCACCGCATCGCGCGGCGTGGCAAAGCGCACACGCTTGCCCTTGAGCGTGATCTCGCCGGCGCTCGGTTTCACAGCGCCGTAGATCAGCTTCATCAACTCCGAACGGCCCGCGCCGACCAGTCCGAAGAAGCCGAGAATTTCACCTTTACGCGCCGCAAACGAAGCCGGTTCGCGCAGGCCGCGCCCCATCACGCCTTTGACGTCGAGTTGCACGTCGCCGATATCGCGCGGGCGGTAGCCGTACACGTCGGCGATCGAGCGGCCCACCATGCAGCTGATCAATCGGTCGCGATCGAGTCCGGCACCCGCGTCGAGCGTATCGATGCGGCGGCCGTCGCGAAACACCGTCACGCGATCGCACAGTTCGTAGACTTCATCCATCCGATGCGTGACGTAGATGATCGCGCGGCCCTCGGCCTTCAGCGCGCGAATGATGCGAAACAGTTGCGCGGTCTCACGCGACGACAACGAGCTGGTCGGTTCGTCGAACGCGATCACGCGTGCGTCGCGCATCAGCGCCTTGCCGATTTCGATCATCTGCCGCTGACCGATCGACAGATTTTTCACCTGCTGCGACGGATCGATTTTTTCACCGAGCCGCTCCAGCTCGCGCACTGCTCGAGCAATCAGCGCCTTCTCGTCCAGCACGCCGAAACGATTGGGCAGGGCGCCGAGCATCAGGTTTTCCGCGACCGTCAGCTCCGGCACCAGATGCAGTTCCTGATAGATGATCGCGACGCCGGCCGCGATGGCCGCCTTGGTGGTGACGAACTGCTGCTCGACGCCATCGAGCGACAAGGTGCCCGCCGCCGGCTGGTTCACGCCGGAGAGCACCTTGAGCAGCGTCGATTTGCCCGCGCCGTTTTCACCCATCAGGCCGTGTACTTCGCCGCGGCGCACTTCGAGCGATACCTGGTCGAGCGCGAGCACGCCGGGAAAGCGCACGGTGATGCCGTCGAGCCGCAGGTACGGATCGGCGGACGCGGACGCGGACGCGGACGCGGACGCAGACGCGAACGCGGGCGAGGGCGCTTGCGCGGAAAGCGCCGCTTCGTCAGTGTGGGAAACGGTCATCGAAGGCCTCTAGCGGGTGGACAAGCCGTGCGGGCCATACCGCGAATACCTCGCCTGAGAAATCGCTATCAGGCAACGGTCATGGCCCGCACCGAACGTTGTCAGCTCATACAGACGTGCTTAGATACCAAGTTCCTTGCGCACGTCCTGCCAATTGCCGCGCACCATCAGCTTGCCGGTGGTCTG
>NZ_QHKS01000019.1:2500-156168 GCF_003353175.1 Paraburkholderia lacunae | reverse complement strand
ACCTCCGACTTCATGATCCCCACCGGCGGCTACAAGCGCTCGGGCATCGGCAAGGATCTCGGCCGCCAGGCCTATGAGGCGAATCTGCGCTTCAAGAGCGTGCTGATCGATCTGCGGCCCTGACGGTTGCCCTGGCGATTACCCTGGGCAGGCCGCCGCGCCAACGCGGGCGGGCTTTCCGCCCGGCCGCCGCAGACTCTGCTGTGCGACGGCCTCAAAACGAATGTTTTGTGTCACCGGCGGCGCCCGAATCAGGAACATCTATGTTTTTGCGCTGATTAAATCTTTTAAAGGAATGAGCTTTTACTGTTTTCGCCACTGAACTCGCCGCGAGTTCATCTCAACGATAAGGACCGACACCATGATCGAATTCGAACCGAAATACATCACCTTCGATTGCTACGGCACGCTCACGAAATTCCGCATGGCCGACATGACCCGTGAAATGTTCGGCAACGTGCTGCATGGCGAAGACCTCGAGAAGCTCGTCGCGTTCTATGCGGGCTATCGCCGCGACGAGGTGCTCGGCGCATGGAAGCCGTATCGCGACGTAGTGGTCAACGCGTTGCGCCGTGCCTGCAAGCGCATGAATGTCGAGTTCGATGAAGTGGAAGCCGAGAAGATCTACACGGCGGTGCCGACCTGGGGTCCGCATCCGGACGTGCCGGAAGGCCTGTCGCGCCTCGCGAAGAAGTACAAGCTGGTGATCCTGTCGAACGCGTCGAACGACCAGATCCAGAGCAACGTCGACAAGCTCGGCGCACCGTTTCACGCGGTCTTCACGGCCGAGCAGGCGCAGTCGTACAAGCCGCGCATGCAGGGCTTCGAATACATGTTCGACCAGCTGAACTGCAATCCGGAAGACGTGCTGCACGTGTCGTCGAGCCTGCGCTACGACCTGATGACCGTGCATGACATGGGAGTCAAGCACAAGGCATTCGTCAACCGCGGCCACGAGCCTTCGACCCCGTACTACCAGTACTACGAAGTCAACGACATCCCGCATCTCGCGTCGGAACTCGGCCTGTAAGCGCGGTTTGTGCGCGTTGCCCGGAAGCCGTTTGCACAAGCAGTTTGCCCATTCACCGCCACGCTCATTGCCCAACCCAAGGACCGACCGGATGAAGCTCGACTCCTATTGGCTCGATACCGCGCCGCCGCTACTCTCGGCGTGTGAAGGTCCGGTCGACGGCCAGGCCGATGTGGTCGTGATCGGCGGCGGCTTCACGGGACTGTCGGCGGCCCAGGCCCTCGGGCGGCGCGGCGCCTCGGTGACGGTGCTCGACGCCGGGCGCATCGGCGGCGGCGCGTCCGGGCGCAACGGCGGGCAGGTCAATACCGGCGTCGCGCAGGACTTCGTCGCACTGGTCGCGCAACTCGGTGTGGAACGGGCGAGCGCCTGTTATCGGGCGTATGCGGATGCGGTCGACACCGTCGAACGTCTGATCCGCGAGGAAAACATCGACTGCAATTACATCGCGACCGGCAAGCTGAAGCTCGCGTCGAAGCCGCACCACCTGGCGCATCTGGAGAAGACGGCAGAGCTGATCCGGCGTGAAGTCGATACGGATATCGAACTGATCGGCCGTGAGCGGATTCGCAGTGAAATCCAGTCGGACAGCTTCCATGGCGGATTGCTGCAGCGGCATGGCGGGCAGATGCACATGGGCAAGTTTACGGTCGGTCTCGCCGATGCCGCTGTGCGCCGCGGCGCGAAGCTTTACGAGAACGCCGCGGTCTCCGCGATCGTGAAGGACGGCGGCGGCGGCGGTGGCTATCGCGTCACCTCGGCGCGCGGCGAAGTGCGCGCGAAGCAGGTGCTGATCGCCACCGGCCCGTCGCGGCATGGTCCGTTCGGCTGGTACCGGCGGCGTCTCGCACCGGTCGGTTCGTTCATCGTCGTGACCGAACCGCTGTCGCCGGAACTGCTGGCGCAAGTATTTCCGAACCGGCGCGCGTACACCACCACGCGGCTGATGCACAACTACTTCCGCGTGACACCCGATTCGCGTTTGCTGTTCGGCGGCCGGGCGCGTTTCACGGCGTCCGAGCGGCCGTCCGACGCGAAGAGCGGACGGATTCTGCAGCAAGGCCTCGCCGGGATGTTCCCGATGCTGGCCAACGCCCGCATCGACTATTGCTGGGGCGGTCTGGTGGACATGACCGCCGACCGTCTGCCGCATGCCGGCCAGCACGACGGACTCTATTTCTCGATGGGCTACAGCGGCCACGGCACGCAGATGTCGACGCACATGGGCCAGGTGATGGCCGACGTGATGGACGGCCACGAGGAGCGCAACCCGTGGCGCGAGTCCGAGTGGCCGGCCATTCCAGGCCACACCGGCAAGCCCTGGTTCCTGCCGCTCGTGGGGACGTATTACCGCATCAAAGACATTTTTTATTGAGTCCTTGTTGTTTTATCTGTAAGCCAAAACCACACAGCATCCCTGCCAACCCTCGCGGAGAATTGTTCGATGAATAAGGAAATCTCGCAACAAGACGCTGTCCAGCTCGACACCGGGTTGGAGCAGTTGACGGCCAAAGGCGCCTCGCGGCGCGACGTGCTGCGTGCGATGGCCGCCGCCGGCATGATGTCGGTGACGGGCGCCGGTCTTCTGAGCGCGAGCGGCGCGGCATTCGCCCAGGCGAAGCCGAAGCAGGGCGGCAAGATCCGGGTGGCGACGCAGTCCGCGTCCGCAGCCGATACCGTCGATCCCGCGAAGGGCTCGCTCGGCACCGACTACGTCCGTTGCAACATGTTCTACAACGGCCTGACCGAACTCGATTCGCATCTCGGCGCGAAGATGGCGCTCGCCACCTCGCTGGATACGAAAGATGCGACGGTGTGGGTCGCCAAGCTGCGCACGGGCGTGCAGTTCCACGACGGCAAGTCGCTCACGCCCGCCGACGTGGTGTATTCGATCATGCGGCACAAGGATCCGGCGACCGCATCGAAAGCGAAGACGCTGGCCGATCAGATCAAGGAAGTGAAGGCGACCGGCCCGAACGAAGTGACGATCACGCTCGAAGGTCCGAACGCCGATCTGCCGGTGATTCTCGCCACCTCGCATTTCCTCATCATCAAGGACGGCACCACGGACTTCAAAACGGCGGTCGGCACCGGCCCGTTCAAGGTCAAGGAATTCTCGCCGGGCGTGCGCACGGTCGGCGTAAAGAACGAGAAGTACTGGAAGCCGGGCATGCCGCACCTCGACGAAGTCGAGTTGATCGGCATCGGCGACGAATCCGCGCGCGTGAACGCGCTGCTCTCGGGCGACGTGCAGCTGATCAACGCGGTGAGCCCGCGTTCGACCGCGCAGATCAAGGGCGCCGGCGGTTTCGCCGTGCTGGAGACGAAGACGGGCCAGTACACCGACCTGGTGGTGCGCGACGAAGCCGGCATTACCGGCAACGACGATTTTCGTCGAGGCATGATGTACCTGCAGGATCGCGAGCAGATGCGCCGCGCGATCTTCCAGGGCTACGGCGCGATCGGCAACGACCAGCCTATCGATCCGACCAACAAGTACTACCTGGCCGGACTGCCGCAGCGCACCTTCGATCCGGACAAGGCGAAGTTCCATTTCCAGAAGGCCAAGGTCGGCAGCACGCCGATCCAGATCTTCGCGTCGCCGGCAGCGGAAGGCTCGGTGGAAATGGCGATGTTCCTGCAGCAGGTGGCGCCGCAAGCCGGTCTGAATCTGCAGGTGTCGCGCGTGCCGGCCGACGGCTACTGGTCGAACCACTGGATGAAGCATCCGCTGGGCTTCGGCAATATCAACGCGCGTCCGAGCGCCGACGTGATCTTCACCCAGTTCTTCAAGTCCGACGCACCGTGGAACGAAGCGAACTGGAAGAGCCCGAAGTTCGACCAGATGCTGGTTGCGGCGCGCGGCGAACCGGACGACGCGAAGCGCAAGAAGATTTATGGCGACATGCAGGTGCTGGTGCATGAAACCGGCGGGGTCGGCATTCCGCTGTTCCAGAGCTCGCTCGATGCGTACACGTCGAAACTCAAGGGCCTCGGTTCGATCCCGCTCGCGGGTCTGATGGGTTTCATGTTTGCGGAAAACGTCTGGCTCGACGCTTGAGGTGAATGAAGGAAGGGGTTCCAGGCTGACGAACTGGGAAGTCAAACCCGGCAACACGCACGCCGCTTTTGCCGGCGTGCGGTTTTAATCAAGGAGGCGACTCTCGATGAAAGCACACGCGCAACGACTCATCGCCGCGCGCCTCGGCCTCGCGCTGCTTACGCTGCTGCTGGTGTCGGCCGTCGTGTTCGGCATCACGGGACTGCTTCCCGGCGACGCCGCCCAACAGGCGCTCGGCCAGGCGGCAACCCCGGAAGCCGTGGCGGCCTTGCGGCATCAGTTCGGACTCGACCAGCCGGCGTTGCAGCGCTACTTCGAGTGGCTCGTTCATATTGTCAGCGGCAACTTCGGCACTTCGATGTCGAACAACCTGCCGGTCAGCCAGTTGATCGCCACGCGCCTGCCCAACTCGCTGGTGCTGGCCGGGCTGACGGCGCTGGTCTCTGTGCCGGTCGCATTGCTGATCGGGATCTCGTCGGCGATGTTCCGCGGCTCGCTGCTCGACCGCGTGCTCAATGTGCTGACGCTGTCGACGGTCGCCGTGCCGGAGTTCCTGATCGCGACGATCGCCGTGCTGATCTTCGCCGTCAAGCTCCGCTGGCTGCCCGCGCTCTCGTATCTGTCGGAAGTGCACTCGTTCGGCGCGCTGCTGCGCATCTACGCGATGCCCGTGATGACGCTGTGCTGCGTGATCGTCGCGCAGATGGCGCGCATGACGCGCGCCGCGGTGCTCGATCAGCTCAATTCGTCGTATGTCGAAATGGCCGTGCTCAAGGGCGCCTCGCCGGTGCGCGTGGTGCTGCGGCATGTGCTGCCGAACACCATCGGCCCGATCGCCAATGCGGTGGCGTTGAGCCTGTCGTATCTGTTCGGCGGCGTGGTGATCGTCGAGTCGATCTTCAACTATCCCGGTCTCGCGAGCCTGATGGTCGATGCCGTCACGAACCGCGACATGCCGCTCGTGCAGGGATGCGTGATGGTGTTCTGCGCGGCGTATCTCGCGCTCGTGCTGATCGCGGACCTGTGTCAAATCGTATCCAACCCGAGGCTGCGTCAATGATGAGCCGACCCACCCACCCCCACGTTCCTCACGCCGGCACGGAACTGTACGACGTGAGCCGCGACGAGCTCGTCGTCGAGCCGGCGGCAGCCGAACCGGCAGCAGAACCGGCAGCAGAATCCGCAGCGCCAAAACAAGGTGCGTTGCGACGGCTGGTTCACCGCTTTTCCGTGCTGGGCCTGATCGGCCTCGCGCTGGTCGCCTTCTGGCTGATCGTCGCGTTCATCGGGCCGCTGGTCGCGCCTTACAAGGGCGGCGCGCTGACCTCGACGGAAATTTTCGGCTCCTACAGCGCGGCTTATCCGCTCGGCACCGACTATCTCGGCCGCGACATGCTGAGCCGGATTCTCTATGGCGCACGCTACACGGTCGGCCTTGCGCTGGCGGCAGCCGTTCTCGCCAGTGTGATCGGCACGTTTTTCGGTCTGCTGGCGGCCGTGTCCACACGCTGGGTCGACGAGATCCTGAGCCGCCTGTTCGACGCGCTCATTTCGATTCCGAGCAAGGTCCTTGCGCTGGTCGTGGTCGCCGCGTTCGGTTCGTCGATCCCGATGCTGACGACCGTCGCCGCGCTCGCCTATATTCCCGGCGCCTTCCGTATTTCGCGCTCGCTCGCGGTGAACCTGATGGGTCTCGAGTACGTGCAGGTGGCGCGAGCGCGCGGCGAGGGCATTTTCTACATCGCGCGCGTGGAAGTGCTGCCGAACATGATTCATCCGATGCTCGCCGATTTCGGCCTGCGCTTCGTGTTCATCGTCCTGCTGCTCAGCGGACTGAGTTTCCTCGGCCTCGGCGTGCAACCGCCGAACGCCGACTGGGGTTCGCTCGTGCGCGAGAACATCGGCGGCCTGTCGGAAGGCGCGCCTGCCGTACTGATGCCGGCCGTCGCGATCGCGACGCTGACCATCGGCATGAATCTGCTGATCGACAACCTGCGGCGCCGTGGCCGTGGTCAAGGAGGTGCGTGATGGCGGCTCACGACATGATCGAAGTGAAGGGCCTGCGGGTCGTCGCGGGTGCGGCGCCGGGTCCGGTGACCGAGATCGTCAAGGGTGTCGATTTTTCGGTGAAGAAGGGCGAGGTGCTCGCGCTGATCGGCGAGTCCGGCTCCGGCAAGACGACCATCGCGCTGTCGCTGCTCGGTTATGCGCGCGCCGGTTGCTCGATCAGCGGCGGCTCGGTGCGGGTCGGCGACGTGGACGTGCTGTCGCTCGACGCGACCGGCCGTCGCGCGTTGCGGGCGCGGACCGTCGCGTATGTCGCGCAGAGCGCGGCGGCGGGTTTCAATCCGGCGCGCACGATCATGGATCAGGTCACCGAGCCGGCCCTGCTGCATCGGCTGATGACGAAAGAGGCAGCGCGCGCCAAGGCGGTCGGCCTGTTCCGCGCGCTCGCGCTGCCCGCGCCGGAGACGATCGGCGCCCGCTATCCGCACCAGGTGTCGGGCGGCCAGTTGCAGCGGCTGATGGCCGCGATGGCGCTGATTACCGATCCGGCCGTCGTCGTGTTCGACGAGCCGACCACCGCGCTCGACGTCACCACGCAGATCGAAGTGCTCGCGGCGTTCAAGAAAGTGGTCCGAGAACTCGGCACGACCGCCGTATATGTGTCGCACGACCTGGCGGTGGTCGCGCAAATGGCGGACCGGATCGTCGTGTTGAACGGCGGCGCGGTGAAGGAGAACGGCGCGGTCGCGCAAGTGCTCGACGCGCCCGTCGATGCCTACACGCGCCAGTTGCTCGCCGCGACGCGCCGCCCGGAAATGGAATTCGACACGCTCGCCGACAAGACCGGCCGCGTGCTGCCGCCGCTGCTGGAAATTCGCAGCCTTGCGGCGGGTTATGGACGGCTCGACCGTTCCGGCGTACCCGCTGTGTGTGTGCTCGACGACGTGAGCCTGTCGATCCCGCGCGGCAGCACGCTCGGCGTGATCGGCGAGTCCGGCTCGGGCAAGACGACGCTGGCGCGGGTAGTGGCAGGTCTAGTCGACCGCGCGCGCGGCGAGGTGCTGTTCAACGGCAAGCCGTTGCCCGCGCAACTGTCGCAGCGCACGCCGGAGCAATACCGGCAGATCCAGATCGTGTTCCAGAACGCCGACACCGCGCTGAACCCGAGTCATTCGATTGCCGATATCCTCGGCCGGCCGCTCGCCTTCTATCACCGTCTGAGTGGTTCCGCCGCGAAGAAACGCATGCTGGAACTGCTCGATCTGGTCAAGCTGCCGGCGTCGATCGCCACGCGCACGCCTGCCGGACTGTCCGGCGGTCAGAAGCAGCGCGTGAACCTGGCGCGCGCGCTCGCCGCCGATCCCGCCTTGATCCTGTGCGACGAAGTCACCTCCGCGCTCGACACGGTGGTCGGTGCGGCGATCCTCGACCTGCTGGGCGAATTGCGGCGCGAGCTCGGCGTGTCGTACATGTTCATCAGCCACGATATCTCGACCGTGCGCGCGATCTGCGACGAAGTGATCGTGCTGTACGCGGGGCGTCGCGTGGAAGCCGGGCAGCGCGACGTGCTCGCGGCGCCGCCGTATCACCCGTACACCGGGCTGCTGGTCGATTCCGTGCCCGCGCTGAAGCCCGGCTGGCTCGACGCGCGCCGCGAGATCGGCGCGGCCGCCTTGCCGCCGCTGGGGCCGAACGCCGACATCCGCGAGTTGTGCTCATTCAGCGCGCGCTGTCCGGTGCGCATCGACGGGTTGTGCAATATGACGCCGCCGTCGCTGAAGAAGCTGCCTTCGGGCGCGGAGATTCTTTGCCACCATCCGGCGGCCGAATTGAGCCGCTTGCAAACCGCAGAGGTGATACCGGCATGAGCGGACGATTTGTACGGGTCGCGGAGACCGGCCGCAATACCTTTCCGATCACGGTGGACGGCGTCGTGCAGCAGGCCGCCGAGGGCGACACGCTGATGGTCGCGCTGCTGACCGGTGTGACGGCCTTGCGCGATTCGGAATTCGGCGACGGCCGCCGCGCCGGTTTCTGCCTGATGGGCGCGTGCCAGGACTGCTGGGTCTGGACCGCGCAAGGCGAGCGGGTTCGCGCCTGCAGTACGCCGGCCGCGCCGGGCATGTCGATCGTCACGAAGCTGGCCGAGGCCGGGGAGGGCGTATGGCCCCGCGTGTAGTCGTCATCGGGACCGGCCCGGCGGGTGTGCGCGCCGCGCAGGCGCTGGTCGAAGCGGGGCTGCGGCCTGTCGTGGTCGACGAAGGGCGGCGCGACGGCGGGCAGATTTATCGACGGCAGCCGGAAGGGTTTTCGCGCAGCTACGAGACGCTCTACGGCACCGAGGCGGCGCGCGCCGCGGCGTTGCATCAGAGCTTCGATGCGTTGAAGAACCGGATCGACTATCTGCCGGAAACGCTGGTCTGGAACATCTCGCCGAACACCGCGCACCTGGTGAGCGGGACGCGGTATCACACGCTCGCGTTCGACGCGCTGATCGTCTGCAGCGGCGCGACGGACCGGCTGATGCCGGTCAAGGGCTGGCACCTGGCCGGCACTTATAGCCTCGGCGGGGCGCAGGTCGCGTTGAAATCGCAGGGCTGCGCAATTGGCGCGCGCACCGTGATGATGGGTAGCGGCCCGCTGCTGTATCTCGTCGCCGCGCAATACGTGAAGGCCGGCGCGCAGGTGGCCGCGGTGCTGGATACGTCGACGTTCATGCAGCGCGTTGCCGCGCTGCCCCGGCTGCTGGCGATTCCCGCCGCGCTCAGAAAGGGCATTGCGTTGACGCGCGTACTGGCGCGGGCGCGCGTGCCGGTTTATCGCGGCGTGCGGCCGGTCGAAATCAAGGGTTCGCCGCAACAGGGCGTGAGCGGCGTCGAAGTCGCGTTGCCCGGCGGCGAGCGTTTGGAGCTCGCGTGCGAGGCGGTCGCGCTCGGTTATCACCTGCGTCCCGAAACGCAGCTGGCGGACCTCGCGGGTTGCCGGTTTCTGTTCGACGAGAGTACCCAGCAATGGCTGCCGCAAATCGACGCGGACGGCCGCAGCAGCCTGAAGGGCATCTACCTCGCGGGCGATGGCGCACGGGTTCGCGGCGCGGACGCCGCCGAACGCTCGGGCCGCCTCGCGGCGCTCGCGGCGATGCACGATCAGGGCATGCGGGTCGAGGGCGTCGAGCGTTTGCGTGCCGAACTGGCTCGCTTCACGCGCTTTGCCGCGGGTTTGCGGAAAGCCTTTCCGTGGCCGGCGAAATTCGCCGCGTCGCTACCGGACGAAACGATCGTTTGCCGCTGCGAGGCGATTACCGCAGGCGAATTGCGCCGCGTCGTGCACGAGACCGGCGCGCGGGAGGCCAACCGCGCAAAGGCGTTTTCGCGCGTCGGCATGGGCCGCTGCCAGGGACGCTATTGCGGCCACGCCGGCGCCGAAGTGATCGCGGCGGCGGCGTCGGTGCCGTTGTCCTCGGTCGGGCGGCTGCGCGGGCAGGCGCCCGTCAAGCCGCTGCCCGTGGCGCTGATCGAAGAGGTGAACGAATGAGCGCCATGAACGCAACGAGCGCAACGAACGCAACCGAAGCCGATGTGATCGTGATCGGCGGCGGCATCATGGGCACCACGACAGCGTTCTTCCTGCGTCAGCGCAACCGTTCGGTGATCCTGCTCGAGCGCGGACTCACCGGGCAGCAGGCGAGCGGCGTGAACTTCGGCGGCATTCGCCGGCAAGGCCGCACGCTGCCGCAACTGGCGATGGCGAACCGCGCGCTGCGGACCTGGCAGCGCTCCGCAGAACTGCTAGGCGAGGACGTCGAGTTCCTGCCGTCGGGCCATACGCGCGTGTGTTACCACCAGAAGGACGTGGAAAATTTCGACCAGTACGCGATCGACGCGCGCGCCTATGGTCTCGAACTCGAAGTGCTGCACGGCGAAGCCATGTTCCGGCGCTTTCCGTTTCTCGGGCGCGAGGTGCTGGCGGCATCGATTTCGCCGCTCGACGGCCACGCGAACCCGCGTCTCGCCGCGCCGGCGTTCGGCCGGGCCGCCGCGCGTCTGGGCGCGCGGATCGTGGAGAACACCGAGATCGTCCGGGTCGACAAGGACGGCGACCGTTTTCGCGTGGAAAGCGCGTGCGGCGACGTCTATCGCGCGGCGCAACTCGTGATCTGCGCGGGCGCCTGGGCGAACCGGCTCTCCGAGCAGTTCGGCGAAGCCGTGCCGCTGACCGCGAGCGGGCCGCAGATGGCCGTCACGGAGCCGGTGCCGTACGTGTACAGGTCGTCGATGGGCGTGTTCACTTCTGTGAAGGAAGAGAGCATCTACTTCCGCCAGATTCCGCGCGGCAACATCATCGTCGGCGGCGGTCCTGCCGGTCCGGCCGATGCCGTGACGAGCCGCGCCTCGGTGTTGCCCATCAACACCGTGCGGCAACTGGCGCAACTGCGCCGCCTCGTGCCCGCGATGGCGCCGCTGCACGTGATTCGCGTGTGGAGCGGGGTGGAGAGTTATCTGCCCGACGGCGAGCCGGTGATCGGACCCAGCAGCAAGGTGGACGGTCTCTATTACGCGTTCGGTTTCTGCGGCTCGGGTTTCCAGATCGGCCCGGGCGTAGGCGAGACGCTCGCTGAACTCGTCGCCACAGGCAGTACGCCGATTGCGCTCGACGCGTTTGCCATCGCGCGTTTTGCGAAGCGTCCGGCCGCCCGTTCCGAGGCCGCGACGTCATGAAACAGTCGATTGCGCTTAGCGCGGCCCGAGCATTTATCGAAGCGCATTTCGCGGAGCCGGTGACGCTCGCGCAGCTTGCCGAGCTGTCCGCGCTCAGCGTTTCGCGGTTTGCGACCGTGTTTCGCCAGCAGTATGGGTCGTCGCCGTACCGGTATCTGTGCGGGCTGCGGATTCAGCGCGCGCAGACGCTGTTGCTCGAAGGCGTGCCAGGGTCCGTCGTCGCGACCGAGGTCGGCTTCTTCGATCAGAGCCATTTCGGCCGCCATTTCAAACGATGCTGCGGCATGACGCCCAGCATGTTTATCGAACGCGCGGCAGCGAACGCGGCGACGCATGGCGGCAAGCAACGCTCGGCTGCTTCTGCGCCCACCGCGAAACGTGCGGCGAGGGTAGAGGCGCCCGCAACCTTGCTGAACGCCGAGCGCTCAGCCGAGCGCCAGCCCGGTTTTCTTTAGCGCGGCGCGGATGCCGAGCGCCGGGTGCGTGCGATCGACCGAGCGTATATCCGCCCGCGTTTCTTCGATGATCCAGTCGCGCAAGCTCGCCACGACGGGCCGCATCGGACGATTGGGCGGCGCGACGATACAGAAGCGCCGGTTGGTCACGATGATTTCGTTTTCGGCCGGCACCAGTGCGCCTTCGCACAGCCAGCGCGCCACTACGTTGAGCCAGCCGAGCGCGATGCCCTGGCCGAGCAGCGCGGCCTGCACGACGATCGAGTAGTCGTTGAAGCTCAGCATGTTGGCCGCCCGCCGCCGATGTTCCGCGAACGCTGTGAAGCGCTCATGCCAGCCGCGCTCTTCGTCGTCCATGACGATCACCGTGTCGCCTTTTTCGCGGCCGGCTTCCTGCTGCATCTGCGCGTAATAGCGCTGGTTGCAGATCGGCAGCAGCGTCTCGGGCATCACGAGCGCGCTGTTGGCGTCGAACTCTTCCTCCCTCAGGAATCGCATGCCGAGATCGACGTCGACGAGCGGACCGCCGATGCGCCCTGAAATAAGCTGAAAACGCAGATCGATCGACGGGAACGCCTGCTTGAGGCGGTTCAGCCGCGGCATCAGCCAATGCGTGGTGAACGCCGTGGATACCGAGAGCGTGACGGCTTCCACACCGGTGGCGCGCGCTTCGATTTCGCGCAGCGCGTCTTCTATTCCGCCGAACCCCTCGCTGATCTTGCGGTAGAGAATCCTGCCGTTTTCCGTCAGTTCAATCCCACCACGCACCCGCTCGAACAATTGCACGCCGAGATGATCTTCCATGCGCGCGAGCATTCTGCTGACAGCCGGCTGACTGACATACAACTCCTGCGCCGCGCGCGTGAAATTGCCACAACGGGCGGCGGCTTCGAACACGAACAAGGCGTTCGCGCTGGGCAGTTTTCGACGGAGATTCGGCATAACCTGATGTTATGCCCGATCCAACAATTAGGGAATTGCTGTCAATAAGATCGGCCCGTATATTTTTTCGAAACGCGCGGCAAGACCTGGCGTCATTCACTGAATCTTAGTTACGGACTTCAAAGGATTACGAAATGAAATTGACTCAATTCAAGGTGTTGACTTTCGACGTCGTCGGCACGCTGATCGACTTTGAAAGCGGGGTGCTCGCCTCGGTGCGCCGGCTCGGCGGCGACGCAGCAAAAGACCTGACCGACGATCAGATCTTCCAGCCCTACATGCGCGGCCGTGAAAAGCATCCGGGCCGCTCGAGCAAGGAGATGGCCAATGTTTATCTGTCGCTCGCGCAAGAGCTGGGTCTGCCGGACGACGCGCAAACCGCCGCTGCGTTCCAGCGCGACGTGCTCGACTGGCCCGCATTCAGCGATTCAGTCGATGCGCTCAAACGTCTGCGCAAACACTTTCGCCTCGTCGCCATGACGAATGCAGATCGCGTGGCGCTTTCGTCTTACGCCTACACGCTCGGCGATCCGTTCGACGATACGGTGACGTGCGATGAAACCGGCGTCGCCAAGCCCAATCCGCAATTCTTTGCATACAACCGTGGACGGCAGGCGGCGTTCGGCTACAAGTTCGGCGAGATTCTGCATACGGCGCAGAGCCAGTATCACGATATCGGCGTGGCGACCGCGCTGGGTTATTCGACGTGCTGGATCGAACGCCGTCAGGGCCTGAAGGGTTTCGGCGCGACGCCGACGCCGTCCGAAGTCACGACGCCGACGTTCAGATTCGCCACGATGGCGGCGCTGGCCGACGCGGTCGAGGCGGAAACGCGGGGCGCTTGAGTCCCGTTTGAGTACCGGATATCTCGGACTGGTCGACGTTTGGCGACGCTGGCTGACGCTCACGCATCCGCGTCGGACCACAATCGCCCACCCGTGGCCCAGTTTTCGCGTTTCACGTCAGTGAGAATGATATCCACCGAGTTCGGTTCGACGCCGAGCGATTCGCAGGTCGCTTTGGTGATGGCTTCGACGAACTGGCGTTTCTGTTCCAGCGAGCGGCCTTCGAAGAGTTCGATGTGAAACGTGGGCATGGCGTGTCTCCGGGATTGAAGAAGTTAGCGTGCGGATCGAGTCACGCCAGCTCAGTCGCGAAACGTGCGGTCGATCCGGTCGAGCTTGCGCAGCAAAGCAGGCCATTCCAGCGCGCCTTCCACCGCGCCGCCGTCGTACAGCTGTTCGGCGGTGCGTGCCGCTATCGCGCCGGGCGGGACAACCAGTTCCGTGCCGCATGCCTGCGCCTGCAACTGGATTTCGCATGCCTTGATGAGCGTCGCCATCAGCACGTAGGCTTCCGCGACGGTACGGCCAGTGGTCAGCGTGCCGTGATTGCGCAGCAACATTGCCGGCTTGTCGCCCAGATGCGCGACGAGGCGCTCGCCCTCGGCCGGCGTGAAGGCGAGGCCTTCATAGTCGTGGTACGCGAGCTGGCCGTAAAAACGCAGTGCATGTTGCGACGCCGGCAGCAAACCCGCCGGTTGCGCGGACACCGCAACGCCCGCCGTATTGTGCAAGTGCATCACGCAGAAGGCATCGGTGCGCGCCGCATGCACGGCGGCGTGCAGCGCGAAGCCGGTGGCGTTGACCGGATGCTCGCTCGCACCGACGATGTTGCCTTCGATATCGATCTTCACCAGATTGGACGCGCGGACTTCGTCGAACGCGAGGCCGAACGGGTTGATCAGAAAGTGACCGGGTTCGCCGGGAACGCTCGCGGAGATATGCGTGTAGATCATATCGTCCCAGCCGTTGAGCGCCGCGAGGCGATATGCGGCGGCCAGGTCGACGCGGGTCCGCTGTTCCTCCGCGGAGATGGGGCCCGTCTCGGCGATGCGGCCTGCGGGCGTGTGGGTGAACGACATGGTTGTCTCCTGAGATTGCTTTGCTACTGACGTCGCTAACTCGCGTGTGGTCTATGCCGATGCCGATGCCGATGCCGATGCCGATGCCGATGCCGTCGCGGCGCGCTCTGTTTCGGCATGTGCCGCCAACTCGGGCGTTGCCGTCTGACGCCTGACGCGGCGGCCGCGGCGGCTAAGCCGTTGCATACTCCACGTCGCGAGTACGAACGGCGCCGTCATGGCCGGCAAGCCGTAGAAAGCGGCAGCCATTTGCAGCACGACCGAAAGCGCCACGCCTCCAAGCGTCGCCGCGACGCAGCTATCAGCGAGCGCGATCGCGGTCAGCGCGCCGTTGAATCCTAACAGGCCCGCGTCGAACGAGCTTGCGTTGGCGCCGCTCAGCAGGTGCGCGGCGCTCGCGAGGGCTGCGCCGGCTAGCGCCCAGAGCGCGTGCCGCCATGATGCCGCGGCAATCCCGAGCCACACCAGCAAACCTGGCAGCGCGCCGGATGCAAAGCCGGTTTGCGCAAAGCCGGAGAATAGGCCGCTGATCAATTGCGCGCTGCTGAACGTCAGTGGCGTGGCGAGGCTCGCTGGGTGAGCGCCGCTGTTCACCAGCGGCAGCCAGAACCACGTCACGATCAGACAGGGGCTCGAGAAAAAACCGAGCCTGCGCGCGCGCAACCAGCGCGACCATGGCTCCAGCAGCCACGCGGTGCCGGTCGCGGCGAGAATCGCCACCGCGGCAGCGGTCGCATCGTCGGCAATGAAGCTGAAGGCGGCGAGGCCGGCCAGCGCGCCGTTGAAGCCATGCAGGCCGGCGCGCGTCTCGTCCTCGCGATAGCCGGCCAACACCGCGCTGACGTTTGCCGCGACTGCGCCCATCAGCGCCGCGCACGCAAGGCGCGGATCGCACAGCAGCCATGCGGCGAGCAGGCAGGCACCGGTGAAAGCGTTCGGTTGCAGCACGATCTGGCCGAAGCTGCGCAACAGCGTGCGCAAGGCGGCGGATTGTGCTTCGGTGGCGGCGGCATGCATGGCTGAAGGGCGGCGTGACTTCGATGAGCGAGTCCGGCGCATGCGAACAGGCCCATGCGCCAGATCAGGTTGGATGTTGAACCCGCGAGGATAGGCTACCGACGCCGCGCCGGGCATTCGCGCGCATTGATAGTGGCTATTTGCGACAGCGGCGCGAGTCAGGAGCGACATCAGCGCGACATCAGCGCGACATCAGTGCGATGTCTGCGTGACACCGGCGTAACACCGGCGCGCCGTCGCGAACGAAGTCGGCGAACCGCGAGCTCTCGCGCCACGTTCGCACCACATTCGCAGCACGTTCGCGCTACGATATGGAGCCGCGGCACGCGGACCTACGGATTCGCCACGCCGTTCCACCAGGAGACGTGCTGATGCGTGAACTACGATGGGCATCGGAAGAGGGCGACGGCGTCGAGCATCTGGCGTTCGACGCCCGCGACGGAGGCGTTGCGGTCGAAAGCGCCGTGGTCGGGCAGCGCTACGGCAAGGCCTACGGTCTGCACTACAAGGTGCGCTGCGATTCGCAATGGCGCACCAGGTATGCGTGGCTGAAGATCGTCGGCGGCGGCGAGCTGGAATTGCACGGCGACGGCGCGGGCCATTGGCGAGACGGCCACGGCATCCTGCTGAGCTCGATCGAGGGATGTATCGACATCGATATAGCGGCGACCCCGTTCACCAACACGCTGCCGATTCGCCGTTTGCAGCTGGCCGTTGGCGAGCGTCAGCCGATTTCCGTGGCGTACATTTCGACGCCTGATTTGCAGGTCACGCGTGTCGAGCAGGCGTATTCGTGCATCGAGCTGAACCACGAGTATCGCTACGAAGGCATCTTCCGCAATTTCACGGCGAATATGAAGGTCGATGGCGACGGCCTGGTGATCGACTACCCGACGCTATTCACCCGCTTGCCGCGCGCGCGTTGACGGAGCTGTCCGGGTTGCCCGCGCCGGTGCCCGTTCCGCTGTCCATTCGATACCACTCGATGCCGCTCGACAAAGCGCTCGATGCTTGCCGCAATCCGCTCGGGTTCGCGCAAAACGACCCAACGGCCCGCACACGTAGACCGCGAGGCGCACGTCGCCGGGCTGGACCGGCAGCGTGTCGCGCATCACGCGGCCGCCTGCACGCCGCGCCGCGCCGCCTTGCGGGCGCTCGGCGTGGCTGCATTGGCGGCGTCGACAGCGGCGAGGAGCCCGTCGATGCGCGCCAGTTGCGCGCGATTGTCGTGATCCCACGGATGAAACCCCGGCCGGAAAAAGCTCAGCCATTCACCGGCAATACGCGGAAAGACGCCGTGACGCGGGCCGTACAGATACTTCACCACGCGCCACATGCCGCGGATATGGCCTTCGCGTTGGTGGTCGGCGAGGATCAGGCGCACGTGGTAATCGAACACGATCAGCCAGAACGTCAGCGTGGTGGCGAGCATCGTGCCGGTGCGCAGCAGGTAACGGCCGAGGCCGGGTTTGAGCACCGCGTTCCATACGTCGTACGAGACGGACTTGTGTTCGGTTTCCTCGAGCGCATGCCAGGTCCACATCTGCGTATAGCCTTCGACCGACCCGCCGATGCGCGTGGCGTCTTCCAGCAGCAAGCCCGCGAGCATCGCGGTGTAGTGCTCGAGGCACACGGTCATCGCGAGTTGATATGAATGCGGCAGGACCTTGCGGCCGAAGTTGAGAATCGCCCACAAGCGTTTGTCGAGCTTGTGCGCGGGCAAGCCGGCTTCCTGCAGCAGATCGTTGTATTCGATGTGCTCGCGCGTATGCATGGCTTCCTGGCCGATGAAGCCCAGCACCTGCTTCTTCAGGACCGGATCGTCGATCTGGTCGCGATAGTTGCGCACGCTATCCATGAAGAAACGCTCGCCGGCAGGAAAGAGCAGCGAAAGCGCGTTGAAAAAGTGCGTCACATGCGAGCCTTGCACGTGCCAATTGCACGCACGGTCCTGCGGCAAGTTGAAGCGAAGGTCGCGGCGAACCGGCATCATGGCCTTTCTCCTTGTGATCCCTTATGTGCTGCTGATCTGACTGATCGGTTTGAACGGGATGGCCGCATCAGGCGCGCCGTCCGTTCACCTGCGCGGCGGCGCGGCGCGCGCGCTTTTCGGCGATGCGTTTGATGCGGCGCGTCTGCATCACGACCAGCGCCTGGTAGGCCGCCGGCAGCGTGCGCGCCAGCCAGTCGGCGGCGCGGGCGTCGCGGCCGATCAGCACGCGCCGCCTGTTCTTGCGCACGCCGTCGAGAATCACGCGCGCCGCTTCGTCGGCAGTGGTGATGAAGAACTTCTCGAAGTCGTCCTTGCCTTGCTGCTCGTTTTCCAGCATGAAGCCGACCATGTTCGACGAGATCCGGCTCGACTGCGCGATGCTCGTGCGGATGCCGCCCGGATGCACGCAGGTCGCCGACACGCCGCACTTCATCAGGTCGAGTTCCTGGCGCAGCGCTTCGGTAAAGCCGCGCACCGCGAATTTGGTCGCGTTGTAGCCGCTCATGCCGGGCTGCGAGAACAGGCCGAACACGCTCGACGTATTGACGATGTGCCCCGCGCCTGACGCCTTGATATACGGCAGAAACGCCTTGGTGCCGTGCACGACGCCCCAGAAATTGATGCCGACGATCCACTCCAGATCGGCGTAATCCATGCCTTCGATCGTGCTCGACAGCGCCACGCCCGCGTTGTTGAACACGAGGTTCACCCGATGATGCTGGGCGGCCGTCTCAGCCGCCCAGTCGAACATTGCGGCGCGGTCCGACACGTCGAGCACGCGCGTGGTGATCCGCAGCGGCGTGCCGACGACATGTGGCGAGGCGGCCTCCGCCAGTTTCGCGGTCTCGGCGAGGCTCGCAGCATTGCGGTCGGCGAGCGCGAGGTGGCAGCCTTCGCGCGCCAGCTGAATCGCGAGCGAACGGCCCATGCCCGAGCCGGCGCCGGTGATCGCGGCCACTCTGTCGGTGAAGTTCTTCATTGGCTTATCTCCTGTCGACCAGAGTCGGCGCTTTAGCACTTACTCCGGTCCCATGCAAAAGGGTTGCGGTCCTCTCTGAACGGCGCTTTGTCGTGGTGTTGCTGGTTATATTTTTTGCTTGTGTTCGTCGCTGCGTCAGATCGCTTCGGCGGACGCCGACGACGCTGCGTTGCCATGCAGATGCGCGTGCGCCGGCGGTGCGGCCAGGTGCGTGCCGACTGTTTGCGCCGCGGGCGAATACGCGAGGTAATCGTCCATGCTGAAGGTGCTGGTCGCCTGGCGGAATTTGTACGCGAATCCCGGCCACAGGGTGGTGTTCTTGCCGGTCTTCGGATCGAGGTACCAGCTCCTGCAGCCGCCCGTCGACCAGATCGCACGGCCAAGCTTCTGCTGGATCCGTTCGTTGTATGCGCTCTCCACATGAGGTCGCACTTCGATCGCGGCGGCGCGTTCAGTGGCCATGGTCTTCAGCGCGCGCAGGATGTACTCGACCTGCGACTCGATCATGAACACCATCGAGTTGTGCCCAAGGCCCGTGTTCGGGCCGACGATCATGAAGAAGTTCGGATAGCCCGGCAGCGCGGTGCCGAGATACGCATGCGCGCCGTCGCGCCACGTGTCGACGATATCGACGCCGCCACGCCCGCGCACCACGCCGCGCGGAAACGGATCGGCCACCTGGAAGCCGGTGCCGAAGATCAGGCAGTCGGCGGGATGACGCGCGCCGTCGGTGGTGATCACCGCGTCTTCTTCGACGTGCGCGATGCCGGAGGTCGTCACCGCCACGTTCTCGCGCGACAGCGCGGGGAAGTAGTCGTTCGAAATCAGAATGCGCTTGCAGCCCATCGTGTAGTTGGGCGTGAGCGTGGCGCGCAATTGCGGATCGGGCACCTGGCGGCGCAGATGCCGCTCGGCGACTTTCTGCGCGGTCTTCATCAGCGAAGGGTGGATCGCGAAGCCGAACGCGCGCGATTCGAGCATGCAGTAGAGGGCCGCACGCATGATCTTTTGTGTGAACGGCAGATGCCTGAACAGCCACTGTTCGAGCGGCTTCACCGGGCGGTCGGCCTTCGGCATGATCCACGGCGGCGTGCGCTGGAACAGGTTCAGGCGGGCCACGCGCGGCGCGATTTGCGGCACGAACTGGATCGCGCTCGCGCCGGTGCCGATCACGGCGACGCGTTTGCCTTCGAGCGGATAGGTGTGGTCCCAGTGCTGCGAGTGGAACGCCTTGCCCTTGAATTTTTCGATGCCGGGAAGGTTCGGGATGGCCGCGCGCGACAGTCCGCCCATGCCGGAGATCAACACCCGCGCCGACCATTGCCGGCCATTGGCGAACGTCAATTGCCAGCGGTGACGCGTTTCGTCATAGATCGCACTCGCCAGTTCATGGGCGAAGCGCACATGCCGCTGGATGCCGAAGCGCTGCGTGCAGTCTTCCAGATAAGCGCGAATTTCCGGCTGGCGCGCGAACATGCGGGTCCAGTGCGGATTCGGGGCGAACGAGAACGAATAGACGTGCGATTGCACGTCGCAGGCGCAGCCGGGGTAGTGATTGTCGCGCCAGGTGCCGCCGACTGAATCGGCCTTTTCGGCGACGAGGAAGTCGGTCATGCCGGCTTGCCGGAGCCGGATCGCCATGCCCAAGCCTGCAAAGCCGGAGCCGATGATCGCGATATCGATATCGATGGGCGCGCACGCGTCGGGCACCGCGGCGTCGTGGGGCATCGTGCGTGCGTTCATCCGATTCGCCTCCTTTTATTCACTCTTAACTGTTACATTGTGTGATGTAACAATAGAGGCTGGCAACGGATGACGCAAGCGGCTGTTTAGATGGCCGGCTCTAAGACAGATGACACAATTTTTCGTCAGGTGAAAAATGCTCGACGGCGGAAGGCCATAAAAAAGCGGACCCGCAGGTTCGCCTTTTTTGGGCCACGCACTTGCCAGCGAGGCGCGCGCCGCTACTTCCCGGGTTTGGTCTTTTTGCTTGCGCCCTGCTCGGCCGGCGTGCCCTCAGGCGCATGGCCCAGCTTCTTTTTCATGATCGCCGCGACGCGGTCGCCGAGATAATCGCCGGACGCTTCTTCGAGCGCGCGATTCATTTCGCTTTCGACCAGCACCATCGCCAGCGGCCGCACGCGCCAGATTGCTTCGATCAACGCGGGCACGTCGGCGGGCGGCGGCAGCGCATCGGCGTCGTAGCGGTCGAGTTGACGCACCACCAGATCGACCAGCGCCTTGGCGACCGCATTGAAATGCGGCCGGGCGATGCCGACGGCGTCGAGCAGGTCGGCGAGCGGAATGCCTTCCTTCGCCATGGTCGCGCCGGCGGCGAGCGCCGTGGGGCTGCCCGACACGAACGAGAGGCCGTCGCGTTCCAGCAAGCCCAGATCGACCGCTTTGCCGAGCGCGCTCGGCGACGCCTTGTCGCCGAACATTTGCAGCAGTTCGATCAGCGAGTACTTTTTCGGCCGCTCGCGCGACCAGCGTCCACCGATCGCGGTTTCCAGACCGAGGATCGAACGCAGATCGTGGCCTTCGTCGACTGCCTTGATCAGGTCCTGAATGTTCGCGAGGGTGTAGCCGCGCGCGAGCAGATGGTTGATCAGCTTCAGACGCGACACATGCGTGTCGTCGTACACGCCTACCCGGCCGCGCTTTTCCGGCGGTGCGAGCAGGCCGCGGTCCTGATAGGCGCGCACGTTGCGCACGGTGGTGTCGGTGACGCGCGCGAGTTCGTCGACGGTGTATTCATTGCGTGGCGCGTCGCTCCCGGAGACTTCGTGCGGGGCGGCGGACAAGGCGGGAGCGGGGGGCGGCGTATTGGGCATGGGGGGATTTTAACGCGGCCGCCCTTGAGATGAGCAGGCGGTCAGGCGCCTGGCCGCGCCGGAGCGTGCGTGGCGGCTTGCAACGCTTCAGCTGCGTGCCGACGCGAGATGATTGTCCGGCACAGTCGCATCGCCCACACCCAACGCGCGCTGCATCAACGTGGTGTCCAGCCACCGGCCGTGCTTGAAGCCGACCGCTTTGAACGTCCCAATCAACTCGAAGCCCAGTTGCCTGTGCAGCGATAACGAGCCGCCGCTGCCGCCGTCGGCGACCACGGCGACCATCTGGCGCCATGGTCCGGTTTCGCATCGTTCGATCAGCGCCTGCAAGAGCACACGCCCAAGGCCTCGGCCGCGATACGCATCGCCGATATAGATCGAATCTTCGATGGTGTTGCGATAGGCGACGCGTGGCCGGTAGGGCGTTGCGTAGCAATAGCCGGCGACTTCGCCGTCGATCTCGGCCACCATGTACGGCAGCCCGTGACTGCGTACCGATGCGAGCCGCGCGCGCAGATCGTCGACGGACGGCGGCGTTTCTTCGAACGACGCGACGCCGGTCAGCACGTGGTGCGCGTAGATCGCCTGAATCGCGGGCAGATCGGCTTCGGTGGCGTCGCGGATCAGCGGCACGGTGGGCGGGGTGTGGACCGGATCGGTTGAAGAAGGTGCGTGGTGGGCGGTACTCATATGTGTTCCTGCTGTAGCCGGTGTCTCTACGGATACGCCTCACTATGCCCGCAACGCGCACGGATTTGAAGCGGGTCAAAAATCGCCGCGATGAATAGATCGTGTCGAACAGGCGGTACCGAAAGGCGGTATCGAAAGGCCGCCCGTATCGGCCATAACAGCGTAGACCGTAACAGCGCCTGCTTGCATGCGCTACGCGATGAATGCGAGCAATTGAAGAACACGGCTATCCGGCTTTGCCGGGCTCTTCAATCGGTAAAGCCCACGCATGCAACACGCATGCGTGGCGCAGATCAGCTGTGCGAGTACTCATCCGGCTGCATCACATACCCGCGATGATGCCGATGATGCTTGACCTTGTGCTTCGGTTTGGCCTGGGAATGCGCGGGTTTGGCGGGGTGCGGCAGCGGCTGTTGCGCCTGCGCGCCCGGCGCGGGCGCCGGATGTGCGTTGCCCGGCGGCAGCATGGTTTGGCCTTCGCCGAAGCGATAGGTCTGCGAGGTTTGCGCGTATGCGGTTACGGACAACGCGAGGGCGGCAACCGCCAGGCAAATCGAAAGCTTCATGAATCCTCCTTCTGAACGAGCCGGTGAGGATACCGCAATGCGGCGCCCGGTTGCTTCGTGCCTGCGTTCCATAGGTCTTCGAAAACCGGTTCGGCGCGTCGGTCTGTTTCGCAAGCTGGCCGAATCGTTGCGCACGCACCGATGCGTGGATTCGCGACGCTTATCCTGGTGGCGAGGCGGTTGCGACCACGGCGTCGTCAAGCGCAAACCCGCCACGCAGCATGTGACAGGCGAAAGAAGGTTCAGGGCTCGAACTGGTTGAGCTCGCCTTGCAGTTCGCGGTTGCGGGCGACGCGTTCGTCCAGCGTCGGTCCGAGCCGTTCGACGATCGCGGTGATCAGCAGATTGAACAGGCACGTGAGGGGCGCGAGCGAGTCCCAGAACTGGCCGACGTCGGTCTTGACCTGCAGAAGATCGCCGGCGAAATCCCGTGCCCACGGGCAATAGATATCGGTGACGAGCGCAAAGGGCAGGCCGCGGCGCGTGGCGGCCTCGCAATAGCGGCGGGCGATCATCGAGTAGGCGCGCGTGTCGGTGACGATCAGGTACGGCGACGCGAACTCGGAGTTTAGCGAATCGACGTAGGAACCCGACATGCCGTCGGAATAGAACACCCGCGGGCGGATATATTCGAGGTAGCTGTAGAACGCGTTGCTGATGCCGCGCGTCGATTGAATGCCGAGAATGTAGACGGCATCCGCGTTCGAAATACGTTCGGCGACGCGGGCGAACACCGGCGATTGCGCGAGTTGGTAGACGTGCTGGATCGCGGCGACTTCGAGTTCGAGCGAGCGGGCAAGGGCCGGGTTGAGGGCGGCGGCGCTGCCGCCCTTAGCGGTGGCGACGTGTTCGTCGGACGCATCGGATGTGCCGGACGCACGGCGAAACGCGTCGAGCCGGTCCGTGATCATCCACGGGCGTTCCTGCGTGCCGCGCAATTCGCGCTTCAGATCATCGAGATTGCGGTAGCCGACGCTGCGCAGAAAACGGCCGACAGAAATGCCGCTGGTGCCGGCCTGCTGCGCGATCTGATCCGCGGTTTCGAGGCCCAGCCGGTCGAGATTCGCGAGCAGATAGCTGGCGATCCGCTTGGCTGTGGGAGTGAGTTCGGCGAAGCGGGCTTCGACGGTTTGGGCGAAGGCGGTCGGCATGGCAGCGCGTTGTCTTTGATGAGTTGCTTGTCGTTCGCCAGAATGATGACAGGTATACAGGGTCGCCGTGAAACGAAACCGGGCGACGCTCGCCGCCGCGTCATCGCCGCCGTTACGCTTCGGTCACTTGCATGTGGTACAGGCCCCACGGGCATAGCTCGAAGCGATCTTTCAGCGGCCTCGTCGCCAGCTCGGGGATATGGTCGGCGTCATAGACTGCCCATAGCGGCCCCACGCCGCCAAGCGGCATCGGTTTGCCGTCCATATGCGTCGCCACGATGAAGCGATAGGCGCGTATTTTGTCGAGCGTCGTCATGACCGCGTAGCCGTCGATTGCGCGCAGCAGGATCTGCGTCTCTCCTGCGCCCGGCGCGCCGACGTATTCGAGCACGTCGCCGAGCAACGGGCCGCTCAACGTATGCTGCCGGGCATCGTATTCGGTGGTGGGCTTGATCGTCACCGCGGGCAGGCTCGCGATCGACTGAAAGTCGAGCGCATAGGCCCGCGGAAATTTGACTTGTTGCTTCGCGAGCAACTGGTCGAACGCCGGATCGAGTGCGCCGCGATTACTGCGCTTGATCGCGCCGGTGATCGTCAGAAGCACGGGCGATGCGGCACAGGATTCGTTCCGGCCAGTCTTCCGGCCGAACGCAGGTGTGGCGGCTGCACCCAGTACAGCAGCGCTGGCCAGGAATTGGCGCTTGTCCATTTACGGTGACTCACTTTGTCGTTTGGGTACGAACGTGGTGGTTGAAACCATCGCACCCGCATTGTCGGGGAATTGCCGCCTCGTGTGTCGCATGGCCCGCTTCGTCCGCTTCGTCCGCTTCGCCGGCTTCCTGTGCCGGGCGTTTCAGCCTGTTTCGACGGCGCGCAACATGGACAAGCACGCCGCAATGCGCGTGCGGATCGTGCTAGATTGCACTTACGACGCCTACCACGGAGCCTCTCATATGGATACCCGTTCAATTCTGGGCATGATGCACGCCGAGGAGGCTTTATTGGTCTCCATCTTACGGGCGTTGCCGCCGGACACGAGGCGCAAGGTCGCCAACGATTTCCATGAGCAGGTCGAGCTCGCCGAGACGTCGCACCTGGACCCGACCAACGATCGCGAAACGAGCGACGCGTTCAAGGCTCATATCCGACGTTTGTCGATCATGCTTGCTTCGCTGTCTTAGCGAAAATTCGTCGAATCCGCGGTGCCTGCATGCGGTGTGCCGCCAGCATGTCGTGACGCGACGGCGGTGGCCGCAGCGTGAACGGCTTTCGGAAGGGCGGCGCCTTCTTCCTTATGGCTTCGCTGCCGGCAGCGCGTCAGCGCCAGCCTGGGCAACCTGCGCGTCCTGGTCGGAGCGCATCCCCGACACGCCGATGGCGCCGACCACGGCGCCGTCGCGGATCAGCGGAATGCCACCGTCCAGCGGCACCAGGTTGTTCATCCCGAGCAGGCGCAGATGGAGTCCCCCCTGCGCGAGCGCGTCTTCGAAAACACGCGTGGGACGCCGGAACAGCACGGCTGTTTCGGCCTTCTGTCTTGCGACGTCGATACTGCCGAGTTGCGCTCCGTCGAGCCGCTGCTGAAGGACCAGGTGCCCGCCGCTGTCCACGACGGCGATCACCATGGGCCAGCCGTGACGCATTGCTTCCTCTTCGGCCGCAGCCACGACCTGGCGCGCATCGATCAGGTTGAACCGGTTGCTGTAGCTCATGGGCATTTCGTTTCCGTTTCGTTGAGTCATTCGTCGCCTCCTGCGAATCTGATCGGGTGTCGCTGTCGAGATGGCTAGAATGTACGGCGGCGGCCCGGCCGCGCATAGCCGCGCGAGCCGTCAGACATTCTTCCAGGAAACGAGAGAATGACGCGCATGAACCAAGACGACTATGAAGTGCTGCTGGCTATCCTCGACGAAGGGAGTCTGACCGCGGCGGCGCGATCGCTGGGGCGGACGCTGCAGTCGGTGAGCCGCGCCATTGCGGCGCTCGAGCGCGATCTGAACACGACCTTGTTCCACCGAACGACGCGCCGTGTGCAGCCAACCGCGGCATGTTTGAAGTTCGCCACGCGGCTGCGGCCCGCACTCGGAGAAATCGAAGCCGCACGCGATGAACTCGTCGAGCATGCGACCCAGTTGCGCGGTGATATTCGCGTCGGCGCACCGACGGCTTTCGGCGCTGAATTCGTTGCGCCGCTTGTCGCGCAGTTTCTGGCGATCCACGAAAACGTCAGGGCAGAGCTCGTGCTTGCCGAGCAGCATCTCGATCTCGCCAAAGCCAACATCGATCTCGTGGTCCGCCTCGGTCATCTGCCGGATTCGAATCTGCGAGCGCGGCAAGTGGGTACCTTGCGGCGTGTCGTGTTCGGTGCGCCGGCGTACTTCGCTTCGCGCGGCTACCCGACCCATCCGTCCGAGCTTGCCGCGCACGACTGCGTGCTGCGCCAGCACGCTCTACGCGAAACCTGGAGATTCAATCGGGCAGGCGGTGCAGTCGAGGTCGCGGGGCGCTTCCGGTCGACCAGCGCGCTAGCTTGCAATTCAGCGGCCGCGGCCGGAGCAGGGATCGGCCGGGCACCGATTTTCCAGGTACAAAAACTGCTCGACGCCGGTGAGGTGGTCACGGTGCTCGACTCGTTCGAGCCCGAGCCCGTACCGGTGCATCTGTTGTGGGCGGAGGGCCGTCCGGTTGCGCGTCGCGTACGCGCGCTGATCGATTTTCTGGCTGTGCGCCTTGTCCCGGGAATGGGCGCCGCCGTGACCTGATTGCACGTGTACGGCAGCCGGCGCTTCGCGAGTGGTTAACCGCGCCGGCTTACTGCGTGGCAGGCCGGCTCGGCGACTGCGGCTGCGGCGGAGGTAGCGCCGGATCGAGTTTGGCAGACTGCTTGACCAGCGCGTCCGTCATCGCCGCCGCGACCGGGTTCGAGCTGCTGCGACGCGGATCGTCGCGGACGACGGGTTGGTTCGGTGGTGGCGGCAGTGCCGGATCGAGTTTGGCCGACTCCCTGACCAGTTGGTCTGTTATCGCCGATGCGACCGGATTCGATCCGTTGCGAGACAGACCGTCACGGCCTCGTTCGCTTCGCGGTGCGGAACTTGCCTTCGAACTGAAGGACTGCTGGGCATTCGCTGATGCAAGCGTTGGCGCTGGCGTCGGCTTCAGTGTTGGCGCTGGCGTCGGCGCTGCCGTCGGCTGTTGACCCGACGCGGTTGACGGTTTCTGTTCTGTTGCAACGATCCTGGCCGCCGGAGCAGGTTCAGGCGCAGCCTTCGCGACCGGAGACGGCTGCGGCTGCGGCTGCGGCCGCGGTGCCGCGACGATGCCGTTTGTGCCTTTGCCGGGCGGCGTTGCGCTAACCACGCTTCCCGCGGTGACTTGATCGCTGCCAGATCGGGATTCGACCCCCGCGACGATTGGGGGGCTGTTCATCCCGGCGTCGGCTTCCGCCGTCGCTTTGTCACCTTTAGGGAACAGTAAATAGGAGGCGAATCCCAATTCAACCAGGAGCACCCCGGTTATCAATACCTTGCCTGTATTCGTCATATCTAACTAACGGGTCGTTGAAGCAATTCGATTGACTCATGATAATCGAATGCTCGCGACACACGTCAGAGGGATAAAAACATGCGATCACGTGCGCTGCCGTCAGCGCACGTTGAAGGGGCGACAGGAACGCTTATTTGCACAGCAGAAGCAGGCGTTCCTGGTCCGTGCAGGAGGGGCGTGGTTTCGGCGTGGCTTGCATCGTCGCCGCGTTGATCGCCGCGCTTTTGTTCGCGAGACATGCGCGCAGATGCTTCTCGACCGGCGCGTAGTATCTCCATCCGCGCACGAGGGGCGGCAACTCGATTTTCACCTGCTTCCACTTGGGATGCCCGTGCTCCTGCAGATTGTCGAAGTTGGCGCACAACGAATCGGCGAAGCGGCTCAGCTTGCCGACGGTATCGCGCAGGCCGTAGTCGTAGGTGACGAGAAAGGCCTTGACGGTGAGCGTGGGAACGTCTTCTTTCAGCCAGTTCGGATAGCTGCTCGCGCGGATCGTCGCGGGGAAATACGTCTGCTTCGCGCGGGCGGTTTCAGGTGCAGCGGGATCGACCTTGAGAAGACGGATCTGTTGCAGCAGGTCGGGGTTCATGTCGTTGAAGAGCTTTGCCGGCTGCCCGACGACGATGATCGCGACGTCCACCTTCCTCGCGATCAAGGCGGCCAGCGCATCTTCGTTGCTCAGATGCTGAACGTTCTGTTCCGGGATCGCCTGGCCGAACATCAGGTGATACAAGGTGGTTGCCGATTGAGCGGTGCCGCTGCCGATCAGACCGATACTGATGGATTTGTCCTTGATCTCGGCGAAGGTCTTCAATGGCGAGTCCGAGCGCACCACGACGTTAATTTCTTCGTCGTACAGCGGCATGATGAGGCGCAACGGGCGGATCGCCGTGCCCGCGTCGGCGTTGCCCGCGTTGGCCATATCGATGTACGCCTGGTACACGTCGGATTGCACCAGCGCGAGTTTCACGCCCGGCTCGAAGCGCATGCGCTGCACGTTTTCAGCCGAGCCCTTCGAAGCCATCACTTCGAGGTCGATGCCGGCAGGTCCCGCCACCCATTTCGACAGGTCCTGGCCGATCTGGATATAGGTGCCTCGTTCCGGACCGGTGACGATCTTGTAGTGCGTCGGCTCGGCGACGGCAAACGAAGACATGAGCATCAGCACCAGCCATCCCGCCAGAAGTCTCTTCAGCATGGTCTATCCACCTATCGGTCAGGTTTGAACGGGCGCGCGCGTCGACGCGCGCGAAGCGCCGGTGAGCCGGATTGCCACGTCATGTTCAACGCATTTCGCGTGCAATGTCCGTCTGTTGCCGCTCAGTGGCCACGCGATTGATCGAGAAGTTACGGTCGTCTGATGGGTCGCCTGGCGGCCGAATAGTGGTCAATCAATGGTCATTTAATGGTCGTGAATACGGCTGGGCAATTCGTTATCTCGATGATTTTCTACCGTGCCGGTGCTGTCGCCAAGGTACTGCTGTTCGCCGGCATATCCTTTGGCAGCGGCACTTGCAACTGGGTTTGCGACGGCTTCGTCTGCGGCTGTGTCTGCTGTCTGGCTTGCGCCGGGCCGCTTGCCGCGGCGTGCGAGTTGAGCGGTGCCCAACCGGTTTCGCGAATCGCACGCTCGAGGAGGGTCTTCGCGGTGGCGTTGCCTATGTCGATCGTAAGTGCGTCGTTTGCGTGTTGACGCACACAGGTCCACAACTGCTGCGCGGCGCACGCTTGCGCCGCCTGCAACGCGGTCTCGCGGCGTGCGGTCAACGGCTTCAGTTCGCCCAGCAGATTCTGCGCGTCGGCGTTGTCCGGTTGCAGCGTTTGCGCCGCGCTTAGCGCAGCTTGCGCTGCGCTCAGATCGTTGGCGTGAAAGGCCGCGCGCGCCGCTTGCACGGCTTGAGCGGCATTGCGGAACTGCGGCGTTGACGGAGGTGTTACAGCGACGGCGGGGGCGGACGCGGACGCGGGCGCAACCGGCGGAGCGGCGGTTGCCGGATTAGCCGGCTTGATCGGCTTGGCTTGGCTAACCTGGTTGGGCTGGTTGGGCTGGTTGGGTTGCTTGGGTGACAGTGCAGGTTTGTACAGCGCGATTATTCCCGTCGCCGTCCTCGCGTCCCGATGGGTGTCGGCGCTCTCGTCTGTGTTGCTGGTCTGCCATTCGTGGTTGTCGCTGAATAGTGCATAGCCGACATACGTTAGTCCGATTACGACGATCGACGCGCTACCCATCAGCATCATCCGCACTGAAGCTGCGCGTCCGCCGCTCCAGTGCGGCGGATTGGCGAGCGGTGGAATGGGTGCATCAGGCGACGTGAGGATCGGCGCCTGCATCTCGGCCTCGACCCGATCGGCCTCGCCAAGGCCGGCGTCCTGGCCAGTGTCGTGGCCGGTGTCGGCCAGCGGCGTCGATTCGAAGCTGCTCTTTGGCGTCGATTTGTTCATCGCGCTCGCGCGGCTGCTGGGAATCTCGACGCGCTTGTGCGGGTCCCCTTCGAGCGGATGTATCGCGCCGCAATAGGGGCAGTAATCGACCTGCCGGTACAGCGCACCGCCACAGCGTTTGCAAGGCGTCGGAAAACTATGGCCGAGTAGTGTCTGGGTGGACATGCTGTGGACCCACCTGTGGGAAACAATGCCGGTACGGCATGCTCCAGATCGTGCTGAGGCCGGAGCAATGTCGGCGGAAATCACGATCCACATGCGCTGAAGAACGTCGGGCTCAAGCCCTTGTTATGCAGTGCCACTGCTTTAAATTACCGCTTTAAATATGTGGCGTTTCCGTGAGAACGTCAATCGACGTTCTCACCTACTTTTTGTGCGCAGGCGCACATTTTGTCGGTACGTGTCGGTACGACGACACACGGTGAAACACCGCATATGTCGGCAGAACGAATGAGCCGCGCGTTTTTTTCACAGCGACGGCGCAACTGCGGCGTGATGATGCGGCTGCACGATTAGTAGGACGAAAGCGTGATGATCAAAGTATGGCGATCAGGCAGAACGAGGTCGAAGCAGGGCGCGTTCGACCTCGCGATTCAGGGGCGCGGCGGCGCAGCCCGATAGCGGATCACTGCTGGCGCAGCGGATGGTCCTTCAGGAACCACGCGAGTGCGAAGGCGAGCAGCACCACGCATGCCGCCGACAGATAGACCGTGTGCAACGCACCGGCAAACGCTTGCAGATAATCGTCGCGCAGTGCTTGCGGCAGGTGGTGGATCGCGGTGGGCCCAAGCGCGTGCGGCAATTCGGTGTCTGGAGGAATCAGCGTTTCGAGGCGCGCGGCGAGACCATTCGAGAACACCGCGCCGAAGCCGGCCACGCCGATCGAGCCGCCGATCGAGCGAAACAGCGTCGCGCCCGACGTGGCTACGCCAATGTGCTTCGTCTCGACGGAATTCTGCACGGCGAGAATCAGCACTTGCATCACCATGCCGAGTCCGCAGCCGAGAATGCCCATGTCGATATACATCACTTGGATCGGCGTGGTGAGTTGCAGGCGGGCGAGCAGCAGCATCGCGACAGCCACGAGGAGCGTGCCCGCAATCGGAAACATGCGGTACTTGCCGATCTTGCTGATCATGCGGCCCGTCACCATCGACATCACGAACAGGCCGCCCATCATCGGCAGCATCTGCGTGCCTGCTTGCGACGGTGTCGAACCTTTGACCACCTGCAGATACAGCGGCAGGAACGTCACCGCGCCGAACATCGACACGCCGACGATAAAGCTGATCAGGCTGCTCAGCAAAAAAGTGCGTTGCCTGAAGAGTTCAAGCGGCATGATCGGTTCGACGGCGGTCCGCTCTTCGTGGATGAAGCCCCCGATCGCCACCAGTCCCATGCACAGCGTGAACCAAAGTTGCGGCGACGACCACGGCAGGATCGTGCCGCCCTGGCTCGTGAACAGGATGATGCAGGTCAGCGCGCCGGCGAGAAAGGCGGCGCCCATGTAGTCGATGGTGTGCTTCACATGGCGGACGTGCGGTTTGAAGACCGCGCCGATTACCACCAGCGAGATCACCCCGAGCGGCAGGTTGATGTAGAAAATCCAGCGCCACGTCAGGTGCTCGACCAGGAAGCCGCCGAGCAGCGGACCGACCACCGTCGCCAGACCGAACACGCCGCCGAACACGCCTTGAAAGCGGCCGCGCTCGGCCGGCGGTATCACGTCGGCGATGGCGGCCATGGTGACTACCAGCAGACCGCCGCCGCCGAGTCCTTGCAGCGCGCGCAGTACGATCAGCTGGGTCATGTCCTGCGCGATGCCGCATAACGCGGAGCCGACCAGAAACAGCACGATGGCGGTTTGCAGCACGATCTTCCGGCCGAACAGATCGCCGAGTTTGCCGTACAGCGGCACGACGATCGTCGAGGTGAGCAGGTACGCGGTCACCACCCAGGACAGATTGTTGAGGCCGCCCAACTCGCCGACGATGGTCGGCAGCGCCGTCGAGACGATGGTCTGATCGAGCGCGGCGAGCAGCATGACGAGCAGCAACGCCGGAAACAGCAGACGGATCGGCGGGTGACCGTTCTCGTGCGCCAGCTCGGCGGCTTGAGTCGTTGTAGATTGGTTCATGGCACCACTGCGTTGAAATTAATTAATTCGAAAGTTAATATATGCGACATCCCTTTAGTCGTCAAATTGAAAGTAATGACCCGTAATGCGTCCGATGAGCAGGGCTTCAACAGCGCGGCGGCCCGGCGGCCGGGGAGGCCGTCAGGCGCCGCGCGCGGTCCGCAGCAGCGCGGCCGGCTACTGGACGCTGCGCTGGCGCTGTTCGCGCGGCAGGGCATCGTCGACACCACGCTCGGGGCGATTGCTCGCGAGGCGGGTTTCACCCCGGCGATGGTGCATTACTACTTCAAGACGCGCGATCAGCTGCTCGACGTGCTGATCGACGAGCGTTTCGTCCCGCTGCGCGCGGCGCTGAGCGGCCCGTTCCAGGACAATCCCGACGATCCGGTGGCGGCCATCGCGCAACTTGCGCAGCGGTTCGTGCAGGTCGCGGCAGACAATCCGTGGTTCCCGTCGCTGTGGGTGCGCGAAGTGATCAGCGACGGCGGCTTGCTGCGCCAGCGCATGCACGAACGCTTCGGCGACGCGCAGCAAAAGGCGGCGTTGTCGTGCATCGCGCGCTGGCAAAAGGAAGGGCGTCTGAATGCGGAGCTGGAGCCGTCGCTGGTGTTTGTCAGCTTGCTCGGGCTGACGATTCTGCCGTTGGCCACCTTGAAGCTGTGGCGTGACGATCCGGTGCGCCGCAATATCGGCGGCGAGGAGATCGCGCGGCATGCGGTGGCGCTGCTGACGCACGGCCTCGGACCGCGGCGGTAGCCGGTTGCGTTTAGCGTGGTTTGTGCGCGCCGCGATTCTTTTTCCACACTTCGTAAGCCGCTTTTGTCGCGTCGTTCGGCGGGTACGTGCCGGGTAGCGCTGCGCCCGTGCGGATGCGGCCGGTGAGAAATTCTTCGAGTTGCTCCTGTTCGGCGGCAGCTTGCGCGATTTCGGCGGCCATCTCGCGCGGGACCACCACCACGCCGTCCGCGTCGCCGACGATCACATCGCCGGGAAACACGGCTACGCCGCCGCAACCGATCGGCACATTGATATCGACCGCATGGTGGCGAATCAGATTCGGCGGCGCGCTCGCGCCCGCGCAGAACACCGGGATGCCGAGCGCGGCAATCGTCGTGCTGTCGCGCACCGGGCCGTCGGACACCATGCCGGCCACGCCGCGGACCTGCAAACGCTGCGTCAGTATCGAGCCGAACGACGCGCTGCCGCGCTCGCCGCGGCAATCCTGCACGAGCACATGGCCTGCCGGAATCGTCTCGACGCATTTGCGCTGCGCGTACTCGGGATTGGCAAACAGGTCGAGCACGTCGATGTCTTCGCGCGATGGGATATTGCGCAACGTGAATGCCGGTCCGACCAGATTTGCGCCGCTGTATGGGGCGAGTGACGCGACGCCTTGCATGAAGGTATTGCGCAAGCCGCGCTTGAATAGCTGGGTGGTCAGCGTGGCGGTGCTGACATGGCGGAGCGCTTCGAGTGTGGCGGAGTCGAGATCGGACATGGTGTCGGGCGGCCTCAGGTGGGGAAGCGAAAAGATGGCGATCAGCGGCTGATTACATTGCGGGCCGCAGCGCGGCGGTCGAACGCAACCGATGCGGTCTCGCGGACACGATGATAGCGCCACCGCCGAGGGTGGCGCGACAGGCTTTCTATAGACGATAAACGAGCCGTGGCGTGAAACCGGCGAGGCACGCAATGTGCTCCCTCACGAGTGGATGCGCAGAGTGGATGTCCACGCCGCGCGGGAATGGCCGCACTGAACGCCACACCGAGCGCCGTCCTGCGGGCGTCGCAAGAGAACACTGGATGTCGGAACAGATGCCGCGCGGGCCGCTACGTGTCATACCGTGCAACCGGCTTTGCGCGAGCTGCGTCGGCGAATCGGGTGTCGGCATCGGCCGGTCATTGCCTCACATTACAACGATGCCGAGAGTCGTTTTTTCATCGACGTGAAATTTTTGCGCGGTAGTGTGCGCGGCGCGTTGCGCTCGGGCCATGCCTTACAATCGCGAGCCTGTATGCAACTCGCCGTGTGAATGCGAGTCCGAACCATGAACAGCAACACCCATACCGTAGCCGCCGGGTTCCGCGGTCAACCGCAACAACAGCAGGGCGATACGCTGGCCGCGTCTGACGGTCTAACCGGTTTTAAAGAGCAGCAACGGAAAATGAACGGAGCATTGAGACTCGATCAGGCCACGATCGTGCTCGTCGAAGACGACCCGGATAGCCGGGAATCGCTGACTTTGTTACTCGAAGCGGAAGGCGCGCGTGTCGTCGCGGTGGCGGATGCGGAAGAGGGCGTCGAGGCAGCGCTGCGCGTGTTGCCCGATGCCGTGGTGTGCGACCTCGAATTGCCGGCCATGGACGGGTTCTATCTGATCCAGCGGCTGCGCGATCACGAGATTCGCGGCGATCACGCGCCTTCGGTAGCCGTGGCGCTGACGGGCCACACCGACGACGCTTACCGGCTGCGCAGCATCGGCGAAGGTTTCCAGCATTTCATGACCAAACCGGCGTTGCCGGAAGACCTCGTCACGTTGCTGCACGACGCGATCGACGCCCGCGCCGCGGGCTGATCAGTCTGGCGGCTGCGATTTCAGGCCCGATTTCAGGCCCGATTCCAGGCCGCTTCGAGTTCGACACCAAACGGTTTCCAGCGCCTTGACACTGGAAACCGCGACGGCCAATCCCCGCCACTACTCGCCAAGCTCCGCTCTTATTTAGCGGCGGCCACCGGCGTTGCCGAACCAGCCGCAGAGGCGGCGCCTTCCTTGGCCTGACAGGCGGAACACAATCCCTTCAATTCGATTTCATCGCTTGCAAGGCTGTAGCCCGCGTCTTCGATTTGCGCGACCAGCGCCTGGCGCAGCTTCGGCTGATGCAGTTCGGTGACGTTGCCGCATTGCTGGCAGACCACCAGAATGCCGTGCTGGCATTGGGTCAGATCGTGGCAGACGGTGAACGCGTTGATCGATTCGATCCGATGCACGAGCCCCGCCGACAGCAGAAAGTCGAGCGCCCGATAAACCGTGGGCGGCGCCGAGCCGGGATGAATCTGCCGCATGTCGTCGAGCAGCGAATAAGCTTTGGTGGCGCGCCCGGAATTCAGCAGCAATTCCAACACCTTGCGGCGGATCGGCGTGAGCTTCTCGCCGCGCTCGCGGCAATATTCTTCGGCCAGCACGAGGGCGGCCTCCTGCGAAGCGCCGTGCGTCTGCCCTGGCCCATGAGGATGAGCGGTGGTGGCGGGTGTGGCTTTGTCGGCGATTGCAGCGGGCTTGGCGGTCTTCATGCGTCGATTATAAAGGCCATCGCGGCTGGCTGTGGCAGGGCGGCAGCATGGCGATGGCGGCCGCCCGAACAGTGGCTCAGGTCAGCGGGAAGTCGATGTATTTCTTGAAACCCGGACGCGTTGCAAGGCGCGAATACCAGCGCTCCAGATTCGGCAGAGCGGGGCGTTCGATACCGTCCAGCCCGAACCAGCGTTTCGCGTACGCGCCGATCACGATATCGGCCAGCGTGAACTTCTCGCCTTCGAGAAAGAAGCGGCCTTGCAGATGCGTGTCGAGCAGCCGCCACAACAAGGTGACCGCTTCGACGTCGGCGGCGAGTTTGGCGGCGTCGCGCGCGGCGGCCGGCGTGCGCACGATGGCCCAGAACACCGGGCGCTCGGCGGGTTGCAGCGTGGAGAGCGACCAGTCGAGCCAGCGGTCGATGCTCGCGCGCAGTTTCGGCTCGGACGGGTACAGGAGGCTCGATGCGCCATATTGCAGCACCAGATAACGCAGAATCGAATTCGATTCCCACAGCGCGAAGTCGTCGTCGACCAGCGTCGGAACCTTGGCCGTCGGGTTCATCGCGAGATAGTCGGGTTCGTTGTTGCGGCCGAATTGGAGGCCTGCGTCGATGCGCTCGTACGGCAGTACCAGTTCATCGCAACACCACAAAACTTTCTGGACGTTGACCGAATTGGCGCGTCCCCAGATCTTGATCATCCGGTGAATCCTTTTTTCTTACAGTTGGCGAGCCGCGCACCTCGCGCGGCGTTCAACCGGTAACGATACACGAGGCCGCGGCTTTGCGACGCGTCGGGCCACGCGCCCCGAACCACATCGGAGCGCAATCCGCGCTGCCCGCTACGGTGCAATCCGCCGTGCCGGCAACGCGTGCGCGTTGCGTACAATGAGCGCACCCGAATCCGACGAGGCACCGCATGGCCCGCATTGTCCCCGACGACTGGAAGAGCCTCGCCGCCACCGGCGCAGCGGCACGCGAACGCGAAACGCTCGCGTTGCTGGAACACGCGTTGCCGCACGATTACACCGTCTATCACGGCGTGCACTGGACCCGGCTGAATCAGAACTTCTCGGTGTTCGGCGAGGCCGACTTCGTGATTGTCAGTCCGTCGGGACGCGTGATGATCGTCGAGCAGAAAACCGGCTTCCTGCGCGAGACGCCGAAGGGGCTCGTCAAGGTCTATCTTCAGACGGAACGCAACGTGGCGATCGCGCTCGCGCACACCGTCGAAGGGATGCACCGGCGCTTTACCGCCGCGTTCGGCGCGGGGACGTATTTCATCGAAGAGCTGTTGTATTGTCCGGACCACATCGTCAAGGATGCGGCGATCGCCGGCGTGAATCCCGCGCGCATCGTCGACGCGACGCGCCGCGACCGGCTCGCGGCGATCATTCGCGACGCGTTGCCCGCGGACGAGCCGCGCCTTGCCTGCGCGCCGAAGATCCACCAGTTTCTCGCCGACGAACTCGCGCTCACACCCGACACTAGCGCGCTGCTCGGCCAGGCCGGCACGCTCGTCACGCGGCTGGCCGGCGGTCTCGCGACATGGGCGCGGCGGCTCGAGTTCTCGCCGTTCCGGCTGCGCGTGATCGGCACGGCCGGTTCCGGCAAGACCCAACTGGCGGTGCAGGTGATGAAGGACGCCGTGGCGCGCGGGCAGCGGCCTTTGTACGTGTGCTTCAACCGGCCGCTCGCGGATCACATCGTGCGGGTCGCACCGCCCGAGGCGAAGGTGGCGAACTACCACCAGCTATGCGACTGGATCGCGCGCGACGCGGGCCGCGAGCCGGATTTCCGGGCCGGCGACGTGTCCCCCAAGGGGACTTCCTCCGGGGCGTTCGACCAGCTCGAAACGATTTTTGCGCAAACGCCGATCGACGCGCGCTGGCAGTTCGACGTGCTGATCGTCGACGAAGGGCAGGATTTCCAGCAGTCCTGGGTGGCCGCGCTCGAACGCCTTTTACGGCCCGGCGCCGCGTGGTGGTGGCTCGAAGACCCGTTGCAGAATCTGTATATGCGCGAGCCGGTTACCTTGCCCGGCTGGACCACGCTGAAAGAGACCACCAACTACCGCAGTCCGCGCGACATTCTCGACTACGTGCGCGACGTGGTCGGCTCCTCGGTGCCGGTCGCGGCGGGGCTCGGGTCGGGCAGTCCGTTCGACGGCTCCGAGATTTCGCTGTCGGCCTATGACGAAGCGAACGCCGTCGAGGGCAGCATCGATGCAACCAAGCGCGCGATCACGCAGGCGCTCTCGCTCGGGTTCCGCAAGCAGGATATCGCGGTGTTGTCGTTTCGCGGCCGCGAAGGCTCGGCGATGAGCGCGCAGGATCACCTCGGGCCGCATCGGCTGCGCAGTTTCACCGGCAAGTACGATCTGTTCGGCAACCCGGAGTACCGCGAAGGCGATGTGCTGTTCGAGTCGATCTATCGCTTCAAGGGCCAGGCGGCGCCGTGCGTGATCCTCACCGAGGTCGACTTCGATGCGTTCGACGAGCGTACCGCCCGCAAGCTGTTCGTCGGCGCCACGCGCGCGACGATGAAGCTGATCGTCGTCGCGTCGCAACGGGCCGCGCGGCATCTGCGTCCGCGGGACGGCAAAGAAGCGACAGAGACCAGCGACGCGAAAGAAGCTTAGGGCCCGCGCTCAGTGCCACGCGCGCGCGCTGACCAGCGTGCCGGTTTGCGTGTGCGCGTCCCACCAGATCACCCGCAACAGCGGCGCCTGCTGCGCGATCAGTAGCGCCTGCACCGGATCGCTTTCGACAAAATGCGTGACGCCGCCGCGCAACGCCGCGCTGGCCTTGTGAGCGGCGGCGCCGGCGGGGCTTTCGTCGTGCGTGTCCGGCGTGCGCATGACCAGTTGCATATGACCGAAGCCGTGCCGGGCGAGCCATGCCTCGGTGCGCGCGCGATCCAGTTCCGGCCGGCCGGTGATGATGGTGCGAACCCGCTGCAAATCGATGCCGGGCAGCGCCTCGAAAGGCAGCAGTGCGTCGCGTTCGGCGAGCGCGGCGGCCAGATCCTCGTCGTAGCGCGCAAGCGGCACGTCGGGCAGCAGAATGCCGTCGAGGTCGATCGCGTAGGTCGCGTATTCATGATCGTCGGCCATCGCAGGCGCGGCGCCTGCTTCGACGCGCTCCCAGTCTGCGCGATAACGCTCGGTGTACGCCTGACGCTCCCACGGAAACAGCGCGAAGTAGCCGCGTGCGTCGATCGCGTAATCGGGTTGAATGCGGCTCAGGTCATCGACCGCGCCGGTCAGGGTCTTGACGTCGAGGCCGTGCCGTTCGAGAAACGCGATGCAGTCGGCCAGCGTAAAGCCGCGCCCCGCGATGTCTTCGCATAGCAGCACCCTGGCGCCCGCGGGCGGGATCGGCAGCGTCGAATCCCAGGCCGCCGTGCGAGTCTTGCGGTCGTAGCGCAGAAACGCCACCGGCGTGCCCGCCGCATGCGACACCATCAGCGCGAGCGGCGCGCCGCCACGCAGTATGCCGATCGCCATCGTGAAGCGCTCCGCCAGCAACGCCGGTTGCAGCGATTCGATCCAGTGGTCGAGTTGTTCGTACGTCAGGGGCAAAACCGGCTTGTTCATGACTCTTGATGCATCGTGTTGCCAAGGCGTGGCGGGCGTGATGTCCGCGGCGGACGTCGCGCTGCGGCGCGGGCGCGCGCCCTCGTTTTTGAGGCAAGGAAATTTGACGATATTATGCATGCGGTTCAAAGATCGCGCGTTGGGGTTGACGCGCGTCGCCGGTTGGAGCATTCCGCGGCCGGCGACGCAGCGGTCTGGACAAGGGCGGCAGGCGCACTGAATCGGCGGGAGTCGAGGCCGTGCGAAGCCGCCCGCAAAAAGCAAATAACGGAACAAGAAAGCCAATGACCAAAGTGAGCGCAGGGATGTACGGCAGGAAAAGAGCGTACTGGATGCTGGCAATGGGCCTGAATTTCGCGCTGGCCGCGTGGGGCGCGCAGGCGCAGTCGTTAGCGCTCGATGTGACGGGCAAAATCGGCAAGAGCACCGACGCCGCGCACCGGGCGTATCACTTCACCGAGGCGCAACTGCTCGCGCTGCCCGCCCATTCCATTACGACCGCGACCACTTGGACTGTGCGTTCCACCTTCACGGGGCCGTTGCTCGCGGATATCCTGAAGACGGTCGGCGCGTACGGCAGCGAAGTGGAGCTTCATACGTTCGACGACTACACGTACACCGTGCCGGTATCGGACTGCGATCGCTATGGCGTGATCGTGGCCTACAGCATGAACGGGCAGCGTCTGAAGATGAGCGACTTCGGGCCGCTGTTTCTTATCTATCCGCGCGACGCGTTTCCCGCAGAACTCGCGGGCGCCTCGGGCGACTCGAAATTCGTATGGCAGATCAAGGCTCTCATCGTCAAATAGCGCGCAGTCCATTGCGCCGTTTCCTCTACGTGCTGATCTGGCTGACCGCGCTCGCGGCGCCGGCCGGCGCGATCGGCTACCTGCTGTACGCGAACCTGCTCAATCCGCGCGCCACTGAACAGTTGACCGGCACTTACGACGGTTTCTACTGGGACGCCGCGCAATTGCAGATTGCCTACGCGCGCTTCGAGAACCAGCTGCTGCTCTATCAGTCGGGTGTCGATGACGACTATCCGCGCTTGATACTGCACTACCAGCTGCTGCAATCGAAGCTGCACGTGATTGCCGGGTCGACGCGCCGGCTAACAGCCCAGCTCGCGCTGCTGCAACGGCAACGGGACGAAATCCAGTCGCTCGATCATCTGCTGGGCGGTATCGGGCCCGAGGTCGATGCGTTGCCCAGCGATCGCAGCCACGCCAACGAGATCGTCGCGGCGTTGCGTGCGCACTGGAACGAGGTCAACGATCTCGCGTTGAGCCGACGTTTCGCGGATGTGGCGGACCGCGAAGCGATGAACCGCGATTTCATCGACAAGCGCCGCCTGCTGTTCGCCGGCGGACTGCTGCTGCTGTTGCTGTCGGCGGCGGCGACCACGCTGCTGGTGCTCAACGGCCGCCGCCGCACGCGCCTGATGCATCAGCAGCATGCCGCGCTCGAAGCGGAGCACCAGGCGAGCCGCGCCGCGCGCGAGGCGAGTCTCGCGAAGGATGCGTTTCTCGGCATGATCAGCCACGAACTGCGCACGCCGTTGCACGCGATCGTGTCGTCGATCGAATTGCTGGGCTTCAACTTTCATTCCGAAGCCGACCGCAAGGTGATCCAGCGGCTCGAAACCGCGGCGCGTCATCTGGAAGCGCAGATGAAGGACCTGACCGACTATGCGCGCCTCGGCGCCGGCAAGCTCGAGTTGCGCCACGAACATTTCGAGCCGCGCGAGCTGCTGGCGTCGATCGTCGACGAGCATGCGATGGCGGCGGCCGCGCGCGGTCTCAAGCTCGAAAGCGAAGCGAGCGGCGTGAGCGGCCTCGTCGATTCCGATCCGCACCGCGTCCGGCAGATCGTCAACAACCTGGTCACCAACGCGATCCGCTATACGGAAACCGGCACGGTGCGCCTGCGGCTGAAGCAACGGCCGGCGGCGCTGATCTTCGTGGTCAGCGATACGGGGCCGGGCGTGCCGAGCGCGCAGATTCCGCTGATCTTCCAGGAGTTCACGCAGCTGGATGCGTCGCGCACGCGCCGCTTCGAGGGCGCGGGCATGGGGCTGACGATCGTGCAGGGACTGGTCAGGCTGTTCGGCGGCTCCGTCGACGTGGCAAGCACGGTGGGCGAGGGCACGACCTTCACGGTAACGATTCCGGTCACGCCGGTCGCGGCCGCGGCGCCGCCGGACGTGGCGACGCACGCCGAACCGGGCGGCGCGCGGCCGTGCGTGCTGATCGTCGACGACAACCGGCTGATTCGCGAGTCGCTCAGCGAAATGGTCGCGCACATGGATTTCGACGCGCACGCCGTCGCCAATGCCGATGACGCGCTGGCGTGGCTCGACGCCCGGCACTGCGACGTGGTGTTGCTCGATCTGCACATGCCGGAGCGCGACGGCTATACCTTTCTCGCGGACTTCGCCGCGCGCGGAGGGCCGTCGGCGGGCGTGCCGGTGATCGTGGTCAGCGCTTATGCGCCCGAGCCGGGTGCGCGGGGTGTGCTAGGTGTAGCGGATGGGCAGGGGCAGGTGCAGGGCGGAACAGCCGGGTCGCAGCCGTTTTTCGATGCGTTATTAAAGCCGGTACATTACGAGGAACTGCGCAGCGCGTTGCAGCGTGCATTGGCTTCGCGGCATATGGCGTGATGCGGCGTCCCGGGTTCGCGCAGGGAGGTGGGCGTCAACCTGAGCCGCACCTTCAGCCGCTTGCCGGCGCGTCAGGGCCGGTTGAGCCGCTTGGACAGATCGGCGACGAGGATCGCCATGCGCGCCGGCTTTTCATAGCAGGCGACGTCGTAATTGCGGATGACCTGGCTGATCTCCGATTCGCTGGCCTTGCCGGTCAGCAACTCGCCGGTCAGCACGAAAATCGGCGCGTCCGGATTCTCCGACGCGCGCACCGAGCGAATCGCCGCTGCGGAAGTTTGCGAGCCGAACAGCCAGTCGATCACCACGCCGTCGAAGACCTGCGTTTGCAGTTGCTCGCCGAATGCCGCGAGGCCGTAAATCGCTACCGCGGTGAAACCGCTCCGCTCCAGGTAGTCGCGCAGATTGTCCGCGGAGGCCTGATCGTCGTCGACCACCGCGATGGTCGGCTTATCGGTTTCGGCGCGGCGCGGATAGATCTCGATCTTGTGGACTTCGTACGCGCTTTGGTAGAGCGTGCCGTCGTGACGCGCGACGCGCCATTGGCCGAGCTTCGAGTAGGCGACGAATTCCGGGCGGCTGCCCGGTTCGAGCGCGGCGCCCACCCACGCGGTGCAAGCCAGCTCGAGCGCGCCGATGCAGAACACCGCTTCCTGGGCGATTGCGCCGACCATGCCTGGATCGAGCGACTGCGCGCCGAACAGTTGCGCGGCGGGTTCGCCATACACCTCGGCGACCTTCTTGATCTGCGACAGGGTCCACGGGCTGTTGCCGCGCAGCTTGCGGTGTCCCTGCGAAAAACTCAGATCGAGGATGCGGCATAGTTCCGTGGTTTGCTGGCGTTTGCCGATGCCATGCCGGCTCATCAACTCGCGCACACGCTCGGCGACTGCGATGGAGTCAGGTGAGTTCGTTTCGTTGGCCATACTGCGTGAGAATCCGCTGTCTTAAAGGGTGGCTCTGGGGAGCGCGATACGATCGCGCAGCATTGCCATGCGTCGGCAAGGCTGCGCGCGGGACAGCAAATGTATCAAAAAAAATATCGCAGACTGTAATTTTGTTTGACCGTCGCCGAGCCGGTCGGGGCGGGGCTCGAAACGGACAAATTCGGCGACTCGCTTATGCGTTCCGAATCAAATGTATTTTACCGATGAAACCTCGCCGCATCTGTAGAGAAATATGTCGGATTTGTCCGGACATGTGCGACGACGCGCTTCGCCGAGGCCGCTACGCCGTGTGTATCGCCGGCGCGCGCCCCATGCAGATCCCATGCATGTCCCCACGCGGGTTTTTACTCCGCGGGCATTTTCTCGAGTTTGGCCGCCGAGTTTTTCAAACCTTTGAAGATGCGCTCGGCGACCTTGCCCGGGAACCGTTCGGGCAATTCGGCCGAGACCCGTTCGATGACCTCCGGCGTCTGTTCGATCAGCCGCTGGATTAGCGGCTCCGCGTTCGCGCCGTATGAGCACTTCAGCGCCATCGTGTTGAAGTGGCGCCGCTGCACGTCGCGGAACGCGTCGTGTTTACTCCTCGACCACATCGCCATGGCAAGCTTGGCCTTGAACCATGACCACTGGTTCGGGCCGTTGCCTTCCACCGGCCAGATCGACATCACGTCGTAAAGCGGCGTCAGGCGGTACTGTCCGCCCGGCAACAGGCGAATGCTGAAGTTCTTCGCGTGGCCGTCCGGCGCCGCCAGCAGCCAGAACAGGATCTGGCTCGCCAGCAGCGTTTCGAGATCCTGCTGCGCGCTCACCGATTGCTGGAGAATCCGCGCGAGGTCCAGCACGCCCGGGCCGCCCTCGTTTTCGTATTTGCGGTGCGACGGCACGCCGTACACCTGGCAAAAATCTTCCTGCGGCAGACGCAGCAACCATTGCCCGCTCGAATGCAATTGCCGGTCGAAGCGCTCGACACTCAGCACCCGCTGCTTGCCGAAAGTCAGGATCTCGGTGTTCGCGACCGGCAACCCATAGGCGCGCAGAATCCGCAAACACAGCCATTCGTTTTCGACCGAGGTGCTGAGGTCGGCCAGCCGGTTGCCTACCAGTCCGAGCGGCAGCTTGAAGATATGCGTGGTGGGCGTGGCGCCATGCGGCCGTTGCCACTTGCCCTCGTGCCGAAGCAGCGCGGTTTTCTCCTGGGCGCCGGCGAGCGAGATGCGGAAATCGTCGGCCTCGTCGGGCGTGCCGAGCGCCGGATTGCCGACGGTGCGCGCCAGCATGGTCTCGATTTCGCTGTCGGAAAGCGGCGTGCCTTCGATCCGCTCGACGCCGACCGGCGCGTCGTCTTCGGCGAGCAGCTGGACGGCGCCCACGCAATCGCGGCCGATGGCTTGCAGCAGATCGAAGGCGTCCAGCGTTTCGGTCTGGTAGCGTTGGGCGATACGCTTTCTGATCGCCTCGCTGTCCGGCAGCAGATTGTCGAAATAATTCAGCACCCGCGGTCCTTTGAGCGCGCTGTTGCTGGGCGTGAACGGCAGTGACAGCGAAAGCGGGCGGCCTGCGGCCGATGCGACCCAGGCGGGATCGTAGGCGAACTCCATGGAGCCGCGGGTGGGAATGCGCCAGGCGCCGACACGTGCGCCGTTGGCCCACACCGAAAGCGCCCGCGAATGGGTTTGGCGGCCCATGCTTACCACTCGACCAAAGGCGCCGGCTCAGGCGCCGGCTGGGTCTTGTCGCGTACCTGCAATTGCAGGCCGTAAGCGCCGCACAATGCCAGCAACTGAGTGAGGGTGAGGGCGGCGGCATCGGTTTCCAGCGCCGAGATACGGCTCTGGCTGACGCCGATCCGTGCGGCGGCTTCCGCCTGGGTCAGGCCCGCCTGCCGCCGGCCGGCGGCAAGCAACTGGGCCATCTGGTCCGGAGTGGCGACGAGGTGGATCATGGCAAATTATCCGCTGGACGAATAAATGCACTTTATGCGTGTGGCAGATATTTGTCAATTATTCGTGTGGCGGATATTTGCAGAATATCCGTTTGACGAATAAACGACAATTATCTGTGCTGCGAATAATGGTTGTCTATCGACAAGGCACATATCGCATCCGCTGCCCGTCAGCGCCAAAGCTGCCGCCGTCCGGTTCTCCCGGGCGCGGCAGCATTGCAGACAAGCGAGCCGCCTGCGAAGATTAGGCCCACGCTTAAAACCCGTCCGAACACCCGCCCGCCCGATGACCACGACTTACCCGCTGCATGCGAGTTTCACCCGTGCCGACCAACGGTTCCCGAGGTTCGCCGATGTCGTGATCGCCGGCGCCGGCATCATGGGCTGCGCCGCCGCCTACTATCTCGCGCGACGCGGCCTCTCCGTGGTGGTGCACGACAAATCGCGCATTGCCGGGCAGCAGTCGTCGCGGGCGTGGGGGTTCGTGCGCCAGCGGGGCCGCGAAGCGGCCGAAGTGCCGCTGATTGCAGCGCTTCTTCGACGGCACGATGCAGCGGCCTCGCAGCATGCTGTAAAAAAATTTCCCCTTCACTCTTCGCGCGACTCATGAACGAACCGACGCTACGCCACACCGGAGTGCCGTACTACACGCAATGGGGCAGCCCTGAATGGGTGCGCCACATTGTCGAGCAACAGGGCGACCCGTGCGACGATCCCGGCTGGCAGCGCAGTGGTTTCACCGAGCCCGAGCGTTACCGGTTCTGGGCCAAACGGCTGTGCGGCCTGACATGTCTCGAATCGGCGCTCGACTACTGGCGCATCGAACACGCGCCGCGCGCGGCGTTGCTCGACGAAGCGCTGCGCCGCGGCGTGTACCGGATGCGCGACGACGGCGGTGTCGACGGTCTGATCTACCGGCCATTCGCCGACTGGACCGGCGAGGCGTTCGGCATTCAGGTCGAGGTATTGCCGCAGGCGCCGCTCGAAGAGCTGGCCGCGCGCATCGATGGCGACACGCTGGCGATCGTCTCCGTGAGCCCGGAGATCCGCTATCCCGAACGGCCCAATCGCCGCCAGGGCGGGCATCTGATTTTGCTGCACGGGCGCGACCGCGGCGGCGCGTGGTTTCACAACCCGTCGGGCGTCGCGCCGCATCAGGCGGATGTGTATTTGCCGTTCGCGACGATGGCGCGTTTTTACGCCGGACGCGGCATGACGCTGACCCGCGCCGCGCGCTGATGTTCGAGCCGCGCGACCATGCCGATAGGTACGGCGGCTATCTGAGCGAGCCGGTCAGCGACACGCCGACTCCGGCATCATCTTCGTGCGCGTCGCGCAACGCTATCCGCACGGCGAACTGGGCCGCGATGAAACGCTCGCCAACGAATCGGTGACCGGCACGCACGCAACTGAAAGCAACTGAACGCAACTGAACGCAACCCATCGCAAGGACTCGACAAACACGCCTATGACCCGCCCGACCACGCAGATTTTCGACGCCGCCGCCACCGCGCGGCTGATTCCGTATGCGGCGCTCGTCGACGCCTTGAAACGCGCGACCATCGACTATGCGCGGCAGCGCATCGCGAGCCCTGAGCGCCTCGTCGTGCCGCTCAACGACGGCGGTATCATGCTGTCGATGCCGGCCACCGCGCCGGATCTCGCGATCCACAAGCTGGTCAATGTGTGCGCGAGCAACGGAGCGCGCGGCTTGCCGACGATTCACGGCCAGGTGATGGCCTTCGACGCCGACACCGGGGAGACGCTCTTCATTCTCGACGGGCCGACGGTGACCGGAAGGCGCACGGCGGCGATGTCGATGCTCGGCATCGAGACCTTCGCCACCATTGCGCCGCGTGAATTCCTGCTGATCGGCACCGGCACGCAGGCCGTCAACCATCTGGAAGCGATTGGCGAGCTGTATCCCGACGCGCGCGTCTGGGTGAAGGGCAGTACGCCCGCACGGGCCGAAGCGTTTTGCGCCGCGCATCGCGAGCATGGTGCACAGGGTGCTGATGCACGCGACCCGCAGCCACTGGCGGATCCTGACGCGAACATTCCCGAGTCGATCGACGTCGTGATTGCGCTGACCACCAGCAAGCGGGTCGTCTACGACGAAGCGGCGCGTCCGGGGCGGCTCGTGATCGGCGTCGGCGCGTTCACGCCGGCGATGGTCGAGATCGGCGCGCGCACGATCGCGGGCAGCGCGCTTTTTGTCGACGACGAAGCCGGCGCGAAGCACGAAGCCGGCGATTTCATCCAGGCGGGTGTGGATTGGGCGCAGGTCGGCGGAATTGCCTCGGCGCTGGACAATGCCGTGTCGATGCCGTCGGGAAAACCGGTCGTGTTCAAGAGCGTCGGCTGTGCGGCGTGGGATCTGGCGGCGTGCCGGGTCGCGCGCGAAGCCTTGTCAGGCGGCTGAACGCGGGTCGCCGGAAGGCTTTAAACATCCCTTTAAAGTCCTGGCAAGGACTCGGCGAGCGCGAGTCAAGTCCTGGCAAAAGGCTCGGCAAGCGTGTGCTTCACCGGAGCAAGTTGGCATATTGCGCCAACCTGCGGCACATGTTGCCGTGCAAACAATCTCAAAACGTTGCACCATAGACGTTTGCCAGAAAAAAGTGCCGGTCAGCCGGCGCTTTCGCCTTTTTCTGTCCCTTGACCGACGCCCTTTCTTCACGACGTTGCGACCGCGCTATGACGACTAAACACGCTTCTGCCACCCCCGACCTGCCGCTCGACATGATCATTTTCGGCGGCACCGGCGACCTGTCGTTCCGCAAGCTGCTGCCGGCGCTCTACATGGCGCATCTGCACTGCAACCTGCCGCCGGACACCCGCATTCTCACGATCGGCCGCAAGCCCTGGTCGCGTGAGGAGTACATCAACGAATTCATGGAATCGAAGGCGAAGCCCTTCATCGAAAAGAAAGCCTTCGATAGCGGCGCCTGGGACAAATTCCTGTCGCTGTTCGAGTACGTGCGCATGGACGTCGACTCGATCGAAGACTACGAGCGCCTGAAAGCGGTGTCGCGCCCCGGCGTGAGGCGCGTGTTCTATCTCGCCACGTCGCCGGATCTGTTCACGAATATTTGCGACAACCTGGCTGCGGCGGGGCTCGTCGACGGGAATTCGCGCGTCGTGCTGGAAAAGCCGCTGGGTCACGATCTGGCGTCGGCGCAGGAAATCAACGTAGCGGTCGGCAAGCATTTCAGCGAAGCGCAGATCTACCGGATCGACCACTACCTCGGCAAGGAAACGGTGCAGAACCTGATGGTGCTGCGCTTTGGCAACGCGATTTTCGGGCCGCTGTGGCAGGCGCCGTATATCAAGCGCGTGCAGATCACGGTGGCCGAAGAGGTCGGCGTGGGCAGCCGCGCGGGTTTCTACGACAAAACCGGCGCGCTGCGCGACATGGTGCAGAACCATTTGCTGCAGCTGCTGTGCATCGTCGCGATGGAGCCGCCGGTGTCGCTCGATCCGGACGCGGTGCGCGACGAAAAGCTCAAGGTGTTGCGCTCGCTGCGCCCCATGACGCCCGAGGATATCGCGCGCGATACCGTGCGCGGCCAGTACACGGCCGGCGCGGTGAACGGCGAGCCGGTGAAGGGCTACCTCGAGGAAGACAACGTGCCGCCCAACAGCCACGCCGAGACCTTCGTCGCGTTGCGCGCGTATATCAACAACTGGCGCTGGGCCAACGTGCCGTTTTTCCTGCGCACCGGTAAGCGCATGCAGAAAAAAGTGTCGGAGATCGTCATCGAGTTTTCCGAGCTGCCTTTCTCGATCATTCCGAGCGGCGGGCGCAACTACGGCAACCGTCTCGTGATCCAGTTGCAGCCGGAGGAATCGATCCAGCTGCAAATGCTCGCGAAGGAGCCGGGCAGCGGCATGCACATGCTGCCGGTGAATCTGAACCTCGACTTGCAGCAGGCCTTCACCGAGCGCCGCGCGGAAGCCTATGAGCGTTTGCTGATCGACGTGATTCGCGGGCGCCTGACGCACTTCATGCGCCGCGACGAACTCGAAGCGGCGTGGGCATGGGCCGAGCCGATTCTGGAAGGCTGGAGCAAATCGGGCGAGCGGCCGCGCGGCTACACGGCAGGCACTTTTGGACCGGCGGCGTCGACTGCGCTGATGGCGCGGGAAAATGCGGTGTGGGCGGAAGAGTCGCAGTAAGCGGTTCTTCGGCGTGACAGGAAGGTGGTAATGCAAAGGCGGCCGCGCGTGAGCGGGCCGCCATTATTTTTTGCAGGGTTGCGCCGTCTCATTACGCCCCTCCGACGGCCTCGCGACGCCTCCTCGACGGCAACTCGAATTACGGCAAGGAGATCGTCAGCGTAGCCGATTGCGGCCCGAGCTTGACCACTTGCGAATACGGCGCGAGCGTGCGCAGCGTCTGATCGCGCAGATACGTGTTCAGGCCGAGGTAAGCCAGCAGCCCGACCAGCGCGAACACCGCGCCGATCGACCACAGCGGCACCTCGCGCTTGAGCCGGTGCGCGACCTGGTCCGGCAGCGGCCAGTGCGGCGCGAACGGCGCGCGCTTGCCCTTCATATGCGCGATTTCATCGCCGATACGCGCGGTCAGATACGCGAGCTTCTCCGGCCCTTCGAGCAGATACTTGCCCTGAAAGCCGAGCAGCAGACACATGTGAAACACCTCGAGAGATTGCAGCCGGGCGGCGCCTTGCGCGCGGCATTCCTCGAGATACTGAAAGAATTTCTCGCCCGCCAGCTGCTCGCCGAACAACACCAGCTGCAGCGGACGGCGCTCCCAATCGGTACGGATTCTGAACGTCGACGACAACACCGATTCGTCGATCGCCGCGCAGAAAGCAAACTTCGACGCGTACAGGTCTTCCGCCGAGGCGTTGAGCTTTTTCGCGCCGCGTTCGAAGTCGCCGAGAAACTGCTGGATACGCTGGCTGAATTCGTGCGCGTCGCCGGGCTCGCGGCCGTTCTTCAGCAGGAACAGCATGAAGAAGCCGTCGTACAGCAGATCGAGCAGCGAGCGAGCCTGGTAGCTCGGCTCGGCGGCGGGGGCGGGCGTCGCGGCAGGCGTGCTGCCGCCAAACAGGGAAGGCGCGTAGCTCATGATGTGACGGCGATCAGTTCGAGTTGAAGATCGTTGATGCCCGACGGTGCGTAGATCATCGCCGATTGGGCCTGCAACATGCGGTCATACAGCGCGCCGCGCGATTCGAAGGAGAAGTAGCATGCGCCCGGCCGGACCGGAATGGCCGGCGGCACTTGCGGCGTATAGACGAGCCGCACACCCGGCATTGCCGAGAGCACCAGTTTGTCGACGTCGTCCGGTGCGCCGACCTTGAAGCGCGCGGGCACGGCTTCGACGAGTTCGGCGGTCGGCATGTCCGCCGACACCGCGATATAGAACATGGTCTTGTCGTCGATCTTGCCCGAGTCGAGCCGGCCGGCATGGAACGACGGCCGTACCTCTTCCAGCGCGATCGCGAAGTAGCGCGTCGAGATCACCGTTTCGAGCAGATCGCGCAGGATCGTGTCGAGCCGCGCGAAGCCCGGGCCCGGATCGTCGTGCCGATAAGCGGGCAGATCGGACAGCGCATAACCCTTCGAGAACGTCATCAACTGGCCGGCAAGACGCAGCAGCTCCTGGAACAGGCGCTCCGGATGCAGCGCCGGGTGCTGATACAGATGCGCGAGCGACGCGAACGCCGCGCTCGCGGTGTGCAGCAGCCAGAACGACGCGATGTCGCCGGAACGGAACTCGATGATGTTCTTGGTTGGCTCGCGGTGAAAACCGTACAGCGCATTGACCTTGGCTTGCAACGCGTCGATCAGTTGACGCAGCCGCTGGTGCAGGATCGCCGATGCGTCGATCGCGAGGCAGGGCGGCACGAAGCTGTCGTCGATCTCGAAGCCGGAAGTAGCGGTGCGGCGCACGCGCACGAGCGGCACCGACAGCAACTGGTCGCGCGGCTCGCTATGCGCAATGAGTTTGACGCTGGTCTTCAGGAAGGTGATGTCGGCTTCGGCGGCGTCGGTGAAATGGTCCGGCACCGGCGTCTGCTCGCTCACGTAACGCGACACGAAGCCCGCGTTGCTGTCCTGCGAATAGTTCGCGCCGGTTTCGCGCAGCGGATGCAGCGCCAGATAAAAGATGAAATCGTTGATGCCGTCGGGCAAGGTGTCCAGCGCAATCGGCGGCGGCAGGCCGTCGGCTTGCGGCGCGGAGTAGAGCGCGCCGTCCGGAAACACCAGCGACAGTTCGCTCGCGCGCAGCACATTGCTGCCGAGCGCATCGCGGTCGAAGCGCACCGAACGCACGCCCCAGTTGTATGGCTGGATCGCCTGAATCGATTCGAACAGGCGTGCTTCGTGATAGGCGTCCTGACGCTGAAAATGCTGCGGCCTGAGAAAGAGGCCTTCCCCCCAGAGCACTTTTGCGGAATAACTCATCTCAAACCTGTTATATGCGTTCAGCTTGTGACGCGCCCGGTGATAACCGATTCGAGCGCCGCATTGTTAATTCTCTAAAAACTGTTAAATCGTATTTGCCCGGCATCTTTAACCGCAACTCACGGAAGAGAGCATATTCAACGGTTGCGCAGGCAATCCCTGTTCAGGCGGGATCACTGTGCCGTTGGTCACCGTCATTGCGCAGTTATGCAGGCCGACCATTATGCCGGATTTCTCCGACTTCGCCGGATCGAAGGCGAATTTCCAGCGCTGCATCGCAGGATCGCGGAATAGCGCGACGATACCGAATGCCTGCGCTTCACGCGAGACTTTTTCAGTGACAACGTAGCGCTGACCCGGGATCAGCGTCACTTCACGCACATTCAGCAAATCGCCGCCGAGCGTGGTCTTTTCCTTCTCCGGATCCGTAAAAGCGTCGAATGGCGCCTGCTGGAATGAAGTGGGGTCCTTCAGCACGTAAAGCCGTACGACTAGCGCCAATGGGCGCTTATCATTGGCGGCATTCAGATTCGGCGCGGCATACAACGTGAGCCCGACATTGCGCGGCGGCTTTTGCGCATCGGGCACATCCGGCTTACCGAGGCCGCTGGCCTGCAAAGCCGCGTTGGCAGCGGCTCCCAGCACGGTCACGCCGGCCGCGCAGCCGCCCAGAAGCGCGCATGCGGCGGCGTTTGCAATCAACAGCGATGCACGGCGAACAAGACGCGAATTCATATACATCGACCGGCTCGACGCCGTCCCCCCGTCAAAACACCAATAACGAAACCAATCGGGCAATTCGCGGCAATCTGTGGCAGCGCTATGCAGTGCAATGCCGTTTTATGCGAAGCGCATTACCGTCACAATACTTTCATGTTGGCTGCCGGCCGAGCGGAAATTTTTTCCGTTCTCTGCTTTGCCGCTATTGCGCCAGGAAACAATTTCTGCATGCATCATTTAAATTTTCCGCATGCGGTTTTTTTGTGCAATGCTTCTTCACACGAAAGTTGAATTATCGAAAATTGGCCTGTACTATACCCGCGCACTTGAAGCAAAGCAAAACTCCGGTTTCTCCTTGAATTAAAAAATTCGCACGTCGGTGAAAAACGATGAATGAGCGTCTGTTAGTAAAATTATCTGGGGTAGTGTTGGCATGCGGCGTGATTGCCGGCTGCGCGACACAAGGCAACAATACAGCGACCACACCGGAGGCTTTTAATAAGCAACTCGCGGACGCCGATACCGTCGCCAAGGGCGGTGATCAGGATCGCGCAATCGCGCTTTATCAGCAACTTTCCAAGTCCGATCCGACCCGCGAAGAACCGTGGTCGCGCATCGCGCAGATCCAGTTCACGCAAGGTCATTACGGCCAGGCCATCGTCGCCGCGCAAGAAGCGCTGCAACGCGATCAGACCGACCGTCAGGCGAAGAGCGTTCTGGCTGTAGCCGGCCTGCGCGTCGCCACGCAATCGCTCGGCGAATTGCGTCAGGATGCGTCGCTCGCGGGCGATGCGAAGTCCGACGCGCAAGCGCTCGCCAAGCAACTGCGCGACACGCTCGGCGAAGCCACGTTGTTCCCGCCCGATCCAAACGACAAACCCGCGGTCAAGAAGAAGCGCATCGTTCGCCACGTTGCGAAGGGCAAGCCCGCAGATGCGGCGGATACGGCCACCACCAGCGCGGCGGCTCCGGCTGCTACGCCTGCTGCTCCGGCAGCGCCTGCGGCACCCGCGCCGGCCGCTGCGGCACCTGCCGCACCCGTCAAAGCCGCAAAGAGCGGCGGTGCATCCGATCCGTTCAGCGCACTGCGCTGATCCACATGCCTGATTCATCTGCATCCGGGAGCCGACGATGGCGAAAAAAGAAAGCATTCAAAAACGCTTGCAAAAAGTGCGGCCGCCCCGCGTTCAATTGACCTATGAGGTCGAGCGCGGCGATGCGATTGAAATAAAGGAGTTGCCGTTCGTCGTCGGTGTGGTGGCCGATCTGGCGGGGCAGTCCGAAGTCGAACAGCCGAAGCTGCGCGATCGCAAGTTTGTCAACATCGATCGCGACAATTTCGACGACGTGATGAAAGCGATCGAACCGCGCGCAGCGTTCCAGGTTGAGAACCGCCTGAGCGAAGCCGGCGGCAAATTCGCCGTCGACCTGCGTTTCAAGTCGATGGCCGATTTCGATCCGGATGAAGTGGTCGCGCAAATCGAGCCGCTCGCGCGCCTGCTCGAAGCGCGTTCGAAGCTCGCCGACCTGCGCAACAAGCTGGCCGGCAATGACAAGCTCGAGGATCTACTGAGCGAAGTGCTCAACAACACGCAGCAGTTGCACACGCTGGCGAAAGAGCAGGGCAACGCAGCGGACCAGCACGCCGGCGTGCCGGATCATGACAAGCAGGGCGAATAAGTACGGGGTGTGAGATGAACCAGCAAACGGCAGCAGCCCAACTCGCCACCGCGCAAGGCGGCACGGAGTCCACGCTGCTCGACGAAATCGTCGAGAAAAGCCGCGTGGCGAAGTCCGATTCGGAACACGCGCGCGCGAAGGACCTGATCGGCGAGCTCGTGCATCAGGTGCTCGACGGCACCGTGGTGGTGTCCGACAACCTGTCGGCCACGATCGACGCGCGCGTCGCGGAACTCGATCGCCTGATCTCCGCGCAGCTGAGCGCGGTGATGCACGCGCCGGAATTCCAGCGTATGGAAAGCACGTGGCGCGGTCTGGACTACCTGTGCAAGGAAAGCAATACCGGGGCGACGGTCAAGATCAAGGCGCTGCACGCGCCCAAGCGCGACCTCGTGCGCGACTTCAAGACCGCGATCGAATTCGATCAGAGCGCACTCTTCAAGAAGGTATATGAAGAAGAGTTCGGCACCTTCGGTGGCGCGCCGTTCGGCACGATCATCGGCGACTTCGAAGTGACCCGTCAGCCGGAAGACGTCTATTTCATCGAGCAGATGTCGCACGTGGCGGCTGCCGCGCACGCGCCGTTCATCGCGTCAGCGTCGCCCGAATTGCTGGGCCTTGAAACCTTCGCCGATCTCGGCAAGCCGCGCGACCTCGGCAAGGTGTTCGACACGGTCGAGTACGCGAAGTGGAAGTCGTTCCGCGACGCTGAAGACTCGCGCTATGTCGGATTGACACTGCCGCGTTTTCTCGGCCGCCTGCCGTTCAATCCGAAAGACGGCGCGACCGCAGAAGGCTTCAACTTCGTTGAAGACGTGGACGGCACCGATCACAGCAAATACCTGTGGTGTAACGCGGCGTGGGCCTTCGCGGCACGCCTGACGGCCGCATTCGACGACTTTGGCTGGTGCGCGGCGATTCGCGGCGTGGAAGGCGGCGGTCTGGTGGAAGATCTGCCCACCCATACGTTCAAGACCGACGACGGCGAAGTCGCGCTGAAATGCCCGACCGAGATTGCGATTACCGATCGCCGCGAAAAAGAACTGAGCGACCTCGGTTTCATTCCGCTCGTGCATTGCAAGAACTCGGATTACGCTGCGTTCTTCGCCGCACAATCGGTACAGAAGCCGAAGAAGTACAGCACCGATAGCGCGAATGCGAACGCCGTGTTGTCCGCGCAGTTGCAGTACATCTTCTCGGTGTCGCGCGTTGCGCACTACCTGAAGGCGATGATGCGCGACAAGATCGGCAGTTTCGCTTCAGCCGGCAATGTCGAAGTATTCCTGAACCGTTGGATCTCTCAGTACGTGTTGCTGGACGACAACGCGACTCAGGAGCAGAAAGCGCAGTTTCCGCTGCGTGAAGCATCGATACAGGTCTCGGAGATTCCGGGCAAGCCTGGTGCGTATCGTTCGGTCGCGTTTCTGCGCCCGCACTTTCAACTGGACGAGCTGTCGATCTCTTTGCGGCTTGTCGCCGACCTGCCGAAACCGGCAAATTCATAAACGAAGTCAGAGCACCCGTGCGGGCCGCACGGGTAGGCTGTTAAAACCACCTCTTTGGGGAGTCGATGAGTTATGAAGGACATCTATTTAAAATTCGGCAATCCGGCGATCAAGGGCGAGTCCGCCGATAAGGATCATGCTGGCTGGATCGAAATCGATTCGTGGAGCCACTCGATCACGCAGCCGCGGTCGGCAACGGCTTCGACGGCAGGCGGTCACACGTCCGAGCGTTGCGAACATGCTGATATGCAGTTCACTAAAGATATCGACGTGGTCAGCCCGCTGATCTATCAACACGCATCGGGCGGCACGACGTTCGACGAAGTGACGATCGACTTCATGCGCTCGGACGGCGAAGGCAACCGCATCAAGTATCTGGAAGTAAAACTCAAGTACGTGATCATCTCGAGCGTGACGCCGAGCGTGGTGGGCGAAGGCCTGCCGAGCGAACAGTTTTCGCTGAAGTACGCTGCCGTGCAGTGGAAGTACACGCAGCAGAAGATCGGCGGCAACCAGGGCGGCAACGCGCAAGGCGCGTGGAGCCTGACGAAGAACGACAAGACGTACGCGGTCTGATGTCGGGGCGCACACGGCGCGCGCGATGCGAATTCGTTTGCGCATGCTGTGTTCGCTTCGCATCGAACCGGTTCTTCGGTACCTGATGAAACGCTTCGAACCCAGCTTTCTCGACAAGCTGTTCGACGACGAACCGCATCTGCCGGCTTCCCCGGCGATGCGGCAATTGTCGTTGGACGAATTGAAGAGCACTGTCGCTCGCGATGTCGAGGGGATCCTGAACACGCGGATCGCGCTGACCGAGCACGAACTGGCGGCGCTGCCGGAATGCCAGCGCTCGGTGCTGACGTACGGTCTGAACGATTTCGCGGGCCTGAGCCTCGCGAGCCATTACGACCGCACGTTCATCTGTAAATCGATTCAACAGGCAATTGCGCGGCACGAGCCGCGTCTGCAACAGGTTGCGGTAACGCTCGAGCTGAACGAACAATCGACCAACGCGCTCAACTTTGCGATTCAGGCGCTGCTGGTCGTGCACCCGGCAGAAGAACCGGTGAGTTTCGATGCGATGCTGCAGCCTTCCACGCTGCAATACTCGGTGACGCGCGCACGCGCGAAGCTTTAGTACCGCACTTTAGTACCGCACTTTAGTACCGCTGTTCTGCCGCCGTTACGCGCGACGGTGGCGATAGTTTGGGCGGAGATGGTTCAGGTCCGGGGATAGATCGATGGAAGAATTGCTGCCGTATTACGAGCGCGAATTATCATTTCTGCGGCGCTATTCGCGCGATTTCGCCGAGCGCTATCCTAAGATCGCGGCGCGTCTGGCGATGTCCGGCGAGCACTGCGAAGATCCGCATGTTGAGCGGATGATCGAATCGTTCGCGCTGCTGGGCGCGCGCATCAACAAGAAACTCGACGACGACTACCCCGAATTCACCGAAGCGCTGCTGGAAGTGCTGTATCCGCACTACCTGCGGCCGTTTCCGTCGTGCTCGATCGCGCAGTTGGGCACCTCCGCCGCGCTCAGTCACCTGACCGAGCCGGTCCTGGTGGCGCGCGGCACTGAACTCAAATCGAAGCCGATTCGCGGCGTGCAATGCCGTTTCCGTACCGCCTACGACGTGACGCTGGCGCCGATCCGTATCTCCGAGGCGAAATACACGTCGGTGGCGATGGCGCCGAGCGCGACCATTTTGCCGGGCAACGCTACCGCGATCGTGTCGATCACGTTCGAATCGACGGCGCCGCAACTCGATCTGTCCGCGCTGAAAGTCGGCACGCTGCGCACGCACCTGCACGGCGAACAATCGTTTATCGCGGCGCTGGCCGATTGCCTGTTCGTCAACGCAATGGCCACCTATGTGGAACCTGACCGGCGCGGCGTGTGGAAGCAACTGCGTGAATCGCCGCTCGTGCAAGCGGGCTTCGATGAGGAAGACGCGCTGATCGACTATCCGGCCAAATCGCACCCGGCGTACCGGCTGCTGACCGAATACTTCGCATTCCCCGAAAAATTCAATTTTGCCGACTTCGATCTGGCGGCGATGACGCGCGCGAGCGGCCGCTGCCAGCGCCTGACGCTGCACGTCGTGCTCAAGGAGGTGCGCAGCGATTCGCACGTCGCGCGGCTGCTCGATTCGTTGTCGGCGCATCATTTCCGGCTGTTCTGCACGCCGGTCGTCAATCTGTTCAAGCAGCACGGTGAGCCGATCCGGATCAGCCATCAGGCGATTTCGTATCCGGTAATCGCCGAAGCGCGTCGCGCGTTTGCGTATGAGGTTTATTCGATCGATTCGGTGCAGCTCGTCAGGCAGCAGGCGCATGAAGAATCGGTGATCGAATTCCGGCCGTTCTATTCGCTGCATCATGGCGAAGCGGCGCGGGCGGGGCATTACTGGTTCGCGCGGCGCAACGGTTGGGTCGCGCAAAAAAGCCCGGGCTACGAGACCGAGATTTCGATCGTCGATATCGACTTCGAACCGGCCGCGCCGCAAACCGACACGCTTAGCCTCGATTTGACCTGCACCAATCGCGACTTGCCCGCTGGCCTCGCGGTGGGCCTCGAGGGCGGCGATCTGTCTCTCGAAGGCGGTTCGCTGACCGGCAGCATCACGATGCTGCGCCGGCCGACCCCGAGTGTGCGCTTCGAGCGCGGGCGCGCCGCGCACTGGCGCCTGATTTCGCATCTGGCGCTGAATCATGTATCGCTTGCCAATAGCGGCTTGTCGGCGCTCAAGGAAATGCTGGTTCTGTATGATTTGCGGCGCACGGCGGTGTCCGCACGGCATATCGACGGGCTGGTGGGCATCGAGCAGCGCTCGGCCGTGCAATGGCTGCCGGGCAAACCGTTCGCGACGTTCGTGCGCGGCATCGAGATCCGTTTGACGATCGACGAAGAGCATTTCGTCGGTACGAGCCTCGCGTCGTTCGTGCGGGTGATCGACACGTTTTTTGGGCTGTACGTGCATCTGAACAGCTTTGTGCAACTGGTCGTCGTGTCGAAGCGTACCGGCGAGGAGGTCCTGCGATGCAAACCGCGCAGCGGCGAATCGATTCTGGCGTAGTCGAGCGGCTTCTCGACGAACCGCATCGCTTCGAGTTTTTTCAGGCGGTGCGGATTCTCGAGAAGTGGTTCGCGCAGCAAACGCCGTCAAGTGCTGGACGTCCTGGCGAAATCGTCGCGCAGCGGATTGCCTTTCGCAATTCGCTGTCGATGTCGTTTCCGCCGAGCGAAATTCACAGCGCACAGTCTTACGACGAGACAGGCGCAGCGCTGAAAGAGCAACGGCAGCGCACGGCCGCACTCGCAGACGGTTCGCTTCGCAAGGTCGATATCACGCCGGCGTTTTTCGGTTTGCTTGGTGGCCAGGGCGCATTGCCGTTGCATTACACCGAGCAGATCATCGAGCGCGAGCAGATCAGGCGCGATCGCGCGGCGCGCGAGTTCTTCGATGTATTTTCCAATCGCGCGACCGCGCTGTTTTACGCGGCATGGAAGAAATACCGGCTGCCGTTTCATTACGAACTGGATCGCGACGAACGCTATCTGCCGCTGTTGCTCGCGTTGGCCGGCGTCGCCGACGACGACACGCGCAACAGCCTGCAAAGCGGCGACGGCGCGCTGTTCGACGAAGCGATTGCCGGCTACGCACTGGCCGCGCGGCATCGGCCGGTGTCGGCGGCGTATCTGCAACGCACGCTGTCGGAGTACTTCAAGATGCCGGTGCGCGTCGAGCAGTTCGTCGGCAAATGGTACGACGTGCCGCGCGATCAGCTCTCCGTGCTCGGCAGCGTCAACGCGACGCTCGGCGCCACCGCGCTGGCGGGCGAACGGGTCTGGCAGCGCGACATGCGCGCGCGGCTCGTGATCGGACCGCTCGACAAACAGAACTACGAAGCTTTCTTACCCGGCGCCGAGCGCGCCGTCGCGCTCGAACGTATGCTGACGCTGCTCGCCGGCGTGACGCTCGAATACGAGGTCTCGCTGGTGTTGCGCCGTGCAGAGGTGGGCGCAAGCATTCTTGGCAACGGCGCACGCCTCGGTTGGGACGCGTTCCTGTGCACCCGGGAAGCCGACCGCGATCGCGCGGATGCCCGCTACGAATTGCACGTGATTCACTGACCATAACGATAGAACCTGGACCCGGATCGCACGACATGAGCACGTCCCTCAACACCCTGATCGCCAAACTGAATCCGACCTGCCGGCAGGCGGCTTTGCTGGCGGCGAACAATTGTCTCGCGCGCGGTCACTATGAGGTCGACCTTGAACATCTGCTGCTGGCGCTGCTCGATGAACCGGCGAGCGATGTCGCGCTGGTGCTGCGCGCGAGCAAGGTCGATGCGCACGCGCTGCGCGCCGATCTCGAGCGCGAGTTGCAGCGGTTGAAAACCGGCAATACGCGCACCCCGGTGTTCTCGATGCATCTGATCGCCCTGCTCGAACAGGCGTGGCTGATTGCATCGCTCGATTCGCAGATCGGGCGGATTCGGTCGGGGCATCTGTTTCTGGCGCTGCTGAGCGCGCCGGACCTCGCGCAGTTTGCCGAGCGCATGTCGCCGCTGCTGCGCGATGTGCGTGTGACGGATCTGAAGCACAAGTTCGACGAGCTGACCGCCGGGTCGCGTGAAGTCGAACGCAGCCAGGCAACGGAGAACGCGCCTGAAGGCGCCGGGAACCCGGCGGCGGCCGATGCAACGCCCGGCGCACCTTCGAAAACGCCCGTCCTCGATACTTACACGAGCAATCTCACGCAACGTGCGCGCGAAGGCAAAATCGATCCGGTGATCGGCCGCGAAGGCGAGATTCGCCAGACCATGGATATTCTGATGCGCCGCCGGCAGAACAATCCGATCATGACGGGCGAGGCGGGTGTCGGCAAGACGGCGGTGGTCGAAGGACTCGCGCTGCGCATTGCAGCGGACGACGTGCCCGCACCGCTGAAAGGCGTCGCACTGCATGTGCTCGATATGGGGCTGCTGCAAGCCGGTGCGAGCGTCAAGGGCGAATTCGAGAACCGTCTGAAGAACGTGATCGACGAGGTCAAAAAGAGCCCGCATCCGATCATTCTATTCATCGACGAAGCGCATACGATCATCGGCGCCGGTGGCCAGGCCGGGCAGAACGATGCGGCGAATCTGCTGAAGCCGGCCCTGGCGCGCGGCGAATTGCGCACCATCGCGGCAACCACCTGGAGCGAGTACAAGAAGTACTTCGAAAAAGACGCGGCGCTCGCGCGGCGTTTCCAGGTCGTCAAGATCGAGGAGCCGAGCGAGACGCTCGCAGCGGCGATGCTGCGCGGCATGGCGGCGTTGATGGAAAAGCACTTCAACGTCCGCGTTCTCGACGATGCGATTACCGAAGCGGTGCGTCTGTCGCATCGCTACATCAGCGGACGTCAGCTGCCGGACAAGGCGATCAGCGTGCTCGACACCGCCTGCGCGAAGGTCGCGCTTGCGCATAGCTCGACGCCCGCAGCCATCGACGACACGAAAAAACGGCTCGAACGTATCGACGCTGAAATTGCCGCGCTGGAACGCGAAGCGGCGAGCGGCGCGCTGCACGACGGGCGGCTCGCGGAACTCCGCAGTCTGCGAGAAGAGGACCTCAAGGCTCTCGCCGAAGACGAAGCGCGCTACGACAAGGAGCGCGCGCTGGTCACGGAGATCGTCGGCTTGCGCGCGGAAATCGACGCGGCGCGGGTGAGCAGCGCGGACGCCGGGCAGGTGGAAAAGGCGCAGCAGGCGCGCGAAACGCTTGCCATGCGCGTCGCCGAATTGCACGCATTGCAGGGCGGTCAACCGATGGTGCCGTTGCAGGTCGACGCTCACGTGGTGGCCGAAATCGTCGCCTCGTGGACCGGCATTCCGCTCGGCCGCATGGTCAAGGACGAAATCCAGACCGTGCTGAACCTGCAGCCGCTGCTTGCCGCGCGCGTGATCGGTCAGGACCATGCGCTCGAAGCGATCGCGCAGCGCGTGCGCACCGCCAGCGCGAATCTCGAAGACCCGAACAAACCGCGTGGCGTGTTCATGTTCGTCGGACCGTCGGGTGTCGGCAAGACCGAAACCGCGCTGGCGCTTGCCGATGTGTTGTACGGCGGCGAACGCAAGATGGTCACGATCAACATGAGCGAGTATCAGGAAGCACACAGCGTGTCGGGCCTGAAGGGCTCGCCGCCGGGTTATGTCGGTTACGGCGAGGGCGGCGTGCTGACCGAGGCGGTGCGGCGCAATCCGTATTCGGTGGTGCTGCTCGACGAAGTCGAAAAGGCGCATCCGGATGTGCTCGAAATGTTCTTCCAGGTGTTCGACAAGGGCACGATGGACGACGCCGAAGGACGCGAAATCGATTTCCGCAACACGCTCATCATTCTGACCTCGAACGTCGGCTCGCAAGCGGTCATGCAAGCGTGCCTGAACAAGAGCGCCGAAGAGTTGCCGGACACTGACGAACTCGCCGAGAACTTGCGCCCGCAGTTGTACAAAGCGTTCAAACCGGCGTTTCTCGGCCGCCTGAAAGTGGTGCCGTACTATCCGATTTCGGACGACGTGCTCGCCGATATCATCGAGTTGAAGCTGGAGCGGATTCGCCGCCGCATCGAATCGAATCACAAGGCGGTGTTCGAATGGGACGAATCGCTCGTCGACGCGGTGCTCGCGCGTTGTACCGAAGTGGATTCCGGCGCGCGCAATGTCGATCACATTCTGAACGGCACGCTCCTGCCTGAAGTCGCGCAGCAGGTGCTGCAGCGCATTGCGAACGGCGCCGCGATCGAGCGGATCGCAGTACGGGCGAGCGATGCGGGTGAGTTCGAATACACGGTTGTGTAAAGAGGCGTGCGGTTGCGCCCGCCAATCTGTTTTAATGCCGTACTGGATACTTATTGCTTTCTGTCATGCCGACCAACCTGAGTACGCTGCTCGCTCCGATCAATGAATCCTCGCCGTGCGGCGAAGATTTGCTGTTTTCGGCCGATTTCGATGCGATCCAGCACGCGCGCCGTTTCGAAGATCCGTCGCTGGATCAGGGCGAATGGGTCACGGATATCAAAGAGGCCGACTGGCCGTTCGTCGTCGAACGCTGTAGCAGCCTGCTGCAAACGCAGACCAAGGATTTGCGTCTGGCCGTGTGGCTGACCGAAGCGCTCGCGATCGAAGAGGGCGTGACCGGTCTCACGCAAGGTTATGCGTTGCTGACCGGGCTGAGCGAACGCTACTGGGATCATGTGCATCCGCTGCCTGAGGGCGACGATACCGAATACCGTCTCGGCAACGTCGCGTGGCTGGTCGGGCGCACCGGCGAACTGCTGCGCGCGATGCCGCTGACTTCATCGCAAGGCAATTCGTACAGCACGATCGATTGGGACGTCGCCACGCATGTCGCGCAAGCGGTCAAACGCGATCCGGACCACGCCGACGATATCGCGCGCGGCAAGCCGTCGATCGAGCTGATCGAGGCTTCGAAACGCGCCACACCGCCTGCGTTTTATGCGGCATTGCTGGTCGATCTGAAAGCGTTCGAAGCGGCGATGCTCGCGCTCGAACAGGAGCTGGACCGGCGCGCTGCGGATTCCGCGCCGAGCTTCCGTCAGGCCAAGGACGCGTACGACAGCGTCTATCGTTTGGCCGAGCGCTTCGCACGCGAGTTGGGCGTGAGTGCGGAAGCGGCGCCGCCGAAAGCACCGAAACCGGAGGAGCACGAGCGCGCCGAGCCCACCTTCAAGACGTCACTGCAACGCGAGGAGCCCGTGTCGGCGACCATGCCGAGCAGTCCGATTGCAGGAATCCACAGCCGTGCGCAGGCAGTCGCCCAATTGCGCGCGGTGGCCAGGTTCTTTCGCAGCACGGAGCCGCATAATCCGGCCGCTTATCTTGCTGACAAGGCGGCGGAATGCGCGGATATGCCTTTGCATCAGTGGCTGTCCTCGGTCGTGAAAGACGATGGGTCGCTCGCGCATATTCGCGAGCTGTTGGGGGTCAAGCCCGACGAGAAAAACTAAAACGTTCGATTCGGAAGCAAACAAAAAAAACCTGGCACGCAAGCCAGGTTTTTTTGTTTAAACGCGCCGCGCAAGCAATAGCTCAAGACCCGGCGCGAAACTCGATGCGCCGATTTCTCGCCCGCCCATCGTTCGTATCGTTCGATGCGATGGGCTGATCCGGGCCGACGCCGGTCGTGGTCATCTGCTGGGGTGCAATGCCCCTGGCGACCAGATAACCCTTCACCGCATCCGCACGCGCCTGGCTCAGCGCGATATTCGACGTGCGATTACCCGCATTGTCCGTGTGGCCGATGATCGCCACCGTCCTGGTCGTCATCTTCTGCAGCACCGCGGCCATCTGATCGAGAATCGCGCGGCCTTGCGGCGTGAGCGTCGCGCTGCCGGTTTCGAACTCGATCGTGCGATTCGCCAGGGTTTGATCGAGCAGGCCCTGTTCGGATGCGCTCACGCGCAGGCCGTTCTTGATCGTGTAGGTCGGATTCAGCGCGTTCGCCATATCGCTCGCGAGTTGCTGGCGCTGCGATTCGTTATGCACTTCGCCTTTCACGTCGATCTGGGTGCCGTCGATCTTCAACTGGCCTTTGCTGATCTGCTTCAACTGCGGGCCGATCAGCTTTTGCACATTGGTGGACCAGTTCGGCGGCGTCGCCACATCGGCGATTTCGATCTGGTCGACCACGTTGGCCGCGCCATAGGTGTCGCGCAGCTTCGCCAGCACAGCCGCCTTGGTTGCTTCATCCGGCACCTTGCCGCCGACCACCACCTGGCCCGGCGCCGCATTGGCAGGCGCCGGCGCCGCGCTGATCGCGCCGGTGCCCGCCCCCGTCGAGCCGCTGGCCGCGGCAAGACCTGGCGTTGCGTTGCCCGACGACGCCGAAGCCTGCGCCGGCAAAATCGTCGTGCGAATCGCCATGCCGCTGTTGTCGACCGGCGTGACGCGCGCCGGGCCGTCGTTGTCGGCATGGGCGAGGGCGCTGATCAGAAGCGCCGCTAGCAGCGTGGCGATGCGTGTGGAGTGGCTCAGCATCGTGTCACTCTCCCGTGAATGCTTCGCGGAACGTGTCGATGCTGACGCGCAGGGACAGTTGCGGTTGGTCGAGGTAACTGACGAGCTTGCTGATGCCATGGTCGTTTTGCGCGTGTTCGTCGATCCACTCGGGATCGTCGATATCGATGTTATGGGCCGCGTACGCCTGCGGATCGACCACGCTGTGCAGCGTTTTGGCCGACGCGCCGTTAAAGCCGATGATGAGCCGTTCGCGCTCGGCAATCGTGCCGATGAAAATCGCCAGTTCGAAATCCGCCTGCGACACGAACGGTGCGATCAGTTCGAGCCAGAACGCGGCCACCAGGCTGCGGTAGAACGGATCGTTCGGCAGCGGCAGCGTCAGCCCGCGTTCGAGATGCGACGAGCCGCTTTGCATCACCGGGCGCAGCAGCGAACCGAGCGCCAGCATCGCGCCGCGCAGCCGCACCGGATGACCGCTCGCGAGCAGCATCTGTTCGAGGCCGGCGAGCGTCTGGTGCTCGACGAAATCGTTGAAGGTGCCGTCGTGCGGATTGCCCGGCCCCCCGCCGATTTCGATCGGCACCTGCGTTTCGCCGAGCGCCTGCAAGGCGCCGGCTGGCTCGCTGGTGCCGAGCAACGGCTTCATTTGCGACGCGACACGAGACCACAGGCGCGCGAACGCGAGCGGACTGCGCGCGAGGAACGTCAGCGGTTTCTCGACTTCCAGAGCGGTCGCGGCAAGAAACGGAAAGCGCCGCGACGACTGGTCGTGACTCGCCACCATATGACCGGCGATCGCCAGCTTGCTGCGCGAACCGAGGAACGCGAAGTGCATCGGCCTGGCGTTTTCGTAGACGATCTTCCAGCGCGGATCGTCGGTGAGCAATTCCATTGCTTCGGCGATCCAGCGGTCGAGCGTCGCCAGCAATTGCGGGTTATGCACGCTCTTTACAAAGTCGCCGCGCGACGGAATCTTGCCGAAGAAGGCGATTTGCGCCTGCACGGTTTGCGTCATTGCGCACCCCCAGTGTTCGAAACCGCGGCGGCGGTCGTGGCCGGCCGTGCCGCTTGCGAAGCCGACGCGGTGGCGGGCGAAGCGCCCGTTGCACCCGTGGCCACTGCATTCACCGAATTACCCGCTGCGCTCACATCCGCCACCGACGACGGCAGCCGCACGCCGCGCAGGCTCTGTTGTTGTGGCGCATCGCCGCTGCCGCCCGATGCCTGCGACGTGCTGATGATGCGCATGCTGACCGCCACCGTCACGTTGCCTTGCGTCCACGACAGATCGAAGGTGCCGTCCGGACGGCGCTTGCGCTGCGCCGAGTTGATCAGCTTCTCAAGACCGTAACGACCCGGCTCGCTGACCAGTTGCAGCGTGCGGCCGTCGAAAGTAGTGGCGCTCAGCGTCGCGCCCGGCGAACCCGACGGATTCGGCCACACGAAGTTGGTCCACTGCGGCGGCGTGTTGCGGTAACGCAGTTGCTGGCCGTCGATCGCAAGCGTGTATTCCGTGGTGCCGCTGCTCGGCTGCGGCAGGATCTGGAACACGGTCTGCGGCTCGGACGAGCTTTGTGCCGACGCGCTCGCCGCTCCGCCGGCAAGCGGCGCCACCCAGCGCGCGAAGCCGCTGGTGAAGTCGGGCGTCAGCGCGAGACCCATATCGCCCCACGTGCGGGCGGTGAGCGTGTCGCCGCGGCGCACCGCGAGCGGCCCGAGCGTGGTGCCGACGAACTTCGCGACCGCACCGTCCGGCCCGAACACCTGGGCGATTTCGCCGGCGCCGGCCTCGACCTTCGCATCGCCCGAGAACGGATACTTGTTCGCCAGCGACCCCTGGAAGGTCTGATAGACCTGCGCATTCCACACCTTGTTGACTTCGACGCTGGCCGGCTGGATCACCACCGCATACGCCGCCATCAGCGGACGCACCAGTAGCGGCCGTAGCGCCTTGCGTTGCGAATCGGTGAGGCCGGTGAGCATCTGCTCGTCGACGTATTTCAACGAATCGCCCAGCTCGGACCCGCTGCCGTCGAGCGTCTGCTGCATCAGCTGACGCGCACCCGGTCCCGGATCGCCCTGGTTCTTGATCACGTTAAAGCGCGTGCGCACCTTCGAGAGCGTGTCCATGTAGCCCTTGAGCATCGAACCGTTGTCGCCGGTGACGACGATGCGGCCCAGCGCCGAGAACTCCTGGCCGATCGGGCCCATCGGCATTTCGACAGGATTGCCGTTGATGTCGATGTTGGCGTTGATCTGGCCGGTCGGCGCGCGCGAGAACCATTGCTTGAACCAGCTGGTGACGCCGGTTTGCGCGCGTTTCAGGCCCGCGTTGAAGAGCGACGGGTTATCCCACGAAGTCTGGTCGTACGCGGTTTCGAGCACTTTGCGGATCGGCGAATCCTGCGGGTCGCCGAGACGGTTCATCGCATCCACTGCCTGACCGAAGCTGCCGAAGCTCTGCACGGCAATGCCTTGCATGAACTTCTGCCAGTGCATCGCGTATTCGGTCTTGTACATCGTCACGAGCGCTTTCTGGATCTGCTCGGGGCTGCCTTCGAGCGTCAGGTCGTCGTGCGCTGACGTGTTGAGCACCCAGTCCTTCGCCTGCAGCTCCTTGGTGGCGGCATCACGAATCGCCGGCTGTACGTACTGGAACCACGCTTCACGCGTGAAGGTGCCGGGGATCGCGTAGCTGCCCGCCACCAGTACCGTATTGTTTTCGCCGACGATGCGCGCGATGGTCATCGGCGCGAAACGGGTCGACGCGCGTGCCTTGATTTCCTCATAGACGCGCTGACGGGCCGGCATGCCGCGCACCACGCGGCGCAGATTTTCACGCGTCTGATCGACGAGCCCGAGGTTCTGGTCGATCATCGGCCAGTCGTTGTCGGATACGCGTGACAGGTAGAAGGTGATCATGCGCTCGGCGCTGCGGATCATCTCGTCGCGGGGCATGTTGCCGCGATTGGTTTCGAGCCAGCCGCGCCAGAAGCGGGCGACCTGATCGGTCAGGTGAGCCGTTTCGACGTGGCGCTTGTCGCTCAGCATCAGGTAGGTCTTGAGCGCGTTGTAGGCGTCTTCGACGTTGGCCGGCGACGCATCGCTGTAGAGGCCGCCCTGGCCGCTGGCCGCCATCGCCGTATGCGCCGACACCGGAATCGCTCCAGCATCGGGCGTACGGTTCAACGGCGCGAGCTGATCGGGATGCGCGTTGACGTCCTTCAGGAACGACGCGAGATTCTGCGAGACCGGGTCGAGCAGAATCTGGCGCACGCCGCTGTAATACTCGGTAAGCAGGTGCTGCTCGAGACGATCGCCCTGATACAGCCCGAGCGACACCGCGAGCGGCTTGTCGCGGCGAAACTGCTCGAGCTGGTCGATACGGTCTTCGAGAATGTCCATGGCCTGCAGGCGCGATTGCAGGTCGTTGCGGTTCTGTTGCAGGCGCACCACGTTGTCGAGGTCCGCCTTCACGTTGTCGGCGAGCTGCTGGTTGCCGATCGTCGACCATGTCCAGCCGCCGAGCGCCAGCGCGAGCACGGCGACGAAGCCGAAGAACGTCGCATAGCGCATGCGCGTCTTGGCCGGACTGGCGAATTGCTTGACCGTCTGACGGTCGGCAAAGATCACCTTGGAGAACAGATCACGCAGGAAGAAGCCGTTCTTCGAGAACGCGCTATGCGGCTTGGGCAGGCTGTCGGCACTCAGGCCGAAGCGATTGGCGATGCGGGTGGCCGCGGCGCTGTTGGTTTCGCCTTCCTGCAATGCACTGGTGAAGTAGAAGCCGCGGAAAATCGGCTTGTACTGGAACGGGTTGCTTTCGAACAGCGTGGCGAGGAACGCGCGCAAGGCGGGCTTGATCGTCGAGAATTCGAGCGGGAAGCTCAGTTGGCCCGGCGAAAGCTTGTTGCCGCGGTTGATCGACATCTGCGCGACGCTGATTTCTTTCAGACCGTCATACAGCTCTTCAAAATGCTCGTCGAACAGCCCGACTACGTCGCGCTTTTCGTCCGGCTCGTAGGGCAGGGTGGCGCCCCAAACACGGTCGTATTCGTGGCGGTCGCTGCCGCTGAAGAATTCGGTGAAGCCGGTAATCAGGTCCACCTTCGTGAACATCACGTACACCGGCGCGAATACTTCGAGCTTCTCGGTGAGTTCCTGCACGCGCTGACGCAGGTTCTTCGCGAGGTTGATCGCGAACTCGGGCTTGCTGCTCGTCAGTTCCGCAATGCTCGCCGTGACGATGATGCCGTTGATGGGCGCCTTCGGGCGGAAGCGCTTGAGCAGGCCGAGGAAGCCGAGCCACTCGGTGCGGTCTTCTTCATGCACGGAATAGCGGCCGGCGGTGTCGAGCAGAATGCCTTCGGTCGTGAAGAACCAGTCGCAATTGCGCGTACCGCCAATGCCGTGAATCACCGCGTTGTTCTTGTCGGCGAAGGGGAATTGCAAGCCCGAGTTCAACACGGCGCTGCTCTTGCCCGCGGCCGGGTTGCCGATCACGATGTACCAGGGCAGTTCGTAAAGCGCCGAGCCGCCCGACACCTGGCCGATTTTTGAGGTCTTGATGGTCTTCACCGCGTCGACGAGGCGCGTGCGCAGCACGTCGAGTTCGGCCTGGCGCGCGGGGGTCGGCGCAGGACCGGTTTCGGTCTGCTTTTCGGCCTGCTGTTCGAGCATTTCGCCGAGCCTGTTGTTCGCGCGCCGCGCGCGCAGCCGGCGCACCAGCCACACCAGCAGCCAGACCGCGACCACCGCGCCGAGGATGATGGCCGGCCACATCAAGTCGATCTGCAAGGTATCGGCGCCGATGAACAATATGGCAGCGAGCGCGAGCAAGCCGATGATCGAGAGCGTGCGTGGGTGGGTCAACACGTTGAGAATGCGTCGCATAAGCCGTTCAGGTCTTGGTGATATGTGTTGTGGCGCGTGGAATGACTAACAGCGTGGCGCGGGCATCGGCAAAGCGGCGCGGCGCGGCAAGTGCGGCGCGTTTGGATCGGCCGGTGCGCCGCGCGGCCCGCATACTCGAGACGCAGCCTTGGGCAAGCGTCGGGGCGGCGGGCGCAAGATTGCGTAAAAGCTCGAACAGAGGTTCGCCACGTTTGAAATGAAACGAAAGCATATTCAGGCGAAAGTGAATGTAACCGGTTTGACCAGTCGGGAATTGACGGCCCCGCCGGTGACCATTGCATCAATGCCGTTATGCGCACGGCATTGCCGCTTTTCGCCGGAAAAATTGATTGAACGCCCCATTGCCAACCTCTTTATTGCCTGCTTCGCCTTAATGACCGCGTCCCAGCACGAAGCCGGGTTTGTGATATTCAACGTGCCCGAGATCCATCATTTTCCAGCGACCACCCCAAGTCAGACCGACCTGTTCAGCCGTCTGCCCGTATAACTGATAGCCTCGCATGGCCCAGGGATCTTTTTCTGAAATGACGAGCTTGCCGTCGCGCAAAAACGCATTGTCAGCGGCAAGACCGTATTGGTGATAGCTCTGAAACGCTGCGGCATTGGTGACGTTGCCCCCCATTTGCGCCAGGCGGTTTTGCCGCTCCGGACTGCGATAACCTTCCAGCAATGCCATTTCATACCCGTATTGCTCGTGCATGATTTTGTAGACGAGCAATAAACGCGTCCTGAAGTCGGCGTCGAGCAAATTCCAGTCGCGGCTCGCATCTTTTAGCGCGGGCCGGATCTGCTCGACTTCCTGCGTTGCAAATACCTCGGGCGGCAGCGGCGGCGGGGGCACAAGCTGTTCGCCATTCAATAACGCAGCAATTTTCTCGTCAGGTACCCGCGCAGTGTCATCGAATTGGAATAATTGCCGGCCGCGTAATGCCAATGCCACCAATGGCGGCGTCGCAAGAATACCTGCGGTGGTAAAAATCAGCAAGCGCCGCTTCGCCAGCAAATTTTGCATATCGATCACAGTCGATTGCGAAATTTTTGCCGAGCGTGCTAATTGGCCGCGAGCGTGCGATGCGCCTCTCGATGCCCGGCGCATAACACGACCATGAATATCGAGCGCGGCGCCTAATAAAGAGGCGCGTACCGCCGGCAATAGCAGCATTGCAGCGAGCGCAACGGCAATGGCGAAATAGGCAACAAGTACGACGGCAATCAAAGGCGACCCCGGAAATTGGAAACAATTGTATTTTGTAATGCTTGCTCTTAGAATCAGGCCTGCTCGGAGACGAGCCGGAACGGTATTATCACGGCGAAATAATCCAGGATTCAATGAGACAGTGAATGAGTGCGCCGGAAAGTTCGAATTCCAAAGCCCCGCCTAGCCTGTTATCCGATAAGGCTAAAGGCGCTGAGGGCAATGGTTCGCGAATTCTCGCGAACCTCGAAGGCCGCGTCGCGCCGCCTGCGGATAAACCACGCCGGTCAAGAACCCCGCTCGCGCTGGTCGCCTTGCTGGTGATCGCTGCCGGTGGCTGGGGCGCGTGGCATATGCAACAGCGCACGCGGACCGAAGCGGTAGCGTCGGCCACGCCGAACAACGCAGAGAAAGTTGTCCCGGCCTCCGCTGCGGGCGGCGCGCCACAGGTCACCGCGAAAGCTGCCGCGCCGGCTGCCGCGTCATCGCAGGCGGCCACGATCATAGCCGACGACAACGACAGCAAGGCCGCTGCGGCGTCCGCTGCTGCTCCCGCGAGCGGCGACGACAGCCGCTTGTCGCGCGCACTCGCCGCTGGCGCGGAGCCGAGCAACGCGTCCACGCCAGTTGCGTCCGCACCGGCCGCATCGGGTCTAGCTGTACCGTCGGCGAAGCATGGCAAGAATACGACTGCCGTAGCCAGCAATTCGAAGCATGAGACTGCGGCGGCCCAAGGCAAGAAGGACAGTGCGACCGCAAGCGCGAGCAACCGTCACGCGAGCGCAACGAGCGAGGTTGCGCAGACCAGGAAGTCGCGCACGTCGAAGAGCGGTAATGAATCGAAAGATGATTCGGACGCCGATCTGTTGGCGGCGCTGGTGGCGCGAACCAAACCGGCTGACGCGAAAGCGGCCGGCGGCAATGCCGCTACCAAGGTGAGCACCTCGGCTACCCCTGCCAACGCCAAGCTGGCCGAGCGGGTAAAGGAGTGTGGTCAACGCGGTTTCTTCGAAGACCAGTTGTGCCGCTGGCGCGTATGCGACGGTCATTGGGGCAAAGACCCTGCATGCCCGGGCGCGTCGTCGCAGGCACGCCAGCCCTGAAATCCCGCAACACGCGTCCTTGTGACGCACTACCGCATCAGGCGCGCCGCTGAATTGATTCAGGTCAATCCGGCGACGTGCTCTGTCTGGAGGCGGCGCATAGCCGCAACGGCTTTCCTGTGCCCGCAGCTCATTTCAGTCGTTTGCCACGCAGACGGTGGATGAATGGGTGGATGTGGATATGAGCTTCGGCGCGAATGACGGCAAGTCAACGGGTTATGCCAGTTCGCCGCCGGCGGGTTTGCAGAAGATGACGATCGTCAAACGCTTCGACAATCCAGGCTTTTTCAATTTCTATGTCGATCTGTTGACGCGGCCGGTGCCGGTCACATTGCCGAACTAACGTACGCGTTTGCAGCGGACCTGCATTGAGCCCGCCTCAGGCGAGATGCAGGCCGCGCAATAACTGGCGGACGCGCGAGAGGTCCTGATCGACGTGTTCGGCTTGCTCGAAGAGTTCTGCGAGCCAGTCGACGAAGGCCCGCACGCGTGGCGACACGCGGCGGTTCTTCACATACGCGACCGAGACCGGCATCGGCACGGGTTTCCATTGCGGCAGCACTTCGCGCAACTGTCCCGAATCGAGGTAAGGCTGCGCGGCGATTCGCGCGGGTTGTATCAGCCCCAGGCCTTGCAGACCGCAAGTCAGATAGGCCTGCTCGTCGCTGACTTTGACGAAGCCTTTCACCTTTACGCTTTGCGCTTCGCCATCCACTTCGAAGTCGAAGTCCACTTCGCGGCCGGTGTATGGCGACATGCAATTGACTGCGACGTGCCCGGTCAAGTCGCTGAGATTCACCGGCGTGCCGTGACGCGCCAGATAGGCGGGACTGGCGCATGTCACGTGCTCGAGGGTTCCGAGCTGCCGCGCGACCAGGTTTGAATCCGGCAATTCGCCTAGCTGGATACTGCAATCGACTGCTTCGGCGATTAGGTCCACCGCGCGGTTGCTGATGCCGACGGCGAGGTCCAGATTAGGGAAGCGCGCGTGGAAGTCCTCCAGCGCCGGCAGGACGATGGTGCCTGCCACGGCGCCCGGCATTTCAATGCGCAGGCGGCCGGTCAGGTTGTCCGTGGCGTGACGGAGGCTCGCTTCCATTTCGTCGATGTCGGCGAGGATTTGCGCACAGCGTTCGTAGTAGGCGGCGCCTTCGGCGGTGACACTCAGGCGCCGTGTCGTGCGGGCCAATAAGGCCGTGCCCAGGAGAGCTTCCAGGTTCTGAACGATCGTTGTCGCTGTCGCGCGGGGGATGTTGAGCGACTCGGCCGCGCGGGTGAAGCTGTTCGTATCCACGATTCGGATGAATGTTCGCATCGCGGCTATTCTGTCAATCATGGTTTTGCTCCAATCGGGGTGGGATTTTTTTGAAATCAAGAGAGAAAATCCCACGCCGCAGGCGTAAAAAACCCAAGCCGCTGCGCGGGCAAAAAACCCTTATTTCCTCAACGAATCCAGATCAATAACAAACCGATACTTAACATCGCTCTTAAGCATCCGCTCGTATGCTTCATTGATCCCTTGCATAGGAATCACCTCAATATCAGAAGTAATCCCGTGCTCGCCGCAGAAATCCAGCATTTCCTGCGTCTCGGCGATGCCGCCAATCAACGACCCGGCCAGGCGGCGACGCTTGAAGATCAGATTGAACACCTGCGGCGACGGATGATCGTGCTCAGGAGCCCCAACCAATGTCATAGTCCCATCGCGTCGAAGCAAATTCAAAAACGGATTCAAATCATGCGGTGCAGCCACAGTATTCAGAATGAAATCGAAGCTGTTCAGATGTGCTTCCATCTCTTCCGGATTCCGGGAAATGACAACCTCATGCGCGCCAAGCCGCTTGGCATCCTCGATCTTCGACGGCGACGTCGTAAACAACACCACGTGCGCGCCCATCGCTCGGGCCAGCTTCACGCCCATATGACCCAGGCCGCCGAGGCCAACAATTCCGACCTTCTTGCCAGGACCGGCACCCCAGGTCCGCAGCGGCGAATAAGTCGTAATGCCGGCGCACAGCAACGGCGCAACACCCGCCGGGTCGAGATTCTCCGGCACACGTAGCGTGAACGCTTCGTCCACCACCAATTGCGTCGAATAGCCGCCGTACGTGATTTGCCCGTCCACGCGGTCCACGCCGTTATACGTGCCGACAAAACCGTTCTCGCAATACTGCTCAAGACCTTCCTCACAACTCGCACAAGTGCGGCACGAGTCGACAAGGCAACCCACGCCGACCAGATCGCCCGCCTTATATTTCGTCACGCCCGCACCCACCGCAGTCACGCGGCCGACGATCTCGTGACCCGGCACGACCGGATAAGTCGTGTTCTTCCATTCATTGCGCGCCTGGTGCAAATCGGAATGACACACGCCGCAAAACAGGACTTCCATTTGCACGTCATGCGCGCGTAGTTCGCGGCGCTGAAATTCGAACGGGGCGAGCGGCGCGGTGGCGTCGGTTGCTGCATAGGCATAGGTCGTGCTCATGGGTAGCTCCAGTAAAGAGGGTAATGGCACAAGGCGCCGGCGATGGCGATGCTCGTCGCCGATGCGGCCAACCTTGTCATGGACCGGGATCACGGCGCCAACGGTGGCGGACGAATTCCCCTAATCGGTGAATCGCCAACCGCGCCCGGCGCAGCGCGGAAAAAGATGATCCGGCAGGGTTCCCATAGTAGGGACCGGGAGCGAGCCAAGGAATACCTGAATGTCTTGAAGATTTGCCTAAAACTCCTGGTGAGCAGCGCGATAGGCTCTTTGGTGTTAAATTTCAAGCACTTTTCTCTCGTGCGTCACCATACCGTCATGTCCACGCGTTCCGCTCAACCTGCCTCCGCCAATCCCGATCAGCATCGGCTGGTCGCACTGTTCGATACGCTGGCGCCCGCCGAGGGCGTTACGCGCTCCGACGTGGAAGGCGTCAATCTGCTCCGCGCCAATCATCCGATGCCGCGCAGGCCGGTGCTTTACGAGCCGAGTATCGTGATCGTCTGCCAGGGGCGTAAGCGCGGTTTCATCGGTGAGCAGGAGTTCCAGTACGACGCGCAGCAGTACCTCGTATTGTCGGTGCCGCTGCCGTTCGAATGCGAAACCGAAGCGAGCCCGGAAAAACCGTTCCTCGCGATCTCGGTGCGCGTCGATCTGACCATGGTGGCGGAGTTGCTGATGACGCTGAACGAAGCGCAAGGCGCCGCGCAGAACGAGCCGCTCGGCATCTATTCGACGCCGCTCGATCCGGCCTTGAGCAACGCGGTGCAGCGTTTGATGGAAGCGTTGGCCTCGCCGCTCGATGCGCGCATTCTGGCGCCGGGCGTGGTCCGCGAAATCTGTTACCGCGTGTTGACGGGAGAGCAGGGCGATGCGATCCGCGCGGCGCTGACGCATCAAAATCATTTCGGCCGTATCGCCAAGGCGCTACGGCGCATTCATGCCGACTATCACGGCCAGCTCGATGTCGATACGCTGGCCGCTGAAGCGGGCATGAGCCTCGCCGTGTTTCATGCGCAGTTCAAGTCCGTGACGTCCACATCGCCGATGCAGTACGTGAAGACCACGCGCTTGCATCACGCGCGCTTGCTGATGGTGCAGGATGGTTTGAACGCGGGCGCGGCTGCGGCGCGCGTCGGTTACGAAAGCGCGTCGCAATTCAGCCGTGAGTTCAAGCGCCTGTTCGGCCTGAGTCCGGTCGATGAAGTCAAGCGCGTGCGTACCGTGCACGATGCGCCGCCGCGCGAGGTCAAGCCGGTCGCGAAATACGTGACGGCTGTATAGACGCGCGTTCTCAGGACGGTTCCGCTGACGGCGCTTCCGGTTCGTGGCAACACACGCAAAGCTTGTTGCCGTCCGGATCGCGAAAGTACGCGCCGTAGTAGTGCGCATGATATTGCGGACGCAATCCCGGCGGTCCTTCGCAGGCGCCGCCGTGAGCGAGCGCGACGCCATGCGCGCGATCGACGGTCGCGCGGTCCGTCGCGAGCAGCGCCAGCATGTGGCCGTTGCCCGCTGCGGCCGGTTGGCCGTTGTAGGGCTTGCCGATCAGAAACAGCGGCCGCGGTCGATCCGCGGCCATCCAGCCGGCCCAGCACGCGTCTTCGTCGCGGAACTTCAGCTTCAGACTCAGCGTGTCCATCAGCGCGCTATAAAAGCCGAAAGCGCGCTCGAAGTCGTTCACGCCGACAAATACGTGGGAAAGCATGGCGGAGGCTCCTCGGTCGCGTGGGGTCCGCTTCAGACCTTCTTCAGATAGGCGGCCTTCAGCATGAAATTGCCTGCGTCCATCTTGCAGTCCACTTCATGATCGCCGCCGACAAGGCGAATGCTCTTCACCTTGGTGCCCATTTTCAGCGTGATCGACGAGCCTTTCACCTTCAGGTCCTTGATCAGCACCACGGCGTCGCCGTCGGCCAGCGCGTTGCCGTTGGCGTCCTTGACGACGCGCTCGTCGGCATCGTCAGCCGCGGCGGCGCTCGCCATCGGCCATTCGTGAGCGCAATCCGGGCAGACGTAGTTGTCGCCGTCCGGGTAGGTATTTTCCATTGCGCACTGGGGGCAGGCGGGGATTGCGGACATGATTTTCTTTCCAGACCGCGGTGTGCCGCGGATAACTTTGGGGGACCGAGAGTATACCGGACGTCCGTTCGGCCCGGACCGTTCAACGCGCCGCGGGCCGTCACAACGCAAGCCCGCAGCGCAAGCCCGCAGCGCAAACCTGCGGCGCAGACCGGCAGCGCAGACCGGCAGCGCAGACCGGCAGCGCAGACCGGCAGCGCAAACCGGCAGCACAAACCGGCAGCACAAACCGGCAGCACAGACCGGCAGCACAGACCGGCAGCACAGACCGGCAGCACAGACCGGCAGCACAGACCCGCAGCACAGATCCGCAGCACAGATCCGCAGCACAGATCCGCAGCACAACACCATTAACGCCGATACCGGGCTGGATGCGAATGGGCTCGAATGAAAGTTGTTCCCGGCGCAAGAGCCGGATCGGCGGATTTACAGCACGTATCAGCACTTGTCAGCACAAGCGGTGAGACGGCGCGGACCGACATGGGCCGAGCGTCGGAGAATGGGAGACCAGGACTGGACGCTTTCCGGCGCTCGTGCTCGCTAAAGGGGCAATATGCCTTTCTCCGGACGCCGCACGGCTGCCGCCTATACTTGCCTGAGAGGCCCGCGAGCCGGCACGTTGCATGGCGCTTTGCGAAGTCAGGCAAAGCGAATCCGTTTGCGCGTCACGCGTGTCACAGAAGGAGTCGCGTCATGGTCAAACTTGCTTTGTTCGTTCGTCTGGAAGCCAAGCCCGGCAAGGAGAAGGATGTCGAGGCTTTTCTGCTTGGCGGTTTGCCGCTCGTCGAGGACGAGCCCGCCACCACCGCGTGGTTCGGCCTCCGTCTGGGGCCGTCTACGTTCGGCATTTTCGACGCCTTTCCGGATGAAGCGGGCCGGCAGGCGCATCTGTCCGGCAAGGTGGCAGCGGCGTTGATGGCGAAGGCCGGCGAACTGTTCGCCGCGCCGCCCGCAATCGAGAAGGTCGACGTGCTGGCGGCGAAATTGCCGGGCTGATGATTCTTGCAGGCAAGCTTCCGCGTAATTTTTCCAACTACGCTGCCGGCCCAGCTTCCAACCCGCTGACGAAGCGCGTGGTGGCATCCGGCCGGAGCCGCGCCGGCGCTCCACGTTGCAGCGCTCAGTCGCCCTGCTTGCCCGAACCCGGCTGATTCGCATAGTGCGTGCGCTTTTCCTCATACATCAGCAGATCGGCACGCTGCACACCGGCCTCGAGCCGCTCGCCGCGCCGGCAGGTCGCCGCGCCCATCGAAAACCTCAGCGGCGAGCCCGGATAAAACTGATTGTTCAGTTCGACCAGTTGGTGGATCGCATCGATCATCGCGATGCCGCCGCGTTCGTCGGTATCCGGCATCAGAATCGCAAATTCGTCGCCGCCGATGCGCGCCGCATGGAACGGCGAGTCCATCGCCTTGGCGAGCACCTCGCCGGCGCGCCGTAGCAGCGCATCGCCGGCGGCGTGGCCGAGTTGATCGTTCACGCGTTTGAGGCCGTTCAGATCGGCCATGATGATCGTCACCGGCCATGGTCCCTTGCGTTCGAGCCGGTTCAGTTCGTCGACGTAAAAGGAGCGGTTGCGCAGCTTGGTCAGCACGTCGTGTTTGCCGAGAAACTCCAGGTAGGCCTCGGCCTTTTTGCGCGCCGTGATGTCGGTAAGGGCCACCAGTACCAGGTCCCAGTCGCGTTCGTGACCGGGCAGCACCGAAAATTGCAGGTGCACGTGCACCTCGTTGCCGTCGAGCGAATAGTTGAGTACTTCGCGTTGCTGGAATAGCTTGCCGTCCCACAGATCGATCAATTGCTCGCGGAAATGCGGGCGCATGTCGTCGCGGAATACGTCGGGCAGGCGCGCCAGCAGTGTTCTTTTATCCTGCGCCGCGAACATCCCCAGCGTGTGCTGGTTCACGTCGAGCACGTGAATCTCCTGCATGCAGCGCTCGACAAACTCGGGATGCACGTCGGTGAACACGCGAAAATCGCTGATGCCGGCCGCGCGTGCTTCGTCGAGCAGACGCTTGACCGCGCTAAAATCCTCCACCCAGAGCGACACCGGCGAATGTTCGAACAGGCCGCGCACATACTGTTCGGCAAGCGTCACGCGATGGCGCGCGCCTTCGAGTTCGGTGATGTCTTCGACAGACACGAGTACGCGGTCCCAGCGGTCCTCGTGACCAGGCAGCACGGCGCCCTTGAGCAACACATCGAGCCGCCGTCCGCCGAGGGTGTAGTTGACCGTCTTGCTCGTGAACTGCGATTGCCCGGCCCACAACTGGCACAGCTCTTCCAGGTGGGTCTTCAGCATGTCGTCGCGAAACACCGAGGCGAGATTGCCGTTGAGCGCCTCGAAGTCGGCGGCTTCGAATTGTGTGAGTGTCTTCTGATTGACCTTGATCACGCGAATGCTGTGTGCGCATTCGGTGACGCGGCGCGGGTTCTCGGCGAAATACGCGCGCAGATCGGTGACGCCTTGCGCCCGCCAGATGTCGAACAATGCGTGCACGCCGCTGAAGTCTTCGAGCCAGAGCGAGACGGGCGCGAGTTCGAACATCTCGGAGTCGTCCCCCAAGGGGACTTCCTTCGGGGCGTCGTTGGCGGGCTCTGGGCCGCGCGGAACAGTATCCAGCATGAGGGGTCCCGTGTTCGGAGTTCCGGCTATTTTAAGGCGGCTTGGGGGCAAGTAACAGAAGGGCGCGCCACGAAGCGCATTTGCGCCGGTCCACACTGGAGAATAACGGCGCGATCAGGGCGGACATCAGGGCGGACTTTAGACGGCGGACCTGAGCCTGTTGAGGTGCGAGACAGCGGGACAGCGAGACGCCAATCAGCGCGGCTGCGCGCGCCTTGTTAAACTCACGCCTGTTGTTCGTGCTGTCTCAACCTCCCTTCAAAAAGCGCGTCAAGGTTATGAAGCCACCCCTGCTGGTTTTGATTCCTTTGAACGAAGCGAGCCGCGCCAGTGTCGAGGCCGCCTTCGACGTCATCTACGCTCCTGATTCCGCCCAACGCGCCGCCGCGATCACACTGCGCGGGGACACGGTCCGCGCCGTGCTCACCAACGGGACGACCGGTCTCACGGCGGCTGAAATCGATCAGATGCCGCAGCTCGAATTTGTCAGCGCGCTTGGAGCGGGCTTCGAAAATCTCGCGATCGACCACGCCCGCTCACGCGATATCGTGCTCGTCAATGGCGCCGGCACCAACGATCATTGCGTGGCCGATCACGCCTTCGCCCTGCTGCTGGCGGTGGTGCGCGACGTGCCGCAACTCGATCGGGCCACTCGCGACGGCGTCTGGCGCGACGCGTTGCCGATGCATCCGAACGTCTCTGGCAAGCGGCTCGGCATCGTCGGGCTCGGCAAAATCGGCGAGAAGGTCGCGCGGCGCGGCGCCGGTTTCGACATGGAAATCGGCTATCACAACCGCAAGCCGCGCGAAGGCGCACCGCTGAGCTATTTCGACAGCGTTGAGAGTCTCGCGCAGTGGTGCGATTTTCTGGTGGTGGCGACACCCGGCGGCGCAGGTACGCATCATCTGATCGGCAAGTCGGTGCTGCAGGCGCTCGGGGCCAACGGCTTCGTGGTCAACGTATCCCGCGGCAGCGTGGTGGACACGGCCGCATTAGCCGAGGCGCTGACCGACGGGACAATTGCCGGCGCGGCGCTCGATGTCTACGAGGGCGAGCCGCATCCGCCCGAGGCGTTGCTGGCACTGCGCAAGGTGGTGTTGACGCCGCATGTGGGCGGTCGCTCGCCGGAGGCGATCACTGCCTCGGTGGACAATTTTCTGGCCAACGCGAAACGGCATTTCGCGGGCGACGCGGTATTGACGCCGATTTGACGCTGCCTGTAGCGCTTCGCATACGCAGGTTTTTCATCACGAGGATCGACTCGCATGGCAACACATACCGCCACTATCGTATGGCACAGCAACGGCAGCAAGTTCACCGACAACCGTTATAGCCGCGCGCATCAATGGCAGTTCGATGGCGGGGCGGTGGTGCACGCTTCGAGTTCGCCGCATGTGGTGCGCGTGCCGTTTTCCGACCCGGCCGCCGTCGATCCCGAGGAGGCCTATGTTGCGGCGCTGTCGAGTTGTCACATGCTGTGGTTCTTGTCGATCGCGGCGGACGAGGGCTATGTCGTCGCAGCGTATCGCGACGAAGCCGTCGGCACGCTGGCGAAGAACGACGCCGGCAAGGAAGTGATGACGCGTGTCGTGCTTCGGCCGCAAATCGTATTTGGCGGCGAAAGGCAGCCTACCGATGCGCAACTCGAACATCTGCACCATGCCGCACACGAGTCGTGTTATCTGGCGAACTCGGTGAAGACGGTTGTCGAAGTCGAGAGCGGTGGGACGCACCCGGCGGCGGCTGTCAGCTAACTGCCCAGGCGCGCGCCCGAACACGTACCCGCGCACGTACCCACGCAGGTACGTGCGCCCATACCCACGCGCTCATCCGCACGCGCCGATTTCGCCGCAGGCGGTGCAAAAATCGCAACCGTCCTTGCGAATCACTGCATTTGCTCCGCACGAACCGCATTTGCGTCCGAGCATGGTGTGCAGCGCCGGCGAGCTGCCGGATTGCGTGGCGGTTCCTTCAGCTTCGCCTGGATGAGGGCGTAGGCCGAAATCCGCCGTCAGCGCAATTTCGGCCTTCATCTGCCCGCGCGGCAGGCGTGCCAGCATCCGCGACGGCACCTGATTGCCTTCGGCGTCGAGGAACCCGCGCCGATGCAAGATCTGCTGGATCGCAAAAGCGAGCGCCGCGACTTCCGAATCGTGCCAACGCGGCGTCCGATGACCGTCGAGTCTTTGCACCTCGCCTAGCCGCACCTGCCCGCGATCCCACGAGACCTTGCGCATGTCCTGCAAGTTACGCGCGACAAAGCCGCCACGCGCCGCGAGCGACAGCGAGCGCATCGTCGCAGTGATCCATTGCTGCGACTCGTCGCGCTGACCGGTCGGAATGAAGAACTCGATCGGGCGCTCGATCGTGACGTCGTCGCCGCCGAGCCGGCCGGTTACTTCGATGAACGACACCGCCACGTACAGCGACTTTTTGCCGGCCTGCGTCAGATACTCGACTTTTTCGATGATCGCCGGCAACTCACCCTTGGGCCGATGATCGATGGCGATGCGCAGCGGATCGAGATCCGTCTCGGCAAGCGTGTCCTCCACTTGCTGCGGGCTCACGCTGAGCACCGCACCGAGCGTTTCGTTGGGCCGGTAAGTGGCGAGGCCCTTGAGTCCGCCTTTCCACGCGTCGAAATAAAGGCTTTCGAACGCGTCGAACGGATAGTCCGCCGGCACATTCACGGTCTTCGAGATCGACGTATCCACGTAGGGCTGCACGGCGGCCATCATGTCGAGATGGTCGTGCGCCGACATTTCGAGCGCACTGACAAAGTAGTCCGGCAACGCCTTGACGTCGCCGCCGAGTTCGCGATAGAGCCGGTACGCGTAGTCTTCGACGTCGAACGATTCGCGGCCGCCGTCGGCCATCACCTTCATGCGCGTGTAGGTCCACGAGAAGGCGGGCTCGATGCCGTTCGACGCATTGTCCGCGAACGCGAGACTGACCGTGCCGGTGGGCGCGATCGACAGCAGATGGCTGTTGCGGATGCCGTCGCGGCGGATGGCTTGCTGGATGTCGTCGGGCAGGCGCGACGCGAACGTGCCGGCTTCCAGATAGCGTTCGGCGTCGAACAGCGGAAACGCGCCGCGTTCGCACGCCAGCTCGACCGACGCCCGATAGGCCTCGTCGCGCATCAGCTGCGCGATGCGCACCGCGAAATCGCGTCCTGCCTGCGAGTCGTAGCGCAGGCCAAGCATCACCAGCGTGTCGCCGAGCCCGGTGAAGCCCACACCGATGCGCCGCTTGGCGCGCGACTCGTCGTATTGCTGCGGCAGCGGCCACAGAGTGACGTCGAGCACATTGTCGAGAAAGCGCACTTGCGTGCGCGTGCGCTGGGCGAGCCCGTCCCAATCGAAGGAAGGCTGGCGGCCTTTCATTTGCACGAACGGGTCGATCACGAAGCGCGTGAGATTCAACGGCCCCAGATTGCAGCAACCGTATGCCGGCAGCGGTTGTTCGCCGCACGGATTGGTGGCGCGGATGGTTTCGAGCGCGCGCAGATTGTTGTCCTCGTTCATGCGCGACATGAATACGATGCCTGGCTCCGCGATATCGTAGGTGGAACGCATGATGCGATCCCAGATTTCTCGGGCGGGCCTTTCGCTGTAGACCCACAGGCCGTCGCCGCGTTGCCGCAGGTCGCCGGCAGCCCGCAACGCGGGTGACGGATCGGCGCGATGGACGAGCTGCCAGGGTTGATCTTCTTCGACCGCGCGCATGAATTCGTCGGTGACCGCGACCGACACATTGAAGTTGTTCCAGCGGCCTTTCGAATGTTTGGCTTCGATGAATTCGAGTAGATCCGGGTGATTGCAGTCCAGCACCGCCATCTGGGCGCCACGCCTCGAGCCGGCGCTTTCAACGGTGCGGCACGATGCATCGAACACGTCGATATAGCTGCACGGACCTGACGCCGACGAACTGGTGGTGTGAACGCGCGCGCCTTTGGGACGGATCGCGGAGAAGTTATAACCGACGCCGCCGCCGCGGCGCATCGTTTCCGCGGCCTGCAGCAATGCGACATAGATGCCGGGGAGACCTTGCTCGTCGACACCTTGAATCGAGTCGCCGACCGGCTGCACGAAACAATTGATGAGGGTGGCGGCGATGCCGGTTCCCGCCGCGCTCATGATACGGCCGGCACCGAGCGCGCCGTGACGCAGATTGTCGACGAAGCATGCTTCCACCGATTCGCGCAGCGCTTCCGGTTCGGCCTGAGCGACGCCGCGGGCGACGCGTTTGAACACGTCGTCAGCCGATTGTTCGTCGCCTTTCGCGTATTTCTCGAGCAGAACGTCGAGGGAGAATTGCTGCGGTGCAACCAGCGGGGCGACGGGGGCCGCAGCCACGCGAGTTTCCGGGGTGTCTTCTGCCATGGTCTGGCCTCTAACGGCGCCGCGAACGGGCAGCGCGGTGGGTGGGAGAGTGGACTACTTCAGCGTGACGCCAGGGACTGCCACAGTGACATGACGCAATGTGGCCCACATTAACGCAGGCGGCATGCGCGGCGCAAGGGCGCAATTGGAGGGCGCTGCTTTGTTCTATTTGCCCTCCCGGCGGGTTTGTTTATGTGCTTGCGATGTCGGGCTTCGTTCGGGTCTTTTGCCTTCGCGGCGCTGGTTGTTTGTATGCTTGCGGCGATGGCACGTTTCTGTGCTTTTTCGGCGTTCGCCGTTCTTTTTTATATTGGTTTATCGGCGTTGCCCCTGTGCGGGCGGCATCGACTTTGCTTTGTGCGCCAGGAGGCCTTCTCTTCGAACTCAAGGCAACGCAGAAAAAGGAAAGGAAGGCAACGCCGTAAGTGCGCAGACATAAAGCGCCACGCGCAGAGAACCGCCAACAAAACAAATCAGAAAAGAGAAAACCTCAAACCTCATCAGCCAGAGCGCACAACACCTCGGCTGCAATCATTGCGGAAGCATTAGAGGGCGCCGGCCGCTCAGCCGGTTTAAAAACAGCGTCGCCGCGACGAATTTTCCGCCGCGACACAGCGCAGGTACCGGAAGTATGCGCGGACCGCCGGCGCCACCGCTGCTCACCGTAGTGGCAGCGCCCTGGCTCGACCCAACGGATCACCAGTGTCGTGTCGGAGCGCTCGAGAATCTCGATGCGTACGCCATTGGCACCGTCAAGGGCGATGGACTCTATGGTCATCATGGTCGGCTCCGTATTGTGGTGTGCCGAATGTAGTCCCGTGCGCGTCGGATAGCCATTGTGCGGCAGTTGAAACACTGTTCTGCAATTAGCAACAATGAAACTTGACATTCGTGCATACCCGAAATCACGGGGCTTGACGGGCATGATCGAGTCAGATTTTGCGATAGCGCGGATTTTTGCAACGCAGTGTTGACCGCAATGCGACGGGAGGAGCCGTCTGTAGAGGGCGTCGGTGCGCTTCCTTTAAGATGTCGAAATTGTCGAGCGACCGTGCGATGCAAGTGTAGCGGGTTTGCATGTTTCCGGTCGGCTCGCGCACATATCGACAAGAGGTCACATGATTTCACGCCCCCCGGCTGCTTCGTCCGAATCGCCGACACCCGGTTGCCTGAAAAAGCAGAAAGCGGCTTCGCTCGTGTTGTACGTGGCACTGGTGCTGCTGGCATTGTGGGTCGTGCGGGATTTCATTGCGGTCGTGGCCTGGGCGGGCGTCATCGCGATCGCTCTGTGGCCGTTGTTGCGCCGGGTGGAGGGAAGCCGCTGGTTCTCCGGCCGCACCACGCTGATCGCCGCGCTATTGACGCTGGCGATTGCCTTGCTGGTGGTGCTGCCGGTCGGCGTCGGCATCGCGCAAGCGTTACGCGAGGCCCGCGACCTGTCGGACTGGTTCAGAACCGCGCAGGACAACGGCATTGCGATGCCGGGCTTGATTGAGCGGTTGCCATTCGGCGCGCAACAGATTTCAACCTGGTGGCAGACCAATCTCGCTGCGCCATTACGCGAATCGCCGGCGATGAAAGGCCTGCACAGCACGACGGTGATGACGCTCGGCCGGCATGTCGGCGAGCGCGTGGCGCACAGCGTGATGGTGTTCGCGTTCATGCTGGTCGCACTGTTCGTGATTTTTCAGGCGGGGCCGCGTCTGTCCGGCTCGATTCTCAAAGGTGTGCGGCGTGGCTTCGGCGACGACGGCGCACGCCTCGTCGAGCACATGGCGGCGGCAGTGCGCGGCACGGTGTCAGGGCTGGTCGTGGTTGGAATCGGCGAGGGTGCGTTGCTCGGCATCGCTTATTTCGTCACGGGCTTGCCGCATGCCGCGTTGCTCGGACTCGTCACGGCGATCGCCGCGATGCTGCCATTCTGCGCGCCGATCACGTTTGGCCTCGCGGCCTTGTGGCTGTTCGCGCAAGGCTCGGTTGCCGCGGCCATCGGGCTTGCTGTGTTCGGTTCTGTCGTCGTGTTCATCGCCGAGCATTTCGTGCGGCCGGTGCTGATCGGCAACTCGACGCGTTTGCCGTTCCTACTGGTGTTGTTCGGCATTCTCGGCGGCGCGGAGACGTTCGGGCTGCTGGGTCTGTTCATCGGGCCCGCGCTCATGACCGTGCTGATGGTGCTGTGGACCGATCTCGTGCAATAGTTGCACGCGAGCTGTGCTTGCATTCAGCCCGGAGGCCTGACTCCGCCGCAAAAGCGCTCGGGTTGCGTCATCGCATAGCGCAGTGCCCCGAGGGGGACGCCCCGCCGATCATCCGTCCGCCGCGCTGCGCTGCGGCTGCATAACGAGCTTCGATCTCGGGCAGCAGATCGTCGAAGAAAGCCATCTCCATCTTCTCCTTGTGATCGACGTACCAATCCGTGGCGCCTTGCGGCATCACGGGCGCGAGCGGCGCAGTCTTCAGGGCGAGGTGCCGAGGCGCAGGGCGGCGAGCCGGTTTAAAAGCCGGGTGCAGAAGCGCGTGAGCGGCTCGGACGCTTTTGCGACAGCGAATAACGCGCCGACCGCGAACGCGTCGGCGACGAGGCCGAACGGATAATCCAGATAGCCGTCGGTGGCGGCATACAGCACCGAATCGACGACCAGCGAAATCACGGCGCCGGCGATAAAACATAGCAACCCCTTGCGGCCGATCATGCCGACCCACGGCAACCATTGAGCGAGCTTCTTCGCCCAGCCAAGCTCGATCAGGTTCGCGACCAGCCACGCAATCGCGAGGAAATTCACCGCGCGCAGATAGGAGAGGTTTTGCTTGAGGCTGGCGTCGAGCGGTTCGCTTTCAATGAAGAGCTTGTAGTAAGCCGCGGCGGCCACCACCGCGAGCGCCAGCAGGCAGACGAGCCAGCCCAAACGGTGCGCGCTGATCCGCTGATAGACCGGCTGGCAACGCGCCAGTACGCCGAGCACGAACAGGACCTGCCAGGCGAACGGATTGAAGTCCCAATGCATGTCCGGCGCGGCCGGCAAATAGGCGTCGATTGCCGGGGCGCCGGCCCACAGCGCGACGCTGCCCGCCAGCAATAGCCATGGCTTGCTGCGCGCGAGCGGCAGAATCATCGGCACCAGCAGGGCGAAGAACGCGTACATCGGCAGCACCGAAGCGAGATACGGCTGACGGCGAAACAGCAGGATGTCGCGCAAGGCGTCCACGGGCGAGTCGATCAGATCGTCGAGATCGGTGGTGGCGAGATTGGGGCCGTCGATGCTGAACGCGGTGAGCACCGCGCTGACCAGCAGCATCAAGCCGGCCGTGACAAGGAACGCGCGATAGATCTCCAGCGAGCGCCGCAGGAAGCGGCTGCGCGCGATCGCCTCGGTACGCCGTTCAGCCAGTGCGGCATAGGCGGTCGCGGTAGCGAAGCCGCCGAGGAACACGAACACCTCGGCGGCATCGCATAGCGCGTACGCATGCAACGTGACACGCGACAGAATGCTGCCGCCGATGTGGTCGACGACGATGATCAGTAGAACCAGCCCGCGAAAAAAATCGAGCTCGATGAGACGGGATTGCGACTTTTGCATTGTATGGCGCCAGGTCATGCAACAGGCAGCCCCATGCGACGGCGCGCTAGTACAGCGCGGCGGGCGTCTCACAAGGCTTTTGAATTGGATTGGGTGCTACGGCGGATGGCCGCCCCGCGGATACGCGATCCGTGTCGCCGCTTTCAGGCCGGCACACGTGGCGCGGCTGCAGGGACAGTAAAAATGACTCGTTTGAATGCGGGGAGTTCCGCTGCAGCGCCGCAAAAAACTTTCAATTGTATTTCGTCGTGTGACAAGGCCGCTTGCAGCTGTGCGGCGCCGGCCCATGTCCCGCGTCGGAGGGCGGGTTTAACTCCGGTCGGCGCGCTGCCGTCTACCTGAATATGTGTCGCTGTAACAGCCGTCCCTGCGCGCTCGTGGAGATTTCGCAACGTTTTGAGATAAGGCAGCGACACCCGATGGACGGCGAGCTAACGGCGTGTGAGGATTTCCTGAAAGTAGGTCGGGGTTGATCAAGGCGTAATCAGAGCGTCATAAGAAAGCGGTCGGGTCGAGTCCCGTTGCTCGAGTGCAGGGAGATCTTCATGAACAAGCAAGTGTTCGCGCTGGCTGTCTCTGCCGCTGTGTCCGCCCTATTTGCCGTGTCCGGGTTCGCGCAGACCAGCGTGACCTTGTACGGCGTCCTCGATGAAGGCATCAACTACACCAACAATGTCGGCCGGGGCCATGTCTACGAACTGGCGAGCGGCTATGCGCAAGGCAGCCGCTGGGGCCTCAAAGGCTCGGAGGAGTTGGGCGGCGGCCTGAAAGCAATCTTCCAGCTGGAAAACGGTTTCGACGTCAATTCCGGCAGGCTCGGCCAAGGCGGCCGGATGTTCGGCCGCCAAGCCTTTGTCGGCCTGAGCGCCCAGCAGTACGGCGGATTGACGTTCGGCCGGCAGTACGACTCGGTGGTCGACTATCTGGCGCAGACCACGGCCAATGGCAGCTGGGCCGGCTCGCTGTTCTCGCACCCCTACGATAACGACAACACCGACAATACGTTTCGCCTCGACAACACGGTCAAGTACACCAGTCCGCAGATTTCCGGCTTCCAGTTCGGCGGCACTTACAGCTTCAGCAACGATACGAACTTCGCGAACAATCGCGCGTACAGCTTCGGCGGCCAGTACGCCTATGGCGGCCTGCTGGTGGCCGCCGCGTATCTGCATGCCAACAACCCCGGCAACGGCGCGAACGGTGCGATCACCGCGAACGACGCCAGCTTTATCGCCGCCCGCATGCGTGTATTCGGCGGCGGCATCACCTACACCTTCGGCCCGGCCACTGCGGGCTTCTCGTACAGCAACTCGCACTACCTGGATCCCACCGGCAACGGCTACCTCGGCGTGACCCCGCTGGTGCCGCCCGGCGTGTTGCTGAACTCGCTCAAATACCAGAACTTCGAGTTGAACGGCAAGTATCAGATCTCGCCGATGCTGTTCGTCGGCGCCCAGTATGTGTACACGATGGAAACCTACGACGCCTCGAGCGGCGGCGTGAAGCCGAGAATCCATTCGTTCGGCCTGATGGCGGATTACAACTTGTCCAAGCGCACCGACCTGTACATTCAGGGCGAGTATCAGCAGGTGACCGGCGACCTGACGTATTCGATACTCGACGAAGCCTTTACGCCCGGCACCCAGGGGCCTTCATCGACGTCGAGGCAGGTCGTGGTGCGGGCGGCGATACGGCATAAGTTCTAGCGGCGGGCACACAGTCGCTGACGAGCTCCGCGACCCACTCGACGAAAATTCACACGCGCGGTGCCGGGCGCGGACGTTCAGGTTGGACTTGAATTCCACGCCGGGCAGGATGTCGAACGGCTTGTCCAGCGGCGTGCCACGTTTCGCCGCGGAAAACCCGATTCCCTTCCCGGAGACTTCATGAGCAATCGCGCGACGCAGATCCTTCCTCATCATCGTTACGCCCATTCGCTGGGCGCGCCGCTGGCTTGCGTGCAAGGCACGATCACGAAGGTGTTCGCCAGTCCGGACAATCACCACGGCGCGAATCACCAGCACTTCGTCATCAAGATCGACAAGGTCGTGAAGTTCGAAGGCGGTACGCAGAATCTGGTGGGCACGGAAGTATTCGTCGCCGTGCGTTTCGGCGACAACGAGGGGCTGGCACAGGAGATTCCGGGCTTGCAGGCCGGGCAGCCTATCGAGGCGCAAGGCGAATACATTCCGGACGCCAGCGCCTATCCGACCGCCGACAACGAGAATCCCGTGCTGCCGGTGCTGCACTTCACGCATCATCCGGTCGGCTATGTGCTTTATCAGGGGCAATACTCTAGCTAGCCTCGCCGCTAGCCCCGCTGGCTGAATTCCGCTCATTCGGCGCACGCCGCCGTCCTCGCTCTCTTCGTCCGCTCGTGCCTTCGCCTGCGGCCGGCGATTCAAGTTTTAGCGGCGCTTTGCCGTTAAAGAAAACGTTATCGGCCGGTCGTCGAGGCGGAGCCGTTGCCGGCTATTTCGACGGCGCCCAGCCGCGCCGCGTGCCACACCGCAAGCAGCGGCCCGCTGCAATACCGTCCGAAATATTTGTATCAGAGTGTTCCGCTCGGCGCGTTTTTGCAAAATGCATTTTACAATTCCGCTTAGATTTTAATCGGCAATCTGGCCCTTTTCGCTGAAGATCGCCGGTTTTAGGGCACCCCGCAGGGGTAGCAGGATTTGAATAAACGGTAGGGCCTGGGTGGGCGCCGCACGAGGCGGCCTCGCCGTGCCGCGGGGATCGCAGCGCGTCGTACGAACGCGCGCATCGCTTGCGGCACGCCGGCACCCCGGCCCGCCAATGAATAAGGCAGGAGTCGAACATGTTGGGAAAGCGTTTCGACAGAACAATGATGGCCGGTTTGGCCGGCGTATGGGTTGCGCTGGCGGTCAGCGGTTGTGCGAATGTGGGGCAGCAGGGCGCGCAGACGGAAGCGGCATCCAGTGCAGCGGCTGCGTCCGGCGCGGCAGCTTCGGATGCACCCGTTGCTTCGGCGACGCCGGCGCCCGATGCGGGTGCTGCGGCGCAGGCAAAGGCCAATTACGACGCGGCGCTCAAGAAGGCGTCGCAGCTGGTGTATCGCGTCAAGCGCGGCGATACGTTGGCGCGCATCGCGCAGCGCAACAATTGCAGTGTCGGACAGTTGCAGGCATGGAACGGCCTGAAGCCGTCCTCGCGGCTGAAGAGGGGGCAGGTGCTGCACGTCGCATCGCCGGAAACCGTGCGGGCGGCCAACGCGGCGGCGGCCGCTGCCAAGGCTGCGGCGGCGTCCGCGTCGGCTGCGCCGCTTGCGGCTCAGTCGGCATCGCCCACGGCCTCGGCGGCAGCCGCTCAGCTTGCGGCTCAGTCGGCATCGCCCACGGCCTCGGCGGCAGCCGCTCAGCCAGCCGCGCCCAGCGCGGCCGACGCGCGCGAAGTCGCGCAGCAGACCCGGCGGCACGCGAAAGGCGTCTCGCTGGCGTGGCCGGCGGGCGGCAAGGTCCTCGAGAGCTTCCAGCCTGGCGAAACGCGTGGCATTGAAATCGGCGGCAAGGCGGGCGATCCGGTGCGGGCTGCGGCCGACGGCAAGGTGATGTATGCCGGCACGGGCCTGAACGGCTACGGCAGTCTGATCATCGTCCAGCACAACAAGGACTTTCTGACCGCCTACTCGCATAACCGCAAGCTGCTGGTCAAGACCGGCGAAATCGTGGTGCAGGGGCAGCAGATCGCCGAGATGGGCGACGAAAAGAACTCGCGCGTTTCCGTGGGTTTCGAGTTGCGCCGCGACGGCAAGCCGATCGATCCGATGCCCTATTTGCCTCAAGGGCGCGGTTGAGGGAGCATCCGGATCAGATACCGAACGAACTCGAGGATCGGCCGAGCGTATTTAATCCAACCAGCGCAGCGCCGCCGCGACAATCGCTTCGGGTGCATCTTCCTGCATCAGATGACCTGCCTTCGGCACCGCCTGAAAACGCGCCCCCGGTATCGCGCCGGCTAGTTGACGGCCGCGCTCCAGCGGAATCCATTGGTCGTCTTCGCCCCACAGGATTTGCGTCGGACACCGCACCTGCGGATAGCGCGCTTCGACCTGGTCGGTGTAGCGCTGGTCCATTTGCGCGATCTGCCGGTAGAACGCGGCTTGTCCGGTTTCGCCGAGCCACGGTGTCACGTAAGGCGCGAGTTCCTGTTCTGGAATATCGCGTGCGACGGCGCCACGCACATACGCTTTCACCACCGCTTCGTGGATATAAGGCGGCAGTCCGGCGAACGCGTCGCCGTGCTCGCGCACGTGCCGCACGAACGGCGAACCCCACGGCGCGACGGCGACCGGATCGATCAGCGTAAGGCTGCGATAGTCGCAACCGTCGATCAGATGCGCACGCAACGAAGTCGCACCGCCGAAGTCATGTGCTATGACGTCTGGACTCTTCAGTTGCCAATGCGCGAGCAATTCCGCCAGCAGAACATTCTGCACGCCGAGCGACACGTCCTGACCGTCGCACTGCTGCGATTGGCCATAGCCGAGCAGGTCGTAGTAATAGACAGTGCGAATCTGCGCGAGGTACGGGGCGATGCGATGCCACACATACGAAGAAAACGGTGTGCCATGAATCAGCACCAACGGCGGACCGTTGCCGGTTACGTGAAAGCGCACGGTTTGAGCACGGAATGCATAGCTTTCGGTGAGCGGCCAGTTTTTCATAGCGGGGAGCATCGTGAGAAAGTCCGCTTACCTTAACAGGCTCATATAAAGAGTGTCGATCGGCTTGCGTCGTCGCGCATTCGCTGTATGTCTCCCGCAAAACCTCACCTTTGATTTATTCAGCAAAGCCAGGGATTGTCATGCATCGCACTGGCCGATCGACTTGCGGGCAGCGCCGGTACGGCGAACTATTACGAATCGAGCACGAATTGCCTTGAAAGAAGGTGTTGTTGTGTCGGCCGGTGCCGGGAAGCTCGGTAATCACGCTGGGCAGGCCGATTCCGAGTTGCAGCGGACGACGCCTTATCGGCCAGAACGCGCGTTCTGCAATGGTGAGGGAATTCGGGAGCCGAAGACGTCTTCGGCCCATGTCGACGAAGTGGATGAGTAGCGCAGCCGGCTACTTCGTTTGAGTGCCCCGCAGCAGTTGCGAGACCTCGCCGTGGTGATGCAGGATCGCCGGATCGGCCTGCAACAGCGGCAGATAACGCGGCAGAAAGGCATTGTCGGGCTGATTGGGAGAGAAGAGCCCCGTGACCGCTTCGACTGCGGCGAGCCGGTCGGCCGAGTCGGCCTCTTTATCGTCGAGAATCTCGTCGACGTTGGCGATGACGGTGGAGAGCGGCGTCAGCCAGCGAAACGCCGAACCGTTGATGAGCACTTGCAGGAATGCCGCGGGCGTTACCGGACCAAATTCCTTTTCATACGAGGCGCGTTCGTGATCGAGAATCGCCTTATGCAGCGTCAATAGCGGTCGGCGAATCTCCGAGAGGAATTGAATGTTTTGCTGGTCGTTCATCGTGCTGCTCCTTTCGCGCTTCTGTCAGACAGTCAGGCCGGATCAAGCCGGCTGATTGGGTCAAGCCATACCCATGCTAACAAAATCGCTCGGCAATGAATCAGGAACAACTCGGCAATCGCCTGCGCTGCGTTAGCGCGAATCGTCGAGCCGACGGTAACGCATTGATTTGAATCCCGTTTCAGCTTCTCCTCGCAATCGGGCCGGGCGCTTGTCCGCGCACGAACACGTGCAGCGTCGCGGCGAATTTTTTTCGCGGCGGCTACAATTTCCCCGTCCCTTATGGCGCTCTCGCGCTGCACCGATCTTCCGCTTCAATCGCACACCAGCCTCATCGCGTATTAGTACGGCTTGTCGAATAAACGCGGCACGCCTTTGCGTTTTGGTTCAACGTCCCCGTCTAAACAGACTGATAAACAATAAACGCCAATCGGAGCCGCCCATGACAACGCTTAACATCAACGGCCAGACCCATACCGTCGATGCACCGCCCGACATGCCCTTGCTGTGGGTCTTGCGCGACATCGTCGGCTTGACCGGCACCAAGTTCGGTTGCGGCATCGCCCAATGCGGCGCGTGCACCGTGCATCTCGACGGCGTCGCGGTACGCTCGTGCGTGCTGCCGGCGTCCGCGGTCGGCGACAGGAAGATCACCACTATCGAAGCAGTGGGCAACACGCCGGCCGGGCAGAAGGTCCAGCAGGCATGGCGTCAACTGGATGTCGTGCAATGCGGATACTGCCAGTCGGGGCAGGTGATGTCGGCGGCTTCGCTGTTGGCAAGCAACCCGAATCCCTCCGACGCGGACATCGACGCCGCCATGGCCGGCAACATCTGCCGCTGTGGGACGTACAACCGCATCCGCGCGGCGATCAAGCAAGCCGCGAAGGGGGCCTGACATGTCCCGGGGATTGCTCGATGCACAAAACGGCGCGCAGCCGTCGACGGGTGGCAAGCGTGGCGGCATCACGCGCCGCACGTTCCTGAAGTTCGGCGTGACGGTGGGCGCGGCGACGGGCGGCGGCCTGCTGCTCGGCTTCAGCATGCCGGCCGTCAGCCAGGACCAGAAAGCCGGCAAATCGGTGATCGGCGGTGACGGCATTGAAGCGCCGCAAAACGGCGTGTTCGAGCCGAACGCGTTCATCCAGATCGACACGGCAGGCAAGGTCACGCTGGTGATGCCGAAGGTCGAGATGGGCCAGGGCGTCTATACGTCGATCCCGATGCTGATCGCCGAAGAACTCGAAGTGCCGCTCGACTCGGTTACGCTCGACCACGCGCCGCCGAACGAAAAGCTCTTCATGGACCCGCTGCTCGGCGGCCAGCTCACCGGCGGCTCGACGTCGATCCGTTATGCGTGGGAGCCGATGCGCCGCGCCGGCGCGGCCGCACGCACCGTATTGATCAGCGCGGCTGCGCAGCAGTGGCAGGTGGACCCGGCCAGCTGCCATGCGCAGGCAGGCCAGGTGATTCACGCGGCCAGCAATCGCAGCATCGACTACGGGCAATTGGCCGGGGCCGCCGCGAAACTGCCTGCGCCGCAGAACGTCAAGCTCAAGGACCCGCAGGATTTCAAGCTGATCGGCACGCCGGTCAAGCGCCTCGACTCGCCGGAGAAGGTCGACGGCACCGCCCTGTTCGGCCTCGACGTACGCGTGCCGGACATGGTCTACGCGGCGATCGCGAACTGCCCGGTGCTCGGCGGGACGCTCGCGAGCGTCGACGATACCAACGCGAAGAAGATTCCCGGCGTGCGCCAGGTCGTCAGGATCGACAATGCCGTGGCCGTGATCGGCGACCACACCTGGGCGGCCAAACGCGGCGTGCAAGCGCTCGATATCAAGTGGAACGAAGGCGCGGGCGCGAATATCTCGATGAAGCAGATCGTCGACGATCTCGCCAATGCGTCGCAGCGCAACGGCGCGGTGGCGCGTAAGGAGGGCAACGTCGGCAACGCGTTTTCGAACGCGAAGACACGCGTCGATGCGGTCTATCAGCAGCCATTCCTTGCTCACGCCACGATGGAGCCGATCAATTGCACGGTCCACGTGCGGCCGGACGGCTGCGATATCTGGCTCGGCTCGCAAGTGCCGACGCGTGTGGTGGATGCCGCCGTCGCCGTGACCGGTTTGCCCGCCGGGAAGATCGTCGTGCACAACCATCTGATCGGCGGCGGCTTCGGCCGGCGGCTCGAGTTCGATATGGTGACGCAGGCAGTGAAGGTCGCCAAACAGGTGTCGACGCCGGTGAAGGTCGTCTGGACGCGCGAAGAGGACATCCAGCACGACATGTACCGGCCGTACTACTACGACAGGATTTCCGCCGGGCTCGACGCGAACGGCAAGCCGATCGCATGGCAGCACCGGATCGTGGGCTCGTCGATTCTGGCGCGCTTCGCGCCGCCCGCGTTCACAAACGGACTCGATCCGGATGCCGTCGAAGTCGCGGCGGACTTGCCGTACGACTTGCCGAATCAGCTGGTCGACTACGTGCGTCAGGAGCCGCATGCGGTACCGACTGCCTTCTGGCGCGGCGTGGGCCCGACGCGCAGCGCGTTCGTGGTCGAGAGTTTTATCGATGAACTGGCGGCGCAGGCGAAGATCGATCCGGTCAAATATCGTCAGGACCTGCTCGGCAAGACGCCGCGCGCGCTCAACGTGCTCAATACCGCGTCGCGGGCCGCGAACTGGGGCAACGCGATGCCGAAGGGGCAGGGGCGTGGCGTCTCGGTGATGCACGCGTTCGGCAGCTTCTTCTCGATAGTCGCCGATGTCACAGTCGACAAGGGCGAGGTGACGGTGAACCGCGTGGTGTGCGCGGTCGATTGCGGCATGGTGGTCAATCCGAACACGGTCGAAGCGCAGGTGCAGGGCGGCATCATCTTCGGCATCACGGCGGCGCTTTATAGCGAGATCACGATCAAGGACGGCCGCGTCGAGCAGAGCAATTTCACCGACTACCGGATGTTGCGCATCGATCAGACGCCGGCCATCGAGGTGCATATCGTGAAGAGCAGCGAAGCGCCCGGCGGCATCGGCGAACCGGGCACGGCGGCGCTCGCGCCCGCACTCGCGAACGCGATCTATGCGGCCACCGGCAAGCGGCTGCGGCAATTGCCGGTCGGCAGCCAGTTGCAATCCGCCTAACAGCTTTGCATGGGATCGGAGTGCATAGCATGGGATCGGAGTAAGTGCTTTGCATGGGACCGGAGTAACACGCTAAAGCGTGAACTCCGGTCGACAGCTAAAGCGCTAACTCCGATCGACAGGAGCCCGACATGAAAAACACACTCAAGAGTTTCGGTGCGGCACTGTGCGTGGCACTGCCGTTCCTGACCCAAACCCCGGCGCGCGCCGCCGATCAGGCGCTGGTGCAACGCGGCGCGTATCTCGCGAAAGTCGGCGATTGCGTGGCCTGTCACTCGGCGCCGAAGGGCAAGCCGTTCGCGGGCGGCCTGCCGATGGCCACGCCGATGGGCCAGATCTACACGACCAACATCACGCCCGATCCGGCCACCGGCATCGGCAGTTACACCGAGGAGGACTTCGCGAGGGCGATGCGCGAAGGCGTCGCGAAAGACGGCCACAACCTGTATCCGGCGATGCCGTATCCGTCCTACGCCAAGGTCAACGACGACGACATGAAGGCGCTCTACGCGTTCTTCATGAACGGCGTCGCGCCCGTGCAGCAGGCGAACCGCGAGCCGGACATCAAATGGCCGTTGAACATGCGCTGGCCGTTGAAGATATGGAACATGGTGTTTCTGGAGAAAGGCGTCTATCAGGACAAGCCCGGCAAGGATGTCGCGTGGAATCGCGGCGCGTATCTGATTCAGGGGCTGGGGCACTGCGGCTCGTGTCACACGCCGCGCGGCATCGCGTTCCAAGAGAAGGCGCTGGATGAATCCGGCAGCGCCTTCCTGACCGGCGGTCCGCTCGACGGCTGGTTCGCGGCGAATCTGAGCGGCGAGCACAACGTCGGTCTCGGCCGCTGGAACGAGCAGGATCTGACGGCGTTCCTGAAGACCGGCGCGAATCGCCATGCGTCGGCGTTCGGCTCGATGACCAGCGTGATCAACAACAGCACGCAGGCCATGAAAGACGCCGACATAGCCGCGATGACGACGTATCTGAAGTCGTTGCCGCCGGCGGGCGGCACGGGCGCGGCGCCTTACACCTACGATCCGCAGGCCACGAAGGTGTCGTTGAACCGCCCCGCGAACGATGCCGGCGCGCGCGTCTATACGGCGTATTGCATGCATTGTCACGGCGTCGATGGACGAGGCTTCGCGCCGATGCTGGCGCCTTTGGCCGGCAATCCGAACGTGCTGGAGAAGGACCCGTCGTCGCTGGTCAACGTGACGCTGAACGGCACGGGCGATCTGGTGATCGGCGGTGTTCCCGCGCCGTACCCGATGCCGCAATACGCACCGGTGCTCAACGATCGGCAGATCGCCGACGTGTTGACGTTCGTGCGCGCCGGGTGGAGCAACGGTGCGCCGGCGGTGAGCGCGGAAGACGTGGCGAAGCTGCGGAAATCGACGCAAGCAGCGCGCTAATCACGCCGGATAGGCAAAAAAAAGCGGCAACCGTGTAGAACGGTTGCCGCTTTTTTTCATGGCCGCAAATCAATCACCGGTGCTGCCCGACCTTCTGCCGCTTCTCCAGCACTCGCGCATACCATGTCAACGGGAAGCACATCGCGAAGTAAATCATCGCGACCATGCCGTAGATCGGGAACGGCCGGAACGCGGCGTTGGTGATCATCGTGCCGGTCTTGGTCAGCTCGGTGAAGCCGATGATCGACGCGAGCGCGGTGCTTTTCACCACTTGCACGAGAAAGCCGACTGTCGGCGCAACCGCGATTTTCAGCGCCTGCGGCCACACGATATAGCGCAGTTGCTGACCGAACGTCATGCCGAGACTGGCGCCGGCGGCCCACTGGCCGCGCGGCACCGCTTCGACACAGCCGCGCCAGATATCGACCAGATACGCGCTCGTATAAAGCGTCAGCGTGACGGTTGCCGCGACCCAGGGCGACACGTCGACACCGAGCAGCGGCAGCCCGAAGAATGCGAGAAACAGCTGCATCAGGAGCGGCGTGCCCTGAAACACTTCGACGTACACCACGACGATGCGGCGCAGCCAGGGCAACGGCGAAACGCGCATCGCCAACAGCAGCAGCCCGACGATGCCGCCGCCGACAAACGCGATCAGCGACAGCAACACCGTCCAGCGGGCGGCAAGCAGCAGATTGCGGGCGATGTCCCACAGCGTGAATTCGACCATGATCAACGCTCCGTCGGCAGAGTGCGTGCGCCGCGCCACGCCAGGCGCGTGCGCCAGTTGCGCGGCGCGCTGTCGGCGCCCCGCGCTGCGCGGCCGGCGAACAGTCCGCGTCCAAATCGGTTCAATAATCGCCGCAGCAGGATCGACAGCAGCAGGTAAGTGGCGGTGATGATGACGTAGCTCTCGAACGAGCGGAAGTTGCGCGACTGGATGAAGTTGGCCGCGTAGGTCAGATCGGGCACCGAGATCTGCGACACGACAGCCGAGCCGAGCATCACGATCAGCACCTGGCTCAGCAGCGCCGGAAACACATTGGCGAGCGCCTGCGGCAGCACGACATAGCGAAACACCTGGCGGCCATGCAGGCCAAGCGCCTGCGCCGCCTGCACCTGGCCGCGCGAAATCGAATCGATGCCGGCGCGCACGATCTCGATCGCGTAGGCGCCGAGATTGACGGTCATCGCCAGAATCGCGGCCTGGATTTCGTCGATGTGAATGCCCAGGCTCGGCAGACCGAAGAAGACAAAGAACAGCTGCACGATGAAAGGTGTGTTGCGGATCAGCTCGACATAGCTCGCGACCAGCCAGCGCGCCCACTTCGGCCCGGCCACCGCGACGCTCGCGCCGGCAATGCCGACCAGCCCGCCGAGCAGGGTGGACACGGCTGTGAGCCCCAAGGTCACGGCGACGCCGCGCGCGAGCATCCCCGCATAGAGGCCGAAGCCGCTGAAATCGAACGCATAGGTCATGGCGTGGCGCTCATCGTGAAGTCAAACTCCGGCGCGGACCGGCATGCCGGTCTGCGCAAAAAAGGTTCAGAGATCGGCCGGCAGCGGCGCGCGCAGCCATTTCTGCGAGATCGCGTTCATCGTGCCGTCCTTGCGGGCCTTGGCAATCGTGTCGTCGATTTTCTGCTTCAGACGCGGCTCGTTCTTGTTCAAACCGACGTGATCCGGCGAGCTGAACAGCGAAAACTTCTGCTCCGGATCGTTCGCCGGATGACGCGCGAGGATCGTCGCACCGACGTCGTTGCCGACCACCATCAACTGTACCTGACCAGAAATAAATGCCGAAATTGCGCCGTTCGGATCGTCGAAACGTTTGATGTCCGCGCTGGGCGGCGCGATCTTGCTGACGCTCAGGTCCTCCAGCGTGCCGCGCGCGACCGAAATCGACTTGCCGGCGAGGTCGGCGGCGTTTTTCACGGTCAGGGTTTTCGGGCCGAACACGGCGAGGTAGTAGGGGGCGTACGGCTGCGAGAAGTCGATCACCTTTTCACGCTCGGGCGTCTGGCCGACCGACAGCAGCATGTCCGCCTTGTGGTCGGCGAGGTAGGCCATGCGGTTGTCGCCCGTCACCTGGACGAGTTCGACCTTCGCGTTGAGCGCACGGCCGATCAGGTTGGCGACGTCGATGTCGTAGCCCATCGGCTTCATGTCCGGGCCGATCGAACCGAACGGCGGATAGTCTTCGAATACGCCGATGCGCACTGTGCCCGACTTGGCGATCGTGTCGAGCGCATCGGCATGGGCGGCCGACGGGAAAGCGCACAGCGCGCCGAGACCCGTGAAGGCCAGGGTCGCGGCGAGCGTGGCGAACACACGGCGAGTGGTTGATTGGGCAGTCTGGTTCATGGTCGTTCCTCTGTCGAAAACGTCGGTGGTTTTAATAAGCGGATTTCAAGGGGCCGCGCGGGCGGCGATCAGTTTGCACGCGTACGGTGGCAATTCCGCGTACACCGGCATGCCGAGCGCGAGACCCGGCGTTTCGCGCGGCGTCGTCGCGGCGGTCAGCGTGAAGCCGGCGCAATCGATCGTTGCTTCGAGCGAGGCGCCGACATCGCGGATAAACGTCACCGTGCCCGCAACGCGATTCGTCCCGGCATCGCCGGACACGGGCTTGACGCACACGTCTTCCGGCCGGATCAGCAGACGGATATCGCGGCCCGATTCCGGCAGGCGCGGAGCTTGCGCAACGGCAATGCGCCGGCCGCCCGGCAGGCTCACGCCGCCGGCGCCGTCGTAAGTGACCGGCAGGATATTGCCGAGGCCGATGAAATCGGCGACGAATTCGCTCACCGGGTCGCGGTAGATGTCCAGCGGCTTGCCGGCCTGCGCGATGCGGCCTTTTTCCATCACGACGATTTCATCGGCCATCGTCATCGCTTCGCGCTGGTCGTGCGTGACCATGATCGTCGTGATGCCGAGGCGCTGTTGCAGCAGGCGAATTTCGACCTGCATCGCTTCGCGCAGCTTGGCGTCGAGCGCGGAGAGCGGTTCGTCGAGCAACAGCAGTTTCGGTTGCGATGCGATCGCACGCGCGATCGCCACGCGCTGCCGCTGGCCGCCGGAGAGTTGCGTGACCGGCCGGTTCGCCATATGCGGCAGTTGGATCAGCTCCAGCAATTCGGCGACGCGGCGCGCCTGCGCGTCCTTCGCGCTCTTGCGCAGCTTGAGCGGATACGCGACGTTCTGCGCTACCGTCATATGCGGAAACAGCGCGAGCGACTGGAACACCATGCCGAAGTCGCGCTGATTGGCCGGCAGATACGTGATGTCGCGGCCGGCGAAACTGATGCTGCCCGAACTCGGCGTTTCCAGGCCGGCGATCATCCGCAGCAAGGTCGTCTTGCCGCAACCGGACGGTCCGAGAAAGCAGACCAGCTTGCCGTCGGGCACGCTCAGATCGACGCTGTCGACGGCATGGGCCGCGTTGAAGCGTTTGGTCACGGCCTGCAAGGTCAGATGGGTCATCGAATGCTCCAGCATGGTGGGACCGTCAAAGCGCAACGCCTTCGTCGCCGATCAGTTTTTCGAGCAGCCAGATCAGCGCGAAGTCGATCGCGACGATGAACACCGCGAAACAGAACACGGTCGGATCGAGCGACGACACCGTGCGGCTGTACAGCCACACCGGCAGCGTCATCGTGTCGATACCGTAGAGAAAGAAAGTGACGGTGAATTCGTTGAACGAGACGATGAACGCGAACAGCATGCCGGCGAGGATGCCGGGGCGCATCAGCGGCAGGATCACGTCGATCAGCGCGCGGCGCGGACTCGCGCCCATCACGCAGGCCGCCTCTTCGAACTCGGGACCGATCGACGCCACCGACGCCGCGCAATTCTTCACGGTGAACGGCAGCGCCAGAATCACGTGCGCGATGATGAGACGGAATACGCCGAGTTCGACCGGCAGCACGTTGAACACCAACAGCAGCGACAAGCCGAGCATCACCAGCGGATAGACGAGCGGCAGCGCCACCAGTTGCTCGACCGCCGGTTTGCCGCGAAAGCGGTAGCGGCTCAAGGCGTAGGCGGCGGGCACCGAGACGAGCGTGGCGATCAGCATCGTCGAGACGGCGACGATCAGGCTCGTGCTGAGCGCGGCGCCCATCGAGAGCGTGTCGCTCGCGTCCGGCGCTACGAAGCTGTGCCAGGCCGCGCGATACCAGTGCAGCCCGTATGCGTGCGGCGGGAACTCGAGCGTGTCGGCTGCGCTGAACGACATCGTGATCATCGTCAGGATCGGCAGCGCGGCTAGCAACAGCACGATCGCGGCGAGCAGCGCCGCGGCCTTGCCGAGCTGCCCCGGCATGGTCGTCGGCAAACGTGTGAAGCGCGGCAGGCGCAGGGTTTGAACAGACGTGCTCATGCGTGCGACTCCTCCCCGAGGCGTTGCGTGCGGTGCACGAGGCGCTGCGAAAGCGCCATCACGGTGAGCGTGGCGACCATCAACACGACGCCTGATGCCGAGGCCGCGGGCCAGTTGAGCAGCGGCGCCACCTGATCGTGCACCAGCACGGCGAGCATCGGCACGCGGCGTCCGCCGAGCAGAAGCGGCACGGCGAACGCGCTGGCGTTGTACGCGAACACCAGCAGCGCGCCCGCTACCAGACCGGGCATCGCCAGCGGCAACAGCACGTGACGCAGGGTTTGCCAGCGCGTTGCGCCGAGCGTGGCCGCGGCTTCTTCATACGAGCGCGACACCGCGCGCATCGCGCTCGACAACGGCAGCACGGCAAGCGGAAACGCCGTCTGTATCAGACCGAGCAACACCCCATGTTCGCGATACAGCCACATCACCGGTCTTTGAACGAGACCGCTCGCGAGTAGCGCGTGATTGAGCAAGCCGGCCGGCCCGAGAATGATCAGCCAGCCGTAGCCTTGCAACAGCAGATTGACGAGCAGCGGCAGCAGTACGCCGGCCAGCAGCAGACGCCGCGCAAGGCGCGACTCGGTGCGCGCCATGGCCAGCGCGACGGGAATGGCGAGCAGAACCGCGCAGATCATGCTCTGAAAGGCGAGCCTCAGCGTGAGCCACAACGACTTCATGAAGTAGCCGTCGAGCAGGTTGGCGTAGTTTTGCAGCGTGAAGCCGCGCCACTCGTCGCCCTGCGTGCCGAAGCTCATGCGCAGCACCACCAGCGCCGCCGCGCCGAGCACGGCGAGAAACAGCAGGATCGGCGTGAGCAGCAGCCATGGCCGCGCCTTCGCGAGCGCGGTTTGACGCACGTCGAACGCCGGCTCGTCAGGTGTGCCGGAAGCCGCACCCGGGCTCGGCACCGCCGACGCACGCCGCGAAAAGCGCGCGAGCATCGGGGTCATGCCGAGAAGATTTCGGTGTAGCGCTTGATCCACGCCGGCTGTACGACGGCGAGCGCCTTGTCGTCATGCAACACGGCCTTCTCGGCGATCTGCTGCGGGCTCGGCACGAACGCGCGGCTCTCGGCCGGAATCACCGCCTTCGAATTGACCGGGCCGTTCAGCACGTCGGCGGCCATGCGGCCTTGCACGCCGGCATCGAGCGAATGGTTGATGAACGCGTGGATCAAATCGCTGTCGCCCGGATGCGACTTCGGGATCACCGTGAACATCAATTGCGTGGCGAAGCCTTCCTTCATGCCGTAGGTCACGCCCATTTTGTACTCGGGCTTGCGGATCTGATCGGGGAAAAAGGCCGGCGAATAGATGCCGCCGATGTCGAGCGAGCCGGTGCGGAACAGATCGGCTACCTGATTCGGGTTCTCGCCGAGCGTCATCACGTGGTCTTTCAGTTGCATCAGTTTCCTGAAGCCCGGCTCGATGTTCTGCTGCGACCCGCCATTCATCTTCGCGGCGATGATCGCGAGGTCCACGGCCTCGGCCCATTCCGGCGGCGGCAGGAACAGGCGTCCCGCGTACTTGGGATCCCACAGGGCTTCATATGAAGCAGGCGCGCTCCTGAACGTCGACGTGTTGTAGATCAGGCCGTCCGACCACAGCAGATAGCCGATGCCGAAGCCGTTCGCGCCGGTGCGATATGGCGGCGCGACGTCCTTCAGGTTCGGCAGCTTGTCGAGATCGGGCTTCATCAGGAGACCCGCGTCGCCGAGACCCGCCGCGCCGACGCCCGCGAGCGTGATTACGTCGTAAGTAGGACGCTCGCCCGCGGCCTTGACCTTGGCGACCATGCCCGAGGTGCCGTCGGCGCGGTCGGCGATCACCTTGGCGCCGGTCTTTGCCGTGAAGGTCGCGGCGATGTTGCGCAGCGCGGCGGCGCCGGTGTCGTCCGACCAGGTCAGAAGGCGCAGCGTCTTGCCGGAGAAATTGTGCTCCTGCGCTTTCAGATTGATGAACGGCATCGGCAAGGTGGACGCTGCGAGTGCCGCGCCAATCGTCTTGATGGCTTGCCTTCTACCCCGTTTGATCTCTTGCATGGCGGTCTCCCGTGTTGAACGCCTGTTGCCTGGTGATATTCGCTGTGACCGCTGCCGCTCACTGCCCGCTTCACTGCTCATTGACGAAGCCCTTCACGCATTGCCTGAGGGTTACCTGAGCGTTGCGTGTGGATGCACTCTAGGTTTGCCAAAATCCTCCAACAAACGAAATATGCGCATGGCGGCCATGACGTAATCTCATGCGTGAGCCGTTGCGCGATGCGCGTGGTGGGTTCGTTTGACGCAGCGGGAGCGCCGATGGAGTGGCGCATGCGGGTTAACGTCCATGATTTTTACGCGACTGCGCATCTGTGGAGGTATGAGGAAAGCTCGGTTCTGGTGCGGCAGACGAAGCGCTTTGCCCAGAGTCGGTGCAAGACGCCGCGACGGACCTCGAACCGGGGTTGTGACATGAGCGGAGTGCATGCCGCGAGGCTTGGGCCGGCTCGTGTCGAAATTTCGATTCGCGTATGCTGTGGGCTCAGCGGGCGTGGCGGCATGCAGTGCCATTCGCCCCCGCAATGATTTTTCCTGATCCTGGGCTACTTCAATGCGACGTCTTCCGCCGCTCAATGCGCTGCAGATTTTCGAAACCGTTGCGCGGCACCGCAGCTTTACGCGCGCCGCCGATCATCTGTGTCTGACGCAAGGCGCGGTCAGCCGGCAAATCATCGCGCTCGAGGATTACTACAAGTTCCCGCTCTTCAAGCGCCATGCGAAGGGTTTGACGCTCACCGCCGAAGGCGAATTGCTGCTGCCGGCAGTCAAGGAGAGCTTCGCGCGGATCGAGGAGATTTCGCTGCGCCTCACGCGTCAGCGCACCGATCTCGCGCTGAAAGTGCCGACCTGCGTGATGCGCTGGATGCTGCCGAAAGTCATGCGCTTCCAGTCCGAGTATCCCGATCTGCATGTGCAGATCACCACCACCTGGCAGCATGACGTCGATTTCCAGCTCGAGCCGTTCGACGCGGCGATCATCTACGGGTCGTCGCCAGGCGTGGACGTGCAGACGGTGCCGTTGTTCGAGGAGCGTTTGACGCCGGTGTGCGCACCCGATCTGCTCAAGGACAAGCCGCTGGCGCAGGTCGCCGATCTGGCGCGCCACACGCTGCTGCATCCCACGCGCGATCATCGCGACTGGAAGATGTGGCTCGCCAAGGCGACCGAACTGGATGCCGCGAACACGCAGGGTATCGACGCCGAACACGGCCCGAGCTTCGATACGCTCGATATGGCGACCAACGCCGCGTTGCAGGGCTTTGGCGTGGCCATCAGCGATCTTGCACTGATCGACGAGGATGTCGCGGCCAAGCGTCTGGTGCGGCCGTTCGAGACTGTGCTCAAGACCGGGTGGCGCTATTACTTCGTGTATCCCGACTCAGTCGCGCATCAGCAGAAGCTGAATCTGTTTCGCGACTGGATCGCGGCGCATTGGGACGAGTAGGCTTCGTCGTCTGGACCTTCGTGCTGCGATGCCGAGCTGTCAGGGCGCGAACGACAGAAACAGATAGGCCGCGAACAGCGACAGATGCACCGCGCCTTGCAGAATCGTGGTGCGCCCAGTGCTGAGCGTGAGCGTGCCGACCAGCAGTGTGAGAACCAGCAGCACGGTTTCCTTGCCGTCGATGCCCAGCACGAGCGGCTGACCGGTCCACAAAAACACCACGGCGACGGTCGGAATGGTCAAGCCGATACTGGCGAGCGCCGATCCGAGCGCGAGATTCAGGCTGTTCTGCAAGCGGTCGGCACGCGCCGCGCGCACCGCGGCGAGACCTTCAGGCAGCAGCACCAGCGCCGCGATCACGATGCCGACCACCGCCGGCGGCGCACCCGCGTCCTTCACCGCGCTTTCGACCACCGGCGACAACACCTTCGCCAGCAACACGACGGCAACCAGGCACACCATCAGCAAGCCGCTGCTCGCCACAGCGACGCCGACGCTCGGCGGCGCGGCGTGGACGTCCTCATCGGGCACGTCGGCAAGGAAATAGTCGCGGTGGCGCACGGTTTGCACGAACACGAACACGCCGTACAGCACCAGTGACGAGATCCCCGCGAACGCCAGCTGCGACGGCGACAGTACCGGACCGACGCTGGTGGTCGTGTAATTGGGCATCACCATGGTCAGCCCCGACAACGACGCGAGCACCGCCAGCGCCGCGCTTGCGCCACGAATCTGAAAGTCCTGCTCGCGGTGACGGATGCCGCCCACCAGCAAACAGATACCCACGATCCCATTGCAGACGATCATCACCGCCGCGAACACGGTGTCGCGCGCGAGGTCGGCTTTTTCCGGGCCGGCCGTCAGCATCACCGAAACGATCAGTGCGACCTCGATCACGGTGACGGCCACCGCCAGCACCAGCGTGCCGAACGGCTCGCCGACCCGATGCGCGACGACTTCCGCATGATGAACCGCGGTGAAGACCGCGCCGCACAGCGCCGCTCCGACCAGCGCGAGCAGCACCGCGTGGCCCGGCATGGCGTATGCCACGCCCAGCACGATCCACGCGACGAACGGCGCGGCGATGGTCCAGCGGGGCAAAGCGGTCGCAGGCGTGGTCATTCAGGACTTCCTTTCTAATGCTTGTATTTAACGGACGCGGCAGGCGCCGGCGAGCGGCGGTTGACGTTTCAGCGAGCGAAGATGTTAATCCATCATCTCAACAATACGACATAACGTATTAAATTATAAAGGATTTTTTAATCGTCACGTGTTTGCCTGTTCAGGCGATATCTGGCGATGACACAGATTCGTCCGCTTCGTGGCGGCGGGCAATCGTGCTGCATTCAAGGATGGGGTCCGCAAAATTGCGCGGGAAATGCCGTGCGGTTTCTCGTGCCGAAACGCTGGCGGCGCAGAACGGTTGGGATAACTGCGGCTCGGGAAGCAACCGGTTGAATCGAACCGGACGCAATGCTTCGTGTGGAAGCATTGCGTCCGGGTAAAGCGCTACGGCAGGCTGACTCGGGTTTACTGGCCGATCGGACGGATCGTCAGCGCATTCTTCACCGACGTCACGCCGGCCACGCCTTGCGCGGCCTGAGTCGCCAGATCGACTTGCGGCTGCTCGGGCACAGTGCCTTCCAGCGTCACCGCGCCGCCACGTGCGCGCACCGTGATGTTGGCCACGCTCAAGCCCTTCGTCTTCGACAGCGTGCTGCGCACCTTGCGTCCCAGTGCGCGATTGGCTGCCTTGTCGGCTTTGCTCGGCTTGGCGCTCATCGCCGATGCAGCGGCAGGCGCCGCGGCATCGCTGCTTTGTGCGTAGGCGTTCAGGGATGCCAGAACGATCAGCGCGCCGCCGATCATCTTGATTGCGGGGAATGCTTTCATTCAACTTTCTCCTTTTGTTATGAATACGACGGCGCCTGGATGGAGCCGGCGTACTGCACCTGCGGGTACTTCGGGATCGAAACTGAATGGAACCGTGCTGCGGGTAGTGCGATTTGCTGCAATCTGTCTGCTGATCAGGCGGGCCGAGGCTCACGCATGCCGGCAAAGGCTGTGCCGCAGGCCGGAAACACACGATACTCCAATTGGTGCCATGGTGATTGCGTCGCTGCGTCGAAGTGAGGCTTTGGTGCAACGAATCGGCCGATGAAAGCAGGCTGATGGCGCTGTATCGCTGGGCGCGCCTCGAACAAGGTCGAACTGAATGCCGAATCAGCCGCTTCCCATCATCCCATTGCTTCGTGACGATTTGCCGCTCGATACGGTCGAACTGGCGCGCTTCATGGTCGGCAAATACCTCGTGCACGATCTGCCGGAAGGCCGCATTAGCGGGCGGATTGTCGAGACCGAGGCGTATCCGGTCGGCGATTCGACCAGTCACGCGTTCGCCGGCCGCCGTTCGTACAACGGCTCGATGTTTCTTGCACGCGGGCACGCCTATGTGCGCCTGACCTACGGGGTTTCGTACATGCTCAACATGTCCGCGGAAGCGGAGGAAGTCGGCGCGGGGATTCTGTTGCGCGCGATCGAGCCGCTCGAAGGGCTGCCCCTGATGGAGGCGCGGCGGCCCGGCGTGCCGCTGCGCGACCTGGCGCGCGGCCCGGGACGGTTGACCACGGCGCTCGGCATCGGCCAGGCATTCGACGGCTACGATCTTTGCATGGGGCGCGGCCTGTGGATCGGCGCGATCGAAACGGAACAGATGCCAGTTGGGGTGACGACGCGCATCGGCTTGTCGCGCGAGATGCATCGGCCATTGCGGTTTTTCGAGCCGGGCAGCGCATTCGTCAGCGGACCGCGCAAGCTGTTGATGCCGCGTTCCGCCGATTCGACGGACACGCAAATCTGACTGCGGATGGCACGCGCTACGGCAAAACATCCTCGCTGCGGGCGTGTTTTGGAAACGTCAGACGCAAAGGGTTACGATGCCGACAATTATTACGGTAATGCTACAGCTCCGGGCGTAGCCGACCGGAAGTTTCGACGCATTCTTCCGATTCGAACAATTATGTATCTCGAAATTAAGGGTTTTCCCTCGGCGATCTGGTGACTAGACTCCAATCACTCGCTTCCCACACGGCGTGTCAAGCGAAGCAAATAATCAAGTCTGGAGGTCAGTGATCATGAAGTCGCTCATCAAGGCAGTCGCCATTGCAATCGTTCTTGCAGCACCGGTCGCTTCGTTTGCTCAATCGAGCCAGGAGCCCGCCACCCGCGCACAAGTGCGCAACGAATTGATCCAGCTGGAACAAGCCGGCTACAACCCCTTCGTCACGAATGACCCGACCTATCCGGCCGATGTCCAGGCTGCTGAGGGTCGCGTCCAGGCACAAAACGCGGCCGTCGCGCAAACCCAGCAACCGGTCGCCGACACCAGCGGTTACGGCGCACCGACGAGCGGTTCGTCGCAGTCGGGCGCGGTGCTCCGGCCGTCGAAGAATCCGAAGTCGGTGTATTTCGGCAACTGATCCGGAGCGGCAATCCTGCCGGCGAGCCGGCAGCAAGCGGATGAAAGCGGGGCGCGTGCGTGGGCCATCGAGCGGGGCGTGTCCCGTGGCGGCCAACACGCAGCGCGGTCAGCAGTTTGAAGTGGCGAGAAATATACGTGCCGCATAGAGCACGCACGACAACAGCTTGCGGTCCAGACACTTGGCGGCGGCAGCGGCATGTTCCGCTTGCCTGCTCATCCGGTCGCGTCGCGCGCATCGTGGTCCGACATTCAAGGAACCTCCGCTGCCGCAAGGTAGCTTCGCCCAACCCTTTTCAAGGATTGGGCTTTTTTTGCTGCCTTCTGTGAGTCGTGCCTTGCGGTGCGCGGGAACGTCAGGGCCGTTCGCCGTGGATATAGAACTCGAGCTGCTGAATCGTGAATTGCTGTTCAGCGATGATGTTCTTCACCAGGTCGCCGATCGACACCATACCGACCAGTCTGTCGTTGTCGATCACCGGCAAGTGGCGCATGCGGCGTTCGGTCATCAGCGCCATGCAGTCTTCGGTGGACTGGTCGGGGCGGACGAAGCGCACGGCTTTGCTCATGATGTCGCGCACCGGGGTGTCCTTCGACGACCGGTCCATCAGGACGACTTTGCGCGCATAGTCGCGCTCCGTGACTATGCCGGCGATGCTGTCGCCGTCCGTCACGACCAGCGCGCCGATGCCTTTTTCGGCCATCAGCTTGATCGCCTCGTAGACGGAGTCCCCGGCCCCTATCGTATAGACGATGGTGTTGTTCGGTTTCGTTTTGAGGAGTTGTGCAACGCTTGTCATGGAGCGGCTCCGTTTCGCAATGCAGCACGCCGGCGCGGCGCGCTGTCGTGAGGGACAGGCGTTTCCAGTATAGGCTTGAGCTGCAATCGGGTACATCGGGAATTCCTGTGGCGCGCGGCGCGTCAATCTGAGGTATTCACGCGGCGCGCGCACCGGTTTCGTGCGCGGTGCATGGACAAACAGGTGCAGCGAGCCGATTAGCGGTAAACTCCCAGTCCATACCTAATCCCCGGTTTGATCGGGTTCATGTCAGCACCACTGTCCAACGCCATGCTCACGTCTCACGATCCGTCGCAAGCAACAGACGGCGAAATCAGCGGCGAGTGCGTCGTCCTCGACGCCACCGCCACGCTTCCCACGCGCTACGGCACGTTCACCTCCTACGTGTTTCGCGTGGTCGAAAGCGGCGCCGAACATCTCGCGCTCGTGATGGGCGATGTCGCCGACAAGTCGTCGGTGTTGACGCGCCTGCATTCCGAATGCCTGACGGGCGACGTGCTCGGCTCGTATCGCTGCGACTGCGGCGAACAGCTCGATCTGGCGCTGCGCTATATCGCGGCCGAAGGTTGCGGCGTTCTGCTGTATTTGCGCGGCCACGAAGGGCGCGGCATCGGCCTGTCGAACAAGATTCGCGCGTACGCGCTGCAGGAACAGGGGCGCGATACCGTAGAGGCCAATCTCGATCTCGGCTTGCCCGACGACTCGCGCGAATATGATTCGGCGGCAGGCATTTTGCGCACGTTGAAGGTCACATCAGTGCGCTTGATGAGCAACAATCCGGAGAAATTCGACACGTTGTCGAAGCACGGCATTCCGGTGTGCGAGCGGGTCGCGCTGGCGATCCCGATGCGCGAGGAAAACGAGCGCTATATCCGCACCAAGCAGTTGAAGTTCGGACATTACTTCGAAGAGAACGAGTAACTGCCTTAAAGGCGAATTAAAGCTGAAGCGCGTCGGTCGCCGTTTGCAAGCGGCGACCGGCGTTGTAGCGTTGGTTTCGACGGTATAACGATGCGCTTCATTTCAGTTCGCTTCGCGTCACATCACGACACGACAACTTAAAACAAACCAAAGTCGTCGTTGCTGTCGGGAATCGCGTCGAGTACATCCCGAAGCGCACGCCAGCCGATCAGTCCCGCGAGACTTGCCAATAGCATCGCCAGCCTGCGGCCGGGGATGCTGCTGTTTGTGCGCGTGGCGAAGCGATGCTTTGCCGCCACGTTCCGCGATTCCATCGATACGCGTAGCAGAGGGCAGGTGTGCATGTCGTTTCTCCTATGACGTGCGCATTCAGCGTTCAGCCGCAGCCGCGGGGACTGTTGCCACGCGAGGCAGGATCGAAGCGAACACGTCCGCGAGAGCCGTGGCGCCGAAGCGCCGTTCGCTGATTGGCGCTTCGACGTCGATGCGGCCGGCGTTGTGCGCGTCGTACAGGTCGGTGATCAGGCGCGCGTAGTTCGCCCCGAATCCGGCGCCCTGGAGCATGGCGGCCCATTCGCCGCGCGGCATGTCGTGTGCGACGATCTCACGGTGAGCCAGTGCGCCGAATGTGCGCGCAACGTCGAACGAACTGACGCGCTCCTCAGCTTCGATGCTGACCACGCGCGGCGATACCCTGGCTGGGCGCTCGTCGAGCAGCAACTCGGCGGCGAGCAGTCCGACGTCCTGTGCGGCGACCGTCGGAAACAGCTTGCTCAACGGATGATGCAGGCTCGGCAGCACGCCTTTCGCGAGCGCGATCGGCAACACCCGAGCCCAGTTCTGCATATGCTCGGCGGCGCGTAAAAAGATCAACTGAGTGGCGACGGGCGCAAGCTGCGTCTCGAGGTAGTGGAACAAGGTCGTGATACCGGTGCCGTCGGCGTGCTCCGCGCCATAGTCGGACAGTGCGAGCACCCGTTGCGGCGGATTCTCGCGCAATGCACCGGCGCCCACGTCGATCATGCGGCGCATCGTGGCGGCCGGATCGGGGTCCGCATGCGGCACGGGACACAGCATCTGCACGGCATACGCGCCGTCGATAGCCCGCGCAACCGAACGCGGATCGAGCAGATCGGCCAGTGCAATCTCACAGCCGAGGTCCGCCAGCAGTTCGCCTTGCCGCTCGTTGCGCACCACCGCGCGTACCTCGCGGCCCGCCCGGCGCAACGCCGCTGCGCTCACTCGACCTACATTGCCTGCTGCTCCAAAAATCACAAACACGGTGGGCTCCTCGTGGACTTGGTGTGCTGTCATCATAGGGACGCGCGAGTGAGGAAACGCGCGGGCAAGGATCGCGGTGCGCAGATTCGGATGATTGGTTTTTTACGGCGCCGCTGCACGGAAGATCAGAGGTCGGAGCAAGCCAGGCGAAACGGCGCAAAACACCGCACAATGCAGCTACATTGGCCGTCATCTACGAGGGAACGCCATGAATGCCGTCACACCCATACCGCAACCGCACAGTGGTTCCCGCATCACCTTGCGTTCCAGCAAAGCGCTCGGCTGGCGGGGCTTTGGCGCGGAACTGGTGAGCGTCGCCGCGGGGCTGCACCGGATTCCTGCGCTCAAGCATCACCGTGTGGGCGTGCATGTCGGCGCGCCGGTGAGAGCGCGTTGCATGTGCAACGAACGCCGCTATGCGCGGATTCAGGCGCATGGCGATGTCGATGTGATTCCGGCGGGGCTCGACGGGCAGTGGACCGATGAATCCGCGTGCACGATTTTCAGCGTGTGGTTCGCCGAAGACTTCGCGCGCAAGACCGTCGAGCAGCTGGAGCTGAAGTCGAGCGAAACTGGCCTTCGTCCGCAGTTTCAGATGCGCGACCCCCGCTTTCAGCATCTGGCATGGGCGTTGCGCGCCGAACTCGAAGCCGACGATGCGTCCGATCCGCTCTACGCGGAAAGCTTGTGCACGGCGATGATCGTGCGGCTGATCGGCGGTGCGCCGATGCTCGATAACAAGCGCCGCACGCTCGCGCCGAAGACGGCTGCACGCGTGATCGACTTTATCGAAGCGCATCTGGATCAGCGTCTTACGCTCACCGAACTGGCCGCGCATGCGGAGTTGAGCGTGCCGCATTTCAAGGTGCTGTTTCGCGAAACGCTCGGCATGCCGGTGCATCAATACGTGGTGCAGCGGCGTGTCGAGCGGGCGAAAACGCTCTTGCTGGACGGCGGGTTGAGCGCGAGTCAGATTGCGCTGGATACGGGGTTCGCGCACCAGAGCCATATGGCGCATTGGATGAACCGGTTGTTGGGGGTGACGCCGCGTGAGCTCATCAAATCCAGTGCGAATGCAGGCAGCATCATCGAGCTGAATTCGCTGAATGCCCGCCGCATCACGACACCCCGATAAGCATTCGAAACGCAGTGCAGCATCAGCAATTTGGAGTTTCCGCTCTATTGCCCTCAACCGATTTCCATAGCTAAATACGCGGACTTCGCAACCGGAGGCCGTTATATGTCGAAATCGAAGGGTTCTCGCATCGTCGCGTGGGTAGTCGCCGCCGCTATCGCCAATGCCCCGCTCGCCGTTCTTCTGACACTCGCGACGCCAGCCGGTATCGATCGCGCGGTCGCCGCCACGTCGAGCGTCAGCGCCGACGATTACGCGGCGACCCGTTATCCGATCATCCTCGTGCACGGTCTCGCAGGCACCGACAAATTCCTCGGCGTGCTCGACTACTGGTACGGCATTCAGTCGGATCTTCAGCAGCATGGCGCGACGGTGTATGTGGCCAACCTGTCAGGCTTCCAGAGCGACGACGGTGCCAACGGCCGAGGCGAACAACTGCTCGCTTACGTGAAGCAGGTGCTCGCGGCAACCGGCGCGCAGAGAGTGAATCTGATCGGCCATAGTCAGGGCGGCCTGACGTCGCGCTATGTCGCTGCGGTGGCGCCTGAACTGGTCGCATCGGTGACGACCATCGGCACGCCGCATCGCGGCTCGGAGTTCGCCGACTTCGCGCAGGACGCGCTGCAAAAAGATCCGACCGGCTTGTCGACGCCGATCATCGGTGCATTCGCAAATATATTCGGAATCCTGACGAACAGCTCGCACAGCACGAATCAGGACGCGGTGGCTGCGCTCAAGACGCTGACCACGGCGAACGCGGCGGCCTACAACGCGAGCTATCCGAGCGCGGGGCTCGGCGCGGCGGGCTCGTGTCAAACGGGCGAGGCGACCGAGACCGTCAACGGCAACACGCACCTGTTGTATTCGTGGACGGGCAGCGCCATTCAGCCGACCTCGGTGCTCGGCATCACCGGTGCCACCGATACGAGCGTCGCGCCGCTCGATCCGGCCAATCTCCTCGATGCGTCGACGCTCGTGCTGTACGGCACCGGCACCGTCATGGTGAGCCGCCAGTCGGGGCAGAACGACGGCATGGTCTCCGTGTGCAGCGCGCTGTACGGCAACGTGCTCGGCACCAGCTACAAGTGGAACCATCTCGACGAGATCAATCAGTTGCTCGGCGTCCGTGGCGCGAATGCGGAGGACCCGGTCGCGGTGATCCGCACGCACGCGAACCGGTTGAAGACGCAAGGCGTTTGAGCGGATGCGCCGGTTCGACGGGCAGCGGGGCAGGGCACGCAGTCGGTGGCTGGTGTTTGCGGCGGTGGGCGCGCTGTCAGCGGGCGCCGCATGGTGGTTGAACGGTGCGCCGTCCGCGCGCGATGCGTCCGCCGCGCATTCGGCTAACGTGGCGAGTACCACACAAGCGCCGCTCGCATCGAGCTCGGACCCAGCCGCGCGCGTGCAAACCGAGGGCGCTTTACCGGCTTCGCTCGTCGGCTCAGCGCCACCGCATCTGCCGACCGACGGCCGGGGTCATCTGGCGCACACGCGTGCGGTCCGCGATTTCTTCGACTACTTTCTGACGACGCAAAACGAGGTTTCGGCCGCCACACTCGACGCATTGGTGCGTCGTCAGATCGCGGCACAACTCGACGGCACACCGGCCGCCGACGAAGCATTGGCCGTCTGGCCGCGCTACAACGCCTATCGCAGCGCACTCGCGCAGATACCGCAAGCGCCGGCGCAAAACGGCGCAAAGATGGATCTGGACGCGCTGCAACTCGCGCTCGATCAGCGCGATGCATTGGGTACGCGGTTCATGGGCGACTGGAACGAAGCATTTTTCGGCGGGGAATCGCAGCGCCAACACACGGATCTGGCACGCCTGCGCGTCGCGTCCGATACCTCATTGAGCGACGCGCAGAAAACCGCGCGTCTTACCGCGCTCGATGCGGCATTGCCGCCGGAAATACGCGCGGTGCGGGAACGGGCACAACAGCAGCAGGCATCGATCGACGCCATCAGCCGCGCACAAATGCAGGCGCAAAAACAGGGCGCCTCGCCAGAAGCGCTGCGCGCGCAGATCACGCAAACCCTGGGCCCCGAGGCGGCGGAGCGCGTCGTGCAAATGCAGCAAGCCGACAACGCCTGGCAAGCCCGTTACGCCGACTACGCTACCCAGCGCGCTCAGATCGACAAACAGGATTTGCCGCCGCAGCAGCGCGAGGCGCAAATCGCGCAGTTGCGCCAGCACTTCTTCGCGAACCCGAGCGACGCCATGCGGGCGGCGTCGCTCGATCGCAGTTCGGGAAGCTGAGCCGGGGCTCGGCGAACGAGGCGAAGGCGGCGAAGGCGGCGAATCAGCCCGGCGCTGCGCCGGTCAACTGCGCATACACATCATGCGACAGTTGCAGCAGCACCTTCCGGTCAATGCCGCCTGACACCGCGTAACCGAAGTCGCCGTCCACCCAGTAGAACACGTTCACCGGTCCGTCCTGATAGAGCTTGAACGCGGTCGTGTTCGCATTCACCTGACGGCGCGAAATGCACAGCGTCACGCGTTCGCCGTTCGGGCCGCGATACATGAACTGCGCGGTCGGTCCGTCGGCGCCGGGCAACAGGCGGCCACCCGACAGGTTGAAACCGCTCTTCGACAGAATCGGCGGATGCACGTTCGTGCCGAGCCGGTTGGACAGCCACTGCACGAACTCCTGGTCGCGATCCGCGCCGATATCGGCAGGCCGGTCGATGGCGGGCATATAAACCACATGCGCGACTGCGGCTTGCCGCGCGAATCCTTCGGCGGCGTCCGTACTGACTGCGCGCGTGTCCGAGCCCGAGCGGCTCGCGAGCGGCGCGACGACGTCCTGCCCCATATGCGTGCCCACGCCGATGCCGATCCCAAGCACCAACGCCGCGGCCATGCCGGCGAACTGCGGCCAGTTGGCGGCGATGCGCCAGCGGCGCCGACCGGCGGCAGGCGCTTGCAGGCGCTTGGGCACGGGCTCGCTCAGCACGCGGTCGTAGCGCTCATGGAACATGTTATTCAGCGAGAAATAATCGCTGACGCGCGCCGCCAATTCGGGGCTTTGTTCAAGCGCGCGCTCCACCTCGACACGGCGCTCGTCGGACAGCGTGCCGTCCACGTACGCGTGAAGGTCCTCTTCGCCGATCGGCATGTGTTGGTCGCTCATCGCACCACCTGTAATTTCGCACCGGGCTGCGTGCCCGCCATCAATGCCCGAAGCCGCTCGCGACCGCGCGAAAGCCGCGACATCACCGTGCCGATCGGAATGTTCAGCGCGAGCGCCACGTCGGCGTAGCTCATTTCTTCGAGGCCGACCAGCAGCACCACTTCGCGCTGCTCCACGGGCAGGCGCTGCAACGCATAGTCGAGGTCGCGCATTTCCAGCGAACGGGTCTGATCAGACGGCACGGCGAATTCGCTTTCGTGCACGCTGTCGTCGTCGACCGGGACGTGCACGGCGCGCACTGAAGCCTTGCGTGCCTGATTGGCGAACACGTTATGCATGATCGTGAACAGCCACGCGCGCAGGTCGGTGCCTTGCTGGAACATGCCGGTGCGGCCAAGCGCGCGTTCGAGCGTGTCCTGCACCAGATCGTCTGCCAGATCACGGTTGTTGATCAGCGCTCGCGCATAGCGCCGCAAGCGCGGCACATGCTCCATCAACTCGTCGCGGACATCCATTTTTCATCCCAATCGTCGGGCTGCTCGTGGTGCGCCGGGTGGGCGGCCGTCGGCTCGGCCACCACGCGCATTTCAGGTGCGAACACGCGTGGGCGCATTTTATTCCCTTGCCGATGATGCGGCCGTCGAGCGTCGTGGAGCATCGGATCGCTACCGCATCGTCAGTGCATCGGCGGCTCGCATCAGGCCGTGCGTGCGGGCGTCACCGGCAACCACGAAGCGTTGCCACTGCGCCGTCCAGGTCAGCAGGCGGATATCGCCGATCCGGCGCGCGGCCCATTGTGGCTGCGACGGCGCGAGCGGCGCCAGGGCGGACATCAACACCACGGGCCGGTTGTCCGCATTCAGATAGACGAATTCGCCGGCTCGCTGAAAGGGGCCGAGCGCGACAGACCTTTCGTCGACGAGCCGCAAGCCGACCGCTGCGAGGTCGGGTGCCGACGTGCCGGTTCGCGTCGGCGAAGCAGCGGAGAACTGCCCGGCAGCGGTTTCCGCCAGCGCCATCACGGCGGCGTTGTTCAGCGCCCGAGCGGACACCTCGGTCGCCGCGAGCCAACCGCTGGCGCTTGCCAGCACCAGAACGAGCGCCGCTATCGTCTTCATGATCCTGCTGTGGCGCATCGCTGTCCTCAGCCGGCGAAGGGCGCCGCGCAATGAAAGGCGCCGTCCTGTTACGCGATCCGTCGCCGGTTCGTCAGTTGTTTGAAAGGCCCGTTGAATCTGCGTATTCAGTCTGCCGTAGAACGCCACGCGGCGCGCTTCTGTCTGATCTTTGCCCAGATAGTCCCGCAGAAAAGCGGCGCGTTCCGGCGTCAGCATGCCGTCGGCGTACGCCTGAATGTCCGCTTCGGACAGCGGCGAATCGCGGTGGGAGTCGATGGGGTTCATGGTGCCTGCATGCGTCGAATTTCAGCTATCGAGTGGCAAACACCTGTACGCACCGGTTTATTCCATACGCGTGACGAACCGTCGGCGACACCGCCGGATGTCGTGCGAACCCATTCGCGCGAGGTTTTATTCCGCATTCCAGTTATGTTTTTTTTCGCGAATCGACGCAGGAATAAAAGCGGGAAACGCGGGGTTCTCCCTCGTGCAAACCCGCACAAAACTCACTGGAGTTCATCATGAAGAAGATTGCATTTGTCGCATTGTCCATCGTCGTGCTCGCCGCTTCGTCGAGTGTTTTTGCACAAGGCAAGACACGCGCTCAGGTGTACCAGGAATTGATCGAAGCGCAGCAGAACGGTCTCGACTATGTCACCGATGCGTCGTACCCGGACGTGAGTCCGGTCTTCGCACAACAGGTCGAGCACCACAAGGAAGCGCTCGCCGCTCAGGCGGCGGCCGCTGCCAGCCGCGTTGCAAGCAGCAGCGCGCCGGCAGGCAGCGTCAATTGAGCGTATCGACAGCCGGCGCGCGTATCGAACGCGCGCGCCGGCTATCGAGTGGAATAGTTCGCATGCGTCGCGTGTTAGCCGGCATGTGAACCCGTTCCAACGCCAAGGAGTCTTCGTGACAAAACCGTCCGTTTCCAACCCCGCACCTGTCTGCGTGCCGTGCCGCCTTGCCGCGATCGGCGCGGTGGTGCTGGTTCTCGCCGGCGGCTTTGCCTATACGGCGGGCTGGCTGACGCCCGCGCGTCTTACCGCGCCGCGTATCATCAATACGTTCGAAGCCGTGGCCGGCAAGCCGCATCCGGGCTATCGCCGCAATCATGCAAAGGGCCTGTGCGTAGCGGGCTATTTCGATAGTAACGGCAACGCTGCGGTGCTTTCGCACTCGGTCGTATTTATGCTTGGCCGCACGCCGGTCACGGGCCGCTTCGCGGTTCCGGGCGGCAACCCGTCCGCACCCGACACCAGTTCGCCGGTACGCAGCATGGCCTTGCTGTTTCAGTTGCAGAACGGCGAGCAATGGCGTACGGGCATGAATTCGACGCCCGTGTTCGCGGTTCATACGCCTGAGCAGTTCTATCAGCAACTGCTTGCCGCGAAGCCCGATGCGACCACCGGCAAACCCGATCAGGCGAAACTGAAAGCGTTTTACGCAGCGCATCCGGAGACCCGGCCTTTTCAGGCATGGGTGAAGGCGCATCCGCCGTCGTCGAGTCTGGCTAACGCGGCGTACTACAGCATCAACGCATTTCGTTTTACCGATAGCGCGGGCAATAGCCGCGCCGTGCGCTGGACGATGGTGCCCGAGACGCCATACGCACCGATCACCGACGCGCAAAAGGACGAGAAGAATTTCCTGCAGGCCGACCTCGATCAACGCCTGCAAGCTGGACCGTTGCGCTGGCATCTGATTCTGACGGTCGCGGAACCGGGAGACCCCACCGACGACGCCACCCTGCAATGGCCCGACGATCGTCGGCATATCGACGCCGGCACGCTGGTGATCGATCGCACGACGTCGCAGGAGGACGGCGCATGCCGCGACGTCAACTTCGATCCGACTATCTTGCCGGCCGGCATTCAGCCTTCGAACGACCCGCTGCTCGCCGCGCGCTCGGCGGCTTACGCGCTTTCATACCAGCGCCGTACGCGCGAAGAGGCGCTGCACCCGTCCATTCATCAATCACAGACATCACAGACATCACAGACATCACAGACATCACAGACAAACGGAGCTCGGACATGACGCCGGCGCACGCACATTTCAGTCCGCTCGCGCGGCTCTTGCATTGGATGATGGCGCCGCTGATCGTCGCGATGCTGTTCATCGGCGTGGGGATGGTCGCGACCGTGTCGCACGCGCATAACACGCTGATTGCAATTCACAAACCGTTGGGCATCGCGCTGCTCGCGTTGGTGCTGTTGCGTGTCAGCGTGCGGATCAAGCGCGGCAGCCCGCCGCTGCCCGACGATATGCCCGCGCCTCAACGTGTCGCCGCCAAGGCATCGCATCTCGTGTTGTATGCGTTGATGGCGGCGATGCCGTTGATCGGTTGGGCGATGTTGTCGGCAGCCGGCTATCCGGTCACGCTATATGGTCCGCTGCATTTGCCGCCGATCGCGCCGCACGACGTCCGGCTCTTTGCGGCGCTGCGCGCATTGCATACGTGGCTCGCGTTTGCGTTGTTCGCGACCGTGTTGTTGCATCTCGCCGCGGCGCTGTTTCATGGACTGATCCGCCGCGACGGCGTGTTTTCGAGCATGGCGCGGGGCGGGCCGATCCGGTCCGCTCAGCCTTTCACCCGCTCCGAGCGCGGATCATAAGGCGCCTTCAGATGCACGGCAGCCGGCAGCAGATCGCCGGCGACGTCGATCGCATATCGCCCGCTGTTCAGATACCCGGTATCGGCAACGCCGTCCGGATTGTTGATGTAGCCCATCGCCACCGGACAGCCGAGCGTGTGCCCGAACGCCGCCGAACTGACGAAGCCGACCGGTTCGCCGTCGCGCAGAATCGCTTCGCCGCCCCACAGCATGCGATCGGCGGCGCCGTCGGCTGTCAGCACCACCATGCGACGGCGCAGCGGCTCGGCGCGCAGTTTCAACAACGCGTCACGGCCGCGAAACGGGATGTCCTCGTCGAGCTTGCACGCGAACGACAAACCCGCTTCGAACGGATTCGTATCCGGGGTGAGCTCGCGGCCCCATGCGCGATAGCCTTTTTCGATGCGCAGCGAATCGATTGCGTAGTAGCCGGCGTTGACGAGACCGAACGGCTTACCTGCGGCGTGCAGCGTTTCGTACACGCCGACCGCGAATTCGACCGGCACGTACAGTTCCCAGCCGAGTTCGCCGACATAGGTGAGGCGGGTGGCACGCACCGTCGCGTAGCCGAGGTCGACTTCGCGGCTTTGACCGAAGGCGAAGGCCGCGTCGCCCCAGTCCGCTTTCGAGACGCTTTGCAGCAACGCGCGCGAGCGCGGTCCCATGACGGCGAGCACCGCGTATTGGCCGGTGACGTCGACTAGCGTGCAGTGCCTGTCATGGGGAATCGCCTTTTCGATGGTGTCGAAGTCGCGCGTGGTTTGTGCGGTGCCGGTAACGAGTAGATATTGATCGTCGGCGAGGCGCGTCAGCGTGAAGTCCGATTCGTAAGTGCCGCGCTCGTTGAGCATGCCCGTATACACCGCGGTGCCCGGCGGCACGGCCACATCATTCGCGACGATATGCTGCAGCACGCTTTGCGCATCGCGCCCCTTGACCAGAAATTTGGAGAACGACGTCATGTCGAACAGCGCGACGCCTTCGCGGCACGCGCGATGTTCGGCGCCGCTCCACGGCAGCCAGTTCTGCTGGCCGAATGCGTAGTCGATGCGCGGCTGTGCGGGCGTCGGCGCGAAGAAGTTGGCGCGTTCCCAGCCCATCTTGCTACCGAAGCAGGCACCGTCGTCGCGTAGCAGCGCATGGAGCGGCGAGCGGCGAAACGGCCGGGCGCTGTCGAGTTCGCGATTCGGCCACGGCATCGCGTAATGCAGGCCGAGTGTTTCCTTGACGCGATCGTGCAGCCACGTGTCGTTGCCGTTAAAGCGCGCGAAGCGGCGGATATCGACCGGCCACAGATCCATGGTCGGCTCGCCCGCGACGATCCATTCGGCGAGCGCCATGCCCGCGCCGCCCGCCGACGCGATGCCCATCGAATTGAAACCCGCGCCGACGAAAAAACCCCGCAACTCGGGCGCTTCGCCGAGCATGAAGTTGTTGTCCGGCGTGAACGATTCGGGGCCGTTGTAGAACTGCCGGACCTGGGCCGTTGCGAGTGCGGGCACGCGCTGCAACGCGTTTTCCATCAGGATTTCGAACTGATCCCAGTCGTCGGGCAGCAACTGGAATTCGAAATTCTCCGGAATGCCGTGCATGCCCCACGGTTTCGCATTCGGCTCGAAACCGCCCATCACCAGACCGCCGACTTCCTCCTTGAAGTAAATGAAGCCGTCCGGATCGCGCATCACCGGCAGGTCCGGGTGTACGCCGGCGATCCGTTCGGTGACGATGTAGTAGTGCTCGGCCGAATGCAACGGCACCGTGACGCCGCACAAGCGGCCTACCGCCTTGGCCCACTGGCCGGCGCAATTGACCACGATGTCCGCGCCGAGCGCGCCTTCTTCGCCGTCCTTGTTGCGCCACGCGATACCGCTGACTTCGCGGGCGCCGTTGGCGCGGCGCTGCGCGGTGCGCGTGTGGATCGCAGTCACACGCGTGTTTTCGACGACGCGGGCGCCTGGGTCAGATCGGTGGGATTCGCCTTGCCGTCGCCGGGGAGCCAGACGGCGCCGAGCAGGTCGTCGGTGCGCATCACCGGCCACAGCTCGCCGGCTTCCCGCGGGCCGATCACGTCGCAAGCCACGCCGTAAGCGCGCGCGACGGCGGCGGTGCGCTTGAGTTGCGTCATCCGCTCGGCGGTGCGCGCCACCGACAGCGAGCCGCATTGCTTCCAGCCGGTCGCGAGGCCGGTATCCGCTTCGAGTTCGGCATAGAGCGCGGTCGAATAGCGAATCAGCTTCGTCGTGCTTTCCTGCGCGCGCAACTGGCCGACCAGCCCGGCCGCGTGCCAGGTCGTGCCGCACGACAGTTGCCCCTGTTCGAGCAGAACCACGTCTGTCCAGCCCGATTTCGCGAGGTGATAGGCGACGGAGCACCCGATGATCCCGCCGCCGACGATGACGACGCGGGCGTGAGTGGGGAGTGGTGTGGACATATGTTGAAATACGTTGAACATGTTGGCATAGATTGCCGCAGAAAAACACAAAATGCAACGATTGTTGTAGCAGTGCTCGCATCATTCTGGCGTCATACGTGCGTGGCAATACGACGGCGCTACCCTACATCCCGCGCCTGGCAGGTATCACGCTCATGGCAAGAAGAAGTTGCCCCGCGATAACGGTTTGTGGATTTGGTTGGTAACTCGTGGATTTTCAATGTTGTGCAACGCGGCTTTTGCTAGACTCGCCGAATAGCCACCGTTCAAACCCCATGTTCTCCACCCAACGCCAAGCCGAAATCCTGCGTCTCGTCCGCGAGCAGCGTACCTGCACGATCGCCGATCTGGCCGGCCGCTTCGAGGTTTCCGACGAGACCATCCGTCGCAATATCAAGCCGCTGATCGCCGACGGCCTGCTCGTCAAAGTTCACGGTGGCGTGATGCTGCCCGAGCGGCTCGACGAGCCGCCGTTTCAGCGGCGCATGGTGGCGAGCCGCGAAGCCAAGCAGGTCATCGGCGCGCGTATCGCTGAACTGGTGCGTGACGGCGACTCGCTGATTCTCGAAGGCGGCACCACCTGCCTGCACATCGCGCAGGCGCTGTGCGCCCGCTCGCGGCTGACGGTCGTCACCAATTCCGTCGAAGTCGCCCGCACACTGGCACCGCGTAACGGCAACCGCGTGTTCATCGCGGGGGGCGAGTTGCGCGCGGATGACGCCGCGGTGTTCGGCGACAGCGTGCTCGCCTTTCTTCGCCAGTTCCACGTGCGCTACGCGATCGTCTCGGTCACCGCGATCGATATGCAAGGGCGTTTCATGGACGCCCAGCCCGCCGACGTCGCGTTCTCGCTCGCCGCTTTCGCGCAGGCGGAGCGCCGGGTGGTCGCGGCGGATTACTCGAAATTCGGCCACAGCGCGCTAGTGCACGCGTTTGGTCCGGACGCCGTCGATCTGCTGGTCACTGACGAAGCGCCGGCGTCCGCGCTGGCACAGGTGTTCGCCGCGGCCGGGCTGGAAGTCAGTGTCGGCGCACCGGAGCCGCAGCCTGAGCGCGGCGTCCCCGGGTCGAATGCTGAAACCGGTATCGACGCCGGTCCGGCCGCCCGATCCCCGCTCTAGGCCATTCGTTCGGCGGCTCGCGCCGCCTCCACAGCCAACTCCGTCCAACGCGTAAAATGGCCGGTTACCACGGACAATCGAGGCCGTGGCGGAAATACGCCGGCAGGCGGGATGCACCGCTTGCCGCGTTGATTTTTCGCCCGTACGCGCCCGTGCCGGTCTGAATAGGGATGGAATACGCTGATGTCGTCGTATTTTTTTGATCGAGACCAGATTGCGGATTGGCTGGGTGAGCACACGGTGGCCAAAGCCCGTTCGGTCGGCGCCGTCACGAACCTGCGATGGGACGGCGACACGCTGAGCGCCGACGTGCAGGGCACGCAAAGCCGCCCGTATCACACGAGGGTGCGCTTCCATCATGGCAAGCGCTCGACCTGGGCCGACGCGGACTGCACCTGCCCGGTCGGGACCAACTGCAAGCATGCTGCCGCCTTGCTGCTCGCGGAGCTCGAGTATCACGAAGAGATGGACCATGTGACCCATGTCGACATGGACGAGCATTGGCCGCCCGAGCATCCGCAGGGGGAGCGGGTGGGCCGGGGGGCAAAGCCGCAGCCGCCGTCCGGCGTGCGTCCCGAGTTGGTCAGCTGGCTGGAGCGTTTTCGCGCGCGCGCCGAGGCCGCCGACGCGCTCGTCCAGAAGGCGAGCGCCGCGCGCACCCAGACGCTGGCTTATCTGCTCAACTGGTCCAGCTTCCACAAGCGCCACGAGGTCGTGCTGTACCGTGCGCGCTGCAACCCGGACGGCGCGGTTGTCGAAGTCGGCGAAGCGTGGGGCAATGTGGAAGCGGCATTGCTGAAACAGCCGAAGTTCGTTTCCGACGAGGACCTGTCGATCCTGCGCGGCCTCTGGCTGGGCCGTTCCCGTGAAGACTTCGGCCAGTTCATTCTGCGCGGCGCGAACGGCGCGGAAATGCTGCAAAAGCTGATTGCGACGGGGCGTCTGTTCTTCGAATTCAAACCCGGGCCCGGCCGTCAGGGGCCGACACCGCTGTCGCGCGGCGCCGACCGGCCCGGCCGGATCGAATGGGAGCCGCTCGCGGACGAGCGGCTGCGTCCCGTGCTGTGCACCGAGCCGCGCGCCAGCATGGTGCTGCCCACCGAGCCGGTCTGGTATGTCGACGGCGTCTCGAACGAGGCCGGCATCGTCGCGTTGTCGCTGCCGTTCCAGCAGTTGCCCGATTACCTCGCCATGCCGCCGATCTCGCTCGCCGAAGCGCCTCTGGTTGCCGCGGTGCTGCGCGAGATCGCGCCCGATTTGCCGCTGCCGCCCGCGCACGACGCGTCGGCGATTCGCGTGATCGACGTCGATCCGGTGCCGGTGCTGATGCTCGATAGCCACTCGCTGCCGTCCGGCGGCAAAGCCGGTCAGCGCAAGTCCGAGGCGGTGGAACTCGCGGGCGTCAGCTTCGACTACGACGGCATCAGCATCAACGTCGACAGTAGCGTCACGCTGGTGCCAGTGCCGGGCGGCGACGTGATTCATATCCGGCGCCGCTACGAGGTCGAAAAGAAACGCCTGCTCGAATTGCGCAAGACCGGCCTGCAACGGGTCCCGACCAGCCGCGTCTACGCCTCGCGGCTATTGCCCGACACGATGCTCGGTCTGCCGGACGCGGACGCGTGGTCCGCCTTCGTCAACGACGCCGTGCCGGAACTCGCGAGCAAAGGCTGGCGCATCAGCATGGCGCCGCAATTCCGCTACAACGTCATCGAGATCGACGCGATCGACGGGACCGCGCGTCAGGCGGGCGACGGCTGGTTCGATCTCGAGATGGGCATCCGGGTCGGCGAGCGCAATGTGCGGCTCGAGCCGCTTCTGGCCGACCTGTTCCGGCGCGACCGGCGCTGGCTCGGCGGTGCGCTGGAAGCGATCGCCGACGACGAGCCGATCGAGCTGAAGACGGAAGAAAACAAGCGTCTGCGGCTGCGCGCCGACCGGCTGAAACCGGTGGTGCGCGTGCTGGTCGACCTGTTCGACGCGTTGGGCGGCTCGCTTGCCCAAGGCAAGGCGCTGCGTGTGCCTGCGGTCGATGCCGGCCGGCTGGAAGCGTTGAACAGCACAGGCCGTTGGCAGTTTCAGGGCGAAGCTTCGATCCGCCAATTGGCACAGCGCCTGCAGGCCGGTCCGGGCTTGCGCGAGGTGCCGGTGCCACGCGGGCTGCGAGCGGAATTGCGCGCGTACCAGCAGCAGGGGCTGAACTGGATGCAGTTTCTGCGCGAACACGATCTGGCCGGCGTGCTGGCCGACGACATGGGTCTCGGCAAGACCGTGCAGACGCTCGCGCACATCCTCGCGGAGAAGGAGGCCGGGCGGCTCGACCGTCCCGCGCTGATCGTCGTGCCGACCACGCTCGTGCACAACTGGCGCGAGGAAGCGCGCCGTTTCGCGCCGGAACTGAACGTGCTGGTGCTCAACGGCCCGCAGCGCAAGGAGCGCTTCGAGCAGATCGGCGAGCACGAACTGATTCTGACGACCTACGCGCTGCTCTGGCGCGACCAGAAGGTGCTCGCCGAGCACGACTATCACTTGCTGATTCTCGACGAGGCGCAATACGTCAAGAATGCGACCACCAAAGCCGCCCAGGCGATTCGCGGGTTGCGCGCGCGGCATCGGCTGTGCCTGACCGGCACGCCGCTGGAAAATCACCTCGGCGAACTGTGGTCGCAGTTCGACTTCCTGCTGCCGGGTTTTCTCGGCAGCCAGAAAGACTTCACCAAACGCTGGCGCAATCCGATCGAGAAAAACGGCGACGGCGTGCGCCGCGCGTTGCTGGCGCGGCGCATCCGGCCGTTCATGCTGCGCCGTCGCAAGGACGAGGTCGCGAAGGAGCTGCCCGCGAAGACCACCATCGTGTGCTCGGTCGACCTGGAAGGCGCGCAGCGCGATCTCTACGAAACCGTGCGGACGGCGATGCAGGAGAGAGTGCGCGCCGCGGTTAGCGCGCAAGGCCTCGCACGCAGTCACATCATCGTGCTCGATGCCTTGCTGAAACTGCGCCAGGTGTGTTGCGATCCGCGGCTCGTGAAGGCGATCAAGGCTGACAAGGAGGCGGGTGATAAGGGTGACAGGGGTGCAAAGGTTGAAAGGGCTGAAAAGGGAGATAAGGCCCGACAAGCCGAGAAGGGCGCGCGCGTGACGCGTTCGGCCAAGCTCGATCTGTTGCTGTCGATGCTCCCTGAGCTGATCGAGGAAGGGCGGCGCGTGCTGCTGTTCTCGCAGTTCACCGGCATGTTGTCGCTGATTGCCGAGGCGCTGGAGGAAGCCGCGATTCCCTATGTGATCCTGACCGGCGACACCGCCGAGCGCAGCACGCCGGTCGAGCGGTTCCAGAAGGGTGAGGTGCCGCTGTTCCTGATCAGCCTGAAGGCGGGCGGCGTGGGCCTGAACCTGACCGCCGCCGACACGGTGATTCATTACGACCCCTGGTGGAATCCCGCCGCCGAGAATCAGGCGACCGACCGCGCACATCGGCTGGGGCAGGACAAGCCGGTGTTCGTCTACAAGCTGATTGCGGCGGGTAGCATCGAAGAGAAGATCGTCGAGTTGCAGCAACAGAAGGCGGGACTGGCCGACAGCATTCTGTCCGAAGACGCCGCCGGCGCCACCAAGTTCTCGGACGACGATCTCGACGCATTGTTTGCGCCGATGCCGGAGATTGAAGGGGGGAGATGACGTTGATCGGGTGGTTTAAACGCTGGCCCCATCCGAGTTGTTCAACAACCTCGTTTTACACGACGATGTTGACGGGCGTGCCACTCACGAAGTTGACGACGTTGCCCATCAGCTGATCGGCAAGCGACTGTTGCGCCTCGTCCGACGCCCACGCGACATGCGGCGTCACGATCACATTCGGCCGGCCTGCAATCCGCATCAGCGGATTGTCGTCGTTGGGCGGCTCGCTCGACAGCACGTCGAAGCCGATGCCGCCGATGAGCCCTTCATCCAGTGCGCGCACGAGCGCCGCTTCATCGACCAGTCCGCCCCGCGCCGTATTGATGATGAGCGGCGTGCGCTTCATCTTGCGAAACTCGGGCATCGCGAGCATGTCGCGGGTTTGCGGCGTGAGCGGACTGTGTATCGTGATGATGTCGCTGGTCTCGAGGACTTCGTCCCACGGTGTGTAGAGCGGCCCGAGTCCCTCGCGGCCCTTGTGTGCGGCGAAGAGCACACGCATGCCGAACGCCTTCGCAATCTCCGCCACACGCTGCCCGAGCACGCCTTCACCGATGATGCCTAGCGTCATGCCGCCCAGGTCGTGTATCGCATGATTGAAGAAGCAGAACTGCCCGGACTTTTGCCATTCGCCGAGCAGTACGTCGTCGCGGTACGCGATCAGGTTGCGCCGAAGCGCGAGCATTAACGCGAATGTGTGCTCGGGCACGGTGTTCACCGCGTACCCGCGAATATTCGATACGCGGATACCGTGCTGTTCGCACGCCGCCTTGTCGATACAGTCGGTGCCTGTCGCGGCGACGGCAACGAGCTTCAGGGAAGGCAGCCGCGCGATCACGTCTGCGGTCAATGGCACCTTGTTGGTGATCGCGATGGTCGCACCGTCGAGGCGCGCAGCGACCTGGTCGGCTCGAGTATGGTCGTACTCGACGAGCTCGTGTTCGAATGCCGGCCGCGCGAGCTTGATGTGCGGCGCGAGCGTTGCGCGGTCGAGAAATACGATCTTGTGCATGCTGGGTCCTGTTAATTCCTGTTGATCGGACAAAGGGGAGCGGGGCAGGTCAGAGACGACGTTTGGCCGCGGCGACAATGTGCGCGGGCGTGATGCCGAAATGTTCGTACAGCGCTTGCGCGGGCCCCGATGCGCCGAACCCCGTCATGCCGACGAACCCGCCGCGCTCGCCGAGGTAGCCATCCCAACCGAAGCGCGTCGCGGCTTCGACACCGATGCGCACCGTGTTCGCGCCGAGCACGGCCAGCCGATAGGCGTCGTCCTGCTCGTCGAACAGATCCCAGCACGGCAGCGAGACGACCGCTGTCGGAATGCCATTCTGTTGCAGACGTTCGCGTGCCTTGACGGCCAGCGCCACTTCCGAGCCTGTCGCGAGCAATGTGACGAGACGGTTTCCGCCTTCGGCTTCCGCGAGTACGTAACCGCCACGTGCGCACAGGTTGTCAGGCTCGTGGCGCGTGCGTACCAGCGGCAGCGTCTGGCGGGCGAACACCATCGTGCAGGGGCCACTGCGATGTTCGTAGGCAAGCACCCAGCACTCGGCCGCCTCGACGGCATCGGCGGGACGGAATACGCGCATGTTCGGCATCGCGCGCAACGACGCGAGGATCTCCACCGGCTGATGGGTCGGCCCGTTCCTGCCGACGCCGATCGAGTCGTGGCTGAACACGAACTTCACGGGCAGACCCATCAGCGCGGCCATGCGCATCGCGGGCCGCTCGTAATCGGCAAACGCGAGGTAGGTGACGGCCAGCGGAATCACGCCGCCGTGCGCCGCCATGCCGTTCGCCATCGCGCCCATGACGTGCTCGCGCACGCCGCAATGCACGTACGCGCCGCTGCGATCTTCGGCGTTGAACGCATGCAGGCTGCGCTTGTGGCTCGTCGGTGCCTCGAGGTCCGCGCAGCCCACCATGCGTTCCGGCAAGTACGCGAGGAGATCGTTGATCTCGGCGGAAATCACGATGCCGGCCTCGCCCTCGCCCTCGCCGCGCTCGATCGCCCGCTTGCGATAGTCGTCGAGCCCCCGTTGCCACCCGTCGGGAAGCCGGCCTGTCTGGATGCGCTCGAATTCGGCACGCGCATCGGCGGGCAAGGCGGCGAGACGTTCGTGCCAGTCGCGATATTCCGCCTGGCTGCGTCGGCCGGCGTCGCGCCAGCTGTCGAGCACATCGCGCGGAAGGTCGAACGGCGCATGCGGCCAGCCAAGTTCGTTGCGCGCGGCATCGGCGTCGGCTTCGAACAGCTTGCCGCTGTGTCCGCCGCGTTGTCCCTGCAGGCGCGCGATGCCGCGCGCAATGACCGTGCGGCAGGCGAGCAGCGACGGGCGCGGATCGAGCCTCGCAACGGCCAGCGCGGCGGCGACGGCTTCGATGTCATGCCCATCGACTTCGATCACATGCCAGCCTGCGACACGAAACCGTTCGCTCACGTCCTCGCTGATCGACAGCGACGTGCTGCCGTCATCGGTGATGCGATTGTCGTCCCAGCAGAGAATCAGCTTGCCGAGCTGCAGATGCCCGGCGAGCGAAATCATTTCCTGGCCGACGCCTTCCTGCAGGCAGCCATCGCCGACGAATGCATACGTGTGGTGATTCACGATGCCGTCGCCGAATTTCGCGTTCAGGTAAGCCTCCGCGACGGCCATGCCAAATGCGTTGGCGATGCCCTGCCCGAGCGGGCCGGTCGTCACCTCGATGCCCGCGGCTGTATCGAACTCGGGATGTCCCTCGCAATGCGAGCCCATCTCGCGGAAGGTCTTGATCTGTTCAATGCCGAACTGTGCGTAACCTGTCAGATGCAGCAGCGCATAGAGGAGCATCGAGCCGTGCCCGTTGGACAAGACAAAGCGGTCGCGGTCGGGCCATTGCGGATCGGCGGGATTGAACTTCAGATGTTGCGTGAACAGTGCCGTCGCGATCTCGGCCATGCCTAGCGGCACGCCCTGATGGCCTTCGCCGGCGCGCACGATGGCATCGATGGCAAGAAACCGGATCGCATTGGCGAGCGGTCGCGTTTCGCGCATTGGCACGAGTGCGGACATGACTTCTCCTTGACGCTTCGCCCTTGGGGGGCGGCTGTCGCTTGAGTAACGATGAAAAAGGGGGGCGCTGCATCCGGTTCCCGACGCAGCGCTATGTATCAGTGCAAGAACCCGATCGAGATCCACGGCACCGCGGCGACGACGATCAGGCCGATCACGAGCGCCACGATGTAGCCGACGATCGGCTTCATGCCTTCATCCGGATGGATGCGGCTGACCGCGCATGCCGAGTAGTAGCCGACACCGAACGGCGGGGCGAAGAGGCCCACGCCCATCGACAGGATCACGACCATCGCGTAGTGCACGTCGTGGATGCCCATCTGCCGCGCGATCGGGAACATCAGCGGGCCGAACAGGACGATCGCGGGAATGCCTTCCAGCACGCTGCCGAGCACGATGAACACCAGGATCGACGCTGCCATGAACATCGCTGCGCCGCCGGGCAGGGCCGCCATCGACTGCGCGAGCTGTCCGGAGAAGCCGGACTGCGTGAGCGCCCACGCCATGCCCGTGGCCGCGCCGATGATCAGCAGGATCGCACCCGACAGCGCGGCGGTGTCGATCAGCATCGGTTTCAGGCGCGCCCACTCGAAACGCCGGTAGATCAGGAGGCCTGCGAGTGCGGCATACGCGATGCCGATCGTCGACACTTCGGTCGCCGTCGCGACGCCCTCGACGACGGCAAGGCGAATCACGAACGGCAATGCCAGCGCAGGCAGCGCGATGGCCAGCTTGCGCAGGATCTCGCCACGCGTCGCGCGACGCACGCCCGCCAGGTCATCGCCGCGATAGCGCCACCAGACGACGGCGCACAGCGTGATCCCGAGCACGATGCCCGGCAGCATGCCGCCGGTGAACAGCGCGGAGATCGACACGCCCGTCACCGAGCCGAGGGTGATCAGCACGAGACTCGGCGGTATGGTCTCCGTCTGCGCGCCGGTGGCGGCGAGCAGCGCGACGAGGTCGCCGGGCTTTGCGCCACGCGTCTTCATCTCGGGGAACAGCACGGGCGCGATGGCGGCCATGTCGGCGGCCTTCGAACCGGAGATGCCCGACACCAGATACATCGCGCCGACCAGCACGTACGACAGCCCGCCGCGCACGTGGCCGAGCAGGCTCGCGAGGAATGCGATCATCGCGTTGGCCATGCCTGTCATCTCGATCAGTTGCCCGAGAAACACGAACAACGGCACCGACAGCAGGATCAGGTGCGACATGCCTTCGTCCATCCGGCCGACCACCACGCTGAGCGGCGTGCTCGTCGTGAGCGCCAGATAGCCGAAGGTCGCGAGCCCGAACGAGAACGCGATCGGCACGCCGGACAGCACGCACAGCGCGACGAGGCCGACGAAGAATATCAGCAGGTTCAGGTTGCCGAGATCCTGCAGCAACGGACTGACGGCAACGAAGCCGCCCCCGATCGCCGCCACCAGCGCGAGCGCCGCGACCGTCATCTGCCAGTTGGCCGTGCGGATCAGACGCAGGCACGCGACGACGAGCATCAATAGCGAGCCGACGGGCAGCGCCGCGGCGCGCCACGTGTTGGAAATGTCGAGCGCGGGCGTTGTGATGATGCCTTCGTCCTGGGCGAACTCGACGGCGGGGCCGATGACCAGCACGAGGAACGCGAGCGGCGCGGCGATGGCGACCACGTCGAGAAATGCCCGTACCGGCGGCGATGCCTTGCCGACCAGCGCCGTCATCCGCATATGCTCGCCGCGCCGCAGCGCCACCACGGCGCCGAGCATCGCCAGCCACAGGAACAGCATCGACGCGAGCTCATCGGACCAGACGAGCGGCGTATGCAGCAGGTAGCGGCTCGTGACGCCTGCCAGCAGCACAACGATCTCCGCGACCACCAGCAGCGCGGCCGGAATTTCGACGAGGTGCCCGAGCACGGTGTCGATCGCAGCGACGATGCGGCGTGGCGACGGATGCGGGAAAGTAATCGTGTGCATGGTGTTCATACCAGTTTGCCGACGTACTTTTCGAGCAGGCCCCAACCCTGATCGCCGTACTTCGCTTTCCAGTCGCCATAGAAGCTCGTCTTGCGCAACGCGTCGCGGAACGCCTGGCGGTCCACATCGACGACGTTGATGCCCTTGGCCTTCAGGTCGTTGCGCAGCGTACCGTTCAGCGTCGCGATGTCCGCGCGCTGCAGCATCCCGGCCGCCTCGAATTCGCGCGTGACGATGGCGCGCATGTCGGCGGGCAGCTTGTCCCAGGCGCGGCGATTGCCGAGAATCCAGTAGCCGTCCCACACGTGCGACGTGAGGCTGATCGATTTCTGCACTTCGTAGAGCTTGGCCGTGGCGATGATGGGCAGCGCGTTCTCCTGTCCCTCGACGACACCCGTTTGCAGCGCCGAATACAGCTCGTTGAAGTTGATCGGGGCAGGGCCGGCGTCGAGCGCCTTGAAGAGCGACGTGAGCATCGGCGCTTGCGGCACGCGGATCTTGAAACCCCTCAGGTCTTCCGGCGTGCGGATCACGCGCGCCGACGAACTGACCTGGCGGAAGCCGTTGTCCCACGGACGCGAGACGGTAACGATGCCGGTCTTCTCGATCTGCGCGCGGATGTAGGCGCCGAGGTCACCGTCCAGCGCTTTCCAGACCGTGTCGTAGTCGGGGAACGCGAAGCCCGTGTTGACGATGCCCGCAGCGGGCGCAAGCGTCGCCAGGATCGACGACGCCTGGTTGAAGAATTCGACCCCGCCGCTTCTCACCTGCGACAGCAGGTCGGTATCCGAACCGAGCTGATTCGCGGGGAAGACCTTGATGTCGAGCTTGCCTCCCGTCGCCGTGCGGATCTTGTCGCAGGCCTGTTGCGCGCGGATGTTGACCGGGTGCGTCGGGTCCTGGCCCGTCGCGAGCTTGTACGAGAAATCAGCGGCCGACGCGCGGCGGATCGGCAGGCCCCAGAGCGGCGCCGCCGCGGCGAGGCTCGCGCCCGCTTTCAGAAAGGTGCGTCGATCGATGCCGCTGCGGTGGTTCGAGCGGTGGCTCATGATGTGCTCCTCCAATACGGATTTGTGGTGTATCGGTCTGTTTACCGGGCAACACGCTCTCTGGCGCGTTTGCCTTTGTCCGGCAACTGTCTGTCGCGCACGGCGGCCGGACTCCGCCGCGCGTCCCGTTTGCGTCAGCCGTGAATCAGCATGCCGCCGTTCACGTCGATGACGGCGCCCGTGATGTACGACGAAATCGGCGACGCGAGAAACAGGAAGGCGCCGGCGACGTCGTCAGGCACGCCGAGACGGTCCAGCGGAATGCCTGCGAGGATCTCGCCGCGCTTGTCGTCGCTGATCTTGCCGGCGTTGATGTCGGTCTGGATCAGGCCGGGCGTCACGCAGTTCACGCGAATGCCGTCGGGGCCGAGCTCGCGGGCCATCGCCTTCGCGAGGCCGAGCACGCCCGCCTTCGCCGCCGAGTAATGCGGGCCGCCGAGAATGCCACCGCCGCGCTGCGCGGATACCGACGACATGCAGCCGATCGAACCGCTCTTCTGCTTCTTCATCTGCGGCACGACGGCTTGCGACAGATACAGCACGCCGCGCAGGTTCACGTCGAGGATGCGGTCCCAGCTTTCGGAATCGATGTCGAGCAGCTTCACGGCCTGGGTGACGCCCGCGTTGTTGATGAGCACGTCGATCGTGCCGAAATCGGCGACGATCTGTTCGACGGCGGCCTCGCACGCCTGCCGGTCGGTGACGTTGCAGGCGTAGCCGCGATGCTCAGGGCCGATGGACGCTGCGGCGTCGCGTGCCGCCGAGGCGTCGAGATCGAGGATGGCGATCTTCGCGCCGTGCTTCGCAAACATGCGCGCGGTCGCCATGCCGATGCCACGCAGCGATGCTGCGCCGGAAATGACGGCGACCTTGCCGTCGAGAAGGCGCGACTCTGACATGAGGTTGTTCTCCTGATGATGGATTCGGTAACGGTTGTCGTAATGGCGGATGACGGCGTCTAGCCGAGCCAGCCCTTGATGGTGTCGCTCATGGCTTCGGTGGAGATGCCATAGCGGTCGTGCAGCGTCGGAAGTGCGCCCGCGTCGAGGAAGGCATCGGGTAGCGCGATCTGCCGGAACGGCGGCGTGACGCCCGCGCCGAGCAGCGTGCGCGCGACTGCTTCGCCGAGGCCGCCGAGCACCGTATGGTTTTCGGCGACGATCACCATGCGGCCCGTGCGCTTCGCTTCGCGCAGGATGGTCGCGGTATCGAGCGGCTTGATGGTCGGCACGTGCAGCACGCCGACACCGATGTGGTCTTCCTCCAGCGCTTTCGCGACTTCCAGCGAGCGCATCGTCATGATCCCGGACGAGATCAGCAGCACGTCGTTGCCGTCGCGCAGCAGCTTCGCCTTGCCGAGTTCGAAGCGGTAGTCGTATTCGTCGAGCACGGCAGGGACGTTGCCGCGCAGCAGGCGTGCGTAGACGGGGCCCTTGTGCGCGGCGATCACCGGCACCATCTGCTCGATATCGAGCGCGTCGCACGGGTCGATGACCGTCATGTTCGGCATCGCGCGCATCAGCGCGAGGTCTTCGGTGGCCTGGTGGCTCGGGCCGTAGCCTGTCGTAAGACCCGGCAGCGCGCAGACGATCTTCACGTCGAGGTTGTCCTCGGCGATGGTCTGATGGATGAAGTCGTAGGCGCGGCGCGTCGCGAATACCGCGTAAGTGGTGACGAACGGCTGCGCGCCTTCCTGTGCGAAACCGGCTGCGGCACCCATCAGCAGTTGTTCGGCCATGCCCATCTGGTAGTAACGCTCGGGAAATTCCTTCGCGAAGATGTGCAGATCGGTGTATTTGCCGAGGTCGGCCGTCATGCCGATCACGTTGGTTCTGGCGCGGGCCAGTTGCGCAAGCGCGTGGCCGAACGGCGCGGAGCGCGTGACCTGGCCTTCACCTGCGATCGACGCGATCATCGCCGAGGTTTTCAGGCGCGGTTTCCTGGCGACGGTGCTCATGCTGGCCTCCCGGCATCGAGTGCTTCGAGCGCGAGCTTCCACTCGTGCGCATCGACGCGGATGAAATGGTTCTTCTCGCGTTCTTCGAGGAACGGCACGCCGCAGCCCATCTTCGTGTCGCAGACAATGATGCGCGGTTGCTTGCCGGCGTGCCGGCGGGCGTTGTCGAACGCGTGCGCGACGGCTTCGATGTCGTTGCCGTTCACGCGCTGCGTGTACCAGCCGAACGCTTCGAGCTTGTCGACGAGCGGCTCGAACGCCATGATCTGCGTCGACGGGCCATCGGCTTGCTGGTTGTTCACGTCGACGATTGCTATCAGGTTGTCGAGCTTCCAGTGCGCGGCCGACATGAGACCTTCCCAGATAGCGCCTTCGTCGAGCTCGCCGTCGGAGAAGAGCGTGTAGACGAACGAGTCCGAGCCCTTGCGCTTCAAGCCGAGGCAGCGGCCCACGGCAATCGTCAGACCCTGGCCGAGCGAGCCGCCCGACATCTCCATGCCGGGCGTGTAGCTGGCCATCCCGGACATCGGCAAACGGCTGTCGTCGCTGCCGTAGGTCTCGAGTTCGTCGGCGGGAAGGATGCCGGCTTCGAAGAGCGCCGCGTACAGCGCAATCGCATAGTGACCGTTCGACAGCAGGAAGCGGTCGCGTCCCTCCCATTCGGGATCTTCAGGGCGGTAGCGCATGGCGCCGAAGTAGGCGACGGACAGCACGTCCGCGATGTCGAGTGCCTGGCCGATATAGCCTTGCCCCTGTACTTCGCCCATCAGCAGCGCATTGCGGCGGATGCGGTAGGCGTGGTCCGCGAGTTGGGCGGTGCGCCCGGCTTCGCTCGTATTCACGCGTGTCTCCTTCTTCCGGGCGCCGGCCAATAACGGCCGGACGCCGGGTGATTCGTGGCGGGATGTTTCGTCCTGCTCGCAGATTCGGGTAATCCCTTGCTTCAGGTGTGCTGCGAGTCAGGAAAATCGTATCCGCTTGATTCGATGGACTCAAACGAATTAAAGTGGCTCATCGCTGAATTGGATTCATGTGAGCGCCGCAATGCACAATCGGGTCACACTCAAGTCGATACAGGCATTCGAGGCCGCTGCGCGGCTGTCGTCGTTTGCGCTCGCAGCAGACGAACTGTTCGTGACGCCGTCCGCGATCAGTCATCAGATCAAGCTTCTGGAGGATCAGTTGAGCGTGCGGCTCTTTCATCGCGTGCATCGCGCGGTGATCCTCACCGACACGGGGCGGCACTATGCGGAGGAGATCGGCGCGGCGTTCGCGCGCATCGACAAGGCGACGCGCGACATCGGACGGGTCGAGAAGAGCGACATCCTCACCGTGCATGCGACGCCCAGCATCGCGACGCAATGGCTGATGCCGCGGCTCGCGCGTTTCAGCGCACTGCATCCGGACATCGATGTGCGGCTCAATGCTTCTTCAGCACCCGTGGATCTGATCAAGGAGTCCGTCGACATCGATATCCGCTACGGTGCACGGCGGTTGCAGCCGGCGGGTACGATGGTGCTCGACCTGCCGCTCGAGACGATCGTGCCGTTATGCTCGCCGCGTCTCGCGAACGGCGAGCACCCCATACGTACAGTCGCGGATCTGCGGCATCACGCGCTGATCCATAGCGAAGGTTGCCTGGTGGGATGGCGGGACTGGATGCGGCTGCATCGCAAGGTCGTGCTCGACATCATGCGCGGTCCGCGTTTCGATCGCTCGTTTATGGCGATCAGCGCAGCGGTGGACGGGATGGGCGTGTGCCTGGAAAGTATGCTGCTCGTGCAGCGCGAACTGGAGATGGGGACGCTGGTGGCGCCGCTGGGGTTCGAGGGATTGAGAGTGAATGGCTACACGCTCAATTTGCTGAAGTCGCGCGCGGACTTGCCGAAGCTCAAGTGCTTTCAGGACTGGCTGTTTGCTGAGTTGTCGGGGCAAGGATAGGGGCAGTTCATGCGAACGGCAGGCGCTGGAATGGCCATGTAACGTAACGATACGGATCTATGCGGTTGGCTTTCGCGGGTGCTGTGGCTTAGAGATGCAAAATGAACGCTTGGCAAACCGGGGGGCGTCCATGCATAGCTCGAGGCTCGGCAGACGAAAGATACAGCTGCATAACCCAAAACCTCTGGATTGCGAAAAACAGAGGGAAAGTCAGTATCGGGCATTCGCGCTGGTTGTTGAGACTCGATTACACACGCGCCATCGGCCCTTACTGCGAAGCGCCCACGCATGATCTGGCGCCACCAGTTCGGCGTATTGTCGGGAAGCCGGCCGGCATCGAGCGCGTAGTCCCTCGCCGCGCTAAGTTCCATCTTGATGCGGTTCGCATAGGTGGGGCGACCACGTAACCTTTCCAGCAGATCGAACTTCACCTTCGGTCTGATGCCGGTTTCTCGAACTACTTTCAACCTGCAAAAAAACCTACGCCAACTGTCACGCCAGCCTCGAAGTTTTACAACGCGATAGCGCACGTCGTTACCGGCTTGATTGACGTAATTGTTATATTAAGTCATTGTTTTTAAGATTATTTTGTGTTGCCTGCGTATTTCGACATATATCTGTGATCGCAGCACCGAAGCCGTTTGACAATCTTTAAACCATTTAATTTGAGACAGTTCTTATACTGTCTTGCAAATTGTCAAATTTCCCGTTTCCCCAAGGCGGGAAGCGCAATGACATGAGAAGGCAGACGGGGCCATTCACCGTGCGGGCGAGACCAGCCAAACCGAAGTACGACCCCTAGAGGTCGATAATTGAATACCCAGGAGCGCCGGAAAGGGCCTGAGAGAGAACTGGGAAACGTCGGGGAGCGGCTCCCGAAGCACCGGGCCGGGCCGGATGGCAGCTTAATCGCATCCGGAAGAAAGACGGCTGTTTTCGATTATGATGATTCGCCTTCGTAGCAATTGACGCGACAAAAGCGAAAAATATGCGCCAATTTCGAGACAGGACGGCGACGGATCTGGACATGGCGCGGGGCCTTGGCGCCCGACAATCGAAAAAGAGTGACGTCGAGGATGAAACGAGGAGCCGGATCGACGGCGTAGCTGCCGTCAATCCCGGTCATCGACCGGCCTGTCGGCCACCAGATACGAAGGACGATGTCGCTTTGCGGGGTTCTATGAGAATTGCAGTCCTAGAGGACGATCCGGCTCAGGCCGATCTTGTATGCCAGACGCTGTCGGCGGCGGGGCATATCTGTCACGCGTACGGCGCGGGCCGTGAACTGGTGCGGCAGCTGCGGCGCCAGACTTTCGATTTGCTGGTGCTCGACTGGAACGTGCCCGACATGTCCGGCGAAGAAGTGCTGCGATGGGTTCGCCAAAGCCTGTCCGAGCGTTTGCCGGTGCTGTTCATGACGAGTCGCAGTCGCGAGACCGACATCACCTCGATCCTCAATACCGGCGCGGACGACTACATCGTCAAGCCAGTCTCGGCGGCGGTGCTGCTGGCGCGCGTCGGTTCGCTGCTGCGCCGCGCGTATCACCTGAAGCCTGCCGCGGCGAAAGAAGTCTTCGGCGAATTCGAGTTCGATCTGGGCTTGAAGCACGTGGTGGTGCGCGGCGCGACGGTGGCCGTGACGCAGAAGGAATTCGAACTCGCGTTGCTGTTGTTTCAACATCTGAGTCGGCCGCTGTCGCGCGCGCACATCCTCGATGTGATCTGGAAGCAGGCGACCGACATTCCCTCGCGCACGATGGACACGCACGTGTCGATGCTGCGCAGCAAGCTCGGCTTGCGTCCGGAGCACGGCTATCGTCTGACGCCGATCTACGGCTATGGCTATCGGCTCGAGCGTATCGAGTCCGGCGCACCGGTCGCGAGCGACGAACGCCCTGAAGCGGGGGGCGTGTGACGGTGTCCTTCGACACGGCAGCGCGCGATGTCGTGCGCTCGCCGGGCCGCCGGGCGTGCGCAGTGCTGGCGGCAGGCCTGAGCGCCGCCGTGATGTGCTTCGCACCGTCACGGGCCGACGCCCAGACCTCCCACCCGCCGAAGCCACGCGCGACGGCCGCCGCGCCGCTCTATGTCTCGTACGTGACCCACGATGGCGACACGTTATATGACATTGCTGACCGCTATATGCGCGATCCGCAGGATTGGGCCGTCCTGAGCCGCCTGAATCGCCTGCCCGCGCCGCGCCGCATGCCGGCCGGAATCGCGCTGTGGCTGCCGGCCGACCAGCTCAGACAGGACCAGGAATCGGCACGCGTCATCGCGACGAGCGGCCCGGCCGGGCGCGCGTTCGGCAAGAGCCCCTACACACCGCTGTCAGTCGGCATGACGGTCGGCGAAGGCGACCGCATCCGCACCGGCCATGACGGTTTTGTCACGTTGGAGTTGCCGGACGGTTCGCACGTATCGATCTTGCAGGAAGGCACGCTCGACATCGGCAAGCTCCGGAACACCGTGCTGACCGGCGCGGCTGACCGGGTTCTCGAACTGCATCGTGGCGAAGTCGACAGCGAGGTGACGCACGCGACCAGAAAGGACGACCGTTTCCAGATTCGCTCACCTTCGGTGGTGGCAGGCGTGCGCGGCACGCGTTTCAAGGTGGCGTACGACGGCGACGCGCAGATCACCGCCGTGGAAGTGCTGGACGGCGCGGTCGGTGTCGATCCTGGCGGCGTCGGTGGCCACGCGAAGGCGCCGCTGCCGGGGGTGCCGTTGCAGGCGTCCGCGCAACTCGTCAAGGCGCGCTTTGGCAGCATCACGCGCGCGGGCGGCGAGATCGGCGGTCCGGTCGAATTGCTGCCCGCGCCGGCGCTGACCGACCCGGCCAGGGTGCAGGACGGTAAGACGGTCGCTTTCGACCTCGTGCCGGCTGAGCCCGCGGTGGCCTATCGCGTGCAGATCGCGCGCGATGCCGATCAGCTCGACCTGATCCGCGATCAGCGTGTGAGCGCGCCGCATGCGGATTTCGGCGAACTGGCCGACGGCACCTATTTCGTGCGCATCGCCGCGATCGACAGCGACGGACTCGAAGGTTTGCCGCAGGTGTACGGCTTCGAGCGTCGCCAGTTCGGGCTGGCGGCGTCGGCGGCGCAACGCGCCGGCAGCCGCGACTACGAATTCCGCTGGTTCGTCAGCCGCACCGATGTCGAGACGCGCTTTCGCTTCGTGCTGGCGACAAGTGAAGATTTGCGCCACCCGATCGTCGATCGCACCGATCTGACGGGCGGACAAGTGGTCGTGAGCGATCTGCCGCCCGGTGTCTACTATTGGACGGTCGTCGCCGAGCAGTTCGAGAACGGCAGGTTCTATGAGAAGAGCAGCTCGATCCGTTCCTTCACGCTGGCGCGCTGACGCCGATAGAATCGCTGACTGAGAAGCGCCGGAAAACCTGTTGCACAGCCCAGGAACGAACCACCCTCTTGCCGACCCCATCCCCGCGCCTGAGCCTCGACCCGCGCGCGCGCCTCGGAAGGCGCGCCGGGCGCCGTTTCCTGGTCGAATGGCTGGGCATCGGCTGCCTTGGCCTCGTCGTGATTCTGCTCGGCTCGCCCGGACGGCTGACCGCGAGTGTCGATCATCTGGTCTACGATGGCTTTCTGAGCCTGCGCGCGCAGCCCGTGTCGTCCGACATCGTGCTGGTCGAAATCGACAACGCCAGCATCGCGCAGCTCGGCCGCTGGCCGTGGCCGCGCAGCGTGCATGCGCGGCTGCTCGAACAGATCGCCAGGGCGAAACCCGCCGCGGTGATCTACGACGTACTGTTCACCGAAGCCAATCCGGACGACCCCCAACTCGCCCGAGCCGTCGCCTCGTGCCCCACCTATCTGCCGGTGCTGCTGAGTCCGCTCGACAGTGCGGGCCGGCGCGCCGCCGTCGAACCGGTGGCGCCGCTCGCGCATGCCGCGGCCGGCCTCGGCCATATCAATTTCGAGGTCGACAGCGACGGTATCGTGCGCAGCGTCGCGCAATTTGAAGGCGACGCGAATTCGCGCTGGCCGCAATTGATGGTGCCGGTCGCGCGGGCCGTCGAGCGCGGCGCGCTGCAACAGTACGAGCGCCCGCGCAAACTCTCCCCCGACCACGCGGCGGCGCCGGAGCCGCAGGGCGAGGCCCGCTTTCTGATTCCCTTCGGTCCTAACGCTCAGAACTATGCGAAGCTGAGCTTCGCGAGCGTCCTCGCGGGCGACGTGCCGGCGGAACAGCTTCGCGGGCGCATCGTGCTGATCGGCGTGACCGCATCCGGCTTGTACGATCGCTTTGCCACGCCGGTGTCCGGTGTATTGGGCCCGCTGCCCGGCGTCTATATCCATGCGAACGTGCTCGACACGCTGCTGACCGGCCGCGCGATCGAGCCCGCCGAGCCGTGGCTGGTGTTCGCCGTGTCGCTGGTGCCGCTCGCCGCGCTGTTGGCGGGTTTTCTGGTGTTGTCGCCGCGCCGTTCGCTAATGTTGACCGGCGCGCTGTGCGTGCTTGCCGCGGCCGGCAGCGCGGCCTTGCTGTACGGCGTGCGGTTGTGGATGTCGCCGGTGCCGGCGATTGTCGGCGTGATCGTCGTGTATCCGATCTGGAACTGGCGGCGCCTCGAAATGACCATGGCCTATCTGCGCGAAGAACTGCAACGGCTCGCCGACGAACCGCATCTGTTGCCCGAAACGCCGCAGCGCCGCCGTGAGTTCGGCGGTGACGTGCTGGAGCAGCATATGGCGCTGATGGCGCGAGCCGCACAACGCGTGCAGGACATGAAGCGTTTCGTGTGGGACAGCCTCGACAGCATGCCCGAGCCGATCCTCGTGAGCGACGTGGACGGCATCGTGCTGATCGCGAACCATGCGGCCAAGGCGCATTTCGCGCGTCTGGGCGTCGGAACGCCGGAGGGCCAGCCGATGTGGACGGTGCTGGACGGCCTGACGCTCGTGAAGACCATCGATAGCGGCGCGGCATCCGATGCCGAAAACAATCAGTTCGCGCATGCCCATTGGCCCGCGCTGCTCCATCCGGCGCGCGGCGAATTTGCCGCGCTGATGGCACAGGGCATCGAGGTGCGCGACGCCAATGAGCGCGACCATCTGCTGCGGTACGCGAACTGCACCAACGAGCAAGGCGAGACGACCGGCTGGATCGCGGGGCTGGTCGACGTGTCGGCGCTGCATGCGGCCGAGCGCCAGCGCGAAGATGCGCTGCGGCTGCTGTCGCACGACATGCGCTCGCCGCAGGCGTCGATTCTGGCGCTGGTGGAGATGGAGCGCGCCCGCGGCGAAGCGGCGCCGGCGCACGAATTGCTGGAGCGCATCGAACGCTATGCGCAACGCGCGTTGACGCTCGCTGACGATTTCGTGCAACTGGCGCGCGCCGAATCGCAAACCTACGTGCTCGAGCCAGTGAGCCTGACCGAGCTGATGATCGACGCCAGCGATGAAGTCTGGCCGCAGGCCCATGCCAAGCGGATCACGCTGCAAACGGATACCGACGGCGACGACGGCCACTGGATCTGCGCCGACCGTTCGCTGATGACGCGCGCGCTCGTCAACATCCTGAACAATGCGGTCAAATACAGCCCGCCCGCTACGCGGATCACATGCAGCCTCGGCAGTCCCGGCAGTCCCGGCAGCCTCGACAACCTGGCGGCGAAGGCCGCGCGGGGCGCCGCCAGACGCGTGTCGTGTACGATCCGCGACGAAGGCTACGGCATTCCCGAGGAACAGCAGGTGGGTCTGTTCGAGCGGTTCCAGCGCTTTCACCAGACGGAGCGGCCCGAAGTCGGCGGCGCGGGATTGGGGATGGCGTTTGTCAAAACCGTCGTGACGCGCCATGGCGGCGATGTCGAGGTGGTCAGCGCGCCGGGCAAGGGGACGGCTTTTACGATCTGGCTGCCGGCCTTCGATGACACGTAGCCTGAATGTCGGCGCTGACGCGCCGTAACGTGGCGCATCAGGCGAGACCCATGCACAGCATGAACACGCACCTTATCGAAGCGAGAAGATGGTGAAATCGATACTGATCTGTGCCGCGCTGGCCGCGGCGACTCTCAGCGGTTGCACGGGCCTGAACGCCGACGTGCACACCTCGATTCCGGCCGCCGCATTGCAAGGCGAGCGCACCTATACGATCGCGCGCACGCCGTCGCAGGACGCCAGCGCGGATCATCCGCAATTCGAAGCCGTGCTGCGCGATGAACTGGCGAAGCATGGTTTCGCCGATGCGTCGGCGCAGCAGGCGCACTATCTGTTGTCGATCGCCTATGCCACGCGGCCGGCCACGGTGGGCGTCGATGCCGCGGATTGCGCGGCAGGCGCGTGCGGCCGTCCGGCCGAGCCGCCGTTCTCGCTGTTCGGCGAGCGCGCCTATCAACACTTGTTGACGCTGCGGTTTTTCGAGCGGGCGAACGGACATGAAGTCTACAAGGTCAGCGCGATGAGCAGCGATCGCGATGCCGATCCGCTGCACGCGATGCCGACGCTCGTGAAAAGTGCGTTGGCGAATTTTCCGTTCGGCGCACCGGCGGACTGGCGCGTGAAGCTGCGCGCCGATCAGGCGGGCGGCGTGCCGGACGTGGTATCGGTGAAGCCGGTCGTACAGTAGAACGCAGGCGCTATTGCGGCGCTTTATCGTCCGGCCAGCGGTTTTCGAACACGCAGTCGGCGAGCGGCATGCGGCTCGCCCAGCGTTCGGTTTCCAGCATCGGCTCGCTGTAAAACTGCTCGACGTGGCCGAGGCACAGGATCGCCACCGGCCGTGCACCCGCGGGCATGTGCAGCAGCGAGCGCACCGTGTCGACATCGAAGAGCGACACCCAGCCCATTCCCAGTCCTTCCGCGCGGGCGGCGAGCCACATGTTCTGGATCGCGCACGCCACCGAGGCGAGATCCATCTCCGGCAGGGTGCGGCGCCCGAAGATATGCCGCTCGCGGCCGTCCATCAGCGCCATCACCAGCAGTTCGCCGCATTCCAGCATGCCTTCGACCTTCAGCTTCATGAACTCTTCGCGCCGCTTGCCGAGGGCGTCGGCGGTGGCGAGCCGTTCGCTTTCGACGGTCTCGTGCAAGGCGGCGCGCAAGGTCGGATCGGTGATGCGCGCGATGCGCCACGGCTGCATGAAACCCACGCTGGGCGCGTGATGTGCCGCATCGAGCAGACGTTGCAAAACGGCCGGATCGACCGGGTCGCGCACGAAGTGGCGCATGTCGCGCCGTTCGTAAATCGCGCGGTAGACGGCCTCGCGCCCGGAGTCGTTAAAAGGCTTCGCCATTGAACAGGGCGGCCGTGAAGGCCGGGTTGGAGGGCCAATAAGCGTGCATGTAAGTCGCGACGATCGAGCCGGCGCGGAACACTGCCTCGCCGGGCGCGTCGCCCTGCGGCCGGGTGGCTGAACGCAACGGCGTGAGCGGCGTCGTCAGCTTCGAGTAGTGAAAGGTGTGGCCGGTCAGCGGGCCGTGCAGGCCGTCGATCTGCTGCATGCCGAGCGCGGTGAAGCGCGTTTGCATCGTCGCGTGACCGGGCAGCAGGCCGAGCATCGGCGTGCTTGCGCCGTTCGTGTCGGTGAGTCGATCGAGCAGGTAGAGCATGCCGCCGCATTCGGCGACGACCGGTTTGCCCGCTGCCGCATGCGCGCGGATCGCCGTGGCGCTGCGCGTGTTGCCGGCCAGCGCGGCGGCGTGCAGTTCGGGATAGCCGCCCGGGAGGTACAGGGCGTCGGTCTGGTCCGGTAAGGCATCGTCGGCGAGCGGGGAGAAGTATTCGACGTGCGCGCCGAGTGTTTGCAGGAGCGTGACGTTGGCCGGGTAGATGAACGAGAACGCCGCATCGCGTGCGATTGCGATCCGCTTGCCTTCCAGAAGGCGCGGCAACGTTTCCTGGACAGCCTCGCCGAATTCGACCGGCGGCGGCAATTCAGCCAGCGCGGTTTGCGCGAGTGCATCGGCGGCTCGATCCAGGCGGGTGTGCAGATCGCCGATCTCCGCGGCCTGGTACAGGCCGAGATGGCGGTCGGGCAACTCGATGTCGTCAGTGCCGGCGAGGTAGCCGCACCAGCGCATGCCGGGCGGCAACGATTCTTCGAGCATCTGCGCGTGCCTTGAAGAACCGACGCGATTGGCGAGCACGCCGTAAAACGGCAGTTGCGGCCTGAATTGCGCGAGACCGAAGGCCACCGCGCCGAAGGTCTGCGCCATCGCCTTCGCTGAAATCACCGCCAGTACCGGCACGCCGAATACGGTTGCCAGGTCGGCGCTGCTCGGCGTGCCGTCGAACAGGCCCATGACGCCTTCGATCAGGATCAGATCGGCAACGGCCGCCGCTTGCGCGAGCAGATTGCGGCATGCGGCTTCGCCCACCATCCAGAGATCGAGCGACAGCACCGGCGCGCCGCTGGCTTGCGCCAGGATCATCGGGTCGAGAAAGTCGGGACCGGTCTTGAACACGCGCACACGCCGCCCCAGCCGCCGATGGTAGCGCGCCAGACCCGCGGTGATCGTGGTCTTGCCTTGACCCGAAGCCGGCGCGCTAATGAACAGGGCGGGGCAGGCCCCGAAGGCAGTCCCCTTGGGGGGCGCGGACATCGCTCAGAACTCCACGCCGCGCTGCGCTTTCACGCCTTGCTCGCGATACGGATGCTTGACGATGCGCATTTCGGTGACGAGGTCGGCGGCTTCGATCAACGCGTCCGGCGCGTGACGGCCGGTCACCACCACGTGGAGCATGGCCGCACGCGCGTTCAGGACGGACAACACTTCGTCGAGCGGCAGGTATTCGTACTTCAGCACGGTATTCAATTCGTCGAGGATCACCATCTGGTAGTCGCCGCTCTCGATCATGCGGCGCGCTTCGTCCCAGCCTTTGCGCGCGGTGGCGATGTCGGCGTCGCGGTTTTGCGTGTTCCACGTATAGCCGTCGCCCATCGTGACGAAATCGCAATTGGCGATCGCGCCGAGGAAGTCGCGCTCCGAGGTATGCAGCGCGCCTTTGATGAACTGCACGACGCCCAGACGCATGCCGTGTCCCAGCACCCGCACGGCCATGCCGAACGCGGCGGTGGTCTTGCCTTTGCCGGTGCCGGTGTTGACGATCAGCAGGCCTTTTTCGACGGTGGCGGCGGCCTGCTTTTTCTCGTGGCCTTCGCGCCGGCGCTCGGTCATGCGTTGATGCGATTCGGGGTCGGTCTTCATGGAAGGTCCTGTTCGTTGGAGTCGTTGTGGGTGGGTTCGACGCCGGCGTGAGCGGTCGAAGCGATCGCTACGGTGACGCCGTCGAGTGCGGTTTTGCGCACGATGAGCTGCGCCCCGGCTGCAGTGGATTCCGCACTTGCGGCCAGCAACGCGCAGGGTTCGCAGACGCCGTCCACGCCGAGATGTTCGCGTGCCGCCGCCGAAGGTTCAGTGCCGGCCACGGGCAACGCGGCAATCTGCTCGCGGCTGAACAGTTTCAACGGCAGCGCGTGACGTGCGCAGAATTCGAGCAAGCCCGTTTCGTGGGCCTTGAGGTCGAGGGTGGCGACTGCGCCGATTTCATCGTATGTCCGAGTGCCGAGCGCCGCGCGCACGGCTGCCTCGATCTGTTGCGCCGAGCTATGCAAGCGGCAACCGATGCCGACGGTCAGCGTTTTCATCGCGCCCCTGCTGCGTCGGCATTCGCCGCGGCCCGCGCGAGCGCCAGCGACGCCACCCCGCCAATCACCACAATCGCCGGCGAGCCGAGACCGGCGCGCGCGACTGCGTCGGCCAGGCCGCCAAGTTGCGCGAGCGCGTGTCTTTGTCCGGGACGTGTCGCAGATTCGATCGCGGCACACGGCGTATCGGCGGCCATGCCTGCCGCGAGCAACGTGCCGGCGATATCGTTGAGGCGCCGCATGCCCATGTAGATCACCAGCGTCATCCGCGTGGCGACGAGCGCCCTCCAATCCGGCTCGCCGCTCCCGGCGCTGTGCCCGGTGACGAACACCACGCCCTGCGCGTGATCGCGATGCGTGACCGGAATGCCGATCGCCGCGGGCGCCGCGATTCCCGCCGTGATGCCGTTGACGACTTCCACCTCGATGCCCGCCGCATGCAGCGCCTGCTGCTCTTCGCCGCCGCGGCCGAAGACGAACGGATCGCCGCCTTTCAGGCGCGCGACACTGCGCCCGGCCCGCACATGTTCGAGCATCTGCGCGACGATCTCGGCCTGCGGCGTCGACGGATGCCCGCCACGTTTGCCGACATGAACGACCAGCGCGTCGGCGCGCGCGAATTGCAGCACTTCGGGATTCACCAGATCGTCGACCAGCACCACGTCGGCCTGCGCCAAGGCGCGGGTTGCCTTGAGGGTCATCAGTTCGACGTCGCCGGGGCCGGCGCCGATCAGCCAGGCGCGGCTCATCGCGGCGTGCATGGCGCGCGCCATGTCGTGACAAGTGGAAACAGGCGAGCCATGCAGACGGCCCAGGCGGAAATAGAACTCATGCGGTGCGACAGATTACGCACAACGGCAACGCCGCTCGCCGGGTTTTCATCGGAATCGCAAACGGGCGTTCGTATTACGTCGTGCTTCAGCGCCTTCACATCCGTCCCTCGCGGATTCAGGCGGCCGGCGGCGTGACATTCGCCGCCTCCGCGTCTGGCCGGTATCCGGGCTGGCGGCCTCATGCGCTTTGCCTTCCCGTCCTGATTCGTCAGACAGTGGCATGGAGAACGCATGCGCGGCGCGACAGGATTGAACCCGGCGCCGCAGGTCGCTTACCGTTGCGGGGACAGCACAGGTTGAGCGCAATCGAGCGCGGCCTGTTTCCCGTTTAACTGCACATGCGAACGCATGTGCGGGCACCAAACGCGCGCATACGATAGCACACAGCGGCACACGGCGGCCCGCGCCGGCACGCGCTGCAAGACCCTGGCGCGGCCCGACTCGCGGCCCGCGCTTCCTTGACGGCGCTGGGCCGCGGGCCTACACTCGCACGCATTTTGGTGCTCGTGTGCGCGCTCGTGCGCATGCAGTTAAACGGGAAACAGGGCGCCCGCCTGCTATGGACCGGGTCAACCTGTGCTGCCCCCGCAACGGTAAGCGAAAAGCGGCGCCTGGATGAGTTGTCCAGCGCCGCGGAGCCGGCTTCGATGTCCACGCGCAAGGCCGCGTCGGCATATGACCACTGGGCGAGAAATCACTCGCGCGGGAAGGTGAAGCGGCGCTTTTGCCAGCCCGGATACCGGCCAGAATATGACGGATGAACGCCGCGGGGATGCGGTGGCTCGTTCATGACCTCGTTCTCTGTTGCCGCGGCAATGCCGCTTTTCGTCCCCGCTGTCGTATCTATGTTCCGTTTTCGTGTTTGCGTGCCTGGCGTTGGTTTGTCCTGGGCTCGAGCGCATTCGGACTCGAACCAGACCCGGACCGCCGGCGTGTGAACGCGCAACTTCTTCGGATGGACCCAACGATGCAAACTCAAATGCGCAAGATCCCCGTCACCATCGTGACGGGCTTTCTCGGCAGCGGCAAGACCACGCTGTTGCGGCATATTCTTCAGCACGCGGCCGGCAAGCGCATTGCGGTGATCGTCAACGAGTTCGGCGAACTCGGCATCGACGGTGAAATCCTCAAGGGTTGCGGCATCGGTTGCGATGAGAACGGCGTCGAAAGCGAAGGGCAACTGTATGAGCTCGCGAACGGCTGCCTGTGCTGCACGGTGCAGGAAGAGTTTTTCCCGGTGATGGAGAAGCTTGTCGAGCGCCGCGAGCAGATCGATCACGTGCTGATCGAAACCTCCGGTCTTGCACTGCCGAAGCCGCTGGTGCAGGCCTTCAACTGGCCGCAGATCAAGAGCAGCTTCACCGTCGACGCGGTGGTCACGGTGGTGGACGGCCCCGCCGCAGCGAGCGGCCAGTTTGCCGAGAACCCGGTTGCTGTCGATGCGCAGCGCAAGGCCGATCCGAATCTCGATCACGAATCGCCGCTGCACGAGCTGTTCGAAGATCAGCTGTCGGCGGCCGATCTGGTGATTCTGAACAAAACGGATTTGCTCGACGATGAGCAGCAGTCCGCTGTCGAGACCGTGATCCGTGAAGAGATTCCGCCGCAAGTGAAGATCGTGCGCGCGCAGATGGGCCAACTCGATCTGCACACGTTGCTCGGCCTCGAAGCCGCCTCCGAAGAAACGATCCACTTGCGCCACGACCACCACGGTTCGGCCGACGACGCCGATCACCATCATGACGAATTCGATTCGGTCGTGGTGCAAGCGAGCGCGTCGTCGCGTGAAGCGGTGATCGCTGCGCTGCAAGGGCTAGTCGAAACGCACACGATTTACCGCGTCAAGGGTTTTGCGGCGTTGCCGGGCGCGCCGATGCGGCTCGTGATTCAAGGCGTGGGGCGCCGTTTCGACAGCTACTTCGATCGTCGCTGGCAAGCCGTCGAAATCGGCGAGGGCCGTCAAAGCCGCTTCGTGCTGATCGGCGAGGACCTGGATCAGGCCGCGCTGCAATGCGCGTTCGACGCTGCATTGGGCGCTGCATTGCGCATTGTGTCGAGCGCCGAACCGCAACAGGCGTAATCGATCATGCATTTGCTGCGCACTACGCCGGGAGGCTTTGTCGACGATACGCAGGGCGTGATCCGTATCGATCAGCAGCCGGCCGATATCGTCGTGCTCAGCTCCGCCGATACGACGCTGTCGCTGCTCGCCAGCGTGTTTCCTCGCCTGGGTGCCGATTTCCCGAGCGTGCGGCTCGCGAATGTCACTTATTTGCGGCAACCGGCGTCGGTCGATTTCTATGTCGAGGACGTGCTGCAGCATGCGCGCGTCGTGGTCGTGGATCACCTGGGCGGCGAGGCGTACTGGCCTTACGGGATCGAGCAGGTGGTCGCGCTCGCCGGGCGCAGGAAGCAGACGCTGGCGATGTTCTCCGGCGATTTGCAGGAAGATCCGAATCTGCTTGCGCGCAGTACGGCTGATGCCGAACTGTGCCATCAGCTGTGGCGTTATCTGCGCGAAGGCGGCGCGCAGAATGCCGAGGCGTTCCTGCGCTGCATTGCGTATCGCGCGTTCGGCTGGGGACCTGAACCCGCACCGCCGCGCGCGTTGCCTGCCGCAACGCTCTACCATCCCGAGCGCGATACGCCGACGATGGCCGACTGGCAAGCGCGCTGGAGTAAGGATGCGCCGGTTGCCGCGATCCTGTTCTACAAAGCGCACTTGCAGGCGGCCAACACAGCCGTGTTCGACGCGCTGATCGCCGCGCTCGAAACGCAGGGTTTGAATCCGCTGCCGATTGCGATTACCTCGCTGAAAGATGCGATGAGCCGCCAAGTCGTGCAGCAGTTGTGCGCGCAACATGATGTCTCGCTGGTGCTGAACACGACCGCGTTTGCCGCGTCGGCGATCGACGACCCCGAGCCGCTCGCGCTGGCCGGCGACGCGCCGGTCATGCAGGTGATCCTGAGCGGCGGCAATCGCGAAGACTGGCTCAAGGACAACCAGGGCCTCAACTCGCGCGATATCGCGATGCATATCGCGCTGCCGGAGGTGGACGGCCGCATCATCACGCGGGCGATCAGTTTCAAGGGACTCGCCTATCGTTGTCCGCACACGGAAGTCGATGTGGTCCGCTATCAGCCGGACCTCGAACGGGTCGGTTTTCTCGCTGAACTAAGCCGCCGCTGGTGCCGTCTGCGCACGCTCGAGAACGCCGACAAGAAACTCGCGCTGATTCTCGCCAACTACCCTATGAGCGAAGGGCGCATCGGCAATGGCGTGGGACTCGATACGCCGGCATCGGTGGTCGGCATCCTGTCGATGCTTCGCGACGAAGGTTATCGATTGAGCGATCTGCCCGCTGACGGCGACGCGCTGTTGAACAAGCTGACCGAAGGCGTTACCAACGATCCCGTCGTGCGTGACTTGCGGCCCGCGCTGCAAAGCCTCGCACTGGACGACTATCTCCTGTATTTCAACCGGCTGCCCAGCGAGGCGCGCGACGCATTGAACGCGCGCTGGGGCTCGCCTGAGCAGGACCCGACGCTGCGGCGCGGCCGTTTCATGATTGCGGGCTGGCGCTGCGGACACGTGTTCGTCGGCATACAGCCGTCGCGCTCGCGCGAACAAGGCGATTATGGGAGCTATCACGACGCCGATCTCGTGCCGCCGCATGCCTATCTCGCGTTCTATTTCTGGCTGCGCCATCAGTTCGGCATCGACGCAGTCGTGCACGTCGGCAAGCATGGCAACCTCGAATGGCTGCCGGGCAAGAGCGTCGCGCTAAGCGATGCGTGCTGGCCCGATCTGATTCTCGGGCCGCTGCCGCATCTCTATCCGTTCATCGTCAACGATCCGGGCGAGGGCAGCCAGGCCAAGCGCCGCGCGCAGGCCGTCATCATCGATCACCTGATGCCGCCGCTCACGCGCGCCGAAAGCTATGGGCCATTGCAGGATCTCGAGCGCCAGGTCGACGAATACTATGAAGCGCTGATGGTCGACCCGCGCCGCGCGAAGCTATTGAGGCGCACGATTCTTGCGACCATCGTGGAGCATCGGTTGCATGAAGAGCTGAGTCTCGCGAAGCCGGACGGACAGGATGCCGAGGACGTGCTGCTGACGCGCGTCGATGCGTGGCTGTGCGAGTTGAAGGAAGCGCAGATTCGCGATGGCTTGCACACCTTCGGGCGTTCGCCCGAAGGCGTGCAGCGGCGCGATACGTTGCTGGCGCTGGGGCGTTTCCCGGTTGGCGACGGGCAAGCTGAAAGAGCCGGTTTGGTCGATGCGTTGGCGCGCGATCTGCGGATGGATCATCTGTTCGATCCGCTGTCGGTGGATTGGTCCGCGGCGTGGGATGGACCGCGTCCCGATGTTTTGCAGCGCGTGAGCGATGCGCCTTGGCGGCACTGCGGCGATACGCGCGAGCGTCTGGAGTTGTTGGCGGCCGGGATGCTGCGCGAGGTGTGCGGCGATGAAGCTGATGCATGGGCGCCAGCGGCGGGGACCTTGCCGCAAGCCGAACGTGTGATCGAGCGCCTGCGTGCCGACGTCCTGCCGCGGCTCGACGCGTGCGGGCCGCAAGAAATGCGGCATCTGAAGCGCGGTCTCGAAGGGCGCTTCGTGCCGCCGGGGCCGAGCGGTTCGCCGTCGCGTGGACGGCCCGACGTGCTGCCGACCGGCCGCAACTTCTATTCGGTCGATACGCGCGCGATTCCGACGCAAGCGGCGTGGTCGCTCGGCTTGAAATCCGCACAGCAGCTAATCGAGCGGCATTTGCAGGAAAACGGCGACTACCCGCGTGCGATCGGGCTCTCGGTGTGGGGCACGGCGACCATGCGCACGGGCGGCGACGATATCGCCCAGGCGCTCGCTCTACTCGGCGTGCGGCCGAAGTGGGCCCCGGGCAGTCATCGCGTTACCGACTTCGAGATCATGCCGATCGAGGCGTTCGACCGGCCGCGCATCGACGTGACCTTGCGCGTCTCCGGCTTTTTCCGCGATGCATTCGCGAATGTGATGCATCTGTTCGATGCCGCGGTGCAGGCGGTGGCCGAGCTCGACGAACCCGAGGAGTTGAACCCGATCCGTGCGCGCGTGCTGCGTGAGCGCGATGCGTTAATCGCGCGCGGCATGGATGCGGCCGAAGCGCGTAAGCGCGCCGGCTGGCGCGTGTTCAGCGCGCGGCCCGGTGCGTATGGCGCGGGCTTGCAGGACATGATCGACTCGCGGCAATGGCAAACCGACGCTGACCTCGCGAACGCGTATCAGGCGTGGGGCGGCTACGCGTACACGCAGAAAAGCGCCGGCGAAGAAGCACGCCAGGCGTTCGGCACGCGTCTCGCCGCGATGGACGTGGTGCTGCAGAATCAGGACAACCGCGAGCACGATGTGCTCGATTCGAACGATTACTATCAGTTTCAAGGCGGCATGGTGGCGGCAGTCCGGCAGCTCGCGGGCAATCAGCCGCATATCTATCATGCCGACCACAGCAATCCGGCAGCGCCGCGAGTGCGCACGCTGCATGAGGAAATGGCGCGCGTGATCCGTTCGCGCGTTGTCAATCCGAAATGGCTCGACGGTGTGAAGCGCCACGGCTATAAAGGCGCCGCCGAAATCGCAGCAACGGTCGACTATTTGTACGGCTACGATGCGACCGCGCGCGTGATCGCCGATCACCAATATGCGCTCGTCGCCGATGCCTATCTGAACGACGCCGATACGCGCGAGTTCATGCAGCGGCACAATCCGCATGCGCTGCATTCCGTCTGCGAGCGTTTGCTCGAAGCGATGCAGCGTGGTTTGTGGCAGGCGCCCGGCGACTATCGCGCGCAAGTCGAACAGCATCTGCTGGCAAGCGAGCAGCAGATCGAAGGAATGCAAACATGAATGCAGCCACGATGAATGCAGCCATGCGGCCCGCTTTTCCATTCGCCGCGCTGGTCGGCCAGGCGCCGTTGCAGCAGGCGCTATTGCTGGCCGCAATCGATCCCGGTTTAGGCGGTGTGCTGGTCAGCGGGCCGCGCGGCACGGCGAAATCGACCGCTGCGCGCGCGCTCGCCGAACTGTTGCCTGAAGGGCAACTGGTGAATTTGCCGCTCGGTGCCAGCGAAGAGCGCCTGATCGGTACGCTCGATATCGAAACGGTGTTGCGCGATGGTTCAGTGCGGTTTTCGCCGGGGTTGCTCGCAAAAGCGCATCGCGGCGTGTTGTATGTCGATGAAGTCAATTTGCTGCCCGATGCGCTCGTCGATGCGCTGCTTGATGCGGCGGCGAGCGGCGTGAATACCGTTGAACGCGATGGGGTTTCGCATAGTCACGACGCGAGCTTCGTGCTGATCGGCACGATGAATCCGGAGGAAGGCGAGTTGCGGCCGCAACTGATCGACCGCTTTGGGCTGATGGTCGAGTTGCAGAACTGTTTTGAGCCGCTGGTGCGCCAGCAGATCGTGAAGGCGCGGCTGGCGTTCGATCTGGATCCGCAGGGTTTTCGCGCGGCCTATGCGCTGCAGCAGGACGCGTACGTCGAGCGGATTCGCGCGGCGCGCGAAGCACTGCCTCAACTCGTGTTCGACGATGCAGTGCACGCGCATGTCAGCGTGCTGTGCATTGCCGCGGCGGTGGATGGGCTACGTGCCGATCTCGTGATGCTGCGAGCGGCGCGGGCTTTGGCGGCGTATGAACAGGCGGCCGCGGTCACGACAGAGCACGTCGAGCGTGTTGCCGAAGCGGTGTTGATGCATCGGCGGCACGATCGCGCGGCGCGTGATAACGCAGCGCCGAACCAGACTTCCTTCGATGCCGACGAGGTGTCTTCGCAAGAGGTTGCTTCGTCCACAAGCGGCGCTGCTGCTGCATCCGGCGATAGCGATTGGGGCTATCTGCCGCCCGAGCCGGCCGGCATCACGCAGGTCAAAGGCGTTATCCCGCTCAGCGCAAAAAAACGCTGAGCCATCGGAAGGGCGCCGCCGCTGACTCGCGCAGCGGTTTTCGATGGCGGCAAGGTGCGGGCACGGGTTCGCGCACCCGCATGCAAGGCACGCCAGGCACCCGCATTGCATGGCCGCAGACGTTTGCTGCGATGCGGCGCGAGAAGCTGCGTGCCGAGCATCTGCGCTTCGTTCGCGAGGGGCCGCGGGGCGGCGTGCTGCATTGCTTCGTCCTCGATTGTTCCGGCTCAATGCTGGCGGGACAGCGTCTCGCGCTCGCCAAGGGGCTGTTGATCGCGTTGTTCGATCGGGCGAGCGCAGCGCGTGCCGAGGCGGCGCTGGTCTGTTTTGGTGGAGATCGAGCGGATCTGCGGTTCGGTCCTGCGGTGCCGCGGTGGTGGAATGAGCGTTGGCTGCGGCCGGTGGGCGGTGGGGGTGGCACGCCGTTTGCGTCCGGCGTGCGCAAGGCTGCGCAGTTGTTGGAGCGCACCGCGCGCCGCAAGCCTGCGCAGCAGCGCTGGCTGTGGATTTTGACCGACGGCCGCAGCAGCGATCAACCGGCGCGTCCACTCGATGCGGACGAAGTCGTATTCGTCGACTTCGAGCGCGAGGCGATCCGGCTCGGCCGTTGCGTGGCGCTCGCCGATGCGTGGGGCGCGACGCGTGTCACACCGGAAGAGTTGATCGGCTAGCCAGGCTGACGATTGAGCAACGCTTTCGCAGGTACTTATTTCAGTCCGTCCGACCGATACAGCACATCGTCCTGGCGGTCGAACACGAAGACTTTCATCGCCATCTGCTGGGCGGCGTCGAGTTGATCGAGTTCGAGGCCATGGGTCGACGGCTCGCCTGGCGAGCCGCCTGTCTGCACGTTGCGGATCACAGTGCTGGTTTCGATTGGCGTGTCGAGATCGGCTGATTTGAGCCGGAACGATATGCTAGCTGTCGCGCCGGGTTTCGAATCGGAGTTTGCGAGCACTCCTGAATTGATTCGGTTTTCTAAGTATTTTTCTGTTGCCGGCGATGC
>NZ_QHKS01000018.1 GCF_003353175.1 Paraburkholderia lacunae | reverse complement strand
TTTCTACAATGCCGTACGCCTGCATTCGACTTTGGGCTATCTGTCGCCCGCTGCCTACGAGGCGAAACCGACAGTGAAAGAACCTATCTCCCTGTCCGAAATAACTTGACCACTACAGGATGCCTGACAGTGCAGTGGGAAGTGTTGTGAACTGTTAAATTTCGCTGCTTGATGAAGCGGCAGAGGGGGCAGAGAAGGCAGAGGAGGAGGCAGAGGAGGAGGCAGAGGAGGAGGCAGAGGAGGAGGCAGAGGAGGAGGCAGAGGAGACAGCACAGGAGACAGCAGAAGCAGCCAACGAACCCGGCACCCACCGTTCCGGGCTGCCGGCGAGGTCACCGCCCCGGGGGCGGTCTGGCGGCTTGCTGGCAAGCCATTGGCGCGGGCATCCCGCTAGTCGCATCGTATCCAATACGCGGGCAAACCCCTCTTTTTGCACATGTGTCGCCGGGATCGGTAAAATGTTGGGTTGATCCACGGAAACTTGCCGTGGCGTAGCGGAAGGATTCCCCGAACATGACTGATCTTCGTCTTACCAAGCGGTTTGCAGTAATGCTGATGGCAGGCGGGCTGGTCGCCGGCTGCGGTACCTCGTCGCCGACCAAAATCGACTACAAGAGCGACTCGAAATCGAAGCAGGTGTCACTCGCCGTACCGCCGAACATGATCGATGAGACGTCCGATCAGCGTTCGTTGCCCCCGCAAGGCGGCGAAACCTCGCTGTCCACACTCAAGCAGGTGCAGGCGCAAGCGCCGGCCGCCAATAGCGTGGTCGTCGTGCCGCCTGTCACCGGCATGCATATCCAGCGCGACGGCACCGAAAGCTGGCTGGTGATCGACAACAAGGCGCCCGACCAGGCGTGGGCGCAGATCCGCCGCTTCTGGCAGGAACAGGGCTTCCTGCTGGTGGTCGACCAGCGCGACAAGGGCGTGATGGAAACCGACTGGAACGAAACTCACGCGCAGATCAACGACGGCCTGATCCGCAGCACGCTGTCGAAGGCGATGGGCAACAGCTACGTGAGCTCGGAGCGCAACAAATTCCGCACGCGTCTCGAAGCGGCGCCGAACGGCGGCACCTACGTGTTCATCAGCCAGAAAGGCCTGCGCGAAGCGCTCACCGGCCCGAACAACGAGTCGACCAAGTGGGAACCGAAGCCGAACGATCCGGCCCTCGAACAGGAATATCTGAAGCGGCTGATGGCGGCGCTGGCGCTCGCCGATTCGCGGGCCAAGTCGGGCGGCGATACGCAAAGCGCCGAGCTGTCGCCAGCCGGCGCGCAAACGGCGCCGAATGCGGCCACGGCGGGGGCGAAGTCGGCGGCTGCGGCCATCGCGGCTCAAAATGTCGCGCTGTCGGCGCAGCAGCGCTCGCCGGACGCGGACTCGGCGAATACCTCAGCGCAGTTCTCGTCCACCGAGCTGACGCTCGGCGAGCCGTATGACAGTGCCTGGCTGCGCGTCGGTCTCGCGCTCGATCGCAGCAACTTCACCGTCGACGATCGCGACCTCAACCGCGGGCTCTACTTCGTGCGCTACGTCGATCCGAAGGATATGAGTTCGGCCGAGCAGGGCTTCTGGAGCCAGGTCTTCCACGGCAAGAAGGAAAAGGTCGCCAAGCAGTATCGCGTGAACGTGCGCGCGGTGACGCCCAACCAGACGCGTGTGGCCGTGGTCGACGAAAGCGGTCAGATCGACCAGAGCGCGCCGGCTAAGCAGATCATGAGCCTGATGGTCGACCAGTTGCACTGAATGAAGCCGTAGTAGGCAAAAACGCAGTCTGAAAACCCGCCCGGGATGCAAACCGGGCGGGTTTTTTTATGCCTCTCGCTATTTCTCCCTAGTGATCACGGAGGTGTTCGTTGCTGCGCACGTGTCTTGCTTCGATGCAGGATCACCGGCACCAACCGGATACCAACGCGAAATCAACGCGGATACCTACGGGAGTTGACCATGTTCGATGTGATCCCTTACTGGATGTGGGCTGCGAGCTTGCTCGTCCTCGCGCTCGTGTGCGGAGCCGCTTTGGCGCCGCGGGAACCGTGGCGGCCGACCGGCCTGCGGATGCGGCATACGTCGCAGCGGACGAAGTGGCCGGCGCCATGAATCCGGGCGGTTTAAAAGCGGTTCAACCGCTTGAAGCGATGCCTCGCGGCCGCCGCGTGCGGCCGCATGTAACGTGACGTTACGCCGGTGACGTAACGCTCGACACGCTCTCCAACGCGCGCCATCCAATCCTCAGTTCGTATGAAATTATGATAATAATCAATGTATTACGAACTGTTCCTCGTGTCATGCCGTAACTGGCACACAAGCTGCTTATAAAGACTCATGGGGCCGGATGACTATGTCCGGCGTGAGTTTGGCGGCGCCTTTCAGCCCGGCGATTCCCAGGTCATTCCAGCACCAGCCAACGAACCGGTACTGAGCCCGATGTCGGCCTGCGCGCGTGGCGCGCGCGGCCTCGGTGGCCCCGTCGCCTATCCTCGTAGGGCGACGGTTTCGCCCGCACTCCGGTGGAGTGCGGGCTATTTTTTGTGCGCGGGAATGAACGCGATCAACAGAGGTGGCGATGTCGATGACATCGCCCAAGCGGAATTCAGGTGTCGGCGCGGCGCGTCCCGAGCCACGGCAGCCGTTTGATCGCGCCGGTGGCGAGCGCAGTGCCGACCAGGATCACGCCACAGCCTTCCAGCATGCCGGGCGACACGCTTTCGCCGAGAAACAGCGCGCCCCACAGAATGCCGAAGATCGGAATCACGAAGGTCACTGTGATTGCACGCGCCGGTCCGGCCACCGCGATCAAATGGAAGAACAGCATGTACGCGACGCCGGTGCATGCGACACCCAGTGCGATCACGGCGCCCCACGCTTGTAGCGAGATCGGCGTGGCCGGCCAGTAGATCACGGCGAGCGGCAGCAAAACGAGGGTGGCGCCGGTCATCGTGCCGGTCGCGACGGTCAATGCGTCGACGCCGGTCAGGTGCCGTTTCGTGTAATTGGCGGCGATACCATACAGCAGCGTTGCGCCGAGCGCGGCGCCGGCCGCGAGCGCGGTTGTCAGCGGCGTAGCGGCCGAGCCGTTCGGCGCGGCGATCTGATCCCACACCAGCATCAATACGCCCAGAAAGCCGATCACGAGCCCCAGGGTGCGCAGCGCGCTCAGGCGATCGCGCAGCCATAAGAAGCCGACGAGTGCGCCCCACAGCGGCGTGGTTGCATTGATCACCGAGGTGACGCCGGCCGACAGCGTCAACTCCGCATAGGCGAAGAGACAGAAGGGTGCCGCCGAATTCAGAATGCCGACCACCAGCAGCGGAAAAGCCCGCGTGCGCAGCGTCGCGGCCGACTGGCGCAGCGGCCGTCGCGCGATCAGCACGATCGCAAGGAAGGCCGCGCCGATGCCGACACGTAGCGCCATCAGCGGCGCGACGCCGAAGTCGGTCACGCCGACGCGGATAAACAGAAACGACGCGCCCCACAGGGCGGCAAGAATCAACAACTGCAACAGGTTTCTAGCATTCATTGTGGTGGCGTCGCGCGCGGTTGAGTCGAGACGCCAGCGCATCGTAGCAGCGCAATCGCCCGAAACGTTTCAGGCTGGAATGAAATGGCAAGATTCGGGAGAGGCCGGGCGTCCGATAGCGTGATCGTAAGCGCTGCCGGTGCGCTCGCAAAACGAGTAATTCTCACGCTGATGTGAGGAAAATTGCGATGAAAATGGCGCGATGCGGCAGGCGAAGCCGGTGCGATAAGGCAGGCAATGGGCGCAGGTGAATTTTATTGTCGCAGCGCAGCAGTTGCGCAAGTCTCCGTGAGCGGGGCAAACATGGCGCCCACCACCACACGGGCGCACCGTCCGAATCGCGCGCCCGCCGCTAAACGCACTGCGCATTCAGTGCGGAATCATCCCTTGCAGGACACCTTGTTGCAGCCAGACGAGCACGCCGAGTATCACCGTCAACAGAATCGAATGCTTGAAGGTCTTCGCGAACACGACGCCTTCTTTGCCCTTGAGGTCGGTGGTCGCTACGCCCGTCGAGATGTTTTGCGGCGAGATCATCTTGCCCATTACGCCGCCGGACGAGTTGGTCGCCGCCATCAGGATCGGGCTGAGGTTCAGCTGGTTGGCGGCTACCACCTGCAGATTGCCGAACAGTGCGTTGCCCGACGTATCGCTGCCGGACAGGAACACCGCGACCCAGCCGAGGAAGGCTGATACCAGCGGAAAGAATGGTCCGACCGACGCGACGCCCAGGCCGAGCGTGTAGTTGAGGCCCGAGTAGTTCATCAGATACGCGAGCCCCACGATGGTCGCCACCGTCAGAATCGCGATTCGCGTCTGGACCCAGGTATCGACGATCGCTGCGCCGAATTCGCGTGCGCCGAGTCCCACCACGAAAGACGTGATGATGGCGGCCACCAGAATCGCCGTGCCGGTGCCAAGCGGCTGGAAGTCCCACACCGCGCTGTACGGCGTGTTGTAAAGGGTGATGAAGACGGCCTTGTCGAGCCCCGGCCACGGCACTTTGACGTCGCCGATCAGAAAGACCTTCGCAATGGTCCAGACGATCACCACCACCGACACGATGACCCACGGATACCAGCCCTGGCCGCCGCCGATCTTGCCGCGTACCTCGCCGACGCGGTCGATGTTGACGGCGAATTGCGGATCGGCGACGGGTTTCCAGACGCGCAGGAACGCGATCGTCACGATCAGCGACACCATCGACGACAACACGTCGGTCAGGCTGTAGTTCACGTAATTCGACGCGACAAACTGCGTCAGCGCGAAGCTCGCGCCCGCCACCAGCAGCACCGGCCACACGCGCAGCATGTTGCGAAAGCCCGCATACATGCCGATCACGTAGAACGGCAGCAGGAGCGCGAAGAACGGCAACTGGCGGCCGACCATCTTGGCGAGCGAGTCGGCCGGCAGGTGGGTGACCGCGCCGAGCACCGTGATCGGCACCCCCAGCGCGCCGAACGCGACCGGCGCCGTGTTGAAGATCAGCGTGAAGGTGAGCGCCTCCAGCGTCGGAAAACCGAGCAGGATCAGCAGCGAGCTGGTGATCGCGACCGGCGTGCCGAAGCCGGAGATGCCTTCGAGCAGCGCGCCGAACGAAAAGCCCACCACCACCAGCACGACGCGCCGGTCGTTCGGCAGGTTGTCGATCATCCACATGCGGAACGCCGCGAAGCGGCCCGAGCGCTGCGCGATGTTGTAGAGCAGGATCGCCGCGAACACGATCCACATGACCGGCCAGCAGGCGAACACCGCGCCCGCCACGACCGAATCGATCGCGAGCTTGACAGGGAACTGCCAGACGAAAATCGCCACGATCAAGCCGACGATCAGGCCGGCGAGCGATGCCTGCCACGCCGGCCGGCGGGCCCAGCCGAGCAACAGCAGCACGACGATGATCGGCAATGCGGCAACGAGGAACGACGGCAGTAGCGAATTGCCGACGGGCGTGAGTAGTTGGTGAAACATCGCGTCTCCTTCATTGTTATTCGAACTCGACGCGGGACTACGCACTACCGGGCGCGTCGCTCTGGTCTGACGGATGAGCGCCGGCGGCGCGCGTGAAATGCGCGCCGGGGGCGTTTATTTAAACGGATACTGTGTGTGGCAATCCCAAGCATAGAGTCCGGGCGAGGCGCGTCAAGAAGGGAAACTACCGGCGAAGCATGCTTTAGCGATGGTGGCGGTGGCCGCCCCACGAGTAGCCGAAACCGATCGACAGGGACGGTCCATACCCATACCAGCCGGGATAGCCGTAGTAAGGCGGATACACGGGCGGCGGATAGTAGGCGGGGTAGACCGGCGCGACGTAGACGGGGGGCGGTTGGGCCACCACGTAGGCCGGCGGCGAGGCTTGCGAATCGGCTAGGGCTTGCTGTTGTGCAGTCGAATCGACGGATCCGAGCGGTACTTCGCGCTGGGTCGCGGCGGCCGGGACGGTGGCGTAAGACGGGTAGTAGGCCGGATAGTAGCCGTAGGGGTAGTAGTAGCAGCCGGACAGCGTGAGGATGGAAACCACGCCGGTCAGCGCAATGCCTGTTTGTGAAACGCGTGGCACGCCGCGGGGGAGCCGCTGGCTCATCGCGCTGAGGGTATTGACGACGCGGGACTTCATGACGCGCTCCTGTTTGCATTGGACGCCCTCATGCAGGCGCCATGCCATGAGCTTACGCCGCGCTCGCGCGCGCAGGATTGCAAAACCGTAACGGCTTATTTCACGTCATTGCACAGCGTGCCGAAGCCGCGCGCGATCATGCCGCGGCATTTGAAGCGCCACCGCTTCCGTTCACTCGCGAGCCGCAGCTATGAGCGCGGCTCGCATCGAGTCCCTTGCTTCGAGTCGTTTACTTGCCGACCTGATTGCCGATAATGCCGCCGGCCGCTGCGCCGCCGAGAGTCGATAGCGCATTGCCGCCGATCGCGGCACCCGCCACGCCGCCGACGCCCGCGCCGATCGCGGTATCGCGTTGCCGCGTAGTCATGCCGTCACACGCCGAAAGACTCGCCACGACAGCGACGATCGCCGCGAACGTACCAATTTGTCGGATCGATTTCATGATGCCTACTCCAGTGGTGATTCGGAACAGGACACGCTTGCGCCGTCCTCTTTTTTTTCATCTTATCGCCGCAGCCGGTATCCAGATGTGTGCGCTTGTCAGCGGACTGTCGGTTTCGTAATTAAATGTTTCTGATGAAGCAGCATGCGGCGTGCCCGCTCGCGCAGCGATGCTGCAGAAGCGCTGCAGAAGCGCCGCAGAAACGCAAAAGCCCGCCAGGGGGCGGGCTTCGACGCTGCAATGCAGTATTCCGGTTCGGGTCGTTCGGGCGGCCCGGCAGCGGGCGCGTAACACCGCACCCGCCCGACGAACCTTACTGCCGCTGATAAATCTCGGCGCCTTTCTTCATGAACTCGATCGACTTCACTTCCATGCCTTTCTTCAGCGCTTCGTCATCGGAGACGCCTTGTTGCGCTGCGAATTCGCGCACGTCCTGAGTGATCTTCATCGAGCAGAAATGCGGGCCGCACATCGAACAGAAGTGCGCGACCTTGGCCGAATCCTTCGGCAGCGTTTCGTCGTGGAATTCGCGTGCCTTGTCCGGATCGAGACCCAGGTTGAACTGGTCTTCCCAACGGAATTCGAAACGCGCCTTCGAGAGCGCATTGTCACGCACCTGCGCGCCCGGATGGCCTTTCGCCAGGTCGGCCGCATGCGCGGCGAGCTTGTAGGTGATGATCCCGGTCTTGACGTCGTCCTTGTTCGGCAAGCCGAGGTGCTCCTTCGGCGTGACGTAGCAGAGCATGGCCGTGCCGAACCAGCCGATCATCGCCGCGCCGATGCCCGACGTGATGTGGTCGTAGCCGGGGGCGATATCGGTGGTCAGCGGTCCCAGCGTGTAGAACGGCGCTTCGTCGCACCATTCCAGTTGCAGGTCCATGTTCTCCTTGATCAGTTGCATCGGCACGTGGCCCGGGCCTTCGATCATCGTCTGCACGTCGTGCTTCCATGCGATCTGCGTGAGTTCGCCGAGGGTCTTCAACTCGCCGAGTTGAGCTTCGTCGTTCGCATCGTAGATCGAGCCGGGACGCAGGCCGTCGCCGAGCGAAAAGGCCACGTCATACGCCTTCATGATTTCGCAGATGTCTTCGAAGTGCTCGTACAGGAAGCTTTCCTTGTGATGCGCGAGACACCACTTCGCCATGATCGAGCCGCCGCGCGAGACGATGCCGGTCATGCGCTTCGCGGTCAGCGGCACGTATTGCAGACGCACGCCCGCGTGGATCGTGAAGTAGTCGACGCCTTGTTCGGCCTGTTCGATCAGCGTGTCGCGGAAGATTTCCCACGTCAGGTCTTCCGCCTTGCCGTTGACCTTTTCCAGCGCCTGATAGATCGGCACCGTGCCGATCGGCACCGGTGAATTGCGGATGATCCACTCGCGCGTTTCGTGGATGTGCTTGCCGGTGGACAGATCCATCACCGTGTCGCCGCCCCAGCGGATCGCCCACGTCATCTTGTCGACTTCTTCGCCGATCGACGACGTTACCGCCGAGTTGCCGATGTTCGCATTCACCTTCACGAGGAAGTTGCGGCCGATGATCATCGGCTCGCTCTCCGGGTGGTTGATGTTGTTCGGGATGATCGCGCGGCCGCGCGCCACTTCTTCACGCACGAATTCCGGCGTGATTTCCGTGAGGCCGTTCGGACCGAACGCGCTTGCGCCGAACGCCTGGCCTAAATGCTGACGGCCCATCATCGCAGCGAGTTTTTCGCCGTTCGGACCGCTCGTGCGCAGGCTTTCCAGATACGCGGCGCGCTGCTGATTCTCGCGAATCGCGATGTATTCCATTTCCGGCGTGATGATGCCTTTGCGTGCGTAGTGCATCTGCGAGACGTTCTTGCCGGCGACGGCGCGGCGCGGCGTGCGGTGCAAGCCCTGGAAGCGCAGCTCGGCGGTGGCCGGATCGGCGGCGCGTTCGCGGCCGTACTGGCTCGTGAGGCCGTCGAGGGCTTCAGTGTCGCCGCGTTCTTCGATCCAGCGCTGACGCAGCGCCGGCAGACCCGCGCGGATGTCGATCTTCGCGTCCGGATCCGAGTAGGGGCCCGACGTGTCGTAGACGAAGACCGGCGGGTTTTTCTCGCCGCCGAAGCTATCCGGTGTATCGGCCTGGGAGATTTCGCGCATCGGCACGCGGATATCGGGTTGCGAGCCGGTCACGTAGACCTTGCGGGAATTCGGCAGCGGGGCGACAGCGGCGGCATCGACGTGCGCGTCGGCGGAAAGGAACTTCGGATTGGCGTTCATGCAGATCTCCTGTGTCGACCCGAGTTGGCGCTTTAGTGCCTTACTCTGGTCCCATGCGATTTATTGCGGTCGACCCGAGTTGGCGCTTTAGCGCCTTACTCTGGTCCCATGCGATTTATTGCGGTCGACCCGAGTTGGTGCTTTAGCTGTCGACCGGAGTTCGCGCTTTAGCGCGTTACTCCGGTCCCATGCAAAGCACTTACTCTGGTCCCAAAGCAATATGTGGGGCCGCTAAGCAGGAGACGAGATGAATGTCGTCGGAATTCGCGAGAGATGAAGCGGTAGACCAGGGTGCGAACTCCGTACGCTTCCCTGCGCTGGCATTATCCAGATCAGGTTCAAAGGGTATTTCTCACCCACGCAACACGGACCTCCCACCACCGTGCGACGCAGGACCCCCGCGTTAGCAGCGCACACGATACACCGGCCGGACGCTGCTTGGCAACCCGGCCTGAAATTTTGGATAGCGGATATCACGCCGCGCTCAGCCGTGCACTATTCCTAAGTCGATTGGGTTGTCAGACGTGACGCGGTGCAACAGCGGTGCGCCGCGAAGGCGCGTTCGGGTTCGCGCGGGCTGGTGGATTTACCGCGTGAAATCGTCGGCGGCTTCGGGCTGAAACAGAATCTTTTCGAGCTTCAGCACTTTTTCCGTGCCGCTTGGCGGCGTGAAGCGAATGCGATCACCGCGTTTGGCGCCGAGCAAGGCGAGGCCGGCCGGCGAAAACACGTTCAGGCGGCCGTGCGCGAAGTCCGCGTCGGGCGGGTAGACGACCGTCCAGGTCATATGCTCGCCGCTGGTTTCGTCGACCAGTGTGGCTTGCGAATTCATCGTGACGATGTTCGCCGGAATGTCGCGCGACTCGACGATGACGGCGCGTTCCAGTACGTCGTCGAGCATGCCGTGCAACCTGGCGTCGGCGCCGGGCGCGGCGGCGTGCTTTTCGAGGCGGGCGACGTCGAGTTCGGTCAGGTAACAGGTTTTCGTCTTTTTCATGATGGGTTCTCCAATTCGATCTGCATGTAAGTGGACAGCGTGCGGATGAAATCGGCCCGGAGCCCGGCGACGTGGCTCCGGTGAAGGGGCACAGCGTTCAGATCGGGCGCCGGGCGGCGGGAAGCGGAAGCGTTCGGGGCGGCTGGCCGGCGCGTTGCTGCGATACGTTCGCGCGTGCACAACCGGTTGCGCGGCGGGGGCGCAAGCGGGTGAAGGCACGGTAGATCGGGAAGCGCATCTGAATAGCCGGCAGATAAAGAGGAGGATTCGAATGAGCGCCGGAGGTAAGCGACAGCGGCGCGATTGAAAGGTGAATGTTAGCACGGGCGGGATGGTTCTTTGTTCGATGCGGGGTGCGGACAAACAAAGACCAGCCCCATAGGCGAACAAACACGAACGCCGTGCAGGCAAACAAAACAAACCACCACAGGCGCACAATGACCAACACCAGCGAAGAAAAAAACAAATCCCCACGCGGAGCGTGCAAAAAAACCAAAAAAATATTTCCAACCGGTCGTCATATCCGGCCCCCACCTTCGACAAACGTGCAAATCCAGATGGAGCACGCCATGCAAACCGCACTGACCCGCCGAGCCAACCGGCCCTTTACGCGAGTAATCGCGCTCACCATCGCATTGGCCGCGCTGGCCAACTGCGGCCTGGCAACAGCGGCCACCGCCATGTGCACGTCCCACAGCCCATCTCACCGCGTAGCGCTAGTGGAGCTCTACAGCAGCGAAGGCTGCAGCAGCTGCCCTCCAGCCGACAGCTGGCTGAGTCAATGGAAAAACAGCGGCGCCACCCAAAGCGTCGTGCCGTTGGCACTCCACGTCGACTATTGGAACAGCCTGGGCTGGACCGACCGCTTCTCGCAGCATCGCTTCACCGAACGTCAGCAAACCCTCACCGACCTGGCCGGCGGCCACACAATCTACACGCCTGAAATCTTCATATCAGGCCGCGAACTGCGCAGCTGGTCGCAGCGCGACAGCTTCGCGAGCCGCGTCGGCAAACTCGTAGCCGAGCCGGCACAAGCCAACGTCGCCGTGGAACTGAAGCCACAAGCGAAGGGCGCATTCGATGTCGACGCGCAATTCGCCGCCAGAACCCCCGCTTCGGCCAACACGCTAAACGCTTATGTCGCGGTCTATCAAAACGCGCTGACCTCGCAAGTGCACGCCGGTGAAAACAGCGGCGCAACCCTGCATCACGAAAGAGTGGTGCGGCAATGGATCGGCCCCGTGCCGCTGATTGCCGGCAACGCGCAAATCCATCGCGGCATCCGCATCGACGACGCCGATGTCAATGCCGCCACATCGGCCGACAGCTTCGGCGTCGTCGCCTTCGTCGAGAACGCCGCGACCGGCGACGTACTGCAAGTGGCCGAACTGGCCGCCTGCCATTGATCGGGCCAGCTGCGCGGGCCAGTCGCGCGGGCCAATCGCGCCGCGCTCGCCGCGCCACTATTCACGGGAGATTCTCATGGCTACTCCTCACACGCTAAGCAAAACCGCGCCGCCCGCGGCACCGCTCAGCAGCACGATTCATCCAGTGTGGGTGCGCGTCACGCATTGGCTCAACGCCCTGGCGGCCATCGTGATGATGCTGTCAGGCTGGCGCATCTACGACGCCTCGCCGGTCTTTCCGGGTTTCACCTTTCCGCCCGCGATCACCCTCGGCGGCTGGCTTGGCGGAGCGCTGCAATGGCACTTCGCGGCGATGTGGCTGCTGGTCTTCAACGGCCTCGTGTATCTCGCGCTGAATCTGCTCAGCGGACGCTTCGTGCGCAAATTCCTGCCGCTCTCGCCGCGCGCCGTGCTGCGCGACTTCGTCGCGGCGCTCACCGGCAAGCTCTCGCACGCGGACCTGCGCGTCTACAACGCGGTGCAGAAATTCGCTTACCTGTTCGTGGTCTGCGATCTGATCGTGCTGGTGCTGTCGGGCCTCGCGATCTGGAAATCGGTGCAATTCCCGCTGCTGCGCGAGTTGATGGGCGGCTACGACAACGCACGCATCGTGCACTTCTGCGCAATGTCGCTGATGGCGGCCTTCATCGTCGTTCATCTGGCGATGGTGGCGCTCGTGCCGCGCTCGCTTCTCGCGATGCTGCGCGGACGGTGAGCCAAGCTTAAGGACATCGAATCATGAATCAACCTGCCAAAAAACTCGACCGCGAATCGATCCTGATCGACGCACGACGCGAACTCGCGATGCCGTCGCGCCGGCTGTTCGGCAAACGGCTTCTGACGCTCGGCGGTCTGTCGATGCTGACCGGCTGCTCGCTGACCGACGACGAGTCGGTCAACAAATTCCTGATGATGGTGTCGCGCCTGAACGACCGCGCGCAAGCCGCGCTGTTCGATCCGAAGCAGCTCGCGCCGACCTACACGGAGGCGCAGATTACGCGGCCGTTCCCGTTCAACGCGTACTACGGCATCGACGAAGTGCCCGAGGTCGATGCGTCCGACTACAAGCTCAAGGTGAGCGGCCTCGTGACCGGCCAGCGCGTCTGGACCTTGCCCGAGTTGTACGCGTTGCCGCACGCCGAGCAGATCACGCGGCATATCTGCGTGGAAGGCTGGAGCGCGATCGGCCGCTGGGGCGGCACGCCGTTCGCCGACTTTCTGCGGCGCATCGGCGCGGACACCAGCGCGAAGTACGTCGGCTTCAAATGCGCGGACGACTACTACGAAAGCATCGACATGCCGACCGCGCTGCATCCGCAAACGCTGCTCACGTTCTCCTACGACGGCGAGCGTCTACCCGCGAAATACGGATTTCCGATGAAGCTGCGCATGCCGACCAAGCTCGGCTACAAGAATCCGAAGCACATCGTCGAGATGTTCGTCACCAACACCTATCCCGGCGGCTATTGGGTCGACCAGGGCTACAACTGGTTCGGAGGCTCCTGACGCGCGCAGGTCAGGCATGCGCAATGCGTGACCTCGAGCGGCAGAAGCTTCGGCAACAGGCCGGCTCAAGCCGGTTCAGATTCATCCACAACACCACGGAGTCATCCCATGAAAAAAGTCGCAATCGCAGCAATCGCAGTCGCCTTCCTGACCAGCGGCGGCACCGCGTTCGCGCAGGCAAGCGGCGCCATGTCCAACGACGCGATGTCGAAGGATTCGATGTCCAAAGACACCATGTCCAAGGACCACATGAAGAAGGGCGCGATGAAGCACGACAAGATGAAAAAAGGCAGTGGCGAGATGGGCATGAAGCACGAAGCGTCGGGCGCCATGGGCAACTGACGTATTGCGCGATGCCGGCCGCATAGATCGAGCGCGACACGTCGCGCATGGCAGGTAGCGCGTGACCTGAAGCCGGGGAGAAGTCCCCGGCTTTTTTGTTGCAAGTACACCAAAAAGTTACGATTCTTTCGAGCGGCACGGTGTGCGCTTACTGCATAATGCGGGCTCGCGCCTGACGTTTGGCGCGTGTCAGCCGTGGACCGATCCTTCTCGATGGCCGCGGCGTTATGGCCCCATTGGCCAGTAATCGTCCTTCCGTTCCACCGACATGTCCGCCAGCCTCGCCCGTCAGACCGCATCGCCGATGCGGTGCCCGCCATCCCGTCACTGGGTCTTCAGCGGGGGCGCGGCGCCTCGAACGGTATTGGCGGGCTGAACGCATGTCGCTGCAATTTCCTAGCCTCTTTTCGCGTATTTCCCTACGCTTTCCGCGTGGTTTCCCGATCCGTTTGCCGCGGTCCCACAACGGACGGATCGCGCTTGCGCTCGCCGTCGTCTATCTCGTGTGGGGCTCGACTTATCTCGCGGTGCACGTGGCGCTCGGTTCGTTTCCGCCCTTGTTGCTCTCCGGTTTGCGCAACCTGTTTGCCGGCATCGGGCTGTTCGTGTTTGCGGCGCGCCGCGCACAGGTCTGGCCGAGCTTCGCCGAAATCCGCAATGCAGGCCTGGTCGGCACGATGCTGGTTGGTCTGTCGAGCGGCATGCTGGCTTTCGGGATGCGTACCGTCGGCACCGGCACGGCGGCGGTGATGGTCGCGACCGTGCCGTTGTTCGCGACGGTGATCGCGGCGGTGGCGGGGCGGCAGATCGCGCGAGGCGAGTGGTTCGCGGTCGGCCTCGGGCTCTTCGGGATCGCGATCCTGAGTCACGGCGACAACTCGCCGGGCTCGGCGGGCGGCAGCCTCGCGATTCTGTGCGGCGCGCTCTTCTGGGCCGGCGGCGCGCATCTGGCCGGACGTCTGAAGCTGCCGTCGGATCTGTTTCTATCGACGTCGTTGCAGATCGGCCTTGGCGGCGCGATGTCGACGATGGTCGCGTTGGCATCGGGCGAACGGATGCTCGAGGTGCATTTTCTGCCGGTGCTGGCGTTCATCTACCTGATGCTGATCGGGACGATGGCCGCGTATGTCGCCTATGGTTTTCTGATTCGCCATACGAGTCCGATGATCGCCAGCAGCTGCATGTATGTGAATCCGGTGGTCGCGGTGGCGCTCGGCGCGCTGCTGCTCGGCGAGCCGGTCACGCATTCCACCGTGATCGCGACCATCGTGATTCTGGCGAGCGTGGGCCTGTCCTTCTGGTTCGATCGCCGGAAGAAGGGGCTAGCGTGAGGCGAGCGGCGGCGCGCCGCGTCTGAAGCGCCGCTGCCGCTTGCGCGGCTTCGCGGATCGTGCGTTTAGCATCTAGCTCGGTCGCGACTCTGGCGCCGCCGATCACGATCAGCTCGAGCTTGCGGCGCCTCGCCGTTGCACCTCAACTCAAAGCCTCACGCCCGGCCGCAAGCCGCAAATGATTCCATGCAGCCAGCGCGGCAAACCCCAGTCCGGCAACACTCACTCCGATCCATCCAAACGCCGGCCAGACAAAAGCGCCGACCCCCGACCCCAGGGCTCCGCCAATAAAATAGGCGACCATATAAACCGTATTCACCCGGCTGCGCGCGTCGGGCTTGAGCGCGTAAATTCTGGATTGGTTGGAAATCTGCGCCGCCTGCACACCGACATCGAGGACGATCACGCCAATCACGAGCCCCACCATGCTCTTCGCCGACAAGGCAAATACGACAAACGAAAGCGCCACCAGCACGATCGACAGCGTGATAATCGCGCGCGGCCCGCGTCGGTCGGAAAACTTGCCGGCCAGCGGCGCGGCCATCGCCCCGGCAGCGCCGACTATCCCGAATAGTCCCGCCGCCTGCGGCCCAAGATGAAACGGCGCGCCCGCCAGCAGCAACGCCAGCACCGACCAGAAAATACTGAACGCCGCGAACATCGCCGCGCCCGTCAGCGACGCTTCGCGCAATGCCCGATGCTCGACCACGAGATGCCACATCGAGACGAGCAGCTTGCCGTACGCGAGAGTCGACGTCGGTTTGCTCTTCGGCAGGCGCAGGATGACCACCATCGCCAGCACGATCAGCGCGGCGACGGAAGCGACGAATACCGCGCGCCAGCCGAAATACTCGGCGACGAGACCCGCCGCGGTCCGGGCCAGCAATATCCCGAGCAACAGGCCGCTCATCACCGTGCCGACCGCATGCCCGCGTTGCGCCGGCGGCGCCAGCTCGGCCGCGAACGGCACGGCCTGCTGTGCGATGGTGGCGAGCACGCCGATCGCGAGGCTCGCCGCGATCAGCACCGGCAGCGTCGGCGCCGCGGCGGCCGCCACCAGCGCGACGCACATGGCCGCGATCTGCAACAGGATCAACAGGCGCCGATCGAAGCGGTCGCCGAGCGGCGCGAGCAACAGCATTCCGGCCGCGTAGCCGAGCTGTGTCACGGCAGGCACCGCGCCAACCCACGACGCGCTGCCCGGAAACGACTGCCGGAGGTTATCGAGCAGCGGCTGGTTGTAGTAGATATTCGCCACCGCCACGCCGGCGATCGTCGCGAGCAGAAGCAATAACCCGCGCAACGACTGGTCGGCGGATGCGGCAGAAGAGGTGTCGGAAGTGGACATGAGAAGAGCCGTCGAGGGACCGGCCCATGCGCGGTCCTCAAGCGTGCCGATCATACCGGAGCAGGGCGGATCGTGCTGACGGTCGCGCAGGGCGCTTACGCGGTGCAAGCGGGGTGCAAGCAACGCGCCGGCGGCGCGGACTTGTCCACGGACAAAATGAGATGGCCGTTCGCTTGCCGTTCGTAGAATCGTCACGCGCTAAAGCACTGATCACGTGACCGACTTCATGACTATCGCCAAGAAAACAACGAACGCAGCGAAAACAACGAAACGCGAACCGAGGGCGATCGGCGGCTGGCTTCTACCAGCCTTGCTCTGCCTCGCCGCATGGGTGCTCTCGACCGCGATCGCGCTGCGCGATCCGCTCAAGCTGATGCTCGAATGGGAGTTGCTCGCGGTGTTCGTGCGGCCCGGTACGCACGGCTGGTATCGGACGGTGATCGTGGCGGTCGGCTGCGACGTGATCATCGGCGCGTTTATCGTGGCGGGCGCGGGCTGGCTTTCGCTACTCGCGTGGCGCAAATCGGCGCGCTTCCCGGTTCAGGTTCAGGCCTGGCTGGTCGCGATCGTCGTCATGCGCACCGGCGCCTATCTACTTGGCGACTACATGTGCCAGGCGATCGCTATCGACATCGCGATGCCGTTCGGCGGCTTCATCCAGGCGCTTGTCGCGGCCACGCTCGGGATACCGTATTTCAGGCTGTCCCGGCGTGTGCAAGAAACCTTCGTGGCCCATTGACCTCGCAACTGAGCCGCCAACCGAGCCGGCAACAGCGTCAGTCGATCAACTCGCCTTCGGGCTCATAGAACGGATACGGCCCGTCGGCCTCGTCGACATACGCATGATGCGTGACGATGCCGGTTGCGGGATCGTAGCGATGCAGCGCGTACGCGGGCGGTTCCATCACGAATGCGGACGGCGCCTCTTCGCGCAGATCGAGCGCGACCTGATGCGCGGGCGCCGGCACCGCCGACGCAATCGTGCCGCCGAAGCGCACGAACATCGGCCGGTGCACGTGCCCGCAGATCACCCGCTCGACGTTCGGATAACGCGCGATTAACGCAGCGAGCTTGTCCGACGCAGCCGGATCGAGCCGCAGGTCATCCATATGTCCGATCCCGCACGCGAACGGCGGATGATGCAACGCGACCACCGTCGGCTTGCCTTGTGCCGCATCGAGTTGCGCCGCGAGCCATGCGAGCCGCGCGTCGCACAGATTGCCCGCGCTTCGGCCCGGCACCATCGAATCGAGCGCGATCACGCGCAGCGGGCCGACATCGATCGCGTAGTGCACGAATTCACCACCGCCTTGCAATTCCGTGCGATTCGGAAACGCCGCGCGCAACGCGGTGCGCTCGTCGTGATTGCCGACCAGCAGGTAGTAGGGGATCTCGAGCGGTGCAAGCAGCGCCTTGAGGTGTTCGTACTGGTCCGGGCTGCCTTGATCGACCAGGTCGCCGGTCATGATCACCGCGTCGGGACGCGGATCCAGCGCATTGAGCGCGGCGACGCAGCGCGCGAGGTAGGCGCCGGTGTCGACGCGCCGATAGGCCAGCGCGCCGGGCCGTTTGATATGCAAGTCGCTAATTTGAGCCAGCAGCATGGGAAGGTCCTTTTTTAGCGCGCAAAAAATGCCGCGGCTTTGTCACGATAGCGCAATCAGCGCATCCCGCTCGATCGAAATGCCGACCGGCGTCCCGCGCGCCAGTTCGACGCGGCCAGCCACGTCGACCAGCAACGGGTCCGGCGCGGCGCCGCCGATCGTCAGCCGGGTGCGCTCGCCTAGAAACGCGGTGCTTTCTATACTGCCGCGCAACTGGGCGCTCGCCGGGTCGGCGAGATAGGCGTCTTCGGGACGGAAGAAGAATTCCTGCGCGGCACTTGCGCGCGCGCGGTTCGAGGGCAAAGGCACGGCGCCGCCCGCGGTGGTCAGCATGCCGTCGCGTTGTTCGCCCGCCAGCCGGTTGATCGTGCCGACGAACTGCGCAACCGTCCGGTTCGCGGGACGATAGTAGATCTCGCGCGGCGAGCCGATCTGTTCGATGCGCCCCGCGCTCATCACGACGATCCGGTCGCCCAGTTCCATCGCTTCGGCCTGATCGTGCGTGACGTAGACGGTCGTGATGCCGAGTTCGCGCAGCAGCGTATTCATCTCGCTGCGCAAGGTGTCGCGCAGGCGGGCGTCGAGGGCGGTCAGCGGCTCGTCGAGCAGCAGCACGCGCGGCTGCACGGCCAACGCGCGCGCCAATGCAACACGTTGCCGCTGGCCGCCGGACAGCTGATCGATCGGTTTGTCGGCGTGGGCGGTGAGCCGCATCATCGCGAGCAATTCGTCGACGCGTTGCCGCGCGGTTTCAGCCGGTACGCGTTTGATCTTCAGCCCGTAACCGATGTTGCCGCGCACGGTCAGGTTCGGAAACAGCGCATAGCTCTGGAACACCATGCCGACCTGGCGTTTTTCGATCGGCAGCGCGGTGACGTCCTCGTCGCCGAACGCGATCCGGCCGCCGGCGTCGGGTGTTTCGAGGCCCGCGATCATGCGCAGCGTGGTGGTCTTGCCGCAACCGGACGGGCCGAGCAGCACCAGCGTTTCACCGGCGCCGATCTGCAGATCGAGCGGTTCGAGCACACGGGTGCCGCGAAACGTTTTCGCGCATTGTGTGAGCGTGATGGGAACGGAGGCGAGTTTCATAGCGTGGACGTCGGTAGTGGCTTCGAACGGGCGGCGTTGCCGCGTCGCTGCGCCGCGCTGCGCTGGCCGGTCGCATCGACGCCGAGCCATTGCATCGCGACGAGCAAAGGCATCGTCATGATGAAGAACAGAATCGTGTACGCGCTGCCGATTTCGATACGCAGCGACGCGTAGGTGTCGGCGAGACCGACGGGCAGCGTCTTGGTGTCGGGCGTGTGCAGCATCCACGTCAGGTTGAATTCGCCGATGGAAAGCGTCAGCACCGCCAGCGCACCGGCGACGATGCCCGGCCGCGCATTCGGCAGCACGATCGTCACGAAGCGCTGCAGGAAGCTCGCGCCGAGACTCGCCGCACCTTCTTCGAGCGTGCGCAGATCGCTGCTTGCGCACACTGCCGCGACCGCGCGGACCATGAAGGGCAGCGTGAACACCACATGCCCCGCGACGATGAACGCGACGCTCATGCGGAACATCGTAAAACCGCCGTAGACGACCAGCAGCGCGAGCGCGGAGGCGAGACCGGGCAGCGCGATCGGCAGCACCAGAAACTCTTCGATGATGCGCGACAGCCGCGTTTTGCTGCGAGCCAGCACGTAGCCCGCGGGCACGCCGGTCACGAGTGTAACGAGCAAGGTCGCCGCCGCCACTTCGAGCGACAGGAACACCGAGCCGTGATACTGCGTCCACACTTCGCTCAGCCAGCGCAGCGTGAGCCCGCTCGCTACGCCCTTGAAGTAGTTGACCGTGAGTCCGGCCACGATCGACATCACGACCGGCACGATCAGAAACGCGCACAGCAGCAGCGTGACGAGCCATTGGCCGGCCGCGAGCAAGCTGCGCGAGTCCGGCAACCTGAGCCGCGAGCGCGGCTTCGCAGCCGGGCGGATAGGAGCAGTGACGGAATTCATCGGGGTCTTGTCATCCGGTTTGAAAACGCCGCTCATGCGCTTGCCGCGACGGCCGAGCCGGTCACGCTGCGGGCGAACGCCAGCACGAGCCACGTGACGATGCCGAGCACGATGGACAGGCCTGCCGCGGTGATCATGTTCGCGTTCAGCGTGAACTCGGTGTAGATGGTCATCGGCAGCACGTCGATGTCGGTGGCGAGCGTGAAGGCGGTGCCGAACGCGCCCATCGCGGTGGCGAAGCACACGGCGCCCGCCGCGATCAGACCCGGCGACAGCGCGGGCAGCACGATGTCGCGCGTGATCCGCCACGGCGACGCGCCGAGCGAGCGCGCGGCTTCTTCGAGCGAGGCGTCGAGCTTGGTCGCCGACGCCATCACCGTGACGATCACGCGCGGAATCGAGAAGTACAGGTAGCCGAGAAAGAGGCCGCTCATCGAATACGCGAATACCCAGCGGTCGCCCGTCAGCTTGAGCGACAGCGCGCCGATCAGGCCCTGGCGCCCCGCCAGCATGATGACCATGAAACCGACCACCACGCCGGGAAACGCCAGCGGAAACGTCAGCAACGCGAGCAGCGTGCGCTTGAGCGCAAACTCGCGGCGCGCCAGCAGCAAGCCGGCGATCACCGAGAGCGCCAGCGTCGCCGCCGTCACCGCCGCGGACAACACGACCGTCGCGCCGAGGCTCGACATGTAGCGCGGATGGGTCAGCATCGCGCGGTAGGTGGCGAACGCGTGGCCGTCGCCGCTCAACTGCGCGAGCGCGCCCATCGGCAGCAGCCAGAACGCGACGAAGACCGCCAGCGCCGGCGCGATCAACGCGACGCGCCAGCGCAGCGGGAACGTGATGTCGTTCAATGCATCACCTGCAGATAACGCTCGCCGAAGCTCGCCTGCTTCTCGGCCATCTTGCCGAAATCGACCGGCTTGGCGCGGGCGTAGTCGCTTGCCGGCAGGAATTTCGCGGCGCTTTCCGGGCTCATCGCATTGGCGCGCACCGGACGCAGATACGCGTCGGCCCACAGTTTCTGGCCTTCGTCGGAAAGCACGAAGTCGAGCACCTTCTTGCCGTTCGCATCGTGCGGCGCGCCCTTCACGAGGCTCATCACATACGGCACCGAGATTGTGCCTTCCTTAGGAATCACGAACTCGACGTTCGCGTGATCCTTGTACTTCGCGCGATAGGCGTCGAAGTCGTAGTCGAGCAGGATCGGGATTTCACCGGACATCACACGCGCGTAGGCGGTCTGCTTAGGCACGATCGGCGCGTTGGCCTTCAGCTTGCGGAACCAGTCGAGGCCCGGCTCGAAGTTCTCGAGCGTGCCGCCGAGCGCCTGATTCACCGCGACGGCGCCCGCATAGCCGACGAACGCGCTCGACGGATCGAGGTAGCCGATCATGCCTTTGTACTCAGGCTTCAGAAGGTCGGCCCACGAACGCGGCACCGGCTTGCCTTCGAGTGCGTCCTTGTTGACGAAAAAGCCCAGCGTGCCGGAGTGAATCGCGAACCAGTAGCCCTGCGAGTCCTTCAGGTTCGCGGGAATGTCGTCCCAGTGCGCCGGCTTGTACGGCTGGATCACGCCTTTGTCTTTCGCCTGGAAAGCCGACGACACACCGAGATACACCACGTCGGCGACCGGGCTCTTCTGCTCGGCCATCAATTGCGCGATCGACTGGCCGGAGTTCTTGTTGTCGAACGGCACGCGGATGCCGGTCTTTTGCTGGATCGCCTTGATCTGGCTGGCCCAGTCGGCCCATTCGGGCGGGCAGTTGTAGCAGATCGCGGTTTCTTCGGCGTGGGCGAGGTGCGGCGCGAAGCTCGCCAGCGCGGCGCCGGCGATGGCGCAGGCCGACAGCGCGGCGGCAGCGGTGCGATTGAGGCGGCGCCAGAGCGGTTTGACGGGCGCAGCTAAGCGTGCTGAAGAGCGGATCACAGCGGGTCTCCTGATGAGGAAGCAAGCGGGTGGTTCGAGGCTTGAAGGTTGTGACAACGGAATTGATGACAATGAGGTACGCAAACGGGGTTATGCAAAGGGCCGCGCGGTGAGCCCGGATGTGCGCGCCGGCGAGGCGGCGCTCAGGTTCGGGATCGCGGCGATGGTGGCGCCTTCGCGCAAGGTGTGCGGCAAGGTCAGCGCGAGCGATGTTTCGCCGAGTGCTTCGTAGGTGCCGGTGACGCGGGCCAGCAGGCGCTGCCATGCCGCGCAGCCGATCTCTCGATTCGGCGCGCAGATGCTCGCGAGCGGCGGCGACAGCAGTTCGCCCATCGCCAGGCCGTCGAAGCCGAGGATCGACATGTCGTGCGGAATCTGCAGACGCGCGCGGCGCAGGCCGCGCATCACGACCATTGCCAGCAGATCGTTGCTGCAGAAGAGGGCGGTCGGCCGGTGCGGGCCGCTCGTCAGATGAGCGAGTACGGACGGCGACAGTTCGTCGGCGTTGAAATCGACCTCGAGCGCCGGCGCGGGCGTGAGGCCGGCCTGTTGCATGGCTTGCGCGTAGCCGAGATGGCGCTGACGGGCGCGGTCGGAGGCGGCCAGCGTACCGGCCAGCATCAGGATCCGGCGATGGCCGTGCGCGATCAGCATGCGCACGCCGTCAAAGGCGGCGAGTCGATTGTCGACGCACACCGACGGACGCCGCACCGTGTCGTTATGCATCAGCACGTACAGCAGACCCGCGCGGTCGAGCTCGTCGAGCAGCGGATGGGTGTCCGCGTCGGCGACTGTCAGGATCATGCCTTCGACGCGGTGTTCGCGCAGCGTCTCGATTGCGTGGCGTTCGCGATCGGCGTCGTACTGGGTGGTCATCAGCATCAGCCGGTAGCCTTGTGCCGAGGCGAGATCGTCGATGCCTTGCAGGCATTCGGCGAACACCGGGTTGGCGAGCGTCGGCAGCACCACGCCGATGAGGCGCGTGCGCTCGCTGCGCAACTGCCGGGCCAGCGGGCTGGGACGGAAGTTGAGCGCGTCGATCGACTGACGCACTTTGTCGAGCGTGACCGGATTGACGGTGTGCGGCGCGTTGATCGCGCGCGAGACCGTGGCGATGGAAAAGCCCGCGTGTGCAGCCACATCCTTGATCGTTGGAATCACTGTTTCCGCCCGAGATGTAAACGTTTTCGTCGGAGGGATTATCGGCAGGGTTTGTGACTCAGGAATGACGCTGGAATTGCGGCGTGCCGCGCGGGCCGGGGTTCGTCCGGCGCGAGGCCGCCCGGTTTGGTGCGCCCGCGGCACAATGGTAGAATCGCGTCCGCCCTTGCCGGGGTGATGAAATTGGTAAACATAGCGGACTTAAAATCCGCCGCTTCACGGCTTGCCGGTTCGAGTCCGGTCCCCGGCACCAGAAATTCTTCCGACAAGTTCCGATGGAATCCGCAACGTCGCCGCGCCATAAGGCTCTGCGGCTTTTTTTGTACCTGCATGTTCCGAGAGTATCGATGTGCAGCCGGCGATAAATGGTGGTCTTTTTTAGTGGTATCTGTCCGAATCTCTACCGTTCGATGAAGCGTGACTATGTCGCCCTCAGGCCGAAGCCAGATGCAGCAACCGCAGCGCACAATCTCGCCCTCGCGTTCGAGCATTACAACGAGCAGCACCCCGATAGCGCGCTGAAGTACCGCTCGCCACGCGAGTTCAGGCGCAGGACCGATTCATCAACTTAAGTGTGAGGCGGTGTCCAGAGGTACAGGGGTAAATCCAGCTGGTGCCCAGACATGTTCACCGCGCAGACTGAAAAATGAACAACCTGGTATTGCGCGTCGGACATGAATTGCGCCCGAAGAAGATTGACGCGTGCACAGCGTGATTCCAGGAACTCTCGAATGATGTAATTGCTGTAGCGATACAAAGGGGCACCGGCTTGCGGTGCCCGAGGAATATTAGTGACCGGCGCTCTGGCCGCCGTCGACGTGCAGGATTTCTCCCGTGATGAACGGTGCGGAATCGAGGAACAGAATCGCGTCGGCGATATCGCTCATCTCGCCCATGCGCCCGAGCGGATGGAAGGCGCCCAGTGCTTCATGGGTTTGCGGCGCGTGCATCGGCGACTTGATGATCCCCGGCGCGACGGCATTCACGCGAATACCTTTCCTGGCGTACTCGATCGCCAGGGACTTCGTGGCGGCGTTCAGACCACCCTTCGTCAGGGCTGCCAGTACCGAATACACGCCGCTGATCGCTTGATCGGCGGCGCTGGAGGTCACGCTAACCACGTGGCCGCTCGAATGCTTTTCCATTTCGGCGATGGCGAGTTGCGTGACGTAGTAGAAGCCCGAGACATTCACATTCATCACGGCGGCAAAGTCTTGCGCAGTGTGTTCGGTAAAAGGCTTCCCGATGTAAATGCCGGCGTTGTTCACCAGCGTGTCGATCCGGCCAAATCGTGCGACACCTTCGGAAATGACACGGCGGGCGGTTGCCGGGTCACCAATATCACCGGCGACGGTCAGGATGTTCGCGTCGTCCGACGGCATGATCGAACGCGCGGTCGCAACAATGCGGTAGCCGAGCTTGCGAAACGCCTTGACGACTTCAGCGCCTATGCCTTGCGATGCACCGGTAACGACGACGACCTTTTGTGATGTGCTCATGCTTTACCCAGAAAACTTCTGTTCGGCTTCAACGCCGATCGGGCCGACGACTCCGATCAACGTAAATGTAGACGCGTTGATTGCAGGTTTCGTATAGACCTGCAATCAACCCTTTTTAGCCTGCGCCAGCCACTGATCGAGACTGACGCGGCCGATCCGCGCCTCGCCGAGCGGCACGAGCGACTGTTCTTCGACACGGCCGCCGTAGTACCGCGCATCGCGATCCTTCACCACCGGGCGCGCGTCGCCTACCGATTTCAAATAACGTGCCACGATCTCCGCGAAGGGACGGCGGTCTGGGCCGGCGATGTCGACGGTGCCGTTCAGCGGCGCTGCGAGCGCGACCTGCGCGAGGTTCGCCGCGACATCGTCCGCGGCGATCGGCTGAAACAGTCCGTCGCCGATGCGCACCGTCCCGCCTTCCGTGCCGTAATCCGCGATACCGCCGATGAACTCCATGAATTGAGTCGCGCGCACGATCGTGTACGGCACGCCCGCCGCTTCGATCGCCTCTTCCTGCGCGACCTTGGCAACGAAATACGCGTTCTCCGGCGTGCGGTCGCAGCCGACGATGGATAGCGCGACGTGATGGCGAACCCCTGCGGCCACTTCGGCCTTGCCCAGGTTGCGCGCCGAGGTGCGGAAAAAGTCGAGCACCGCCTGCGGCTCCCATGACGGCGCGTTCGCCACGTCCACTACGACATCGGCGCCCGTCAGTGCGTTGCTCAAGCCCTCGCCCGTGACGGTGTTCACACCGGTACGCGGCGACGCAGCGAGCGCCTCATGGCCGGCTTCCCTGAGCAGCGTAACCAGACGCGAGCCGATCAGGCCGGAACCACCGATTACGACGATTTTCATGGCAGATTCTCCAGATGAGAGTAAATGGACGCGTGGGGCGTCCGGCGAGTGTCGTATCGCGTGAAAGTGTTCGCCGCCGTCGCATCGCGTGAGGCCATTGTGGAAGAATCATGCTCTACCGAAAAGTGACAAGAATCGTCGAACCGACTAGTCCAAATCTTCTCCGCGCCGCTTGCCAACGAGACCGTCATGACCGCACCGACTCCCGCATTGACCATCGAAATCGACCGGCAGCAGCAGTTGCCGGTCTATCTGCAGATCTGCGAGCGCTTCAGGACCGCGATCGCCGCGGGGCATCTGCGTCCCGGCGATCGCGTGCCTGCGCTGCGCAGCCTCGCCACGCAGCTGAACACGGCGCGCGGCACGGTCGAGCTGGCGTACACGATCCTCGTCGACGAGGGTTACCTGCAGATGCGCGGCGCGGCGGGCACGTTTGTATCGCCGTCGCTGCCGGCAGCGGTGATGCGCTCGTCGCCTGCGCAAGGCGTTCAGGACGCGCGCGGTAGTCGAAGCACGGAAGGAGCGGGCATGCCGCAGACGCCAGGCGAATCGCGCGACGGTGAAGTGGCGCCGCGTCAGCTGGCCGTTACCGTCACCATGAGCGGCGAGCCGCGGCCGTTGCAACCAGGGCTGCCCGCGCTCGACGCGTTTCCGGTCAAGGTATGGAATCGGTTTGTTTCACAGCACGCGCGCAGCGGCGAACGCGCGATGCTCGCGTACCCGGATCCGGCCGGCTTCCGGCCGCTGCGCGAACATATCGCTACGTATCTCGGGCTGTCGCGCGGCGTGACCTGCCTGCCGGAACAGGTGTTCATTACCGGCGGCTACCGTGCGACGCTCGAACTCGTGTTGCGCAGTCTCGCCCGCCCGAACGATCGCGTGTGGTTCGAGGATCCCGGCTATCTGCTCGCGCGTAGTTTTCTGGCCGAAACCGGCGTGCAGCTCGTGCCGGTGCCAGTGGATGGCGAGGGGATCGATGTCGAGCGCGGCACGCTGCTGGATGCGCAGGCGCGCTTCGCAATGGTTACGCCGTCGCATCAGAGCCCGCTCGGGCACACGCTGTCCCTCGCAAGACGCATGGCGCTGCTGGACTGGGCAGAGAAAGCGTCCAGCTGGATCATCGAGGACGACTACGACAGCGAGTTCCGTTATCTGGGCCGGCCGTTGCCGGCTTTGAAGAGCCTCGACCGGCGCGATCGCGTGATCTATTGCGGCACGTTCAGCAAGGTGATGTTTCCCGGTTTGCGGCTTGCGTATGTGGTGGTGCCGGAGCGAGCCGTCGAGCGCGTCGGGCGCGTGGCGCGCAGCATGAACGCCGGATCGCCGACGCTATTGCAGGCGGCCGCGGCGGATTTCATCGGGCAGGGGCATTTTGCACGGCATCTGAAGCGGATGCGTGCGTTGTATGGCGAGCGGCGCGTGCTGATCGTGCACGCACTGGAGCAGGCGTTTGGCGAACGGCTGATTGTCGATCTGCCGCCAGGGGGAATCCAGTTTGCAGTGCAGTTCGCCGAAGGCTCCGATGGCCCGGTCGATGACGTCGCCGTCGCCGCGCGCGCTCGCGAGGCGGGGCTCGCGGTGCTGCCGCTTTCGATCTGGTACGCGAATGGCCGCGCGCGGCACACGCTGCGCGGCCTCGTGATGGGCTTCGCGAACATCGCTGATGCGGATGAAGCAGGCCGTCTCGCGCGAGCGTTACGCGCGTGTCTGGACGGCTGACGCGCGGGGCATGTCTCCCGATCTCGGACAAGCGCGGCGCGGCATGCCTTCGCACGATGCGGTAGGGCTGCTTGATGCGTTCTGCGCAGCCGCACCGGTGTCACCAATAGGCCGTCGCGTTGCCCACGTGTACGAGCGGTGGGCATTGGGGAGCCCGTTCTAGGACCACGTGTGTTCGTTGCCGCCGATCGCAGGCAGATCATCCAGGCATGCTCGTCGAGCCAGGGCGATAGAGCTTCGACGGACGCCAGGATCTTACTTCGGGCTTTGACGACTCTCGCGCTACAGAGGATCTACTAAACAAAGACACTGGACTCTATAGCGCAATGATTGTCTGGCTAGATGGATCGCCAGCATGTTCTCCGAGCATCTCCTTCAGATCGCGCTCGATGATGCTGCACAGCGTCGAAATGGGAACGTCATTTGCGCCGCCTTCAAACGGATTCTCCGTGCTTTCCCCAACCTGCTCGAGCGACGTGTACATCCACGATACTGCGACACTGCATGGCACCACCAGCCATACCATGTTGCCATGCATGAAGCCACTCACTCCATCATTCAGCTTATCGAATTCGTGAAGCAGCCCGAATGGGAAAAGCAAACAAAAAAACCTCACGAATAGCGAACTGACCGTTGCATATTGACGTGGATAGGGGAAATTCTTGAAACGTTCCGATCTTGACTGGAGATCGATGAAATCCCCAACCGCCCTTTGAAGCTCGATGTAGAAGTTTGAATTCAGGTGCCCCGCCATGTGAAGCATCTTGAGCGAAGCGCCTTGCAGGCTCAGTACGAACGTAGGGATAGAAATGGAAGAAAGCGCTTGCACTGTTTCCGCGGGAGACAAATATTCTGGCAATAATTCATCAATGTCCCTTTCCCACTCCGGCACACGATAAAACCGACGATATTCAGCGTTGAAACGCTTGCTCGTACTTTCCCACACACGGGGTCGACGTAGCTCATATCGCAGCGCGGTCAGCCAGGCAATGTGTCGATACACCAGTTTTCGGGAAATTTCTTCGTCATTGACAAGATCGCGCGCGATTTGGCCCCAGCGACGGCTTCCGCTCAGTATGTCAATCCAGATGTCGAGGGCTTCCATTGCCCTGTTGTATGTTTGAACGTTCTTGAAGCCGACGATAAACGACGTCGCGGTTCCGAGCAAAACCACAATCGTCAGAGGTACCGACAACCATGTAAAAGCGAAGAACTTGTACAGAACGACCGGTACAGAGCCGCAAATGAGAAGTCCGTAGATTTGTCGTCGAGTCCAAATCAAAAACTCCAATAACTTATACGATTTTCCAAGGTGCATTTTGTGTGTCTCAGGCTACCGCAGGTGAGTAATGAAAAAAGACGCGGACAACGTGCGCACCCAGCGCCACGTTCTGCGCCCAATTGACACTGATCGGACTGCTCCTCCCCTAAGACGTTGCACACTCGACTTTTGTGACATATGACAGAAAAATCTTCCATCAGACTTCATGCTACGGTTGATTCAAGTGGTGATTGTTGTTCTTAAGACAACACGGGGGCGTCCTTTTTTGGTCTTCTGTTGAGGACTAGACATGCATATGATGTCGGCCAGGTTCGATTCCGGCGCCGCATCATGTTCGGACCATCCGGGCAACGTCACACGGCGATTTCAACTCCATGCGTGGCAATATCCAGCTGTCAGAGGGTTGTTGGACTGGCGCCCAAGTTTTCACACGGCTGGAGAGATTTGTTCATGAACGACGACGCAAGTGCCTTCAATGGGCTTCGCCCTCGGCTACACAAGATTGCGTATCGGATGCTGGGGACAATTTCCGAGGCCGAAGATGTCGTGCAGGATGTCTGGCTGCGCTGGCATACGGCGCCCCGGGAGGTCATCGAAAACGTTGAAGCGTGGCTTGTCGCAGTTGCGACGCGCCTGTGCATCGACCGTCTTCGTGCGGCAAAAACTCAACGTGAACATTACTCGGGTATATGGTTGCCGGAACCTGAAATGACAGACCCGGCTGCTACGCCAGAAGGGGGCAGAGAGCGTGCCGACGACGTCTCCGTGGCATTTCTGATGTTGCTCGAGCGGCTTACGCCGGAAGCACGCGCAGCGTTCCTGCTGCGCGAGGTCTTCGACGCGGACTATGACGAAGTCGCCGAAGCCATCGGCAAGACGGAGGCCGCGTGCCGCCAACTGGTCAGCCGTGCCAAAGCGCAACTACGGGATGAACGTCCACGCTATGCCGTGCCGCGCGAAACCCATCTCCGCCTGCTGCAGACCTTCGCGCAGGCGCTGGAGCGCGGCGATTTCACTGCGATCAATGCCTTGCTGGCCGAAGACGCGATGCTAGTCGGCGACGGCGGCGGCAAGGTGCCGAGCTTCCCGAAACCGATGGTTGGCGGCCGGCGCATCGCACAGCTTTTCTACGCTGCGTGCCGGCGCTACGGCAGCGAACTCAGCATCAGGTTCGTGATGCTCAACGGTCAATGGGCGCTGCTGCGATTTGTCGAAGGCAAGCTCGAATCGGCGCAGTCGTTCGAAACAGACGGCACGCGCATCGCCCGTATTCTCGTGCAGCGCAATCCCGACAAGCTGGCACGTATCGCCGCAGCACACGGCAATACCTGAACGCTGATATTTCTCCGGCCTGCCTGCGCTAGCTTGCGTTTGATTGGTGCCAAAGGGACAACACCGTGATCCCGTTTGCGGGTCTACCGCGCTACGCCACGTCGGCCTACGATGACTTCGTGCGGCGCATTGCCGCTAACGACATCCGCTAAGCGCGAGTGTTCACCGGGAGAAGTCCATGACACAGCGTATCAACTACATTCAGCAATCGCCGGAGCTGTTCAAGAAATTCCTTGAATTCAGCAATCAACTGAAGGACAGCGCAATCGAAGAATCGATCCGCGATCTCGTTTCGATCCGGGCGTCGCAGATCAATGGCTGTGGGTTTTGCGTCGACATGCACGTAAAGGAAGCACGCCTGCACGGCGAGCGTGAACTGCGCCTCCATCACCTGGCGATCTGGCGCGAATCGACGCTCTTCGCGCCGCGCGAGCGCGCCGCACTCGTGTGGACTGAAGCGTTGACCACGCTTGCCGAACTCGGCGTGCCCGACGATATCTACGAACGCGTGCGTACGCAGTTCTCCGAGAAGGAGTTGTCCGACCTGACGTACGAAGTGATGTCCATCAACGCCTGGAACCGCGCGAACGTCGCGTTCAGGACCGTGCCGGGTTCGGCCGACAAGGCGTTCGGCCTCGACAGGGCGAACCTCGCCTGAACCGTCCGGTTCTTCCGTTCCTTTCCACCTTCGTCCCGCATGTGCGGGACGCGTCATTTGGCAGGCAGACCATGTTTTCACTAAAGAACACGGCAATCGCAATGCTCGTCGTCGCGGGCGCACATATCGGCGTGGCTTGTGCGGCGGCTCCCGAAGCCGTCGTGACACCGCTGATGACAAAGCCGCTCGACGACTATCCCGGCAAGGAAGCGCTGATGATCACCGTGACCTATCCACCGGGTTCTGTCGATCCCGTTCATCGGCATCACGCGCACGCCTTCGTCTATGTGCTGGAGGGGTCGATCGTGATGCAGGTCAAGGGCGGCAAGGAAGTCACGCTCACGCCTGGGCAGACCTTCTATGAAGGTCCTAACGATGTACACACCGTCGGCCGCAACGCAAGCCAGACCCAACCCGCGAAGTTCATCGTGCTTCTTCTGAAGGACAAAGGCGCGCCTGTTCTCGTGCCGGAGAAGTAAGCACGTTCGTGTGGTGAAGCTCTGGTTTTGCCCGTTTGGCTTGCCGCTGGCATCAACGTTTACGTCGTCGCGGGCCGATTCCAGTTCCGGCGGATCTGCGCAGCGAAAGCGGGCCCAGATGCATCCGCCACAGAGAAATGGAAGCATTCAGACGTTGCCATACTCGGCGGCAACACGCGCCAGCCTGCCTCGGTTGATCACGGTGCAGCTCGACTACCTGGCAAATTCACAGACGATCAAGGCCCAGCAGACGGTCGATCAGACGCTCATCAATATATAGTTGATACGTCATCCTATGAGTTGATGGACGATTCGATAACGTGAGGTTGGCATTCAGTGTTTGCGCGAAGCCTTGTACCTTGTGAAGAGAAAAGATACAAGGCTTACGAATATCGGACCAGACGAGTCTGGGCTATTCGACGCTTGAGGGAGGGCCTGCGGTGTTCGTGCCGATTTGGTCTCGCGTTGATCAGCAATAACCCGCAATGCCGGCGGTACAGAGGGGCGCGCCCGGTGGCCTGTCTGCCACCGGGGTTCGTGTGCGAGCCCTATGAGCAAGCCATACAGGGCAAAGAAGACCCATCGCGACGATGCCCAACAACGACACCTGCCATCCAGATTGGTGAAGGCGTGCGAACAATGCGTCGAGTCGATCGGCCAACAGCGCACCCGCGAGGAGACCAGCGCATGCCCATATGCATACGCTGGCGCAGTCGTGCAAAATAAAGGAGCGTGTTTTGATTGCCATGGCTCCGCAAAGAGGAACGGCGATCAGCGAAAGGCCGGGCACAAAACGGACAATCATTAACGCACGCGCGCCACGTCGAGAAAAGAAGTACTCGAATCTAGTAACGCTCGATTGCCTCGCGAACGACAGCTTACATACCAACTGGAGGGCGCGTCTGCCGTAGCGCTTGCCGCCTTGAAACCAGAGGAAGTCGCCAAGAACACCACCGGAAACGGCGGCACCGAGCAGAATGACGAAGTGAAGCAGCGTACGCGCGAGGTCATATCTCGCACTGGCGATGCTCGCGCCGATCGTCATTAGCGTCGTGATGGAAGGAAACGGCAGACCGAGCGATGAGGCTAGCACGCTGAAGAATACGATCAACGCTCCATACTGAGAAAGCAGCTCATGGGAAAACATTTTATGATCCTGAGAAAATGATTTCGTCGTGGTCGTAACACTCGAGCGGGAAGGAGCTGCATGAGGTTTATCAGTATCCCTTTCCGGTTGATTCAGAAATCGTTGGCGTTGATAGCGCACGAAGCGGATCTGAACGCTATCGTATGCGTATCTTGTTCGGCATAGAAGACTGCGCACTGCGGTTTCCGTGTTGCCTGAAAAGCAACAAACGGTGGGTGATCGCATGAACCTTCTGGCATGAAGTGTGATGGAACAGGTCGCGCAAGTATCTCCTGAGTACGTCGCCCGCTGACACGCTGGTCAAGGAACTCGTGCAACTCGCCACGTTGCGATTGGAACTCGCCGCAGATGGCTCGCTTCGATAGTCCTATTCTGCGCAAACGGATTCAGATCGCTCCAGCCAGCCACAGCGCGACGTTGACCGAGTAACGGTGGATGTCCCGCAGGGCTTGCCGCTCGGTCTGCATCCCGTTCCCAGGAGGTTCGGTCACAAAGCTCGGACAACCAAGTCGAGTGTCCCAGTTGTAGTCGGCAAAATGATGAAAGGTACTTTGGGCGACTGCGGGACCTCCCCGAACCGAAGGTTCGAATGCGACTGCAAGATTGAAACGCTTGCCTGTTACTTTGCTTTTGCCTTGTGCGATCACTCGAGCTGGTTCGTCGTCAGGAGCGTTAACGGCGCCCTCATGGGGGTGTGCGGGCAGGAAGCGGATTGCGCCGCCAGGAGAGTCAGGGTCCGCCAATACTGGATGTGTGGGTCCAACGATCGTGACTTCCTGAAAGTCTCCGTTTGTGCCGGAGTGAAAATTGGGCCAGGAGATGTGGGTTGAGAACGGGTCGTCGGCCACACGTCTGGAATGGTCGGGATCCAAGTTGCGCGTGTGAAAGTGGTGTGCCTTGCCCACCCCGCCTAAACTGCACAGCGAACTGCCCAGATCCATGTGATCCCTCGTGACCAACAGGCCGCGACCTGCCCGTCGGAATCGCGTGATCCCTCCGCAATCTTCGGAGGTCAGACCGTCGCCTTCGTCAACGGCAAACAACCACAACTCGTCGAACCCGGTTTCATCGAGACGAGAAAGAATCGGGTCCGGTTGCCCGAGCCGCTCGCGGTCCCGAGCAACGACATTGAACGTCACGCGCCCTTCAGGATCCTGACGTGTCCGCAGTAATTCCGCCAGGCGGCTGAATCGCGCAATTGACCAGTTGTCGCTGCAAGGCAGGATGGTCGTTTGAAGCAGGATCTGGATGGTACGCATGATGGTTAGTTAGTCGTGTCAATCAATCACGAGGCGGAACGTGCCGCCTGGTAGACGTTAGATGAAGGCGGATCTGAGATGCGTGTGCCCGGGCGAGTAGCCCCCCGGGTAGGATTCGACGCGGACGCGCCTGTGATGCTCTTGCCCGGAACGTTCGGCAACTCATGCTGGTAGACGAGGGGCGCTTTGGCGTTCTCTCGACTGCGGCGCGTCCGTGAACACGCTGCCGAACGACAGGATGGCGGCAAGCACCGGATAAAGGATGCGTTCATCGCGCTCCTATCATTCGGCTGGCGGATGCAGGATCAGGCTCCTGCCTGCGAGTGGCGGAGCCATTCGTCGAGACCGATGCGGCCGAGGCGGGCCTCGCCCAACGGCACGAGCGAATGCTCCTCGACCAGGCCGCCGAAATATCGGGCCTCGGGGTCTCTCACGACCTCACGCGGATCGCCGGCGGCCTTCAGATAGCGGGCGATGATTTCGTTGAACGGCGCTCGTTCCGGGCCGGCGATCTCGACGATGTCGTTTCGCGGCGCCGTGAGCGACACGTCTGCAACGATCGCAGCAACGTCGTCAGCCGCGATGGGCTGGAACAGGCCTGGTGAAACCCTGATTACGTTTCCATCCGCACTTGACGCGGCGATGCCGCCGAGGAATTCCATGAACTGCGTGGAGCGGATGACGGTGTAGGGGATGCCGGAGGTCTCGATCAGCTTCTCTTGCGCGACCTTGGCGCGGAAATAGCCGTTAGCGGGCGTCCGGTCGATTCCGACGATGGATAGCGCGACATGATGCCGGACGCCCGCTGCTGCCTCGGCCGCGAGAAGGTTGCGGCTGGAAGCCTCGAAGAATTCAAGCACCGCCTTGTCTTCAAATGATGGTGAATTAGCGAGGTCGATCACCACCTGCGCGCCGGCCACGGCCTCCTTGAGTCCCTCTCCGGTGATGCTGTTGATACCGCTTCTGGGTGAGGCAGCGACGACCTCGTGGCGGTTCTGGCGCAGAATGGCGACGGCCTTCGAGCCAATCAGGCCGGTGCCGCCGATGACGACGATCTTCATGGTTTGCTATCCTTTGTCGACCACTCGATACCCCAATCGGGCTCGAATGCAGGTGAGGAAAAATCCGGGATTTTTCGCGGGTAAATCGACCTGATTCGCGATGTTCCCACGATCAGCTCGCACTTTAGTGACCGGCGTTCGGGTTCCTTGAGGCCGATGACCACGGGTGGCCGGCGCGTGGGTCCCACTGTCCGTCGCAGTGCTGATTTCCGATGGACGGCCATCCTCGGCTGGTTGAAGTGGACTCCGACAGAGCATTTTGCGGGTCGGATGTGCCCTGAGCATGCGCTACGCTCGTTAAAGCACATCGTGATCGTAGGCGGGCGCCGCCTGTTGCGGTAGACACGCAAACAGACACACGGCGTTGCCCGCCCGGCACCAATCAAAGGCAGATCAAGGGCTTCACCCACCGGAAAGCACCGCCCTTTCACTGCGCACGTCATCTACGGACAATTACCCGCAATCACGCTCGGACATTCGGACATCGGCTCCGTTTCTGGCAACGGACGTAAGCGCGGCAATTGATACCGATGTCGTTCCGTCTTGTTGATTGTTGTTGTCGAGGCAACATGGTGAGTTCGCTCGCGGGGCTACTAGCCCTCGATGTCCGAGTCTACGATCTGTCCTGACGGTGCCGCGCAAGCGACGTCTGTGATGTCGCTTGCGCGCGCGGCCGCCATCGTTCTCCGAGTTCGGGAATCATGCTCAGCGATCTCGACACTCGCCGCTGAATAAAGCAGGCACCCGTTGCTATGAGTTCGGTGCTTATCGTCGACTTCGTAATTTTCCAACCGAAGGCAATAATCATGTCGCAGAAAATCCTGATAGTGGGTGCCGGCTTCGCTGGAGTGTGGGGTGCACTAGGCGCGGCTCGCGTGCTCGATGGTGCCGGCGTAAGGAGCAGTGACGTTGAAATCACCTTGATCTCCCCGAAACCGGAATTGCAGATCCGTCCGCGGCTGTACGAAAGCGAGCCGCAGCGGATGGCTGCACCGCTGCGTCCGCTGCTGGACGCTGTGGGCGTAAATTTTCTGGAAGGCAGTGTCGAAGAGATATCCGTTCATGACAAGACGGTAAGTGTCGTGTCGGCCAACGGGGCGACGCGTTCGCTCGCCTATGACCGGTTGCTGTTGACCAGTGGCAGCAGGTTAAACAGGCCGCCGATTCAGGGTCTGACGGAGTACGCATTCTCTGTCGATCGCATTGAGGACGCGGTAGCGCTCGACAACCACTTCACAGAGCTGGCGAAACTGCCGGATACGCCAGCACGCAACACGGTTGCAGTTGTCGGATGTGGCTTTACGGGTATCGAGGTCGCAACTGAATTGCCTAAGCGAATCCGTGAGTTGTTTGGCGCCGACGCGGCAGTCCGTGTGATCGTGATCGGATCCCAGGACGATATCGGTCCCGATCTCGGCCCCAATCCTCGGCCGTATGTATCCGAAGCCTTTGACTCGCTGGGCGTTGAGACGGTACTTGGATCTGGCGTAGTGTCGGTCGATGCGGACGGGGTTCGCACTGCGGCGGGTACCCGTATCGCAGCCATGACCGTGATCTGGGCGGGTGGAATGCGTGCCAGCTCACTGACAGCGCAAGTTTCCTCGCATCTTGACCCACTTGGACGCGTCGAGGTGACACCTGATCTTCGCGTGGCAGAAGCACCTGAGGTATTTGTAGCGGGCGATGTTGCGCGAGCTCGGAGCGACGATGACGGCCACTATGCATTGATGTCCTGTCAACACGCTATCGTGATGGGGCAATTCGGCGGGCACAACGTGGCTGCAGACCTGATCGGTGTTCCGACACTGGAATATAGACAGCCGTTCTATGCGACTTGCCTCGACCTTGGCGAATGGGGCGCTGTTTACTCGGAAGGCTGGGATCGACAGATCAAACTGACGCACGCGGAAGGAAAGGCGCGCAAACAGATGATCAACACGCAGTGGATCTACCCGCCAGCGCCGAACCGTACCGAAGCGTTGGCAGCGGGTAACCCGCAAGCTTCCCTTGGCTAACCCGTTGGCGCCGCCTAAGTTGTTGCGATGAGCGGAGTCGGTCAACCACGTGCGGCAGCGGCAATGAACGTCTTCAACAGACAATCACACGTTGCTGCCGCCCGAGAGGCGTTGAGTCAGTCAACAACGGTCACGATATTGACAGTCCCTTGTCTGGCCATCTTTGCATACGGACACAGGCGTTCCGCGGTTCGAACCATCTCTTCGGCCACGCATCGGTCAACGCCCGGCATCCGAACGCGGAGATCGATGACCAACGCATAGCCTCCATCCATGGGATCACGACCAAACGAAACCTGCACCTCCACAGCAGTATCGTTGATCTCCATTGCGGCGCGTTTCCCGATCAGGTTTAGCGCCCCGTGAAAACACGCGGCAAAGCCCGCCGCGAACAACTGCTCGGGATTGGTCCCGTTACCGGGTCCGCCGAACTCGGTGGGGAGCCGCAGTTCCACGACAAGATTTCCGTCATCTGAACGGGCCACGCCAGATGCGCGACCGTGTCCCGTTTCGCCGCCGGAAACGGTGACAGTCGTTGTGTACAGTGGATGAAAATCCCGGCCCCGATACCTGTCGAGGAGGGAAAGCGGAGGAGCTTGCAGCTTCTTGTCGTCCATGGTGCGGTCTCGAGTTCAGTGATGCGCGTTCCGGCTCTCAGTCGTCAATTTGTCGAAGCCTGCCTTATCACGGCGGGCTGCACCTGCAGGAGCAAGCACGATCTCTGGGACTTCGAGGAGTTGCATGGAACGAACGATCGTATAGTAAATGGGGCGACCTCTCGCCCACTCCGATTTCTGGTAGGCGACGGGACAACGCCGCCCCCATGGTAGATGAGCGCGGATGGTAACGGTAGAGTCGTCCAGGGAGACATGATGTTTCCGCTTTGGCGCCAATGCAAAATGGTCACACGAAACTGGAGCGTCCCGTCACGCGCTCGAGGCGGCTGATTCCGTGCTCGTGCGCAGGGGTGTCGATGGGCGTGGGATATCAAGACTGACGGGTCTCGATCGAGCCGGGCGAAGCGTAAAAAGTTGCCTGGACCCATACGCACCGGCTAGATGAGAGCGGCCGCATTCAGCAATTCGTTTGCAACAGGCAAGTGCTAGACTGCTACACGCTAGACTTCAGTGTGACGGCGCCGCATGCGGAATACGGCCGTCTCGACGGGTATTGATATTCGGGCGTCAAGCTTCTGTGGCTGCACGAAGGTCGGGTAAGACAGAGCGGAATAGGAAACCCCTATAGGGAAATCCTGACAGTCCTTGATGCAGTCGCTGGTATCTGTCCAGCTGGAGGCTGCGTCCCGGACTGTAGCGCGACGGTCGTCCCGGGCTGCATTCACAGGCGTTTTCCGTCTTGCCAGGGCAGCGTCAATCACGGTCGCTTCATAGCTGCAACACGATAGTCGTGGTCGGCGCCAGAACGCATGCTGGCGCCCCGGACGGCTCACCCGTTCATGTGTCAGTAGTGGGGCCATCAATGGATCAATCGGATACATCGCAGCGAGGCTTTCGCGTTGGCTTACCCAATAACGCTGACGCTTTGTCTACCTGTTTCGCGACGAGCTACGCGGGGATCATCGCGTTCATGGCGGTCGCGACCGAGGGAAGCTTCGCCAAAGCCGGGGAACGATTGGGGATCGGACGCTCGGCCGTCTGTCGAAATGTTCAGAAGCTCGAAATGCAGCTAAGCACTCGTCTGTTTCTCCGAACGACCAGGACCACAAACCTGACGCAGGAGGGCGAAAGGTTCTTCGAGAACTGCAACCAGGGCGTGACCCATATCGTCGAGGCAATGAACGACATGCTGGACCTCCGCCAAGGTCCACCTCGTGGCTTCGTTCGAATCCGCTCGACAGTTGGATTTGGACGCAAGGTGGTTGCTCCGTTGCTTTTCAAGTTTTCCGAGGTCTACCCGGATATCGCGGTAGATCTGAGCCTGGATGACAGGCCAGCCGATTTCGCTGCAGAACAGATCGATGTCGCGTTTCGCGATGGATGCATCGAGGACTCCAGCATCATTGCGAAACAGTTGATTCCAATGCAGATGGTACTCTGCGCGTCCCGTGCCTATGCCGAAGAGCGGGGGCTGCCATCTACGCTGGAAGATCTGGCGCAGCACGACTGTATCAATTTGAGATTTAGCGGTCGCGTGTTTGAGTGGGATTTCAAGGTCGACGGCCGCATGCGAAAGTATTTGCCAACCGCCAGATTGACTTTCAATGATGCAGACCTGGTATTGCAGGCAGTCCTGGAAGGTCGCGGAATCGCCCAGATGCCGGGATATCAGATAGGTGATTACATCGCGCGCAATGAACTCGTCATGGCCTTAAGGCGGTATGTGCCGGACGACCGGGGCCACTACATCTGCTATCTCTGCCGACAGAATTTGCCTTCACGCATTCGCGTGTTTGTCGATTTCATGACGGAGGAGATTCGGGCGCTCAACCCGCTTTGCCTGGGAGAATTCAATCCGGACTATTTGGAACGCGAGCATCAGGCGTGAAGCTATTTATGGACCCCATAAGTGGTGTGATCACATTGTCGACGTGCTTCGCGGTCACAAACCTCATCCACATTGCACAAAAATATTGACGGCGATGATGACCGGCTGGAGGCTTCAACAACTTTCCTCCTCAAAGAGTCCTCATAGTCGACGAAATCATACCTATTCCAGTCCACTCCGGAACTCTTGCGCACCCTTCAAATGTTGCGTTGAAGGCCACGGTGCTTCTGTATCGTGACGCTGCCGCAATTACAAACGTAGTCGCTTCAATTCCATCAGGGTGCCGACATGTCGAACGGAAATTGCTGTCCGACAGCGCCGCTTGCCTGAGAACCCCCTCATTTAGTTTGCAAATCGGCCTATCCATTTACGTGCACATGCTCGGCCAGCTTCGGCGAGCTGCGTATCGGGATCGAACCAAGTCTCGATACTCACGTGCCGTTACTCTCGTTGGCTCGCGTCATCATCTGCATGACTGAGCTTCCTTGCACAGTTTTGCGGGCGATGCATAGTGTTTGGTGGAAACGCAAGCGACGCAAATTCGCCGATGTCTTCCTCCCGAGCGAGCCCCCGGTGACGAGGCCGCTCAGCCTCGCTGACTTCGGGAGCAGTACCGTGGCGGCACCTATTGGTGTCTACGCGGCAACAGTGAGTGTTCTGGTGCGTATCTACCGAGCGGGGGACTCGGCGCCTACCATTCCGACATGGCTTCGTGAGCGAATCGATTGAGTTGAAGGTCGTTGAGGTCGTTAGTGGAGAGTGCCATGTTTCGTCTCGGACCCCTGTCGGTGTTTGTAGGCTGGATCATGCTATCCGCGGTCAGTGTCGGACTTGCAATTGCTGTCTCGTTCAGCGGCATTTTCTGAAGTCTGATACCGGCCTCCCAGATCGCCATCTTCTGTAGTCGGCGAGGTATGAGGTCTGGAAAATGCGACTCGCAAGCCGGCCATCCAACTGGATTAGCAATCCGCAGGAGTGTGCTTGAGGGCGACCGCACGACTCGATCTTCCTGACAGCCCATTTGCCGGCGGCGGGTGAATGTAAATCCACCGTGATGAAGTGATCACTTTTCCTGAGGGGAGCCTCCTCGGAAGGACTCGCTTTGTCTTCGGTCCGGGGAGAGTGATTGGCTCTTCGGTGCGTTTATGAACAAGGTTTCCGGTGGTACTGAACTCATCACGGATATGACATCGGCGGCTCGCCATGGACACTCCACATATTGATTGGCTCGCAGCTTCGCCGGCGTTGATCGGCACAGAACGCACTATCGCAATTGGCGCCCATCTTGTTAGTGAGCGGGAAGGCTATACACACCACGGAATTTATGCGGGGAATGGGCAGGTTATTCACTATGGGGGCTTTCATCATTCCGCGAAACGGCGCCCCATTGAATATATTCAGTTGCACGGCTTTGCAGCAGGAAAAGGGATAAAAGTTCAGTCTGAACCAGACGCCATTTATACCGGGACTGATGCCGTGGACAGGGCTAGGTCCCGCCTCGGCGAAGATCAATATCAGTTGCTGACCAATAACTGCGAACACTTCTGCACATGGTGTGTACTAGGCGTCGCGCGTAGTGAGCAGGTACGCAGGTGCTTAAGGAATCCGTGGACAGGTATCAAGATGCTGTTTGCGCTTGCGAGGGGAGAATGCATGCCCTCCGTGACCAAGCGAAGCCGACTCGCCGGGACAGTCGCAGTTTAGGTAGCGCTGCATGACGCAGAGGTTGCACCGGATGTGCACCGTGACTTCAACAAAGACTCTTTTACTCAACGATCTGATAGGCCAGAAAATGAGCATTCAGTCACACACGGAACAGCGCGTATCACGCGCGCTGAAGCTGGGTGTCTCGGCGATGTTAGCGGCGGTGCTGTCGGCGTGCGTGAACTACGCCGGCATCCACAGCGACGCGAAAACGGCCGAGCCGCAGCAGTATGCGACGCAGCAAAGCCTTCCCGCCGAACAAGGTCATTGGCCCGGCGCCAACTGGGCCGACCAGTTTGGCGACGCGCAACTGAAGGCGCTGATCGACGAAGCGTTGAAAAGCAACCCGACACTCGACCAGGCACATGCTCGCGTTGCGGCTGCATCGGCATACAGCGAAACGGCGAAGGCAAGCACGATGCCACGCGTCGACGCGAACTATTCGCTCACGCGTCAACAGTTCTCGAATACAACATTCGTGCCGCCTCCATTTGGTGGGGCGTGGCAGACGGAGAACAAGGGCCTGCTGAGCGCTTCCTATGACCTCGATTTGTGGGGCAAGAACCGTGAAGCGCTCAAAGCGGCAATCTCGCAGCTTCAGGCGAGCCAGGCCGACGCGGAAGTCGTCAAGCTGACGCTGACGACGTCGATTGCCCGCACGTACAACCAGCTTGCGCGTCTGTATGTGTTGCGCGATATCGCGCAACAGGAAATCATGCAGCGCGAACAGATCGACCGTATCACAGCGGGCCGCATCGCGACGGGCCTGGAAACGGAAGTCGAACGCAAGACCGCACAGGCCAATCTTTCAACGAGCCGCGCTGCGCTGAAATCGTTCGACGGGCAGATCCTCACGACGCGCTATCAGATCGCGGTGCTGCTCGGCGCGGGTCCCGACCGTGGCCTGCGGATCGCACGCCCGGCGCTCGGCATGGGTGACGAAGTACGCCTGCCCGACAACCTGCCCGCCGATCTTGTCAGCCGCCGCCCGGAAATCGTCGCTGCGCGCTGGCGCGTCGACGCGATGACGCACGGCGTGAAGGAAGCGAAGGCAGAGTTCTATCCAGACATCAACCTGAGCGCCGCAATCGGGCTCGACGCTTTCGGCTTCGGCCGCTTTCTGACGGCGGCGAGTCGCACGGCATCGGTCGGTCCGGCAATCCACCTGCCGGTCTTCGACGCGGGCGAACTGCGTGCGCAACTGAAGGGCCGCTATGCCGATTTCGACTATGCCGTCGCGACCTACAACCAGGCGCTCGTGACAGCGTTGAGCGAAGTCGCAACGCAACTCGCCGATGTGCGTTCGACGGATGCGCAGCTTGTCGATGCGCAGACCGCGCAGGACGCCGCCCGCAAAGCCGCCGAACTCGCGCTTGTGCAATACAAGGCCGGTCTCACGAATCAACTGACCGTGTTGAACGCCGACGTCAACGCGCTTTCCGCCAATCAGAGCGTCGCGAATTTGCGCATGAATCGCCTCGATCAACAGATTGCGCTGGCTGCCGCACTGGGCGGCGGTTTCGTCGACACGTCGAACGCAAACGCCGGAGCAGCGCCGCGCGCCGACGCGTCCGCACCCAACACGCCTGTCGTCGCCGCGCGCTGAGCGGCTGCCTACCGAATCTGTCTGGAGACTTGAAATGAGCGAAATCGATGCAACGGAGCGCCAAGAGATGCAAGCGGCGGGCGCGAAACATGACGCGGCACAGACGAAAGCTTCTGTTGCAAACGAACCCGACACACGTAAGCGCAAGGTGCTGCTCGCGCTGCTCGGCGTGGCTGTCGTCGTGTCGGCGGCGGCATATGGCGCGTATTACACGACATATGCGCGCTACCATGAGTCCACCGACGACGCATACGTCAGCGGCAACCTCGTGCAACTGACGCCGCAGGTGGCGGGCACCGTCGTCGCCGTGAATGCCGACGATACGCAGATCGTGAAGGCGGGCGATTCCGTTGTTACGCTCGACAACGCCGATGCGAAAGTCGCGCTCGGCAACGCCGAGGCGACGCTGGGGCAGACCGTGCGGCAGGTGAGCAGCCTGTACGTGAACAACGATTTCTACGCAGCGAACGTCACGCAGAAGCAGTCCGATCTCGCCCGCGCGCAGGACGATCTGCGCCGCCGCCAGGCCGTCGCCGATACGGGCGCCGTGTCGGCCGAAGACATCGCGCACGCGCGCGACACCGTGACGGCCGCGCGGGCCGCGCTCGACGCCGCGCGTCAACAGGCACAAGCCAACCGGGCGTTGACCGACCGCACGACGATCGAACAGCACCCGAACGTGCAAGCTGCCGCGTCGAGAGTGCGCGATGCGTATCTCGCCTACGCGCGCAACACGTTGCCCGCGCCCGTCACAGGCTATGTCGCGAAGCGTTCGGTGCAGGTCGGCCAGCGGGTGTCGCCGGGCACGCCGTTGATGGCGATCGTGCCGCTCGACGGCGTGTGGGTCGATGCGAACTACAAGGAAAGCCAGTTGCGCAACATGCGCATAGGTCAATCCGTCACGCTGACGGCCGATGTGTATGGCGGCAAGGTTAAGTATCACGGCCGCGTCGTCGGCTTCTCGGCGGGTACGGGCAGCGCGTTCGCGAGCTTGCCGGCGCAGAACGCGACGGGCAACTGGATCAAGATCGTGCAGCGTCTGCCCGCGCGCATCCAGCTCGATCAGAAGGAACTCGAAGCGCATCCGCTGCGCATCGGCCTGTCGATGGATGTCGATGTGGATACGCGCAACAACACGGGCCCGCAGCTCGGCGCGGCGATGAACACGTCGTATCGCACGGACGTGTTTGCCGAGTATGGCGCGCAGGCAGATGCCGAGATCGAGAAGATCATCGCGCAGAACGTTGTCCCTTTGCATGCTGGATCCATGGGCAACGTCGTATCGTCGATGCATTCCGCAAAGCGCGACGCAAGCGACAAGAGTGGCGCTAAACAGCGAGCAGGTTGAATCGCATCCCCGGGGTGCACCTCGTAGTCGCGCCCTGGTTTATTCAATAGTCGGACAGGCCAGATAACTATGCCGGGCCTGTCGAATACTTCAGACTGGAAGCGAGATGAATTCCCCAATGCAACTTGCACCGCCTCCGTTGACAGGCGGAAAGCTGGTTCTCGCGACAATCGCCGTTGCGCTCGCGACGTTCATGAACGTACTCGATTCATCCATTGCCAACGTTGCGATTCCAACCATCTCAGGCAACCTCGGCGTATCCGTCGACGAAGGCACATGGGTGATCACACTCTTCTCGGCGGCCAATGCCGTGGCGATTCCGCTGACGGGTTGGCTCACGCAGCGTGTCGGCCAGATCAGGCTGTTCGTGGCTGCGATCGTGCTGTTCGTGTTCTCGTCGTGGCTGTGCGGCGTCGCGCCGAACCTGATCGTGCTACTCGCTGCGCGTGTATTGCAGGGCGCCGTCGCGGGCCCGCTGATTCCCCTCTCGCAGGCAATTCTGCTCGGCTCGTATCCGAAGGAAAAAAGTTCGACGGCGCTTTCGCTGTGGGCGATGACGGCGACGGTCGGGCCGATTGCGGGTCCTGCGCTGGGCGGCTGGATCACCGACAGCTATAGCTGGTCGTGGATCTTCTACATCAACATTCCGGTGGGTCTGTTCGCCGCCGCCGTAACCTGGGTGATCTACCGCGACCGCGACTCCCCGACGCGCAAGCTTCCCATTGACAAGATCGGCCTGCTGTCGCTGGTCGCGTGGGTCGCCTCGCTGCAGATCATGCTCGACAAAGGCAAGGATCTCGACTGGTTCAACTCGCCGGTGATCTGCACGCTCGCCGTCATCGCCGCCATCAGCTTCCTGTTCTTCCTGATCTGGGAGTTCACGGAGAAGAACCCGATTGTCGATCTTCGCCTCTTCGCGGGACGTAATTTCCGCGGCGGCACGATTGCGATCTCGGTCTCGTACGCGGTGTTTTTCTCGAACCTCGTGATCCTGCCGCAGTGGATTCAGGGTTATCTCGGCTATCGTTCGGTGGATGCAGGTCTCGTGACGGCGCCGCTCGGAATCTTCGCCGTGCTGCTCGCGCCCGTAATGGCGAAGATCATGCCGAAGTCCGATGCACGGGTGCTCGCGACGCTGGCCTTCCTCGGCTTTGCGTGCGTGTTCTTCATGCGCTCGCACTACACGACGGGCGTCGACCCTTATACGCTGGTGCTGCCGACGCTGCTGCAAGGCATCCCCATGGCGCTCTTTTTTACGCCGCTTACCGCGATCATCCTGTCTGGGCTGTCACCCGACAAGATTCCGGCGGCCGCCGGCCTGTCCAATTTCGTGCGCGTGTTCGCGGGCGGCGTCGGCACGTCATTGATCTCGACGGGCTGGAACGACCGCACGATTCTCCACCATGCGCAACTCGCCGAACAGTCGAGCGTGAACAACCCCGACTATATGAGCGCCATCGCGAACCTCCACGCGACGCTCGGCGGCGGCGTGGACCAGGCCGCGGCGTTTTTCGAGCACTCGCTGAATGCGCAGGCTGCGATGCTCGGGCTGAACGATATTTTCTGGCTCTCATCGATGATCTTCATTGCGATCATTCCGCTGGTATGGCTCACCAAGCCCGGCAAGGGCGGCGGCGGGGCGGCGGGTGCTCATTGAGTAAGACCACTTTACATACGCGAGGAATTCAATGAAGCTGTTTTGCCGCCTTTTGTCTGCCACAAGCCTGTCCATCCTTCTGGCTGCGCCGGCCGTGGCGCAGCCAGACTTCAAGCTCTCGAGCCCCGACATCGCTCCTGGCGGCAAGATCGATAACAAATTCGTGCTCAACGCTTTCGGTTGTACCGGTGAAAACGTGTCGCCCGCACTTGTCTGGAAAAATGCGCCGGCGGGGACGCGGTCGTTCGCCCTGAGCGACAAGGTGCTCGGCAAGGCGTCTTTTACTGCCTACTACGGCCGGTAACGTACGCTCGGAGCCAACCGGCCGTGCGCGGTCGCGGTGACGGAGGCGCGCCGCTCGTGGGCGCGTCATACGCAGGCAGAAACGAGAGTTTCAGTCGTTCATGTCGGTTCGCTCACCATAGCGGACCGCCTTACTGCGACAGAACCGGTTCTGTGCATGTTCAAGTTTCCTCGATGCATCAAGCACGCGGCGTTATGAGTTGCTGTCGTCGTCCGGTGACGCAAGCGCGACGACGTTCTCAATGCCGCGCCGTGCCATCTTGGTGTAAGGACAAAAGCGTTCCGTGTTGCGAACTAGGTCCCCGGCAATGGCGCGCTCGACACCGGGCAAACGGACGCGGGTGTGCGCCGTCAACATGAACAAGCCATCGATGGGGTCGCGGCCGAAGTCGACCGTAACGTCCACCGAGGCGCCGGGAATCGGAATGCCCGACCGCGCCGCAAGCAGACTCAGCGCGCCGTGAAAGCAGGCCGCGTAACCCGCCGCGAACAGTTGCTCCGGATTGGTGCCGCCGCCTGGGCCGCCTAGTGCCTTCGGCATTCGCAATTCGAGTGCGAGTTGGCCGTCATCGGAGCGGGCAATGCCCGATGCGCGTCCGTGACCCACATCGCCGCCTGTTACGGTGACAGTGGTCGAATACAGCGCTTGCGCGTCTTGCCCGTAATACTTGTCGAGCAATGTCAGCGGCGGTGGACGCAATGTTGTCATGGCGCGCCTCGTGAGTGCTCGCCGCTTGTTGCGCGGCGTACGTCTCTTTGAACGACGTCGAAGTTCACGGGGCCAAGACGTGCGTTGGTGCCCGTCGGTGCTTCCTTCAGGCCTTCGCCCGTCATTGTGTTGGCGCCCGATGTGGGCGACGCCGCAACGACGGCATGACCGCATGCGCGCAAGTCCTTGACGACTTTTCTGCCGACGAGTTCCGTGCCACCAATCACGACAATTCTCACGATGTCTCTCCATGAGCACGTGCGCGGCTGTCAAACCGCTGGCAATTTTTCGAATCCGGCTTGCACCATATTGCGTGTGTCCTTGCCGGTGCTTTGCCGGACTGGCCGCGACTAGCGTGCCGTCCGTACAGAAAGCATCTTAGGCGTGCGCTACGTCATGCGGTAGGGCCTCCGAGGGACCCACCGTGTTGCATCGGAAACATCAGTCAACGCAGCGTCGTTCGGAGCGTCTTCATTCGACCGCCGATAACGTCGTCATCGTCGTCATGCACTGCAGATCGAGTGCTCTGGTGTGCTCGGTCATGTAGTCGATGAACACACGGATCCGCGCCGGAAGATGCTTGCGGCTGAGATAGCAGAGGTAGTGGCCGCCGTCTTCGGGTGCATGCTGCGCGAGGCAGCGGAGGAGTTGCCCGCTGCCAAGCACATCGCAAACCTGATAGGCCGGCAACTGTGCGATGCCCAGCCCATCGAGCACCGCCTGCAGGATCAGATCCGCGTCGTTGAACGTGTGTAGCGCGGCAGGCTGGCGCCGCTGCGCGAGACCGTCGACCTTGAATTCCCACGCCCTGACGCGGCCGGACGCCGTCCGGAAGTTGATGCAGCGATGATCCGCCAGTTCGTCGACATGGCGCGGCAAGCCGTGAATCCGCGCATAGGCGGGCGACGCACAGACGATCATCTGCATCGGAAGCAGTTGCCGCGCTACGATTCCGCTGTCCTCCATGCGTCCATCGCGAAACGATACGTCGACGCGATCGGCAGTGAAGTCGGCGGGGCGATCGTTCAGCAACAGTTCCAGGACGATCCCGGGATATTGCGTGTGAAAGGCGCGCAGCAGCGGTGCGACAATCTTGCGGCCGAAGCCGGGCGTCGAGCCGATGCGCAGATAGCCCCGCGGCGGCCCGTTGCGCAGCTCCCGCATGTCTTCCAGCGCCTGGGCGATGCGCTCCATACCCGGCTGACAGTTCTCATAGAAGAGTTCGCCCTCGCGCGTCAGCGACGTACTGCGAGTCGTGCGCAGGAAGAGCCGTGTGTCGAGCTGGGCCTCGAGTTTCTGCACGTTGCGGCTAACCGAGGAACGACCGATGCCGAGGCGATCGCCCGCGCGGGCAAAGCTGCCTTCGCTGGCAACGGCCAGAAAAGAAACTACGCCAGCGTAACCGGTCGCAAATCTGCTTGCGAATGGATCGTCGGTGCCGGCGGCGGGGCAGCGTGATGGGAAAGCTGAGATGGGAGCGCGGGTCGGGGAGTCCATACCAGACCAGACGTATCAGCGCCGCCATTTGTGACATCGCGCACTGCTTTTTTTCCGGTCGATGTATGGGTGTGCTGACGGCCTTATTTCCTCGGTAGGAGGAGTGGCCGAAGTTCTCGATTGGTCAATGGGCCGGAGATGGTTGGACGCGGTCGACCGTGGATTCTTGTGGCGTCGAAGCGTCAGAATTGACACCGGCACCGGTCGGGGAGGTCAAGCAGCAGGAGCGGACTCGCATTCGGAGGGCGCGGCGTGCCTGACGAAGTCGCGGCCTGGATCGTTGCCGTGGTAACGCCGGGCGGATGGGTGACAGGGCAAGTCATCCCCGTGAAGGGTGGCCTCGACATCAGTTAACGGTTCGTCATTCTGGAATGACCGTCGCCGTCAGGGCGCCTCTCGTGTGCCGCCTTGGCGCTTTGTGGACACGACCGTAATTAATGCGCGAAAAGTTTTCTCTCTTCTCCACTGATTGCAGCGTCGTTCATCGCTATTATCGGCTCGACGTCGAAGCCCGCCACACGCCACGCATCGATACCGCCAGTAAGCGGCAATGCAAGCTTGACGCCGGCCAGCCGCAACCGCTTGGCCATCCACGCCGCAGAGACTTCGTTTGGACATGAACAATAGATGACGAGCGTCCGGTTCACCCCATAGCGCTCCACGATCTGCGGCAGTTTCCGTTCATCGGCAAATAGGGAGCCTGGAATGACAAACGGATCGAGCATTCTGCGCTCGGCGGAGCGGATATCGAACAGGATTGGCCGCGGATTGTTCGCGAGCAATGCATGCAATTCGCCCACGCTGATCCGCGCCTTCTCGAGCGCTTTTGCCAGCATGATTCTCCGGCAGTATCGATACAGCACGTAAAGCACCAGTGCGATGCCGATCACGATCAACGCCTGCCAGCCACGATGGGAGATAAGTACGAAAACCACGTCGATCTGCGACGCGAATAGCGCACCGATAGCCAGTCCAACCGATGCCCACAGCGCAACGCCTGCGCAATCATGCAAGACAAAGGAACGCAACCTGACGGCCATCGCGCCGCACAGCGGCACGGCAACGAGCGACAAGCCAGGTACGAAGCGCGCAACGACCAGCACGCGGACTCCCCAGCGCCCAAAGAAGCGCTCCGTCTTCCTGACGCACGTTTCGCGCGAGAGCGACAGTTTGCAAACGGCATGGAGCGTGCGTTCGCCGTACCGTTTGCCACCCTGAAACCAGACCAGGTCGCCCAGCACACCGCCAATCACAGCGGAGCCTAGTATCGTCGCGAAATAGAACAACGTCGATGACGCAGCGTGTATGGCGAGCGCAGTGCCCGCTCCAACGGTGATCAATGTCGGTATGACAGGCAACGGCAAGCCAAGCGAAGAACCAAGCACATTCAGGAATACGACTAACATGCCGTACCGTGCTATTAATTCATGCGACAACATGGTGCTCTCCTTGTGGCTTGCACGTACCCGTCTTGAAGATTGTTCATCGCTCCGCCCAATCCGGGCTGCCCAACGCTCGCCCCACACTGACCGGCATACTGACGGTGCAGGAACGAAGAACGCCATCACCCGACCACAACTCGCTGCAACGCCAGTACATAAACAATGCGGCGATCTGCATGTCGCTGAAGTAGCCATGCAAGCTTGGCCACACTGCGTCAGGAACAGACCATCTGACCATAGCCGCAAGATGTTCGGCCCAGGAAAGCACCGCTTTCTCACACGGAGAAAACACACCGGCGCAGCGCCATCCGCCGATGTTCTCGGCTTTCGCCGCAGGCACCCCTGCCTTACGGGCACGGCAAAGATGATGTTGAACGCACAACAAACAACCATTGATTTGTGAGGCGCGCAGATCAAGAAGCGCGATCAGGCTTTCGTCAAGCGTGTTGGTCCCATCAAAACACAGGGTATTTGGCGACGCCGCCGTGTCTGACATCAGACGGGTGAAGTCCTGATACGACTCCCAGGATGCATATAACGCCCGGATGCCGCGCTCGTCATATGACCGGACTGTCTTCATTCTGGTTTGCCATGACGTCGCGGCATGGTGCAGTCCAGGCATGGATGCTTGGTTCATTTTTGCTTGACCAGCAGAAATAGAACGACCGAGGGAGGGAGTCGATAGGCGCTACCTTGCGCCAGACAGTTCTTCCTCCGGCGAGCGTTCCGATGGCGGCAAAGCGTCCTTGCCCAGCCCGGCGATTTCGTTGACCTCCTGTCGATAGCGGTGCACGTCCCGCGTGACGAAGCCGATTTCGCGGCTCGGGATATCGAACCACTCGGGGTGTCCGAACGAACGGCGAATATCCTCGAGGCCGCTCGCCCAATGCTCGCGCATCGTATCCTTGCTGAATTCATAGTCCTTGTAGTGCCCCTCGAACGATTTGTTCTTGTAGATCAGGTGCACGACATTCACCGCACTGCCATCTGCCGTTTTCTGCGCCTCCCGCAACAACGGGTGCGCAAGCCGCACTTTTTCGGGAATGTGCTCGAGCAGCGCCTTGATCATCTGCGCGTGCTTCTGGTTCTGCGACATGAACGCGGTGATCGCTCGCGTACGGCTCGAATATTGAATGTCTTTGGTGCGCTCGCTGACGTCGAGGAAATCGCCAGGCAGCTTGCCTCGCGAGCTCCACAGGTCGATCTGGAAAACGAGAGTGTCCTTATGCTGGCTTTCCTTGATGATCTCGGTAAGTGGCGTGTTGGAAACCAGCCCGCCGTCCCAGTAGAACTCTCCATCGATCTCGACGGCTGGAAAGCCCGGCGGCAGCGCGCCGGATGCGATGAAATGCTCCGGTGCCAGACGCATTGTCGAATTGTCGAAGTAGACGAGATTGCCCGTTCGCACGTTGACCGCCCCAACGGATACGCGAATATTCCCGTCATTGATGCGATCGAAGTTTGCGTACCGCAAAAGCGTTTCACGCAACGCCGACGTGTCGTAATAGCTGACCTGGTCAGGACGTTTCCTGCCGAGCCCTGCGAGAGACATATGCGTGCGCGGGGAGAAGAAGCCGTCCTGACCTTCCACCAACGTGCGCGTCGCGGCCCATGCGCTCGACCACCTGCGCCCCATGTCTTCAAGCCCCGGCCACGCTGGAATGCGCGCACCGACATGTGAGAAGAAATCCGCAGGCTGACTGATCGTGTTCCAGAAGCCGCGCAGCGCCTCCACCCGGTCCGCAGGCGCATTGCCGGCGATGATCGCCGTATTCAGCGCGCCGATGGATACCCCGGATATTCGCGTCGGTTCCACGCCGACTTCGGCCATACCTTCATATACGCCGGCCTGATATGAGCCCAGTGCACCGCCACCCTGCAGCACGAGTCCGATTTCGTCATATGCGGGGAGCTTGATGCGATGGGGCTGCTGCAGCTTGTTACGCTGGCTCGGATACATGGTTGCCTCCTTACTGCATGAACCAGCCGTGGCTGACCACAATCGATTGTCCGGTGAGCGCGCTCGACTCGAAGCCGGCGAGGAATGCAACCGTGTTCGCGACATCTTCTAGCGACGTGAATTCGCCGTCGACCGTCTCCTTCAACATTACGTCCTTCACAACCTGCTGCTCGGAGATTCCCAAGGCTTTCGCCTGCTCGGGGATCTGCTTGTCGACCAGTGGGGTTCTGACGAAGCCCGGACACACGACATTGGCGCGCACGCCACGTGGTCCGCCTTCTTTCGCGACAACCCGGGCGAGCCCGAGCAGCCCGTGCTTCGCGGTCACATACGCCGACTTGAGCTGCGACGCCTCGTGCGAGTGCACCGAGCCCATGTAGATCACAGCGCCACCTTTGTTCGACGCGTACATATGCTTGATGACGGCCTTGGTCGTCAGGAACGCGCCGTCGAGGTGAATGGCCAGCATCCTCTTCCAGTCGGAAAATGCGTAGTCCTCGATCCGGTTGACGATCTGAATGCCTGCGTTCGATACGAGCACGTCGATGCCGCCTAGTCGGTTCACCGTTTCGGCCACACCCGTATTGACCGCTTCTTCGCTGGTTACGTCCATTGCAACAGCGATTGCTTTACCGCCGTTAGCAACGATATCTTCAGCGACCTTTTGAGCGTTCGCGAGATTCAGATCCGCGATCACGACCGTCGCGCCGTCCGACGCGAGCTTGCGTGCACACTGCTCGCCGATACCGCTTGCTGCACCCGTAACGAGCGCGACCTTATCATTCAATGCCATACGTCCTCCGAGAGCTTACTGGTTGACTGCGAGTTTCAACGACTCGGCAGGGGCGAGATAGTCATAGACCACTTCGCCGACGTCGAGCGTGAGATTTGCAATGATGTGACGTGCGCCGATCACCTTTCGAACCGGCAGATCGGCCACCGATGCGAGTGCGTGCGGATGCAGCTCGAGCGCTGCAGGGCCCTCCCATGCGCCGATCACATCGACATCGCGCAGGAAGAAGCGCACCAGTTCGCAAATGCGTACCGAGCCATCGACGTGCGGAATGACCTTGAGCAGATAGTTCGGCGTGTCCGCGAGCTTGCGGCGCTCGGTCGCCGTCTCGAGCGCGCGATACTTGTAGCCCATCGTTCCGGTGGCGATGCGCTGCGTTCCGTAGTCGAGCGTGCCGAGCAGCGTGTCCTTGCCGTCGACGCAGAGCTTCGGTGAAGCCAGCTTCTTGGGAAATCCCCAGATTTCGCGTCCGCCTGCGATTGGACCTTCGTCGTCCAGGTACATCGCGTGCGTGAAGTTGGCGCGATTGCCGTCCTCATCCCGCACCGAAATCACCTGGCCGCTTTCCGTGTAGTCGCCGAACCCCGACGAATCGGGCATGCGGATGAATTCGTAGTGAACGATTGCGTTGTCGACCGTCAGCGGTTCCGGAACGACGGCCCTAAGCGCATCCATGTCCGTTTCATACGAGATGATGAAGTATTCCCGATTGATGAAGCGGAAGGGCGGACGCGGATACGCTGGATTGTGTACGGGCATCGCAAATGCGTTGTTGCGGATATCTTCTTCTGTCACGGATCGTTCCTCGGTTGGTGAGGTGCTGCGTAACACGCATCGCAACAGCTTTTGCTGCCGCGGCCAATAACGTGCGCGCGCAAGGCAGTGAAGACTTGCTGTGCGCGTTTGCGCGTTTCTTTTACGGTGTCGTGTTTCCCGGCTCGCATCAGGTCGCGTGTGCCGTCACCGTCAGGACAAAGCGTAAGCGTGGTCGTCTTGAGGCAGTAGCCCTGCAAAGGAGCTCACCGTGTTGTCTCTGCGACAACAATCCATGGCAGAAGGACAGGTGCATAACGTGTCGCGCCTGGTGGTATTTCTGGCGGTATGTTTTTCCGCGTAGAACCGCAGATGCCTGTTGGTACTTTCATGTCGCTAACCGATCTCGCCGTTCGCAACGCCAAGCCCGCTGACAAGCCGTACAAGATGGCCTGAATGAGGGACTTGAATTTCAACCGAAGCTGAGGAAGTGGTCCGCAAGCTCGAACACAGAAACACCGCAGGTTCAGCGACCAGAACGACATTGAAGACGAGCACGACAAGCGCCGCAGCGATGGCCGCGATACGCGTCTTGGCCGGAATGCGGTAGTGCCTCTCATGAAAAGCAGCAGCTGACGTGATAACCATTGCGAGGTTCATGAGGCCCGCGATGTGCGGGCTGTCTTGCGTGCAGGTCAGTCGCCATCTCCATTAGTTACGCAGTTGTGTTGGCTGTGAGAACTGGCTTGACTATCTCGCCATTTTCTTTCTCTTCGTCCTCTTGCGCATCCCGGGCGATCACGGCCCGCGATCAATGTTCCGAACGCCGAGCGTGACAAGACAAGGAAGATCTTTACCGTATACTGTATGCGTGGCGCATTACGCGCGGCTGACGGCGACACGTGTCGTACCACCAGACTTGACCCTATCTCCGATCAACAGCAGAAGATTGTCGTCTGCCACATGAGCGGTCCGAGGCTTTCGGCAGGGGTCGAAAGCTGCTCCCGATTAACGCGATACCGCGTCTGGAAAGACGTGCCAGATGAGGTTGAGGAGATTGATGTGAGATCGGCAAGGCGGAATGACCATGGCGTCGTGAGTCCTCATGCCTTTCCCCAGACGAGCGAGGGTTGCGTCCCGGCGTTGCGGGAGTCCGCTATGCGGAGGGTCCTTTCGCTCGTTGTGCTGTTTGCCGCATTGACCGGAGCGCTGCCAACTGCGTACGCCGCCAGGGTCGGCGTCGTACTGGCCGGATCGTCGCTTGTTTTCTGGCAGGCGATGACAAAGGGGATCAAGCAGGCAGGCGAGGATAAGCATATTGAACTGATGATGCGCAACCCTTCAGACGGTGCCTCGCTTGGCGCGCAACCGAACATCCAGCTACGGATGATCGACTACATGGTGCAGCGTGGAGCCGCTGGTATCCTGTTGGCGCCCGAGCCGTTGGAGAATGTGGCAACTCCAGTTTCGATCGCGGTCCCTACGGTGCTGATAGACCGGAGCAGCACCGATTACAACGCTATCTCTACCGTCAGCACCGACAATTTCGTCGCGGGGAAAAAGGCGGCACTCAGTCTTGTGCCAGTCCTGCGGAGGGGGGCAAAGGTAGCCGTGCTGCGTCTCGCACCGAACATCAGTTCCACAACCGAGCGCGAAAACGGGTTTCTGACCGTGGCGCGGGAAGAAGGATGGGATGTGGTTGTCGATACCTATGTGGGGTACCGGCCCCGTGAATCGGAGGGATTGATCGCCAGGGCCCTGAACACCTATGCGGGTCACCTCGATGCTGTTTTCGCACCGGCTGAGCCGATTGCCTATGGCGCCCTGCGAGTCATTGAAGCCAGGGCCGTCGGCGATCACCCGCGCCTGGTCGTATTCGACTGGCGCCCGGAATTCCTGGATGGGCTCAAGCATGGCGTCGTTTATGCCGATGTGGTGCAGGACCCTTACCGCATGGGCTATCTGGCGGTGGAAACATTGGTTGGGGCCTTGCAGGGCCATCCGCCTCGCTCCAAAGTATTCGTCGACGTGGTGACGGTGACGCCGAACAACATGAATGATCCGGCGATTCGTGCGGTGTTGGCAAACTACACCCAGTAAGCGCTCCAGAGCAGCTTCTCGCACCACGGTTCCAGGTCGCCATGTCTATTCCGCCTGGACGATACCAATCGTGCGGTCAGGAGCGACATTGCCGCTAGCGATGTCGAACTTCGGATTTTCGCCGATGTCGTCGTAGTGGACCAGCGCACCCGGCGCTCGAACGAGCGCTCGGGTAAGGTGTGTGCAGGTATAGGCAGGAGCGCTGCCGCGGATTCCGTCACTCGATGCCGAAGCATTGCCCGCAGCGACCAGCACCACGGCAGCGTCCGGTCAGGCAGTGTACAGCTTTCATATACCACATCTTTCCAAGTATTCATTTCACGTCCCAGACTCGATCTCTGGTGCTGCATACGGATCAGCCCGGTGACCCGTACCGGCGGCATGGAAGTTATAGTCACAATGGCCGTCTTACCTGGAGCTGATCTTGCTGGCTACCCATACTGGCTCGTTGCCTAAAACCTTCAGTACGCCACGGGGCGGAATTGCTGCCGCCCTACTGATCCGCGTATTGCTGTTCAGTACGATGGTGACGCTGGTGGTGACCGTCGTTCAACTCTTGCTAAGTTACCAGGCTGCGGTCTCAGGGTTGCAGAACCGCTTCAACGAAATAGAGGAAGGCTATGCGCGTGGTCTGGGCAACGCGCTGTGGGCTCTCGATAGCAAGCGGTTGGAGGATCAGCTCGACGGAATACTGCATCTGCCCCTGATCCGCCACGTCGAAGTCCGCGAAACGCAGGTCGCGCACCCGCTGACGGTTTCCCGAGGTTCCGTAAAGGTCGAAAACGCGGTCGTCAGGGAGTTTCCCGTTTATTGCTGTGACAACGACCGGCACCAGATCGGGATCCTGCATCTTGAGGGTAGTTTGACTGACATCTATCGCGATCTGTTGCGCCAGGCGTTGGTGATCCTCGTGAGCAACGCGGCGAAAACGTTTCTGGTCGCGCTGTTCATCCTGTTTATGGTTCACAGGCTCGCGACGCGCCATCTCGTAGATATCGCTGCGACGCTGCGAGGACGCACACCGGGCATCGCCATGGCACCATTGCGGTTGCGGCGGACACGGCGGAAACCCGACGAACTGGATCAACTGGTCGATGCCCTCAACGTCATGCTCGAGGGACTCGATCAGCATGCTGCCGAACTCCGCAGCGCGAACGCGCAGATGGCGGCGATCCTCGACAACATTCCGGACCTCGCCTGGGTAAAAGACACTCACGGTCGATACGTGGCGGCCAACCGGGCGTTGGTGAGCGCCGTAGGCTACGCTGAACCGGCTGACATGATCGACAAGACCGACTTCGACTTGCACCCGCTTGAACACGCAATCGCATACCGTACCGACGATGTCGAGGTGATGACCTCGGGGCGCCGCAAACGGATCGAAGAAACCCATATCGAGGCGGACGGTCGCCGGAGATGGGTGGAGACGATCAAGACACCTTTCGCCGACGGACATGGACAACTGGCAGGCACCGCCGGCATTGCCCGCGATGTCACCGAACGCAAGAAGGTGGAAGAGGAGCTCGCGCGAGCCAATGCGAGCCTACGGTCCGAAGTCGAGGAGCGTAGACGGATCGAAGCTCGACTGCAGTCGAGCGAGGCGCGCTTTCGCACCATTGTCGAGACGAGCCCGGTGCCGCTGTGCATTGCCTCGATGCCACACGGCACGATTCTCTACGCAAATGAGCCGTTGCGCGCGCTGTTCGGCCCTGATTCGCGCAACAACGCGGCCGGCAACATCGCGGACTTCTATGCGGACGCCACGGGGTGCGACAGGCTGGTAGAGCATTTGCGCCGGGAAGGGAGTTTTCGTAACACTGAGGCCCATTTCCGCAGACCGGACGGCACCACGTTCTGGGCGATGGCGACGGCGCGCGTTGCCACGTATGACGACGCACCGGCAATCTACGTCGGCCTGAACGACATCACAGGGCGCAAGCGCATCGAGCAGGAGCTATTCGAGTCGCGGGAACAGTTGCGTGAGGTGTCCGCCTACATGGAGGCGATTCGGGAAGAGGAAAGAAGGCGCATTGCCATGGAAATTCATGATGAACTGGGCCAGTTGCTGACCGCGCTGAAGATGGATGTGTCGTTGCTCAAGATGCGGCTTTCCGGTGACCCGGACGCCGTAAAAAAAGCCGACGACATGCGTGAGCTCGTTGAAAAGACGATCTGGATGGTGCGCAATGTGTCGAACCATCTGCGGCCTGCAGCGCTGAACTTCGGGATCGTGTCGGCGCTCGAATGGCTAGTCGAAGATTTCGGTCAACGCTACGGCATTCCCTGTCAGTTGCGGATCAATGGCGGTGAACCCGTTTTGTCGGATGCGCACGCGACGGTCGTGTTCCGTATCGTGCAGGCGTCTCTGACGAATGTCGCGCGCCACGCCGGTGCATCGCGGGCAGATGTGACATTGACGGGCAGCGACACGACGCTTGACCTCCACGTCAGCGACGACGGTCGCGGCTTTGACGCGGCTGCTGCGGTGGAGGGATACTCCTATGGATTGCTCGGGATGAGGGAGCGTGCCCGGCTGATCGGCGCAACGCTGCAGATCGATAGCGCGCTCGACACCGGCACGGTGATTTCGATTCACGTCCCGCTTTGCGACGAACCACAAAGATGCTCAGGATTCTGATTGCAGGCAATAGCGATCTGAGCGCGCGTAGCGAGCAAGCCGCGGCGAGTCTCGAACAGACCGCTGCCTCAATTCTTCATACCGCTGTGATGCCTGTTTCCTGTGACCATGAGCCGCTATTCGACCCGTGGCATGCGCAGCTTCCCTACATGAATTGCAGGAAATGCCTACATAGATAGCCCTTCAGTTGCTTTTCGTTGTGACCGTATACATAAGGGTACGTAAGGGTAATCGGTTAGGAATGTGATTGCCTGCTGTTATCAGTTGGTGAACGACCGGATACGGCCTGAATGCGCGGCTCGACCTGGACCTGGAGCCTGCCGTGCGATGCGGCAACGAATGCCGCAGCAATGCGATCGCCCGCCGCGGCGTAACCGGACGTTTAGACGGGGAGCGGGCAAAGGCCGACAGGCGGTCTCCCCGCATCGGGGCAGGCAGATGAGCGCGCGCGTGTCTCGGATCCAGTCAGCGTTGATCAGCACCTCATCATGAAATCTCGCAAGATCTTTCTGGCATGGAAGCGAACGCACGATGCCGTGCTACGCGCGCCCACCCGTCCCCAGCCGAGCGCAGGAGAGGGAGCCGATGCCACGTATAGCGATCTCTCGAATCGGCTACGCGACGCCGCGCTCGTCCGCCACCTCGCAGCGGTCGGTTCCGGCATCGACGTCTGGGAGCGGGATCTCGTCAACGGTACGGCGACGTTCACCGCGCTTGCCCTGCAAATCTTCGGCATCGATCCAGTCTCGCTTGCCAACGGCGAAGTGGCGCCACCAGGCATCGAAGACTGGATTGCACGCATCCATCCAGACGACGATCCCGCAGCCCAGATGACGCGGTATGCCGACCATCTTGCGGGACGGCTGCCCTATCTGAAGTCCGAGTATCGGGTGCGGTGTGCCGATGGTGAATACCGCTGGGTGAGGGTGGTCGGCCGGGTGGCGGAGCGCGACGGGAGCGGTCAGCCGTCACGCATGGTCGGGACGACCGAGGACATCCACGAACGCAAACTGTCGGAACTGGAACTCGAAGCGAAACGCGTACAACTCGACAACGCGATGGACGCGCTGAACCGCTCAGAACGCCTCTTCCGTGCAGCGTTCGAGCACGCGCCGCTCGGCCTCGCCATTCACGACGGCACGCTGCGAGCGCATTACCTCGGCGTCAACGACGCGTATTGCCGGATCGTGGGCTATACGCGCGATCAACTCATCGGCATGAGCCCAGACGAGCTGATAGCGAGTGACGAGCCGCACCACGATGTCGAACAGATCCAGTTGCAGGCGCGGCAGTCGGCCGGCCGCGTCAGCGTGGTCAGGCGCCATGTGCGCAGCGACGGAAAGCCGATCGATCTGCAGGTGCATGTATCGCTGCTCGACGGGGAGCAAGATTCCGGTGACGTCTCGGCCGTCTCGATTATCGAGGACGTGACGGAGCTGCTCGAGACACGGCAGGCGCTTGCCGTATCGGAAACGCGTGCCACGCTGGCGATCGAGAACGCACGAATCGGCCTTTGGGATTGGGACATCGAGTTGGACAGCATGTTCTATTCCGACCGGACGCTCGAGATTCTCGGCGCCCCACAGGAGAATTTCAGAACTGCCGATGATTGGGTCGCATGCCTGCATCCCGATGACCGCGCGGTTTATCGCGACGCCCAGGCGGCGCACTTCGAAAGCCGTTCGGAACACTACGAGTGCGAGCTGCGCATCCGCCATGGCGACGGTCACTACAAGTGGGTCAGCGACCGGGGCAAGGTCGTCCGGCGGGACGACGCGGGCCAGCCTCTGCGGATCATCGGCACCCTCATGAATATCGACACGCGCAAGCGTGCCGATCAGGCACTGCGCGAGAGCGAGGCGAGGTTTCGCGGCATCTTCGAGACGACGCGGCACGTCATCAGCGTGCTCGACCGGGATGGCAGGCATATCGGCACCAATCCGATGGGATACGAGTTCACGGGGCTAACAGTCGACGAGAAGCGGTCCCTGTATTTCTGGGAGGGACATTGGTGGCTGAGCGAGGCCGATCGCGAGCGAGTCAGGGACGCCGTGCGGCGCGCGGCCGATGGCGAGTACGTCCAGTTCGAGATCGGGCAATGCGCCGCCGATGGGCGCGTCATGACGAGCGATCTCGCGTTGTGGCCGTTACGCGGAGAGGGCGGCGAGGTCGTGCGCATCTTTGCCAAGGCGCATGACATCACGCCGCTCAAGGAGACGCAGGCCGCGCTCGAGGACTCGCAGCGCTTTTTCCGTGCGTCATTCGAGAACACCCCGGTCGGATTCGCGATCGTCGTGGGTGAAGGCGTGGTCGTCGACGCAAACAGCGCAATGTGCGAAATCCTGCGGTACCAGAAGGCGGAACTGGTCGGCAAGTCGTTCCGGGAGATGACGGTGCCCGACGATCCGACGCGTCCGCTGGCGGCGATGCTCGACCGGCTCAAGGCGGGCAACGGCCGTGCGGTGGTCGAGAAGCGCTACGTGAGGGGCGACGGCGTCGTTATTCAGGCGAGGAGTCATCTCGTCGTGACAGCCTATGGGGACGACGGTCAACCATCTGAAGCGTTCCTGATGATCGAAGACATCACGGAGCGCGTGCAACGCGAAGCCGCGTTGCACGAGGCGAGAGAACTGGCGCAGGTGACGCTGACCTCGCTGGTCGAAGGTGTAATCCGCACCGACCTGACCGGCGAGGTGACTCTGTGCAACGGGACGGCCGCGAAGCTCATGGGCATGGAGATCGCGGACATCGTGGGCCGTCCGATCACGTCGACCCTGCAACTGCTCAACCTTGCCACTGCCACGCGCCTGCCGTGTCCGGCCGTGTCGGTACTCGAGTCAGGCGAACCGGTTCGCATCAGCGATTTCGTCGGATTGCAGGCAACGGGTCAGCGACGACGCGTCGTGACCATCTCCTGTTCTGCGCTTCATGCAATGGATGGCAAGATACTGGGCACGGTTACCGTGCTGCAGGACGCTGAAAAGGTCTACGCCTTGACGGAAGCGCTTGCCACGCAGGCCGCACAGGACGAACTCACGGGACTGCTTAATCGCAGAGGCTTCATGCAACGGCTTGAACAGGCGGTCGCCGACGTGGGCCGGTACGAACAGGCGCTTAGCCTGCTCTACGTCGACCTTGATCGATTCAAGCTCGTGAACGACGCATGCGGCCATGATGCGGGCGACAGGCTGCTCGCCGAAGTCGCCCGCCTCCTGCGTCTGCATGCCAGATCGACGGACACAGTAGGGCGGCTCGGTGGCGATGAATTCGTGCTTTTGTTGCACGGGGTCGAAGAAGATCAGGCATTGGCCATTGCGAACCGTATCATCGACTCCCTGAATACGTATCGTTTCGTGCACGAAGGACGCGCTTTCACGTTGGGGGCGAGTGCGGGCCTTGCCAGCGTGTGTGCCGAGACGGCAAATGCCGCAACCGGTCTCGCTTGGGCCGACGCCGCTTGCCGGGCCGCAAAACGCGAGGGGCGTGGCCGCGTCAGTGTTTATCGCCCCGATGCGGCGTCGATCGTCGATGCGAGGATGGCGACGGGATGGTCGTACCGGATTCAGGAGGGCCTGGAAAAAGGGAATTTCAGACTGTTCCTGCAGAAAATCGTGTCGGCGGATGGCGAAATTTTGGGCTATGAAGCATTGGCGCGGTTCGTCGATTCGTCCGGCGAGACCGTCGGACCTCATATGTTCCTCTCGGCGGCAAAGCGCTTCGACCTGATGACGAGGATTGACCGGGCGATCTTCAACCAGGCGCTGCCTTTGCTCGGCGACCTGCATGCGTTGCGCCCGGGTGCGTCTTGCCCATATCTGTCGGTCAACCTCGGCGCGAGATCGATCGCGGACCCACTGTTTCAAAACTGGTTGATCGAGCGTCTGGCCGATAACCTGGGCGTTGCCGCCACGCTGTGGATCGAGATCACCGAACTCGAAGAAATCAGCTGGACGGAGGAGGAGCTTGCGTTCGTCGCGATCCTGCGCTCGCATGGTGTCCGCATATACCTCGACGATTTCGGTACCGGCTACAACTCGTTCGACGTCCTCAAGCGAATCGCGGTGGACGGGATCAAGATCGATCGCTCGGTGACGTCCGACATCATGTCCGGCGCGATCAGTCAGGCGTTGGTCAAGGCGGCGGTGTCGATTTCCGCGGATATGGAGCTCGATCTGGTGGCGGAGGGGATCGAGGACGATGCCACGTTGCAGTTTCTGCGCCGGCTCGGCGTATCAAAGTTCCAGGGCTTCTTCTTTCATCGTCCAGAGCCTGCCGCGTGCGCGATCCGGACATCTTCGCCAACACGGTGTTCTTGATAGGGGGCTCGCATGAGCACCGGGGATTGCCGTTGCCAGGACACTGGATGCGCAGCTTGGGATCGGCGTATTTTCATTTCAACGGAGTGGCGTGTCCTCTCGCGTCGCGTGACGGCTATCGGTTGGCCATATCCGCCGACAGGTCGGAACGATCCCATACTACGGACGGAGCCGAATCGGGCACGTGCACACGTACGCAGTTGCGACCGGCCCGCTTGGCGGCATAGAGCGCCTCGTCGGCCAAGGTCACCAGCGCCGCCGGTTCGACCGGTTCGTATGATGCCGGAACGCAGGCGACTCCGATGCTCACGGTCAATGTCGGCACCGAAACGTCGTCACGGCGGGTACCGCTTTCTTCGATCACCTGGCGCAGCGATTCGGCGATATCGGCCGCTCGCGCGGTGTCGACCCGCGGCAACACAGCAGCAAACTCTTCGCCGCCATACCTTGCCACGAACTGCCCTGGACGGGAAAAGTGCTGACTCAACGTACGCGCGAGACGGATGAGAAGCCGGTCACCGGCCGGATGACCATAAAGGTCATTGCATGCCTTGAAATGGTCCACGTCGATGAGCATGAGACACAGTGGCTGCCGGGCGTCGATCCTGTCACGCAGGACAAGCGGTAACGTCTGATCGAAGTACCGTCGCGAAAACATGCCGGTGAGGCCGTCGTGGAAGGCCTGCTCCTGTAGTTCTGCGTTCAGCGTGATGAGGCTCCGGTAGAGCTGCCGGACCTCCCACAACAGGGTGAAGAGCAGGATGGCCGACGAGAGTGTCGCAATGACGGCGGCACTGAGCCAGCCGACGGTATAACGGGTTGGCGTCGCTGCAACGAGCATCTCATCAACCAGATAAACAAGCACCGTCACGCACAGCCATAGGTCCAGCCGGTCGCGCAGGCCTGCGAGCAATACCACCACCAGGATCGACAGCGCCTCCACGCATAGCGCCACGAGCAAGTTGCCGAAGACGGCGGTGAGCGTGGCGTTGATCACGAGCACCGGCAGGTGCGGCGCGTAGTACGTGAGGGCCGCGCCGAGTCCCGTTGTGATCAGCAGAGGCGTCACGATCGCCATCGCGACCCCCGTCGCTGGTCGGGCAGGGCGCTCCTTGCGATTGGGGATGAATCGCGCTATCGCGATAAGCAAAGGAAAGCCGGCATGAAAGCTGACCCATAGCCATGGCAGCGGCTGTGCGCCGAGCCCCGCGATACCCAGCATCGCCAGCAGTTGCAGCAAGGCGATGGTCGACAGAAAGACATACGCGCTGCTCAGCACGAACATGCCACGCCGGCGTGTCGCGCCAAACTGAAGCAACAGCAGGAACGCGGTGAGGGAACTGCAGAGGAAAACCGCTGTGTATGTGATCGGAAAAACCAGCGGTTGCGGCCGCAACGGCCTGTTGGCGAACGGCAATACGATCAGACCGGTAACGATGATCAGTGCCGCGAGGCTGCATGCAAATACCACATGGGCGCGTGCAATGGGCTGGGCTGACAAGGACCGCATGGAGGATGTCCCCTGTAATCGTCCGCGCAGGCCGTGTCACGGTTGGGCGAAGACGCCGGGGATCATTGGCGCGGAAGACCGTTGCCGGAACAGTTGAAGTGGTAATCGCCCCGAGTGATCACCGTCAACATCTAGTCGAATTCTTTCTTGCGATTTGTACACGTCTTTCTCGCGGCATGCCGACACGCCGCTATCGATCGGCATGCGTTTTGACGGCCGAGCTGCGTGGATTTTCGCTTTGGCCCGAACACATGCCGCAGGTGGTCCGCCATGGCGTCCCAACAAGTGGCGTTGCGATGCGTATGCGTGGCTTGACGATTTTTACGCTGCCGTGTTTTTAGGGATTTTAACACCGCATAAAATCACGCCATTATTGTTTAGCGATGGTTGACGATGAAAGTGTACGTTTCTATAAACGTCATCCATGATGACGCTGATCGGGGGCTTGATAACGCGGTCATTTGTAATATCAACAGGAGAAAGCCCTTATTCACTTCAGGTGGCAGAAAAGAGAAAGAAACTGGTTACGATCATTCACTGGTTCACGAGGAATCACACGGTTCGTCGCCATGTCGTTGTGATGCATCAAGCGGGCTGGTATCGGGCTTAGGCCGACCCGTACGATTCCGGGCGCGAAAGCGTACTTCTGTGCCCCACAGTCGCTTGCAACGCGGCACTTGTGAAAACACCAACGGACTGCTGCGCCAGCATCTGCCCAAAGTCACAGACCTTTTGGTCTACAGTCAGGACGAACTCGACGCCATCGCCGGCAGTCTGAACAGCCGACCTCGCGCTGCGTGTGCCTCCCATCCACCATTCGAGGTCTTCGCCGCGCGATTGAGCGCGGCGAACTGGAATTGCACTACCAGCCCAAGGTGTCGTTTCACGGCAATGTCGTCGTTGGCTCGGAGGCCTTGCTCAGGTGGCGCCGACCTGGCGTTGGGCTGGCCCCGCCGAATGAGTTCATTCCGCTTGCCGAAGAAACAGGCCTGATCGTGGATCTGGGCAACTGGGTGCTACGCGAGGCCTGCCGCACGGCAGCCGAATGGAACGCCGCCGCGGGATCGGTATCACATAGGGTGGCGGTTAACCTGTCTGCCAGACAGTTCCGGTTTCACGATTTCGTGTCGATGGTGAACGACATCCTTGTCGAGACTGGCTGCCGCCCCGAATGGTTGGAGCTCGAAATCACGGAGAGCGTGCTGCTCGCTGAGGATGACGCGATGCTGAATACGTTGTCGTCATTCAGGGAGATAGGGCTTTCGATTGCGATCGATGACTTCGGTACGGGCTACTCGTCGCTCAGCTACCTCGCTCGCTTCCAATTGACACGTTGAAGATCGACCGGTCGTTCGTCCAGAAGGTGGCGACGGATCGGCGTCATGGGGAACTTGTCAAGGCCATCCTTGTTGAATTCAAAGAAAGGGAAGAAGCGCTTCGAATCGGCGTCGCCATTGCACGCGCGGCGCTCAAAGATGTTGTATCTGCCGATGCCGCGCGCCGACGCCGATGCGATGATGCTTCGTTCGCGCGTGGCGCTTGAAGCCGTGCGCAGCGGGCGCGCAGACGGCGCTTCGGCCAACGGCTGACAAGCGTCATGCTGCTCACCCGCTTCTTGACCGAAGCCGGGCACGGGCGACTGGCAGTGGCAGAGTTGGATGAGGCAGAAAACGCCCTCGTCGAAGTTTTCACAACCGGCAATGAAACTGACGTCTGGTCGTTTTCCGAAGCTGCGATCGACGCTTTGACGTTAGTCGTGAACGAGCACGACCGGCAATTGCTCGAAACACGCCTGGAAGTCGTCGCTGCAGCGAGTGCGCGGTCCGGAAAAACGGTGTGGCGTTATCCACCAACGTTTTTCGGCGAAACAGGTAGCGGCGCGTCGGAATTTGCAGGGCGCGTTCACCGCCCGAATCTGCGCCAGCCGTTCTACTGGAACGGAGGCCGGCCGGCTATATGACTACCAGAACCGGATTGAGCCGCCTCGCGTCGCACTGTTCCCGACTGGGAACGGACGCGCGAGCGAAGCGGCGCTCACGACGGCCGTGCCTTACCAGGACCAACGCACGCCGGCGTTCCCGCCAATGGTCCGCACATGTTCCCCGTCGAGATTCGTGCCCCAATTGACGGCTGCGTACACGCTGCCGTGCTTCGAGAACTTCGTGACCACCCCCGCGTCGATCCGCGCCGTCGTCTGGTTGACCGGCGTGCCGATCGACGCGACGCTGTCGTAGGTCTGGCGGTCGCCGTTGGCGAATGCGTGCAGCACATTGAATCCCACATAGGGCTGCCACGCTGCACCCATCGCGTTCCACGTGCCGGCAAACCGGATGCCGAATCGGCCAAGCACCGTATTGCCGCTGCCGAACCCCACGTTGGAGGCGCCGTCGTTGAGATCGTTGATCGACAGATGCTGGTAGACCAGCTGCACTTCCGGTTCCATCGTGAGCCCATGCCCGATCGCGATCGGCAAGCCGCTTTCGATCGAGGCCGTGACGGCGGTACCGTGCGTGCTGGCGTGAAGGTTGTCGCTCGAAGTCGTAGCCGCAACCAGCGAGGTGCCCGACACGACCGTATCCGTGTACCAGCCGCCCGGGCCGATATGCGTCCAGTAGCCGGCGAGGCTGTACGCATTGACGGAGAGGTGTCCGACGTCCGCATTCGGCACGCCCACTGCCAATCCGCTGACGTCGCCCGTGGCGCGGCCCATGCCGAGATAGAACCCGTAATGGTTGCGGTGGCCACCCTCCGTTCCGTCGGCATAGACGTCCTGACCGATTTGCGCACCGCCCATCGTGCCGTCGAATTGCGGGCTCACGCCACCACCTTCCGAAAGCACACTATGCGCACCCCACACACGGCCCCACGAGGCAGGCAATCGGCCCGTCTCGCCGAGCAGCATCTGATCGCCCTGCCGCAGATGGAACTCGTCGAGCTGCATCCAGTCGAGCTGACGCATGACGCCCGGAATCTGCGCGTAAAGCGCCACTTCGGGGCGGTACAGCGTGACCGGAGCACTGCCCGCGGCCGGCAACGCGGACGTACCCTCTGCGGCGACCACGGCTGAGCCGCCGCTGCCGTTCGCTGACACGCTGGCCGCGGCGGGCACGGTGTTGCGCAGATACCAGTCGTCCGAAGTGCCTGCCGTCACGCCGCCTTTCGCCAGGTAGTATTCATATGCGCCGGCCTTGACCATGCCGCCCGACAACGTGAAGGCGCCCGCATCGGTCTTCGCGCCGTTGGCCGCCTCGACGACCTGAATGCCGTTCGATACGATCGGCGCGCCGTGGCCGCCGACGTTCGTTATCTTCAGCGTGGTCGAGCCTGTCGCAGTGCCGCCGTTGACGACGAGTTTGTCCGAGGCCGAGTTGTCCGCGCCGAGTACGGAATTGAGCGCGATCGTCCCGTTCTGGCCGACGTAGCCGTTCACGTTCAGCGTATTGCCGGCCTGCCCGCCGCCGCCGAGCTGCACCAGACCCGCGTTCGTCAACTGGCCGTTGATCGTGAAGCTGCCTCGCGCGCCGGCAGGGACCGACGACGGCAACGCATTGGCGACCGCTATCGTGCCATTGTTCGTCACGTCGCCATTGACGGTACCGTAGCCGCCGAGTACCGCGCCCGTCGCGACGCTCGTCGCCCCGGCAACCGACGCTCCGGTGTTCGACGCATCTCCGACGACGAGCGTACCGGCCGCCACAGTCGTGCCGCCAGAATAGGTATTGACGCCGTCGAGCACGAGCGTCCCGCTGCCCGCCTTGGTCAGCGCGCCTGCGCCGGTGATGTTTTGCGCGATCGTCGACTGGAAGCCCTGTGTGTCGATCGTGCCGCCGTTCGAGGTAATCGACACCGCACGCGTGTTCGCAAGGTCGAAGCTGCTGCCGAGTTGCAGCGTGCCGCCGTCGAAGGTCACGCCGCCCGTGGCGCCGCCGAGCGCACTGTCGGCCGAGACGGAGACCGTCCCCGCTTTCAGCACGGTGCCGCCCGTGTAGGTATTGCCGCCGGTTGCGGAAGGTGCGAGCGTCAGCGTGCCCGTTCCGTCTTTCTCCACGACGCCGGTGCCGCCGATCGTGCCCGTATAGACGCCGTCGGCGTTTTGCTCGAATTGCACAAGACCGTTGTCGGTGACCGTCGGCGGCAGGCTTTGCGCGCTCGCCTGCAGCACGGCCGGCTGATCGACCGTCACACTTCCCGTGAACTGCGAAGCGTCGCCGTTGAGCACGAGCGTGCCCTGCTGTACCTCGGCCGCGATCGCCCCGACCACTGCGCCGTTGACCGTCAGCGTTCCCGAACCCGTCTTGTCGAGCGCGCCTGATCCGCTGATTGCCTGGTTGATCGTCGACTGGAAACCCTGCGTGTCGATCGTGCCGCCATTCGAGGTAACTGAGATGGCTCGCGTGCTCGCGAGGTCCAGGCTGGCGCCGAGCTGCAGCGTGCCGCCATCGAACGTCACACCGCCCGTCGTACCGCCGAGCGCATTGTCCGCCGACACCGACAGCACACCCTGCTTGAGCACGGTACCGCCGGTGTACGAATTGCCGCCAGCCGCCGACGGCGCGAGCGTCAGCGTGCCGGTCCCATCTTTCTCGACGGCGCCCGAGCCGCTAACGAGGCCCGCATACGTGCCGTTCGTGTCCTGCTGGAACTGCACAAGGCCGTTGTCGGTCACGGCGGAGGGCAGGCTCTGCGCACTGGCCCGCAGTGTGCCTGCCTGATCGACGCGCATCGCGCCCGTATAGCTCGAATTGTTGCCCGTGAGAACCAGCGTGCCCTGTTGGACTTCAGCTGACGTGATGCCCATGCTGCCGATCGAATTCGAGATCGTCCAGGTGCCGCTGTCTTTCTTCTGCAGGGTCTGGAAGTTGGTGATCGTCGTGGGCAGCGTTGCCGTGCCAGTGCCGTTCAGCGTCAGCAGATTACTGCCGCCGCCGCCGTTGATGGAGCCCGAGACGCTCGAGCCGGTGAACATGTTCAGCGTGTCGTTGCCGCCTGCAAAAACCAGGTTGCCGATCACCTTGCCGAGGTTGCTGAACACCACGGCACCATTGCCCGACGCGCCCATGACATTGCCCGGGGCCTGGATGACGCCAGTGGCATTGTTGATGACCGTGTTGGTGCCCGAGGTGTTCTGAAACCAGATGGCTGCGCTGTTGATGCCACGAATGGTCCCGTTGTTGACGATCAGGTTGCCGGTACCCTCCGGGTTGACGGCTTCGGCGTCCCCCTCCGTACCATTGGACAGCACCGTCGCGCCCTGCTGCACCGTGAGCGTGCTGTTGTTCCGGAAGTCGATCGTGTTGCCGCCCGTACCGTACGTGCCTGAGGCATTGGTCGCGGCGTTCTGCACGAGCGCACCGGACTGCACGACGATGTTCGCGTTGTCGGACAGCGCGATGGCGCTGCTGTTGCCAACGACGACTTGCGCGTTGGACCCGACGGTCACCTGGGCGCCGGAAGCCGTCGTCGGGCCGGTGCCGATCTGCGTCGTCCACGGCGACGGCGAGCTTGTATCGCAGGTCGTTGTCGTGCCCGACGTCGTGCAGTTGGCGTGCGCGAGCGCGGGAACCAGTGCGATATAGCCAAGAACGGAGAGGGTCGTTGCCTTGGGGTGTGGCCTCGATATCTGATCGGCCAGTCGATTGCGGGGAGGGCGTGATCCAGGATGATGGTCTGTCGCCCGTTGAAGATGAGTTTCTTTTCGCATATGCCTTTATCGATTCATTAATGTCGATGTACTAAACGCGGGACGAAAACACCGCGTTCGAGGTCTGAGGGTCTGGCGAATTTCCCGATTTATGCGAAAGTCCGCGATGTCCCGCATCGAGGCGGAAAGATATAGAAATATTTTTCTTTCGAAAGTTAAATATCGTCAGACGTTTTGACATGCATCGCGAGCCGAAATGTTCTGGCCACCCCAAATCAACTGGAATTGCAGAAAAGCAAACGTTTGCGATCGCTCTTAACAGCTATCGCAAATAGCATTACGCCGAAATGCGAAATACTCACGCGCGCTCGGAAAACGGTTCTGTCGCACTGAGGTGGTTCATCTAATTCGGCCTCCACAGCGCGGCACTCGCTATGCTCTTTTTTTGCCACTGGCAATCGGCGTTGTGGCTAGTGACGTAACGGAAAGCGGTGTTGATACAGAACGCCTGAGCGTCAACGCGAATGCGCTGCTCAACGACGCTGGACACATTGCGCACGCCGGTATTGGCACATTGACGCTGGCGAGTCAGGGTGCAGCGGGCAATTCGAACGGCAGTGTGGCAACCAACGGGACGCTGTCGCTCACCGCCGCATCACTGGCCAGCCGCGGTGGTTCGCCTTCTGCGCAGGGCGATGCAACGCTCGACGTCCGGGGCGCGCTGGATAACTCCAGTGGCACGGTGCACGCCGGTAACGCACTGAACGTTGCTGCGAGCGGCGACATCACGAACGGTGGCGGCAGCATGGACGCTGCCGGCGCGCATGCCGCGGTGACGGTGGCGGGCGCGAACGTCGACAACTCCGGCGGCCGCGTCGCGAATGCCGGCGACGGCGCCACCGGCGTGTCGGTCAGCGCGGCGCTGACGAATGGGACTCAGGGCTTCATCGGCGGCAACGGCAATGTGTCGCTTTCGGCCGCGACGCTGTCCAACGCCGGCACGGTATCCGCGAAGGGCAACACGACCCTGGCCGCGCAAGGCTTGAACAACAATGCCGGTTCGGTGCTTGCCAGCGGTGACGCGACGGTGACGACGGCCGGTGCTTTCACAAACCGCAACGGCGTGTTCAGCGCAGGCGGCACGGGCACCGTCAACGCGGGCTCGATCGACAATACGGCTGGCTGCCAAAACGGCGGCCAAGTCCCCAATTCTGCAACTAACGACAATTCGAATATCGAGTTTCTGGCCAATGTGCTGCGGGCTTTCTGCACGAGATCCAGATTGAAAAACGATACGTCACGGTTTGGCTTGGCGCTGGATTGGCTGGTGGAACGGCAGATAGTCTTGATCGTGCCCAAAAAGCTGCGGTCGTCGCAGAAGAAACGGATATCCGTAATGCGATGTCAAATTGAGGATTTCCCTACAAGATAGTCAGTAAGGCCTTATGTGTCTGCTGGTCATTGTGTGCCGTGTCTTTGGGCGCGCAAACGTTTGATTCCAGAAGTGTGAAGAATGAGAGGTCGGATTGACCATATTTAACGATTGCCTGACGTAAATATTTTTACCATCAAGCCGATATCCTTATAATCCGGGCCGTCTATTTGCCTTTAACCGGTTCGACGCTTATATCGCCGGCCCTTTCCGCATATCCCGCCTGTCAAGACACTAAAGTCCAGCCATGAATGAAACAGCCGAGGCGCAAGCCGTTGCCCAGCTGCCGCGCCCCCGTGCCGCGAGAGCAGCGCTGGAACACGCATTCGAGCAGTGCGTCAACGCGTTACCGCTCTCGATGCTACCCGGGTGGGCAATCACTACCCTATGGGGCAGTTTGCTGGCGGCAATCTCGGTGCTGGCCGTTGTCAAGCTCGACCTGAGCGCCCAGATTTGTCTCTCCTTCTCCGTGCTGGGGACGATGATCCTGCTGCGGCATACCGCGCGCCTCGAGCGCACCCGGATGTTCTTTCTGCTGTGCTCGGTATTCCTGACACTGCGCTACCTGTACTGGCGCACCACGGCGACGTTGGGCTACAACGGACTTGCCGATTTCATCTTCATGATGCTTCTCTACGGCGCCGAACTGTATGGAATCGTTGTTGCCATGCTTGGGCTCTTTGTCAACAGCCAGCCGCTTCAACGCGCTCCCGTTCCGCTCGTGACGGATGGAGGCAAGCTGCCGCGTGTCGACGTCTTCATTCCGACCTACAACGAGCCGCCTGAACTGCTCGAAGTCACGTTGCGCGCGGCGCTCGACATGCGCTATCCGCGCAGGCTGCTGAACGTCTACCTGCTCGACGACGGCGGCACGCGCCAAAAGCTTAGCCAGCAGGACGCCGGGAAGGCCGCCGAAGCCCAGGCACGAGCCAACGCACTGCAAGCGATGGCGAGCCGCCACGGCGGTCTCTACCTCGCACGCGATCGCAACGAACACGCGAAAGCGGGCAACATCAACGCGGCGCTGTCGTGCACAGATGGCGAACTGATCGTGATCTTCGACGCGGACCACGTGCCCACGGCCGATTTTCTCGAGAAGACCGTCGGCTACTTTCAGTGCGACGAGGAGCTGTACCTCGTGCAGACGCCACACTTCTTCATCAATCCCGATCCGCTCGAGAAAAACCTCGGCATGTTCGGCAGGATGCCACCCGAAAACGAGATGTTTTACTCGGTTATTCAGCGGGGGCTCGATTTCTGGAATGCCTCGTTTTTCTGCGGTTCGGCTGCGGTGTTGAGGCGGCGGTGTCTGGAAGAGATCGGCGGCATTGCCGGCTCGTCGATCACCGAGGATGCAGAAACGGCATTGATGCTGCATGCACGCGGCTATCGCAGCCTTTACGTCAATGAAGCGCTGATCTCCGGTTTGCAGCCCGAGACCTTCTCAAGCTTTATCGTGCAGCGCGCGCGCTGGGCACAGGGCATGATCCAGCTGTTCCTGTTGCGCAATCCCTTACGCCTCAAGGGACTCTCGCTCGCGCAACGGCTCTGCTACTTCTCGAATTCGTTCTTCTGGTTCTTCTGCTACGCGCGGCTCGTATTCCTGTTCGCTCCGGTCATGTATCTGGTGTTCGGGCTCCAGTTCTATAACGCGACGATTCCCGAATTCTTCGCCTATGGCTTTCCGCAGATGATCGCGGCGATTCTCGCGTCCGACTTCCTGTTTGGCCGCTACCGGTGGACGTTGATCTCCGAGGTGTACGAACTGCTGCAGTCGATGTTCTCACTACGCGCGGTGTTGTCGGTGATGCTGCGCCCGCGTGCACCGAGCTTCAAGGTGACGCCAAAGGGAGAACAGATCGAGGAGGACTCCATTTCAGAGCTGGCGGGACCGTTTTATCTCGCTTATGTACTCATGCTGCTCGGCGCGGCCGTCGGCGTATGGAAACTGCTGGATGGTTTCCCACACCGCGACGTGATCGTTTCCGCGCTTGGCTGGTGCGGCCTGAACCTCGTCCAGCTCAACGCTTGCATCGGCGTACTGTACGAGCGCAAGCAGCGGCGCTCGGTGCCGCGCGTGCCTGCCAATCTCGACGCCACGCTGAATGTACCGCCGATTTCGGGTGAGGCCGGCACGCAGCGCGCGTTCGCGTGCCGCGTGCTGGATATGTCGGCAGGCGGCCTGAAACTGCTTGTTCCGGAGGCCGAGCAGACGGACGTGCCATGCAATGGCACCGCGACGCTCGAGGTTTTCAATGTCGCGCTGGACCGCGTCAGTCACGTGCCGCTCACCATCCGCAACACGTTCAGTGCCGGCAACGGCGGCGTGGCGGTCGGCGCGCAGTTCGCTGACGATAGCGTCGGCGGGCTATCCGAACAGGTCGCCCTCGTGTTCGGCGACAGCGGCCGCTGGCGTGATTTCCGCGAGAGCCGCAACCGACGCGTGGGCATACTCCGCAGTCTCGGGATCGTCGTGAGCCTCGGCACCGTGCACGCCTTCGCCCATTACCGGGGATTCTGGACCGGCATGCTGCAGTTTGCGGCACGCCCGTGGCGCATGGCGTCGAACACGGTCATCTCCTTCCGTTCTATTCAGAAAAAACACACATGAGCGTTTCGTCGATTTCCCACGCAATGGCCCGGGCTGCCTGCTGCGCGCTGGCCTTGCTTGCCGGTAGTGCGGCATGCGCCGCCGGACATCCAAAGAATCCGACGGTCAGCCAGCCCGCGGAAGCGAAGTCCGTTGCCACAGCAGGTGCTGAGGTATCGCTTGCCACACTTGGCAACCTGTCCGGCTCGCTACGCCTTGCCGGTGCCGCTGCGTCCAGCAGTATGAGCATTCCGATATCCGCGCGCGAACGGGTACAGAACGCAACGCTGCATCTCGTCGTATCCAATTCGGTGTCGCTGCTGACGGACCGTTCGCAGCTCGCGGTGCGCGTCAACGATCGCACCATCGCGCAGTTACCGCTGTCGTCCCGGCAGCCGGAAACGACGGCCGACATCCGCGTCCCCGCCGAGCTGTTTCGGCCGGGCTACAACACACTGACTTTTGCAGTCGCGCAGCATTCGACGGAGAACTGCGAAGACCCGGACTCGCCCGAGTTGTGGAGCGAAGTGGACACCAGTGTCTCGAAGCTGCGACTGCAAACTGAACTCAAGCCGCTGACGCCGGTACTTGCCGACCTCGACGACCTCATCGACCCGAAACAGTGGTCCGGGCGTCAGGTCGCCATTGTGACGGCAGCGCATCCGCAAAACGACCTGCAGCTCGCGAGCGGAGGCCTGCTCGCACAGGCTGTCGCACTGCGGTTGCGCTATTTGAGCGCGACACCGCGCGCGTTCGACGCCCAGCACGGTGCCGGAGGCGGCGCATTGCCGGGGCTCGCGCTTGCGCCGTTGGCAGGTTCCGATCTGCTGCTGATCGGCACGCGCGACGCATTGCGCAGTTACGTCGATCCGCGGATTGCGAGCCGCATCGACGGTGCCTTTCTCGGTATCTATCCGAAGCCTGACGATGCCCGCCGCTTTGTTCTCGTCATCAGCGGCCGCGATGACGCCGAGGTCAACCGCGCGGCGCGTGCGTTCGCGCATCGCGAATTGCCGTTGCCGCGCCGTGACGAACTCCTGGTTGGCGGGCTGGACGAAGCCGCCATGCCGTCGTGGTCGGCAGGGGGAACGGTATCGGGCACTGCGCCCTTTACGTTCCGCCAGCTCGGTTTCACGAGCCGCACGCTGCGTCCCGGCGACCATGCCGATATGGAGGTCAGACTGCCCGCCGACATCTATGCACCCGAGGATGCAAAGGTGATGCTCGACATGAACTTCACGGAAGGCGCAAAGATGCGTGAGGATTCCGTTTTCAACGTTTTCCTGAACGGGCGCTTCGAACAGGTGATGGCGCTCGACCAGCCGCAAGGCGCGGTCATTCGGCACTATCGCATCAGTATTCCGTTGCGCGACTTCCGTGCGGGCGCTAACACGCTGTCGCTTCGCCCCGTGCTGGTCCCGCTCGTGACGGACCGCTGCGCGTTGCGGCAGACAGGCAATCTCTCGGTCACGCTGTTCGACGATTCAACGCTGACGCTGCCGCCCGCGTCACACTTCACGATGCTGCCGGACCTCAAGCGCTTTGCGGACAGCGGATTTCCCTATATGGTCCGTCCGGACGGAGCCGGTCTGGCCATCCGTGTCGCTTCGCGCGACAACGACACCATTGCGGCTGCGTGGTCGCTCGCGGGCAAGCTCGCGCAGACGCAAATGGCACCGCTCGCTGCCGCGCAGATCACCTTTGGCGCACCGCAGCCAGGCCGCCAGACGATACTGATCGGCGCGGCCCCGGCATTAACGCCTTCGGCGCTCGAAGGTGCGCCTTGGTTTCCAGGGCAGAGCATCCGCGCCACGGACGCCGCCGCAGGCTCTCCAGACGAGCTTGCAGACGGCTGGGTCGCGCGTCACTGGCACAGTTTCCTCGGCACGCCCGCGCATGCTGCTTCGCCCGCAAGCGTTACGCTGCATGGCGCCGCATCGCTGTCGCAACAGTTGCTCGTCATGCAGTATCGCGACAAGTCCGCGGGTGCGCTGACCGTGCTGACGGCTGCCAACGCGGCCGAACTGGCGCAGGGCGTTGGGCAGCTGATCAATCCGGCCTACTGGGCAAGCCTCGACGGCAACGTCGCGCTGCTGAGCCTCGACCGCCCCGGGTTGTGGACGGCCAGTGTGGGCGACACCTACGAATCCGGCACGCTCAGTATCGGGGACCACCTCGGTTACATGCTGTCCCATCACCCGTGGCTGGGCTACGCGGCGCTCATCCTGCTGCTGGCCATGTTCTCGGCGTTGACCGCGCTGTTACTGCGTCGCTACCACCGGAATCGGCACCGTGACACGGATGAATAACGCAGACAGATGGCGCTGGGTGGTGTGGTGGTGCGTTGCAATTCCGGCATGGGGGTGGGCGGCGCAGGACAATCTGCTGGACATCGAGCGGCACAACCCGACATTCGGAAGCGCAAGCGACACAACGGAACCCCGCGTGCAGCAGGATCGTCAGCGCAGTCTGGATAATGCAAGGAACGAGGCGGGGCGTGCACGCATCGTGCAGTCGGAGCAGCAAAACCTGCTCGCCGCGCCCGAACCATCCTCGCCACCGTCTGTCGGCAACCCGCCTGCGCATGGCGCCCTTCACGCGACTGACAGCGGCGACACGCCCGTCACGCCCGTCACGCCCGTCACGCAGCAGGCGCCTGACGAACGTCCGCTGTGGCAGTTGCTGAAGGCGAACCGGCTTGGCGAATACGACCAGCGCATCGATGGGCTCGTGCGCGAGTTCCCCTCATGGAGGCCGTCGCAGGCGCTTATCGTCGAACGCGCCCGGCGTCAGCGGGACGCGGAAATTGCCGCCGCGCTGAACGGAGAACCCGGCGCGCTGCGCAAACTGATCGCGCGTGCGCCGGACGAATTCGGTTGCGCGCACATTGATCGTCTATGGAAAGCGGCGGACCTGTTTGTGCGCACGGGCTACCTCGACGATGTCTACGCGCTTTACCGCACGGTGATTCCCGCCTGCAAGCCGGACGCGAATCGTATTGCCACGCTCTACCGTGCGCAACGCGAGTTGCCGGTCGAGCAAACCGCTGCGTTGATCGACCTCGAAGCGTCACAAGGCCGCCGCGATGCGGACGGTGAGGCCGCCTTCGAACGCCTGCGCTATCAGCGCGCCGTCGCGGCGCTGGGCACAACGCCCGCGGCCGACGCGAGTGCCGCCCGGCAGCTGGCCGCGCTTGCGCCATCCATTCGTGCGTATCGCGACGCGCCGGCGGCGACGTTGGCCGGCTGGATCGAGCTCGCCCAGCATCACGTCGAAGAAGCAGACAGCTGGTTCGACGCAGCACTGACGTTTGCGCCGGGCGACGTGGACGCGACGCTTGGTCTCGTCCAGGCGCAGATCGAACAACGCGCCTTCGATTCGGCCATGGCGCTGCTCGCGCAACCGTCGTTGCGCGACGAGCCACGCGCACGCCGGGCTCGCGCACAGATTGCAGTTGCGCAGGCAAACGCGGCCTATGGGCAACGCCGCTATCGCGACAGCCTGCAGCTGCTCGACGTGGCTGCAAGCGAAGGCATGCCGGCGGCGGATACGGAGGCGCTGCGCGGCTGGAATCTGTACGCGCTGGGCCAATATGTGCAGGCGGTCGCAGTGTTTCGCGAGCGCTACGAGCGGGACCATGACGACGACAGCGCCGAAGGGTTGGCGCTCGCGACTCTTGCGCTGAACCACGGCGCCGCGCCTGAGCGCCTCGCCGCCGCGGCCGGCGGCGGCCTCGTTGGTTCCTACCTGGATGCACTCGGCGCGCAGCAGCTCTACTATCGCAAGCAGTTTGTCGCTTCGCGCGTGGCCTTGCGCGATGCGCGCGTCGGCGGAGCCGACGGGCAACGGATCGGACGCTACGTTCCTGCCGATCTGAATGGAATCGATGCGGCGTCGGTAGCGGGTGGCCTCACGTGGTCGGATCACGTGGGCGCGGCCGGCCAAGGGCGGCTCGATACGATCGCGCCTGCGCTGCGCGGCGAGTGGATTCACAACACGACGCAATATGAGCTGCGGTACCGGCAGCTTTTCCTGAATGCGGGGACGACCTCGTTGGACCAGACGGTGCCGGGGTCGCTTGGCCGGCTCGAATCGTTGATATTGGACGGCGTGGGCAACGCCAAGGAATCGGTCAAGAGATCGCTTGAGAATACCTTCAACAACTTCAGGCAAGTCGCGACTGTAGGCGGCTCGGCCCGTGCCGAAGAATTGCAGGTGATGGTGGCCGACTCGATACGCATTGGCGCCTTGCCAAGGTTCGACTGGAGCGTGTCCGCCGGCGCCACCCAGGGCGCGCCTGCGGGCTTTCAGCCCACTCGCGAGGCAAGCATCGGGCAGCAAACGTCCTGGGGCATGTGGACCACTTACATCGGCGTCATGCCGGTGCGCGACTCGCTGCTCTCGTGGCGTGGCATGACCTTGCCGGCGGCTGTCGGCGGAGGTAAATGGGGCGCTGTGCGCCGCATGGCGGGCGGCACGCAGGTACGCTGGCAGGTTGCACCGCGTTGGAATGTCAATGCGGCGGTGGAAGGGCAATGGCTGACCGGCATGAACGTGGTGGGCAACGAGGGCATGTCGGCCGACCTGTCGGGCGGCTATGATTTTCGCGTGCCCGGCTTCGACTATTTCAGCATGGGGCCCGCGTTGCACTACCTTTCGTACCGCCGCAACGAAAACTTCTATAGCTGGGGCCAAGGCGGATACTACAGTCCGCAATCGTCGCTGGGCACGGGCGTTGCGCTGCAATGGCTGTCGAAAGAAGGGCGCAACTGGCAGTGGCAGGGGAATCTCGAAACGGGCTGGAACGACACGCTTCAGCGTTCCGAACGGTGTTTTCCGCTCGGCTTGACCGCGGGTCTGGCAAATGCGATCGCGCAGCTGCCCGGTTCGAGCCAGTCAATCGTCGACAGTGCGGCGCAATTCACCTGCGCCGGCAGCCACGACCACGGCCCCTACGCACACGCGCAGCTTGCCGCTGTGACAAGACTCGGGTCCAGATTGCAACTCGGCGCGCTTGTGGACGCAAACGTGACACCGGGTCGCGACCGGCAGTTCGCCGCGCTCGCGTTCGTCCGTTATTTCCTTGCACCGCGTGCGGCCGTATTCAGTCGTGATTTGCCGCACAACGCGCGCGATTTCTACCTGCAACTCGACGACAACCATAATTAAGCCCCGCATAGTCGTGTCGTTTCCCACTGATTTCGTGACTCGCTCCGACACATATCGAGCATGCTCCGGGCATGCGCTCAGCAGTACGCACCGGAACTTGGAGCCCGAGTGCGATGGGGATATCCTCAGCCTATTTTCAGGATTTCCCTACTGAGTTTCCCATTCAGCCGTCCTTATTTGATCCCTGCACCGTTTAGTGCACACAATCTGCACACGGCACCCGTAATGTTTCGGTAAATAGCTGGCGGGACGCTGCGCGGGCGGACAAAAAGAAGCCCCGGACGAAGCCGAGGCCCGAACACACACGCACAACGGGACAGTTGTACGAACACACAGCGTATCAATCCGATGCTAAAGCAGGTATCCCCATTTCTGATGAGCCTGTCGAGGGCAACCACCGCGAACCGTGGCGGTATTGGCAACGTTGGCGGTCTGACCCGCCGTCCTCCGTCATATGCTTAGGCTCCCACTCGCCGTGCAAAGCGATTGGATCAGGGGTGGACGCGTCTGTTGAGACACCGATTGGTGATTTAGCGCGCCGAATGGCGATGGCTGCTGTTCAACGTCAGTCGTCGAACGCGCCCGCTTCCAGCCCGTCTGCGAAATCTGTGATCCAGGTGGCGAAATGATCGGTGTCATAAATCGCCATTTTGCCGTTAGAGATCCGCGTGACGGATATCTGTCGGACGGCGCCGATTTTGCCGCCCGCCGGAGAGTCGCCGTTGTCCGTGATCTTGAACTCTCGTACGTCAAGTCCCTGGCTTGCAAGCAAGGCCTTGACGTCTTCCTGTTCATCCCAGGAAAACTCGCTGAAGTCATGGTCTGCCATGGCGAATTCCTCGTCGCAGTGAGCAGCAACCATCCTAGCACGGAGGCATGGTGAAACAGATCGCACGCGAAGGATCCGCGCAGCGCCGCATCTGCGAACTGCCCGCAGCCGAACTTCGCGCTGTGCAGATGCAGGTCGTTACACAGCGCACGGAGCCGTGGCGTCGACGGATCGATATCGACCGCATGCGTTGGTTTCAGATGCGTGACTCTGTCGACTGGCGTATCGCTAACCTCAGAGGATTTCCTGAAGCTACGCTGAAATGTTGTTAAGCACGCGGACGGCATTCCGTCCGGCTTCCTGAATGAACCGGTTCGCTCAAGCGCTGCGGGCGGAAAACGGACGGCAGACGGACGGCAAACGGATGGCCGATCGTCAGATAGCGAACCAGCGCGATCAGCGTCGCTCGCACCGTTTGGCCCGCATCGGCCAGGCACCCCGCGACCGGCGCCGAGGTCGCGCCGATGGCGCCGACCAGGGCTTCCTGACAGGCTGGATTCGCGATGCGTCGGTCCCGCGACGCCGTGATGCGTCATGTGAACGACAACACGCGGCAGATCGACCTCAAAGGGCGCACGGTCATCCCCGGTCTCGACGACTCGCACCTGCACATCATTCGCGGCGGCCTGAACTTCAACATGGAGTTGCGCTGGGACGGCGTGCCGTCGCTGGCCGACGCCCTCGAGATGCTGCGCAAGCAGGTGGCCCGCACGCCGGCGCCGCAGTGGGTGCGCGTGGTGGGCGGCTGGAACGAATTCCAGTTCGTCGAGCGGCGCGGACCGACGCTCGACGAAATCAATGCCATCGCACCGGATACGCCGGTGTTCATCCTGCACCTCTACGACAGCGCGCTGCTGAATGCCGCGGCGCTGCGTGCGGTCGGGTATACGAAAGACACGCCGAATCCTCCCGGCGGCGAGATCCAGCGCGACAAGCGCGGCAACCCGACGGGCATGCTGATCGCGCGGCCGAACGCCGGCATCCTGTACGCGACGCTCGCCAAAGGACCGAAGCTCGCGCCGGAAGATCAGCGCAACTCCACGCTGCACTTCATGCGCGAACTGAACCGCTTCGGCGTGACCAGCGCGATCGACGCGGGCGGCGGCTACCAGGCTTATCCGGACGACTACGCGGTCATCATGGATCTCGCGAAGCGCAATGAACTGACCGTGCGTATCGCGTACAACCTGTTCACGCAGAACGCCAGGAAGGAAATCGAAGACTTCGCGAAGTGGGTGAAGGTGACGAGGCCCGGCGAAGGCGACGATTTCCTGCGTGTGAACGGCGCGGGCGAGATGCTGGTGTTCTCGGCCGCCGACTTCGAAGATTTTCTCGAGCCGCGCCCCGATCTGCCGGACACGCTTGAAGACGAACTCGAAGCCGTGGTCAGGCTGCTGGTGGCGAACCGCTGGCCGTTCCGTCTGCACGCCACGTACAACGAGTCGATCGAGCGCTTCCTGAATGTGTTCGAGCGCGTGAACGCCGATATTCCGTTCGACGGGCTGCGCTGGTTCTTCGACCACTGCGAGACCATCACGCAACATAACATCGAGCGGGTGCGCGCGCTCGGCGGCGGTATTGCGATTCAGCATCGGATGGCCTTTCAGGGCGAGTACTTCATTCAGCGCTACGGCGAAGAGGCCGTGCAGCACACGCCGCCGATCCGTCGCATGCTCGACTCCGGCGTGCCGGTCGGCGCGGGCACGGATGCCACGCGCGTCGCGAGTTTCAATCCGTTCGTGTCGCTGTACTGGATGGTGTCGGGCAAGACGGTGGGCGGCACCGCGATGTATTCGAGCGTGAACAGGCTGGACCGGATGGAAGCATTGCGCCGCTACACGGTGGGCAGCGCATGGTTCTCGAACGAGGACGACCGCAAGGGCGCGCTGATGCCCGGCCATTTCGCCGACTTCGCGGTGCTCAGCGAAGACTACTTCACCGTCGACGAAACCCGCATCAAGTTCTTGAACTCGGTGATGACGGTGGTGGGCGGCAAGATCGTCTATGCGGACGAGGAATTCGCGCCGCTCGCGCCGCCCGATCTGCCGGTCAGTCCGTCGAGGTCGCCGGTTGCCGAGTTCGGCGGCTACAGCCGTTACAAGCCGACCGCGGTGGCCTGCGTGGACGGCTGCGTGAATCTGTGCGGCGGGCACGCGCATGCGCACGGCTGGGCGTGGCGCAAGAACGTGCCGGTCAGCGATTCGAACGGCTTCTGGGGCGCGCTCGGTTGTAGCTGTTTCGCGTTCTGACGCCCACGCTTGCGTGCCGTCACGACAGATGGCTACGGAAAGGAAGATCGGTATGGGCGACATCATTTCATTGGGCGTCGGCTTCGCGGTCGGGCTGCTCTATTGGCTACTCAAGGTGAAGCGAAGGACGATCCTGCTGGTGTTCAGGCGGATCGTCGCCTCGTGACTACAACGGTCCGGTGAAGATCACGATTGCTTTCGTGAAAAAGTGATGCTATTTTTTCATGAAATTATCGATTCGATTTTTCATGGCCGTGTCCAATGTTCCATCAGTCCAGCGAGCACGTCGCGAGCTACTATGCGCGCACCTATCCCGGTCCGATTCCGCTGCGTCCGGCGCTGGAAGACCGTGTAGACACCGAGGTGTCGATCGTCGGCGCAGGCTTCAGCGGCCTGCACACGGCGCTGCGCCTCGCTCTGGCAGGCAAGCGCGTGACCTTGCTCGAGGCGAGCCGGGTGGCCTGGGCGGCGTCCGGGCGCAATGGCGGACAGGCGCTGCTCGGCTGGTCGTGCGACATGCCGCCGCTGGAGGCGGCGCTGGGGCGGGAGCGTGCCCGCCAGCTGTGGGACAGCATGCGCTGGGCCGCCGCGGAGATACGTGAACTGGCGGGGCGTCATGGCTTCGATGCGGACTACCGGGCCGGCAGTCTGTGGGCGGCAGTGCTGCCGCGCCGCGTCGCTCTGCTGCAGGAGGCTCAGCGCGAGGCCGTGGAGAAGTGGGGCTACGACCGGATGCGTTTCATCCCCCGCGCGGAGATGCCTGAGTGGATCGGAAGCGCGCGCTATCATGCGGCGCTTTACGATCCGGAGGCGGGCCATCTGAATCCGCTCAAACTGGCCCAAGGCCTGGCGGCGGCCATCGAGCATGCGGGCGGGTGCATCTTCGAGCAGAGCAAGGTGCTGGACTATCGCGAAACGTCCGCCGGTTATGTGGTGCGCACTGACAGGGGCGAGGCGCGCGCGGACGTGCTGGTGCTCGCTTGCAATGCGTATCTCGACCGTCTCGACCGCAAGCTTGCGAGACGCGTCTTGCCGGTCGGCACGTATCAGGTGGCCACTTCGCCGCTGGAGCCGGAACTGGCCCGCTCGCTTCTGCCGCGCAACCATTGTGTGATCGACAACCAGTTCGTCCCCGACTACTTCCGCCTGAGCCCGGACAACCGCCTGCTGTTCGGCGGCGGTTGCACGTACGCGGGCGGTATTCCAAAGGACATCGCGGCAGCCACGCGGCCCTACCTGGAACGGGCGTTCCCGCAACTGCGCGGGGTAGAGCTGGAGTTTGCCTGGGGCGGCCATATCGATATCAGCATGAAACGTACGCCGGATATCGGCCGCCACGGTGAGCGCTACTGGCTGCAGGGCTACTCGGGTCATGGCGTGCTGCCGACGCTCGCCGCCGCCCGGGCCGTGGCCGACGCCATCCTCGGCGACGACGAACTGCTGGGCCTGTATCAGTCCATCGACAACCCGCCGTTTCCTGGCGGTGCGTTGCTGGCGGCGCCGCTGGAAGTCATTGGGAAAACCTGGTATCGCCTGCGCGATAGAGTCTGAGAGAAAGGGTAGAAGAGGGACGGAAGATGAACAGGCAGGAAGAGATGGAAGGTCTCGCGATATTGATTCGCGATCTGCGCAAGCACAAGAAGGTGACCCTGGGCGCATTGGCGAAGAAGATCGGCCGCTCGGTGGGCTTTCTCTCGCAGGTCGAGCGCGGCTTGTCGCGTCCGACGGTGGGCGACCTGACCGCCATCGGCGAGGCGCTGGGCGCGCCCACCACCTATTTTTATAGCTTGAGCAAGCCGCGTGCCTTGCCTTGGGTGACCCGGCCCGGAGAACGGCGCACCGTTTATTACGCCGAAGGCGTGACCGACGTGTTGGTGTCGCCGAACATGGCAGCGGGCTTTTCGATGCTGGAAAGCCACCTGGCCCCCGGCGCCAGCAGCGGTGACCGGCCCCTGAACGACAGCGACGAGCAGGGCGGTTTCGTCCTCGAAGGCGAGTTGACCATTTGGCTGGACGGCGAGGAGCAGCCTGTGACGCTCGGGCCCAACGACGGTTTCCAGGTGCCGGCGCACGCCCAGTTCCGCTACGCCAATCTGTCTAATCAGCCGGCGCGGGTACTTTGGGTGTTCACCTAGAGGGTTCAGCCGGCTCCTCACACATCGGGCGAGGCTTTGCGCGTATGAAAATCCGGATTGCCAATTGATGGCGCCGTGAGTCTCGTGTCCTGTGCGGTCGTCGTCTGGCCTGGCCATCGCGACGATGAACCGAAGCTCGATCATCATTTACTCGTGAGAAGGACAACAAGGTGGCTTCCCCTACAGCAGATTTGCTCAGTGAAGTGCGCGCCTTCCGCGCGGCCTATCCCGAAGTACGCTATGTCGACCTGATCTGCCTGGATATCCCTGGGCACTTTTATGGCAAGCGCTATCCGATGGACATGCTCGAGAAGGTCGCTGCCGGCGGCCTTCTGAAGCTGCCGCAGAACTGCATACTGCTGGGTGCGCAGGGCGGCCTGTACCGGATCGGCGACTACTGCTTCAACGACGGCGATCCGGATGCGACACGCCGCCTCGTCGCCGGTACGCTCGCGCCGGTGCGATGGGAGAGCCAGCCCTTGGGGCAGATGCTGATCACCTCGGACGGCACCGCGAATCCCATCGAGTTCGAGCCGCGCGAGGTGCTGGCGCAGGTGCTGAGACGCTTCGAGCGCCGCGGCATCCGCCCGGTGGTGGCTTTCGAGCTGGAGTTCTACCTGTTCGACGCGCGGCTCGAGGACGGTCTGCCGCGCTTCCCGCGCGACCCGCTCAGCGACGACAGGGACGACCAGCCGAACATGCATATCGAGCGGCTGTCGAGGTTTTCCGGCGTGCTCCACGAGATGGTCGACGCCGCTCGCGAGCAGGGCGTGGAGGCGACCGTGATCACCGCCGAATTGGGACCCGGGCAGTTCGAGATCAACTTCGGTCACAACGACGACGGTTTGCGTGCCGCGGACTGGGCGGCCTTATTCTGCCGCAGCACGCGTGGCGTAGCGATGAAACACGGCTACCGCGCGAGCTTCATGAGCAAGCCTTATCTGCACGCGCCAGGTAGCGGTATGCATGTGCATGTGAGTCTCTACGACGAGGGCGGCAACAACCTGCTGGCGGCAGACGGCCAGCGGCCGTTGCGCCACGCGGTGGCCGGTTGCCTTGCTCTGCTGCCGCATTGCATGCCGGTTTTTGCGGCGAATCACAATGCGTTTCGCCGCTATGGCTGGAAGGCGAATGCTGCCAGCCGCGCCAGCTGGGGATTCGAAGACCGCGACGCGTGCATTCGCATTCCCGAATCGGATGAGCGCAATTTACGCATTGAACACCGCCTGGCGGGCGCCGATGCCAATCCTTATCTCGTGCTGGCAGCCATTCTCGTGGGCATGGAGCATGGGCTGGCTGCTGCCCGCGAGCCCATTGCGCCGCTCAACGAAGACCGCGCAAGCGGGGTCGATTTTCCCCAGGATATGCTTGCGGCTGTGGCCGCGATGCAGGGCGATCCGGTCGTGCGGGAAGGAATGGGGGAGGAGTTCGTGATGGTCTATTGCGAGAATAAGCGCCAGGATCATCTGGACTTTATGAATGACGTCAGCGCGCGGGAGTACCGCTGGTTTCTTTAAGGGCAGTCTGTTGACCCCGCGCGCTACGCGCGACCCAAACCACTATGAAGCCATTGAAATACCTGACCGGCTACCCGGCATCGCTACAGGAAAAAGTCCAGACGCTGATCGCCGGCCAGAAACTCGGCGCGTACCTGGCCGAGCGATATCCGAACGGGCACGACGTGCAGACCGATCGCGCGCTCTACGACTACTGCGCTGAGTTAAAGCGCGAACACCTGCGCAGTGCAGCCGCAATCGACAAAGTGATCTACGACAGCAAGCTCGACGTCGTGCGCCACGCACTGGGGCTTCACACCAGCATCTCCCGCGTGCAGGGCGGCAAACTCAAGGCAAAGAAAGAAATCCGCATCGCCTCGCTGTTCAAGGAGACGGCGCCGGAGTTCCTGAAAATGATCGTCGTGCACGAACTCGCCCACCTGAAAGAGAGCGACCACAACAAAGCGTTCTACCGCCTCTGCGAGTTCATGCAACCCGGCTACCACCAGTTCGAATTCGACCTGCGCCTTTACCTGACGCATCGCGATCTCACGAGGAACCAGACCTGACCCGTCAAGCGGCGACAGCCTCCGCGGCACAGGCACTCAACAAAACCGGAATCGACTTCGAAGTCGGCGTTCCCGCGCCATCGGCGACAGAAGACAGCGGCACCAGCGGATTCGTCTCCGGGTAATACGCGCCGAGGCAACCGCGCGGAATGTCGTACTCCACCAGCAAAAAACCTTCCACGCGACGCTCGATGCCGTCCGCCCACACGCTCGTGATATCCACCCGCTGACCGGCCACGAAACCGAGCATCGCGAGATCGTCCTTGTTGGCGAACAGCACGCGGCGCTGGCCATACACGCCGCGATAACGATCGTCGAGGCCGTAAATCGTCGTGTTGTACTGATCGTGCGAACGGGTCGTCATCAACGTCATCAGGCGCTCGCCGTGCTCTTCGCGCGCGCGGTGAATCGGCGTGTCGACGGCAATCGCATGCACCATGAACTGCGCCTTGCCGCTCGGCGTTTTCCAGATCCGCTCGCGCGCGGCCAAGCCCAGATGAAAGCCGCCCGGGTGCTCGAGCCGCTCGTTGTAATCGTGGAAGCCGTCGATCACCTGCGCGATGCCGTCGCGGATCAGCGAGTAGTCGGCGGCCTGCGCGAGCCAGTCCACCTTCGCGCTGCCCAGTGTGGCGTGCGCCATCCGCGCGACGATCGCGATCTCGGACAACAGATTCTCCGAGGCCGGCTTGTTCATGCCGTACGAGATGTGCACCATGCTCATCGAATCCTCGACACTCACGCCTTGCGCCACGCCATTCTGCAAGTCGATCTCGGTGCGGCCGAGCGTCGGCAGAATCAGCGCGTCGCGGCCATGCACGAGGTGGCTGCGGTTCAGCTTGGTGGTGATGTGCACAGTCAGCTCGCACGAGCGCATCGCCTCCCACGTGCGCGGCGTGTCCGGCGTCGCAATCGAGAAGTTGCCGCCGAGGCCGATGAACACCTTCACCCGGCCGTCGAGCATCGCCTGGATCGTGTTGACGACGTCGAGGCCGTGTTCGCGCGGCGGCTCGAAGTCATAAACTTCGCCGAGCCGGTCCAGAAACGCCTGGGTCGGCCTTTCCTCGATGCCGACCGTGCGATCGCCCTGCACATTGGAGTGCCCGCGCACCGGGCACAGACCCGCGCCACGGCGGCCGATATTGCCGCGCATCATCATCAGGTTCGACAGCAGCTGCACCGTCGGCAACGAATTCTTGTGCTGTGTGAGGCCCATGCCCCACGTCGAAATCACCGCGCGGCCTTTCACGTAGATGTCGGCGAGCTTCAGCACCTCGTCGAACGGCACGCCCGATTCGGCGACGATGGTGTCCCAGCTTTCGGCGCGCAGGTCATCGGCGAACGCCGCGAAGCCCACCGTGTGCTCGGCGATGAACGCGACGTCGAGCACGCGTTCAAGGCCGGACAGCTGCGCTTCGTCGTCGAGCTCGATCACCCGTTTGGCGACGCCCTTGATCAGCGCGAAGTCGCCACCGACCTTCGGCCGGATGAACACCGAACTGATTTTCGTGCTGCCGAGCGTCAGCATTTCGACCGGGTGCTGCGGGCTCGCGAAGCGCTCCAGCCCACGCTCCTTCAGCGGGTTGATCGACACAATGGTCGCGCCGCGCTTCGCGCACTCGCGCAACTCGCCGAGCATGCGCGGATGGTTGGTCGCCGGATTCTGGCCGAACAGCAGCAGGGTGTCGGCATGTTCGAAATCGTCGAGCGTAACCGTGCCCTTGCCGACGCCGACCGTATGCGGCAGGCCGCGGCTGGTCGCTTCGTGGCACATGTTCGAGCAGTCGGGGAAATTGTTGGTGCCGTACATGCGCACGAACAACTGGTACAGGAACGCGGCTTCGTTGCTGGCGCGGCCCGAGGTGTAGAAGGCGGCGCGATCGGGGTGGTCGAGGCGCTTCAGGTGAGCGGCGATCAGGTCGAAGGCTTCATTCCAGCCGATCGGCACGTAACGGTCGCGCACCGCGTCGTAGACGAGCGGGTCGGTCAGGCGGCCGTGCTGTTCGAGCTCGAAATCCGATTGCGTCATCAGTTCGGCGACGGTGTGTTCTTCGAAGAACGCCGGCGTCACACGCTTGCTGGTCGCCTCGGCGGCCACGGCCTTGACGCCGTTTTCGCAGAATTCGAAGGTGGACGCGTGTTCACGATCCGGCCATGCGCAACCGGGACAGTCGAAACCGTCCGGCTGATTCTGTTTAAGCAGCGTGCGGTAGTTGCCGCCTGTGACCTTTTCCTTGATGAGATTGATGGCGACGTACTTGAGCGCGCCCCAGCCGGCTGCCGGGTGCGTGTACGGTGCGATGCGAGCTTCGGGTTTCTTCATGATCCTGCCGCCGCAGCGGCTTTGACGAGGCTGATAGGCCGATGGATGCAAGCCTACTGTGTTCCAAAAGCAGCGCAGCATACAGATAATCGGAAAGCAGAGGAATACAGTTGGTGGATATTTGTCATAGACTGGCGCTCCCGCCCATCCGTTTGTTCGAGCCAGGTCCGTGAAACTGTACGAAAAACTCGCCGACGAAATGACCGAAGCCGTGCGCCGCGGCGTCTTCGCGGCCGGTGAGCGGATCCCGTCGGTGCGCCAGGCGAGCCAGCAGCACGGCGTCAGTATCAAGACCGTGCTGCACGCGTATGCGTTGCTGGAAAGCCGCGGGATGGTCGAATCGCGGCCGCAGTCGGGCTATTTCGTGCGGGACGCCGTGACCACCGTTGCGGCTGCGGGGCCCGACACGCCGCGGCAAGGCCGCCGGGCCGCCGCGCCGACGCCGCCGGTGGCCGCTGCCGTCGACGTGAGCCGGCTGGTGTTGTCGACGCTGCGCAGCATCCGCGCGCACGACGCCGTGCCGTTCGGCTCGCCGTATCCCGATCCGTCGCTGTTCCCGTGGCGGCGCATCAACCAGTACGCCAATGCGATCGCGCGGCGTCAGGCGAGCTGGAATCTGATCGACGACCTGCCGCCCGGCAACCCCGAACTGATCCGCCAGATTGCGCGCCGCTACGCGGAAAACGGCGTGCCGGTCGATCCCGACGAAATCGTCATTACGGTCGGTGCGACCGAGGCGATCAACCTCAGCTTGCAGGCGGTGGCCAAACCGGGCGACACGGTCGCTGTCGAATCGCCGACCTATTACGCGATGCTGCACGCCATCGAGCGTCTCGGCATGCGCGCGATCGAAGTGGCGACGCATCCGGTCGACGGCATCGACATCGAGGCGCTCGCCGAGGTGATCGCGCGGCAGAAGATCGCCGCCTGCATGGTGATGCCGAACTTCCAGAATCCTCTGGGTTTCCGCATGCCGGACGCGCGCAAGCAGCAACTGGTCGAACTGCTCGCCGCGCACGAGATTCCGGTGATCGAGAACGATGTCTATCAGGAACTGTACTTCGGCGAGAGCCGGCCTTCGACCTTGAAGAACTACGACAGCAAAGGGCTGGTGCTGCATTGCGCGTCGTTTTCGAAAAGCCTGACCGCCTCGTACCGGATCGGCTGGGCGATGCCCGGGCGCCATCGCGCGCAGGTCGAGAAACTGAAGTTTCTCAACACGCTGACCACGCCTTCGGTGCCGCAAGTCGCCGTCGCGGATTATCTCCGGCTAGACGGCTACGACCGGCATCTGCGGCACGTGCGCAAGGTCTACCGGCAGCAGGCGAGCATCATGACGGCGATGGTGCAGCGGTTTTTTCCGTCGGCACACGGACCTCGACGCCGCAAGGCGGTTACGTGCTGTGGGTGGAGTTGCCGGAACGCGTCGATTCGATGCGGCTCTATCAGGCGGCACTCGCGCGCGGCATCACGATCGGGCCGGGCATGATGTTTTCGATGCGCAGCGACTTTCGCCACTTCATCCGGCTCAATTACAGCTATCCGTGGACGGCGCAGACTGAAACGGCGCTGAAGATCCTCGGCGAGCTCGTGGCGCGGATGGCTTGAGAAAACAAGGAGACGCACTTGATGCAAGACGACGAAATCGACCCGGTGCTGGTCGCCGTGCTGGCGCAGTTGTGGCGCGCGCATCAGGAGACGCCTGGCGGCGCGTGGTCGCTCGCCAAACTGTCGAAGCAGGCGGCCGTGCCGATGAGCGGCTTGCGGCGGCAGTTGACGGCGCTGGTCGACGGCGGCCTCGTCGACACCACCTTCAACGAGCAAGGGTCGGGCACCGCACGTCTGAGCGAAACCGGCCTCGGCTTATGCGCGGCGTTGTTCGGTGGCGCCGGGCCGCCTGACGATCCCGACGATGGGCAGTCCGCCCCGGCGCCGCGGACCCACTGAGGCGCAGCCGGGCTGATCGCGCCGGCGGCCCGACCGGGGCTCACGACGTTGACGCGTACCAAGATACAGCCCGCGTTATGGGCGGAATAACGGGAAATAATTTTTCCGCTGAATTTGACCTTCGAATATGGCCCCTTATGCTGACGTCTTGCCCGGGTTTGTCCCGAGCGCTGTGGCAGGCACCTTCCAAACCATCGTCGGAGAATTCATGAAAGCAAAGCTGGCGCGCGCGCTCCATCACTCACTGCGTATCAGAACCGTGCGGACCGTCCTCGCCGCCACACTCGGGGCGACCGTGGCATTCGGCGCCGCGGCGGCCACGACCCAGCCGCTGGGCATCGCCTTCGTCTACCTGGGCAATCCGGGCGACGCCGGCTGGACCTATGCGCACGAACAGGGTGTGAAAGCCGTCGAGGCGCAATTCGGCGACAAGATCAAAGTGACGCGTGTCGAGAACGTGCCCGAGTCGGCGGATTCGGAGCGCGTGTTTCGCGATCTGGCGTCCAAGGGCAACAAGATCGTCGTGGGTTCGAGCTTCGGCTTCCAGGATTTCGAATTGAAAGTGGCGAAGGATTTCCCGGACGCCGTGTTCGAGCATGCAACCGGCTACAAGAAGTCGCCCAATTTCGCCACTTATGACGTGCGGACCTATCAGAGCGCTTATCTGGCCGGTCTGGTCGCGGGCTATACGACCAGGTCCAATACGCTGGGCTTCGTCGGCTCGGTGCCGGTGCCCGAGGTCGTGCGCAATATCAACGCATTCACGATGGGTGCGCGCTCGGTCAACCCGAATGCGCGCGTGAAGGTGGTGTGGATCAATAGCTGGTTCGATCCGGGCCGCGAGAAGCAGGCCGCCGAGACGCTGATCGGCGAGGGCGCCGACGTGCTGATCCAGAACACCGATTCGACCGCGACGATGCAGACCGCCGAGCAGAAGAAGGTCCACGCATTCGGTTGGGATTCCGACATGAAGAAGTTTGGCCCGAACGCGCAACTGGGCGCCTGCGTGAGCAACTGGGGCGTCTATTACACGCATCTGGTGCAGCAGGTGATGTCGGGCACGTGGAACAACGCGCCGGTGTGGTGGGGTTTGAAGGAGAAGGCGATCGATCTCGCCGACATCAACACGGACGCGGTTTCGCCGACTGCGCAAAAGGCGTTGAATCAGAAGCGTGAGGACATCATTTCCGGCAAGTTCAATCCGTTTGCCGGGCCGATCGCGGATCAGTCCGGTACGGTGAAGGTGGCGGCGGGCAAGTCGCTGAGCGATGCGGATCTGTTGCGTCTGAACTGGTTCGTGCAGGGCGTGGACGGGTCGCTGCCGAAGTAACGGATTGCCGGGTTTGCACAACGATGACTAAAGGAGACCGCCCGTGAGTCTGACTGTCTCGACTGACGCCGCCGGCCTGGCGGCGGCGTATCCGCCGCAGGGTTTGGCGCCCACGCCCGAACAGATCGTGCGGCATTTGCGGCATTCGAGCCGGGTGGCCGAGCGGGCGACGCTGCTGGGGCATCATCCGTTTGGCGCGGTGCTGGTTGGGCCGGATCAGGAAACCGTGTTGATGGAGCAGGGCAATGTCGACACGGTCAATCACGCCGAATCGGTGTTGGCCCGCGTCGCAGCTTTGAATTTCACGCCTGAGTATTTGTGGAGCTGCACGTTATACACGTCTGTCGAGCCTTGTTGCATGTGTGCCGGGACGATGTATTGGGCCAATATCGGCCGGGTCGTGTTCGGGATGACGGAGAAGCGATTGCTGGAGGCGACCGGGGATCATTCGGAGAATCCGACGATGAGTGTGGATTGCCGGTATGTGTTCGAGCACTGCCAGAAGGCAGTGGAGGTGGTTGGGCCGGTGGCCGAGGTCGAGGCTGAAATTATGGAGGTGCAGAGGCGGTTTTGGAGTAGCCGGTAATCTGCGCGTAGAAAAAAGCGCCGCGATCTTATTGCGGCGGAACAGCATCTCCCGTCCCTACCATGGCGAGTCCGCAGAACCAGTCGCCGCCATGCGGCTCATACCGCCAGTGGGCGTTCTGCTTGAGCACGGTGGAGCACTGATCGTGCAGCACGATACCTGGATTCGCAGCCGTGCATTGACGCGCCATGGTCTCGGCTTGCGGTAGCGGAGGCGGTTCGGCGGGAGCAGCCGGCGTGCCGCTGCGCATGCTTTCAATCAAGCGCTCCAGTTCATCGATCCGCGTGGCGTACCACGCATTCAGACACGCCGCATCGCGGCAATTCGCTTCGCGCCAGGCCCACTTGCTGTCGCTGTCGTCAAGAAAGGCTCGCCGGTTCGCGACTCGCCGGCGCGCTTTCCAATACAGTTGACCGAGCGCGTCGTCGAGTTTCGAGAGCGCGGGGTCCGCGCAGATCATCTTTTCGGTAAGCGAGTGTCCCCTGTGGCAGTCGAAGCTCGTAGCCTGAGCGGGCAAGTACGTCGACATCAGAGCGGCGACGAGAATGGGGCGGATGATTTTCATTGCGGTCCCGGCGGTGCAAGGGTTTTCATGCAATGAATGATCGGTGCAGTCGTCGCTGCACAGACGCCGGAAAACAGCGTGACTTCAGGTGGGTGATTACCAAATCTTGCTTCGCGCGGAATCTGCCATGAGCTCATGCGGCGCATGTCGCGGCCCGACTCCCCGATCCGACCCCGTGAGGCCTGCTGCCACGCACCGTGATTAAAGTGCATTTGCTTGGCGTAAACCCCCGTGTGCCGCGTACACTAATCTGCCGATGTCGGGTTGGGGGGCGCACATATGACTTGCGAAGCGACATCAGATAGCACGATGCGAGCAACGCCTGAGGGTACCCGCTATCGGCCGAACCTGGCCGAGGAGGTGCTGGCGTCGGAGCGCTCCGTACTGCGGCTGATTACCCGCAACACGCCGCTGCCGGAATTGCTCGATGAGGTATGCCGTCGTGCGGAAGCGCTGCTTGGCGACGGGGCGACCTGCACGATCCTGTTGCTGGATGCGGACGGCGTGCACACGAGAATGGGCGGCGCGCCGTCGCTGCCGGCGCATTTCAGCGCCGCCATCGACGGCGCTGCGATCGGTCCGCTAGCCGGTTCGTGCGGTACGGCGATGTACGAGCGGCGCATGGTCGCCGTCGAGGATATCGAAACCGATCCACTGTGGGCCGACTTCAAGCAGCTCGCGTTGCCGCTCGGCTTGCGCGCGTGCTGGTCGGTGCCGTTCGAGAACGATGCCGGCGTGGTGCTCGGTGCGTTCGCCGTTTATTACCGCGCGCCGCGCCGTCCCAGCGCCGAAGAGGAAGCGATACTGCGCGACATCAGCCGCAGCGTCGGTCTGGCCGTCCATCAGGACACCATCGCGCAGCGCCTTGCACGCAGCGAGGAGCATCACCGGCTGGTCGTCGACCATCTGAACGAAGGCATCATCGTGCAATCGCGCGCGGGTGTCGTGCTGGCTTGCAATCCGAGCGCGCAACGCATTCTGCACGCGGGCGCCGAACTCGTCGGCCAGGACATTCTGACCGTGATGGTGCGCGCGTATCACGAGGACGGCTCGCTGCTCACCGAGGCGGACCGCCCGACCACGCGGGTGCTGGCGACCGGCAAGCCGTTGCTGGGTATCACGGTCGGCGTGGAACTGGGCAGCGGCGAGATCGTCTGGATCACTGGGAACGTCGTGCCGATCATCAAGCCGGGCGATAGCGAACCCAGTTCGGTGCTGATCTCTTTTACCGATATCGGACCGGTGCGCGAGGCGCAGCAGCAGCTCAAATTTCTCGCGACCCGCGATTCGCTCACGGGCCTCTACAACCGCGCCTATCTGACCGAGCGGATGCGCGATCTGTTCGCGCCGGGCGGCGCGGTCGGCAGTGCGGAACTGGCGCGCGTAGCCGTGCTGTTCGTCGATCTGGACGGCTTCAAGAAGGTCAACGACACCGCCGGCCACGAGGCCGGCGATGCGCTGCTGTGCAGTGTGGCGGAGCGGCTGTCGGCCTGTGTCGAGCGTGACGATACGCTCGCGCGCGTAGGCGGCGACGAGTTCGTGATCGTGGTCAGTGCGTACGACGACGCATCTCATCTGATTGCGCTCGCGCGCCGCATTCTCGACACGATCGCGGTGCCGTTCGCGGTGGCGGACTATGAGTACTATCTGGGCGCGTCGATCGGCATCAGCCTCTTCCCCGAAGACGGCCAGGACGTGCCGACGCTGATGCGCAACGCCGACTCGGCGATGTATTGCGCCAAGCAGCGCGGCCGCAACAACTTCCAGTTCTTCACGGCGGAACTGAATCAGCATCTGCAACGCCGCTTCACGATCGAACAATCGCTGCGCCGCGCGCTCGCCGCCGACGAGCTGAGCCTCGTCTACCAGCCCATCGTCGATAGCCACTGCGGCCGGACCATCGGGGCGGAAGCGTTGCTGCGCTGGTACAACAGCGAACTCGGCAACGTCTCGCCGGTCGAGTTCATTCCGGTGGCGGAAGACGCCGGCCTGATCGTCGAGATCGGCGCATGGGTGCTGGCACGGGCTTGCGAGCAGGTGGCGCAGTGGCGCCGCACGCTGGCGCCGGACCTGATTGTCGCGGTGAACCTGTCGCCGCGCCAGTTCAACGACGGGCTGGTGGAGCGGATCGAGTGCTGTCTCGTACAGTCCGGGCTCGAACCGGCCGCGCTGGAGCTGGAGATCACCGAACGCTTGCTGATGAGCGATACCGACAACGTGCTGCCGATGCTGACCGCGCTGAGCGACATGGGCGTACGCATTTCCGTCGACGATTTCGGCACGGGTTATTCGTCGCTGTCCTACCTGAAGCGCTTTCCGCTGCACAACCTGAAAATCGACCGCTCGTTCGTGGCCGGCTTGCCGGATCACCGCGATTCGATTGCGATCACGCAGGCGGTCGTGGCGATGGCGCATTCGCTTAGGATGAATGTGACCGCCGAAGGTGTGGAGACCGCGGAGCAGGCGGCGTTTCTGCGGTCGATCCGCTGCGATAAGCAGCAGGGGTACCTGTATAGCCGGCCGGTTGGTGCGAGTTCGTATGCTCGTGTGTTGAGCGAGGCTCGGGCGAAGGTGGCAGAAGGCACCCACAAGGACGCACAAGGACGCAACCCGATTGTTCGTGCTGGCAAACAAGTGACTTCGCGCTAGCGATATTTATCCCTGGCGGCCGCCTCCGTAAAATTCTCCCATCGAAACGTGTTTTTCAGCGCGGCGCGGAAGCAGCGCGGTGCGACGGGAGCGGCCATGCCAGCCTTGATCAGAAACCAGCTTTATCGACCGTCGGTGGTCCTGCCGATGGTCGCCCTCATGCAAGTGATGGTGTCACAGGACTTCAACCTCGGCCAGGTCGGGTGGGTGGTCGCCGCGCGCGGCGCGCAAGCCGCGCTGCAACGCTCACGCGAGCTGATCTGCGCCGTGCACTGCCACGCCTGAGCGCGCTCGGGGCCAAATCAAGGCCAAATCAGGAGCAATCCGGAGAAATCCGGAACAAGCGGACAGCACCGCACCCTCGACGGGGCAACCACAGATTGCAAGCCGGCACGCTGATGTAACGGCGCGCATCCAGACGAGATCCGACAAAGGCAACACGAAGCGTAGGGGTAAGATGACGAGCTGCACCCACGCCTCGGGAGATTTGCCATGCCACAGCACTTCGACGCAGTTGTGATCGGCACCGGACAAGGCGGCTCGCCGCTCGCGGTCCGCCTCGGTGAAAGCGGACGCAAAACCGCTGTCATCGAACGTGCTGCGTTTGGCGGCACCTGTGTGAATGTCGGCTGCACGCCCACCAAGTCGTATGTGGCAAGCGCCCGCGCGGCGCATGTGGCGCGCCACGCGGCGGAACTGGGCGTGCAGGTGAGCGGGGCGGTCAGCGTCGATCTGGCGGCGGTGAAGGCGCGCAAGGACCGGATCATCGGCCAATCGCGCGACGGCGTCGAGAAATGGCTGCGCGGCACGGATAACGTCAGCGTCTTCAACGGCCACGCGCGCTTTACCGGCGCACATACGCTCTCCATCGGCGCGCCGGACGGATCGGTGCTCGCCGAGCTCAGCGCCGACGAAATCTTCATCAATACCGGCACGCGCGCCGTCGTGCCGCCGCTCGAAGGTATCGAGCGGATTCGCTATTACACGAATTCGTCGCTGCTCGAACTCACCGAATTGCCGACGCATCTGGCGATTGTCGGCGGCAGCTATATCGCGCTCGAATTCGCACAGGTTTTTCGCCGCTTCGGCAGCCGCGTGACGGTGCTGGTGCGCGGCGATCGCGTGCTGGCCCGTGAAGACGCCGATTTCGCGCGCTCCGTCGAGAAAGTGCTGACGCGCGAAGGCGTCGAGTTCCGCTTCGGCGTGCAGCCATCGCGGGTCGAGCCGCATCCGCATCATCAGGGCGAAGTGTGCATCGGCTTCGAGCAGAATATTCCCGCGCTCGAAGCGTCGCACCTGCTGTTCGCCACCGGCCGCGTGCCGAATACCGACTCGCTAGGGCTGGAAGCGGCCGGCCTCGCCGCCGACAAACACGGCGTGATTCCCGTCGACAGCCAGTTGCGCACCGCTGCGCCGGGCATCTGGGCGATCGGCGACGTCAACGGCCGCGGCGCCTTTACCCACACTTCATACGACGACTTCCAGATCGTCGCGGCCAATCTGCTCGACGGCGCCACGCGCAGCGTCGATACGCGGATCATGGCGTATGCGGTGTTCGTCGATCCGCCGCTTGCGCGCGTCGGGCTCTCGGAAGACGGCGCGCGCAAATCCGGCCGCGAAGCGCTGATCTCCACCATGCCGATGTCGCGCGTGGGCCGGGCCCGTGAACGCGGCGAGACCGATGGTTTCATGAAGGTGCTGGTCGACGCGGGGAGCAAGCAGATTCTCGGCGCGGCGATCCACGGCATCGAAGGCGACGAAGCGATCCATACCTTCATCGACATCATGGCAGCGGGCGCGCCGTATCCGACCCTGGAGTACGCGATGCATATCCATCCGACCATCAGTGAGCTGGTGCCGACCTTGCTCGATGGATTGAAACCGATGAAGTGAGCCCAGCAATGAAGCGCGCAATCAGCAGCGGCAATCTGTTCGACATCGGTAAGCGGACAAGTCCCGACGAGCGGATCGATACGCTGGCGGAGCAGGCCGGCGTCACCATCGAGCGGATTGTCTCGACGGGCCAGGCGAGCGCGCCCGGCTTCTGGTACGACAGTCCGCGCGCGGAATGGGTCGTGTTGCTGAGCGGCGCCGCGGCGCTCGAATTCGAAGGCGACCCGCAGTGGCATCCGATGAAGCCCGGCGATCACGTGCTGATCGAAGCGCATTGCCGTCACCGCGTGGCATGGACGAGCGAGACGGAGCCGAGCGTGTGGCTCGCGGTGTATTACCCGGGCGACGGTTCACGTTGAACGCCACGGTATCGGCCGACATCGACAAAGCGCCGCGCCATCGCTGATAATCGGCTGCGGCGCGGGCCGTCGGTGGCATGACGGAGAGCGGGATGACGGCGAGTTGCGCGCCTAACCGCATACATCATCAGGAACCCGAGCGATGGGCAAAGGACGCGTCGAAGCCTTCAGCGATGGCGTGATCGCCATCATCATCACGATCATGGTGCTCGAATTGAAGGTGCCGGACGGCTTCGATCTCGCCGCGCTGCGGCCGTTGATTCCGGTGTTGCTCGCCTACGTGCTGAGTTTTATCTACGTCGGCCTCTACTGGAACAATCATCACCACCTGTTCCATACCGTGCAGAAGGTCAACGGTGCGGTGTTGTGGGCCAACCTCCATCTGCTGTTCTGGTTGTCGCTCCTGCCGGCCGTCACGCATTGGGCCGGCGAAAATCATCTCGCCTCGTGGCCGACCGCGATGTACGGCGTCGTGCTGTTCATGGCGGCGATCGCGTATTTCATTCTGACCCAGGTGCTGATCCGTCAGCACGGCAAGGACTCGACGCTCGCCAAAGCGGTCGGCAACGATTTCAAGGGCAAGGTCTCGGTCGTGATCTACCTCGCGGCCATCGCATTGGCGTTCGTCGCGCCGTGGGTTTCGGCGGCGCTCTATACGCTGGCTGCGGCGTGGTGGATCGTGCCGGACCGGCGCATCGAACACCTGTTCGAGGCCTGAGGATGCTGCTTGCGCTCAAGCTGGCGCTGGTGCCGGCGTTTCTGGCTGCGCTGACGGTGGCGGCGCGCGTATGGGGACCGTCGGTGGCGGGATGGCTCGCGGGGCTGCCGGTGGTCGCCGGGCCGATCATGTTGCTGCTCGCGCTGGAGCGCGGCCCCGCGTTCGCGGCGCAGGCGTCGGCGGCGTCGATCGCGGCGCTTGCCGCATCGGAGGCGTTCAATTTTGCTTATGCGTGGAGTTGCCGGCGCTATGCGTGGCCGCTTGCTCTGTGCGCGGGAATGGCGGGGTGGGGCGGCATCGCGCTGCTGCTCACACATCTGCCCGCTGGACTCGTCTGGGCGGTGGCGGCGGCCTGTGTGGCCGTCGCCATTTCGCAAAGCGGCTTGCCGCGTATTACGGGACACGTGCCGGCTACGCGGCTCGGCCTCGGCGACCTCGCCTGGCGCATGCTTGCCGGCGCGCTGCTGAGCGTCGCGGTGACGACGCTGTCCGCGTCGATGGGCGCGACCTGGAGCGGGTTGTTGTCGGTGTTTCCTCTGCTCGGCATCGTGCTCGCCGTATCGGCGCAACGCGCGCACGGTGCGGATTTCGTCGCGTTGCTGATGCGCGGCATGGTGATCGGCCGCGGCGCGTTTGCCGCATTCTTCGCCGTGACCGCGACGATGCTGCCGCACTACAGCGTGCTGTTCAGCTTCGCGTGTGCATCGGCGGCGTCGGGGGCCGTGCAGGGCGCGACCAGACGCATGCTCGGTGCGAAGCGGCCGGCGCGGACGCCGCAGCGCGAACTGGCCGAACAGCCGCAAGCGGATTGAGCGCGTTCAGCCGAATCAGCCAATACTGCCACCATGACTTCGCACGCGAGAACCACCCGCATCGGTTTGATCTCCGACACGCATAACCTCGTGCGTCCGGAGGCACTGCAATTCCTCGCGGGTTGCGATGCGATCATTCATGCGGGCGATATCTGCAATCAGACGGTGCTCGATGCGCTTGCGCAGATCGCGCCGGTCACGGCCGTGCGCGGCAATAACGACACCGGTGAATGGGCCGCTGCGTTGCCGGTCCACGCAACGCTGACCGTTCAACAGGTGACGATCCTCGTCGTGCACGACATCGCGGACCTCGGTGCGCTCAGTGGCGATTTGCGCGGCGAAGGCATCGGTGTAGTGATCGCTGGTCACTCGCACAAACCGTCAATTGCCGAATGCAACGGCGTGCTGTATGTCAATCCGGGCAGCGCCGGACCGCGGCGTTTCAAGTTGCCGGTTTCGGCGGGCATGCTGATCGTCGAAGGCGCACACGCAACGGCGACGCTTCAGCCGCTGCTGATATAAAAAGGGGATCCGTATTCCGCGGTTGATTTCTCGTTGCGCGGCGTGGTGAAAGCGGCGGGATGGAAGTCGCTAACGAGGTGTCGCAGAACGGCCACATCCGGTCATTCTGAGGGGAGCGGCGTATGTCAGCTTAGAGGTTCTTTAGAGCCGTTCGGAACGAACCTAGGCCGACGGGTTGTTTCGTGTCACTGTGGTTCGAGGCAACGAACTGTCGAGCGGCGCCGCGCACGCATAACCCTGAAATTACGACCGAGCATTCCTTGCGGATTTCCAACCTCTTGCACAGGTTGCCCGCTTGACCGGGCCCGCGCTTCATTAAGCTGTTCCTGGAGCGCGCAACATGCTGCATCGATTCCCTTCCTGCGGGATAGCTTGTTGAGCGTCCTGCCACCGTCCTTCATTGGCGGTCCCAGTAACCCCCAAGTCTGCTGACCTCGATTTTCCTCAGGCAGCCGATTTCTCTTGTCTGCAGCCGCCACATGACCAGGGCAAACCCCAGGCTGAGTACGACAAAAATCGCTTTGCATTCTTTCGATTCGAAACTAAACTCTTTCGAAACAAAAGCGTTTTCTTTCGAGATTGGAGACATGCTGTCAAACAAGAGTTCCCTGAGGCGGCGGCTGCAGATCGTCGAACTGGTCCGCAAGCGCGGAGAGGTTTCGGTCGAAGAGCTCAGCCAGGCGTTCGACGTTTCGAGCGTCACTATCCGCACCGACCTGACCTATCTGGAGCAGCAGCGTTATCTCGCCCGGTCGTTCGGCAAGGCCCGCTATCTCGCGCAGAAGCCTGGGGACAACGTCCTGATGCCTGTGGCGGATGGGGCAACGCGCAAGGCGTCCGAAACCATGATCGCCCGTTTTGCCGCCGAGGCCGTTGACGATCACGAGTCGCTAATGATGGGCGCCGGCGAGATCGTTCACAAAATCCTGCCGTTCCTGTCTGATCGCTCAAATCTTGCCCTGCTGATGCAGGACATTGGGATGGCGCAAACGGCACAGCGCTTTCTGCATTGCGAGCTGCTGTTGACGGGTGGCCAGCTGGAACAGGGTGCCACGGTCATGACGGGCCCTGACGCGGAAGCCTCGTTGACGCGGCGATCAATTGACCTGTGTTTCCTGGAGGCCTCAGGACTCGACCGCGACGGCAACCTGCTTTGCGCAGACCCGGCTGTGGCTCGCGTGCTTGAGGCGGCGCGGCGGGCGGCTACCAGAACGATCGTCGTTGCGTACCAGCCGCAGCTGAATGAGCGCGATGGTGAAGTCTTCGCGAACGTTTCCGACGTTGACGCGCTACTGATTGATGACGGAATCGATCCACCCACAATGGAGCTGATGCCACGCAAAGGTCTTCAGCTCCACAGAAGGGAAAGCGGAATTCTGGAGTTCCGCAAATCCACTACCTAACCCTATCAGAGGAAGAGACACATGAAGTTGACGCCCAAACGCATTGCGGCAACCATGGCTGCCACTGCCGCCTTTGCCGCCGCTCCTTTCGTGCAAGCTGGTCAGGTCACGATCGGCGCATCCCTTCTCACGCAGCAGCATCCGTTTTACGTTGCGCTGGCTGATGCGATGAAGCAGGAAGCGCAGAAGGACAATGCGAAGCTCGACATTTCGATCGCCAATCAGGATCTAAGCAAGCAGATCGCCGACGTGCAGGACTTCGTCACACGCAAGGTGGATGTCATCGTGCTGTCGCCGGTAGATTCGAAGGGCGTCAAGGCGGCCGTGATGACCGCCCAGCGGGCTGGCATCCCTGTCATTACGGTGGACATTGGCGCGCAAGGGGTCGAGGTTGCGTCCCACATCGCGACCGACAACTATGCAGGCGGCCAGATGGCGGGACAGCTCATGTGCAAAGTCCTCGGCGGCAAAGGCAAGGTTGGTGTGATCGACTATCCGACGGTCCAGTCGGTGATCGACCGCGTTACGGGTTTCAGGAAGGCTCTCGGTGCCTGCCCTGGCGTACAGGTTGTCGCCGTCCAGCCGGGTGTCACGCGAGCCGAAGCATTGACGACGGCGCAGAACATGCTCCAGGCCCACCCGGACCTTGATGGCATCTTCGGGTTCGGAGACGACGCCGCGATGGCGGCAGCGGTAGCTGGCAAGTCCGAGGGTAACCATGTCAAGGTGATCGGTTTCGATGGCATGCCGGAAGCGCGTGCCGCGGTCGACAAGAACCCCAATTTCGTTGGCGTAATCCGTCAGTACCCCGAAAAAATGGGCGCTGTCGCTGTCGATACGGCCGTGAAGGTCGCCGGGAAGCAACAGGTTGCGAAACTGATCCCGGTGACGCCCGGGGTCTATCTGCACGAAGCCGCAAAATGAACGCGAGCCCGAATAGCCTGAGCGCCCAGGCATCGGGCGCGCGCTTCGCCGATCACGCCGGCTCCCCTTTCGTAGAGTTGCGGTCGATCGCCAAATCGTTCGGCCCTGTCGAAGCGCTCAGGAACGTTTCGCTGACGTTGCGAAGTGGCCGGGTCCACACGATTCTGGGCGAAAACGGTGCCGGGAAGTCGACCCTGATGAAGATCCTGGCGGGCGTGCATGAACCGACCTGGGGTGAACTGCTCCTGCGCGGACAGCGTGTCGCATTTGCCAACCCGTCCGAGTCCCAGGCGGCCGGCATTTCGATCATCTATCAGGAACTCAGCCTCGCGAGCAACCTGAGCGTGGCCGAGAACATCTTCGCGGGCCATGAGCCGCGGCGGTTCGGGATCGTCGACTTCAAATCGTTATTCCGGCAGGCGCAGGATCTGCTCGACGACCTCGGGATCGCTATCGATGCACGTGCTCCGGTCGCGCGACTGTCGATGGCACAGCGGCAACTCGTCGAAATCGCGAAAGGACTGAGCCGGAATGCGGAACTCGTCATCATGGACGAGCCTACGTCGTCGTTGAGCGACCGGGAAGCCGAAGTGCTGTTCAACATCGTGACGAAACTCAAGGCACGAGGAACTGCCGTCGTCTACATCTCGCATCGGATGGACGAGATCATGCGAATCTCGGATGACATCTCGGTGATGCGCGACGGGCAGTACATCTCTACGCACGATAAGAACGAGACGACGATTGGTGCGCTGATCAATCTGATGGTCGGGCGCGAAATGAGCGATGTCTATCCTTCGCGTACCACGCCTCTGGATGCCAGTCGTGCGCCGTTGCTGGAGGTCAGGAATCTGACGATTGATGGCAAGTTTCACGACATCAGTTTCGGTGTCAGACCAGGTGAAATCTTCGGATTCTTCGGTCTCATCGGGGCAGGACGCTCCGACGTGATGAACGCGCTGTTCGGCATCGAATGTCCGACGGGACAGATTGTGATGGGTGGCAGGACGCTGCGCCTGCGCTCGCCGGAAAGCGCGATCTCAGCCGGTATTGCGTTCGTCACAGAGGACAGAAAGCACGAAGACCTCGTACTTATGCATTCGATTGCGCGGAACGTCACGATGGCCAGTTTCCAAAGAATGGGTTCTCGATTCGGCATTCTCAGCAGCAGGTTTGAGCAACGCGAGACGCGCGATGCTATTGCTCGCATGAAGATCAGGACGGCGGGCCCGCACCAGGCAGTTGGGGACCTGAGTGGGGGCAATCAGCAGAAAGTTGTCTTCTCGAAATGGCTTTCGCTCAAACCTAAAGTGCTCATCCTTGACGAGCCAACCCGTGGCGTTGATGTCGGCGCGAAATTCGAGATCTATCGCATGATGCGGGAACTCGCTGAAGCGGGCACTGCGATCATTCTGGTCTCTTCGGAACTACCAGAGGCGCTGGCCATGAGCGACCGTCTCGTGGTGATGCGTGAGAAGCGCCTTGTCAAGGAATTCGAGACGACTGGACTGACTCAGGAGACCGTCATGTCGTATGCAACAGGAGCAGCACAAGCATGAAACCATCTGACCTCACCGCAAGTGCCAGTCGGGACGAAACGGGCGAACGCACAAGCACCGTGACTGCACTGTCCAAATGGATTCGTCATTATGGCGGAATCGTGTGCGGGCTCGTTCTGCTCTGCGTACTGTTTGCGGTCTTGTCGTCAAACTTCCTGACGCTCGGCAACCTGCTGAACATCGTCATGCAGGTGTCGATTATCGCCATCCTCGGCTTCGGAATGACGTACGTCCTGCTGCTGGGTGACATTGACCTCTCAGTTGGCGCCGTGATGGCTCTCGTCGGGACGATCGCGGCCTTCGCGATGCAGCATGGACTGCATCCAGCACTGGCCGTCATCGTCGCGATGGCAGCGGGACTGGTTCTCGGGCTGATCAACGGCACGCTCACTTCGATGCTGACCATCCCGTCGTTCATTGTCACGGTCGCGACAATGGGTGTTTTCCGGGGATTGGCCTACATCACGTCGGCAGGCGTGCCGATCTCGATCGACGATGATCGTTTCGCTGCGCTCGGTAATGCCACTTTTCTCGGCATCGCCATACCCATCTGGATTCTGGGCATCCTGCTGGCCGTCAACCATTTTCTCCTGTCGAAAACCGTGTTTGGTCGCAAGGCTTATCTCGCCGGCGGGAATCGCGAAGCAGCGCTGTATTCGGGCATCAATGTAAAACGGTTGCGGATTGTCATTTTCATGATCTCGGGGCTGATGGCGAGCATCGGGGGCGTGCTGATGACATCGCGCCTGTATTCGGCCCAGCCCAATGCTGGTCTCGGCTATGAACTGGACGCGATTGCGGCGGCCGTGCTCGGTGGTACGAGCCTGAGCGGCGGTTACGGCACGATAGCCGGCACGTTGATCGGCGCACTCATCATTGGCGTCATCAATAACGGCATGAATCTGCTGAGTGTTCCCTACTTTTATCAACTGATCGTAAAGGGCGTCGTCATTCTTGTCGCCGTTTGCATCGATGTTCAAACCAAGAAGCGCCATGGCTAACACTGAACTGCATAAGGCCGGCAAAGCTGGCTACATCCTGACGATGGGCGAAATCCTCGTCGAAATCATGGCCACCGAGCGTGGACAGTCATTCCGCAGGCCGGGCACGCTGATCGGCCCATACGCGAGCGGCGCGCCTGCCATCTTCATTGATCAGGTCGCCAAAGCAGGCAGCCGCTGCTCCATGATTGGTTGCGTCGGCGATGACGACTTCGGTGCACTCAATGTCGAGCGCCTACGTGCTGACGGCGTTGATACTTCGGGTATCTCGGTGATCAAGACTGCAACAACGGGCAGTGCATTTGTCACCTACCGTGAGGACGGCGATCGGGACTTTATCTACAACATCTCGAATAGCGCCTCCGGGCACCTTTCCGTCGGCAACATCCGGGACGATCTGCTCAAGGAATGCCGTCACTTTCACGTGATGGGTTCGTCGCTGTTTTCTTTCCGCATCATCGAAGCAATGAAGAAGGTCATCGAAGCCGTCAAGGTACATGGTGGCACGGTGAGTTTTGACCCGAACATCCGCAAGGAGATGCTCCGCATTCCCGAGATGCGCGAGGCACTCGACTTCATTCTGGACTACACCGATGTCTTCCTGCCGAGCGGCCATGAGGTGATGCTGCTCGCCAGTGCAAGCAGCGAACAGGGCGCCATCGAAGAGCTTTTGAAGCGTGGCGTGCGTGAAGTCGTGGTCAAGCGTGGAAAGGACGGATGCAGCTACTACGACGGGACGACCGAACTGAACCTGCCAGCACTGCCTGTCGAAGAGGTCGATCCCACTGGTGCCGGAGACTGCTTCGGCGGGACGTACATCGCTTGTCGAGCGCAAGGGTTCGGTGTCGAGAGGGCACTGACTTACGCATGCGCGGCCGGCGCGCGAGCCGTGACGTTCCGTGGCCCGATGGAGGGCACGGCGACACTGGCCCAACTCGACGAATTCATTGCGAAAACTTCGGAGCAAGATCATGGTTAATGTTGTATCGCGCCTGTCGGGAGATGAGCGCGCAGCGAAGAAGCTCAAGGGCATCTATTCGATCTGCTCGGCACATCCATGGGTGCTGGGCGCTGCAATGAAACAGGCGCTTGACGACGATACGCCACTGCTGGTCGAATCGACATCGAATCAGGTCGACCAGTTCGGTGGTTACACAGGCATGAAGCCGGCAGATTTCGTCCGCTTCGTCCATCTCATCGCCGATCGCGTTGGGCTGCCTCGCGAGAGGCTGATCCTCGGTGGCGACCATCTCGGACCCAACGCATGGCGCAGCCTGCCTGCGGAGGAAGCCATGCAACGCGCCGAGGCTCTCATCGATGCCTACGTGGCGGCAGGGTTCACCAAAATTCACCTGGACACCAGCATGAGTTGTGCTGGCGATCCGGCGCGTCTCTCGGACGATGTCGTCGCAGAGAGAGCCTCACGCCTGTGTTCAATCGCCGAGGCTTCCGCGGGGCGCGAAGGAAAAAGCGAAAAACCGGTGTACATCATCGGTACGGAGGTTCCGGTCCCTGGTGGGGCCGCCGAAGCACTGGATACGGTAGAGGTAACGCATCCGGATGCCGCCCTGGACACTGTCGCCGTCCATCGCAACGCGTGGTGCGATCGAGGCCTTGACGATGCCTGGCAACGCGTGATTGCGCTCGTCGTGCAACCCGGCGTTGAGTTCGATCATACGAAGGTCGTGGATTACAAGCCTGAGCTTGCCACGAAGCTTTCCGACGTTCTTGAACAGTTGCCGGGGATGGTCTTCGAGGCTCACTCCACTGACTACCAGAAGCCGGAGTCCCTCCGTGCACTGGTGCAGGATGGGTTCGCCATTCTCAAGGTTGGCCCGGGGGTCACCTTTGCCCTGCGCGAAGCACTCTATGCGCTTGCCGACATCGAGGCCGAACTCGTTGCCCCAGGGGCAAGGTCGAATCTGCGTGAGGTAGTGGAGAGGATCATGCTTTCCAAACCCGGTAACTGGGAGAGGTATTACCACGGTGACGAGCGGGAAAAGCGGCTGCTGAGAACGTACAGCTATAGCGATCGCGTCAGATATTACTGGGCGGAGCCGGAGATCGACACGGCGGCTCAGAAGCTGATCAGCAACCTGACGGACGTCACCATTTCCGAAAACCTGCTCAGCCGCTACCTGCCAGAACAATACTGGCAATTCAGGCGTGGGCTGATCGATGCGTCTCCGATGAGCCTCATCCAGAGCAAGATTCGCGAAGTCATTGGTGTGTACGCCGCTGCGTGCACAGCATGAAGTGCACCTCGCTCAGACCAGACCGAAACCCGCAATGAAACCTGAATCCTTTGCCTTCGTCCTGTTCGGCGCAACAGGGGATCTCGCCAAGCGCAAGATCCTGCCCGCTCTCTTTGAAGCGCATCGTGCGGGCTTGTTGCCTGCGGACGGGAGAATCGTCGGGGTCGCCCGTGGCCAACTGGATGCCGATGGCTACCGCAACTGGATATCGACGCACGTGCCCGAGCACCTTCCCTCGGGCGTGGCCGGCGATCCTGCCTGGATCGAATTCCTGGCGCGGATCTCGTATCTGCCGCTTGACCTGTCAGCCAAATCTGATTTCCTTGCGCTGAAAGCGGTGCTTGATGATATCGATGGCGTGCGAGTCTTTTACTTGGCTACTGGTCCGTCCCTGTTCGTGCCGACCTGTCAGGCGCTGGCCGCGGTGGGGCTCAACGTCAACGCACGGGTTGTACTGGAAAAGCCGCTCGGCCATGATCTACATTCGTCCGATGCGATCAATGACGCGGTAGGTGAACTGTTTGAAGAACAGCAAATCTACCGGATCGATCACTATCTGGGTAAGGAATCGGTCCAGAACCTGCTGGCCTTAAGGTTCGGGAATGTCCTGTTTGAACCGCTCTGGCGCCGCGAATGGGTTTCCAACATCCAGATCACCATTGCCGAGGAACTGGGGGCCGAAGACCGCGGCGAGTTCTACGATTCGACTGGTGCGCTGCGCGACATGGTGCAAAACCACCTGCTTCAGCTGCTGGCCATTGTAGCAATGGAGCCGCCGCATTCAATGGATTCCGATAGTGTTCGGGACGAAAAGCTGCGCGTGCTGCGAGCATTGAAGCCTATCAAACCAGCAGATGTTCCATCAATGGCAGTCCGCGGTCAGTATCGTGACGGTGTGATACGCGGTCAGTCCGTTCCCGCCTATGTGGATGAAAAGGGTGTTACCCCCGCAAGTATCACGGAAACCTTTGTTGCGCTGAAGGTTGAAATCGAAAACTGGCGTTGGGCTGGGGTTCCGTTCTTCCTTCGGACAGGCAAGCGGCTCGCCGGCAGGATGGCTGAAATCGTCGTGAATTTCCGGCCCGTTCCGCATTCGGCCATCGATGCGACTGGTAGCAGCGCGCCCGCGCCGAATCGACTGGTCATCCGGTTGCAGCCCAACGAATCAATCCGCCTCTATGCCCAGGCCAAGAAGCCAGGCGAACGGATGAATCTGGCGAACGTTTATCTGGATCTGGCGTTCGACCAGTTCTTCCGGCAGGCGCAGATGGAAGCCTATCAGCGTCTACTTCTCGACGTGATCCATGGCCGGTTGTCGCTTTTCGTGCGGCGGGATGAGCAGGAAACGGCATGGAAGTGGGTTGACCCACTTCTGAAGGCGTGGGGTCGTGGCGAGGGAACTCCGAAGCCCTACGCGGCCGGAACGTGGGGGCCTGCTTCGGCGAGTGCGTTGCTGGCGCAACATGGTACCTGCTGGTTGGAGGAGGAGAACTAGCGACGGGTCGGGTAAAGATACGAGATCATCTATTCAATCAACGTAGTAGTCCTAATCTGTCACCGCAAGGGCCATCGAGAGAGATGTTTTCCATCTGAGGAGATGCAGGATGCAGCTGAAAGACAAGATTGCCATCGTGACGGGTGGCGCAACGGGCATCGGCGAGTCGGTTGCTCGCCGGTATCTGAATGAAGGAGCCAAGGTCGTTGTCGTTGATGTCAGGCCGAAGTCGGAACTCGAAGCGACTTACGCGGATGCGGACAAAAGCCATCTGCTGCTGCTCCAGGCGGACGTCACCAATCGCGACAGCATTGAAGACATCGTGCGTTCGACAATCGACCAGTTCGGGCGCGTCGACATTCTCTTCAATAACGCTGCCGTATTCGACATGCGTCCGTTGCTCGACGAGTCGTGGGAGATTTTTGACCGGATTTTCGCGGTGAACGTAAAGGGGATGTTCTTCCTGATGCAGAGGGTCGCCCAGCAGATGGCCGACCAGGGTGGCGGCGGCAAGATCATCAACATGGCGTCTCAGGCTGGACGTCGAGGCGAAGCGCTGGTGTCGCACTATTGCGCCAGCAAGGCTGCCGTCATCAGTTACACGCAGTCAGCTGCGCTCGCGCTTGCGCCTCATCGCATCAATGTCAACGGCATCGCACCAGGTGTCATCGACACGCCAATGTGGAATGACGTTGATGCGCTCTTTGCACGTTATGAGAACCGCCCGATCGGCGAAAAGAAGCGTCTGGTAGGCGAGTCGGTCCCGCTGGGTCGGATGGGTCGACCGGATGAGCTGACCGGTGCGGCGGTTTTCCTTGCGTCGTCAGACGCTGACTACATCACCGCGCAGACGCTCAACGTGGACGGCGGTAACTGGATGAGTTGATCCGGGTTGGCAGGAAGCCGTTCCACGACGAATGGGAAACCGGAGGGAGCGGCGATACACAGTAGCACCCCCAAACCGAAAGTAACAAAACAACGGAGACAGACATGAAGATGAAAGCCTCAACGAGCCGAGCGGTGATCCGCAAGGCGGTACTCGCCGGCGTTACCCTCTGCGCAGCGCAGCTTGCAAGTGCAGCGACCGTGACGATTGCAACGCTCAACAATCCGGACATGCTCGAGCTCAAGAAGCTCTCGGCCAATTTCGAGAAAGCAAATCCGGATATCAAACTCAACTGGGTGATTCTCGAAGAGAACGTGTTGCGTCAGCGGGCGACGACCGACATTACGACAAACAGTGGTCAGTTCGACGTGGTCGCCATCGGGACGTATGAGGCGCCGCAGTGGGGCAAGCGCGGATGGCTGGCACCGATGAACAACCTGCCGGCCGATTACGACCTTGACGATGTCGTCAAGACCGGGCGTGACGGCCTGTCTTCGAATGGCCAGTTGTGGGCACTGCCTTTCTACGTCGAGAGTTCGATGACCTTCTACCGCAAAGACCTGTTTGCGGCTAAGGGTCTCAAGATGCCGGATCAGCCTTCCTACGATCAGATCAAGGAGTTCGCCGACAAGCTGACCGACAAGGCCAACGGCGTGTATGGCATCTGTCTTCGCGGCAAGGCGGGTTGGGGCGAGAACATGGCGTACGTCTCGACGGTAGTCAACACCTACGGCGGGCGATGGTTTGACGAGAACTGGAAGGCCCAACTTGATACGCCCGAATGGAACAGGGCGATTACGTTTTACTCGGACCTGCTGAAGAAAGACGGCCCCCCGGGAGCCAGTTCGAACGGCTTCAACGAAAACCTGACACTAATGTCGTCGGGCAAGTGCGCCATGTGGATTGACGCGACGGTCGCGGCTGGCATGCTCTACAACAAGGCTCAATCACAGGTTGCAGACAAAGTCGGCTTCGCCGCGGCGCCGGTTGCCGTGACACCCAAAGGATCGCATTGGCTGTGGTCCTGGTCGTTTGCGGTACCCAAGACTTCCAAGTCCCAGGACGCTGCGAAGAAGTTCGCTGAGTGGGCGACTTCGAAGCAGTACATCGAACTGGTGGCGAAAGACGAAGGCTGGGCTTCGGTTCCGCCGGGGACGCGCAAGTCGACCTACGCACGCGCGGAATACAAGCAGGCCGCGCCGTTCGGCGACTTCGTTCTGAAGGCGATTGAAACGGCTAGCCCGAATGATTCGACAATCAAGAAGGTTCCATACTCAGGCGTTCAGTTTGTCGGTATCCCCGAGTTCCAGTCATTCGGGACCGTTGTGGGTCAGGCCATTGCCGGTGTTGTTGCTGGACAGACGGACGTGGCATCGGCGCTGAAGGCGGGAAATGCTGCCGCTGACCGCGCGGTGCGTCAGGCTGGCTACCAGAAGTAAGGCCGGACTGTTTTGAAAATGCGGAGGCGCTGGCAACTGCCAGTGCCTCCGCGAACTCCCAGGTGAGACGATCATGCAGCAAGTTGCTTCTTCCGCTCAACCGCCAGTCGCGCAAGCCGGCGGGCTGGACCAGAAAGGTTCGTCATCCGCACGCTGGCTGGTCATGCCATCAGTAGGCGTGCTCGTGCTGTGGATGGTGATTCCCCTTGCGATGACGATCTGGTTTTCGTTTTCGCGTTACAACCTGTTGAGTCCTGACGTCAAAGGCTTCGCCGGTATCGACAACTACAGGTTTCTGGCAACCGATCCGTCGTTTGGTCCGTCGATCGTCCACACGCTGCAACTGATCATTGCGGTGTTGGTGATTACCGTGGTGGGTGGTGTCCTGATGGCGGTGCTGTTTGACCGGAAATTCTACGGCCAGGGCATCGCGCGTCTGCTTGCGATTGCGCCGTTCTTCGTGATGCCGACGGTCAGCGCGCTGATCTGGAAGAACATGATCCTGCATCCGGTTTATGGCCTGATCGCACAGGGCATGCGCGCGATCGGTCTCGCGCCGATCGACTGGTTCGCCGAATATCCCCTGACGGCCGTCGTCATGATCGTCGCGTGGCAGTGGCTGCCGTTCGCGTTTCTGATCCTGTTCACCGCGATCCAGTCGCTCGACCAGGAACAGAAGGAAGCGGCGAAGATCGACGGCGCCGGTCCGCTTGCGATGTTCTTTTTCATCACGCTGCCGCACCTGAAGCGCGCGATTGCGGTGGTCGTGATGATGGAAACCATCTTCCTGCTGTCGATCTTCGCTGAAATCTACACGACCACGGGGGGAGGTCCGGGTGATGCGACTACCAATCTGTCGTACCTGATCTACTCGCTGGGTCTCCAGCAGTTTGACGTGGGCCTTGCTTCCGCTGGCGGGATTCTCGCCGTGGTGCTCGCGAACATCGTGTCGTTCTTCCTGGTGCGCATGCTCGCGAAGAACCTGAAAGGGGAGTACGAAAAATGAGCCAGCTTGCTGCTACACCCGCTACAACCACCCACTCGTCCACCGCTTCACCGTTCGCCGCCGTCAGGCGTAGCATTCCGGGCATCCTCGCGTGGCTGATTGCGCTGCTGCTGTTCTTCCCGATCTTCTGGATGACGATCACCGCGTTCAAGACGGAGCAGCAGGCGTATTCATCGTCGCTGTTTTTCATCCCGACGCTCGACAGTTTTCGCGAAGTGTTTGCACGCAGCAACTACTTTTCGTTCGCGTGGAATTCGATCCTGATCTCGGCGGGCGTCACGGTGCTGTGCCTGCTTCTCGCCGTGCCGGCCGCGTACGCGATGGCGTTCTTCCCGACGCGCCGCACGCAGAAAGTGCTGCTGTGGATGCTCTCGACGAAGATGATGCCGTCGGTCGGCGTGCTGGTGCCGATCTATCTGCTGTGGAAGAACAGCGGGCTGCTCGATACGGTGTCGGGTCTCGTGATCGTCTACACGCTGATCAATCTGCCGATCGCAGTGTGGATGTCGTTCACGTACTTCGCTGAAATTCCGCGCGACATTCTCGAAGCCGGGCGAATCGACGGCGCCGCGACGTGGCAAGAAATCGTCTATCTGCTGATGCCGATGTCGCTGCCCGGACTCGCGTCCACCGCGCTGCTGCTCGTGATCCTGTCGTGGAACGAAGCGTTCTGGAGCATCAACCTGTCGAGTTCGAGCGCGGCGCCGCTAACCGTGTTCATCGCGTCGTATTCGAGTCCTGAGGGGCTGTTCTGGGCCAAGCTGTCGGCGGCTTCGCTGTTGGCGGTCGCGCCGATCCTGATCGTCGGCTGGTTGTCGCAGAAGCAACTGGTGCGCGGCCTTACGTTCGGGGCGGTCAAATGACGGCAGGCAAGTTGGCAGCCAACCTTGCGCTGATCTGCGATTGCGACGGCGTACTCATCGACAGTGAGACCATTGCGGGCGCGACGATCGTGCGCGAGTTAGAGCAGCGTTGGCCCGGTACAGATGTGGCGGCCGTTGTGATGCCGTTGCTCGGCTTCCGCACCGAGCATGTACTTCAATCAACGGCGTCGACGCTTGGCAGGACGCTGTCGACGGGGGAAATGGAAACAATCCACCGCACCGTCCAGGCAGCGGCGATCAAGGCACCTATGGTGGATGGGATTGACGCGGCACTCGCAAACATACCGCTAATGAAAGCGTGTGCCAGCAACAGTTTTTCCGACTATGTGTCGCAGATTCTTGAACGCACCGGTCTGAACAGATTTTTCGCGGAACGGTTGTTCGCCGCCAACATGGTGGCCAATCCCAAACCCGCGCCAGACGTGTATCTGCTCGCTGCACAGCGGATGGCGGTCGAGCCTCGGCGTTGCCTCGTTGTCGAAGACAGTGTTGCCGGCGCGACAGCCGCAGTTGTGGCAGGCATGACCGTACTGGGCTACACGGGAGGCACGCACAACCCGGAGGAGCAGGCTAGCAAACTCCGTGGCGCTGGGGTGAAAGAGACTTTTAGTCACATGAAGCAACTCCCGGGTCTCACTGAAGAGTGGATCAGGGAGATGACATTCACACCGTCGGCGTCGACGGCCGAATGAAGGACAAGGAGACGTACTATGGCAGGCCTTAACTTGCGTAACGTGAGCAAGCGCTACGACGAACATGAAGTGATGCGAGACATCAACCTGGACATACAGGACGGTGAATTTGTTGTATTTGTCGGCCCGAGCGGGTGCGGCAAGTCGACACTCATGCGAATGATCGCCGGGCTGGAGGAAATCAGCAGCGGCGATCTGAAAATCGATGGTATTCGGGTGAACGACGTTGTGCCAGCCAAACGTGGCATTGCGATGGTGTTCCAGTCGTACGCGCTCTATCCGCACATGACGCTGTTCGACAACATGGCGTTCGGCCTGAAACTCGCGGGTGCGAAGAAACCCGAGATCGACGCAGCCGTACGCAATGCGGCGAAGATCCTGCACATCGATCATCTGCTCGAGCGCAAGCCGAAACAGCTGTCAGGCGGCCAGCGTCAGCGCGTCGCGATCGGCCGCGCGATCACGCGCAAGCCGAAGGTGTTCCTGTTTGACGAGCCGCTGTCAAATCTCGATGCGGCGCTGCGGGTGAAGATGCGACTCGAGTTCGCACGCCTGCACGACGAACTCAAGACGACGATGATCTATGTGACGCACGATCAGGTCGAGGCGATGACGCTTGCGGACAAGATCGTCGTGCTATCGGCCGGAAACATTGAGCAGGTTGGTACGCCCAATGAGCTGTACCACGCGCCGGCTAATCGCTTCGTCGCCAGCTTCATTGGCTCGCCAAAAATGAACTTCCTTGACGGAACCGTGCACTCAGTCGGTCGGGAGGGCATTGTGGTCAAGTTCGTTACCGGGGAAATGCAGCACGCAGCCGTCGAAGCGGGTAACGCTCGACCCGGTGACAAGGTCACAGTGGGTGTGCGGCCGGAACACTTGCATGTGAGCTCGTCTCCCGAAGGCCTGAAGGCGAAGGTGATGGCGCTGGAATCACTGGGAGATGCCGCGTATCTCTATATCGAAAACGTTGTGGCTGCGGAGGGCTTGATCGCCCGCATTCCTCCGCTCCAACGCCATGCACACGGCGACGAACTGTATTTGTCGGTAGCGCCTGAGCACTGCCACGTCTTCGACGCCGGCGGCATGGCATTCAAAAGGGCCGGCACTCATGCTTTGGCTGCCTGAGTCGGCTCTGCCTATATGTCAATGACGCGAATCCCCGCTTAGATGATGCTTTCAATGTTCGCGACGCATAGGGACGGTCATTACGCAGATGATCCGCTTGTAATGCCAATTCCCGCTTACATCGGCGACCAGTTTTCGTTGCGTTATCACGTCGCACTCGAGTCGATGAAAGTCGGGAAAGGCAATGCTGCGGCAGCTCAGGCCTTGCTGGAGATGGTGCTTGCGGCGGGCCTGCTTGTTGATTGCGGACATGGTCGACTGGATCATCAGCAAACACGCAAGGCGGAGCAGGCAATCGCAAAGGCGACTCAGGAAGGACTTCGGTTCAAGACCTGGAAACTCTCGGCCGACGGTTTCGATGCCCTTTGTACGATGATCACCGAACATGACTTTCAGCTTGGTAGCGCCAACGCCGGAGATGTTATACGCGTGCTTGAGCGGGTGAGCGAACTGAGTCAATGGGCAACCGCGACGGTCTCGAAATCCAGATAGCATTGGGGGTTTCCCCTGTTTCATAGGAATTCACAGGGCTGGAGATGCTCCCTATAGCCCAGCGCACACCTGATTGTGACCTCGATGCTTCGTGCAGACTGTTCTCATTCGGACGCAGTCTGACGTCCGCTTAAGCAAGGAAAACGGCCCGAAGTCCGGCGCAGTGGACTGACTGAATAGGGTCGACAAGAGGCGATCGCGCCTGCCCGACAGCAGCCGTTCATAAACCCGGCGATAAGCCCATAGGACGCGGGATCGCGGTTACCAACGTGCGTTCTGATCGCGCCATTAAGGCAACTGCGGATATTGGTTGAGGGCCAAGTGGACAGAACGGATATTCAGCCCCGAGTCAGAAGCTTGAGGATCCGGTCGTCGTGCTTTACATGGAGTGCGTCGGCAATCCTCACGGCGTCAGCGGCGGGATGGGCTGGATTGAACAGAAAGTTGTGGGCGAAGGGAACGACCGCGCTCGGTACCTTCAACACCGCGCTCGTTTCTATCTGCAGCCACTCCGTGCCCGCGCCGCGTGACCAGTCGAGATTTTGCCGCCAGTCGTCCGGAACATCAGCGTCAGCGATCTCAGCAACTGGAACGTCATCGCCCACCTATACCTCTCAGATCCGCGTAATTGCTTACTCTCCAAAGGATCATCAGGCGAAGTAACCTTCGTCGATCTGGACAAGGGTTTCCAACAGATTGAAAATCTACCCGGAATGCCCGCCAGATAAGACGTTCAGAGGTCAGATCTAGCGAGAGCGGCACAACGGAGACTGTATCTGAGCTTACTCAGCCCTGTTTCTGTTTCGGTGCAGTTGGCCGTACGTAAGAACGAAGGACCATTGACCGCTTCAGTGAGATTCGAATGTGAGTGTTATCTTGCGCGCTCGCCGCGACAATCAACTCCATGCTCTCAATCAGCGACAACGTCTCGGCATACGCGCCGCTTCGTTGAACCTAAGCATCACCCCTGCGAGGCAAGCAGCTTGATGCGCTCGGCCACCGCACCGTCGAGCGGGGTATAGACGATCATGCCGAGGTCCGGACGGCCATCGACGGAGAATGCCGAATATTCCAGCTCGATCGATCCCAGTATTGGATGCATCAGGCGCTTCACGCCACCCGCGTCGCCGTGACCGAGCACTTCGTTATCGCGCCATAAGGCCTCGAACTCCGGGCTGACACGACTCAACTCGTCGACGAGTGCGCCAACCTCGGACACAAGACCGGCGCGCGCCACATCCGCCCTGAAGGCGCCCACGACGAAACGGGCGACGCTTTCCCAGTCGTGCTGCTTGGCGCGGACGGCGGGATTGCGAAACAGGAAATGCAGGATATTGCGCTGGCCGGCGGGAAGCGCAGCATAGTCCGTCAACACGACAGCCGCGGCACGATTCCACGCAACGACATCCCAGGTGGCGGTCTTGATGATTGCCGGGCTCGTCTGGAGCGAATCAAGCAGACGCTGCAAGCGGGGATTGACGGCCTCGACCGACTTGTAGCGGACTTCCGGCGGCCGTCCCAGCCCAAGCATGAAGAGATGTTCGCGCTCCGTATCCGTCAGCATCAGGGCGCTGGAGATGCGCTCCAGCACCTCCGACGACGGCGCGCCGCCCCGTCCCTGTTCGAGCCATGTGTACCAGGTCGGACTGATATGGGCGCGCTGCGCGACTTCTTCCCTGCGCAGCCCTGGCGTTCGTCTGCGTCCGGAAAATCCAAAGCTCGCGGGATCGAGACGCGAGCGGCGGCTGCGCAGAAAATCGCCGAGCGATCGAGCCGAATTGACTGACATGGGAACCCTGTTAGTCGTTTTACTATGATGAGATCACTACTTTAACGGGATAAGAAATGATCGGATAGTGAACGGGTGACAAACAAGGAGAGTTCACTATGCGTATCTTTCTTATGGGTGCGACAGGTTTTATCGGTTCGGCCCTCGTTCCCGAGCTTATCGCAGCCGGCCATCAGGTGATCGGCATGACGCGTTCGGACGCAGGCGCGCAAGCGCTTGCCGATGCGGGCGCCGAAGTGCATCGCGCAACTCTGGAGGACACCGCGAGCTTGCGCGATGGCGCGGCGAAAGCGGGCGCTGTCATCCACGCGGCTTTCGATCACGACTTCTCGAACTTCGTCGAGAACTGCGAAAAGGACAAGCGCGCCATCGCCGCACTCGGTTCCGCGCTCACCGGCTCCGATCGCCCGCTGCTCATCACGTCCGGGACGGGAGTGGGCAGCGGCGAGCACGGCGAACCGGCGAGCGAAGATGTCTTCAACACCCGCCACCCCAATCCGCGTATCGGGTCGGAACTGGCGGGTCATGCGTTGCTTGAAGCCGGTATCAATGTGTCGGTGATGCGGCTGCCGCAAGTTCACAATCCTTTCAAGCAGGGCCTTATCACGCCGCTGGTCGCCATCGCTCGGGAGAAGGGTGTGGTGGCCTATGTGGGTGAGGGACGTAATCGCTGGCCCGCGGGTCATCTTTCCGATGTCGTGCGTCTGTATCGGCTCGCGATAGAAAAGCGTGAGCCGGGTGCTCGTTATCATGCGGTGGGGGAAGAGGGCATCAGCAGCCGCGAAATCGCCGAGTCGCTTGGACGCGGCCTGAACTTGCCGGTCGTGTCGATCGCCGCGGAAGAAGCGGCGGCGCATTTCGGATGGATGGCGATGTTCGTCGGTCTGGATATGCCTGCTTCCAGCGTGCTGACGCAGGCACGGCTGGGCTGGAAGCCGACCGGTCCCACGCTGATCGCCGATCTCGACGAAGCCCGTTACGTCTAGTCGCGCGATATTTGCTGCGCAGGCAACAACAAACACAAACTCATCGAGCTGAAGTTGAACGGGCTGAGTCCTGCGATGTACAGAACTCAGCCCGCTCAAATCTGAACGCAAACTGTCCAACTCTGCGGGGGCAGTTCCTATTTGCCTGCCCGTTTTCCAGCTTGACGACTCAGTGGCTAACGCAGTGCCGGGCAGCATCAACCCGCAGCATCAACCCGTAGCATCGAGCCGCAGGATCATGCGCGCGCCGTTGCCGCCGCCGCATAGTTTTCGTCCATCTCCGCCGCTTCGAGTTCGCCGCGCAGCACGGCGTGCGCTTCCGCGCGCGTCGCGACACACGGACCCGAGCCGAGCAGCGGCTTGCGCGCCGTCTCGCGCAGCGCGAACACCGACGCGATGCCGATCAGCGACGCACCCATCAGGTAGTACGCGGGCATCATCAGATTGCCGGTGCGGTCAACCAGCCATGCCGTGACGAGCGGCGTCGTACCGCCGAACAGCGACACCGAAATGTTGAAGCCGATGGCGAGCGCGCCGTAGCGAATCTTCGTCGGGAACAACGCCGGCAGCGCCGACGGCATCACGCCGGTAAAGCACGACAGCAGCGTGCCGAGAATCATCAGACCGCCGAACACCGGCAGCATCTCGCCCATGCGGATCAGCAGCAAGGCCGGAATCGACAGCACGAACAGACCCACGCAACCGAACAGCATCACCGGCTTGCGGCCGATCGTGTCGGACAGACGGCCGGCTGCGAGCGTCATCGGCATCATCAGCACCATCACCACCAGCACGAGGAACAGACCGTGCGTTTCGTTGAAGTGCAGCGTGGCCGACAGATAGCTCGGCAGATAGGACAGCGCCATGTAATCGGTAACGTTGAAGATCAGCACGAGTCCGACGCACAGCAAAAGCGGTTTCCACTGCTGCACGAGCAACTGGCGAAACGATTGCTTGGGCAGCGCGTTGTCTTCGGCTTCGCGCTGCTCGGCCTGCTTCCTGAACGCCGGCGTTTCTTCGAGCTTCATCCGGATGTAGAGACCCACCAGGCCCAGCGGCCCTGCGATCAGGAACGGCACACGCCAGCCCCACGTGAGCAGCGCTTCGTTCGACAGCGTCGCGCTCAGCAGCGCAACCGTGCCGGCGCCGAGCACGTAGCCGATCAGCGTGCCGAATTCGAGGAAGCTGCCCATGAAGCCGCGGCGCTTGTCGGTCGAGAACTCGGCGATGAAGGTGGCGGCGCCGCCGTATTCACCGCCGGTCGAAAAGCCCTGCACCAGACGCGCAACCAGCAGCAAGGCCGGCGCGAGAATGCCGATCGACGCGTAGCTGGGAATCAGCCCGATCGCGAAGGTGCCGAGCGCCATCATGATCATGGTCATCGCCAGCACGCGCTGACGGCCGATGCGGTCGCCCAGCGGCCCGAACACCATGCCGCCCACCGGCCGTACGAGGAACGCTGCGGCAAACGTGCCGAAGGTGGCGATCAGCTGCGCGGACGGGCTCGACGACGGGAAGAACACTTTGCCGAGCGTGACAGCGATGTAGCTGTACACGCCGAAATCGAACCATTCCATTGCGTTGCCGAGCGCCATCGCGCCGACGGCACGCTTGAGGAGAGATTGATCGACGATCGTGATGTCGTCGGGAGAGAGGCGTTGTTCTTCTTTGTGATGTCGCCAGAAGCCGTTGCTGGAAGCGGTCAAGGTGAAAACTCCAATGACTGCGACGAAACTCATGATGCGCATGAATGTTCCGCCACGGTTGCTGGGAAGTGCAGTTTCGCGATCGGGGCGCTGGTATCTCCCTCGCCGCAGACGGCGCAAGAGTTGAGGACGCAAAAAGGAAAACAAAACGCCCGTGCCTCGCGAACGATTCGCGAAAAAACACTCGTCAAGATTGTGCTGACTGTTGCATCTGCGTGGCCGTGGAAGGGGGGCAGATGCATGAGGACGCAGAGGTGGCTGAAAGCTGGCCCGCGCGCCGCTGAAAGGCTCGAAACGAAAAAGGCCGGTGCTGGATCGCCGCTCACCACCACCTATGTAGCGAGATGAAACGGTGAAATGACCGACAAGCCTTCTTGTATAAAAAACTGTCCAATCCAGAAGGGCTGCACGCACTGTGTGTGCGCCACAATGAACCGAACGCGAATGAAGGTGAATTGCTGTTGGAACGGCGCACATAGTAGCACGATGACAGAGGATCGTGCAAACTGGGCATCCGGCGAGGGCTTGGGGAGAGGTTCAATCCCTTGCGGGGCGGGGGATTGGGCGGATCGCAGCGGCGGGGATGAGCGGCCTGAAAACAGCCCGAAATGTACAGTTTGGAGAAACCGGCGGCGCCCTGAAGAACGGCAATTGTGCTAAAAAGCGGACGATAAAAATCCGCGCACGCGGCGCGGATTTTTATCCGGCTCAGTACCGGCGCTTGACGCTGTCCGCGGGACTGAAACTGACAGCGTGCAGCCGGAAGCGCTTACTCAGCCGTTGGCGGCACATAACCCTGTGCCGTATCGGCGCCTTCACCGAAGAAGAACTTTTCGGTTTGCTTCATCAGGTATTGGCGTGCGCGCGGATCGGCCATGTTCAGGCGGTTTTCGTTGATCAGCATGGTTTGCTGCTTCAACCAGGCCTGCCAGGCTTCCTTCGAAATGCTTTCGTAGATCCGCTTGCCGAGCTCGCCCGGCAGCGGCGGGAAATCGAGGCCCTCGGCTTCCTTGCCGAGCTTCGCGCATTGAACCAAACGAGTCATGCTGTGCTTCTCCTGTGTCGACCGGAGTTAGTGCTTCAGCACTTACTCCGGTCCCATGAAAAATGGTTACTGTAGTTAGTGCTTCAGCACTTACTCCGGTCCCATGAAAAATGGTTACTGTAGTTAGTGCTTCAGCACTTACTCCGGTCCCATGAAAAATGGTTACTGTATCAATGTTGGGGCGGGCAGTCGCTTCATATGGGGACGCTCAGAGCTGTTTCATCAGCACGAGCGATTTGCGCTGCCAGTTATAGAGCCGGCGGCGGTCCTCCGGCAGGTCGTCGACCGTTACCTTGACGAAACCGCGCTTGAGGAACCAGTGTTCGGTGCGCGTGGTGAGCACGAAAATTCGCGTGAGACCGCGTGCCCGCGCGCGCTGCTCGATGCGCTTCAACAGCCGTTCGCCGTCGCCGGTGCCTTGCGCTTCAGGCGCGACTGTCAGACACGCCATTTCGCCGATGCGCTCCTGCGTGTACGGATACAGCGCCGCGCAGCCGAACAGCACGCCATCGTGCTCGATCACGGAGAAATGGTCGATGTCGCGTTCGATCTGGTGACGGCCGCGCCGTACCAGTGTGCCGTCCGTTTCGAGCGGCTCGATCAGCGAGAGAATGCCGCCGACGTCGTCCGGCGTGGCTTCGCGCAGGCTTTCCAGGTTCTCGTACGAGATCATCGTGCCGACGCCGTCGTGCAGGAACAGTTCGAGCAGCAGGCTGCCGTCGAGCGCGTAGGGGATGATGTGCGCCCGCGCCACGCCACCGCGGCACGCGCGGATCGAGTGCTTCAGGTAGAAACCGGCGTCGCCGGTGACTTCGCCGCTTTCATGCAGCTTGTAGGCGTCGTCGAGCGACAGTTCGCGGATCAGTTCGGGACCGTCTTCGCCGGCTTCCATCAGGCCCGGCGTTTCGGTCAGGAACACGATCTTGTCGGCGCGCAGCGCAATCGCCGCCGCCGACGCGACGTCTTCCATCGACAGATTGAACGCCTCGCCGGTGGGCGAGAAGCCGAGCGGCGAGAGCAGCACCAGCTTGCGGCTCGCGAGCGAATGGCGGATCGAATCTGCGTCGATCTTGCGCACCACGCCGGTGTGCTGGAAATCGACGCCGTCCAGAATGCCGACCGGGCGCGCCGTCACGAAGTTGCCGGACACCACGCTGATGTGGGCATGCGCCATCGGCGTGTTCGGCAGGCCCTGGCTGATCGCGGCCTCGATATCCAGACGCACTTCGCCGGCCGCTTCTTTTGCCGACTCCAGCGCGCGCGCATCCGTGATGCGCATGCCGTGCGAAAACTCCGACTCCACGCCGTGCAGGCTCATTTGCTCTTCGACCTGCGGTCGCGAGCCGTGCACCAGGACGATCTGGATGCCCATGGCCTGCAACAATGCGATATCCGAGACGAGCGCATTCAGGAGCCCCTGATGCACCACCTCGCCGCCGAACCCGACGACGAACGTCTTGTTACGGAACGCATGGATGTACGGGGCGACTGAGCGCATCCAGTCGACGAATTGCGCGTGCTGTGCGAGGTTTTCCGTCGCTCCGGAGGGGGCCGGAACGCTCGCGGGCGCGGGGACGAGGTCGGTTTGGGAATTCATGCCGGGGATTATAATGCGCCCCCATGTCGAATGTACCCAAAAGTCCCGCTACGGCGAACGAGAATCCGGCGCCGGCCACCGATCAGGTGAAGTCCGGCGACGCTGCGCGCCGTCATGCGCAGGACGCGCCGCGCAACACGCCGTCGGCGGCGCGCGAGCCGAGCCGTGCCGCTGATGCCGCGCAAGCGTCGGCGCAGAAAAAAAATCCGCCGCAGGGCGCTCGCCACGAATCAGGCGCGCAGCCCGCCAGCGCGAGTGCTCCCAATCAGCCGAAGCGCGGCGACGCGCGTGCTAGGCGGCCAGGCGGCGCAATGGCGCGGAGCGGCCAGCTTCGCCGCGAATCCGGCGCGCCCGCGCAAAAAAACCCGCAAACAACCCCGCAAGCAACGCCGCAAGCAACGCCGCAAGCGAGCGATGCCGAGCGCAAGCCGCGCGGTGAACCGCGCGAACCGCGTCAGCCGCGCCCGCAGCGCGTGGTCGAGCCGAATCCGATTCCGCCGATCGCGTTCCCCGAAGCGCTGCCGGTGTCCGGCCGCCGCGAAGAGATCGCGCGCGCGATCGGGCAGCATCAGGTGGTGATCGTCTGCGGTGAGACGGGCTCGGGCAAAACGACCCAGTTGCCGAAAATCTGCCTCGCCTTGGGGCGTGGCCTCGGCGCCGGCGGCACCGGCCTGATCGGCCACACGCAGCCGCGCCGGATCGCCGCGTCGGCGACGGGGCGCCGCATCGCCGAAGAACTCGGCACGCCGTTCGGCGAAGTGGTCGGCTACAAGGTGCGCTTCACCGACAATCTGTCGCCCGGCGCCTCGGTCAAGCTGATGACCGACGGTATTCTGCTCGCCGAAACGCAGACCGATCCGCTGCTGAAAGCGTATGACACGCTGATCATCGACGAAGCGCACGAGCGCAGCCTGAACATCGATTTTCTGCTTGGCTATCTGAAGGAAATTCTCGTCAAGCGCCCCGATCTGAAGCTGATCGTAACCTCGGCAACGATCGACGCGCACCGTTTCGCGCGCCATTTCGGCAGCGAGGAAAAGCCCGCGCCGGTGATCGAAGTGAGCGGCCGTCTCTATCCGGTCGAAGTGCGTTACCGCCCGGTGGTGGAAGACAGTCCGGCGGTGAAGGCGGCGCAAGGGACTTCGGCGTCGTCGTCGCCGCGTGGATCGCGCGACAGGCCGAAAACCCAGCGCGAATCTGGCAAAGATCGGGATCGCGATCTGATGGAAGCGATCGTCGACGCGGTCGACGAGTTGTGCCGCGAAGGTCCCGGCGACGTGCTGGTCTTTCTGCCCGGCGAGCGCGAAATTCGCGACGCCGCCGAGGCGCTGCGCAAGCATCATCCGCCGCATACGGAAATTCTGCCGCTGTTCGCGCGCCTCTCGGCCGCCGAGCAGGAGCGTGTTTTCCGCACCTCGAACGCGCGCCGCATCGTGCTGGCGACCAACGTCGCCGAAACCTCGCTGACGGTCCCGGGGATTCGCTATGTGGTCGATACGGGCCTTGCGCGCGTGAAGCGCTACTCGTATCGCAACAAGGTCGAGCAGTTGCAGGTCGAGTCGATATCGCAAGCCGCCGCGAATCAGCGGGCGGGGCGTTGCGGCCGGGTCGCCGATGGCGTCTGCATTCGTCTGTATGAAGAAAGCGACTACCAGGGCCGCGTGCGCTTCACCGATCCGGAAATTCTGCGCTCGTCGCTCGCGTCGGTGATTCTGCGGATGAAGTCGCTGCACCTGAGCGCGATCGAAACCTTCCCGTTCATCGAACCGCCGCCGGGCCGCGCGATCGCCGACGGCTATCAACTGCTCAACGAACTCGGCGCGGTCGACGACGACAACCAGCTCACGCCGCTCGGCCGCGAACTCGCGCGCTTGCCGCTCGATCCGCGCGTCGGCCGGATGATTCTCGCCGCGCGCGATCAGCAGGCGCTGAAGGAAGTGCTGATCATCGCTAGCGCGTTGTCGGTGCAGGACCCGCGCGACCGGCCGATCGAAGCGCAGGAGCAGGCCGATCAGGCGCATCGCCGCTTTGCCGACGAGCGCTCCGAATTCCTCCAATGGCTGAAAATCTGGACGTGGTTCGAAGAAGCGATCGCGCACAAGAAGTCGAACCGGCAGTTGCAGGACGAATGCCGCAAGAATTTCCTGTCGCAACTGCGCCTGCGCGAATGGCGCGACGTGCATTCGCAACTGCTGACGGTGGTGCGCGAACACGGCTGGCGTCTGAACGAGGCCGAAGCCACCTTCGAGCAGATCCACCTCGCGCTGTTGACCGGGCTGCTCGGCAACATCGGCCTGAAAGCCGACGACGAACCGCATTACCTCGGCGCGCGCGGCATCAAGTTCTATCTGTGGCCGGGTTCCGCGCTGGTGAAGAAGGCGGGCAAGTGGGCGATGGCCGCCGAACTGGTCGAGACGAGCCGCCTCTACGCACGTTGCATCGCGAAGATCGAGCCGGAGTGGATCGAGCGGATCGGCGCGCATTTGCTGAAGAAGTCGCTCTCGGAGCCGCATTGGGAAAAGCGCGCGGCGCAGGTGTCGGCGTTCGAACGCGCGATGCTTTACGGCCTGCCGATCTATCACCGGCGGCGCGTGAGTTTCGGCAAGCAGGACCCGGCGCGCGCGCGTGAATTGTTCATTCGCGGCGCGCTGGTGGAAGGCGAGTTCGATACGAAGCTCGCGTTCTTCGCGCACAACCGCAAGCTGCTTGCCGATATCGAACAGCTGGAACACAAATCGCGCCGTCAGGACGTGCTGGTCGACGACGAACTGATCTTCGGCTTCTACGACCAGGCGATTGCGCCAGGCATCTACACGGGCGCGTCGTTCGAGCGCTGGTATCGCGACGAGCTGAACAAGAGCGGCCAGCCGGAAGACAAGCTGCGCCTGCTGTATCTGTCGCGCGACGATCTGATGCGGCACGAAGCCGCCGGCGTGACAACCGATCTGTTCCCGAAGCGGATGACGATGGCAGGCGTCGAAATGGCGCTCACCTATCACTTCGAACCCGGTTCGCCGCGCGACGGCGTGACGCTCGCGGTGCCGCTCTACGCGCTGAATCAGGTCGACGCGCGGCGCTGTGAATGGCTCGTGCCCGGCATGCTGAAAGAGAAGACGCAACTGCTTCTGAAGTCGCTGCCGCAGAAGCTGCGGCGTCATTGCGTGCCGCTGCCGGACTACGCGGCGGGTTTTGTCGAGCGGCATGGCGGTCCGCGCTTCGGCGCGGGCGGTCTGCTCGAATCGCTGATCGCCGACATTCGCGAGCAGACTCAAATCGCGATGAAGCAATCGGACTTCAAGCTCGAGACGTTGACGCCGCATCTGTTCATGAACTTCAAGGTCGTCGACGAGCATGGGCGGCAGCTGGCGATGGGCCGCAACCTGGCGCAACTGCGGGCCGAACTGGGCGGCCAGGCGCAGCAGCATTTCCAGAAGATCGCGGCGGGCGCGGCCGGCGCGGCGTTGGCGGATGCGGGCGGCGGCAGCGTCGCCGCACCGGTGGCGTCGACGAACGCCGGGCAGCGCGGCAAGGGCGGGCCCGCCGGTCCGCAGACTGCGCCACAAGGTGGTGCGCCCGCCACTGCGCTGTACGAAAAGCTCACGACGTGGAATTTCGGCAAGCTTCCCGAGCTGCTCGAAATTCGCCGCGGCGGGCAGACGCTGTTCGGCTATCCGGCATTGGTGGATCGCGGCACCCACTGCGACGTCGAAGTGTTCGATTCGCCGGACGAAGCCGCGCGCATTCATCGCGCGGGGCTTCGGCGTCTCTTTGCGTTGCAGTTGAAGGAGCCGATCAAGTATCTGGAGAAGAATCTTCCGGGTCTGCGCGAAATGGCGATGCAGTTCATGCCGCGCGCCACGCAGGAAGAATTGCGCGATCAACTGATCGACACCGCGCTCGATCGCGCGTGTCTGCAAGATCCGCTGCCCGACGACGACGTCGGTTTCCACACGCGCCGCGACGAAGGCCGCAGCCGTCTGACGTTATTGGCCCAGGAAATCTCGCGGCTGGTCGGGCAGATTCTGAGCGAATACGCCACCGTGACGAAGAAGCTGGTGCAGGCGAAGGCGTTCGCTGCTGCGCATGCGGACATGCAGAACCAGCTCGATGGACTGATCGGCAAGCGCTTCGTCGTCGACACGCCGTACCCGCAGCTGGCGCATTTTCCACGCTATCTGAAAGGCATCGCGCTGCGCGTCGACAAACTGAAAGCGGACCCCGCGCGCGACGCCCGGCAGTTCGCCGAATTCCAGCCGCTCTTGCAGAACTACCAGCGCGCGCTGGCGCAACGCGGCGGCGTGCTGGATCCGCGCTTGTCAGAATTCCGCTGGCTGCTGGAAGAGTTGCGGATTTCGCTGTTCGCGCAGGAGCTGCGTACGCCGATGCCGGTATCGGTGAAGCGTCTCTACAAGGTGTGGGAATCGATGCAGCGCTGAGCGGCGGGTGAGGTGGGCGGGGCGGCGTCCAGCAGGTCGGCTTGACGCTGACATTTGTCTAACGGCTTGCTAACAAACGTGGGTGCTTCTCGCCCTGATTTTTACTCGCATCACACCCGCATCCACGTCAACCGCTGACGCCGGCAAACGTTCTACAATCACAGTTGTTCTCCGAAGTGAGTTTTCATGCGCAAACTATTTCTTCCCGGCTTGACTGCCACGTTCGCCGCGGGTGCGGCGCTGGTCGCCGCCGCAGGCTTTTTTTCTCCGGCGGCCCACGCCAACAACGTGATCGTGCTCAATTCCGGCGAAGCCACGCTGAGTCTGATCGACGAGGCTACCCGCCAGGTGGTCGCCACCGTGCCAACGGGCAAGGAACCGCATCACCTGATGGTCACGCCGGACAATTCGTCGCTGATCGTCGCGAACTCGGTATCGAACAACCTGATGTTCGTCGATCCGAAGTCGGGAAAGGTGCAGCGTTGGGTCGAGAATATCGAGGATCCGTATCAGGTCGGTTTTTCGCCTGACCGCAAGTGGCTCGTCACCACCGGCTTGCGCCTCGATCGGCTGGACATCTATCACTATGACGCGCAGAACAACATGACGCTGGCCTCGCGTCTGCCGCTCGCGGTGATGCCCAGCCACATGGCGTTCACCAACGACAGCAAGACGGTGTTCGTCACGCTGCAGGTGTCGGGCGAGCTGGCCGCGATCGACCTGGCCACACAAACCGTCAAGTGGAAGATGAAAGTCGGCAAGGTGCCGGCCGGTCTGTGGATGACGCCGGGCGAAAAATACCTGCTGGTCGGCATGACCGGCGCGGATTACGTCGCGGTGATCGACTGGCGCAATCAGAAAATCGTCAAGACGATCCAGACAGGCAAGGGCGCTCACAACTTCCGCTCGCTGGCCGACGGCAAGCACGTGGCGGTATCGAACCGCGTCGCGAGCACGATCAGCATCATCGACGAGGACACGCTCACCAACGTCGGCGACATCACCGGTCTGCTGCCGGGGCCGGACGACATGGAACTTTCCGCCGACAAACGCTATCTGTGGGTGACGTTCCGCTTTGCAAAGCACATCGGCGTCATCGACCTGACTACGCGTAAGCTGATCCAGACGATTTCCGTCGGCCGTTCGCCACACGGTATCTATTTCTTCGATCGCGCGCCGGTGACGGCGCCGAACGGCGCGTAATCGGGCATCGAGGCAACACCAGGCAGGCAGCACGCGGGCAGCCCATGAGCGAGTCGTCACGAATGAAGTAACCAGGCCAACACCATGTTCCATCTGATTTTTTCGTCTCTCGGCAGTTTCGTCTCAGCGGTGCAGACGCTGCTGTACGTCGACGTGGTGCAGCCGCTGCTGTACCGCTTCGATCTGATGGATTACGACGAAGACACTTACGACAGGCTGTATTGGGTGATTGTGGGCGTCCTCGAGATGCTGGCCATGTACGCGATCCTGCGTCCGCTCGAGGCGCTGCGCCCGGTCGAGCAGTGGGAGAACCGCAAGGCGGTGCGGGTCGACGTGATCTATACCTGGATCGCCAAGCTCGGCGTCTTCAACCTGTTCTTCTTTTTCGCGCTGCAGCCGTTCTTCGACAACCTGCAGGCCTGGCTGCGGCTGTACAACATTTCGAATATCGATTTCGACAACCTGTGGCCGGGCGTCACCACGCAGCCGCTTGTCACGTTCGTGATGTATCTGCTGGTGCTCGATTTTGCCGGCTACTGGTATCACCGCTGGGAGCATCGGATCGGCGTGTGGTGGGAGCTGCATGCGGTGCATCACAGCCAGCAGCAGATGTCGCTGTGGTCGGACGACCGCAACCATCTGCTCGACGATGTGCTGCAGGCATCGTTTTTCGCGGCGATCGCGCTGGTGATCGGCGTTCCGCCGTCGCAATTCGTCGTGCTGGTGGCGATCACCAATCTCGCGCAGAGCGTGCAGCACGCGAACATCCGTCTGTACTTCGGCTGGCTCGGCGAGCGCCTGCTGGTCAGCCCGACCTTCCATCGCCGGCATCATGCGGTCGGCTACGGCCACGAAGGACTGAAGTACGGTTGCAACTTCGGCGTGCTGTTCCCGTGGTGGGACATGCTGTTCCGCAGCGTGTCGTGGAACCGCGAAATGGAGCCCACGGGCATCCGCGATCAACTCGAAGGCCGCCGCTATGGCGACGGTTTCTGGGCGCAGCACTGGCTCGCTTTTGTGCGCATTGCCGAGCGGCTTTCGCCGAAGCGCCGCACCGAAGGCGGCGACGCCGCTTCGGTCTGAACATTCTTCCTCTTACGCCGCCGGTTTCCCCCGGCGGCGCGCCGCGTGGTTTATCCTGTGCACGTTTCTGCGTGCGTTCCGGGTTCGTTTGTGGGTCCTCCTCGTGGGCCGTTTCAGAGGCCGCCTCTGAGGCCGCATCTGAGGCCGTTTTGGGGTCCGTCTTCGAGTCCTCGGTCAGGTCCGTCTCCCGGTTCGTTTCGCCGTTCCCCTTGTTCCATCGTTGCGTTCACCGGCACTGGCTCGCATGAATGATTTGTTGCGCTCGTTCGGACGCGCGCTCACCAGCGCGCTCCACCCGCGCATGCTCTGGCTGACCTTCATGCCGTTTCTCGCGGCAACGGTCGGGTGGGGCGTGATCCTGTGGTTTTCCTGGCAGTCGCTGATCGGCGCGACCCGCACGTGGCTCGAAAGCTGGTCGTTTACCGCTACGCTTTATCGTCTGTTCGACTGGCTCGGCTTTTCGGCGCTGCACACGGCCATCGCGCCTTTCATTGTGATTGCGGTGGCGATTCCGCTGATCGTCGTCAGCGTGCTGCTGCTGATCGCGACGCTGTCGATGCCGGCGGTGATCCGCTTTCTGTCGGCACGGCAATTCGCGAGCCTTGAAATGCGCCGTGGCGGAACGTGGTACGGTAGCCTCGGCCAGGCATTGTGGACCACACTGGTGTGTCTGGTGCTGCTGATCGTCACGCTGCCGCTCTGGCTGGTGCCGCCGTTCTTCGCGCTGATCCCGCCGCTGCTGTGGGGCTGGCTGACCTATCGCGTGATGAGCTACGACGCGCTCGCGCTGCACGCGACGCGCGACGAACGGCGCGCGCTGGTGCGGCGCTTCCGGCTGCCGCTGCTGCTGATCGGCATCGCCAGCGGTCTGCTGGGTTCGCTGCCGACGCTGCTGTGGGCGTCGTCGGTATGGCTGATCGTGCTGTTCCCGGTGGTCACCGCGGTGACGATCTGGATCTACGCGTTCATCCTCGTGTTCTCGGCCTTGTGGTTCAGCCACTACTGTCTGCGTGCGCTTCAACGCATGCGCGCGGAAGAGCACGGCGCGCGGCACGCGGCGCCGCTCCCTTATTGATCAAATGAAAGAGGCGACAATGGCATTTGGCGTCATCATCATCGGCGATGAAATCCTGTCGGGCAGGCGTATCGACAAGCATCTGCCGAAGGTCATCGAATTGCTTGGCGCGCGTGGGCTGTCGCTCGGCTGGGCGGAGTACATCGGCGACGATCCGGCGCGCATCACGGCGACGCTGCGGCGCACGTTCGCGTCGGGCGACATCGTGTTTTCGACAGGCGGCATCGGCGCCACGCCGGACGACCACACCCGCCAATGCGCGGCGGCCGCGTTAGGCGTGCCGCTCGAACTGCATCCCGATGCCGCGAAGCTGATTCAGGAGCGCATCCGCGACATGCATCCGGCGAACTCGGCCACGCCGCTCGATCTCGATTCGGCGGAAAACCGCCATCGGCTGAATATGGGCACGTATCCGCAGGGCGCGTCGATCATTCCGAACGGCTACAACAAGATTCCGGGATTCTCGATCAAAGAGCACTACTTCGTGCCGGGCTTCCCGGTGATGGCGTGGCCGATGATCGAGTGGGTGCTCGACACCCAGTACGCGCATCTGCATCACGCGATGCCGCATGCGGAAAAATCGCTGCTGGTGTTCGAGTTGCCGGAGTCGCGCCTCACGCCCTTGATGGAAAAGATCGAACGCGACTTTCCGGGCGTGCGGGTGTTCAGTCTGCCGAGCGTCGGCGATGCGGAGCGCGGCGGCGTGTATGCACGCCATCACATCGATCTGGGCGTGAAGGGAGAGCCTGAAGCGGTGGCGGCGGCGTTCGTCAAGCTGCGCGAGGGCGTGCACCTGCTGGGCGGAGATATCGTCGAGCCGGAGGCGGCTGCGGGTAAAGCGCGCGATTGATCCCGGCCGCGGACGGCACCTGCGGCTTCACACTACGCGCATACCGCGCGAACCTCGCACCGTCACAGAGGCTTGCCGCGGACGCCGGTCTTAGGCGCCGATCCACGGCAGGCCGCGAAAGCACCAGCCCGACACGGTCTTCCTATGTCCTTGGCTGTCCTTGTCGCCTTCGAAACCTTCCAGCAGGTCGTACGCCTTGGTGAAGCCGGCCTGGGTGGCGGCGATCGCGGCGAGCTTGGAGCGCGCGGCGCTGCGGCACAGAAACAGCACCGGCGTATCCGGCGAGGCGGCGTCGCTCAGTTGCTGGAGGAATTCCTGGTTCGGCACGGCGCCCGGATAACGGGTCCATTCGACATGCACGTATTGACCATCGCCAACCACCGGCCGGCCAACCCAATCGAGTTCCGCGCGGCTGCGCACGTCGACCAGACGCGTGCGCGGGTCGAGTTGCAGCAGTTCGAACGCCTCCGCGGGCGACACCGCGCCGGCATAGGGCAACTGGTTCTCGGTGCGGCGTTTTTCCGCCTGGGCGTACAACTGTTCGAGCGTGCTCATGAGCGCCAATCTCCTTCCGTCCAAATGATCATTCTAGCGCGCGGCGTGCAGCACGGATGCCGCCACAGGCAGAGCCAGGGATGCGCACACGGCTGCCTATGAAATGCTCAAAACTGGTGCAGTTCGACGAATATGCACCAAAACAAAGATTAATTCGGCGTCCGCTTTTTCTTTGGCACTTATTTGGTGCATCGCTCCGTTCAAAGATATCGGGGCTGCATGCCATTCGGTGCGTGCATTCCCCGCAAACGCGCGCACAATAGGGTTCTGCGCCTGGTTGGCGCACACATGGCACGGAAGCTGCTTTATTGGTTCAGATCGATTTGTCCCAGCCAATGTTTATGCGCCCCTTCAACGATCCGGGGTGGACGCGCCGGGACGGGTCAGCTAGATTGGGCGGCGGCTGAACCCGCCGAATTCGTTAATCAGGAGATAGGTTATGAGTAAATCCGTGGCCGACGTCGTTCAACTCGTCAAAGACGAGGACGTCAAGTTTGTCGACTTCCGTTTCACCGACACACGCGGCAAGGAGCAACACGTTTCGGTGCCGGTGTCGGCATTCGATGAAGACAAGTTCGAAAGCGGCCATGCGTTTGACGGCTCGTCGATTGCCGGCTGGAAGGGCATCGAAGCATCGGATATGTTGCTGGTCCCGGACGCGAACACCGCCTTCATCGACCCGTTCTACGAAGAGTCGACCCTCGTGCTGACCTGCGACGTCGTCGAACCGGCTGACGGCAAGGGCTATGAGCGCGACCCGCGCTCGCTGGCAAAGCGCGCCGAAGCGTACCTGAAGAGCACCGGCCTGGGCGACACGGCCTACTTCGGTCCGGAACCGGAATTCTTCATTTTCGACTCGGTCCAGTGGAACACGGATCAGTCGGGCTGCTTCATCAAGATTGGTTCGGAAGAAGCACCGTGGTCGTCGGCGAAGGAATTCGAAGGCGGCAACACCGGCCACCGTCCGGGCACGAAGGGCGGCTACTTCCCGGTCGCTCCGGTCGACACGTTCCAGGACATCCGTTCGGAAATGTGTCTGCTGCTCGAACAGATCGGCATTCCGGTCGAAGTGCATCACCACGAAGTCGCGGGCCAGGGCCAGAACGAAATCGGCACGAAGTTCTCGACGCTGGTGCAACGCGCCGACTGGCTGCAGCAATTGAAGTACATCGTCCACAACGTCGCGCATACGTACGGCAAGACGGCAACGTTCATGCCGAAGCCGGTGGTCGGCGATAACGGTTCGGGCATGCACGTTCACCAGTCGATCTGGAAGGACGGCACGAACCTGTTCGCAGGCAACGGTTACGCGGGTCTGTCGGAATTCGCGCTGTTCTACATCGGCGGCATCATCAAGCATGCTCGCGCGCTGAACGCGATCACGAACCCGTCGACGAACTCGTACAAGCGCCTCGTGCCGCACTTCGAAGCACCGGTGAAGCTGGCTTACTCGGCACGCAACCGTTCGGCATCGATCCGCATTCCGCACGTGTCGAACCCGAAGGGCCGTCGTATCGAAACGCGCTTCCCGGATCCGATGGCAAATCCGTACCTGTGCTTCTCCGCGCTGATGATGGCGGGTCTGGACGGCGTGCAGAACAAGATTCACCCTGGCGAAGCTGCCGACAAGAACCTGTACGACCTGCCGCCGGAAGAGGATGCAAAGATCCCGACCGTGTGCGCCGGCCTCGACCAGGCTCTGGACGCGCTGGACGCGGACCGCGAGTTCCTGACGCGCGGCGGCGTGTTCACGGATGCGATGCTCGACGCGTACATCGAACTGAAGACGGGCGAGCTGCAACGCTATCGTCAGTCGGTGCACCCGATCGAATTCGAAATGTACTACTCGCTGTAAGCGGCAATGACGCTTCGCCCTTCAAACGGCGAAGCGCTTGCCCGACGCTCGCGATCGGTCACGAAGGGACGGCGGCGCCGTCCCTTTTTTGTTGGCCACGCATGAGTCGGCTCGCTACGTTCGCTGCGTGCGGTGCAAGAAGCAGGACAAGCAGCAGGGTAAGCAGCAGTACAGGAAGCAGGACACCAGGCGGTACCCCTGATTTATCACCATCTCCTATCGGCCAGACTGCAAGATGGTTCTCAAGAATCTGATCAAGGCAAGGAAAGGGCACGAGCAGACGCTCTCGGACGACGCTCAACTCGTCAGCTCCGGTTTGCTGCCCGGTTTCGAGGCGTTGCCGACGGTCGTGCTGGTGCTCGAAAAGCGCACGTTGCGTGTCGCGTTTGCGAACCCGTCGGCGGAATCGATGCTGGAGCTCTCGCGCCGGCAACTGACGCAGATGGCGTGGCCGGACATCTTCTCGAACGCCGACGAACTGGTCGCGACCATCTCCGCGATCGCCGCCAACCGTTTTCACGCGACCCATCTGGACGCCGTGCTCGAACGTCCGGGCCACGAGCCGCTGCACGCGCATGCGATCGTCGGCTTTCTGGAAAGCGCGCAAGACTACGTGCTGCTCGAACTGTTCGAGAACGAGCGGCATTTGCGCACCGACCGCGAGGAGCGTCTGAACGACCTCACCGCGGTCAACAAACAATTGATCCGCAACCTCGCGCACGAGATCAAGAATCCGCTCGGCGGCATTCGCGGCGCGGCGCAATTGCTCGAGTTCGAACTCGGCGAGCGTCAGCGCGACGAGTTGCGCGAGTACACGCAGGTCATCATCAAGGAATCGGATCGGCTGCAAACGCTGGTCGATCGCCTGCTCGAGCCGCACCGTCATCCGCATATCGTCGGCGATGTGAATATTCACGAAGTGTGCGAGCGCGTGCGCCAGGTGATTCTCGCGGAGTTTCCGCGCGGCCTGACGATCGAGCGCGATTACGACGTGAGCGTGCCGGATCTGCGCGGCGACAAGGAGCAACTGATCCAGGCGCTCCTGAACATCGTGCGCAATGCGGCCGAAGCCTTGCGCGAACGCATCTCTCAAGGCGACGCGCGCATCGAAATACGCACCCGCATCGCTCGCAAGATCACGGTGTCGAAACGCTTATGTAAGCTGGCACTGGACTTGCATATCATCGACAACGGCCCCGGCATTCCCGAGGAAATCCGTGACCGCATTTTCTATCCGCTCGTGTCGGGGCGCGAGGACGGCAGCGGTCTCGGTCTGACGCTCGCGCAGACCTTCGTGCAGCAACACGATGGCCTGATCGAAGTGGAAAGCCGGCCGGGCCATACCGAGTTTCAGATTCTGCTGCCGCTCGACTGCTAACACCAAACGCACCTCAAGACTTCTGACCGAACTATATGAAGCCGATCTGGATAGTAGACGACGATCAATCGATTCGCTGGGTGCTCGAAAAAGCGCTCGCCCGCGAGAACTTCGCGACACGTAGCTTCGCGAACGTACGCGAGGCATCGGCGGCGCTCGATCACGACAGCCCGCAGGTGCTGGTATCCGATATCAGGATGCCTGGAGGCTCCGGCCTTGAATTGCTGCAAACCGTGCGTGACAAGGTGCCCGGCTTGCCGGTCATCATCATGACGGCGTTCTCCGACCTGGATAGCGCGGTCGCCGCATTTCAGGGCGGCGCGTTCGAGTACCTCGCCAAACCGTTCGACGTCGACAAGGCGGTCGAACTGATCCGCCGCGCGGTCGACGAAAGCATGCGCGGCGAACAGACGTGGGACGAGCGCGTCGCCGATGCACCGGAAATGCTCGGCCAGGCGCCGGCGATGCAGGATATGTTTCGCGCGATCGGCCGCTTGTCCCATTCCGCGGCCACCGTGCTCATTACCGGCGAATCAGGCACCGGGAAGGAACTGGTCGCGCGTGCGTTGCACCGACATAGCCCACGCGCGAACGGTCCCTTCATCGCGTTGAACACGGCGGCGATTCCGAAGGATCTGTTGGAATCCGAACTGTTCGGTCATGAGCGCGGCGCGTTCACCGGTGCGCAGGCGATGCGCCAGGGGCGCTTCGAGCAGGCCGAGAACGGCACGCTGTTTCTCGACGAAATCGGCGATATGCCGTTCGATTTGCAGACACGCCTGTTGCGCGTGCTCTCGGATGGGCAGTTCTATCGCGTCGGCGGGCACAATCCGTTGCGTGCCAATGTGCGCGTGATTGCGGCGACGCACCAGAATCTCGAATCGCGCGTGCGGCAGGGTTTGTTCCGCGAGGACTTGTACCACCGGCTCAATGTGATCCGCTTGCGCTTGCCGGCGTTGCGCGAGCGCAGCGAAGACATTCCGCTGCTGACGCGCCACTTCCTGCAAAAGAGTGCACGCGATCTGGGCGTGGAACCGAAGCGCGTGTCCGAAGAGGCGCTCGCGTACCTTGCGTCGCTGCCGTTTCCAGGCAACGTGCGGCAACTGGAAAATCTCGCCAACTGGCTGACGGTGATGGCGCCGGCGCAGACCATCGAGATCAAGGATTTGCCGCCGGACCTCGGGCCGGCGCAAGCGGGCGGGACCGAGTTCGCGGGCGGGGGCGGCGGCGCGCTCGGCACCGGCGAAGCCGGCCTTGCCGGCGGCGCTCCGGTCAGCGGGACCAGCGCGTCGGCGCTTCCTGCCACGCCAGGCGGCATGCCGGTCGCGACGCCCGTCAGCGCCTGGGAGGGCGGCTTGCGGACCGAAGTCGCGCGGATGTTGCGCGAGAATGCGGCCGACGTCATGGACGAACTCGCGCGCCGTTTCGAAGCCGCGGTCATTCGCGAAGCGCTGGATTTCACGCGCGGACGCAAGGTCGAGGCGGCGGAGCGGCTCGGCATCGGCCGGAATACGATTACGCGCAAGATTCAGGAACTCAACCTCGAGCCTTGAGGTTCGTGCGAGCAGCCGGGGTGGCGTGCAAACCGTCCCGGCTGCTCGTTGACAAGCTCTTCAAAAGCCCTGGAGCGCTCGCAAGGCATAATCGACGCTGTTTTCATTCGACAGCTCACGATGCCTGCTTCTCCGCTTCCCTTTCCCTGGCCGCTTTCCCCCGATCCCTTTCTGTCGCTCGAAGCGCTCGACGACCCTGACGCGCTCGCGTGGGTCGAGGCGCAGAATGCCCGCACGCGCGCGGCATGGTGCAGCAGCGCGGAATTCGACACGCTCAAGCAAAAACTCGCCGATGCTTACTTGCCGCGCGAGCGCCCGGTCATCCCTGATCGGTGGAGGGATTGGGCCTACGATCTGTGGCAGGACGAGCGCAATCCGAAAGGCCTCTGGCGGCGCACCCCGTGGGCCGCCTGGCGCAGCGGCGCATCGGTCTGGCAGAACCTGCTCGACTTCGACGCGCTCGGCGCTGCGGAAGGCACGCCGTGGGTCTGCGTCGAACTGGACATTCTCTATCCGGACGGTGATCGAGCGCTGATCACGTTGTCGCCAGGCGGCTCGGATGCGCTGGTGGTCCGCGAGTTCGACATCGACGCGCAGCGTTTCGTCGGCGACGGTTTTGTCATCGCGAAGGCCGGCAAGCACACGGCTTCGTGGATCGATCGCGATACGCTGTACGTCGGCTGGGACAATGGCCGCAAGACGCTGACGCGTTCCGGTTATCCACGCGAGGTGCGGCGCTGGACGCGCGGTACGGCGCTGGCCGACGCGCCGGTGGTCTACAAGGGCGCGTTTGGCGATATCGGTGTCGAAGCGCATTACGATCCGGTCGAGCAGCGCCACACTATGGTGAGCAGCGTCGATTTCTTCGATTCGGAAACGTACTGCCTCGATGTGTCGTCCGGCGCCTGGCGTCAGTACGACGTGCCGTCGCACGTCGCGGTAGGCGGCTGGCAGGGCTGGCTGCTGCTCGAGCCGCGCCTCGATTGGGATTGCAACGGCGTACGCTTTTCCGGCGGTGCGTTGCTCGCGATCCGCGAAGCCGCGTTTTTACGCGGCGAGCGCGAGATGGTGCCGCTCTTCACGCCGACGCCGCAAACCTCGGCCTGCGATTGGACGCATACGCGCAATCATCTGATCGTGTCGTACCTGGACGACGTGCAAAGCAGGACCGTGTTGTGGACCCCGTCGCAAGCCGCCGATGACACGTGGCAATGGACCCGGCGTCTCTTCCCAGCGCGCGGCGACGAGCAAGCCGACGTCTCGGCGGTCGAGCCGACGCTGAACGACGAAGTATTCGTCGACACCGACGATTACCTGCAACCGCCCGCGTACTGGCTCGCCGATCTGGCTCGCGACGATCTGGGCGAATGGGAATTGCTCGACCGCTGGCCGACCCAGTTCGATGCTGCGCCGTTCGCCGTGACGCGCGGCCATGCGGTGTCCGCCGACGGCACACGCGTGCCGTATACCGTGATTGGACCGCGCGTGATCGGGCCGCGCACCGCGCAACAAGCTGCTGAACCGCAAGCGCGGCCATGTCTGCTCAACGGCTACGGCGGCTTCGCGATCCCGTTGCTGCCGAGCTATCTGACCGGGCAGGGCATCGGCTGGCTGGAGCGGGGCGGCGTGTATGTGGTCGCGCATATTCGCGGCGGCGGCGAGTTCGGTACGGAGTGGCACACGGCGGCGCAAGGCGAGCATCGTCAGCGTGCCTTCGACGACTTCATCGCGGTCGCCGAGGCGCTGATCGACAGCGGCGTGACGAGCGCCGCGCAACTCGGCATTCAGGGCGGCAGCAATGGCGGCTTGCTGGTGGCGGCATGCATGGTGCAGCGGCCCGAGCTGTTCGGCGCGGTGGTGTGCGAAGTGCCGCTGCTGGATATGAGCCGCTATCACCTGCTGCACGCAGGCGCGTCATGGATCGACGAATACGGCGATCCGGACGAGCCCGAAGAAGCGCGCGTGCTGTCTGCCTATTCGCCGTACCACCGTGTGTCGGCAGGCATTGAGTACCCGCCGGTGTTATTCACCACCTCGACCGCCGACGACCGCGTGCATCCCGCACACGCGCGCAAGATGACCGCGCGGATGCAGGCGCTCGGGGCAGACAAGGTCTGGTATCGCGAGAACACGGAGGGCGGGCACGGCGGCTCCGATGAGCTGGAGCAGGCCGAGCATGACGCGATGGTGTTCGAGTTCTTGTGGCGCTGTTTGAGGAGCCCGGCAGCGGCTGCGAACGACGCGTAATCAGGCTTGAAGCGGCCAGGGTCCTGGCGCCATGCCGGGTTGTGCCGCGTTGTGCCGGGTCGTGCCGGACCCGGCCGGAGATCAGTCGATCTGCGCCACGACCGGCGCGTGGTCCGACGGCTGATCCCACTTACGCGGGGTCTTGTCCACTTCGCAAAACGAGCATGCCTGCGCAAGCGCTTTCGACAGCAGAATGTGATCGATCCGTACCCCGGCATTGCGGCGGAACGCCATCATCCGGTAGTCCCACCATGAGTAGATTTTCTCCGGCTGGTCGAACAGGCGGAACGCATCGACGAGACCGAGTTCGATCAGCCGCACGAACTCGGCGCGCTCTTCGGGCGACACCAGATTCTGGCCTTCCCACGCTTTCGGATCGTGCACGTCGCGATCTTCCGGCGCGATGTTGTAGTCGCCGAGCAGCGCAAGTTTCGGATACAGCGCCATTTCCTGCGCGATCCAGTCGTGCAGTGCGGCCAGCCAATGCAGCTTGTACGTGAATTTGTCGGTGCCCGGCGCCTGGCCGTTCGGGAAGTACGCGGAGACGATGCGCATGCCGTCGATGGTCGCGGCGATCACGCGCTGCTGCGGGTCTTCGAAGCCAGCAATATTGCGCACGACGGTGGCTTCTTCCACGTTCAGGCCTTCGCGCACCAGAATGCCGACGCCGTTATACGTCTTCTGGCCCGCGAACCAGCTCCGGTAGCCTTTCGCTTCGAGCTCGGCGCGCGGGAATTTTTCGTCGGGCAGCTTCAGTTCCTGTAAGCAGAGCACGTCGGTGTGACTGGTTTCGAGCCAGTCGATCACGTGCTGCAGGCGGACTTTGAGGGAATTGACGTTCCAGGTGGCGATTCGCATGTCGTTCGGTAAATGAGGTTCGCCAGGCGGCGAGATTGTGCCGGTTAGCCGGTTTCAGCGCTGCAACCGCCGCTATCATGCACCGGTTTGCAAATTCAGGTCCAGCGCGGCGCAGCAAAGCCGCCAATCCGGCCGTCTCGACGGCCGCCAAATATTTACCTGTCCGCTGCGTTACGCAGCGTATAGTGGAACAACATTCACACGTATCGGGGACGCATCATGGCCGAATTCTATCCTGCCCTTTATAAGGACTTCGAAGTGCATCCGCTGGTGTTTTCGCGGGAGTTCGACAAGTTCGACGGTCACAAGCGTCACGCCGAAGGTTACGACGTCGCGGTGCGCGTCTGCCGTCCGGGCGCCATCAGCGGCTCGAAGGCAAGCCGTGTGTTTCGGCTTGTGTTGCCGGCCACGTTCTCCGATTTCGGCGTCGCCAAACGCAGCGCGAGCCAGTACGGCGCCGACATCATCGACGGCAAAGTGGAAGGCGCGACAGTCTCCGATCTTTGAGCGCGCAGGCGCACGGTAGGCATCGTTCGAAATAATTTCGGCCGATTGTTTGACGCCCGGCGAACATCTCTATACAATCCGGTTTCTCTGACGCGGGGTGGAGCAGTCTGGCAGCTCGTCGGGCTCATAACCCGAAGGTCGTAGGTTCAAATCCTACCCCCGCAACCAAGCATTGTTGAAAGCCCGCTGGCGCGTGCCACGCGGGCTTTTTAATTTCAGCTTTTCAACTTCAGCGTTTCAACTTCTGGCGATGCTCACGTCGTCAGCGTCACTCACTCCGAATCGATTGCCCATTCCACCGCGGCCTGCGCATGCAGCGCGGTCGTATCGAAGACGGGCAGCGCTGAATCTTCCGGCTTGATCAGCAAGGTGATTTCCGTACAGCCGAGAATCACCGCTTGCGCGCCACGCGCGGCAAGCGCTTCGATCACTCGCTGATACACCGAGCGCGAATTGTCGTCCACCGTGCCGTGACACAGCTCGTCGTAAATGATGCGATGCACGTCCGCGCGTCCGGCTTCATCGGGAACCAGCGTGTCGAGGCCGTAGCGCTCGCGCAGGCGCCCCGCGTAGAACGCCTGCTCCATCGTATAGCGAGTGCCGAGCAAGCCCACTCGCTCGATGCCGGCGGCACGCAGCGCAGTGCCGGTCGGATCGGCGATATGCAGGAACGGTACCTTGATCGCCCGTTCAATCGATTCATACACGCGGTGCATCGTGTTGGTCGCGAGCATGACCAGATCGGCGCCGCCGCGTTCGAGGTGCCGCGCGGCATCGGCCATCTGTTCGCCGAGCGCGGCCCAGTCGCCGGCGCGCTGGTTCGCTTCGATCGGCGCGAAGTCGACCGTCAGCATCAGGCTGCGTGCGTTGTGGTGGCCGCCGAGGCGCGCCTTGGCGTGGCGATTCAGGAGCCGGTAATACTCGGTGGACGATTCCCAACTCATCCCGCCGATCACGCCGATGGTTTTCATATGCCTGCTTCCGTTTGGTGGATAACGTGCGCCGTCGTGCGCCGAAGCCGAGCGTCGAGTATAGACGGGGCAGTGCGGGCGCAGCCGGTACGGATTCGCGGCTGCGGGCCGGTACGGCGCTTCGAAAAACGCCGGCACGCACATTCTGACGCCGATAGAATCGGTATCGGTCAAAGAGGGTCGAAGACGGTCAAAGGGAGCGATACATGGATCTGATCATCCGTCGCGCGATGCTGCCGCCCAGCGCCGCGCCGCAGCAAAAGCATCCGGTCGACATCGGTATCGAAGCGGGCCGCATCGTCGCGGTCGAGCCGAATCTGGCGGCTGGCGCGCGCGAGGAAATCGACGCGGCCGGCTCGCTCGTGACGCCGCCGTTCGTCGACCCGCATTTCCATATGGACGCGACGCTGTCGTACGGTTTGCCGCGCGTGAACGCGTCGGGCACTCTGCTGGAAGGCATCGCGCTGTGGGGTGAGCTCAAACCGGATCTGACGCAGGAGGCGTTGATCGAGCGCGCATTGCAGTACTGCGACTGGGCGGTCGCGCGCGGCTTGCTGGCGATCCGCAGTCACGTGGATGTGTGCGACCCGCGCTTGCTCGCGGTCGAGGCGCTGGTCGAGGTGAAACGCCGCGTCGCGCCGTATCTCGACTTGCAACTGGTCGCGTTTCCGCAGGACGGCGTATTGCGCAGCGCCGGCGCATTCGAGAATCTCAAGCGCGCGATTGCGCTGGGCGTCGACGTGGTCGGCGGCATTCCGCATTTCGAGCGCACCATGGCCGACGGCGCTCAATCCGTGCGCTTGTTGTGTGAATTCGCGGCGGAGCAGGGCTTGCGCGTCGACATGCATTGCGACGAATCGGATGACCCGATGTCGCGCCACATCGAAACGCTTGCGGCCGAAACGCATCGGCTCGGCATGCAGGGGCGCGTCACCGGTTCGCATCTGACCTCGATGCATTCAATGGACAACTACTACGTGAGCAAGCTGTTGCCGCTGATGCGCGAGTCGGGTGTCGCCGCAATCGCCAATCCGCTGATCAACATTACGCTTCAAGGCCGCAGCGACACCTATCCGAAACGGCGCGGCATGACGCGCGTGCCGGAAATGATGGCGGCCGGCATCACCGTCGCGTTCGGCCACGATTGCGTGATGGACCCGTGGTATAGCCTCGGCTCCGGCGACATGCTCGAAGTCGCACACATGGGCCTGCACGTCGCGCAGATGACGGGCGTGGACGGCATGCACGCGTGCTTCGACGCGGTCACGGTGAACGCCGCGCGCATTCTCGGCCTTGAAGGCTACGGCGTCGTGCCGGGCTGTGCGGCGAACCTCGTGATGCTCGACGCGCGCGATCCGGTCGAAGCGATCCGTCTGCGCGCCGCACGGCTCGCGGTGGTGAGCCGTGGCAAGGTGGTGAGCCGCGCGCCCGCTGCGCGCGCGGCGCTCTCGCTCGACGGGCGTCCTGCGCAGGTCGACTTCAAACTGCACCGCGCTTAAGCTGCGAAGCGTGCCTGAAGCTTGAATAAAAAGCCGGTGCCTGCTCGCGCAAGTCACCGGCTTTTCTTTCGATCGGCGTTAGCAAACGCGCCGCTGTTTCAACTCATCAATGCGCCGCCTCCGGCGTCATGCCGTTGTGGCGCAACAGCGCGTCGATATTCGGCTCGCGGCCGCGGAACGCCTTGAACGATTCCATCGCCGGACGGCTGCCGCCCACTTCCAGAATCTCCTTGCGATAACGCATGCCGGTTGCCGCATCGAGCACGCTGCCGCTCGCAGCTTGCGCGGCTTCTTCGAACGCGGCGTAAGCGTCGGCGGACAGGACCTCGGCCCACTTGTAGCTGTAGTAGCCCGCCGCATAACCACCCGCGAAAATATGGCTGAACGTATTCGGCCAACGCGAGAATTCGGCCTGCGGCACCACATGGAAGCGCTCGTTGATCTCACGTGCGAGTTCGGTGGCGTTCTTCGTGCCGGACGCATCGAAGCCGGTATGCAATTGCATGTCGAACATCGAGAACACGATCTGCCGCAGTGTGCCCAGACCGCTCTGGAAGTTCTTCGCGGCCAGCATCTTGTTGAACAGATCGCGCGGCAGCGGCCTCGCCGTTTCGACGTGCGAAGTCATGTCGCGCAGCACGTCCCACTCCCAGCAGAAGTTCTCCATGAACTGCGACGGCAACTCCACCGCGTCCCATTCGACGCCGTTGATGCCCGACACGCCCAGTTCGTCGACGCGCGTGAGCATGTGATGCAGACCGTGGCCGAACTCGTGGAACAGCGTGATCACTTCGTCGTGCGTGAAGCAGGCGGGCTTGCCGCCGACCGGCGCGGAGAAGTTGCAGGTCAGATACGCGACCGGCGTTTGCACGCCGCCGTGCGTGTGTTTGTGGCGGCCGCGCGCATCGTCCATCCAGGCGCCGCCGCGTTTGCCTTCGCGCGCATAGAGGTCGAGGTAGAACTGCGCGACGAGGCCGCCGTCCTGATTCTCGACGCGGAAAAAGCGCACGTCCGGATGCCACACGGCTGCTTCGTCGCGACGGATGCGCACGCCGAACAACGTCTCGGTCACCTTGAAGAGCCCCTTGAATACCGCGTCTTCCGGGAAGTACTGTTTGACTTCGTTTTCGGAGAACGAGTAGCGCTTCTGACGCAGACGTTCAGCGGCGAACGTCATGTCCCACGGCTGCAATTCGGCCATGCCGAGTTCGTTCGCGGCGAATTCGCGCAGTTCCTTCCAGTCCTGTTCCGCATGCGGACGCGCACGCGTGGCGAGATCTTCAAGGAAGCTCATCACTTGCGCGGGCGATTCGGCCATCTTCGGCGCGAGCGATACTTCGGCGAAGTTGTTGTAGCCGAGCATCTGCGCTTCTTCGGCGCGCAGCTTCAGCTGTTCGGCGAGCACCTCGGTGTTGTCCCAGTCGGACTTGCCGTTGCCGTATTGCGGGCCGAGTTCGGACGCGCGCGTCACGTAGGCGCGGTACATCGCTTCGCGCATCGGACGATTTTCCGAGTACTGCATCACCGGGAAATACGACGGGAAGTGCAGCGTGAATTTATAGCCGGTCTTACCGTCGCGTTCGGCGCCTTCCTTCGCGGCTTCGATTACGTCTTCGGGCAGGCCGGCCAGTTCGGCCTCATTGCCGGCTTCGACGAGATACGCGTAGGCGTTGGTCGCGTCGAGCACGTGATCCGAAAACGCCTTCGACAACGCCGCCTGACGTTCCTGCAATTCGGCGAAATGCGGCTTCCGGTCTTCCGGCAATTCCGCGCCGGACAAACGGAAGTCGCGCAGCGCATTGCCGAGGATCTTCTTGCGCTCGCCGGTGAGCGATGCGAAATCGCCGCTCGCGTTGAGCGCCTTGTACTTCTCATACAAGGCGAGATTTTGTCCGACGCTCGACCAGAATTCGGTCACGCGCGGCAGATTCTCGCCGTACACGGCACGCAGCTCCGGCGTGTCGGCCACGGCGTTCAAATGACCGACCACGCTCCAGGCGCGCGAGAGCGGCTCGGTGGCGCGCTCGACCGGTTCGACCACGTCGGCCCATGAGGCTGGCGTGATGGGCTGGGCGGCGCGTTCGACGGCCGCGCTCGCATTGGCGAGCAGTACGTCCAGAGCGGGCGTGACGTGTTCGGGGCGGATCTCGCCAAAGCGCGGCAGGTCGGAGAAATCGAGGAGCGGATTGTCGTGTGTCGAGGGGGTAGTGGACATAAGGCTTCCTGTCTGACGCGGGTGAACGGGTAATCTCGGTGAAGCGACGCAGTGAATCGACGGGCGCGCTGACAACCCAGGCGCGCCCGATATAGCCATTATTGGGGCAGGGCGCGCCGATTCCAATCCGTCGGCAGACAAATTATCAGATGTCGCGGCGCTGCGCGCGGGCGCGGTGTGCCGCGCGCAGGCTGACGCGGCGCTCATGCAGCGCTCATGCAGCGCTTATGTCGCGTCTAGGTGGCGCTTGTGCAGCGCCTATGCAGCGCTTATGTGGCGCGCTTATGTGGTGCCCAGGTGGCGCCGAGGTGGCGCCGAGGTGGCGGATAGGCGTAAGGAATTGGCCGCGTCGCTTTGTGCGAAAGCGAACGGTGAAAATTGCTGCCACGCCGCATTGTGGCGTGTCGCCGTCCGCCAGCAGCGCTTCTGCCAGAGGTATCGATGAATCCGCTTTCGCACGCTCTATCGCGCAACGGCAACAATTTCGACCTCGTGCGGCTTCTTGCCGCCATCGCCGTGGTGTACGGCCATTCGTATCTGCTGCAAGCGCCCGACGGCACGACCGATTGGGTCCAGAACGCGCTCGGCTTCGACGGTTTCGGGGCGCTTGGCGTCTACGCGTTCTTTTTGCTGAGCGGCATGCTGGTGACCGCCAGCTTCGACCGGCAACGCTCGGTGCCTCGTTTCGTGGCGTTGCGCATCGCGCGCTTGTGGCCGGCCGTGGCGGGCGGCTCGCTGGTGACGGTGCTGCTGATCGGGCCGCTCTTCACGACGCTGCCGCTGCGCGACTATTTTGCCTCCAGCGTGACGTGGGCCAATCTGGACAACTTCTCGACCATCGTGCTGAAAACCGGCTGGGTGCTGCCCGGCGTGTTCGAGCACAACCGTTTTGTCTTCGACGTTTGCGCGCCGCTGTGGACGTTGCCGCTCGAAGTGCGCTGCTATCTGATCGTGCTCGTGACCGGTATGCTGGGACTGCTGTCGAACCCGCGCGGCATCGTGCTGGCCGTGGCGCTCGGTTGCGCCGCGTTCGTGTTTCGCGTGCATGTGCCGCATCTGCAGATCGGTCTGCGTGATTTCAGCGAAACGCCCGGCGGCTATTCGTTCTGGCCTGAGCCGTTTTTCATGGTCGGGATGCTGCTGTACGGCTGGCGTGAACGGATCGACATCAACGGGCTGATGGCCCTCACGCTGGCGATGGTTTTTCTCGTGTTCCGCGATACCGCCGGCGCTCAGCTGCTGTTCTATCTGGCCTTCGTGTACGGCGCGCTGTGGGTGGGCACGACACCGCTCCTGCATCGTTTCGTGCCGCGCCACGATTACTCGTACGGGATCTATCTGTATGGCTTCATGATGCAGCAGTGTGTCGCGAGCCTCGCGCCGCAACTGAGCCATGTGACGGCCGTGCTGCTTGCCGCGCCGTTTATCCTTTTGTGCGCGGCGCTGTCGTGGCACTTCGTGGAGCGGCCGGTGCTGAAATGGTGTCGGCGGCGTCTTGCGCGCTCGGATACGCCGCTAGGCTCCGGCATCTCTGCACGCGATCGCGTCGCTCGTTGAGGGTGTCGGGGGCGTTGTTGAGCGGCGCGATTCGATGCCGATGGATCAGGCCATGAAAACCGCCTTAAAAGCGGCCTCGAAAACTGCCTTAAAAGCCGGCGAAAGCGTTTCGCCGGCGTTGCGCCGTTTTGTTGCGTTTAAGCTTTCGCGGCTTCGCGTTCTGCAGCTTCGATCGTATTGACGAGCAGCATCGTGATGGTCATCGGACCGACGCCGCCGGGTACCGGCGTAATGTAGCCGGCCACTTCCTTAACGCCCGCGAAATCGACGTCGCCGCACAGCTTGCCGGTCTCGTCGCGATTCATGCCGACGTCGATCACGGCTGCGCCCGGCTTCACCATGTCCGCGGTGAGAATGTTGTGCAAGCCGGTGGCGGCGACCACCACGTCGGCGTTGCGCGTATGGGCGGCCAGATCGCGCGTCTTGCTATGGCAGATCGTGACGGTCGCGCCGGCTTCGAGCAGCAGCAGCGCCATCGGCTTGCCGACGATGTTCGAGCGGCCGATCACCACCGCGTTCGCGCCTTTCAGCGCAATCTCGTACGCGGCCAGCATTTTCATCACGCCGTATGGCGTGCACGGACGGAACAGCGGTTGACCGGTCATCAGCGCACCGGCATTGGCGACGTGAAAACCGTCGACGTCCTTTTCCCGGGCGATTGCCTCGATCACCTTGTGGCTGTCGATATGCGGCGGCAGCGGCAGCTGCACCAGAATGCCGTGGATGCGCGGATCGCGGTTCAATTCGTCGATGCGCGCGAGCAGATCGGCTTCCGGCAAGTCGGCCGGATAGCGGTCGAACGACGAACCGAGGCCGTTGTCGTGGCATGCCTTGACCTTGTTGCGCACGTACACTTCGCTGGCGGGATTGTCGCCGACCAGCACCACGGCGAGGCCCGGCTGATGGCCGCGGGCGGTGAGGGCGGCGGCGCGCGCGGCGACGTCGGCGCGCAGGGTCTTGGAAAGGGCTAGGCCGTCGATCAGTTTGGCAGTCATGGTCGGTCGAGATGGGCGGTTTGGAAAGCGGGACAACGCTGGCGTGCTGGCTCACAGCTCGCCTGGCGGCGCTTTTTCCGCGAGCCTGTCGGTTCTGGAAAAGCGCGCGGCGCGAATCGGAAAGACGCGCGCCGCTGCGAAGTCCAACATTATACCGGCGCGGCCCTCGCGTGCCGCGCGGCGCCGCGCGCGCTCGTAATGCCACTCAAGGGCACTCAAGGCTGCTCAAGGCCACTCGACGCTATGGCCAGCTATCGACCCGCCGGTTGTGCGCTTACTGCTGCACCGGCTGCCAGGAGTCATCCGGATCGAACGGTTTGATGGCGATGTGTCGAACCATGCGGCTCGCCGTCGCTGCATGCGGTAGAAAGCGCGACCGGAGAAGCGGAGAAGCGGAGAAGCGGAGAAGCGGAGAAGCGGAGAAGCGGAGAAGCGGAGAAGCGGAACAGCAGGGGCGGGCCGGACTGTTGACAGTCCGGCCGCGTCACACCTCAGAGGCGTTCAGGTGAAGCGTGCAGCGCTTGTCGTACTCATTGCGCCTGCTGCGGCTTGTTCGACAACGCGAGTCGCAGCAGATCGGCGACCGTGTTGACGTTGAGCTTTTCCATGATGTTCGCGCGGTGTGCTTCAACCGTCTTGATGCTGATGCCGAGATCGTCGGCGATCTGCTTGTTCAGGCGGCCCGCGATGATGCGCTCGAGCACCTGATGTTCACGCGCGGTCAGCTTGCCCAGACGCTCGGCGGCGGCACGTTGTTGCTGCACGCTGGTGCTTTCGCTGCGCGCCTTGTCGAGCATGCGCTCGACCAGCTTGCGCAACTCGGCTTCGTCGAACGGTTTTTCGATAAAGTCCATTGCGCCTTTTTTCATCGTCGACACCGCCATCGGCACGTCGCCGTGACCCGTCACGAAGATGATCGGCAGCGACGCGTTGTCGGCGATCAGGCGTTCCTGCAACTCGAGCCCGCTCATGCCGGACATCCGCACATCGAGAATCAGACACGCGATCTGGCCAGGGTGCTGATGCGGTTGCCAGGCGTCGATGAACTGCTCGGCGCTGGAGAAGCATTGCACGCGGTAGCCGTTCGCCTCCAGCAGCCAGCGCAGCGAATCTCGCACGGCCTCGTCGTCGTCGACGACAAAGACAGTTTCCTGTGTGGTGACTGGGCTGTTCATAGCTCTCCCGTAACGGTTTGTGGTGTCGGCGCCTCTGACCCGCCGTTGCTCGGGCCGTCAGGCTCTCCAATAGGCAGACTGCAATGGAACGTGGCGCCTGTGATGTGGCCGTCAGATTCGACGTTGTTCACCACCCACAAGCGGCCGCGGTGCGATTCGATAATCGAACGGCAAATGTTCAGCCCCATGCCCATACCGTCGGACTTGGTGCTGTAAAACGGTTCGAACAGCCGCTCGGCTGTTGCTTCGTCGACGCCCGGTCCCTGGTCGACGACGCTGATGCAGACAAACCCGCTCTCCAGCCGCACGACCACGCGAATCACCGGATCGACCGCGTTCGGCCGTGCTTCGGCCATCGCTTCGGCACCGTTCTTTAGCAGGTTGACCAGCACCTGCTCGATCAGTACCGGGTCGACATAGATCACCGGCAGGCGCGAGCGCAGATCGGTGACGATGCGAATGCGTCGCTTGCGCGTTTCGATTTCGGCCAGACCCACCGCGTCCGCGACGATATCGGCCACGCGCGTGGCTTGCCGTTTCGGCTCGCTGCGTTTGACGAACTCGCGGATGCGCTTGATGATCATGCCGGCCCGCACCGCCTGTTGCGCGGTCTTCTCGAGCACGGGCAACAGATTGTCAGGCGTCGTTCGACCGGATTTAACCAGTGCCACGGTTCCGGAGCAATAGTTATTGATGGCGGCGAGCGGTTGATTCAGTTCGTGAGCCAGCGACGACGCCATTTCGCCCATCGTCATCAGGCGGCTGGTGAACTGCAGCTTCTCGTCCTGCTGACGCGAGAGTTCCTGAGCCTGCTTGCGCGTGGTGATGTCGGTCGCGATCTGCATCTGCGCGAGGTGGCCGTCCACCCATTGAATGTACTGACGGCGCACTTCGAACCATTTCTGGATGCTTTGCACATAGATTTCCTGTGCGTCGGCGGTGCTTTCGGTCAACGCGGCGGCAGGCAGGCCCGCATAGGCATCCACCATATCGATCGAATCGGACGACGCCTGCGCGCTATCGAACCCGCCGCCCGCCAATTCCAGATGACCGTCCGGGCGGATGCCGAAGAGGTGGCGATAGTAGCGGTTGGCGAACAGCAGTTCGGCCTCGTCGGCGGCCAGCACCGAGACGGCGGCGTCGAGGCTTTCGAGCACGGTGGTGAAGCGCTCGTGCGCGGCCGCGAGTTCCTCGCGCGCGCGTTTCGGCTCGGTGATGTCCGTCATCGACGACATCCAGCCGGTCTGGCGGCCCGAGCTGTCGATCAGCGGCGAGACATAGAGACGTGCGTGAAACAGCGAGCCGTCCTTGCGGCGCACGCGCAACTCGAAACCCGAGGAGGGCGCCTTGCCGCGCAAGGTCATGTCGAGCTGGCGCTGCATCTCGGGGTAGGCGTCGCGCGGCCAGTAGGCGAACGGCGCATTTTTGCCGACCAGATCGCTTTCGTCCCAGCCGGTCATGCGGCAAAACGCCGGATTGACGTGGGTAATGCGGCCATGCATGTCGAGCACGCGCATGCCGATCAACACCGAGTTTTCCATCGCGCGGCGAAAGAAGGCTTCGGCGTACAGCGCCTGCTGCGCTTCGAAGCGCTGCCGCGTGTGTTTCCACAGGCTCCACAGACTCCACAACACGAAGCACGACAGCCCGGCCACCAGCCAGACCAGCGTGTTGTTGGTGAAGTTGGTCAGCTGCGGGAACGCGTAGACGCGCACCGAAACGCCCTGGCCCGGCGGGTCGAGCGGCAGGTCGTAGAACATGTCGCGCGGCAGGCGCGGGCGGGTCGACGTGGTGGTCAACTCGCGGTTGTTCACGTCGATGATCGAGATCTTGTATTTGGCCGACAGCTCGGGCGGAATGTCGTGCTTCAGGATCCCTTCCACCGAGAACACAGCAGCAATCGTGCCGAGGAAGTCACGGTCGCGGTACACCGGCGTTTGCAGCGTGATGTAGCCGTTGCGCAGGTCGTCGTAAATGAGCGGCGAGTACACCTGGCGGCGCGTGCTGCGCGCCTCGGCGAACGCGGCTTTGACGGCCTCGTCCATCTGCGAATCGTTCGGTTTGGCAAGCCGCTGGCCGAACACCGGCAGTGCGGTATTGGGCCAGCGCGGCTGCTGCTGGCTCGTGTACCAGTTCATGTAGAGGATTTCGGGATGCCCCTGCATGATGTCCGTGGTAGACACCTGGAACGAATGCGGGTCCGAATGGCCGGCGGCGAGGTCGCGGGCGAGCGCCTGGATCTGTTCCTGCGCGCCCGTCATGGACAGGCGGATCTGCTGCTGTGCCCACGCGACGTTACGGTAGAGGGTGTCTTCCTGCTGCTGCTGTTCGCGCCGGTTCAGGCTCCACAGAATCAGGCTCATGACGACCAGGAAAACCAGGATCGACAGGAGCGGCGTCAGCAAATAGGAGTTCGACCACCATGGTCCATGGTGCCAGCGGGAGGACGGCGTCGAATCCGCAGGCGAACCGGCGGTGCGCGCCGAGCGTGCGAAAAGCCGTTCGGTCAACATGCGTGGCATTGTAGCGCAGCGTGTCACTCGAAAATGGCGCAAAAAAGCGCTGAAAGTCACGATAACCGGCGCAAACTAGCCAACGTATCCGTCGATCGGCAGTCAGATCAGGGTGCGCCGCAGCAATTTTCCGCATTATGAGAAGTGATCTCGTAATTCGAAAATCTTGTTGCGCGGACGTCGGGACCCTTATTACAATCGGCCGAAGCTGCCGCGGCCGTGCTTCGTCCGCGTCGTCTGTCCAAAGAGCGTTCCTCTATATCCAGGAGACGAGCATGTCCGCTGTACCCGACGAAGTCATGAAATATGTCGCCGCCGAAAAAGACGACGATCCCCAGGAAACCGGCGAATGGCTGGAAGCGCTGGATGGCGTGATTTCTGCTGTGGGCCCTGACCGCGCTCACTACCTCATCGAAAAGCAAATCGAATTTGCCCGCGTGCACGGCGAACATCTGCCGTTCTCCGCCAACACCCCGTACATCAACACGATCCCGGTCACGCGCCAGGCGCCGATTCCCGGCGACCAGGATCTTGAACACCGCATTCGCTCGTACACGCGCTGGAACGCCATCGCAATGGTGCTGCGCGCCGGCAAGGACACGAATGTCGGCGGCCACATCGCATCGTTCGCGTCGGCCGCCACGCTGTACGACGTCGGCTACAACCATTTCTGGCATGCGCCGTCGGATAAACATGGCGGCGACCTCGTGTTCGTGCAGGGGCACTCGTCGCCGGGCGTGTACTCGCGCGCATTTCTGCTCGGCCGTCTGAGCGAAAACCAGCTCGACAACTTCCGTCAGGAAGTGGGCGGCGAGGGCATCTCGTCGTATCCGCATCCGTGGCTGATGCCGGACTTCTGGCAATTCCCGACCGTCTCGATGGGCCTTGGCCCGATCATGGCGATCTATCAGGCGCGCTTCATGAAGTACATGCAGGCGCGCGGCATCGCGAAGACCGACGGCCGCAAGGTCTGGGCCTTCCTCGGCGACGGCGAAACGGATGAACCGGAATCGCTTGGCGCAATTGGCATGGCCGGCCGCGAACGGCTCGACAACCTCGTGTTCGTGATCAACTGCAACCTGCAGCGCCTGGATGGCCCGGTGCGCGGTAACGGCAAGATCATCCAGGAACTCGAAAGCGAATTCCGCGGCGCCGGCTGGAACGTCATCAAGGTGATCTGGGGCAGCCGCTGGGATGCGTTGTTCCAGCGCGACAAGTCGGGCGCGCTGATGCGCCGGATGATGGAAGTCGTCGACGGCGAATATCAGACGTACAAATCGGAATCGGGCGCGTACGTTCGCGAGCACTTCTTCAACTCGCCGGAACTGAAGGCGCTGGTTGCCGACTGGTCCGACGAGGACATCTGGAACCTGAACCGCGGCGGCCACGATCCGCACAAGATCTACGCCGCGTTTTCGGAAGCCACCAACACGAAGGGCCAGCCGACCGTGATCCTCGCCAAGACGATCAAGGGCTACGGCATGGGCGAGGCCGGTCAGGCAATGAACATCACCCACCAGCAGAAGAAGATGCAGGTGGATCAGCTGAAGAAATTCCGCGACCAGTTCCGTCTGCCGATCTCCGACGAAGACATCGTCAACGTGCCGTACCTCAAGTTCGAAGAAGGTTCGAAGGAACTCGAGTACATGCGCAGCCGCCGCCAGGATCTGGGTGGCTATCTGCCGGCGCGCCGTCAGAAGGCGGAGTCGCTGCCGGTGCCGGAACTGTCGGCATTCGAGCCGCTCCTGAAGGGCACGGGCGAAGGCCGCGAGATCTCCACGACGATGGCGTTCGTGCGGATCCTGAACATCCTGCTGAAAGACAAGGCGCTCGGTAAGCGCGTCGTGCCGATCGTGCCGGACGAATCGCGTACCTTCGGTATGGAAGGCCTGTTCCGCCAGATCGGCATCTGGAATCAGGACGGCCAGAAGTACGTGCCGGAAGATTCCGACCAGCTGATGTTCTACCGTGAATCGGAAACCGGTCAGATCCTGCAGGAAGGCATCAACGAAGCCGGCGGCATGTCGGATTGGATCGCAGCCGCGACGTCATACTCGACGCACGGCGAGATCATGATCCCGTTCTACATCTTCTACTCGATGTTCGGCTTCCAGCGTATCGGCGACCTGGCATGGGCGGCGGGCGACATGCGCTCGCGCGGCTTCCTGCTGGGCGGCACTGCCGGCCGTACGACGCTGAACGGCGAAGGTCTGCAACACGAAGACGGCCACTCGCTGCTGTGGGCCGCTTCGGTGCCGAACTGCATCAGCTATGACCCGACCTTCGGTTACGAACTCGCGGTCATCATGCAGGACGGTCTGCGCCGCATGGTCGCCGAGCAGGAGGACGTGTACTACTACATCACGGTGATGAACGAAAACTACGAGCACCCGGCGATGCCGCAGGGCGATGCTGTAGCGTCCGACATCATCAAGGGCATGTACTCGTTCAAGAAGGCAGAAGCCGACGGGAAGGCGCCGCGCGTGCAACTGATGGGCGCGGGCACGATCTTCAACGAAGTGATCGCCGCTGCCGATCTGCTGAAAAACGACTGGGGCGTCGCCGCCGATCTGTGGAGCGTGCCGAGCTTCACCGAGCTCGCGCGCGAAGGTCACGAAGTGCAGCGCTGGAACCTGCTGCACCCGACGGAAGAAAAGAAGCTCTCGCACGTCGAGAAGCTGCTGAAGGACGCACAAGGTCCGGTGATCGCTTCGACCGACTACGTGCGTGCGCTGACCGAGCAGATCCGCGCGTTCGTGCCGCACAAGTTCGTCGTGCTGGGCACGGACGGCTACGGCCGTTCGGACACGCGTGAAAAGCTGCGCCACTTCTTCGAAGTCGACCGCTACTGGGTCACGGTTGCCGCGTTGAATGCACTGGCAGATGAAGGCACGATCGAACGCAAGGTCGTCGCCGAGGCGCTCAAGAAGTACAACCTTGATCCCGCCAAACCCAACCCGATGACCGTCTAAGGCATCATTCCCCGTGTGCCACGGCGTGCGCGCCCGCCCCTGATTGTCAGGGGCGGGCCGCGTGCGCGGCCCAGGAGACACTAACAATGAGTCAAGCGATCGAAGTCAAGGTGCCGGACATCGGCGATTACAAGGACATCCCTGTGATCGAGGTGCTGGTGAAGGCGGGTGATACCGTCGAGAAAGAGCAGTCGCTCGTGACGCTGGAGTCCGACAAGGCGACCATGGACGTGCCGAGCTCAGCTGCGGGCGTCGTCAAGGAAGTGAGGGTCAAGGTTGGCGACAACGTGTCGGAAGGCTCGCTGATCGTCGTGCTGGATGGAGCTGCAGGCGGTGCCGCTGCTTCGCCCGCACCGGCCCCGGCGCCTGCTGCCGCACCGGCTCCCGCGCCGGCTGCTGCTGCTGCGCCCGCCCCGGCGTCGGCTGCAAGCGGCGGCGGTCTGCAAGAAGTCAAAGTGCCGGATATCGGCGACTACAAAGATATTCCCGTGATCGAAGTCGCGGTGAAGGTCGGCGATCGTGTCGAGAAAGAGCAGTCGCTCGTGACGCTCGAATCCGACAAGGCGACCATGGACGTGCCGAGCACGGCCGCGGGCGTCGTCAAGGAATTGAAGGTCAAGGTGGGCGATACCGTGTCGGAAGGCTCGGTGATCGTCGTGGTGGAGGCCGAAGGTGGCGCGGCTGCGCTGGCTCCCGCGCCGAAGCAGGAAACCGTCGAGAAGCCGTCGGATGCGCCGGCTGCACCGTCGCCCGCTCCGGCGTCGCCGTCGGCGCTTGCGCTAGCGCCGGTGATTCCGGCCGGCGAAGGCGGCGCGCGGCATTCGAGCCATGCCTCGCCGTCCGTGCGCAAGTTCGCGCGCGAACTCGGCGTCGATGTGACGCAAGTGCAGGGCACGGGTCCGAAGGGCCGTATCACGCAAGCGGACGTGACTGCCTTCATCAAGGGCGTCATGACCGGCCAGCGTGCTGCTCCGGCAGCCGCGGCTGCACCTGCCGCGGCTGGCGGCGAGTTGAACCTGCTGCCGTGGCCGAAGGTCGACTTCACCAAGTTCGGCCCGATCGATCCGAAGCCGCTGTCGCGCATCAAGAAGATTTCGGGCGCGAATCTGCATCGCAACTGGGTCATGATTCCGCACGTCACGAACAACGACGAAGCGGACATCACCGAACTCGAAGCACTGCGCGTGCAGTTGAACAAGGAAAACGAAAAGGCCGGCGTGAAGATCACGATGCTGGCGTTCGTCATCAAGGCTGTCGTGTCCGCCCTGAAGAAATTCCCGACGTTTAACGCCAGCCTCGACGGCGACAACCTCGTGTTCAAGCAGTACTACCACGTGGGCTTTGCTGCCGATACGCCGAACGGCCTGGTGGTTCCGGTGATTCGCGACGCGGACAAGAAGGGTCTGGTCGAGATCGCGAGAGAAATGACCGATCTGTCGAAGGCGGCGCGCGAAGGCAAGCTGAAGCCGGACCAGATGCAAGGCGGTTGCTTCTCGATTTCTTCGCTGGGTGGGATTGGCGGCACGAACTTCACGCCGATTATCAATGCGCCTGAAGTCGCCATTCTCGGTTTGTCGCGCGGCGCGATGAAGCCGGTGTGGGACGGGAAGCAGTTTGTGCCGCGCTTGATGTTGCCGCTGTCTTTGTCGTATGACCATCGCGTGATCGATGGGGCGGAAGCGGCGCGCTTCAATGCGTACCTTGGGTCGATTCTTGCCGATTTTCGGCGTGTGATTCTTTGATCTTTTGATGATTGCCTGCGGCGCGGATCGCTTTTTTTGTTAATGGCTTATCCGCGTCTCTTCGTTGAACCTGCTTTCTTATCGGTCTGTTGGCGTTGCCCCGGTGCGGGGCGACACCTACTTTTCTTTGCCTTGCCGAAGAAAAGTAGGCAAAGAAAGGCGCGCACTCCAAGGGTAGTTCCCGCGGGGTGTCCTTCGGCGCACGGCAAAGGCTGATTCTGTTCGGCGCGCCGCCAGCTTTCAGGCTGATTGTTCTCCGGTTCTTCGCTTCATCAACGATCAATAAGAGAAGGGGACACTATGAGTCTCGTCGAAGTAAAAGTGCCGGATATCGGTGACTTCAAAGACGTCGATGTCGTCGAAGTCAATATCAAACCGGGCGACGTCATCGAGAACGAACAGGCGCTGATGACGCTCGAGTCCGATAAGGCCTCCATCGAAGTGCCGAGCGATATCGCCGGCACCGTCAAGGAAGTCCGCGTCAAAGCCGGCGACAAAGTCTCGGAAGGCACGATCATCGCGCTCGTCGAAACGTCAGCGGATGCAGCTCCGGCTAAAGCACCGGAGAAGGCACCCGCTCAAGCGGCACCGCAAGCTGCGGCAGCGCCGGCACCCAGGGCCGCCGCGCCCGCACCGCAGGCCGGTAGTTTCTCCGGCAGCGTCGACATCGAGTGCGACATGCTCGTGCTGGGGTCGGGTCCCGGCGGTTACTCCGCTGCATTCCGCTCGGCCGACCTCGGCATGAAGACGGTGCTGGTCGAACGCTATGCGACGCTTGGCGGCGTCTGTCTGAACGTCGGCTGTATCCCATCGAAGGCGCTTCTGCACACGGCCCTCGTGATCGACGAAGCCGAAGCGCTCGGCGCGCACGGCATCACGTTCGCCAAGCCGCAAATCGACATCGACAAGCTGCGCGACTTCAAGTCGAGCGTCGTCAAGAAGCTCACCGGCGGTCTCGCCGGCATGGCGAAGATGCGCAAGGTCGAAGTCGTGACGGGCACCGGCGCGTTCGTCGATCCGTATCACATGGAAGTGCAGACCGAGGGCGGCAAGAAGGTCGTCAAGTTCAAGCAGGCCATCATCGCGGCGGGCTCGGAAGCGGTGAAGCTGCCGTTCATGCCGGAAGATCCGCGCGTGGTCGATTCGACCGGCGCGCTCGAACTGCGCCAGATCCCGCAACGCATGCTCGTGATCGGCGGCGGCATCATCGGCCTCGAAATGGCAACGGTGTATGCAACGCTCGGCGCGCAGATCGAAGTGGTCGAAATGCTCGACGGTCTGATGACCGGTGCAGATCGCGATCTGGTCAAGGTCTGGCAGAAGTACAACAGCAAGCGTTTTGCCAACGTCATGCTGAAGACCAAAACCACCGCGGCTGAGGCGAAGGAAGACGGCATCTACGTGTCGTTCGAAGGTGAACAGGCCCCGGCCGAAGCGCAACGCTACGACCTCGTGCTGGTCGCTGTCGGCCGCTCGCCGAACGGCAAGAAGATCGGCGCGGACAAGGCCGGTGTCGCGGTCACGGATCGCGGCTTCATCGACGTCGACAAGCAGATGCGCACGAACGTGCCGCACATCTTCGCAATCGGCGATATCGTCGGTCAGCCGATGCTCGCGCACAAAGCTGTGCATGAAGCTCACGTGGCCGCCGAAGTCGCACATGGCGAAAAGGCGTACTTCGACGCGCTGCAGATTCCGTCGGTGGCCTACACCGATCCTGAAGTGGCATGGGCCGGCAGGACGGAAGACGAGTTGAAGGCCGAAGGCATCAAGTACGGCAAGGCCGTGTTCCCGTGGGCCGCGTCAGGCCGCGCAATCGCCAACGGCCGCGATGAAGGCTTCACCAAGCTGATCTTCGACGAAGAAACGCATCGCGTGATCGGCGGCGGAATCGTCGGTCTGAATGCCGGCGATCTGATTAGCGAAATCTGCCTTGCGGTCGAAATGGGTGCGGACGCAACGGATATCGGTAAGACGATTCATCCGCATCCGACGCTCGGCGAATCGATCGGTATGGCCGCCGAGTTGTATGAAGGCGTCTGCACCGACTTGCCGCCGCAGAAAAAGAAGTAACGCTGAAGGGGCCGTTCGCATTTGAACGGTCTTCCAGAAGCCGGTATCAAAGAAAAACGGCGCATCCTGTAAAGGGATGCGCCGTTTTTTTATTGCAGCAAGCAGAGCAGAGCGTTTACCGGTTGGGGCATGGAACTCGCGGCAACCCGCGTAAAACGCAGCAAGCCGCGGGAAAAAAAATCCCGGCCTTCGCCGGGCAAACGATACGCTGTTCAACGTATCGGAGCGTTCGGCCGTGCGGCGCGGCGTAAGGCTACGCGGCACCGCACGGCGCTGTTGCTTTCGATACCGCCGGCCCTGTTTGGCGCGAGGCCGGCTCGTTGTTGAACCTTAGACCGCCTTCTTGGTCGAGCGCGATGCTTGCGCCGCAGCTTGCGATGCTGCCTTCGATGCGGCCGTAGCGGCTGCATTGAAGTTGCTTTCGGCGATTTCGACAGCTTGCTTGGTCGCCTTGTGGACCGTTTCGTACGTGGTGTTGGCAGCGGTGATAGCCGACTTCATCACGGCGACTGCGGTTTCCGAGCCAGCCGGTGCATTCTTGGCAACGTTTTCGACGAGCGATTGAACCTTGCGGTTCTGCTCTTCGAATTGCGCTTCAGCAACGCGGGTGAATTCACCTTGCGTAGCCGAAACGATTTCATACACGTGACGACCGTACGACAGTGCCTTCTCGGCCACCGGCTGCGCGAGGCTGGCTTGCAGCGCCAGCAGTTCCTGCGCGTCCTTCACCGACAATGCACGTTGTGCGTTTTCCTGGCTTTCCGCGAGCGTTGACTTCACGACTTGCAGGTTCAGTTCAACCAGCTTTTCGACGCCTTCAAATGCTTTGGTCGTCAGGCCGAACAACGTTTCAAAGTTGGCTTTCTGGGCTGCGGCGAATTGCTCAGGGGTCAGCAGAGTCATGGTTTACGCTCCTGGATTACGGTCTGTCTGTGCGGACCGTATTGGGTTGATGGCGAGACGCATCAATTCGTCTCCTCCGCACCGCGATGTTTGTGCATCGCAGCAATGGTTCCCATTTTAGGATGACGGCGGGGAATGTCAAGTGTTTTTTGTGCGTTGCACCAAATTAAAAAAATGCTTATAAAACAGTACGTTATGCGGCATGCATGACATCCGTATGACGCAGGTCAATTTAACTTTCGCACCGCGCTGGTGCGCAAAGAAACCGTATTTTTTACCGAAAAAGGGGCGGATTCTGGTCGGCGCTCGTGAGCGTGGAGGCGGGCGCAGCGCCCTCTCCGGGGGACAAAAATTCGCGCCGCTGCCCATTCGGTGTAAACCGGAAAGCGTCACGGAACGTTAATGTTCTACGCCGGTCGAATGCGCGTTGGCTGGTTTCCAGCAGGTATTTAACAACCTGTGGCGAGTCCCCGGCAATGTTCCGCTGCGCGGGCCACGCTTCGCAGGTTCGCGCTCAGACCGTATTTCCCCTGATCAAGGTTGTCTCGAAATTGCCGTTATGCTGAAAGAATCGCGTCGATTCCGACGGATAGCGGCGGCGAGACGAGACGCGCGGCGATCGTTTTTTTCGATCGACGCGCAGCACTTATTCGTGTTTTTGCGATCGGAGCTTACAATCCGGTTTAAGGAGCACGTATAAGTGCTTAAAATTGCTAATTTTTCGTTGTTTTACTACACTTGCGGAAACCTCTCGCCGCTCCCTAACGAACACCAATGAAAACCGACATGTTTTCGTCGCTAAAAGTGATCCACGGCGCGGCCCGCAGCACCGCTCTGTCGGTGGCCGCCTCCATGGTCATCGCGGCGGCGTTCGCCACACCTGTGACTGCTTATGCCGCAACGCCCGCCGCAACTGCACAATCCCCTAAACACGCGAAAGCAGGCAAGAAGCCGGCAGCCGCCACCGCCAAGGTGTCGAGCAAGTCGTTGAAGGCCGGCAACAGCGCAGCTGCACAGCCCGTCGCCGCTGATGACGACGCGCCGCGCGCAAGCGTCAAGCGCAAGCGCGTGACGTACACGACGAACGGACGCCATCACTCGGTGATGCGTCGTGTCGCGTACGAACCGCGCCAGCCGAGCGTCGGCCAGGCGTTCGGTCTGCACGACACGCCTGACGCGCTAATGTTGCGTTCGAGCGTGGCGTACGTGATCGACCAGAACACCGGCGAATCGCTCTTCGACAAGAACTCGCGCGCCGTGGTGCCGATCGCCTCGATCACCAAGCTGATGACCGCGATGGTGGTGCTCGACTCGAAGGAGCTGATGACCGACCAGATCGAGGTCACGGATGAAGACCGCGACTACGAGAAGAACACCGGCTCGCGCCTGTCGGTAGGCTCCGTGCTCTCGCGCGAAGACATGCTGCACATCGCATTGATGGCGTCGGAAAACCGCGCTGCTGCGGCTTTGTCGCGTTATTTTCCGGGCGGCCGTCCGGCGTTCCTCGCGGCGATGAACGCGAAAGCCAAACAGCTCGGCATGACCGACACGCACTTCGAAAACCCCACTGGCTTGACGAGCCAGAACGTGTCGAGCGCGCGCGACCTCGTGAAGATGGTCAACGCCGCGTATCAGTATCCGGTGATCCGCAAGTTCTCGACCGACCGCAGCTATGAGGTGTACACCGGCAAGCGTACGCTGGCGTACAACAGCACCAACGCACTGGTGCGCAATCCGACGTGGGACATCGGTCTGCAAAAGACCGGTTTCATCAACGAAGCAGGCGAGTGCCTCGTGATGCAGGCGACCATTCATGGCCGTCCGATGATCATGGTGCTGCTCGACTCGTCGGGTAAGTACTCGCGCTTCGCGGACGCCACGCGTCTGCGGACGTGGCTCGATAACGGCGGCGATCAGCCGCGCATCACCAGCGCCGATGCCGGCGGTGCGGGCACCTGAAGCAATCCGAAGCATCTCTCCGGCAGCCGGTTTTCGGACTGGTGCTCAGGGAAGCAAGCAGCTGACCCGTCCTGACATAGGTTGACACCTACGCACCGCTGTTCGCGGTTAGAAACGCCCGATGAACTTCATCGGGCGTTCTGTATTTTAAAGAATGATGCGGTCGTTCCTGGTTGTAGATCTG